>CALCJK010000039.1 GCA_937967455.1 uncultured bacterium | reverse complement strand
GATCCGTATGGACAATGCAATCGTAAAACCGTCTCCCGCTGAATTTACATTATCACCGTCACTAACAATGATATTGATGAAGATGACCGGTGATATGAAATTCATTGGAATGCTCGAAATCGTAATCGGAGCGATCTACTGTCTCTCCATCATCGGAGCACTCATAGGTGCCCCTTCCATCATAGCCGGTATTAGACTGCGTGATTCAGCGGACGGTTTCCGAGCCTATATGAATTCACGCAATGTCAATCTGCTGGAGAATGCGCTTCAGCATCAGAGCCGTTTTTTCTTTATTCTGAAAGTGCTTGCAATCATTCTCGTTGTGATGATGGTTTTGTTCATCATCTTTTACTTTTTCATTATCCTTGCGTACTTAACTGGCTTTATACCCAACACTTATTAGAGCAATTGGGTGGTCTGGCGCAAACGGCAGCTAACAAGCAAAACACCGACGCTCCGTTTGTTGATAGGGCTCAGGTAAAGCTATGGAAAAGACAGTTGTGGTCGCTCCATTTGTTTTGCCGCGGGTTGGTTTGCGGCTCCAGCCGCAGGAAAATGAGTCATTTGATAACGGGTCCGCGCACTCATTCCAAGAGGCAAAAACAACGGCGTGCTTACGCTAAAAGTTAGGCGACATTTTGCTTGGTGTTTATCTAAAAATAAGGAGTTAAAATGAAAGTAACATCAAATAAGTTTCGCTGTCCGCTTTGTGGATCTTTACTTACCCAAACTCGGTATTACGAGATTATCGGGGTATGGGAGGAGAGGCAAAAATTAGAAAAAACTCTTCGAGAGCAATTGCAAAATCTTCGGAACGAGAGGCATAAATTAATGCGTGAGAAGAAAGAAATTAAAGTGCAGATGGAAAAGCAGATGAAGAAAGCTGTAAAAGAAGCTCTCGAAAAGGGCAAGTTGAAAGAAAAAGCCCGTGCCGATCGTCTCTCGAAGATGATTCAGGCAAAGACTCAGGATATTCAGAACCTAAACAAGAAAATTAAAGAATTACAAGAACAACTTAAGAAAGGCACAACACCACAAGTTGAGGGTCTGAATCTTGAAGAAGAACTCGTGAAAGAACTCAATAAAGAATTCCCCGAGGATAAAATCGAGCATCATGGAAAAACCGGAGATATCATACATCGTGTCAATTTTAAGAACAAACATATAGGAGTAATCCTATATGAATGTAAGAAAACCACTAAGTATAATCCCGCTTTCATCGATCAAACTAAAAAGGCGATGGCACTAAGGCAAGCTACCTACGGGGTGCTTGTTACTACGGCTTTCAAAAAAGATACTGCTGGGTTTTGGGTTGAGAAAGATATTCTTATTGTCCACCCTTACGGGGCTATATACATCGCTAAAGTTCTGCGAAAATCAATAATAGAAATTTACTCTTTAAAAATCAGCCGGCTGGAAATGGAGAAACGATCAAAAGAACTAATGGAGTACATCAAGAGCGAAGACTTTAAAAATAGTGTAGAGGATAGCATTTACCGGACAAGATCATTGTATGAAATGTTGAAAAAAGAAATCAAAAGTCATCAAGGAATCTGGCGCGAAAGGTATATGCACTATAGGACAATACACGATAATATAAGCCTATTAGAGTTGGCAACTTCAAACATTTTGAAAGGGCTACCCCCTAAAGAGGGGATTGTGCATCTTAAACTCAAACAATTACCTCCACCTGAAGAGGGAAAATGAAGGATCTCGCCAAGCAAAACGTTCGCCTAACACAGCATATACGCTATGGGTTTACGCCATTGCCCTTCGGGACATTGCTCCCTTTGGTCGCAACGTCGTATATGCCGATACGTTATGCGAAACGGCAACAATAAAAAATAAATCTAAAAATTATATGAGGAACAAATTATGTCTAGGAAAATTATGCAGGCGATGTTCCTTTTATTGGGATATATCGCGACAGTTTTTTGCCAACCAGCACATATAACTAATCTTAACACTGGACTTACATACCAATCTATTCAATCTGCTATAGACGCACCTCAAACATTAGATGGACATACCCTTCTTGTCTCGACAGGAACATTTACCGAGAATGTTACAATAAACAAAAGTATTACAATAAGAGGTGCGGGCAGGGATTCCACAATTTTACAGGCAGCTGATTCCAACAAGCACGTTATCTCTATTGCTGCAAATAATGTTTCAATAAAAGGTTTAACAGTAAAAAATGGTACTGGCTTAGGAGGAATTGCAGGTATTTTATTAAACAATACAACAGGTATTCTTGTTGATAGTTGTAAAATCACCAACAATTTCCGTGGAATTTTGTTAAAGTCTTCCTCTGATAATATAATTTCCAACTGCAATGTTGTATCAAATATTGAAAATGGCCTGCTCTTACTCTCATCTTCAAATCGTAACCAGATCATTAAAAATGTTGTTGCAAATACATTGGGTGGGGTTGGAGATTGGACTGGGAATGGAATTAATACGGGTGATCAATCTTCTTCGTTAACAATAATTGAAGAAAATACTATTTATGATAATGCCCTTGCAGGCATAATTGGTTATGCAGGTTCAAATAACACTCTGATAAGAAGAAATATAATTTTCTCAAATCAAGGCGCTGGTATACAATTCGGGTGGTCATCGGGATGTATTTTTGAAGATAATAATATTTATAATAACCATGATGGAATAGTTTTCGATACAGCTCCTAATAATATCTGTAGGAGAAATAAAATCATAAATAACACAGAAAGTGGTATTAGCATGGGGGGATTAGGACAAACGAATATACTTATCGATAGTAATCTTATTTCAAAAGGAACTTATGGAATACTAATTGGTTCAAAAACTCGTAACAGTATTATTAAGCAAAATACAATCTCTTCATGTTCAACAGGAATTTATATTAGTCAAAATCCAAATTATGAAAACTACGGAAATAGAATTTATAATAATAACTTTTACAGTAATATAATTCACGCAAAAGATAACTCGCCAGAAGTAGACTATTGGGATAATGGTTTACCCGAAGGCGGAAATTATTGGGATAATTGGATTTCACCCGACCTTAATAATGATGGATTCGTGGATAACCCGTTTCTTATAGATGGAGGTTACAGCCAAGATAATTATCCACTTGTTAAACCTTATGGTGAACAAACTATTGATACACTCCAATTCTCTGACCAACTTCAATTAAGCAGTGATGGTTATCGTCCTGATATCGCATTCGACCAAAAAAGTTCATCTATCTATGTTGTTTATGAGGGCTGGCGAGATATTTACCCAGAAATTTTTATTACAAAATCAGAAGATAATGGCAAGACCTTTTCCTCACCTATTCCCATTACAAAGCAGACAGCAGGTATTATTGAACGTCCGGCTATTGGAATAGATACATCGGGTAACATACACATTGTTTATAATGATGCTGGCGGATACCTAGCATATTGCAAATCAACGGACGGTGGAAACACATTCTCCGTACCTTTACGCATTAGCGATGCCCCATCTTCAGGTATCGACCGTTCCCGTCTTACATGTTTTGGCAATAATGTTTATGTAGTATGGCGCTACGATGAAAATGATTATAGAATATACCTTGATAAATCGATCAATGGATCAGCTTTTGGAACAGATATCCAAATAAATGATATAACAACTGGAACTAGAGGTCAACCTTCCATAGCAATAGATGCCAATGAAACAATTTACGTCACTTGGCTTGATCGCGATAAAATTCGACTTGCAAAGTCTTCTAACCAAGGTGCTTCATTTACTTCGAGCGTACGAGTTGATGATAATGAGGGAGTATTTCCTTGCAATAGGCCATCAATTACAACAATTGGTATTGATACAATATTTGTTGTTTGGGAAGATTCTCGGGATGCTATTTCTCAAATAAGATATTCAAAATCGATAAATGGCGGTTATAGCTTTGAAACAAGTAAAAATGTAGCCGATAGCACTGGTGATTTTGAACAACTCTATCCTAAAATTGTTAAAGATAACAATAATGTAATCCATGCTATATGGCAAGATAGCAGATATGCGGCAGATAACTCGGACATTTTCTATGCATATTTACCCAACGGTGAAAATTCCTTCAGTAAAAATTTAAAAGTAAATAGTGCTGCAGGAAAAACAAATTATGGACATAAATATCCTGCACTTGCTGTTGGTAATGAAATGATTTTCACAACCTGGCAAGGCTCAGCCGAAGGCGTTTCCGGTTGGCAAATTTACTTTTCTAAAGCAAAATTTATCATGCAACCGCCTACTTTCGTTCAAGAAGATCAACAGATAATTCCATATAACTTTGTACTGTATCAAAATTACCCAAATCCCTTTAATCCAGAAACAAAAATTGAATATTCTTTACATTCAAATTTCCATGTTATTTTAAAGGTTTACAACATTCTTGGTGAAGAAATAGCAACCTTAATTGATCAAGAACAACCAGCAGGAAATTATGTCGTAGAATTTCAATCTAAAAACTTATCGAGCGGTGTTTACTTCTATAGATTACAGGTCGGAAACTATAGTACTGTTAAGAAAATGATCATCGTTCGATAACAATATACTATCAATAAATAAAAAATAATTAGGAGGAATTTATGAAAACACAGAGAAGCTTTGTTGTTATTCTAATAAGTGCACTAATTATGGGATTCCTTATGATTAGTGTATCACTTTCACAAGAAAAACATGGCCCCCTTTCTCAAATTATTATCTACAAAGGCGAAACAGCGGGTACTGGTACTGGCATCACAACTTTTAAACTCACAGTAGGAGAAGAAATCACTGTAACCGCCAAAGGAGTAGATTCCGAAGGTAATGAAGTTCCCATTTGGCCTACGTGGAAAGCTGACAAGGAGCTATCGATCCATGTAGTCGAGGGTAGAAGTAAGACTGCTATAGTAAAAGCTTTGAAGGAAGGTGCGCCACTTTATTTCTATGCAGTTTATATTACAGATGAAGGAAAGAAAGTGACAGGCGAAGTGATGGGTGAAGTCAAAGCCAAGAAGTGACCACACACACATTATAAACCTTTAACGACAACATTTATTGAAGCTTCGCCCAACAAGCGAAACACCAACGCTCCATCATTTGATAAGGTTGTTTGACAAAATCACAACAAGATTATAGATGTCGCTCAATGCTGTTGCTCACAACTTGGTTTTCGCCAAGCGCCGCAGGAAAAATAAGTCGTTTGATAGTGGCGGTGGGCTCATCGTTTTTGAGTTCGCAACAGCACTGTGGTGTTTTGCTAAACGTTATGCGCAAGCGTTCATTAGCATAAACTGAAAGGAACTGAAATGAGCAAAATACGATTCCTACTTCTTATTCTCTCAACCGTTTTTATGGTGAACATCTCTCTGGCTCAACAGTACAAATATGTACCTGATTACTTTGATAAGGACAAAGTTAATATTTATGACCAAAATGGAAACAAGCTCGGTTATTATAAACGGGACTATTTCGATAAGAGTAAGATCAACATTTACGATGCAAACGGAAACTTGGTTGGTTCCAGAAAAGATGACTACTTTGATGACTCTAAGAAGAATTACTACGACGAAAAGGGTAACAGACAAGGTTATCAACAAAGGAATTACTTTGACGAGGGACGAGTCGATATCAAGGACGAGTACGGCAACATCATAGGTTACCGTAAACAAGATTATTTTGACCCTGATAAAATAAATGTATACAACAAAAACGGGGCAAAGGTTGGCTATTACAAGAAAAACTATTTCAACGGTAACTGGGAATATTTCCCTGAACGTTGATTCTGGAATGAACGCCTGCGCCTAACACGGCAAACAACGCCGCTCACTTATTTGATATAGCAATGTTGAAGCTCGGTTCGAAAAATAGTTGTGCTCGTTTCATTCCGTCCGCCACAGGAAATGAGTCATTCATAGAGGCGGAACGGGACGGCGTTGTTTGCCGAAACGTTAATCGCAATTACAAACCAAATTTTAGGGTATGGAGGAATAAATGAAGAAAATAATCGAAGTATGTGATGAATGTGAAATAGAAAGTTACGAAACTATATTGTATGAATGCACCAAATGTAGGAATAAATATTGTGAAGAATGCATTCTTGACCACTTGGTTAAAGAGGGGTTAATTATTAAAACTGAGACAGATTAAATATCAATACTACAACGATTAGTGATTTACAATACAAATAAGTGAATATTGGTTTCCAGATCCAACGGGGTCTTTTACCCAAGATTTTCAGAACCATAATCATACATTCACGCCGCGCCATTTGTGCATAGCTTGTGCAAGCACGGCTTTTACATCGTTTTTACTGAACTATGTTTATTAATAAAAAGGGTAAATAGTATGAGTGATATTGATTTATTGAAACATTTTTTAGAATATCCAATTTGGACATCAAAACCGATTTTTGAAAAGTTTAAAACAATAAATGGTGCAATTTTCAGGGAAAATAGTAAAACTGGAAAAGAGCGATTTCTATTTGTTAATGGGAAAAAAAATAATAAAGTTGTTTTAGTCGCACATGCTGATACATGGTTTGATGAATTCTATGATGATGAATATTCGAATCTTAAACACTTCGTGGAAAATGAGAACAATATTTTTATTGGAAAAGATGAAAATGGGGAGAGAATTGCCTTAGGTGCTGATGATAGAGCTGGCTGTGCTATATTGTGGGCATTAAAAGATTCTGGGCATTCAATCTTGATAACTGATGGAGAGGAAAGCTGTAGAATAGGAAGCCATTGGTTAATGGAGTATAATGAAGATATTGCAAATATTATAAACCAGCATCAATTTATGATTCAATTTGATAGACGAAATAATTCAGATTTTAAGTGTTATAATGTAGGAACAGATGAATTTAGAAAGTTTATCGCTGAAAAAACAAATTATTCTGAACCCGATAGGAGTTCATACACAGACATAACTATATTATGCAGAGATATATGTGGTGTAAATTTAAGTGTTGGTTATTATAATGAGCATTCACCTGAGGAAAGTATTAATTTTAATGAATGGTTGAATACATTAAATATGACCAGAAGATTATTGGAGGAGGATTTACCAAAATTCAAAAGATAAATTACTTATGCTAACAAAACCATTATATAGATGTAGGGATTAGATTATGAAATACTTACTAACAGTTAATCGGCATAAGGTGATTTAAATAATCTAGTTGATTTTATCGAAAAAAAGCTTAAATTAGAATAAAATAATTAGTTGTATAATAAAATGAAATCGATAAAAACGGCAAATTTCGTTTTTATGGAAGATGGGCAAACCTTCGTTCCGCACCACGTGTGAATAGCTTGTACAAGCACGGCTCAAACGGCGCTTTTCCCGCGGTAATTTTATTACAAAGTTTAAGTATCAAATCAGTCTGTAAGATACATTAATCTCTTTATTCAATGTGATAAAATAATTAGTATTATTTAAACTAAATGATAATAAAACTTTTTGTTTTGACTATCATCAAATAAAAAAGGCGCTGTATTTTACAGCGCCCATTCAACGAAGGAGAGAGGAGAGATTATTTTAGCAAAGTCATTTTCTTTGAGATTTTTGTATTCCCTGCTTCAAGTGTATAAACATAAAAACCAGTATTTAATCTTTCTGCATTGTAACTAATTTCATATATTCCTGTAGATTTATAGTCGTTGACTAATTCTTCAACAACCTGTCCAAGAATATTTGTTATGTATAATTTTACTCTAGTTGGCTTTGTAACTGAGTAAACTATTTTTGTTTCTGGATTAAAAGGATTTGGATAATTCTGACTGAGGGTGAATTCAGTTGGTATTTCGCTTAACTGATTTTCTCTAACAGAAAGTATATAATTTGTGTTTTGTGGATCATAATTTGCCCAGGGTAAGTCCCATCTACTGCCTGATGGATCAAATGCACCTACATATGTTGTTGGAATAAAGAAGCTTCCTAATCTTGGATTACTGAATGAAGCGCCAGTGGCAGCTGGTGAACCTGAATTCGGAACAGGATTAGGATTGGTAAGGTTAAATGGTGCAATCAATCCAACTTCTGAGGGTTGAACATATCTTCTGTTACCATAAACCGGTGTGTCATACCATTGTAATGCATTTAATTGGCTAAAATTAGTTATGATTCCATTACCAGTTCTGAGTCCAGCCCAAATAGAATTTCGTATCTGCAATGTATCTCCAAGTGCTGAGTTACCAACACCTGAGCCATCAAGTAATAAGCCGACAGGAAATCCAATTACTATTGAATTATAAATTGAGGTTTGGGCACTTCTTCTTATGTGCGCCCCTCTTTTGAAGTTTGGATTGTAAGCAGTAAAAGATGTGTCGGGCATTGGACCAATTATAGTGAAATTAGATATTATTGGTAAAGTTCTTGGTGTATTATAAGTCCCAGTACCATCATTGTCTGTTTCAAATCCGTTACTACCACTTATATCAGCAATGTTGGGGTCTCTTATTCCCAGCCCAAACTGTAGATTTCCTCTAAAACCAAAATCCATATCAAAGTCGTCATCAACTCCTTTGAATGAAATTAAATATTTGCCGTTTACTGTTCCGCCAAAGTATTCAAATGAATCGTCACCGCTATAACTTACCTGAACATACTCAATTGTTGTACCTCTACCAACTCCACCCAATGTTAATCCATTTATTTCATTGTCTGGTAAATAAGCAATACCTGGAAATTCTATTCTAACATATCTTAAAATTCCGCTGTTATCATTATCGTTAGGGTTTGCTCCACCACCATAAATTGTTCCTGTACCACCTTCAATTGTTGCAGTACCACCGGGAACATTTATCGTAGCATTACCGGCTATAATAATTCCACCCCAATCTCCTGGACCTCTATTACCCGGGAGTTCTTGTGAAGTAAAAACGATTGGCTCATTTGGAGTTCCTTCTGCAATAATCTTTGCTCCTCTGTTAATTATGAGAGTACCCTTACTTGATTTTTCTCCATAAATAACTGTCCCTGCCTGAATTGTTAATGTTGCAGGTGGGTTAACATTTACAAAACCTCTGAGAAGATAACGTTTATTTTTAGAGAGAAAAGTATTTGAGTTTATATTTCCTTCGATTATACTATCAACTGGTGCAAGCTGCGCAAATATTTCAGTTATACCCAAAATTAAAAGGGTAAAAGTAATATAAACGAAATGGTTAATTATTTTCATCTTGTCTCCTTAATTTGTTTATTATGTTAATTTGTTGTTTCAAAACTTTCTCTTTTTTCTCCTTTATTGAATTTTATAGGACAATCCCAATGTAATTCCTCTATTTGAGCTATTTATTCTTGATTTTTTATTCCCCTGTGTAAATAGCTGTTCCTGTGCTAATAAATCCCTGATTCCTAATTTTATCTCAAAATTATTAAAGAATGTTTGAGAAATTACCAAATCTACTAAATCTCTGGGTTGTTCAGTAATATCTTCCTGATAGGCGGTTGCAACTTCAACTATCCTTTCACCGATTCTGTTGTAAAGTATTCCGATCGTTGTTCCAATAATTGGCTCATTAAAGTATAAGCCGAAGTTAATTACATAAGGAGATTGTCCTTGTAGTGGTCTTTCTTCTCTAGGAATTGTTGTTTCTGTGCCTTTAACATTTACGATAGATTTAATCCAACTATAATTTCCATTTAAAGAGAAGTTATTGAAATAAGACCCTAAGAATCCAAGTGTGAATCTGCCTTCTAATTCAAATCCGTAAATTTTGGCTTTATCAGAATTTGTAAATGTTCGCTCAGAACCAAGAGCGCTACCTGTAACAACAACTTTTTCGATAGCGTCGGTTATTGATTTATAAAAAACACTGGCAGAAACTAATTCACCGAGACCTGGAAAAATTTCGAATCTTAAATCGTAGTTTCTTATAATAGCTCTTTGTAAATCAGGATTTCCTCTGACTGAGGTCTGTGTTGAAAAATCAAAGTAAGCGAATGAAGCAAGTTCTCTTAATTCTGGTCTGTTTACAGTTTGACTGTAACCAAGCCTGAGATTTGTTATTGGACTGATTCTGTAAATAAAATTAGCTGAAGGAAGTATATCGATCTTTTTAAGTTGATTACTTAGAGGGATCTTACCACTTAAATCAAAAGAGTTAATTTTTTGAAGAGAATTTTCTAAACGAGCACCGCCTATAAAACTGAATTCTTGATCGAATAAATAAAATGGTAAATCAATCATTCCATAAGTTGAAAATACATCCTGTTTAGCAACATAATTGTTAGACCCGTTCTGATACTCGTCGATTGAAAATCCATTTCTTCTGAAATTCTCAGGAGCAAATATTTCATTTAAAGGCAAATATAAAAGATTGAAGTCAGTGAAACCATTTCCCGAGGCGTTAATAATCACACTAATTAATCTTGAAGAAAAATCTCGTTTCTTTTCTTCATACAATACACCAAATTTGTATTTAGCATAAGATGTGGGGATTGATAGGTTAATACCCAGACCTCTGGTTTTGTCTAGAAGGTTTGAATAAAATCTTCCACCATTTTTCAAATTTGGTTGAAATCCCAGAATTGCTGCAAAAGGATCATTTGTACCGATGTCTCTACCGTAAATAACCCTTCTGTAATCGGGTTCATTCCTATTCGATTCTGCATAATAAATCTTCCAGTCTAATCGAATATTATTCAGAAACTGGAAATAATGCTCACCATTTAATTGTGAAGAGAGAACATCTCTTTCGACAAACCTAAGTGCTGTTTGAATTTGTTCTTTACCTGCATCAGTATATTGGGCACCGGTTAATACAGAAACTTCGTCATCGCTTGAGCGACTATAAGTGTTTTTTAGAGAAAATTTATGGAAATCAGATATTTTGTAACTTAAATTCAATATTCCGCCCATAATTGTAGAGTAAGTTGATTGAATACCCTTGAAAGCAAATCTTGGTTCGCCACTGGCTTCGAATTCGTTTCTTTCGACACTGGAATTTTTGTAAGAATTTCTGAACGAAAATGCGGTAACAAAACCAAAGTTCTGACCGAATAAACTAGTTCCATCACCAATTGATAATGAGAAACTATTGTTTAATGGTGCCTTTTTTGTTTCAGGTGACCAGACATTGTTTAAAGATTTTGCCAGCTCATTTATCTCTGTTCTGGTTAAACCTGCAGAACCCAGATTAGCAGGAAAAGATGATGGGAGAGATCTACTCCCGTTGTCAAATCCCCAGAAATTTGCACCACCTGAGTAAGTCGAAAAATCTTTAAATGATGTATTTGATGTGTATGTAGTTGAATAATTTAGATTAATTTTAAGTCTATCCGGAAAATCAATTGTATTTATTTGAACTGTTCCACCTGCAAAATCTCCTGCAATATCAGGTATAAAAGATTTTACTACTATTGTGTTACTGAGTAAATTTGTAGGCAGCAAATCGAAAGCAAATGATTTTTTCTCAGGCTCAGTGCTGGACAATGATGTATTGTTTAATAGAGCGTTATTATATCTTTCGCTTGTACCACGAATAAAAATAAACTTATTATCAAGTAGTGTTACACCAGGAATTCTTTTTAGAGCTTCACCGGTTGAAGCATCGTTGCTTTTTTTTATTTGTTCTGAACTAATCCCATCACTGATTGAGTTTGCTTTTTTTCTTTGATTGATCAGAGCACTCTCATAAGAACTTTCGAGTTTGCCTATAACTACAACTTCATCAACCGAAATTGCTTCAGAAGTTAGTGCAATTTTTAATTCAGCTGATTTTCCTGCAATAACTTCCACATCCTTTATTGTTAATTTGGAATACGAGATATAGCTTACAATTATGTTGTACTTACCAGGATCTACATTTTCAATTTTGAACTTACCTTCGAGGTCGGTTATTGTTCCAATATTTGAGTTTTCTATTAAAACATTTGCTCCTATTATAGCCTCGCCGGTTTCTTTATCAAGTACATATCCTGATATTGTACCTTTTTGCTGCGCAAGTATAGGAGAATATCCGATTAAGGATATTAAAAAGATTTTCAAAAAGCATTTGTAAAACACTTTTGAAAAATTTATTTTGTTTAACTTTAACATAATGAAAATCTCTCCTTTTATTTTGTGCCCTAATTTAAAATTATAATATTAATTTAATATTAAAGGAGTATTATTGATTTGTTAAAATTGAAAGTTCTGTTAAAATGGTTATTAAATTTTAAATTTAGTGTTGGATATTAGATGTAAAATCATAAGATTTATGGCAGAGTTCCATTACTTATATATATGCAATAGGGAACAATCATAGAACCTGTTGAATCTCAGAATTAGATTGCAAATTCATCATTCTAAATATTTGTAAATCCGTTAATTTACGGCTGGGTATTCCGAAGCAATATATCAGTATGAGTTGATTTCTAAAAAACTAGGCTCTTATTGTAAATATTACTATTTTAATTTACATCAAAGTCTGCTAACAATCGTTTAAGATGTATTGAAACTGCAATTGTTTTTTAGACTGTTTCGAGGTTAATTTTAAGTTTAGTATTACTATTATGTTAATTTTATACGGTTTCAGCCACTGAAACTAAGTCTTGGGCAAACAAAGAAATCACCGGGATTCTGCTCTTGACAATTGTTTTATAGATTTGTATATTTTATCGCGACCTTGGGCTATAAGTTTCGAAGTTGAATATTTAGATCGTTTACCCTTCCATTTTCAAGCCCTGGTATTTTATGTATTTGCAATTGTTTATTAAGATTTATAATTATCAAAGGAGGAGTCGTTATGAAAAACTCTTATGTTTCTTTTTTGCAGAATGTCATTCTGAATCAGCTTTGGCGGATGAGGAATCTTGTTCAATTGTTAAGACATTTCGCTACGATCAAAATTGCAATTGTGTTTTTTGTTTTCTGTTTTACCCTTTTATACTTTCCCATCGTATTTTTAACAACTGTTGTGAATCCTTCTATACTCTGTGCACAGCAGCTGAAAAGCATGAATATCCAGAACAATGCCGATGAGTTCACACGCTTGGGCGAATTTGCCAAGCAGTTTTATAATCAACATGCAGATAAGCCTACGACCGGTATTACGGTTCAAAGGAGCGGAGGAGGTACTCCACCAGAGCCACTTGCGATTCGTGAGCGCTTCTTCACAGGTGCTGCGGCAAATGACAACTTTGGCTATTTTGTTTCTAGTGCCGGCGATGTGAACGGTGACGGCTACTCAGATGTTATCGTGGGGGCACCTTACAACGATGCCGGCGGCTTGGATGCCGGACGGGCATACATTTATTTTGGCGGTTCATCGATGGATAATATTGCCGATGTCATTCTCACAGGCACTGCGGCAGGTGACCGCTTTGGCTATTCCGTTTCAAGTGCCAGCGATGTGAACGGCGACGGCTACTCGGATGTTATCGTGGGGGCACCTTACAATGATGCCGGCGGCTCGGATGCCGGACGGGCATACATTTATTTTGGCGGTTCATCGATGGATAATATTGCCGATGTCATTCTCACAGGCACTGCGGCAGGTGACCGCTTTGGCTA
>CALCJK010000038.1 GCA_937967455.1 uncultured bacterium | reverse complement strand
AATCCACCTATTATTTCCCCTCTAATTTTTCTCTCAGATAACTTACCACCTGATTGAATTATTTTTCCATTAATTGTTACAATAGGTGTTCGTAGTTTTTCTTGTTTTATACCATCGATTATTTCTTTATATGATAAAGATTCTTTTGAAAAAATCTCGATTAATTTAAATTCAAAAATCTCGCATAATTGTTCTTTTAATTTTCTAGAAATTAAATCAACTGCATATTGCCAGCTTTTTTCATAACTACAAGCACCTACAGGCATAACAAATACTTTAATATCAAATTTCTTTTCCATTTTTATCTCACAGCTGGTATTAATAATACAGAAATTTCAGCACTTCTTGCTATGTTGTGACTCACACTTCCAAGAAATAGCTCTTTAATAAAACCACGACCCTGACTACCCATTAATATTAATGTGTATCCACTTTTAGATTCATTTAAAATTTCTTGTGTCGGGTTCCCATAAGGAATTTTTATTTGAACATTTACAGCTCCTTTTTGAATGAGACGTTCTTTCAACATCTCCAATCTTTCAGTATCAATTTTATTAAATTCTTCTAACTTATGTATTAAATGTTTGTCAATTTTTGTTTTGTCCTGAACATGAAATAGTGTAACATTTTTACAACCATTTTTAACAATTTCTTCTAAATATTCAAAAGCTCTATAAGCTGTATCAGAGAAATCAGTTGCATATAGAATTTTACCCTTGAAATCTGCACAAGAGGACTCCACACATTTCTCCCCATTCTTTTCAGTAATTTTTGTTCGTATTAGCAACAAAGGTTTTTCATGGCTATGCAAAACTTCAGAAGTAACGCCACCTATTCTAAATAATAAATGTGTTGCTGCACTCTCACCGTGTGAACCAATAACTATCAATGATACATTTTTTTCCTGAGCAACTCTTTTTATTTCCTCTGACGGAATTCCCGGTACAATTTCTAATGTTGCATTAAAACCTGAGGATTTTATAATATTTAATTGCTTGTTGAGTATAGGCTCAACAGAATCTTTTATGAGATATTTTAGGGAATCAAGATATTTAATACCCATAGCATAAAATAAAATAACTTCTTCAACTCCGAGCGATTTGAAACCATTAATACAGGTTATTATACTATCGCTTGCGGGCGATAAATCAGATGCAATTAAAATTCTTTTAAACATTTTTTAACTCCCGAAAACATTTATTTTTGTGCTTCAAAATCAAATTTTTTTGTTATATCTAAAAATCCTCTTAATTGCATTAAAATTTTTGCAATAATCAATAAAATTGGCAACTCAACAACAGGTCCTAAAATTATTGCCATGTATACTAATGGATGTCCCGGGAAAGCTGCAACCGCCACACCAATTACTGCTTCTGAGTTTCTTGCTGTTGTTGTAAAAGCCATTGTTACGGTATCGGCATATCCTAATTTGAATAGTCTCCCTATAAGTAATGCAAGTAAAAATAGTACAAAGAAAAAGATTATCAAAAAAATTATTAATAATCCTACTTTATTTATTTCTGAAAGAGTCAAAGATTTTTGTGAAGCAAACATACTTAAAATAACAACAACAAGAGCCCAGAGTTTTACTTCACCAAGGTAAGATTTGAACTTACCAAAAAAATATTCTTTACCTTTAAACTTAATGACATATCTTTGTATAATAATACCAATAGCAAACGGAGCCACAAGGAATAGTAAAACACTTCTTAGAAGCGCAGAAAAGTCAACCGGAATAACTTTACCGATAAGAAAGTATAAGTAGAGAGGCATCAAAACAATTTGAAGAGTTATATTCCAGGGTAAGAGAGAAATGCCCCAGGCAACATCACCTTTGGCAATATCAGTAAATATCAAATACCACCCAATACAAGGTGTAAGAGTATAAAGAATAGCACCAACCCAAAAGTCGGGATAATTTTTCAAAATAAGCCAACCCATCGACCATGAAAAGAGAGGAATCAAAATAAAGTTTACAATCAAAGCAATTATCGTTGGTTTAATTTTCTTGAAAGCACTTCCTACGTCTCTTATTTCAACCGGCAACATAACAGCAAGTATAACCAGGAATACTCCCACTTCAACAACATAAGTCATCCATGTAATTTCTTTATTCAACACATTTTGTATAACAATGCCCAACACTGCAGCTCCAATTAATATAAAAGGTTTTTCCTTATCTTTTGTTGATAATCGTGCCAACTTAAATACTCCTATTTTATATTGATTGATGATGATTCTGTACGAAAATATTTTCTTCTAAACCTGAGTGCTACATTCACAAGCATTATTAAAACAGGAACTTCTACTAAAGGTCCAATAACTGTTGCAAAAGCTGCCGGAGAATTTATTCCGAATACTGCAACTGCCACTGCAATAGCTAATTCAAAATCATTACTGCCTGCAGTAAATGCAACGGTTGTAGTTTTTTCATATGAGATTCCCTGTCGCTTAACAAAAAAGAATGTTGCAAAAAACATAATTGTAAAATAAAAAGTGTATGGTATCGCAACTCTAATTACATCAAATGGCAATTCAATTATCTTTTCCCCTTTAAGTGAAAACATTACAAAAATTGTAAATAGCAAAGCAATAGGAGTAAGAACAGAAATTTTGGGAATGAATTTAGTATAAAACCATTCTTTACCTTTTGCTCTAGTTAAAACTATTTGAGAAATTACTCCACCTGCAAAGGGGATTCCCAGATAAATTAAAACTGTTCCTGCTATTTCCCAAATCGAAATATTAATCAATGCACCTTGCATTCCAAAAAACGGAGGAAGCACGGTTATAAAGATGTATGCATAAACTGAATAAAGTAGCACCTGAAAGATAGCATTAAAAGCTACGAGTCCTGCAGCAAGTTCTGCATCACCATTTGCTAAATCATTCCAGACCAAAACCATAGCAATACATCTTGCTAATCCAACTAATATAACTCCCATTGCCATTTCGGGTTTATCTGGTAAAAGTATCAATGCAAGAAAAAACATAACCATTGGACCAACGATCCAATTCTGAATAAGTGAAATACTTAGCAACTTAACATTTTTAAAAACAATTGGAAGTTCTTCATACTTAACTTTTGCAAGAGGTGGGTACATCATTAAAATTAATCCAATTGCAATGGGAATGTTTGTAGTACCGACGCTTAAAGAATCCTAAAATCCAGCAATGCCAGGGAATACTGATCCGGCAACTACACCAATAAACATTACAATAAAAATCCACAATTTTAAAAATCTGTCAAAGAAAGAAAGTTTTTTTGAAATAGAACTAATATTATATCCTCATTAATTTGCAAAAAATTAATAGAACGCTGATGAAACTGATTGAGCGGATTTAAACTGATTTAATCCATGAAAAATCAGCTTTATTAGCTAAGTCTACGTTCTATTTTTTATTTCTCTATCATAGAATTCGTAAAAATCATTTTTGATTTGATCTCTTACTTTTCTGAATATAGATAGAATTTCCTCTTCTGTACCTTTTGCTTCTGCGGGATCTTCAAATCCAATATGTAATTGTTTACCTACTTCTCCCGTAAATACCG
>CALCJK010000037.1 GCA_937967455.1 uncultured bacterium | reverse complement strand
ATTGAAAACCTACCAATTGTTCTGAGAAAATTTAAATCAGAATACAATTATTTGTTTAGCATTCTAAAGCAATATAATGAATCTCAAGACAAGTCGAATTTTGAGTTATTATATATACTACCCAACATCGCAAGGCGATTTTTGGAAGCATACTTATTTCAAAAATATCCTGATGGAAAAAAATTTAAAGATAAATGTGATATATTTTTTAAGGATACTAATCTTAATGATAAACAAACTACTTTAAAAATACTCGATGAATATTCGCACGAAGAGAATCCAGAACACTCTCAAAAATTTCCTGAAATTTATGAGTTGGAAATTTGTATTAAATGTCTTATGGACACAATAGAAAATAAAGACAAAGAGCACTATGATGCTTTGTTAGTATCAATTGGAAGTTTATTGAATAAAAAAAATTTTGTATAAACTTGTTACATTAGATAAACCATCTAGTGTATCCGCTGTATGGGCTTACGGAGGAGGAGGTGATGATAATTGAAGGAAAATAAGTTTATGCAACACTGTAGTGAAAAAATACATTGAAATAATGTATTGGATATAAAAAAATTTATATTTGCAAATAAATTATGAAAAAAAGTGATAAAAATTGGGGTGGTGATTGGACCACACAAAAATTAGATGCTTTTGAAAATTATGTAAAAGCATATTTAACAATAATGCATTCAACAAGAAAAAAATGTAACGGTTGGCCCAAAAATATTATATACTTTGATGGGTTTGCAGGTAGTGGCAAAAAGGAAGAATCAAACAACAAAAATAGCCAACAAAAATTGTTAGAGAGTTTAGAAATAACATCTAAAGATGAAAATCTTTATCAGGGCAGTTGTGAAAGAGTGCTTAAGTTGGATAAAAAATTTAATAAATACATTTTTGTAGATATAAATAAAGACGCTCTACAAGATCTTAAAATACATTTAAAGAAACAAAGCATTTTACTGAATAACTGCGAATTCAAAGATGGTGATGTAAACGAAATATTAACCAAATATTTTACCGAAGATTTTAAAGACAAAAAATCTGTTGCTTTGGTTTTACTGGACCCATTTGGAATGCAGGTAGAATGGCAAAGTATAGAAAAATTAAAAGATAAAATAATTGATTTATGGATTTTAGTTCCAAGTGGTGTAATTATCAATCGTTTATTAGATAAAAAAGGGGAACTAACTCATATAAAAAAACTGGAAGATTATCTGGGAATGAGTGAGGAAGAAATAAAAAATTCTTTTTATGAAAAAGAAACACAACAAACCTTGTTTGGAGATGAAGAGGTTGTAAAAAAAATTCCAAATGCAATACATAAAATAGCCAACTTGTATGTTAAAAAACTTACTGGTATATTTAAACATATTACACAAGAACCCTTAGAATTGAAAAATTCTAAAAATGTAACAATATTTCATTTTATCTTTGCGTCTAATAATGAGAGTGCTAAAAAAATAGCAATTCAAATTATTGAGAAAAAACAAAAATGAAAACCACTAAAATCGAATGGACAGAAAAAGTCTGGAATCCCAGCATTGGATGTGATAAAGTATCCGCTGGATGTAAATTCTGTTATGCAGAAGTTTTTGCAAAAAGATTAAAAGCGATGGGCTTAAAGGATTATATGAATGGCTTTTCGTTTAAAATATTGCCACACCGTCTGGAAGAACCGTTGAAAATTAAAAAACCGACAAAATATTTTGTTAACTCGATGAGTGATTTATTTCACGAGCAAATGCCATTTGAATTTTTGGATATGATATTTGATGTTATAAAAAAAACACCACAGCATATTTATCAAATCCTTACTAAGCGAGATAAAGTTATGCTGGAATATTTTTCGGAAAGAGAAGTTCCAAGTAATGTTTGGCTTGGTGTCAGCGTAGAGAATTCAACTTTCAAAATAAGAATAGATTCACTGAGAAAAATAAATGCAAAAATTAGATTTATTTCATTTGAACCATTAATAGGTTCTATTGGTCAAATAGATTTTAGTGGTATTCATTGGGCAATAGTTGGAGGTGAATCTGGCAAAAATGCCAGACTCATTAAAAAAGAATGGGTTGAAGAAATTTTCTACCAGTGTAAAGAGCAAGATGTTGCATTTTTCTTCAAACAATGGGGTACTTGGGGTGCTGATGAAGTAAAACGAAACAAAAAAGCAAATGGAAGAAAATTCAAAGGAAAAGTTTGGAATGAATTTCCTAAAGAAATGGTACAAACTGTTTAGGGCGAGGAGTGTGTGAGGGATGGATTCCAACTTCAAAAACAATTTTTTATATTTTAGTTAAATGAAAACTGAAATTAAAATAAATAATGATATTCTTATTTGGGCAATAGAGAGAGCTGGTTCTAACATAGATGATGTTTCTAAAAAGATTCCTGCTTTTACTAATTGGTTATCTGGTAAGAAAAAGCCTACTCTTAAACAGTTACAATCTTTCGCTCAAAAGTTACATCTTCCATTTGGATATTTGTTTTTAGAAACTCCACCGGAAGAAAAACTTCCAATACCATTTTTCAGAACAATCAAAACTGAACAGGATAGAGTAAGTCTTAACGTTTACGATACCATTCTTATAATACAACAAAGACAGAAATGGTTATCTGATTATCTAAGAGACAACGAGTATGAGAAACTTGAATTTGTAGGAAAATTCAAAAACGAAAGTAATGTTCAAGAAATAGTTAGCAGCATAAGAGAAACACTTAAGCTTTCTGAAAATTGGGCAAATGAATTTCCAAACTGGGAAAAAGCTAAGGAACACTTTACTCAGAAAATAGAAGATGCTGGAATTATTGTAACTTTTAGCAGCATAGTAGGTAATAATTCACATAGAAAAATTAATGTCGAAGAATGTCGCGGATTTGTTCTTGTTGATGAATATGCTCCGTTTATGTTTATTAACTCGGCAGACAGTAAATCCGCACAAATTTTTACTCTTGCTCACGAATTAGCTCATATATGGGTTGGGCAAAGTGCCGGTTTCGATTTTCGGCAATTACAACCAGCAGATAATCCAACTGAAATATTATGTGATAAAATTGCTGCTGAATTTTTAGTCCCTGAAAAATTATTAATAAATATTTTACAAGAGAAACAAAACATTGAAAATATTGCAAAAAAATTCAAAGTTAGTCAAATAGTTATTGCTCGAAGATTACTTGATATTGGAAGATTAAGCCAAAAAGAATTTTTTGAATTTTATAATGGCTATATCAATAGTGATATTCAAAGGAAAGAGAAGAAGGAAGATGGTGGTGATTTCTATAATACTCAGCGGAAACGTCTTAGTATTCGATTTTTAAGTTTTGTAAATCAAGCTGTTTTAGAAAATAAGTTGTTGATTAGAGATGCGTACTTACTTACATCAATGAAAGCTAGTACTTATCACAAATTTATGAAGGAGCATCTCTTCTGATGTCAGCTTTTATTGTAGATTCAAATTTTTTCATTCAGTCACATCGTATTACTTATCCATTAGATGTTGCTACAACATTCTGGGAAAAGGTCAAAAAGTTATTTGAGGATGGAAAAGTAATTAGCATTGACAAAGTAAAAGATGAGATATTCAAAAATGATGATGAGTTAAAAATGTGGATCAAAGTTAATTTGTCAAATGAATGTTTTAAACCTACCGATACTCAAGAAGTATTAAATAAATATAAAGAAGTAGTTAATTGGGCAAGCTCAAAAAGTGATCATTATGTTCAAAATGCTATTAATGAATTCTTAGAATTTGAAAACGCTGATGCCTGGCTTATTGCTTACGCATTTGCAATTGATGAAAACTGCAAAATAGTTACTCAAGAAAAGAGCGAACCCAATCGTAAATCAAAAATAAAAATTCCCGATGTTTGCAACGATTTTAATATTCAGTACAAAAATATAATTGAGATGTTCAGAGAATTAGGTGAAAGATTTTAATTATATGATAAAATACATCATTCCACAAGTCAAAACCTGCAAGCTGATACGAACGAGTGGGAGCGTGAGATAGGCGAACTGGTCTATAAGCTGTATCGGATTACGCATGAGGTTAGTATAATAGAAAAAGAAAAATAACTTTCTATTCCCCTCGGTGAACTCTATGGTGAAGAAAAACCAACCACAGAGAACACGAAAACTAAACCCTTTGTGTCCCTCAGTGTCCTTAGTGGTTAAAAATAAATAAAATTCACAAGACAACACCAATATTTTATGTTATAATTCCTCCCCACATTATATAATAATGCCCATATATTATTGCTTTTTATTAATTTAATAACTAACTTTTCTGTAAAATTAAGAAAACAACTTAATAAAGGTTTTTATGCATAAAAATTATTTGGTTATTTTAATTTTGTTATTAACTCAAATGTTATTCGCTCAGGATGAAAAATCAGATTTTCCTGAAGAAGAAGGTGAGAACAGAAGGCTTCGTGAAGAATGGTTCTATAAACAAAGAGCTCTTCCTTTTGAAGCGATACCTGAAAATGCACGGTTAAATGCATTCGAGCAAGACCTAATTCTATCGCGTTCATACAATAAAAACTCACTCAAAACAGTTTATCCCAGCTGGTTAAATATCGGTCCTGCACCCGCTGCAACAATGTCGTATAGCCCGCTTTGGGGAAATATTGCTGGTCGTATGAGAAGCGTTGCCGTGGATCCACTAAATCCAGATATTATCTACATCGGCGCAGCTAATGGTGGTGTCTGGAAAACAACTAATGGCGGAAATAGCTGGTTCCCACTAACCGAAAACGAAATGAGTTTAGCAATGGGTGCTATTGCAATCGATCCAAACAATCCAGATGTAATCTATGCTGGTACCGGAGAAGCGCTTGCAGGAACAAATCGCACAGCTTACTTTGGGGCAGGACTCCTGAAATCTACAAACGGAGGCGCAAGCTGGCAGAGAATTACAAACGGATTTGGAAGCAATACTCACTTCAGCAAAATTGCAATCAGACCTTCCAACTCAAATTATGTTTATGCTGCACTCGCAACAGGTTTGTGGTACGCCCCAAGTCCTACAAATCAGGGAATCTGGAGAAGCACAAATGGTGGACTAAACTGGACAAGAACATTGAATGTAAGCAGAGCTTTCGATGTGACTATTCATCCAGTATCTCACGATACAGTTTATGCTGCAGTTGGAAATGCTTCATCCACAAGTGGGTTTTATATTTCAACTGATGCTGGTCAAAACTGGATACAGAAAAACACCGGTTTAATATCAGCAAGCTCTATCAGAAGAATGCATATTTCTCAGTCACAAAGTGATCCATCAATTATATATGCTGTTATTTATTCAAGTGATTCTACAAGAGTTTTTAAAAGCACAAACAGTGGAAACTCCTGGTTTAGAGTGGGAGGTAACTACTGGTTTGGAGGAATATGGGGTTCGAGCTATTACGATCAGGGTTGGTACGATCTGTATATTGCAGTAAATCCAACAAACCCCGATGTTGTTTATGTAGGTAATGTAGATTTAATGAAAACCACAGATGGTGGAAATACCTGGACACGACTTGTATCGAGCTGGGATGGGAAAGCGCATGTTGATCAACATTCAATTGCTTTTCATCCTTATAATCATGAAACAATTTTTATTGTAAATGATGGAGGTATAAACAAATCGACAAATGGTGGAAATACATTTACAAGTTTGAATACAAATCTTTCGGTTACTCAATTTTATCATGTTGCAACAAGTCCTCACGATGTGTGGCATGTTATTGGTGGGACACAGGACAATGCAACACAACGACGCCCGCCCGGAAGCACTAACTGGGTTGGTGTAATTGGCGGAGATGGTGGACAGGTAGTTTTCGATTACTTAAATCCTAATTATGTTTATGGTGAATATGTTAATGGTTCAATTTATAAAAGTGTTGATGGTGGAAATTCTTTCTATCTATCAAAAAATGGAATTACAGAAAGTGGTGCATGGATAACACCAATAATAATTCATCCCACCGATCCAACAATACTTTTTACAGCTACAACCAAAGTTTACAAAACCACAAACAGAGGGGATCTATGGTTCCCAATATCCGATCCACTCTGGGGCTCAACAAAAATCAACGCCATGGATATCAGTCGAACAAATCCTGATTACATTTTAGCACTTGCATCAGAATCTTCAAGTTCACCTGCACTTTTTATTACATCCAATGGTGGAAATACATGGAACAACATTACATCAGGTTTACCAGCAAGATATATGACCTGCGTTAAGTTCAGTCCTGTTGCAAATAATGAGATTTTTGTGGGTGTATCGGGATTCGGAACCGGACATGTTTACAGGTCAACAAATTACGGAAGCAGCTGGACAAACATTTCAACTACTTTACCGGATATTCCTGTGAATGATATATTTATAGATCCAACGGTGCCGGATAAACGTTATTTTATCGCAACCGATCTGGGTGTATATGTTACCGAAAATGCTGGAAGTAGTTGGGTAAAATTGGACCAGAGTTTTCCAAATACAGTGGCAATGAGTTTTAGCTATCATCAGCCTACAAAAACATTGCGTGTTGGAACACACGGTAGAGGTATATTTGAAATGAACATTCCAGATATTCCAGGTTCAATAAGCGGAAGGAAATATCTTGATGTTGAGCAGGATAGCTCAATTGTTTCAAACTCAGGGATTTCCGGCTGGATAATTAAATTATATAAAGATGGAAATCTAATTGATAGAACAGTTACTGATGAAAATGGTTATTACCTGTTTAGTTCCTTACCACCTGCAACCTATACTGTAGAGGAAAGCTTGAAGTCTGGCTGGACGCAGACATTTCCAAGGATTGGTTCTGAAAATGTAACTCTTGTGACTTATGGGGAGAATGCAGGACCTCGAGCGTACACAATTAATGTTCAAAGTGATCAGCACATAACGAATATTGACTTTGCGAACTTCCAGCTTAAATCAATTAGCGGTAAAATATTTTTTGATTTAGAGCGTGACAGTTTGATTGAAAATAACCCACCACTCGAAAAATGGATTGTAAAATTATATCGCGACGGCGATTTAATTCAGAGAGCAGCAACAAATTCGGACGGTAAATACTTTTTTGAAAATTTATCAGCTGGCGTTTACACAGTTGAAGAAAGTTTATTTGTCGATTGGATACAAACATATCCAAGATTAAGTCAGGAAAATGTTGTAACTACGGTATTTGGTGAAAATGCAGGACCACGTGCGTATATGATTACAATTGGTGAAAATGAAATTGTTGATAATATAGACTTTGCAAATTATACCTCAACATTGGCGCAGTATAATAAGCATTTTTCTCCTGGATGGAATCTGGTTTCACTTGGACTTGAAGTATTGAACTGGCATAAGGATTCTGTTTTCCAGCACTCAGCTTCGGAACTTTATTCATACAATTTTAAATATGTAACCGAACAATATTTGAAGTCTGGTTATGGTTATTGGATAAAATATTCTGAAGCTGATTCAGTATTGGTAAAAGGTTTTGAAATTCGAAGTGATACAATAGATTTAAAAGCTGGATGGAATCTGGTTGGGTCGATAACAGATTCGGTTCAAGTTTCAAATGTTTTAACTATCCCTGAAGATTTAATTGCCAGCAACTTTTTCGCTTATAACGATGGATATTATATTTCTGATTTTATTGTTCCGTTTGAGGGATACTGGTTAAAAGCAAAATCGGATGGGAAGTTGATTTTAACGAGTGAGGTTAATAAGAGAGGAAAAATAAATCGAACTGACTACGAGAATCTTAATGTACTTTATTTTGAGGATCAGATAGGTAAGCAAAGACTCTATTTTGGTTCAATCAGGGAGAGAGTTTTTGATGAGCTACCACCTATACCACCAGAGGGCAGTTTTGATGTGAGGTTTGCTACAAATAAATTTATTGAGTTTATTTCGGGAAATAAAGAGATTCCTATTTTGGTTCGATCGAATGAAGATGTAATAAATTTTGGATGGGAAATTAAAGATAATAAAGTTTATAAAATTAGATTGCAATCGGGTGAAGAGATTCAATTAAAGAATACAGGAAGTTATAAACTCAGGAAACAGAATGTTATTCATCTTGTAACTGAACAAGCTGAATTGCCTGATGAGTTTAGATTATTTCAGAATTATCCAAACCCATTCAATCCAAGCACAGAAATAAGATATTCGCTGCCTGTACTTAGCAATGTTACAATAAAAATCTATGATGTGCTCGGGAAAGAGATAGCCACATTGCATAATAGTGTTCAGGATGCAGGGTATCACTCAGTGCGCTGGACGCCAAGGAACAATGGAATTGATTTGAGCTCAGGTGTTTATTATTATCAGCTGAAGTGTATCGATCAGCAAAATCCCAATCGAGTTTATAATGAAACAAGGAAAATGATGTTTTATAAATAAGTTTAGAAATATGCCAAAGAATTACGATCCACCAATGCACTCTGCCGAACATATTTTAAATCAAACTATGGTTAGAATGTTTGATTGCGGACGATGTGTTAATGCACATATCGAGAAGAAAAAATCCAGAATAGATTACAAATTCAACAGAGATTTAACCTCTGAAGAAAAAGTTGAAATTGAGAATAGAGTTAATGAGATTATAGAAAAAAATCTTCCTGTTAGAGAAGAATATATAAGTCGTGAAGAAGCAGAGAGGATGTATAATTTAAAAAAGTTACCTGAAGACGCTGGAGATAGAATAAGAATAATTCACATTGGGGATTATGATTCCTGTCCTTGCAGTGGAGTGCATGTTAAGTCAACAGCTGAAATTGGAAAGTTTAAAATTTTATCCAGTACTTATGATAATAATTTGTTGAGGTTGAGATTCAAGCTTGAAAGAAACAAAGACGATTAGTTTCTTTTCTTAGAAAATACATATGGAATTGCATCTTCTATTTTTTTTATTGGGATAATTTTCAAGCCACTCTTAACTTTTTCTGGTATTTCAGTGAGATCTTTTTCATTTTCATAAGGTATCAAGACTGTTTTAATGCCACTTCTTTGTGCGGCGAGGAGTTTTTCGTTTAAGCCACCAATTGGCAATACATTACCTCTTAATGTAATTTCACCTGTCATAGCCACATCTGAGCGCGCGGGTTTGTTTGTAGCGGCAGATACAATTGCCATCGTCATTGCAAGTCCTGCTGATGGTCCATCTTTAGGTATAGCACCTTCGGGTAGGTGTATGTGGATTTCTTTGTTTTTATAAAAGTCTTCAGGTACGCCCATTAGTTTTGTGTTTGAGCGAATGTAGGAAAGTGCTGCCTGTGCAGATTCCTTCATAACCTCACCAAGTTTTCCAGTTAGAGTTAATTTTTCTGAGCCGGGCATTATTGTAGCATCAACATTTAGAATTTCTCCACCAACACTTGTCCACGCCAAACCAACAACCGAACCAATCTGATTTTCTCTTGCAGTCTTTCTTTCTCTAAATCTGGGTACACCAAGATATTCCTCAACTTTTTTCTCATCAATTTTGATAAAGTTTTTTTTCTGATCTTTTCCAAGTACGATTTCTTTGGCTGCTTTTCTCAATATGGATGCAATCTCTCTCTCAACATTTCTGACACCTGCTTCTCTGGTGTATTGCCTTATTATTTTGTTTATAGCTTTTTCAGTAAAGCTGATGTTTTGTTCGCTCAATCCATGTTCTTTTAACTGCTTCGGAATTAAATGTCGCTTTACTATTTCTCTTTTATCATAGTCCAGGTATCCGGGCAATTCGATTATTTCCATGCGATCCTGAAGAGGTAATGGAATATTATGCTGAACATTTGCAGTTGTTATAAACATAACTTTTGAGAGATCGTAATCGACATCGAGATAGTGATCGTTGAAAGTGCAATTTTGTTCTGGATCAAGCACTTCAAGCAATGCTGCCGAAGGGTCTCCTCTAAAATCCATACTCATCTTATCAACTTCATCCATTAAAATTATGGGGTTAATAACACCAGCGCGACGCATAGATTGAATAATTTTTCCGGGCATCGAACCGATGTAAGTTCGGCGATGTCCACGAATTTCAGCTTCATCTCTAACTCCACCAAGAGATATCCTGACGAATTTTCTTCCAAGTGCTCTTGCAATGGATTTGCCGAGTGAAGTTTTTCCTACACCAGGTGGACCAACAAAACATAAAATTTGTCCACGCATTTCCTTTACAAGATTTAATACCGCAATGTGTTCAAGTATTCTCTCTTTCGGTTTCTCGAGTCCATAATGATCTTCATCCAGAATTTTCTGAACATGGCTTACATCCAGATTGTCTTCTGTTTTTTTATACCAGGGAACATTAATCATCCAGTCAAGATAGTTTCTAATTACTGTTGATTCGGGTGATTGAGGTGGAGTTTTACGAAGTTTTTCGAATTCCTCCATTGCTTTTTCGTAAACTTCTTTCGGCATCTTTGCCTGTTCAATCTGGTTTTTTAATTTTACCAAATCTGGAGATGTTTCTTCTTCCCCCAACTCTTCTTGAAGAATACGTATTTGCTCCTGAAGTAAAAATTTTCTTTGAGATTTTTGAATATTATCATGAAGTTTAATGTCCAGATCTCTACCAATCTTTAAAATATCAATTTCAGAGTTTAACAATTTAATTAAAGCAAAATATTGTTCTTTAATATCAAACTCTTCAAGTATCTTTTGCTTTGCTTCAACTTTCTGAATAATATTAGCAGCGATGAAGTAAAGTTTTTCTATAGGGGTGGATAGCTTATCATAATAATTCAAAACCTCAACTGGTATATTTTTGTTAAGATTCACATACTCACTAAAAAGATTAAAAGCATGGCGAACAAGAGCATCAATTTCAATATTACTTTCGTATTTTGGGATTAGAATCTGAATTTTTGCTTGAAGAAAATTTTCATTTGGGACAAATTCTTTTATAACTGCCTGCTCAACTCCTTCTACAAGTACTTTTAATAATCCGTTTGGAAGCTTTAAAAGTTGTTTAATTCTGGCAACGGTTCCAGTATGATATATATCATCTTGTTTTGGTTCCTCAATTTGTGGATTTTTTTGTGCAGTTACGAATATATATTTGCTCTGTGAATATGCTTCGTTAGCAGCTTTAAGCGAAGATTCCCTTCCAACAAGCACTGGAAATGTCATAAATGGAAAAATTACTACATCCCTGAGAGGTAATACTGGAAGAATTTCGGGTATTGTATCCTGTGTTGATATATCAAACTCTTGTTCTATCATAAAATTTTCCGTTAAATTGAGGTTTAATGTTTTGTGAGGAGCATTTAATTCCTTTAAAATATAAGAATAATATCGAAAAGTTACAAAGCAATTGATTTTTTTTATAGAATCTTATATATTATTCATGGAAATAGTTAATAAAAATTCCAAAACAAATGGAAACTTCAAACTATACTCACCTTAATTCTTTCTGCAAGGATAATAACAAATTGTTTCTAACGGATTTTTCGTTAAATAATTTATATATAAATTCTCATTATAATTAGATTTCTCAAAGTTTGTTTGAAATTAAATTTTTAGAAAGGGGTTTGCCATGAAAACCATTTACAAATTTTTAATTTTATCTCTTTCATTTCTTCTAAGCTTACAAATGTCCGGTCAGACTATAATTCAGACAATACCCTTGCCAAACACAAGCTATTGGAACTATGCATATGGTTTAGCTGCCGATTCAGTTTCACTTTATATTACAAGCAGTACAAGCTCGGCTACAAATCAGGGATACATATATAAAATGAATTTTAACGGAGAAGTCATAGATAGTTTAAACACAGGTTTAAGTTCAAGTCAGGGTTTGGCATATGATGGGCAAAATTTTTATTATGTTCGAAGATACACATCATTTTGTACAGTTATTAAAATTTCTAAAACTGGTGTTGTAATTGACTCAATTCGTTTCAATAGTCCTTCCCGTTATCTTGGGGGAGCTGCCTGGGACGGAACACATCTCTGGATTTCACAATATTATCCCAATCCCGGAAAACTTTACAGAATTAATTGGGATACTAAAACAATTGTGGATAGTGTACAAACTATTGGTGATCAACCTCAAGGCGTTGCGTTCGATGGTACATATTTATATTATGTGATGGATATTTTTTCGAGCGAGCCAAATAAAAACTTAATTTATGTTTATGATTTAGATAGAAGAGATACTCTCAGAACAATACAAATGCCAGAGCCACCTAATATTGATTCTAACCCGACTGGCTTGACCTGGGATGGTAGATACTTGTGGTTAATAGCAAGACCTGTTGGTGGTGGTACAACAAAAGTTTTGTATAAATATGATTTAGGAGGAGCCGGAACTCCTGCTATAAATGTCCCAAATAAGTTTTTCGATTTTGGCTGGGTCTCGATGGGCGACAGTCTACAATATCAAGCTCAAATTCAAAGTGTGGGAACTGATACATTAACAATCGATAGTTTAAAAATTAACTACTCAAATAACTATTATGTTGATCTTACAACGCCTTTGCAAATTCCTGATGGTGTAAATTATTTCTTTAACATAAAGTTCAAACCAGTATCTTATGGTCTGGATACCGCACAGATTGTAATTTATCATAACGACATTACAAAACCAGAACAAATAATTCGTGTAACAGGGAAAGGTATGTATCCACCTGCTTTCATTCAGGTACCAACAAATCATGAATTTGGCGAGAGAAGAGTAGGTAGTACAAACTCCTGGAAGTTAAAAATTGAAAACTTGGGCTCACAAACACTTACAATATATTCAATTAGTACAGAAACATCTCAGTTTTATATCGAACCACTAACTTTTCCTTTAACAATTAATCCTGTAAGTTACAAGTATGTTTCTGTTTGGTTTGCTCCAAAAATTTCCGGTTTACAGCTGGATACATTAAGAATTTACAGCAATGCTTCAAATACTGAAGAAGCTAAAATTGTTTTGACTGGAATTGGGAATCCAACTTATTTACCAATTGCCACACCATTCTGGAATTACACTGTTCCAGATCATCCAGTCTCGAACACATACCGCACTGTAAAAGCAGTTCGTGCAATTGATGATATTACAGGTGATGGGAAACCAGATGTAATTGTTTCAACTGAAAATTATTGGACAATGGTTTTAAATGGAAATTCGTCGGTTGATAACGACTCGATATGGTCTTTTAACACATATATATCCAGTTACAGCGCAGGAACGATTGGTACTACAGGTGATTATTCATATCAAAAAGCACTTGCTGTGGCAAGAGATTTAAACAACGATGGTTATAATGATATTGTAATTGGAACAGGAGGTGGTAACGAAAGAGTTTATGCATTGAGCGGTAAAACAGGTCAGATACTCTGGGCATTTGGTACCGATCATCCTGATAGCTTTGGGTTGGGAGATTTTACAGGTGTTGATGCAGCAAGAGATTTTAATAATGATGGCGTACCAGACGTCGTTGCAGCTGCGAGCGCAACACAAAGCGGGGGAGTGGCTGGTAGAAGAAGTGCCTATCTCTTCAACGGGGTTAATGGGAATATAATCTGGCAATATTTCCTGGGTGGATTTACACATGCAGTTTCATCTACAGATGATTTAAATAATGATGGTTGTCCGGATGTAATTGCGACTGTTGGCGAACCAGTTTATATGGTATTTGCTTTAAGCGGTGTAAACGGCGCAACAATCTGGGTTTATCCTTTTGATCCAGGCTCTGGTGGTGCAAAGGAAGTAATGTTACTACCAGTAACAGGACAACCTCCAGATATAATTGTAAGTGCTTTCTGGGGTCCAATTGTAAGATTGGATGGCAGAACAGGAACCCAAAAGTGGATTCGATATACTGGTGGAGCACCAAGTGGATGCGTAACACAATTTGCAAGATTAAAAGATGTAAACAACGATGGAGTAGATGAGGTAGTAGCATCATTATTGGGAAATGGCACATTGTGTATCGATGGTGCAAGTGGTGAAATTTTATGGTCGCTTACCACTGGAAATACAATGGGAATTGCAACCTGCCCCGATCTTAATGGCGATGGATTTGATGAGGTAGTAATTGCATCCCAATATCAGGGGGTTAAGATAGTAAGAGGAAATGATGGTTTTATTATTGGTTCATATTTATTTGATGGTGGTGTACAAACTCGTGAAGTTTCAATCTTACCAGATATTGATCAGAATAATAGTTTTGAGATAATAGCAGGATCGAATATGGGCAATGTTGTGCTTCTTTCTGGTGGTCTGGATGCACCTGTAATTCAAATAACAGATACAGTTTCAGTAGATGCTAAGTGGAACCTGGTATCCGTACCTGTTTCGCGAATGAATAATTTCGTTTTAGATGTTTTTCCGACTGCTATTCCCGGGACCACTTTTGAATACGATGCTGGTTATCTTTATTGCGATACTCTTATTCCTGGAAAAGGATACTGGACCAAATTTCCTGAAGCTATTAAACAGCCGATAACCGGATATCAAATGAGTTCTGTTTCAATTCCTGTAAAGCAGGGCTGGAATATAATTGGTTCGATTGATCATGAAACACCTGTACCTGCTGGTTCAGGGATTAACAGTTTGGTTTATGGATATTCGAGTGGCTATAAAATCGCTACAACTATAGTTCCAGGTAAAGGATATTGGGTTAAGGTGTCGAAAGATACGATTTTGACAATAGGTACAATGAGATTGTATGAAAAAAATATGCTATCAGAAAAAATTAAAAATAATTTTAATCATATCGTTATTACAGATAAGTTAAACAGAGCTCAGGAGTTATACTTTGGAGATGGTACGGATTATAAAAATATAGACTTTGAAGGTCCTCCAAAATCCCTGGAAGAATTTGATATAAGATTTTCAAATAATCAATTGGTTCAAGGTTACTTTAAAGATGATAAAAAGCCAATTTTCTGCACAATTTTACTGAAAGATGCAAAATACCCAATAAAAGTCGATTACAATATAAAAGAAAATGATTTAATAGTTGAGCTTTTATTTGATGATGGGAGATATATTTTAGGAAGATCTGGTAAATTTATAATTGATGAGTTAAAGAGTAATGAATTGTATTTAAAATTATCGTTTAAAGATGGGATTCCTGATAATTATACATTATATCAAAATTATCCTAATCCGTTTAATTCTAAGACAAAATTAGCATATGCATTACCTGAAGCTGTTTTTGTAACACTCAAAATTTACGATGTTCTCGGTCGTGAAGTAGCAACGCTTGTGAATGATTTCAAAGCAGCTGGTTACTACGATGCAACCTGGGATGCTACAAATGTTCCAAGCGGCGTATATTTCTACAAACTGAATGCTGGTAACTTCACAGCAGTTAAAAAGATGTTGCTGATGAGGTAATCAGTTTACATCTTGTTATTCTGTCAGATATTTCAACACAAGCCCCGTTTAATTATAGAGCGGGGTTTTTTTTAAAATTCTGCAAAAATGAGCTGTTTTTAAGGATTTTTTTAATGCACTTGACTTTCATTATTTTGTTTGTTATAGTTACATCAGATAAATAACATTACACAACAAAATTAACAGAGGCTTAAAGTGTGTAAGAAAATAGATGGCGCGCCCCCTACAAAAAATTTCTGTGCAAAGATTATTGTATCAAAAACTCATGCTGAGCAAAAACAAACCATCCTAAATCGCAATTCGCCGATCGCAAATCTTAAATCCCAAGCTCATGCTGATCAAAAAAAAACCATCACCAATATCTTATCACTAATCACTTAT
>CALCJK010000036.1 GCA_937967455.1 uncultured bacterium | reverse complement strand
GTTCCAGCAAGATAATAATCACTTTCATCATCTTTTACCAAAAGACCAACTACTCCTCCCCGAATATTACCAATATTTGTGGCGTTTATTTCTTTTATTGCCCCTACAATGCTTGTCATTAAGGGAGTAGATGGAGGATTAGAATCATAAGAAAATATTCCAACACTTACTTGATTTTCTGGGACACCAAATAGAGGCCGAGGATTAATAATTGAATTAGCAACAACCAATTTACCAAAATCAGGATTGACTGTGCCAATACCCACACTTCCTGTTGCCATTAAACCATATTCAGATGATAATCCGGTGCCAAAAATTAAACCACCAATATTTAGGAAATTAGATGTTGATGTTGCAGGAACCCAAGCCTGATGACCTATTAAAATATTATAAGAGCCACTTGTTAAGGAACTATCTTCGGGGCTGAAACTATTTTCATCATAACCTGAACTGTGACCAATTAAAATATTACCTTCTCCACCGTCTCCCCAAACACCAAAATAAAAACCTGAAAAATTTCCTATAAGGATATTTTTAGCAAAAACTAAATTATCGTCGTCAGCCAATCCACTAATGCCATAACCTATAGAAATACTATTATCTCTTGATTTAGCGCTACCTATAGCTATAGAATAATTTGAACTCCAACTTGGCCCTATGGCTAATGATTCATTTTCAGCTATTGCATAGTTACCCAAGGCAAAACTTCCACCTCCTTGAGCAGAAGCAAGATTACCAAGAGCAAATCCACCATCCAATCCATGAGAAAAATTACCAATAGCAAAACCGCTTATACCATAACCTATTCCAGAAGCCTCTGCTTGATGTCCTATAGCAATTCCAGAATTATTCACATTTGCCCTGTAACCAATAGCTATCCCACTTTTATAAACTTGAGCACCAGAACCAATAGTTATATTATAATCTTGCCCCAATATTCCTGTAGAAATATTACTACTAACCCATCCAAAACCATCAACATAAATAAATTCTTTTATTGAACCTGGAGAAATAAATTCTAAAGTAGTGTGACCAGATATAATTTCTAAGTAATTTGTAGAATTGTAACTATCAGTATTTTTAATAATAAATTTATCTCCGGATTTAGCTGCGCTACTGTCAAGAAAAATTTTTCTATTTTCATTTCCGGTTGATAGCCATTGATACATTGAATCAATTCCTGGAATCAAAGTTTTGTCGCCGCTTAAAGTTTCAACATTAACTATAACGCTAATTCCCAAAGAAGATCTTATTCTTCCCCAAACATCTAAATTATACTCAGGAGTTGATGTTCCAATTCCAACATAACCAGCCGAAAATAGAAGAATATTACCAGAGTTAAATGTCTGAATTGTGATATCGCCATCTTTTCGGAAAAGGCTTTGTGCAGTAAAGGCATAAGGAAAAGAACTGAGGGGAATACGTGGCGACATTTCTCCATCGTTGTTTACTTGGACAGAAAGCCAATAAGAATTTCGAAAATCAAGATTAAATGGAACAATTGAACCTAATTTTACATTAAAATAACCATTTGTTACCTGAACATTATTGTGTGTTTCCGGTCCCCAAACTAAATTTCCGCCTACTTCAGAATCATAAAGTCGAAATGTAAAATTATATGTTCCTGTTAGAGGATTCCCAGCTGAATCTTTCAATCTTCCATGATAATTAATAAACTCAGGAATACCATTTTGAGCTTTTACAATCAAAACACCCCATCCGGAAATTAATGAAATAATACTTAAAATCACTAAAGTTTTATTTATCCTCTCACCTTTTAAAATTTTGGTTGGTTTTAACTTAAAATAAAACTTCTTCATTGTAAATCCAAAACCACTGATTATTTTCTTTGCAAAAATAGGTCTTTGTTTCTTTATAAAAAATTGAGCCATCCTTTTCTATATTCCATTTTAACATAATTTCTTCGCAAGAATTATATTTTTTAAAAGTAATTGTTGAATAAACTTCTTTATCCGAATTGCCTGAAAAAGCAAAATCGATATTTTTTATATTAAAACCTTTCTTTCTTTGTATATCAAACCATTGATTAAATTTTTTAAGAAATTCATCCTCTCCTATTTTTAATTTTATGTCAGGATGGATAAATTCATAATTTTGACGAAATTTACGAAATGTTATATCACGGATAAATTTTTCCAAGAGAATCGATAAATCTCGATTAATTACTATTTCAATATATTTCCGGTTATTTATATTAACTTTTATTGGCGAAAAAAGTCCTGCTCCAGATATTTCCATCAATCCATAACGTGAAACATCCTTTATTTGAAATATGCCATTTTTTATTTCATATACTTTATCTTCTACCTTAATAACAACTAGCTCTTTAATTGGTTGATTTGTGAGAGCATCAATTAAAATACCTCTAATTGTAATTTTAGTTTTTGGATAAAAATATATCAAAATTATTATTATTAAAAATATGAATATTATAATTGTAACGAAGATTTTTTTATAATTTTTAATAAACATTTAAACTTAAG
>CALCJK010000035.1 GCA_937967455.1 uncultured bacterium | reverse complement strand
GCTTTTGTTGTCTTTATCCTTATAAAAGCATCTGTACAGGAGGTATCTTCAACTGCAAGAATTATCGGTGATATATATCTCGGCAGATCAGGTGGTGTTACTCGCTCACGACAGGAAATGAAAATAAATAATATGAAGAGTAATATGGGATAAGTGATTAGTGATAAGATATTGGTGATGTTTTTTTTTGATCAGCATGAGTTTGGGATTTAAGATTTGCGATCGGCGAATTGCGATTTAGGATGGTTCGCATTCGCTCAGCACGAGTTTGGGATACAATAATCTTTGCACAGAAATTTTTTGGAGCGGGCGCGCCATCTATTTTCTTACACACTTTTTAAGCCTCTATTAATTTTGTTGTGTAATGTTATTTATCTATTGTAACTATAACAAACAAAATAATGAAAGTCAAGTGCTTTAAAAAAATCCTTAAAAACAGCTCATTTTTGCAGAATTACAATAAATACATATTAAGTTACTTCATATTTACGCGGACTTAAAGATTGGTGCGGTTAGCAACATCGTAACAATTCCAATCGAAAGTGTTGTCTAATTCATTAGAAGTACTACACTTTTAATTTTTATTTAATCAAGACCATTTTACGAGCAATGATTTTATTCTTATTTTGAAGGCATGAATAATAAACACCACTGGGCAAATTAGTTGGATTCCAATATACTATATAACGCTGTGGAATTAGATATTCTTCAATTAACGTCGCAACTTCTTCACCGAGTGTGTTATATATTTTTAATGTGATAAAACTCTCTTCATTTACATCTATCAATATATTAGTACCTTGATTGAAAGGGTTCGGATAATTCTGGTATAAATAAAATGATGTGGGTACATTTGAGATAGCTGGATTAATGTCATCGGGTACTTTCATAATAATAGTACCATAATCGCCCACGATACAACCGTAATGTATATCAACCATAAAAATATCTTTTCCATAAAAGTTTTTATCAATTGACCAGGATAAGCCTCCATTTGTTGTTATAACTAAACTGTTACCAATTAAAAATCCGTTCAAGCTATCAAGGAAATTTATTTTAGATGGACTATTCACATCGAATTCAAATATTCTTTTGCTCTGCCAGGTGTTACCGCCGTCTTTTGTATTTATAATAAGCGGCTGATTGTTTTGATAGTTTATAAGCATATAAGCTATTTGTGGGTTAACAAATGTGAAAGTGCAGATTTGACCTTTCCATGAATAATTAGGAAAAATGCTCCAAGTTCTTGTAGTATCACGGCTTGTGTATATAAAGTTACCAAAACCAATAGAAACAAAATCTGAACTCGGTATCGACATCCCGGTAAATTTTTGTGCTACAAAATTGTTCCGATCTAATTGTGACCAGGTTTCACCAAAATCTGTACTTGTCAGCACAATACCAGAATCGCCAGCAGCAATTAATAAATTTTGATGAACCTTAGATATTTTCTTTAAGACAATTCCATCTTGTTGATACTTAACTTCCCATGTTAATCCTTTATCAGTAGTTTTAAAAATCTTACCAGATAAACTTATCACAAGTATAACTTTTTCACCATCAAAATAAGAATCTTGTAAGTTTTCTTCATAAGGGAAATTTAATCTATACCAATCAAGTCCATAATTATTGGTGCTTAACATTGTCCCTTTTTCACCCACGATTATGCCATTTTTACGATCGCTAAAATACACACTATTAAGATTATCTTGTAAGAATGAATTAGTTAACGACCAGCTAAGTCCCTCATTAGTTGATTTGTAAAGTTTTCTTTGTTCTCCAGATATCCAGAATTCACCATTAGGTTTAATCGCCATTGAACTAACTTTAAAATTATCATGAAATATATTTTCCCAACTTCTACCCATATCTGAAGATTTAAAGATATAAGAGGAGTCAGCTAATACATAAATATTACTTTGATTATAGACTACATCACGAAGGTAAGCATTGGTGTTTATAGATATATCGTTCCATGTTTCTCCTTTATCAGTTGATATTAATACTCTACCACTAAAACCAACTCCCAATACTTTTTCGTCATCAATTTGTATTAACTTATTTATATCGCTCCCATAAATTGAATATTTTTCTGCCCATGTTAATCCACCATTGGTTGTTTTAATCAAATAGCGATTCCACGATCTACGAACATTAAAACATTCTATTATTACTGTGTTGTCGTCAATAACTAGTATCGTTCTTGGCCATGATATTAAATCGTCTTGTATTTTAGTCCAATTCATACCACCATCCGTTGAATGATACAAACAGAAACCACTAATCAGATCTCCTGAACCTAAAACGTAACTAACCCAAATATTTTGTGGATTGTTTAAACCAAAGCCTAAAACTCTACCAGCTTCGGGAAATCCTAACAATTCCCAACTTCTACCTTCATCAATAGTTCTAAAGAGATAACTATTTACAATCCAGGAATAATCAATAAATGTCTGAACAAATCCAGAACCATCGGGAAAAAACAATGCATCAACAACGTCATGCTCATTTACAATATTAATTGGTTGCCAACTTAACCCACCATTCGTAGTTCTCAGGATTTTCCCTTTTTCCCCGTAAACAACACCATTTGAATTATCATAAAACTTTATCCCGTGAATATTGTGTATATTTGTTGTTGGATTTATCCAACGCCACCCCGCAATGCTTACATTTGAAATTAGTAACCAAAGAACCAAACTCAACCATACCATAAAACCTCCATTATTTTTAATATAGTAAGATTAAATTTCTACATAAAAATAAATATATTTCAAAAAAAAATCAACTCCATCTGGAATGTAATCACTTTTTTAGCGAACCGGAGTTGCTGATAAGCTTTTTAAATTTAAAAATTCTTGAAAAATGTGCAATTTCAGGCGATTTTATTTAGATGAAATATCGTTCATTGCATTTAAAAAGAGCTTATTTATAAACCTCCAAACGATTTAGAAATTGTAAGTAGAGATCACTTTTTAAAATAATTGCAAACAAATAGAGTACAAATCTGAAAATGATTTAATATAAAATTTTGATTTTAGAGAGTGATAATTTATTAATATTTTTACTTAATTATTGAATTCTCTTCGTTTTAAAAATTTTCCTCTACCTAATTTACCAATAAATTTATTATCCTTAATTATTATCTCTCCATTAGATATAACAACTTCTGAATTTCCCTTCAATCGAAACCCTTCGAACATATTATAATCTACATTCATATGATGTGTTTTCGAACTTATGGTATGTTCAACATCAGGGTTCCAGATTACTATATCGGCATCCGAGCCAATTGAAATCTTCCCCTTCTCAGGAAAAAGTCCGAAAATTTTTGCAGGATTTGTAGAAATCAACTCAACCCAGCGATTTAATGTAATTTTTCGCTCGACTACACCGAAATGATAAATAAGTTGAATTCTATTTTCAATTCCTGGACCACCGTTTGGAATTTTTGTGAAATTATCTATTCCAAGTTTTTTATCACCTTCAAAATTAAGTGGACAATGATCTGTTGCAATTGTATCAATCTCACTTTTTTGAATTGCATTCCAGAGTTTTTCAAGATCAACTTTTTTTCTCAAAGGTGGAGAAAGAACATATTTCGCACCTTCGAAGTTTGGTTTTCTCAGTTCATCTTCAGTAAGTAATAAGTAATGTGGACATGTTTCGGAGAATATTCTCTTGTACCGTTGCCTTGCAAAATTTATGACATCCACCGCATCGCCAGATGAGACATGAACAAAGTAAACTGGTGAGTTTGAAGTAGATGCAAGCATAATTGAACGATAAACTGCTTCAGCTTCGAGTTGCGAAGGTCTTGTAATTGCATGATAAATAGGTTCCTTTTTACCATCCTTAAGTGCCTGACTGATTAAATAATCAATTACTTCGCCATTTTCAGCGTGCATTAGAATTAAACCACCATATTCACTTGCCTTTAACATTACCTGGAATATTTTCTCGTCGCTCAACATCAATCTATCCGGATATGCAGTAAAAAGCTTAAAGCTTGTAACTCCTATTTCTATTAATTTTTTTATCTCTGAGAGAATATTCTGATTCACATCAGTAATTATTAAATGAAGTCCATAATCTATGACTGCGTTTTTTGCTTTTTCAAACCATATATTAAGCGATTCTTGCAGGTTTTGACCTTTTGATTGTATTGCAAAATCAATTATGGAGGTTGTCCCGCCAAATGCAGCAGCAATTGTGCCAGTTTCAAAATCATCCCTTGTTTTTATCTCTCCATAGGGCATATCCAGATGCGTATGAACATCAATTCCACCAGGTATCAAATATTTACCATTTGCATCCAGAATCAAATCAGCTTGAGTTTCGATATGTTTATCAATTGCTTTGATTTTATTTCCTTCAATTAAAACGTCAGCAGATTTTGTTTCATCTGCGTTTATAATGGTTCCATTCCTTATTAAAATAATCATAAGTGCTCTTAATATAAGCAAGTTAACATTTGTTTACAAGGTAATTTAGATATGGGAAATTATTTAACAATTAACCTAAATCATAAGCAAATACATTTGAAATTAAAAAGCCGACACTATAAAAAGTGTCGGCTTTCATTAAATATCTGTCGCTGGGATTCTATAGATAGATATTACCTTACAAGCAGCATTTTCTTTATAGCTGAAAATTTTTTGTTGCCATCGATAGAAGTTGCTTCCAATTTATAAAAATACAATCCACTGCTCATTTGACGACCATATGAATCAGTACCATCCCAACTTACATTATAAACACCTTCAGAAAGCTCGGTATTAAGTAGAGTGCTAACCCGTTGTCCAAGTAAATTGTAGATACCTAATGTAACTTTACTTAAAGCAGGTATACCGAATTTAATTTCTGTTTGAGGATTAAACGGATTAGGATAATTCTGAGACAGATAATATTTAGATGGAATTAGTTTTTCATTCTTAATATCCAGAGCTGTGCCAGTAATCAACAATTCAGCATTTGAAATACTGTAATTGTTTGATGAATTTAGTTCATAAGTTTTACTATCAATAGTATAACCTTCTTTATCAGCTATAATTGAGTAATTACCTGGTGCAAGATAATCAATTGAGAATGATCCATCTTCCTCTGTGATATCGTAACCGACAATTTTATTACTTAGAATATCGACTGCGTAAACCGTTGCTGCCTGAACACCAGATACTTTTCCAACAGTTGATACCGTTCCACTTATGGATGCAAAACCAGCTGGTTGATATGGAACTACACAAATATTAATATTTTCCGTAGCATCTTGTACTAAAAAGCTATCAGCGTTAACCCAGTGGTAAATACCGCAACTATCTGGATCAGCATCGTACCAAGCAGGTGCATAAAGTGTAAACGGAATTGCCTTAGCATAATAGTAACCTGAATACAGGAAATTGAAGTAATAATTACCAAGAGTATCGGTCACAGTGAATCTAACAGGGTGAATTCCTTTTGGAGTTTTTTGGAATAGAACAACTCTCGATAATACTCCTAATCCATCTGCATCTTTTACAACACCACTTAAACTATTCTGAACAGCTGGATTTGGAACTAGATCGAAATTAATTCCAGTTGTATCAGAAACAATTAATATTCTATCAGCTTCAAGTGGTGTGGCTTTATTATTATAAAATTCAGGTAGATAACCATTCTTTACAGCAACAGCAATGTATGTAATATCTTTTTGTAAGAGGACAGTATAATTACCTTCGCTATCTGTTTTTGCTTTTCCAAGCACGCCAATCAGAGTTCCAAATGGTGGAATGAAAAGCATTTCATCTCTGTTAGTCATCAAAGTTCCGTTAAAATTCATCATCATGTTCATTTGCCTGTTGGTCCTTAAAAATACAACTATAGCATCTTTGATTGGTAGACCAGTAATACTGTCTATGACCGTTCCACTTACACTAACCAGCTGTGGATTGTAAGTATATTGAGAGCGTTTTAGATCAAAATTTGCTGTTACTGTATCATTCGGGTTCACAGTTACCGGCGTAGCTTCATCACGTGTAAGTACATTGTCGAACCATTCAGGTATATATGACCATTTTGTTGCATAAATTAGATATGTACCTGAGTCGACGGGTGCAAAGTAATTGCCAAAAGTATCTGTGCATGCTTCGCGGAAATAAAGTAACCCATCGGGTTTGTAAAACCTGACACGCACACCTTTAATAGGTAAGCCTGTACTATCATCAATAATGTTTCCAATTATGAAACCTTTTTTAAACATTGGAGGTGGAGGATTTTGACCTGGAATAAATGTAACATCATTACTTGGTTGACTTTCTCCAAAAGAATTTAAAGCTGTGACATAATAACGATAAACATGCCCAACTGGTACATTCATGTCAACAAAAGATCTCATCTTTACTACAGCAGGTAATGGATCAAACTGGGAATCGTCTACAGACTTATAGATTTTGAAATTAATCCCATATATATTGGGATAATCCCACTGAAGTTTTGCAAACCCTTCCATTGTAGCAGTCACATTTAGATTTTCAGGTGCTGGTGGAACAGTTTGCGTAAAGACAAAAGATGAAACTAAGATGAATAAAGCAATTAAATTAATTATAGATTTTAACATATAAACCTCCTTAGGTTTAATGGTTATTAGATGTGGGCATCGGGGGGAGAATTACCGAGCTGGTAATAATATAATATTATAATATTTAAAAGTCAAGTTTTAGCACAATTTACCATCAATCTTATTGCCCTTTACATTTAATTATTAAGGGTTTACCATTATTCTAATTTTAGTATTTTATTCAAATTTTGCAATAATTTGCAATATCTATACGATTTTTACTTTTAGTATAAATTCTAATAATATGCTAAAATTTGGACTTCTCTTGCTTGAAGTATAATCAGTGCAATTTATCGGTATAATTGATAATAGTTCCTGCAATTATTTCTTTAACAGCTTCATCAATTGTTTTATTACTTGTAATTACAGGTTTAATATTTGCATTTTGTAAATGTTGGTATGCACCGTTGCCCATACCACGAGCAACAAGCATCTGGCAATCCAGAATATTTTCGGTCATCTTATTATGTTTATGGCGGGAGTGGTCATCAAAACCGTGCCCATGACCGTGTTTTTCTTCATGGTGTTCGTTACCATAAAAAGTGTGATGACCTACTTTTTCTCGTCTTTCACGATTTATAATATTTCCGTTCTCAATTGTTACAACTTCATAATACTTTGCACGACCGAAATGCTGACATATGGTATTGCCATCATCTGTAACAAAAGCAACTTTTATTTTATTTACTTCAGACATTTATTAACCTTTCGATTTGATTATACAAATTACTGAAATTATTAATTTACATTTTTATGGCAGCTGCGATGTCGTCTTTGTAAACCTTTTCCACAATTTCCTCTTATCGCCATTTATACTTTGTACACTCTGAAGGACGTGGGGTTCCATACACGACTTCCCAAATATTTTCACAATCAGAACATTGAAATTTTCGTTTGTTCATTCTTATATATCCTTATATTTTATTTTTTAATTAGTATTATCTCTGCAGTTTGGACATTTTTTATTTTTTATTTCTAATTTTGAAACTTTCCATTGTCGCTTACATTTTCGGCAGTGGAATTCGACTATATTATCGATCTGGAATTTGCCACCTTCTATTAAGATAGCTTTTCCAGAAACTAATGCATCAACCACTTTTTTTCGAGCATTTTCAACTATGCGACCAAATGTTGCTCTGGATACTTGCATTTTATTAGCAGCTTCTTCCTGAGAATACGCTTCAAGATCTGCAAGTCGCAAAGCCTCAAATTCATCAATAGTCAAATTAACCTCTTCTAACATTGACATTGGTATTCCTCGAGGTTTAAAATAAGTGATATTAGGTACAAAATTTACCTTACGAAATTTAAATGGTCGAGACAATTTTTAAATTGAATTATTTTAATTTAATATTTATAATTTTGGTTATGAGCATATGCTCATAACTAATATACAAGAATATCTTTTAAAAGTCAAGTTTGGATTTTACTTTCTTAGTTTGAAATCTTCACCCAACTAAGCAGCATTTTCTTTGCTATTTCCATGAGTTTTGAATGATTTCGATTACCTTCCCACAATTTCTTTGGAATTTCTCTAAATCCCCATTTAGTCCCCCCAATAGCACCAACTAAAACTGGACAATAATTTGAACCACCGGCAAATTCAATTGAACTTTCAAGAGCAGTTTTAAAACTATTATATTCATCTAAAAAGTATATTGCTGCTTTTAATACATCTGGTGCATAACCTGATGAGTTGATTTGATTTCTCCTACAATTCAATAATGCGTATTTTGTTTCTTCCAATCTACCTTTAGCAGCAATTTGTTTAGCTTCTTTCCAGCTTTGCCCTTTAATCAGTTGTCTTATTAAAACTACGGTCGCTGCTGCAATATCACCTGCAATTTCTGAATAATGTGTAAGAGATGCTTGGTCGATAGAACATTTGACAAGCTCCTCATCTGAAATAAATGAAGCAGCTGCAAGAGGTAAAGTTCGATGCACAGGATTACATCCACCTGTCATATTTGAGTGTTTTTTGTGTACCAATTCAACGGCAACTTTCTCATCAACACCTTTAGATAACAATTTTAATACTTCTCCTGTAACCAAACCTGTATCAAAACCATCTTTTATAAACCATTCAATATAACTTTTCTTTAAATCTCCGTGATCATAGCGTTTCAACCTCAGTAAGCTTTCAGCAAAAACTATATTCATTGCCGTAGGGCCTCCAATTAAATCGCCTGTACCAAGTCCTAAAAATAATCCGTAAATTTTATCATTTAATTTATCATGATTCATTTTTCATTCAACATAAAAAACCTTACTATAGTGTGCCCAGTTAACCATTATAGATCTAATAAACAAATTATTCAGCAAAGTTATAGTAATAAAATCTATTGTATATTCCATCTTCAAGATAAAATTTTCAGCAAATTATCATTTGACCAGGCATCTGAAGGCAGTGTGTAAACTTCACATTAATATTTACTACATATCACTATGCAACAAATCACAATTCTACATCTAATTTTATCTCAATAATATCATCTTCTTAACTTGCATAAATGTTTTCTTAGGATCAGAAATACTTGTTGCATCTATCCTATAAAAATATATACCACATGATACAACATTACCCATATCGTTAGTTGAGTTCCATTCTACAGACTTGTACCCGGCTTCCTTTATTTCATTCACAAGCGTTTTTACTTCTTGACCAAGAATATTGAATATACTTATATTTATATTGCTTTCTTCGGGTAGATCGTATTTAATAACTGTTGATGAATTAAACGGATTGGGATAGTTCTGGTATAAATTATATTGTTTTGGAAGCAAATTAACTAAGACAGGTTCCTTCGCATACTTGATTGTGGTGTAAACACTCCAAGATGAACCACCACTACTTCCCGTCACGTACACATTCCCTAATGCATCAACTGCTATGGCTGTGGCTTCGTCCCAACTATTCCCCGGTCCATTGTACCTTTGAACCCATTGTTCAACTCCTGAAGAATCGTACTTGATCGTAGCATAATCATAGAATGTGCCTGAACCTTCACTATATCCCGTCACGTAAACATTTCCTGAGGCATCAACTGCTATGGCTGTAGCATAGTCGTCAATATTCCCCGGCCCGTTGTACCTTTGCACCCATTCTTCAACTCCTGATGAAGTGTACTTGATCGTGGCATAATCAACGTATGTGCCTGAACCATAACTATAACCCGTCACGTAAACATTCCCTGATGCATCAACTGCTATGGAACTAGCATAGTCATAAGAATTTGCCGGTCCATTGTACCTTTGAACCCACTGTTTAACTCCTGATAAACTGTACTTGATAGTGACGTAATCAGAGTTTGTGCCTGAACCATAACTATAACCCGTCACGTACACATTGCCTGATGCATCAACTGCTATGGCTGTTGCTTCGTCCCAATAATTCGCTGGTCCATTATATTTTTGTACCCACAACTCGACTCCCATCGAATTGTACTTAATAGTAGCGTAATCAGTGTATGTATCCAAACAAACACTCCAGCCCGTTACATACACATTGCCTGATGCATCAACTGCTATGGCTGTTGCTTGATCTGGACCATTCTCGGGTCCATTGTATCTTTGTACCCACTGCACGGACCCTGATGAATTGTACTTTACCGTAGCATAATCCTCGTATATGCCTGAACCATAACTATAACCCGTCACATACACATTGCCCAATGCATCAACTGCTATGGCTGTAGCATAGTCATAAGTATTTGCCGGTCCATTGTACCTTTGGACCCACTGCTCAACTCCTGATGAACTGTACTTGATAGTAACGTAATCAGAGTATGTGCCTGAACCATAACTATAACCCGTTACATACACATTGCCCGATGCATCAACTGCTATGGAACTAGCAAAGTCATAAGTATTTGCCGGTCCATTGTACCTTTGGACCCATTCTTCAACTCCTGATGAATTGTACTTGATCGTAGCATAATCATAGAATGTGCCTGAACCTTCACTATATCCCGTCACATACACATTGCCCAATGCATCAACTGCTATGGCTGTAGCATAGTCATAAGTATTTGCCGGTCCATTGTACATTTGAACCCATTGCTCAACTCCTGATGAATTGTACTTGATAGTTACATAATCATATCCAGTAAATGCGGAATTACTTCTACCGGTTACGTAGACATTGCCACTATTGTCAATAGCCATTGCATAGGCATAATCATTAAAAGGTATAAGACCGGATGCGTAGTGCTTTATCCATGCCACATAAACACTTTCTGCATTTACGATGTAGGGCGTATTTATATTCGGTGCATTCTTCGGTTCACTCCTGTATTGGTCTCCTCCATATATTAACTCATCTGCTTCAAGTCTGTGTCTATGCAAATGACGTTTCCATATGGGTAAATTTTCTCTATACATATCGCGTTTATTGTCAGATGAGATGCCCTGCAAAGGTGAATAAGGTGGCCTCCACCTTTCCCGAATTTTTTCCGGAAGATCTTTCAACAGAGAGTTATTGTCCTTATGGCGTCCTACAAATTGAGGCAATAGAAAATGATCATCTTTACTTATCTTTGATAACTCCAGTGGTAAGGATATTTTACTTCTAACCATATCAGATTCCAATTTATGTTTCTGTTCGATATCTTGTGACATTGTTTTGTTACATGCCAATATGATAATTAACCCTATTGTTAAGGAAAGAATTAATAAGATGTGCCTCATTTTACCCTCTTAAATTGTTTTATTTTTTTATAATTTGAGTCACTAAAAAATATGATGTAATTTAATTATTAAAATATAAAAAGTCAATTATTTTACATCTATAAACTTAATATCAAATTTGCAGCTTTGAAACCAATAAGCATCCCCATTTATTGCAGGTAACACTGTATCAGGACGATTTCAAGCTTAATCAGGAGCCAAAAAATTTTAGCATTGTATCAGTGCTATTTGCTAATTAACTACTAACATTACATTAATTTCTTTATTGCAATTTTAGTGATCGTACCAAACAAGAACTTTATACATTAATATTTTAATTTTTTCTAAACACAATTACATAATTAAATTGATAAATTTCCTTATTATTGATCATGATAAAACCATTTTTTTCAAAATCATTAACAACTTTTTCTGGTGCTACTCTATGTTCAGGTGGCGGACCTAAATCCATTTCCTCACACTTCCAATCAATTAAATACAAATATCCATTTTTCTTTAATGTCCTGTTTAATTCACATATCATTTTTTTCTTATCATTAAACTCGTGATAGACATTTACAAGAAGTATTTTATTAAAAATTCTATCTTCAATAGGTAGTTTATAATTTTTTGTTTTAACAAACTTAATATTATTTAAATTTCTTTCCTTTGCACGCCTCTCAGATATTTGTAACATTTCATTGCTTATATCAATTGCATAAACCATTTTTACTTTTTTAGCTATTGGAACAGTAAAATAACCAGGTCCGCAACCAACATCAGCCCAGATCTCGGTTAGTTTTGGTTTTGATAATTTGAGAAAAGGTTGAATAGGTAATATTTTCTCTCTATCTTTGCTAACAAGATTTTTCCAATTTTTAGGTGAAAAGATCTTTGTGCCAATAAATATTTCTTTAAACTTTCTCCAGTGCCTGCTTTAAGTCGCTAATAATATCCTCGACATTTTCAATTCCGACTGAGAGGCGAACTAGATCGTCAGTAATTCCTGCCTTTAATTTTTCTTCGCTGGATACTGATGCATGCGTCATTGATGCTGGATGTTGAATTAAGGTTTCTACACCACCGAGTGAAACCGCAAGAAGAGCAAGTTGGACATTGTCCATTAGTTTTCTTCCAGCTTCTAAACCACCTTTAAGTCCAAAACTTATCATTGAGCCGAATCCGCTCATTTGCTTAGTTGCAAGCTTGTATTGAGGATAAGTTTGAAGTCCAGGATATTTTACCCAAGCAACTTTAGGATGCGTTGTTAAAAACTCGGCAACTTTTTGAGCATTTGCCTGTGCTCTTTCTACACGCAAAGAAAGAGTTTTAAGTCCACGAATGACCATATAAGCTTGGTGAGGATCCATGTTACATCCCATATAAATCATCATATGTCGGATTTTTTTGTAAAGCTCTTTCTCCTTTGTAATTATAATTCCTCCTACAATATCGGCATGGCCGTTGAGAAATTTTGTAACAGAATGAAACACAACATCTGCTCCCAAATCTAGTGGTTTTTGTAAATATGGTGTTGCAAATGTGTTGTCCACAACCAAAATTAGATTATTTTGTTTTGCAATTTCGGCACAAGCTTGTATGTCGGTCAGTTCCATTGTTGGATTTGCAGGAGTTTCGATATAAAGCATTTTTGTATTTTCTTTTATTGCTGATTTAATAGCGTTCAAATCAGAAGTGTTAACAAAGCTTGCCTGCACGCCAAACCTTGATAAATCCTTTTCAAGTATAACTCTTGCAGGACCATAGACAGCTGCTGTGCTAACTATATGGCTGTTTGCGCTTAGAAGCGACATATAAATACTTGTTACAGCACCCATACCTGAGCTTGTAGCGATTCCATCGTATCCATTTTCGAGTTCAGCCACTAATTTTTCCAATGCTCTTATCGTTGGGTTTCCAATCCTTGTGTAAATATATCCTTCGCTAACTCCGCTAAAACAGTCGGCACCATGTTGTGCATTTTTAAATTTAAAAGTTGAAGTTTGATAGATTGGAATTGTTGCGCTTCCGAATTGATCCTCAAACTCTCCGCCATGAATTAATTTGCTTTCAAAACCAAGATTTTTTGTTTTCATAAATTATCCTTTAAATTTTTATAATATTTTCTTTCCTTCACATCTATCACATTCAAACTGCAGTGTAATGTGGTTTATGTTATAACGCTGATTTAATTCTGATTCAATTAAGTTTTGTATATTTACGGTTTTACTTACAAACATATCTTCAATTTCAATGTGGGCTTCAAAGTGCTTATCAATATCATTAAGTTTCCAGAGATGAATATGATGAACATTATGTACACCTGGAATTTTTTCAATAATTCCTTTTATTTCGTTAAGATCAATTTCTTCGGGATTTGACATCATCAAAATATCTATTGCTTCTTTTACGATTTTGTAAGTTTCTTTTAAAATATATAGTGAGATTAAAATTGTTAGGATTGGATCTACCCAGTAGATTTGATAATAAATTATAAATAAAGCTCCAAAAATCACGGCTAAGCTCGAGAATACATCACTTAAAAGATGAAAGTAGGCGGCGCGAATGTTGATATTCGCTTTTGCACCTTTTTTTAGTAAAAGTGTTCCAATTATGTTTGCAAGAAACCCAAATAAAGCAACAAGAAGCATTAGGTTTCCACTTATAGGCTGGGGAGATTGTATTCTTTCGATTGCTTCTTTGATTAGAAAGAAACTAATTACAATGAGTATACTCGCATTTAGAATTGCAGCAATTATCTCAGCTCGTTTTAAACCAAATGTATACTTTATTGTTTTAGGTCGTTTGCTAAGTCGTAAAGCAATATAAGCGATGATTACAGCTACACCATCGCTGAAATTGTGCATCGCGTCTGAAATAAGTGCCAAACTGCCAGATATTATGCCTCCTATAATTTCAACAACTGTAATTAGAAGATTAAGTGCGATGGTTAAAAATAATCTTTTACTTGATATTTCGTATAAGTTTTCGTTATTGTGCATAAACTAGAAATATTTTTGATCAATTTAAAAAAAATATAAAAGAATAAAAAATTATTTATTGGTTTTTGATTTACAACATTGTTAGATATGATAGACCTTCTATTATTGAATTTATGGAATTATTATTCAAAATAAATAATGTTTCATTTGGTGAATATCTATCGGTAAGCAAAATATACAGGATTGCCCTGTATCTATTTTTCAATATTTAATCTTTGGATAATCAATTGCCTAATTTTAACTGCACTTGGAATTCCGTTTGCATAAAACCTGCAAGCTAAAGCGGGTTCATCAGGTGCTGCACTTCCTTCAATATCCTCTCCATTAATTAGAAGAGTAGGTGAACCTCTAAAAGAAATTTTCTTTGCAGTTTCTTCATCTTCAACTGGGTACTTGATTAATTCAATCTTATCTTCTAATCCTTTAATTGCCTCTGAGAGATTATCAAACATCTGTTTATAATGTGGGCAATTCTCGAAATATTGAAATTCAAGTTTTAGCTTCATTTATTCACCTTTATATCAAAATAATAAAACATAGATAATATGTTTTTAGTAATCAATGTAAAGAGGGATGATATCCAACTACTGTAACATTAGGAAAATGAAGTATATCTATTATCTCAATTTCTTGTCTTCGTAATAACTGCTCTCTTCAGGTGAAATTTGATAAAGGGCACTAAGTTGTCGAATCATTTTTTGAAGTTCTTTACAATCCGGCAACATTGAAGATCTTCTAAGAATTTCCCCGGGCATTTTTTCAATGAGACTATCATATAGATCCTCAATTTCATCTTGCGCTATCTGCATTGTTAATCCAATGTTGTCATATAATTCCTGCTTAATGTTACTCAGTTCTTTATAATTCACTAAGTGATTAACTATTGTATTATCAAAAACTTTAAGTGTTTCTCGGAGTATTTGTGGCTCAAATCCTTCGGCAAATCTTCTGATAGCAATTTGATCAATATATTGAAGAAATAAACTTCTATCGCTGCTCCTGATTGCTGCTAGTAGCAAATGATAAACTGCGCTTATATAACATTGAAAATCTTCAAGATCCATTTGTTTGTACTGATCAAATATCCCTTTTGGATTTTCGTAAACAATTTTATTTATTATTTTAGTAAGAATTGCATCTTTCTGCTCAATCATTTTTTCGTAAATAATTAAGTTAGTTCTGCGAGCTATTCTCTTTAACGATGCCTCATTTTTAACGTGCCATTCATCAGGGTGGCTTTTCATCTTCTCAAGAAGGAATAATAACCTTCTAGTTAAGTAATATCTCTCTGTAGGCTTCCATTCCAATTTTTCTCTTGTGTAAGATGAATCTACGTTTAACTTTTTATCTATGTATCTTATCATCCAAAATTTTTCAAAAGGTTCTTCACGTGATATATTTAAAAAACTTAGCAAATACTTAATAACTAAACCTGGATATACAATAAGTTTGGGGAGAAAAATTGGTTTTATTGGTTCACCAAAAAAATAACGAGTAGAAATTTCAAAAACTTCCTTATGAGATATTGAACCATCGGGACTGGCATTGTATATATCAAAATTTGGCAGTTCATTACTTTTATTTAAAATTACTTTCAAGAATTGGCATAAATCTCTGATGTGAATATATGGTATAGCTGATTCACCTTTTCCTGCAATCATTCTAGAGTAAATATTTTTAGAAAGCCAGGTTGATAGGAACTTGTATAGTGGTGCAAATTCGCACCAGTCGCTAAAAACAGCAGCAAATCTAACAACAGTACAAGGAAAATACTTTGAATATTCTTTCACCAATTCTTCTCCTGCCTTTTTACTCCTTGCATAATGAAAATTAGCATCTGGGGGAGTTTTTTCTTTAATTACTTCACCATCTGTCGGGAATTTGCATGCTGCAAGTGAACTTGCAAAAATAAATCTTTTCGTATCAATTTTCTTTGCAAACTCTAATACATTTCTTGTGCCATTTACATTTATGATATCGTATGTAGGATTATCTTTATAAGTGAAGTCATAAAATGCAGCAAGATGAATAATAAAATCAGCCCCTCCATTATTTATAATATAGTCCGAAGCCTCAATTAGTGAAGCTAAATTTGAAATATCGCACTGCATCCAGTGTAGATTTGGATGATAAGGAATATTTGCTTCCTTTCTAGAACGTCTGGCAATTCCAAATATTTTATAATCATCTTTTAAAAAATCAATTAAGTAGCTTCCAATAAAACCACTTGCACCTGTAATAACAACTGACGGTAATTTCTTTGGATTATTCATTTGAATTTAAGTCCAACTTAGATTTTACAAATGAATTGTAAGTCCATAGTATGATGCAAAAGAAAAGTAAATCAGAAATTGCCGATGATAGTATTATGAATGTTTGTTTGATAAAAATAAAATACGTGAGCAGAAATATTGTGGCTATCAATTTTACGATGATGCTAAAAACAATAAGAGGTTCATACTTTTTAAGATTATAAGCAGCCATTGAATAGCAAAACGACATTGCAATGTGAAAAACTCCACATTGCACGTGAAAAAAGTGGTCATTGCAAGCAATAAACCCGAGATATTCAAGGAGTGCATTGCGAATAAATATTAAACCTATCCCAATTACAAATGAATGCAAAGCAGTTATCCATAAAATAATAGATAGTACCTTAGTTTTTTTCATGATAATTTATAAGTGCTTCATATTAGTATTAATAAGTTAAAGACACCAGGTATAGATAAAATATTCTTTTATATATGAATTGACCTTCAGTCTTTTCTTTCTCCATCCGTTCCTTTTTAAAATAACTGAAATATTGTACATATGCAAGTTAACGTAATTATTGAGAGTGACTCTTCGGCTACAAAGAAGTTGCTTTCACAGGAACAATTAATACGAAAGCCGTGAATTTTTAGAAAAAATGGAAAAACTTAAGATAGGTAAATTACGATATTAGCTTTACTTTTCAGACTTTATTAAACTTACGATTTTTTTAATGGATCTATTAACAGAATTCAGAATCGTTTTTTAATCTCATTAAAATCTGCTTCGTTATTCATGTTAAAAAATAATTCATCAGAATAAAATGGAAGAGAAGTCGGATCAATTACTTCTGAATTTATTCTTTCTATTAATTTGTGTAAAGATTTGTGCGAGGATTTGGGGCATTCTTGTGAAGTTTCTTTTAAAATATTTTCGATTTCTAGCAATAAACTTTTATGATAAATTCCAATCAATGGTTGCAAGTATCCTGCTGCTCGGGGAATTACTATTTTACAGTCTGTTTTAAAATTAACAATGTAATCTATCATCTCACGATTCATAAGTGGTAAATCACAAGAAATAATAAAATTTTTCTCAGTACTAGATTTTAGCAATGCAGAATGTATACCAGCTAAAGGACCAGAATACTTAAAAATATCTTCAACCATTAAAAGATTAAGAAATTTATACTCATCAGGGGTGTTTGTGCTCAATATATTTTTCTGGAAAATTGAACTCATTAATTCAGTAATAATTTCAATTATGAATTTATTACCAATTTTTAAGAATGATTTATTTGTTCCCATTCTCGAACTTTTTCCGCCTGCGAGAATTACTCCAGTTATATCAGAATACATTTTACTCTTTCTCCTTTTTTCGGATTCAATCTGTCTTCTTCAATTTCAATCAAACAATTTGCACGACTCATCTCAACAAGGTTGCCAGATGATTGTGAGAACTCTGATGTTACTTTCAATTCATCATTTTCCTGATACAGAATACCACGCGAGAAGTGTCGCTTTCCATCTTTTTTCTTCAAATCATTTTGAAGTGTTGCGGTTAGTTTATCAATTTTATTTTGCTTGAATAAAAATTCAATTGCTGGTTTAATGAATACATAAAAATTTACGAGCGATGAAACTGGATTTCCGGGTAAACCAAATACCAGAATTCTTCGTTCATCTTTTTCATAAACTCCAAAATAAATCGGTTTGCCGGGTTTGATGTTTACTTTCCAGAATTTTTCTTTCACACCCTGCTCTTCAAATATTTCTTTCAGAAAATCATACTTGCCGACAGAAACTCCGCCTGTTGTAATCAGCATATCAATATTCATTTCGAATGCTGCTTCTACTTTGCGGCGAATCATTTCTTTATCATCTTTCGTAAAGCCAAGATTGATAACTGTATGATTCATTTCTTTCATTGCAGCATAAAGAGAATAGATATTAGAAACCCGGAATTTATCTTCAGTTGGCTTCTCGTTTACCGGAATTAATTCATCGCCTGTTGCAAACAAGGCGCACTTTAATTTTGAATAGACTTTCACTTTTTCTTTTCCGCAGCTTGCAAGTACGGCGATTGATTTCGAATCAATTTTTGTGAATTGTTTTATGGCAATTTCGTTTTTTCTCAAGTCATTTCCTTGTGTTCGGATGTTTATTCCTTTTTTTATGAATGCATTTTCTTTCAACTTTAGAATATTACTTTCAACATCAACATCTTCAACAGGAATGATTGTATCTGCACCAACTGGGATTTTACTTCCTGTTGTAATCAACACAGCTACTTCCTTAGTAATGTTGAATGAATTAAAATTGCCCGCGGAAATTTCACCAATAATTTCCCATTGAGTTTTATCTGAAAATTTTATTGCATATCCATCAACTGCAGAATTATCAAATGGCGGCAAGTCAACATCTGCAATCACATCTTCTGCAAGGATGCGGTTGTAAGATTCGAAAATATCAACTTCTTCTGAGTGAAGTTTTATCTTACTTATTTCAGATTTTATTATTTCAATTGCTTCGTTGTAATTAATCATATTTCTCCTTTGTGTTCCTTTGTGAAAGCACTTTGTGAACTTCGTGGTTTATTTTTTTACCACTAAGAGCACAAAGGTCATCACAAAGTCGCACTAAGTATTTGAATTTCATCTTCCACAAGTATGCGATTGTAAGATTTATAAATATTACTTATTTCAGATTTTATTATTTCAATTGCTTCGTTGTAATTAATCATAGTTCTCCTTTATGTTCCTTTGTGAAAGTACTTTGTGAACTTCGTGGTTTATTTTTTTACCACTAAGAGCACAAAGGTCATCACAAAGTCGCACCAAGTATTTGA
>CALCJK010000034.1 GCA_937967455.1 uncultured bacterium | reverse complement strand
ATTTCAAGGAATTTTGGATCTGCTTCAAAACCTTTGCGGTATTTTATAGATATTCGTTCTCGCTTGTTTTTAATTCTACCTTCAAATTTTACACCACATTCTTCTTCAATTTCAGTTTGTAATTGTTTGGCAAAAGTTTCGTAAACTTCATTGGCAACAACAGTTAGGCGGTTTACATTTTTATCGTAAACACGTATGCCGTGTTGATTTACAGCAAGCCTGAGTCCTCTACCTATTTCCTGCCGTTTTTTAAGTTCTGATTTTGTTTCGTTGAGCGTGCATATTTGAAATACATTGGGATTATCCCAGCCCTCACGCAAAGCAGAATGCGAAAAGATAAATCGAAGAGGTGTGTTAACGTCGAGTAGTTTTTCTTTGTCTTTCATGATTAGATCGTAGGTATTAAGGTCATCCTCACTTTCACCACGTGTATCTTTCAATCGTCCTTTTTTGTCCTGCGAAAAATAGCCATTATGAATGGTTTCAATATTTATTTTATTATCGGAGTGTAAAATTTCTTTCAATTGTGAAAATTCTTGTTTTTGAATAGTATTTAGATACGCTTCTTCAAACCATCGGGCAATTTTCCCTTTTTGTGGATTGCCTTGTTCATCGTAGTATCGGTAATTGGCGACTCGGTCAATGAAAAATAATGAAAGGACTTTGATACCCTGTTTGTATAATTTCTGTTCTTTTTTTAAATGTTCTTCTATAGTACGTTGTATTTGAAATTGCATAATTTCATTGGTCATTCCGCCGTGCGATAAACCTTTATACAAAGTCATGCCATTTGAAAATGTAATAATTTGATTGGTTACATCTATTTCTTGAACTATGAATCTATCTTTGTATGGTCGATGATTTCCGGACAATTGAAAAAGGTCATCACCAACTTTTACGGTAATACTTTTTTTTATAATTCCTTTTGGTTCGCTGGAAAAGAAGATAGATAGCTGTGCTGTTATTTTTGTCTTCCGAGATTTGATTTCTTCGACGGCAATGTAAGCATCATTATACGCATTTTCTTCCACTACCGAGTCCACTTCAATTTGTTTTACAAGCCCTAAATCATAAGCTTTTACTGGATTTAAGCTATATACAAGGTTGTACAAATTCTTATGAGTTGCCGAATAACGAAGCGTGCATAATGGATTTAAACTGTTAATCGCGTGTTTTCTTTTTTCAGTTTCCATATTTTGCGGTTCATCTATTATCACAATAGGATAGGTGGATTGAATAAATTTAATGGGCTCCAAACCACTTAATTTATCATTCGGACGATTGATGATATTCTCATCTTTTGCAAAAGAATCAATATTGATAACCAGAATCTCAATGCTATTATTAGTTACAAAAGAGCGTAGTGAAGAAACCTTACTGCTATCGTAAACATAATAATTAACCGGCACATTATCATAGAGGTTCTGGAAATGTTCAAAAGTAATTTGAAGATTTTTTAATACACCTTCTCGTATAGCAATGGATGGCACCACAATAACAAATTTTTTAAAACCATATTTTTTATTGAGTTCATAGATAGTTCGAAGATAAACATAGGTCTTTCCTGTACCTGTTTCCATCTCGACAGTAAAATTCAGACCATTTTTTTTAAAATCTTCTTCAGAAGTAACGTCTATTTCATTATTTTTCTGTATTTCACAAAGATTCTTATAAATTTGTTCACTGGATATTACAAGCCTGTTACCAATACTATTTATTTCTGTAAATACCTCATGCGTATCGTTTGTAGAAATAGTTAAATCGAATGTACTTGTATCTTTTTGCTGACCTTCAAAAAGGTTAACAATTGAGTTAATTGCCTTTAACTGAAAATCTAAATTAGGTTCAAAAGTTAATTTCATGTTATAACATTCTTGAAATTTTGTTTGATTTTAATTTGCCGATAAATATATCCTGTAATGCTTTGTAAAATTTTTGTTCTTTTGTCATATACGTAAATGTTTAATATTCTCCCGCGGCGTTTTTTACCGCTTCCACAACCTGTATATACCCGGTGCATCGGCAGAGGTTGCCAGCAATTGCATTACGAATTTCTTCCTCCGTAGGATCAGGATTCTCATCAAGCAAAGATTTTGCCGTCATTAAAAGTCCTGGTGTACAAAATCCACAATGAACCGCACCATGTTCAATAAATGATTTCTGTAAAGGATGAAGCTGTTCGCCATCTGACAATCCTTCGACAGTGAGAACTTCTTTACCATTTATTTGCGGCACAAGAACCAAACAGGAATTAACTGCCTCTCCATTTATTAAGACTGTACAGGCACCACATTCACCAATTTCACAACCGCATTTTGTTCCTGTTAAGCCGAGTTCTTCACGCAAGAAGTTTAAGAGTGTCTGATTTGGCAAAACATCAAGTTTGTAACTGCGGTTGTTAATTGTAGTTTTAATCTTTACTTTATTCATAATTTCATTCACTTTTTTCATTTTTCAGAATTTTCTCTCAGCAGAAGTTTTTAATTCAGGTAATTTATTCATCATAATACCTACTAATATTTAGATCGAGCACCTTTCTAAAGCTCGTCGTACCAATGCTGCAATTACCGGCTCTTTGTATTCAGTCGACCAGCGTCTTCCAGTATATGAAATCATAACTTCGGAAACTTTTGCACCAGCTGCTCTAAATAATTCGATACCTGGTTTTTCTCCAATTAGCATTTGTTCTGCTTCAACAACTCTCTGCCAGGTTGGGAATGCAGCACCTGGAACTATACGCGCATCAATAATTTTTCCATCTTCATCCTGTTGTAAGACTGCTGCAACACTCAGTCTGGATATTGATAAAGCATTTCTTCTACCAAGTTTAATGAAAGTACTTTTTGCGTCTTTAGGTAAACAATTAATTTTAATCTCTGTTAAAACTTCATCAGGGTTAGCTTTAGTTTTATATGGTTTAATAAAGAAATCATTTAATTTAAAACTTCTAACACTGTTTTGTGATCTGAGGGTAATCTCTGCATTAAGTGCAATTAATGGTGGAACTGTATCAGCACAGGCAGCAGCGTTCATTATATTACCACCAACGGTCCCGCGATTTCGAATTTGAAGTGAACCAATTTGTGAAGTAGCTTCACTTAATAAATAAGCTTTCTTCCTTATTATATCTGACTTAAAAATTTTTGTATGTGTTGAGAGTGGTTTAATGGTTATATGATTATTATCTTCAAAAATTCCCTTAAGCTCATTAACAAAACTTATATCAACTATAACACCGGGATAAACTTTAGGTTTTCTTCGCAATTCGATTAGCAAATCGGTACCACCGGCAAGTATTTTTGCATCTGTTCCAGATTGAGAGAGAATATGTAATATCTCATCTAATTTATCAGAAAATTTATACTCGAATGGCTTCATAAAATTATTTGATCTTACAGGATTCTATAATTAGTTCTTCCTTTTCTTTTTGAACTGAGCCTCTTTCCCCTTTACGAGTTAGTTTATGTCCAAGCAAAACTCTTTCCAGGTTAGCTGGTAATTCGTAAATACGTTTTCCAGTTGCATTATAAATAGCATTAATAATTGCGGGTGCGGCTATTTCGTTAGTTGGTTCACCAATCGATTTTGCACCAAAAGGTCCGGCTGCATCTTCATTCTCTACAATAATCGCTTTAATATTCGGAATGTCCTTAGCAGTAGGTAGGAGATATTCATCAAAATTTAATTGCTTTGGAATTCCATCTTCAATTTCAAACTCTTCAAGAAGTCCATAACCCAGCCCCATAGCAACACCACCATAAAACTGGCCTAAAACTGTTTGTTTGTTTATAGCTCTTCCGAGATCATGTGCAGAAACGAAGTTGATTACATTTACTTTTCCAGTTTCAGTATCGACTTCAACTTCAGCAATATTTGTTCCATATACAAATGTGAAATACGCGTTACCATATCCATTCTCTTCATGCCAGCTTGTTGGTGGAGATTTGTACCAACCAAATCCGAACATTGGTCGACCTTTTTTAAAACATTGAGCTGCCAGTTCAGAAAACGAGGCAAGTCGCTCACCACTATCTTTATCGATAAGGTAGTTATCTTTAAGATCCAGAACTTCTACATCATATCCAGTCATTTCTGATGCGACACTCATTAGAGTAGAGCGAACAGTTTCAGCAGCACGTTTTGCTGCATATCCACCCATTATTGTTCCGCGTGATGCAACAGTTGGACCTGAATCTGGAACTCTACTCGTATTTGTGTTTAAAAATACGATTCTATCCATAGTTATACCAAGTACTTCAGCAGCAATCTGGCACATTTGGGTTTGAGCACCCTGTCCCATATCTGTAATTCCAGATGAAACAATTACACTCCCGTCAGTTTGAACTGAGACAATTGTACCAGCAGCATCCGTTCCTTCAGCCCCAAGAGATACACCACGATAACTACATGCAATACCAATACCTCTTTTGATTGGTGCATCACTTTGTGATTTATATTCTCTCCATTTATTCTGGAAATCAATTTCTTTTGCAGCTTTCAATAAAACTTCTTTCAAGCTTACATTATGCTCTAACTTTTGTCCAGTAGCAGTGATGGCTCCTTTTTCAAATCCATTTTGTAATCTTATCTCGAGTGGATCTTTCCCGACTTTTTCTGCAATTATATCTATCATTGATTCAATTGCAAAATTTACCTGAGGTGAACCAAACCCTCGCATAGCACCTGTGTAGTTGTTGTTAGTATAAACAGTAATAACATCTGTTTTAACATTCTCACAATAGTAAGGACCTGTTGCCTGAACAACTGAACGCCAGGTTACATACGGACTCATCGAAGCATAAGCGCCACCATCGGCATAGATTTTTATTTCCATTGCAGTAATTGAACCATCTGATTTTATCCCCCATTTATAATACATTGTATATGGATGGCGTTTATAACTTTCGAGCATTGATTCTTCTCGTGTGTTGACCATCTTAACTGGTTTTCCTGTTTTAATTGCAAGCAACGCAGCCCTGCAACACATTGCAGTCATAACCTCATCTTTTCCACCGAAGGAACCACCAAGTGTAGATTGAATTATCTGAACTTTATTAAGAGGTAGATTTAAAGCAGCCGCTACAGATCGTCGACTTGAAAACAGATTTTGAACTGAACCAATTATCCGAACACCACCATGCTCGGCTGGTTCTGCAAGAATTGCTTCCGGTTCAAGATAGGAATGCTCTATAAATTGTGTTTTAAATTTTCTCTCTATTATATAATCGGCTTCCTGAAATCCTTTCTCTATATCACCTTTTCGCACTTTGTGATGTACAAATATATTATTATCCCCGTGAATCTTTGGTGCATCAGGCATAATTGCTTCTTCTGGATCTGTTACAACGGGAAGCACTTCATACTCAACCTCAATAAGCTCGAGTGCTTCTTCTGCGATCTCTTTAGTTTTTGCAGCAACAATTGCTAATCCATCGCCAAGATATCGAACTTTATCAAAAGCAAGTATCGATTGATTTTGAACTACGATACCAAAAACTTTACTACCAGGAATATCATCTGCGGTTAAAACCGCTTCGACACCTGGTAAATTTTTTGCTTTTGAAGTATCAATTTTAAGAATTCTTGCATGTGGATATTTTGCTCGCAAAACCTTTCCATAAAGTTGATGTTTGACATTATAATCATCAGCAAACTTTGCTTTACCAGTTACCTTACCTAAAACATCAACACGTTTTTCGGGTTTACCAATTATTTTGTATTTATCCTGTTCCATATCTAAGTAAATATAAACAAATTTTAATGAAATTCATAAAAAAACCACCCTTTTTATTTGTACAACATTCAAACAAAATAGCGCTCTTCGATAGCTTGTTGTCGCTTGATGAATATAAAATAAAAAGCAGTTTCCCTTTCTTGAAGAAACTGCTTTTTGAAAAGTACCAGCTATATTTGTCTTACGCCTATTTTATCAGCAGTAATTTTTCAACCGCCGAATAATTTTTCCCAGACTTGTTTGTGGATTGAGCAACTATACGATAAAAATAAACGCCTGTTGGATAATTATAGGCATTCCAGACAACTTCTTTGTGACCTGCAGTTTGTACTTCCTCTATTAATTTTGCCACTTCTCTTCCAATTATATCGAAAATAGTTAGTGTTACATAAGAAGCTTCTGGTAATGAATATCTGATAATCGTGGATGGATTAAATGGATTTGGATAGTTCTGATAGAGATTAAACCTAACTGGGGTATCTTGAGAGATATTTTTAATATCCGTTGTACTATTTACAGTAATAGTTCCTTTCATCCCTATTGATGCATGTGGTGAACAAACATAATAGTATATCTTTGCCTCTTGAAGCACAACTATTCCACCACCGAAAGGTGTAGTAAAACCGCCGTTCGGCGTATTGCCATTAGAATTCCAAGTAGACTGGCTCACTTCCACTGCATTGTGTAATGAGCTGAGTTGAAATTTTATTGTATCTCCAAGATTAATTGTAATATTAGCTGGACTAAATGAGAAACCTGAATTTGTAATTGTGTGAGTTGTAGTTTGAACCCAACCCACAAATGTCATTAATAATATTGCAATGATAATTATATGTTTTAGTGTAGTTTTCATTTATATATACCTTTTTATTTGTTGAATCAATTTACAATAAATTGAAAAAAAATGCAAAAATTTAACACACATTTTTATGTGGGTTTTTTTAA
>CALCJK010000033.1 GCA_937967455.1 uncultured bacterium | reverse complement strand
GCAAAGCGTCAACTAACCTGGTTCAGGCATGATAATAGGATTAGATGGTTTGATGTTAAGGATGAGAAGGAATTGGATAAAGTAGTTGAAAGGATATTAGAATATTTTGTTAATTCGTAAGCGGAAAGGGTGGGATTCGAACCCACGGACCGCTTTCACGGTCACACGCTCTCCAGGCGTGCCAGTTAAACCACTCCTGCACCTTTCCTTCTTAACAAACTCAAATATAACTTAAATATGCTGAAAAAACAATTTTTGTTTTTTGTTATTTGTTTCTTATCTTACTAAGAATTATTAGCAATTCGGGGCGTAGCGCAGCCCGGCTAGCGCGCTTGGTTCGGGACCAAGAGGTCGCGGGTTCAAATCCCGCCGCCCCGACTTTATGTAATAATAAAAGTTTTTATCGTATATAATGAATATCTATAAAAAATTTAAAGTGTAGGATGGTAGAACAATTGAAAATATTAATCGTGGAAGACAATCCCGCCCATTTTAGAATTCTTCAATATGTGTTCCAGAAAAACCAAATTAATGCTAATGTTTATCATGCAAAAGATGGTCAGGAAGCACTTAATATGCTTACAGATGATTCAAAAAATCATTCTGTTCCTAAACCAAATCTGATTCTTTTAGATTTAAATCTTCCCAAAAGAGATGGCAGGGAAGTTCTGAAAATAATAAAAGAAAATCAGAATCTTAAGGATATACCTGTGGTAATCGTAAGTACTTCCGATCGGGAAGAAGATATAAGTTACGCTAAGAGCTATGGCGCTGTAGCATATATTAGCAAATCGATTGGATTTGAAAATTTCAATCAACAATTATCTCAAGTTACAAAATACGCAAAACTATAAAATACAGAAATCCCATCAGCGTATTTTTTAAAAATTTAAAATGTCAAATTATATCATTACAATTGTAGGAAGACCAAATGTAGGGAAATCTACACTCTTTAACCGGATCATAGGTAAAAGAGACGCAATTGTAGACGAAACTCCTGGTGTAACGCGCGATAGACACTATTCTGTCGCTGATTGGGCTGGCAGATCATTTACATTAGTTGATACTGGAGGTTACATTCCTAAGGCTGAAAGTATTATAGAAAAAGCTATGCGCGAACAAGTTCAAATTGCAATTTCAGAAGCAAATCTCGTGCTCTTCCTCTGCGATGCTAATGATGGTGTAACACCTTTCGATTTTGAAATCGCTGATTTACTCAGAAAAGCAAATAAAAAAGTTGTTCTTGTAGTAAATAAAGTCGATAACCAAAATAAAGAACTAAACGCTGCTCAGTTTAATCAACTTGGACTGGGAGAACCTTTTACAATATCAGCAATTTTAGGTAGAAAAATTGGAGATCTGCTAGATATTCTTACTGAGGAAATTCCTAAGAAAGAGAAACCTTCAACAGATGCAAGGTTGAAAATTGCTGTTATAGGAAAACCTAATGTAGGCAAATCCTCGTTTGTAAATTCATTGCTTGGAACCGATAAACATATTGTAACACAAATACCAGGCACGACTCGTGATCCTATAGATTCAGTATTAAAATATTATGGTGAGGAAATATTATTAATCGATACTGCAGGTCTCAGAAGAAAAAGTAAAATAAAAGAAAATATAGAATTTTATAGCGTTCTAAGAACTATAAGAAGCATAGAAAGATGTGATATTGCATTATTACTACTGGATGCAGAACAGGGAATAGATAAGCAGGACCTGCATATTGTGGAAAATGTGGTTGAGCATAAGAGAGGAATTTTAATTTGCGTTAATAAATGGGACCTGATAGAGAAGGATCAAAATACTGCGAAAGAGTTTGAACAAAAAATCAAGATGATGTTAAGAGCATATGATTTTGCTCCAGTAGTTTTTATATCTGCAAAAACTAAACAGCGGATTTTTAAAACAATTGAAATTGCAAAGAAAATCTTTGAGGAGTTGAATAAACGAATTCCAACTAGCAAATTAAATGATTCGATTTTGAAAATAATTGATAAACATCCACCATCGTCAGCCTCAGGTAAAGAGATTAAAATTAAACATATATTACAGGTTAAAACAAATCCGCCTGTATTTACATTTTTTGCTAACCATCCAGAATTAATTCAACAAACTTACATTAGATTTCTGGAAAACAAGATCAGAGAAAATTTTGGGTTCGAAGGAGTTCCACTTACATTAAAGTTTAAAAGAAAATGAAAAATATGAAAATAATTGTAATTGGAGGTACCGCTGCTGGTACATCAGCTGCTGCTAAAGCTGCAAGAATAAATCCAGCAGCAGAAATAATCTTATTTGAAAAATCTGATACGGTCTCATATGGTGTCTGTGAAATTCCTTTTCTGATAGGTGGTGATATCACTGATGAAAATAAGCTTATAGTTTTTTCACCTCAGAAATTGAGTCAGGAAAAAAAGATTACTGTAAAAACATTACATCAACTTGAAAAAATAATTCCATCTAAGCACAAAGTTATTATTCGTGATTTAAATTCAAGTTCTATAATTGAACAAAAGTATGATCGATTAATATTAGCAACAGGAGCATCACCAAGAAAGTTGAATATAAAGGGTGAAGAGAGCAGGAATGTATTCTATATTAGATCGCATTCCGATACAGCAATGTTATTGAATTACATTAATAATGAAAAAGCCAAAAAAGCTATTATCATAGGTGCTGGATTTGTTGGTGTTGAGATGGCTGAAGCATTCAGAAAAAATAATATGGAAATTACTTTAATACACAACAAAGAATTACCTCTGGATGATTTTGACGCTGAAATTCAACAAATGATTTTGCAAGAGTTGAGAAAAAATCAGGTGGAGTTTGTACCTAATGCTCGCACAGAAGCATTTATTAATTCAAAATCTGGTAAAGTAGAATATGTAGTGACTAATAAGGGGAGTTTTGAAACAGATCTGGTAGTCGTTGCGATTGGTGTGGTTCCTAACACAGAAATATTTAAATCTGCAAGGATAAGATTAGGATTAAATAATGCTGTTAAAGTTAATAATATGCAAGAAACAAATATCGATCGAGTATACGCAGCTGGTGATTGTTGTGAAGTTAAAAATATTGTTACAGGAAGACCTTCCTATGTTCCATTAGCTACCAATGCAGTCCGTACAGGTTGGGTTGCTGGAGAAAATGCGGCTGGGGGAAAAGCCAAATTCGATGGAGCGATTTTCTCAGCTGCAATGAAGTTGTTCTCACTTGAAATCGCACGCACTGGATTAACAGAAAAAGAAGCTACTTCTTTACAATACAATTATGTAAAAGATTTTGTTATTACAGATTCAAAAGTGCATTTCATGCCAGGTAACAAAAAAATCTTCATCAAGTTGATTGTCGATAAGTTAACTAAGAGAATTTTAGGTGCACAATTAGCTGGAGAAGAAGGTGTTGTATTACGAGCAAATACAATTGCCACAGCAATTCAGACAAAACTTACAATTGAAGAATTTTCTAGATTAGATTTCTCCTATTTTCCAATGTTTTCTCCATTATGGGATCCTTTACTTGTAGCGGCAAATAGTATAAAAAGAAAATTATAAAAATAACTAGGAGATATATGCAAAAAGATTTAAAGAATTTGATTATCATTGATCATCCATTAGTCAAAAGAGATTTAACTTTATTAAGAGAGCGAAAAACACCAAGTTTTCAATTTCGGGCAATACTCAGGCATCTGGCAGGATTAATGGCTTACGAAGTTACAAAAGATTTGAAAACTGAAAAAATTGATGTTCATACACCACTCGAAAAAACAATTGGATACAAAATAACAGAAGAAGTAATTCTTGTCCCAATTTTAAGAGCAGGTCTAGGTATGGTTGGTGGATTTGTGGAATATTTACCTGATGCTCGTGTTGGGCATATTGGATTGTATCGTGATGAGGAGACTTTAAAACCTGTTGATTACTATTTTAAGTTTCCAAAAAAATTAAAAGATTCTTTAATATTAGTTTTGGATCCTATGTTAGCTACTGGTGGAAGTGCATCTGCGGCAATTACATTTTTAAAAAACAAAGGAGCAAAAAATATACGGTTCGTAAGCATTGTAGCTTCCCCAGAAGGTGTAAGGACTTTGAACATGGCTCATCCTGATGTACGTATATATACAACCGCATTGGATAGAACATTGAATAAGAAAGGATACATACTTCCAGGTCTTGGCGATGCAGGTGATAGAATTTTTGGTACTGGAGATTGAAGAAATTCTTTAAATTCTAACATTAGATTTGTGAATGCTACAAAAAATTGTTTTATAAATCAAAATTAACCAAAAATTTTATAAATTTTATTTGTTTTTATCCATTTGCGCAGTTATATTTTAGATGGATATGCGTAATGGATTATATAAAAAGAAACTAGAAGATCTTCTATCAAATTGTAAGAAAAATCTTAAATTTGTAGATGAAGATTTGATTCGCAGAGCATACGACTTTAGCTTGAATGCTCATAAAAAGGATTTTCGTGCATCGGGAGAACCATACTTTAACCACCCTTATGAGGTTGCTATGATAGTTGCAAAAGAAATTCCACTGGATGATATTTCGGTTGCAGCTGCTTTATTACATGATGTAGCAGAAGATACAGATTATGAAATTGATGATATAAGAAAAGAATTTGGTGATACTATTGCTGATATAGTAGATGGAGCTACAAAAATTACTGATATTTTTCAAAGTCATGAAGTTACCAAAGCTGAAAGTTTTCGTAAAATGCTCTTATCGATGGTTAAAGATGTAAGGGTGATGCTGCTTAAGTTTGCTGATAGGTTACATAATATGAGAACACTCGAATTCTTGCCCGAGGAGAAAAGAGGTAGAATTGCTCAGGAAACACTTGATATCTATGCCCCTTTTGCTAATAGATTTGGACTCGCAAAACTAAAGTGGGAATTAGAAGACCTGGCTTTTAAATATCTCCATCCAGTCGAATATGAGGAAATCTCGAAGGCACTCAAGGCAAAAAGAGTAGCAAGAGAGATGTATATAAAAAAATTTATTGGTCCACTTGTAAAAAAATTAAAGGAAGAACATTTTGCTGCACCATTTGAAGTAATTGGAAGACCTAAGCATATATATAGTATCTACAACAAGATGAAAACAAGAGAAAAATCAATAGATGATCTCCATGACCTTTTCGCTGTAAGGGTTATCATTGATTCGGATTCAAATGCAGATTGTTATTATGTCTATGGACTTATATCTGATCTCTATAGACCTATTCCAGAAAAATTTAAAAATTATATAGCTGTCCCGAAACAAAATGGGTATCAATCGATTCATACTACAGTAATAGGACCTGAAGGGAAAATGGTTGAAGTACAGATCCGTACCCGTAAGATGCATGAAATAGCTGAAAGAGGAATAGCTGCACACTGGAAATATAAAGAAGGAGTGTCAAATCTTGGTGCTGAAATTGAAAGTTGGGTTTCATTAATTAGAGATATTTTTGAACAGGCTACAGAAGAATCATCTCCGAAACAATTCATAGAAAATTTTAAACTTAATCTTTATCAGGATGAAATTTATGTTTTTACACCAAAAGGTGATTTGAAGATTCTTCCAAAGGGTTCGACACCGGTCGATTTTGCGTTCGAAGTTCACTCAAATGTTGGTTTTCATTGTATTGGAGCTAAAGTTAATGGGAAAATTGTTCCACTTAACACCGAACTTAAAAGTGGTGATCAAGTAGAAATAATAACCTCAAAGACTCAAAAGCCAAGTCGCGATTGGGAACAATTTGTTATTACAAACAAAGCAAAAAGTCATATCAGAAAATTTTTGCGTGAGGAATTAAGGAAAAAATTACAGGATGGAAAAGAGGGCTGGGAAAAAGTTCTTAAGAAAAGAAAATTACACATAAATGAAGATGATTTAATTAAGTTTGTTCAAGAATTAACTATCTATAAAAATTTACAAGATTTTTACGTTGCTATAACTGATTCTGAAATTAATGTAGATGAGTTTGCTCAGAAGATAGAAGATCGTTTAAAACATCCAGCTCCTATTGATAATAAAGAGTCTAAAAAAGAGAATATTATAGAAAAGTTTATTGATACAGCTAGAAGCTTAACAGGTGGTATTAAGCTCTTTGGAGAAAAGGATAATTATTTGCACAGCTTTGCAAAATGTTGTAATCCAATCCCCGGCGATAAAATAATTGGAGTTGTAACAGTTGGTGAAGGTATAAAAATACATCGAAAAGATTGTCTAAACATATCAGACATCAAAAAAAAGATTGGTGAAAAATTGGTAGAAGTTAGCTGGCCAGCTACAGATGGAATTGAATTCGCAGCAGGAATATTGATATCGGGTGATGATAGACCTGGATTGTTAAATGATGTGACACATGTAATCTCCTCATACCAAAATACAAATATAAGAGCAGTGAATATTGAAGTTTACGATCAAATATTTGATGGTTCCATTATTATAAATGTAAAGAATATTGATCATCTCAACAGAATTATTGAAAAAATTAAAAAAATTGAAGGTATCAAAGAAGTCACACGATTAGGTGAAAAGAGGTGAAAAGAATTTTAGGGATTGATTACGGCGACAAAAGAATTGGGATAGCTATTAGCGATCCAATGTGTATTATAGCCACAGCGTTAGATTACATTCGTAATGATGATAATACTATTGATAAAATTTTGAAATTAACAAAGATTTATGATGTCGAAATGGTGGTTGTTGGATTACCATTAAATTTAAAAGGTGAAAGAGGCGCTAAGTCGATACAAGTATATGATTTTATTCAAAATCTGAAGCAGAAAACTGATTTAAAAGTTGTTGAATGGGATGAAAGGTTCACGACCAAAATTGCCCGCCAGACAATAATGCAAATGGGGCTAAAAAAAAAACAGAGACAGGATAAATCAAAGATTGATTCTATGGCAGCAACAATTTTATTACAAAGTTTCTTAGATTCAAATTATAAATTGAAAAATGAAAAGTAATATTTTTGAATTAAAAAAAATCAAGAAAATATTATTATTTACTATACTATTGATTTTTGTTTTTGAATATTTTTCAATTCCAAGTTATAGTATTCAGCTCTTGAAAAAAAAGAATCCAGAAAAGACAGCATTGATGTTGCAAAGAATCAAAGAAAGAGGCGGTAATTTAAAAATTATTCAGCAATGGGTTCCACTTTCAAGAATTTCCCCTCACCTAATACATGCAATTATAGTGGCTGAAGATGGAACATTCTATGAACATGGGGGAATCGACTGGTATGAAGTTCAGGAATCGATAGAGAAAAACATTGAAGAATTGAGAGCGGCTCGGGGGGCAAGTACAATTACTCAGCAACTTGCAAAAAATTTATACTTGTATACATCAAAAAATCCTCTGAGGAAAATCAAGGAGCTAATAATTACATTAAGAATGGAAAGATATTTGACAAAGAACAGAATATTAGAAATTTATCTAAATGTAATCGAATTTGGAAATGGAATTTTCGGTGTCGAAAGCGCTGCACGACGATATTTTGGTAAATCTTCCAATGAACTAGATAGATATGAGTCCGCAAGATTAGCAGCTATTATTCCAAGTCCACTGAGACACTCCCCATTAGAAAATTCCAGGTGGTTAAAGTATAGGACAAATATAATTTTAAATCGTATGGAAGCAAGAGGTTGGTAAAATGAATTTTCATGATGTTAAAAATTTAATACAGGAAGGAGAAGGATATGAACTTGAATTTAAAAGAAGGATTTCTTCTCCCGAAAAAATTGCGCGCACTTTAATTTCACTTGCTAATACAAAAGGAGGGTATGTTCTTTTTGGTGTAGATGATGATGGAACAATCGTGGGGGTTGAGAGTGAAAAATCGGAAATTGAATTAATCTACACTGCAGCCCACGATTATGCAGATCCTCCGATTAATCCTATTGTGGAAGTTGTACCATTTAATGGAAAAGATGTTGTTGTATGTTACATCGAAGAAAGTAGAAATAAACCACATTATTTTCTTGGTGAAAATAATCTTGATGAAGGAGAGGTAACACGGGTTTATATACGAGTTAAAGACAAAACAATGATGGCAAGTAAAGAGGTTGTTAAAATTTTAAAGAGTGAAAATCCTGACGCTCCCCCTATGAAAATTTCAATTGGTGAAAATGAAAAACGTTTGTTTAAATATCTGGAAGAACATGAAAAAATTACGGTTAAGGAATTTGGCAGACTTGTAAATATTAGTGATAGGAGAGCATCGAGAATATTGGTACGACTTGTTCATTCTGGTGTGCTAAGAATACATACTCATGAAAAGACCGAATATTTTACCTTATCCTATGATATAGATTACTAACTGTTTTTCAAGATTTTTACCAGTTCAAAAACCGCAATACCATAAGCTACTGCTGCATTAAGTGATTGTTTTAATCCAAACATAGGAATATCGATAGCAATATCTGCTAAATCTAAAATTTCTTTTGAAACTCCAGTTAGCTCATTTCCGACAACAAGACAAAGAGGGAAATCTGTTTTTGTAATTGTAAAGTATGGTTTACTTTCTGTTGTGTGTTCAAGTACGCATATTTTAATATTCTGTTTTTTGAGTTCTGCTAAAGCATCGATTGGGTTTTTGAAGTATTCCCAGGGTACTGTTTCGGTTGAACCAAGTGCTGTTTTGTCGATCTCTTTTCTAGGTGGGTGAGGAGTAAATCCAGTTAGAATTAACTTTGAAATCCGCGCACCATCTGAAGTCCTGAAAATAGAACCTACATTGTATAAACTCCTGATATTATCAAGAAGCGTGTATATTGGAAATCGAGGTTCGTTTCTTAATTGCTCCTTTGTAAATCTAAATTTTGCTATTTCTGAATGTGTAAGTTTTCTCATATTTTTACGATGCTTTACAATTAATTGAATAAATAATAATCAAAAAATTATGATTATTCAAACATTTCTAATTAAATAGCTTTTTACATTCTATGATTTTGTAATTGATAATTTTAAATTTTATATTTCTAAAATTTAAAATAACAAAATATGCAAAAAAATTTAATTAAATATTTGATTCTAATTATTCTGTTTATAACACCCGAGGCAATTTTTGCCTGGGGTTCCACAGGGCATAAAATTATTAACCGGCGTGCAGTAAGGAATTTACCCGAAAGTATGGCAATTTTTAAAGCTGACAGCTTATTTTATGAGGCACACGCATCAGATGCTGATTATCGTCGTGATTATAGCGATACAAGTCTGTATGCGGAACAATGGAGACATTATCTCGATATTGACGAATATCCAGATTTTCAAAATCTTCCAAGAAATTTGAACACACTTATATCTCTTTATGGTTTAAATCGTGTTAAAAATAATGGTACAAATCCATGGGCAGTAATCTGGTTTCTTGATTCATTAACTGCACAATTGGCAAGAAATGATAATGAGAAGGTGAAACAAACAGCAAGCGATCTTGGTCATTACATAGGTGATGGTTTCCAACCATTACATTGTACAGCAAATTACAACGGCCAGCTTACTGGAAACGATGGTATCCATTCTCGTTATGAAAGCACGATGTTGAACACATATCAATCACAAATTATTACACAGATTTCTGATATTTCTTATATTAGTTCCCCTATCGATTATGTTTTTGATTATATTTTATACTCAAACTCATTAGTAGATTCTATTTTGCAAGCGGATAATTATGCGAAATTAGTTTCTGGATGGAATGGAGTTGGTACTGCTCCAAGTTCTTATTATAATGCTTTATGGGATAAAACCAAGGATTTTACAATTTCAGCATTCCAGAAAGCAACTATAACACTCGCAAGTTTATGGTATACTGCATATCTCAATTCGGGCAAACTGCAAATATTTCCTGAGCCTGCCCAAATCAATTTTGGTGAAATCTACACTGGAAATATTATTATTGATAGTGTGACTATTACAAACACTACAGCTGAAACACTAATCATTAATGTTGTAAACCCTGATACTCAAAATTTTCAAGTTTTGCCTTTTCAAGCAACGATACCAAAGGGACAGTCATATAAATTTTATATTTCTTTTGTTCCAGCAGTTACTGGTACATTTACAGAAGACATAATATTTGCTCACAATTTAAGCATACCCCCAATATATTTGAGAGTCGATGGGATTTCTTATCAAAAATCTTTCTCTATTGATCAGAATATGATAAATTTTTCAGATATATTCGTTGGTGAAAATCAAATCGATAGTATATTTATTTATAATACGAGCGGAACTACTTTGAATATTAATATAATTAATCCCGATACTTTAAATTTTAGTGTGATGCCAATAAATTTTGATTTGCCAGCAGATTCTTCAGGTAAATTTTATATAATCTTTCACCCAGAAGTTGAAGGTACTTTTGATTTACAATTTTTAATTGAACATAATTTAGGAACAACTCCAGTTCTTTTCAATGTGAATGGAAATTCTACAATTTTTTCAATTACTTTGGATCTAAAGTCGGATTGGAATTTAATTTCGGTCCCTGTTGCTACATTTGACAGTACAGTTTTAAATTTGTTTTCAAATTCTCTTTTTGATTATTTCTATTCATATAGTGAAACTGGATATCAGAAACAATACTTAATTAAAAATGGAATTGGATACTGGGCAAAATTTGGGCAAGCCCATACTGAAGTAGTTAAAGGTAAACCATTATATATCGACACAATTCAACTTAATTCAGGATGGAATATTGTTGGTTCAATCTCAAATGATATCAACTTGAGTAATTTAAGTACGGAACCTTCTGATTTAGTTTTAAGTAATTTTTATGGTTACAATGGTAACTACTTTATTGCTGAAACATTAAAGTGTGGTTCAGCTTACTGGGTAAAAGCTAATAATAAAGGGAAATTAATTTTATCTACAAAATCAAACAATCATTCTGTTATTAATATTGATCCAACATCAGCCAATCCGCCACCTCCACCTGGAGCTCGTGATGAATTCGTACAAAATTATAATTTGTACCAAAATTTTCCAAATCCTTTTAATCCAATAACTAAAATTGATTATTATTTAGCAAGAAATGCTTATGTCCAATTGATAATTTATGATGTTCTAGGTAAAGAAGTTCTGAAACTTGTTGATGGATTTCAGGATAGCGGAAGCAAATCAGTAATATTTGATGGTGGTAATTTTCCATCGGGAATATATTTTTATAAATTAATGGTTAATGGTGAAGACTACTATACAATAGTAAAGAAGATGTCGCTTATCAAATAGGGAGCTGATATATTTTAATACATACTGGAATTTTCAAAGGGAGCTTAAGAATTTGAAAAAAGTATCATATTTTCTATATTATTTTAAATAAAATCAATATGTTTGATCATTTAAAAAATAAAAAGGTCGTTGTTGCAATGAGCGGTGGTGTTGATTCATCCGTTGCTGCCGCTTTGCTAGTTGAACAAGGGTACGATGTGATCGGAATTACCATTAAAACTTATAATTTTGAAGATGTTGGTGGTAATGTTACAAAAGAATCCAGTTGTTGTTCGCTTGATGGTATAAATGATGCAAAGCTTGTAGCTTCAAAATTTGGATTTCCACACTATGTTTTGGATTTCAGCGAGGATTTCAGACACATGGTTATAGATAATTTTATAAAGGAATACTTAGCAGGCAATACTCCTAATCCGTGTGTAATTTGTAATCGTAAAATTAAATGGGAAGCACTAATAAAAAAGTCGCTTTCACTCGGTGCAGATTATATTGCAACCGGACATTTTGCAAAATTACGTTTTGATAACAATACAGGGCGATACATACTATCACGAGGTAAAGATTTACAGAAAGATCAATCATATGCATTATGGGGTCTGACACAGGAATCGCTTAGCAAAACAATTTTTCCGATTGCTGATTACACTAAATCTCAAGTTCGTGAATTGGCATTCAAGTTTGGTTTAGATAATGCCAGAAAAAGTGAAAGTTTTGAAATTTGTTTCATTCCTGATGATGATTATGGAAGATTTTTAAAGGAACAAAATCCAGGAATTGAAAATAAATTAGATGGTGGAAAGTTTATCTTAGACGGAAAAGTTGTAGGTAAACATCAGGGTTATCCGTTTTACACTATTGGACAGCGTAAAGGACTTGGTATTGCTTTAGGAGAACCTGTTTATGTTACAAAAATAGATGCAAAAGAAAATACAATTTATCTTGGTCGAGAGTCGAATCTCTTACATAAAGGCTTAATAGCTAAGGATGTAAATTTGATATCTGTAGATAATCTAAAGAATGGGCTTGAAGTAGTTGCAAAGGTAAGATACAAGGATGAAGGTTCGAAAGCATTTGCAATAGAGACTGATTCGGGGAAATTACAGGTTATATTTGATGAACCCAAGAGAGCTATTACACCCGGACAATCAGTAGTACTTTATAAAAATGAGGATGTTATTGGTGGTGGGATAATAGAGAAAGTCATTGAATAAAAATAAAGGAATATTTATGTCTAAAAGTAAAATTCAACAGTTGAAAGAGTTAAAGGAAAAGGCTAAGTTAGGTGGTGGAGCTAACCGAATTGAAGAACAACATAAAAAGGGTAAGTTAACGGCACGTGAGAGGATAGAGTTATTGCTTGATAAAAATAGTTTTATTGAAACTGATATGTTAGTTGAACATCGCTCCCATGACTTTGGATTAGAGAAGCAAAAATATCTGGGAGATGGCGTAGTAACGGGAAGCGGGACAATTGATGGTAGGTTGGTCTTTATATTCAGTCAGGATTTTACCGTATTCGGAGGTTCTCTTTCAGAAGCGCATGCAGAAAAAATTTGTAAAATAATGGACACAGCAATGAAAGTAGGAGCACCAGTAATTGGCTTAAACGATTCAGGTGGTGCGCGTATTCAGGAAGGGGTTGTAAGTTTAGGAGGTTATGCTGAAATATTTCTACGAAATACTCTTGCCTCTGGAGTAATTCCGCAAATCTCAGCGATAATGGGACCCTGTGCTGGTGGTGCTGTCTACTCACCAGCTATCACAGACTTCATCCTTATGGTTAAAGATACTAGTTACATGTTTGTCACAGGTCCTAATGTAGTTAAAACTGTAACACATGAAGATATAAGTTATGAAGAACTCGGTGGAGCACTTACACATGCAACAAAAAGTGGTGTGGCACACTTCGCTTGCGAAAATGAAATCGACTGCTTGATGAAAATTAGAAAATTGTTTAGTTATATACCTTCCAATAATATGGATGAACCTCCTTTTGTAGAACCAAAAGATGATCCTTTCCGCGAAATTAAAGAATTAGATGAGATTATTCCAGATAATCCAAATAAACCATATGATATGAAAGAAATTATACGACTTGTTGTAGATGAGAACGAGTTTTTTGAAGTCCATGAGTTGTATGCGCAAAATCTTATAGTTGGTTTTGCTCGCATTGGAGGATATTCAGTTGGTATTATTGCAAATCAACCATCAGTATTAGCAGGAGTTTTAGATATCGATTCGTCGATTAAAGGAGCCAGATTTGTTCGTTTCTGCGATGCTTTCAATATACCTCTGATTGTATTCGAGGATGTACCGGGATTTTTGCCGGGCACTGACCAAGAATGGCGCGGGATAATTAAAAACGGAGCAAAGTTACTTTATGCATTTTGTGAGGCAACGGTTCCCAAGATTACTGTAATCACACGTAAGGCTTATGGTGGTGCATACGATGTTATGAATTCAAAACACATAAGAGGCGATTATAATTTTGCCTGGCCATCAGCCGAAATTGCAGTTATGGGACCAAAGGGTGCTGTTGAAATCATTTTCAAAAAAGAAATAGAAAAAGCTGAAAATAAAGAAATTGCTATTCAAAATAAAGAAAAAGAGTTCAGAGAAAAGTTTGCCAACCCTTATATCGCCGCAGCAAGGGGGTATTTGGATGATGTAATAGAACCTTGTAAAACCAGAGAATATCTATATAAATCCCTAAAAATATTGGAAAACAAAGTGGATTCAAATCCTAAAAAGAAGCATGGCAATATTCCTCTATGAATATACATAATAAACAAGTAATTTTGAATTTTTTTTAAACCAACTCTTGATTTTTTCCATATAATATCATATCTTACAATAAATTAATTTTTCTAAGATGAAATTAATTAACTTACTTTACATATTATTGCTGGCTTTTATACTTTTAGCTTGCACCGGAAGCGAAACCGTTAAAGATAAATCGGAACAACCGATAAATGTCAATCCTAAAGACTCTGTGGTTCTGTCAAAAACAGATGCAAGTGAATATTCTGAGACGGAATTAGATACACTTATTGAAGAAAATGATAACGGTTCCTTATTATCAGAGCTCCTTGAGAGAGCCAGAAGACATTACTTAAATGCATTAGAAGCAGAAAATATGGGAGATAAAGATAAGTGTGCTGAGGAGTTTGAATTTGCGATTGGAATATTAAATGAAATAAGTTTTTACCCGAATATAGAAAAAAATCAAGATTTTAATGATCTAAGTCGTAGTATAATTGAGGATTATGAAATTTATATAGCGAATATTGATTCGTTAGGAGAGGAATCATCTGTATTTGCTCTTCGTGAAAAGTTGAATCAATTATTAGAATCCGCAGAATCTCCAGAGCAATACATACCAAGAGAAGTAATACCTGGTTTGAGTGTTCCACTTGTGATTAATGGACTTGTTCAACTGAATATTGATTACTTTTTGACCAAAGGTAGGCATCATATGGAGAGGTGGATCAAACGTTCTGGTAAATATTTTCCGTTAATGAAAAAAATTTTCAAAGAAGAAGGTATTCCTGAAGAGTTAGTTTATTTATCTATGATTGAAAGTGGATTGAATCCTTTTGCACGTTCCTGGGCAAAAGCGGTGGGTATTTGGCAGTTTATTAAAGGTACTGGGAAATTATATGGTTTGGATGGGAATTGGTGGTACGATGAACGTAGAGATGTTGAAAAAGCAACTCGTGCAGCTGCACAACATTTGAGAGACCTTTATAATGAATTTGAAGATTGGCATCTGGCAATTGCAGCTTATAATTCTGGTGCAGGTAGAGTAAAAACCGCAATTAGGCGCTCAGGGACAAATGTATTCTGGTTCTTAAGAAATCATCTACCTAAAGAAACCAGGAATTATGTTCCTCAATATATTGCAGCAGCAGTTATCGCCATGAATCCTCAAAAATTTGGTTTTGATATTGAACCAGAACCTCCACTTGAATATGAGAAGGTTGAAATCAATGAGTGTGTTGATCTTAAAATTCTTGCTGAATGCGCTGAAACTGATGTAGAAGTTTTGAGAGAATTAAATCCAGATTTAATTCAATCCTGTACACCTCCTGGTGTTAAAGCTTACCAACTTAAAATACCACCAGGTAAAGTGGAAACATTTAAAGTTAATTATGCACAGGTTCCTGATGAGAAAAAACGAGATTGGGCTGTTCATATTGTAAAGAAAGGTGAAACGATAAGCTCAATTGCAAAAAAGTACGGTTTACCAAAATCTTTAATCGCGGAGGTGAATAATATTACGACAAAGACAAAGCTTCGTGTAGGTAAATCTATTATAATCCCAGGTCCTGTTAAACCAAGTCTCAGTCTTGCGAATGATTATGATGTTGTGGAAAAAGTTGATAAGAAAAGCAAGAGTAAAATTAACATAAAAGATCGTGTTAAAATCTCTTATAAGATTAAACGAGGCGATACACTTAGCGATATTGCTGAAAAGTTTGGAGTAAGAATTAGTGATATAAGAAACTGGAATAATATACCTTATGGTAAAAAAATAAAAGCAGGTGCTATAATTGACTTATATGTATCACCTGGAATCGCAAGTGAGTACAATCTGGTTCAACAAGTAAATAAAGATGTAAAGACCAGTGAAAAATCTAAAAAATTATTAAACAATTCGTTGTGGCAAATACATAAAGTGCAACCCAATGAAACTTTAGCACAGATTGCGAAAAAATATGGGGTAACAGTACAGGATATTAAATACTGGAACGGTTTAAAATATAATACAATTTTTGTTGGACAGGAACTTGAGATATATCTGATAGCAGAAGATGAAATTAATACTGAAACAAGTAAACAAAGCACAAAAATTCAAACAAATAGCAAGAAGATTATTCAACACAAAGTGAAAATGGGAGAAACTTTATATTCAATTGCAACTTTATACAAGGTAAAGGTTTCGGAAATAAAAAAATGGAATAATATTAAAGGTGATCTATTACGCGAAGGGCAGCTTGTAATAATTTATATTGATAGGGAAGCTTGAGTTTTGTATTCTTGTTTAAAAATTCATATATTGGTTTACTAAAATTTTAATATAATCGGAAAATTTAAATGCGTAAAATACTATTTTTATTTTGTTTTGCAATAGGCGTATATGCGCAGAATTCAGATCAACCACAACCGTTCTCAAAACCATCCGATAAAGATCAACGACAGGTAGTAAATGTTGGAAATTTACAATTAACAGTAACCAATTACGGAACGATAGGCACTAGGAATGCTTACTGGCCGCAACAATTCGCTGCTGAATATCCAAAAGGTTCCAGAATAGAGCATCTTTATCAAGGTGGGGTTTGGTTTGGTGCAATTTCAAGAAAACGTGGAAGAGCTGGTGTTTCTACAGGTGCAACGGATAGATGCGGAAGTGGAACCACAGGGTTACATTATGAATTCTCCTCAGAACCTGGTGCAGAAATTTTAAAAAGATCTATCGACCCATTTTCTGGACTGCAAACAGAAGGTGCAATTAGCGAACTTGACTTTGTTTGCGAATATACTGACAAATATACTCGTGACCCTGTAACAGGTGATTCAATTCCATATCATATCCCACTTGGGTTAACTGTACACCAGGAAAGTTACGCATGGAGTTTACCTACAGCGGACTTTTTTGTTATTTTAAGCTATACATTTACTAATACTGGTTATCGTGATCCTAATACTGGTGTTACTGTAAAGGATACACTTGATTCTGTTTATGTTGGTCTCTGGAATAACTTTGTTGTACGAAATACAAATTTTGTTAGACCGGGAACAACTGGATATTTCAATGTAGCTGCTGGATATGATTCTGCACGCCGTATGGCTTATGCATTTGATTTTGATGGTAACAATCAAGGTCCACCAGCAAATAGTTATGTCGCAATGAAGTTGTTAGGATCGAACCCGTTCCCATTGGAAGTTGATTCACTGGCGAATCTTGCAACAAAAACATATTTTAATGCTTGGACATATAGAACTTCATCAGGTGAAGTGGAATATTATTCCCCCACATTTGAAGATGAAGATCCCAACCGATGGGCTAATAGATATGCAAGAATGACAGCTACAATGCCACAGAATAAAATAGATCCACTTCGCCTCGCTCCTAAAAATGTTACTTTATTATTATCAACCGGTCCATTCCAGACACTATATCCGGATTCGAGTATGACTGTAGTATTTGCAATTGTAACAGCAAAGAAGTTTGGACAGGATCATGCAAGGTTTGATACACCAGAACAAAGATCAATACTTTTTACAAATCTTGACTGGGCGCAAAAAACTTATGATGGTGAAGATCAAAATGGAAATAATATTCTTGATGATGGTGAAGATTTTAATGGTAACGGAATTTTAGACAGATACAGTTTGCCACAACCACCAAGACGCCCAAAAGTTCGAGTTGAAGTGGGGGATAGAAATATAACACTTTATTGGGATAAATCAGCTGAAAGTTCAGTTGATCCAATTTCTCAAGAAAAAGATTTTGAAGGTTACAGAATTTACCGCAGTAATCCAGGACTTGACATCACTTCTCCAGAAGAATTTCTCTTAAATATGTCGTTAATTGCTGAATATGACATTCCCGGTAATAATATTGGTTATGATGTTGGATTTTCAAAAATTTTACTTCCCGAAGCAAAATATTTTCCTGGTGATACCGTTGCTTACTGGTATCGATTCCCACCGCCAGATATGGGATTAACTCATTTAAATGGATGGCAATATCTGTATGGTATAACTGCATATGATAGAGGTGATTCTGTAAACAAGTTGCCAAGTCTCGAAAGTGCAAAAGTTCTGAAAAGAGTTGTGGCAGGTACCGTCCCAACTTCTGATGCTACAACTGAGATAGGTGTTTATCCAAATCCATATTATATTAGAGCTTATTGGGAAGGCACTGGAGGAGAAAGAAACAGAAAACTTATATTTTATAATTTACCAGCCCGTTGTGAAATAAGAATTTACACTCTTGCCGGAGATATTGTTGCAACTATTCAACACGATGCTGCTACATATGATGGCTCCGATATTGAATGGTTTAGAAAATTCGAGACCATTCGTGAAAAAATTCAATTCTCTGGTGGCGAACATGCATGGGACTTGATTACGCGATACGATCAAACCATCGCAACTGGATTATATCTCTTTAGTGTTAAAGATCTGGATACCGGTAATATTAAAATTGGAAAATTTTTAGTTATTAAATAAAAGGAATGTGAAAAATGAAAAGTATTTTGAAAATAGGTTTCGCATTATTAATCTTATTTCAGTTATGTTTAACCCAATCATCATATCCACTTAGAACTATCAGGGAAATACAATATAAACCAATAGACTCTTTACTTTTAGCTGATAATTTACAAAATAGCATTCCATCTCGTTGGACACTACAATCTTGCAATTTTTTAGGTGATACAGTTAGAATTATTGGTGTTTGTGTAATTCCCCCAAAAGTTCTCACATACACTACCTTTGGTTATAATATGGTAATAGCTGATACAGGCTATACTGGAGCCTTCGGATACATATTTATAAGACCACCAATATCAAGTACAAGTAATCCAGGTGATACAATCTATTATCAAAGTATACTTAATGTAGAAAAAGGCGATTTGGTAGAAATTGTTGGTAGAGTATGGGATTTTCCGGGTCCAAGTGAATCGGGTTATCCCACAATGAATAGTATGACACAAATAATACCATTAAGGGACCCAAATTTTACACTTCTTGGAACAGCTGAAGTTCCACCACCAATTAAAATGGAGACATCGGATTTTTATGAGGGTATATTTCCAGGTGGCAAAATAAAATTTTCCACAGGTGAACCATTTGAGAGTGGATATGTTGAATTGACAAACCTTACTGTAAATTCCTGGTTGAACACAACAAACGGAACTGTTAACTTGATGGATGATTATGGAAATATGATTTCAACTTATGATGCATCAAAGTGGTGGACACTTAGAGCATTTAGAGATCCGAATTCACCTTATACAGCAATTCTTCCAATAAACACTCGCATTGATACAATTCGTGGTTGGATAACTACAGTTTCCGGTTCAGAAAACCCAAGAGGATATAGAATTGCACCTATAGATACAACAGATGTTGTAATTGGTATTTCCCGTCCACAGATATCCTCGGTTAGAAGGTATCCAGTGATTGTAACGCCAGATACAGCAGCGAGAATAGAAGCAGTCATCAGAAAAAGTGCCGGTGGTTTGAATGTGAGAGATCGACTCATATTATATAGCATAAATAATGGTCCTTTTATTGTCGATACAATGCAAGCCATTGTGATTGACTCTTTGTATTATGGAATAATACCTGCTCAACCGTTAGGTACTTTTGTAAAGTACTTTCTGAAAGCTATTGATGTAAACAATAACAGTACTATTTCTGCAAGCGGTGCTGGTGGTGGACTTGGCGCAGATACATCAAAAGGCTTTTATTTTTATACTGTTACAGATGGTAATTTGAAAATCCATGATGTCCAATATACACCATTCTCAAATGGTAGAAGTCCATATGTTGGAGCGGTTACTACGTTAAGAGGAATCATAACTGCTGATTCAAGTGATATTGGTTTATCTCCTAGAACATCTGGTGGAACAAGTGTCTGGTATATGCAATCAGGTAACGAACCTGCAAGCGGTATCTGGGTGTATGGAGTAATTCAGGACCTGTACGATCTTAAAAAAGGAGATAGTGTAGCAATTACAGGTACTATTCAAGAAAATTTTGATGTAACAAGAATTGGTAATGTATCTTCAGTTGAAATTATTTCGAGTGGAAATCAATTACCCGAACCGGTTAAACTGACAACAGGTATTTTTGGACCAAATGCAGGAAATGGTGATTTGTTTGCCGAACCTTATGAGGGAATGCTGGTAGAATTTGATACTGTAACTGTAACAGATGTTTGGCCAACATATGCCGATCCAACAGAATTTGCAGTTAGCGATGGAACTGGAAACATTATTGTCAGGCGTGACGGTAAAAACTTTTATTCAAATGTTCTAAATGATACATTGTTCAATATGACCATAATAAAAGTTGGTGATAAATTTTCAAAGTTACGTGGAATAGTATTTTATAGTTTTAACCGCTATAAAATTTGTCCTCGCACAAATGAGGATTTTGGTACATATTTACCAACATCAGTTGATGATCGAATTGATGCATCTATACCGATCAAATATGAACTTGCAAACAATTATCCTAATCCTTTTAATCCAAAAACTATTATTGAATATGCAATACCAAAAGAAGATTTTGTTTCGTTGAAGGTTTATAATTTATTAGGACAGGAGGTAGCAACTCTTAAGAATGAGTTACATAAAGCAGGAAGATACAGAGTTGTATTTGATGGCACAAGATTTTCTACGGGCATATATTTTTATAAATTGCAAACATCTAATTTTAATCAAGTTAAGAAAATGCTCCTCGTCAAATAATTTTATTGGAGATATGAATGTTTAAATTCATCAAATATTTTTGCGTCTTTATTTTTGGTGTGTTTCTTATAAACAGTTGTCGTAAAGATGATACTATTACTAAACCAAGACCAAATCAGCCACCTAAAACATTTTTGTGGGTTCAAACCGACACAACACAAGAATTAAGTCCTACAATTAGCCGCCAAATAATTCGTTGGTGGGGTGAAGATCCCGATGGTTTAATTATTGGATATTTGTTTGGATATTTTAATACGGATAGTGTTGCACAAAATACAATACCAGATACACTTTCTTACAGTTGGGTTGTTAAAAATGATACTGCTATGGCATTCCCACTATTCACAGCTCGAGAAAGATTTACTGTTGTTGTGCGTGCAGTGGATAATACTTTTAAAGAACATATCGATGTTGGTGCAATTGTAAAATTAAAACCAACACCTTTTTGGGATAAGAATAATAATGCAGTCTTAGATAGTGGTGATGTTGAACTAAAGACTCTTAATGGAGCAATTGATCCTGTCGGGGCAAAACAAATTTTTCCTATTAAAAATACACCACCTGCTGTTGAATTTGCCAAAGATCCGCTTGATCCTTTAAAAACAATCCAACAACCAGATACAACTTTTACTGTTGCAACATTCAGTTGGATTGGAACCGATCTGGATGGAGACCAAACCTTGAAAAGTTACAGGATTAATCTTAATAATCCTAATGATTCGACTCAATGGTTTGAATTTCCAGCTTATTATACAATGGTTACACTCGAAGCGCCAAGATCTCGTACTGATGGTGCAACGGGTGAAGTTTATGCTGATGTTTACACAGGTATTTTCCCTACTATGTATAAGATAGGTGAAGTTCCAGGTCTAAGATTGGATGATACAAATCGTATTTATCTCCAAGCAAAAGATATGGCTGGTGATTTAAGTCCTGTTGTTTCACTGCCAAGTGGGAATAAATTATGGTATGTAAAGAAACCTACAAGTAAATTGCTTGTTGTTTCAAATTACGGTCAGGGCGATTTAGTAACAGTGATTACAGATTATAGAAAATGGTTTAGTGCGATTGATACTTTCCCCGGGGTAACTTATCCTCGTAATTTTGGTAATTTTGATTGGTTGGATATTCGTCGTGGTGCAACTGCTACAAAGGTTGGTGATCTTGTTCCACCAATATTAAATCCAGCTATGACCCGCACCTTACTTCTTTTTGAGTATGTTTTCTGGTTTACAGATTATATACCTGATACCTGGACACATATGTATGCTGTGGCGCAATTTCCTCTATACTTATATAATGGAGCTGGTGGAAAAGTTGTTTATACTACCCGCTTTGGATATTTCCTGGGTGATCCTCGTGGTTCACTTGTAGATTTTGCACCTGTAGATCTGGTTGGAACAACATTAATAGATACACGCATTCCAAACGACTGGCCTGTTTATCCAGATTCCACATATCCGAGTGTGCTGCTTCCGAATCCTTTTCCTACAATGAGATTTAATCCTGCTCCAACACCAGGTGGTGCATTATCTTTGTTTGTAAGAGATATTTACAAACGTTCAGATGCAAAATATATATTAAAGATTCCACCTGTTCCAGGTCGTGTACCTCCTAATGCTTACTGGACAGGTCCTGTTAATATAGGAGTTATTGATGGTGCTAAAACTTTTGTTTTTTTAAGTATGCCACTTAATCTGATGAACGGTACAACTAAAGTTTGGCCTGATCGTCCAGGTGAAGATGGAAAAGGTGTACCTGCTTTCTTAAAACGTGTATTTATTGATGAATTCGGTGGTTAAAAATGAATTTCGGAGTATAACATGAAAAAGTTTTTTTATCTTTTGATTCTTTTTCTAACACAGTTTGTCTATGCACAGCGTGGTACAATTAATGGGACTGTGGTAGATAAAAATACTAATGAACCTCTCCCAAGTGTAAATGTTGTTGTCAAGGGTACTTATTATGGTGCTGCTACAGATTTTGAAGGTAGATTTACTATCCCAAATGTAACACCTGGGTCTTATACCGTAGAAGTCACTTTGATTGGTTATAAAACAGTTCAATATACTGGTGTTAAAGTTAATCCGGGTGAGACAACAACTCTAAATGTAAAATTGGAAGAAACTGTTCTTTCGGTTGGACAGGAAGTTGTTGTGATCGGTGAGAGGCCACTTTTTAACATTGAGGAAACAGCAAGTCGTAGATCTATAACAAGCGAGGATATACAACTTGCTGTAGTGAAAGATGTAAGGGATGTTGTTTCTCTTCAAGCGGGAGTTGTAAGTTCAGACAACGAGATTTATATCCGTGGTGGTAGGAGTTATGAAAATGCTTATTTAATTGATGGTATTTCAGTCCAGGATCCTTTAGCTGGTCAGGGATTTGGATTACAAATTGCTCCCCAAGCTATTGCTGAAATGGAAGTAATAACAGGAGGATATAATGCTGAATATGGTCAAGCAACTTCGGGTGTAGTTAATATTACAACGAAAGAGGGAACAAAATCTTACTCTGGCTCTATTGGATATAAAAGAGATCATTTCTGGTTTAATAAAAACTCGATCACAAATTTTAATACTGATATATATGAGTTTAATTTAAGTGGTCCTGGTTTTTTTGGTGGTGAGTATTTACTTTCAACTTTATCCTTTGGAAAAATTCCGTTAGATGAGCTAAAAAAAGTTAGTTTTTTTATAAACTTTTATGCAAACCTTACAGATGGTTATACAAGATGGGTTGAGAATGTTGTTGGTGGTAGACCAAACGGATACAAATTATTTGCACCAAGGGGATTGTATTCTTCTATTTTTAATGGTAGGCAATTTGCACCCAAAAGAAGCAACAGCTATTCGGTTCTGGGAAAGTTGACATATCGTCCAACTTCAACAACAAAACTCTCTTACGCTTATAGTCAATCAGTTCAAATTGATCAAAATTCTCAAACAATACAAGCAACTCTGGATCGTGTTGAACCTAATCCTGGATATCAATTTTTATTTCAGAACATACCTGATAGCGCAAATACATTTACTCAGGTAAATCAACAAAATAGTTTAAGCTGGACTCATACTTTAAACACAAAAACATTTTATGAATTAAAACTAAGCTATTACACTGCTCATGTTAGGGGAGATGCAAATGGTAAGAGCTGGGATAAGTATTTTCAGCCAAAAGACATTGTTACATTTCCGGTGGAGTATTTCTTCCCAAATCCCAACTCATACGATACAATTTATGTAATTCCAGGTGATGGTTTCTATGATTATGGAAGTCCTTCCACCTGGCGTGATCATCAGCTCAACGAGTTCACATTTAAATTTGATTTAACAAGTAATATAACTGAAAAGAACAAATTTAAATCCGGTGTGGAAATGAGATTTCAGGAAATGCAACTGATTGATATCTTCCAACCCTGGGTTAAGCCACTTGGTTTTGATAACGATATTTTTAAAGTCTATCCTGCTTTTGGTGCTGTTTACGCACAAAATAGCTTAACTGTGAGTGGTATGATTTTAAATTACGGCTTGCGCCTGGATTATTGGCTACCAGGTAAGTATGTCGATGACGCTGTCGAATCCGGTACCGCAACACTTGTACCCAAGGGTCTATTGGAAAAATATAAAGAAGATTCTTATAAGTGGTTTGGTAGATATTGGAAAGCTCGCATTAGTCCACGACTAGGTATTTCTCATCCTGTTACAGATAATCAAACATTATTCTTTTCTTATGGTCATTTTTCTAAGCTGCCACGACCTCAATTTATTTATTCAAAATTGGGAGGAACAAGATCTCGTTCTTCATTCCAAACAATTGGTAATCCAAACTTGAATCCTGAAACAACAGTCGCTTACGAACTGGGTTTAAGAAATCAAATTACTGAAAATGATGTATTAACAATTACCGCTTTCTATAAAGACATTTTTGATTATATTACCGCAAAACAATTTAGAGCTATTATTTCTGGTACAACAAGAGGTCTTTATACAATTTATATAAATCAGGATTATGCACGAGTAAGAGGAATTGAAGTTGAGTATAAAACCAGAATAACAAAACTTTTAAGAGTTAATATCTCTGGATCATATAGCATTGCTACTGGAAAAAGTTCTTCTGCCAACGAGAATGTTTTTAATATACAACAGGGTCTCGAAGAAAATCTAAAAGAAAATTATGTGATCTGGGATAGACCATTACAGTTTTCAACAAGTATTAATTTATATATTCCAAAAAATAAACCCTTGTTCGATTTCGCTCCAGGAATATTGGACGATTATAATGTGTATATGAGAATATTTTATCAATCTGGAAAACGATACACTCCACAAATTTTCTATCGCTACAATCCAACTACTGGCAGACCAGAGTATCGTTCGGACCGTGATAATCCTTATAGTAAAATTGGGCGAGATTGGTTTTATATAGATCTGAATTTTGAAAAATATTTTGATATTAAAATTGGGAAGTTAGTATTTTCGTTTGAGGTTCAAAATCTCCTAAACAGAAAAAATTCACAAATTTTGAACCCTGTGACAGGTAGAGCGTACGAATATGGAGATCCTACACCTGTGGATTGGAATGATCCATTGTATCCTGATATAACCGCACCAATTGATCCATTCCCATATAACCCTGCCAGATATCTAAATCCAAGAACATATAAGTTTGGTTTATCTTTTAGATTTTAAAATCAAAGTGAGTAGATAAATGAAAAATAAATTGAAATATTCGTGCTTGTTAGTCGGTTTGCTGATGTTCTTTATCTTTAATTCAAATGTTGTAGCTCAATTAATCCCTAATCTTGGTGGACAGAGAGTTGGGATTTCAGCTTATCAGTTTTTAAAAATTGGTGTTGGAGCAAGAGCTACTGGATTTGGTGATTCATATATAGCAGTTGCAAATGACGCATCTGCTTTATTCTGGAATCCCGCAGCTTTAATTAATATGGAACAAAGCCAGGTTATTTTATCCCATACCAAATATGTAGCTGATTTAGATCATGAATTTCTGGGTGCTGCTTATAAATTTTCCAGCTCTGATATCGTCGGAATTAGTATAATATCTTTAAGTACACCGAATATGCCAGTTACTAATGAAACCAATCCTTTTGGAACAGGGCAGACATTTAAATATGGTGACCTTGCTATAGGTTTGACTTATTCACGAAAGATGACTGCTCAATTCAGTTTTGGTGCAACTGTGAAATATATTGAAGAAACTCTGGATATTGTAAAAATGCGTAGCATTCTGGTTGACCTTGGAACTTACTACTGGACTGGTTTGGGCTCATTCAGATTTGGTGTTGTGGTCACTAATTTTGGCAATAATGTTTCTCCAACCGGAACAGTTGAATTATACGACGGCACTAAAATTAACAACTTCCAATCCTTTACACCACCAACTTTGTTTAAGATTGGTTTAGCATTCGAACCTTATCAAACTGAGCTACATCGAGTTACAACATCCTTACAACTCAATCATCCAAATGATAACGCTGAAAATATTCGTATAGGTGGTGAATATGCTTTTAAAGAATCGTTTTTCGTTAGATTGGGAATAAAGAGAACCGTGGGTGAAAAATTATTTGGAAAGGATGGAACAAGTGAAGAAGATATTTCAATTGGAGCAGGTGTTAAGGTGCCATTGAGTGTTACTAATATAAATCTGGATTATGCTTTTACAAATTTTAACCGCTTGGGCGGAGTTCATAGAATATCATTATTATTTACATTTTAAAAATATGAAAACTTTAAAAATATTACTCTTAACAGCTTTTATAATCAACTATTTTGGCTGCCAGAAACCATATAATATTTCTGACCTGCCTATCTCTACAATTCAAACCGTCGGCGATACTTCTTATATTGAAATCAATCCACCATTTTCAGGATTCAATAATCCAACTGCAATCTATGCCGGTGGTGATCAGATGCTCTATATCGCTGATACTGATAATAATAGAATTGTTCAGATTAATGAGGCTGGTATCATAATGGGTACTCGAGAGATTTTACATCCAATGGCAATTGCTCAAGACCTACGGCTTGATCTTTTAGTGTCAGGTTTAATCTATAGAGAAGAAACTGCTGATACTATCGGGGCAATTTTCAGACTCAAAATGTATAACATTAGTAACGACTATCCAAATCATGATATATCAAGAGTGAGGTTAGATACAATTTATAGAGAAGATAGGAAACCTAACCGCAGATTCAAAGGCATTGGACCGCTTATCAATAACCAATATTTAGTCGTAAGAGATGGACCTGATAATACCAGCTTTGTTGATCCGGATAGCCGTGTGCTCTGGTTTTGGACTCAAACCATAGTTGATACCATAAAAGATACTTCCGGTACTATTATAGATTTCAATCTCCGTGTCCGAGATCGATATGTGACACCTCTTGGTGATTTAGCTACACGTTCAGGTTCTGGTGTTACTGATATTCTCCGACCAACAGGTATTGCAACATTCCCAAATAGTAACGATTTTATAATCATTCAAAGTTCTGTAGGTGGGACGATGATTTATGGGGCTATTTGGATGATTTACAAAAAAAGCTATGATTTCGAAGGTTGGCTACCAAAATTTACTGTACAAAACGAATTTTTAAGACCGAATAGATTTGTAGAACCAGCAGCTGTTGCAATCGATCGTTCTAGATTGGATATCTTTATAGTCGATAGTGCTTTAGATAGTGTAGTCATTTTTAACCGTAATGGACTCCTTAAACCAGAATCTTTTGGAAGTTCAAAGTTAATCTCCTATGGAAGTGCACCAATGAAGAGTCCGAAAGGTGTTGCCCATTTAACAAGAACTCTATACATATCAGATAGTGGTAACAACATAATAAGAAGATTTAGATTATCGACCGAAAGGTAAATTGATTAAAATTAAAACCTCTTTGTATATATAGTACAAAGAGGTTTTTTTATTTATGGAGCGAGCAAATGTTTTTAAACAGATTTTTTAAATTACAAGAGCTTGGGACCAATGTTAAACAGGAGGTAATTGCCGGTGCAACAACTTTTATCACAATGTCATACATTATCATTGTGAATCCAAAGATTCTTGAAGCTGCAGGTATGCCATTTGGCGCATCAATGACTGCCACAATTCTGAGTGCATTCTTTGGGACAATTCTTATGGGATTATACGCCAGAAGGCCTTTTGCAATTGCGCCATATATGGGAGAAAATGCGTTCATTGCATACACAGTTGTAAAAGTATTAGGTTATAGCTGGCAAACTGCTTTAGGTGCAATATTTATTGGTGGAGTCCTTTTTACTTTGATCACAATTTTAAAAATTCGTAGCTGGCTTGCAAGTGCAATACCTGAAAACTTAAAAATTGCATTCGCTGTTGGTATTGGACTTTTTCTGACATTTATTGGATTAAACGAATCGGGAATTGTGAAATTGGGTGTTCCCGGTGCACCAGTTCATGTTGGGAATTTAACAGATTTACAAGTTATCCTGGCGATAGTGGGTTTTCTGCTGATTTCGTTTTTTTTGTATAGAAAAATCAAAGGTGCAATATTAATTGGAATTTTGTCGATCACATTTGTTGCTGCAATTATTGGCGTAGTGAGGCTGCCAGATAATTTTATAAGTATGCCACCTGATATTTCTGAAACATTTTTGAAACTTGATATTGTTGGAGCTTTAAGCTGGGGTTTCTTTTCTGTTATATTAACAGTCTTTATAATGGATTTTGTGGATACTATGGGAACACTTTTAGGTGTTTCTTTAAAAGCAGGTTTATTAGATGAGCGAGGGGAATTACCCGAAATTGAAAAACCTATGCTTTGTGATGCGCTTGCAACTGTTGTTGGTGCATTACTTGGAACCACAACTACAGGAACATATATTGAATCAGCAGCAGGAATCGAATCAGGTGGGCGTTCTGGTTTGACTGCGGTTGTAACAGCTTTTTTATTTTTGTTGGCTTTATTCTTCAGTCCTTTATTTGCGATTGTTCCTCCATTTGCATATGGTCCTGCTCTCATCATTGTTGGTATGTTGATGATATCCCCAATTGTGAATTTAAACTTAAATGATTTTACTGAGTTTGTACCTTCATTTTTGATTATTATTTTAATGTCGTTTACTTACAATATTGGTATTGGAATGACAGCTGGATTTGTAGCATATCCAATCTTGAAGATATTTTCTGGAAGGTTTAAAGAGGTGCATATTGGTATGTGGATATTGTTTGTATTATCTCTTTTGTTTTTCATATTTTATCCTTATTAAAATTATTTTGATATTAAGCTTTGTTTTCATATATTTTAGTGACTTTGAAAATAGAAATTTTATTTTTATTTCAAGGAGAGGTGGCCGAGTGGCTGAAGGCAACGGTTTGCTAAACCGTCATAGCGGGTAAACTGCTATCGAGAGTTCGAATCTCTCCCTCTCCGCCCACAACTCAAAAACCCCTCTTTCTCTAATTTTTGCATAACTCACAACTTATTCTTATTTTTTCTAAAATTTAAATTTGCTTTAATAATTTATGATTTCTGAACAAATACGTGTCCGTTTCGCTCCAAGTCCTACAGGCTACTTGCATGTAGGGGGGCTCCGTACAGCCCTTTATAATTATCTCTTTGCCAGACAAAATAACGGCGTTTTTATATTGAGAATTGAAGATACTGATAGAAGCCGTTATGTCGAAGGTGCTGTCGAAAATCTCATCGAAACACTAAAATGGGCTGGTTTGGATTATGATGAAGGACCTGGCAAAGGCGGTGAATATGGACCTTATGTACAATCCCAGCGACTAGATATATATCGTAAATACGCCAAGCAACTCGTCGAAGAAAAAAAGGCATATTATTGCTTCTGTACACCGGAAAGATTAGAACAAATGCGACAGGAACTCGAACAAAAAGGCGAATTCGCTAAATATGACCGCTTCTGCCTTAATCTGTCAAGCTCGGAAATTGAACAAAAATTAAAATCAAATACTCCTTATGTAATTAGAATGAAAGTACCTGATAACACAACTATAAAGTTTTATGATCTGATCAGGAAAGATGTTGAAATTTCCAGCCAGCTTATTGATGATCAGGTTCTTATAAAATCTGATGGTTATCCTACTTACCACCTCGCTAATGTGGTCGATGATCATCTTATGAAGGTAACACATGTAATTCGTGGTGAAGAATGGTTACCAAGCGTCCCAAAACATATTTTATTATATTCATACTTCGGTTGGGAAATCCCAGCCTTAGCACACCTCCCACTACTCTTAAATACCGACAAGACTAAACTCTCGAAACGTCAGGGAGATGTTGCTGTAGAAGACTACAGAGCCAAAGGATACCTGAAAGAGGGTTTAATTAATTTTATAGCATTACTCGGTTGGAATCCAGGTGACGAAAGAGAAATATTCACACTTGAGGAATTAATTCAAGAGTTTTCAATTGAAAGAGTTGGGAAATCAGGTGCAGTTTTTAATATCGATAAGTTAAACTGGATTAACCTTCAGCATATTCATAAAAAAACAGAAAAAGAAATGCTACCAATTTTAAAAGAAATAATTTCCAGATCAAAGTATAAGGATCAATTATTTTCCGATAAATATCTTGAAAAAGTAATCCATGCAATGCGTGAGCGGATAAACTACCTTGCTGGAATTTTAGAAAAAAGTCCATATTTTTTTGAACCACCATCTTCTTACGATCCCAATTATTTGTCTAAACATTGGAAATCAGAAACACCTATCTGGTTAGATAAATTGGTGGAAGCATTCTCAAAATTAGAGAATCCGGTAAAGAATGATTTTGAAAGCGCATTAAATCAAACCGCAGAAGCTCTGGGTGTAGGTCGTGGAAAAATTATTCATGCAGTACGACTTGCAGTTTCAGGAGTAGGCGAAGGTCCTGGTTTATATGATATATTGGATATTTTAGGGAAAGAAGAAGTAATTAATAGAATTCAACAAGCAATAAAAAATATTAAGATACAATATGCAAGGGAATAATAATACAACATCCAAATCAAATTTTATTCGTGAAATTATTGATGAAGATATACGAACAGGTAAATATGGTGGAAGAGTTCATACTCGATTCCCTCCTGAACCCAATGGGTATCTTCACATTGGTCATGCAAAGTCTATTTGTCTGAATTTTGGTATCGCGAAAGATTATAACGGGTTATGCAATTTGCGTTTTGATGATACAAACCCAAGTAAAGAGGACATCGAATATGTTGAATCGATAAAAGAAGATGTGCGTTGGTTGGGTTTTGATTGGGAAGACCGTGAATACTATGCTTCAGATTATTTTGAGCAACTTTATGATTATGCTGTTCAATTGATAAAAATGGGTAAAGCATATGTATGTGATCTAACTGCTGATGAAATTAGAGAATATCGAGGCACGCTAACCGAACCCGGTAAGGAGAGTCCATACCGTAATCGGACAATTGAAGAAAATTTAGATTTATTTGAAAGAATGAGAAAGGGTGAATTTCCCGATGGCTCAAAAACATTAAGGGCAAAAATTGATATGTCGTCACCAAACCTGAATATGCGTGATCCGGTGATGTATAGGATTCTAAAAGCAACGCATCATAGAACTGGAGATAAATGGTGTATATATCCAATGTATGATTGGGCACATGGGCTGTGTGATTCAATTGAGCGAATAACTCATTCTATCTGTACACTTGAGTTTGAAGATCATCGTCCTCTTTATGATTGGTTTCTGGATCAGTTAGGTGTATATCATCCTCGTCAGATTGAATTTGCTCGTCTTAATTTAAGTTATACAGTAATGAGTAAAAGGCGATTACTTCAACTTGTTGAAGAAGGCTATGTAAATGGATGGGATGATCCAAGGATGCCTACAATATCGGGTTTAAGGCGTCGTGGTTATACTCCTGAATCAATAAGATATTTCGCAGATAGAGTTGGAGTGGCTAAAAGAGAAAATATGATAGATGTGGCATTACTTGAAGATTCGTTGAGAGATGATTTAAACAAAAGAGCACCTCGTGCAATGGCTGTTCTCCGACCATTGAAAGTTGTAATAATTAACTATCCTGAGGATCGGGTTGAAGAAATGGATGCTATTAACAATCCAGAAGATCCGTCGATGGGAACAAGAAAAATTCCGTTTTCAAGAGAAGTATTTATCGAGAGAGATGATTTTAGAGAAATTCCACCAAAGAAATATTATCGACTTTATCCAGGTAATGAAGTACGGTTACGATATGCCTACATAATAAAATGTGTGAATGTAGTCAAAGATCCTGTAACTGGAGAAGTTACTGAATTGCATTGTACATATGATCCAGAAACTCGAAGTGGTGAATCAAAAAGTCAGAAAAAAGTTAAAGCTACAATCCATTGGGTTTCGGCTAAGCATGCAATAGATGCGGAAGTGCGCCTTTATGATAGATTGTTTATGGTTGAGGACCCATCTGGTGAAAACTGGAAAGAGTATATTAATCCAAATTCACTTGAAATACTTCAAGATTGTAAGCTTGAATCTTCTTTGAAGCACGTAAAGCCACAGGATCGATATCAATTCGAAAGGCTTGGTTATTTTTGTGTGGATTATGATTCTAAGTCGGATCATATAGTATTTAACAGGACTGTAACTCTTCGGGATACCTGGGCAAAGATTGAAAAGAGTATTCAGGAAAATCCTTGATTCTTACATATAAAAATGATATATTTTTGAAAACAAATTCAAAAAATTGTGGATACGGATATTATTAGAATAAAAAATGCTGTATTTTACGCTTATCATGGTGCGGATGTAGATGAGCAAAAATTAGGTGGAAAATTTGAAGTGGATCTGGAAATTCATACCGACTTCAAAAAAGCAATTACGACCGACAGATTGGTAGATACAATAGATTATGAGAAGGTATATTCTCTTCTTAAAAACCTTGTTAGTGAAAAAAAATATTTTTTACTGGAAAAATTAGCAGATCATATTGCTAATGAAATACTAAATGTCTTTTCAGAAGTGAAATTTATTTTAGTTAAACTTCGTAAGCCTCATCCCCCTGTAAAAGGTGTTGTGGATTATATAGAAGTTGAAGTATCACGTAATAGAAGATCTTAAATATGTTCCGTGTATATCTGGGTTTAGGATCAAATGTTGGGGATAGGCTAAACAACTTAAAAAAAGCTATAAGTGAATTGGAAAAGTTCGTTAAAATTTTGAATGTTTCCTCAGTATATGAGACTGAACCCTGGGGAGTTCAAAATCAGGATCGATTCTATAACTCAGTTGTTGAAATCGAAACTGATCTCTATCCACTTGAATTATTGAATAAACTTAAACAAATAGAAACAAAATTAGGTAGAAAAAAATATACACATATGCAAGCCAGAACTATTGATATAGACATTTTGCTATATCATGGTTGGTCATACGAAACAAATACACTTGCTGTCCCACATCCGGAGCTTGAGAGAAGAAGGTTTGTGCTTGAACCAATCAGTGAAATTGCGCCTCTGGCTGTGCATCCTATACTTGGTAAAACAATGATTTCCCTGCTTCGACATTGTAGAGATAAAAGTCTCGTTATGAGAACAGTTTACACACTTAAAACCGATAATATAAAAAAGTAGAGGTGAAAAATTGCGCGACTTAAAATCTTTAATTGAAAATACAAACATTCGATATATAGCAATTGAAGGAGTAATAGGTGCTGGTAAAACAAGTCTCGCTCAAAAATTAGGAACAATTTTAGATGCTAAAGTTGTACTGGAAAAATTTGAGGAAAATCCTTTCCTTCAAAAATTTTATGAAGACCCAATTCATTACGCATTTCAAACACAGATATTTTTTCTGCTTAGCAGATTTAAGCAGCAACAAGAACTCACACAAGCAGATTTATTTCATCGTTTCCTTATAACTGACTATATTTTCGAAAAGGATAAAATATTTGCTTACCTTAATCTCGCAGATGATGAATTAAAACTTTATGAAGTATTAATTGGAAATATGGAACATAAAATACCTGCACCTGATCTTGTGGTTTATTTACAATCGAGTGTAGAAAGATTAATGTCTAATATAAAAAAAAGAAATAGACCAATTGAAAAAAATATTTCAGAAGAATACATCAGAGACTTAAACGAAGCATATAATTATTTCTTTTTCCGATATAAAGACGCTCCTTTATTGATTGTTAATGCTACGAAAATAGATTTTATAAATAAAGAAAAAGATTTCGAAAATCTATTAATAGAAATCTTGCGTCCTGATAAACCACCTGTCGAGTACTACAACCCCCCAGATAATGGGAATCAATAATTATGTTACGTTTTATATTAATTTTAATTGCCATCTATCTTATCTGGAAAGTGCTAAAAAATCTAAAAATAATTATAACAAAAAAACAATCTCCAATCAATAAAAACAAATTTGATCATATCGAGGAGGCAGATTTTGAAGATATTACCAATAAAAAAGAAGATGAATAACTACTTGAACTGATATCCCTCTCATGTTGTTAATATCAATGAAATTAATATAAATTCATTATGATTATACCAGTTGAAGAAAAAATACCTGTAGATTTAGAAATAGAAATCTTGAAGTTGAAAAAGGAACTTAATGCTGTAATTCTGGCTCATTATTATCAATATTCTGAGATTCAGGATATTGCCGATTTTGTTGGTGATAGTTTGGAATTATCCCGCAAAGCAGCATCCACAGATGCGGATGTTATTGTTTTCGCAGGTGTACATTTTATGGCTGAAACAGCCAAGATATTGAGCCCTGATAAACAAGTACTTTTGCCAGATCTTGAAGCAGGTTGTTCTTTAGCTGAAGGCTGTCCAGCAGATGCATTTAAGGAATTTCGTGAAGCTCATCCCAATCACATAGCTATCACTTATATAAATTCTTCAGCAGAAGTTAAAGCATTGAGCGATATAATTTGTACCTCAAGCAGCGCCGAAAAAATAATCAGAAAAATTCCTGAGGATAAACCAATTCTGTTTGCACCAGATAAAAATCTTGGAAAGTACTTAATTAAAAAAACTGGTAGAGATATGTTACTCTGGCAGGGTAGTTGTATAGTACACGAAACATTTAATCAAAGGAAAATTATTGAATTAAAGCTTAATTACCCAAATGCAAAATTAATTGCCCATCCTGAATGCGAAGAACCATTATTAAATGAAGCTGATTATATTGCATCAACCAGTGGACTTTTAAATTTTGTAAAAGACAGTCCAGAAAAAGAATTTATTGTTGCAACAGAAGTCGGAATTATTCATCAAATGCAAAAAGCTTGCCCTGATAAAATATTCATACCTGCACCCAAAAATGATGAAGCCTGCTCCTGTAACGAATGTCCATATATGAAATTAAATACACTTGAAAAACTTTATCTCTGCATGAAAAATCAATCCCCAGAAATCTTAATTCCTGAAGATATAAGATTAAAAGCTCTCATTCCTATCCAGAAAATGCTGGAATTAAGTAATTAAACCTACTTTATAAAATCCAATTTTAATGTTTTACTTGAAATTCTGCTTGTAATATATTATATTACATTAAGTTACAAAAATCATAAATAAATGGTGCGATAGATTGAATAAGATTATATCAAATTTGTTTTTATTTATTGTCTTATATTCACAAGTTTTCTCTCAGCATCCATTACTTGAGGAAAAAAAGAAAAATTTAAATCCTTTACAGGAGAGTAGAGAACTAATTAATAATGGGATGTATCAAAAGGCTCAGTGGTTATTGGAAGATTTTTTGCATAATAGCGGAGAATCTGAGAATAAATTTGAGGGTCATTATTTGCTTGTATTGTCATTTGTTGCTCAAAAAAAATATGAAGATGCCTATTTTGCAAGCAAAGAATTACTAAAATTGAGCTTTCCTGAATTTTATGCAATACGTCTGGTCTATTTCAACGCAATTAGCGCGTTTTATACAGAAAGATATGCCCCAGCTATAGAATCTTTACAGAAACTACTTCAGCAAACTGAAGATAATGTGCTCAAATTTAATGCATATTACTGGCTTGCAGCATCTTATTTTAGATCTAATTATATTACACAAGCAGAAGAGTATATCACTTTGGCAAATCAAAACTTCGATTCAACTTCTTATGATTTCATCTTTGAACCTGTCGGAAAGGATGATGTACTATTTTTGTGGGTAGAGATACTAGAGAAAAAAGGAGATATTAAACAGGCAATAACAAAACTTGAACAATTCATTGTTGATTTTGAAAAGAGCAGTTTATTTGTCGATGCTAAATTAAAACTTGCAATAAATTTAATGCAAATTGGAAAATATGGTTCTGCCTTGAATCATTTGAATTCCGTGCAACCATCTAAATCTACACATAAAAGCATATGGCTTTTTTCAAAAGCTGAAGCTGAATATGCTCTTTCAGATTATGAAAGCGCATCAAAGGATTATAAACTATTTTTAAATAATTTTCCTGCAGGAAAGTTAACCAGAAAAGCAAAATATGGATTAGCCTGGTCTTATCTAAAACTTAATGATTATAATAACTCAGTGAAATATTTCCGACAGGTACTGGAAAGCAATGATTCATTAACCGAAAGTTCACTTTTTCAGATTGGTTTGATTTTAAGTTTGATGGATAGTTCTGCAGCTGCTGTAACAACTTTCGAAGAATTGATTGAAAAATTTCCATATGGGCATTATTCAGATAAAGCTTATTATCAAATTGGTATGATTAGATTTAGAGCGGGACAGTATCCTGAAGCAAGACGTAGTTTCCAGATTGCAGCCAGACTTTTTCCAGATAGTGAGATTCGCGCAGATTCTTATAGAATGCTGGGTGAATTAAGTTTAATTGTAGGTGATTTGTCGAATGCTCAATTTGCTTTTTCTCAGGTTCAAAAATTTTCACGCTCCGATACTCTAACAGCTATAGCCATTTTTCAAGAAGGTGTTGCACTTTATCAACTGGGTAGATTTAGAAGTAGTTCTGAAAAATTTTCGGAATATCTGAAGAAGTTTAAAAATCATAGTAAATATGCTGAAGGCTATTTCTGGTTAGCTGAAGCTTTGTATCAGGATGCTAAATATGGAGAGTCGGAAAGTGCATATCTCAATGCAATTAAACATTTAAAGCACGATAATCCAAAACGTATCTCAGCATTGTATGGTTTAGCTTGGAGTCTATTTGAACAAAAAAAGTTTCGTCAGGCTATAACTGCTTTTGATAATTTTATCCTTGAAAGTCCAAATGCTGCAGAGAAATTAGAAGCATCGCTTCGTAAAGCGGATTGTTATTTTTATTTAAGAGATTTTGAAAATGCTACCAAGATTTACGCAAGTTTATCGGAAGATAAAAAAAATCAGAAATTTGCTGAATATGCTGCTTTTCAATTAGCATTAACTTATATTCAACGTGGCGAAATAAATCGTGGTATCGAACATCTGAGAAACTTCCTTAATAAATTCCCGGGTTCTATATACTCTGAAGTTGTTCGGTTTAACATTGCTTGGGCATATTTTACAAATGAACAGTATAAAAAAGCTATTGATGAATTCAATGCCTTCATATCTGAATATCCAGAAAGCCAATTAATGCCAAGAGTACTTTTAAATAAGGGTGATGCTTTTTATAATCTAAGCGAATTCGATAGTGCTATAGTTTATTATAAAAATTTAATCGAACAGTTCCCGACGAGTTTATTGAGAAGTGATGCAATCAACGGTTTGCAATTTGCTTATCAAGCGCAAGGCAGATCTTCGGAAGCTATTACAGTAATTGAAGAGTTGATAAACAAGCAATCTTTTGATACCGCAAACGAGGATTTATTAGTCAAAAAAGCTGATATATTATTTGAGCAGGGGAATTTTGGACAAGCAGCAAACGAATATCTAAAAATTATCGGATTACAAACAAGTGAACTGATTCAGGCAAAATCATTATATCAACTTGGAAGATGTTTTGAATATGAGAATAATCCCCAAAAAGCGGTTGAATATTTTAATTTAGTTTTAAATAAATATCCAGCCAGTGATTATGCACCTCAGGCAGCAATGTCGATTGCGCATCTTTTACAAAAACAGAAAAAATATAAAGAAGCTATTGATTATTTAAAACTTTTTGATGTAAATTATGCGAATTCATCACTTGTCTGGGAAGCCAGATATAATCTTGGTGTGGCTTTGTTAAATCAGAAAGACCTCGAAAATGCTAAAAAGCAATTTGATAAGGTAATTACACTGGCTCCTTCAAATGAAGTTTTTGCTTACCGCAGCCGACTTCAAATTGCTCGAATGTTACAGAATCGTAAGCTATATCATATATCTAACGATACACTTACTGTGATTATTAATAATTTAAGTGATGATATTGCAGCTGAAGCACTTTTGTTAATGGGTGAAAATTATCTGTTACTTAAAGATCCAAAATCAGCCCTTGAAGCTTTTAACCAAGTTATAGAAGCATTTGCAAATTATCCACTTCTTGTAGAAAGAGCCTTATTAGGAAGTGGCGAGTGCTATGAGAGACTGAAAGATCGAAATCAAGCCAGGAGAGTTTATCAGCAGATAATTCAAAATCCAATTGATCCTGTAGTAAAAAAAGATGCTGAAGATAGATTAAGGAGATTGAAATGAAAAAAATTCATATAATTACCAAACTCATTTTATTGTTTCCTTTTTTTCTGATTGCACAACAACAAGAAGAACAACAAAAGGAACTCCCAAAATTGGATATTCCTGAAATAACAATTGTTGGGAAAAAAGCTATCACTTTACCATTTGCTAAAAAAGGTGAGTACAATGTTATAGATTATATAACTGCTCCAAAACCTGATACATCAATTATTGGAAGTAAACAACTTTTATTAACCTACGGAACAAAGCAGTATGTTACAGGTGATTTCACTGAAAAATTAAACGGTTATATTGAAGCAGGTTTAGGAAATTTTTCTAGTGTTCAACTTTTAGGGCTTATTCGCTATTCAGACACTCAATTAGAAGGATCAGTTAGAACTAGCTATAATTCGACATCAGGCCATATTAAAAATTCTGATGGGAATCGCTTCTTAATTGGCGCTGATTTTGGTACAATGATTTATACTGATAACGAATACTTAAAGAGCTTTCGGATTGTAAATATTGTTGATTTTACATCAGATAAATTTGGTATTTTTGGTATCAAAGATTCATCTGTTCGACGTTCCCGTCAGTTTTTCAGTTTGAAAACTAATTTAGCTTCTTCTGAATTTAAATCCATATCTTTTAAATTTTTGCTTGGTCTTAATTCTTTTAAGATAGAAGATAACAATTTGCTGAGTTCTTCCGTATTTTCTCCCGAATTTAAATTTTCTACCTTTTTTAATATCTCTAAGATTAGTTTCTTATCAAAATTATCATATGAAACATCATTGATAAATTACTCAGTGCCAGCAGAATCCCCCACTTTATTACAATTTTCGTTTCTCTCACAATCTTATTTGGATGAAAATGTTTACGCATCAATAGGATTTAAGTATGTTAAAGGCACCAATTCAGATGGAGGATATCAGAGGTTTTTTTATCCTTTAGCCATAATGAAAGCAGACTTTGATTATAATTTTAAAATTTCAATCTGGTTTGAACCTGATGTACTGAATAATTCATATATATTCAATATGCTTGAAAATCCTTTCCTGAATAGAGAATTGCTTTTAAGATATTCTTTTAAGCCTATAAATGTTGGCATCGGTTTAGATTATTCTTATAAATTTTTATCACTAAATACAAAATTATCATATGCAAAACTTGATGATGCTTCATATCCTTTTGTACAGAACCAGATCATATATTTAAATTATATAGATGTAGATGAGTTTAAGATTGAACTTAACAGTATTTTTGATATAAGTAAACAGACCAGGTTTTATGCCAACTGGATTTACAATAATTCGGAAATGAAAAGTTTGAAAAAACAGCTTTATATGAAACCAGAGTTTCAATTGCAAAATAAATTTGAATTTATTCTGGATTTTCCATTAAAAGTTTTTGTTACAGCCGATTATTATAGTAAGAGGCTGTTAGAGCAATTTCAAAGTTTACCAGATTATTTTCTTTTGGGAATTGGTGCAAATTCAAATATTATAAAGAAGACTTTAATTAGCTTTGAATTAAATAATCTGCTGGATACAAGATACGATTATTTTTATGGTTATCCTGCTCCTGGTGTAACATTTTTAGCAAAAATTCAGTATAATTTTTAACTTTTTAAGGTAAATAGATATGGATTTAATTACAATGTTTGTTAAAGGCGGTATAATGATGTACGCAATCTTGTTTACATCATTAGTAGCAGTTTATATTTTTATTGAAAGGTATTTAATTTTAAAGAAATCAAAACCCAGCACGGGTAGATTCGAAATGAACTTACGTATGATGTTGGGTAAAAATGATTTAGACCATGCAAAAGAATTAGCAATTCAGGATCGTTCTCCATCAGGGAGAATTGTTCTGGCTGCTCTCGAGAAAGTACATCATCACCCAGGAAGAGTTCGTGAAGCAATTGAAGATCAGGGCAGAGAAGAAGTAGCTCAACTCGAAAAACATCTGGGTATACTGGCTTCTATTGCTGGTATTGCACCTATGCTTGGTTTTTTAGGAACTGTTCTTGGTATGATTGCTGCATTTCAAGCAGTTGCAGCTACAGGAGGTCAAGCTTCACCAGTAGAATTAGCAGATGGTATCTGGGAAGCTTTGATTACAACAGCTTTTGGACTATTTGTCGGTATTGCTGCGTATGCCGCTTATAATTGGCTTATTGCAAGGACACAGGAAGTTGCAATTCAAATGGAAAGGATCGGAAGAGAAATCTTAGATATTATTGAAGAAGAATTGAATCCATCAAACAATTCCAAATCCAAAATTAAAAATCTTGAAGGTGTGAAATGAACTTTCATTTTCAAGCTCATAAAAAGTATTTAAGTGCATTTAATTTTTCTTCGCTTACGGATATTGTTTTATTATTATTAATATTTTTTCTATTGACTTCCGCATTTACTGTAATGCGTGGCATGGATATAACCCTACCCAAAGCTACAGCAGCTCAACCTCCTCAAAAGAAAACTATATCCGTTGCTTATTCTAAGGATAAAAAACTATTTGTCGAAGGTAAACTTATTCAGAAAGATCAGCTTGCTGAAAGTTTAAAAAAAATATTTACACCTGAGCATCAAATTGTAATTCAGGCAGATAAGAGTTTGATACTTGAAGAAGTAATTGAGATACTCGACATTGCTAAAGGAGTAGGTGCAACAAAATTGTTTATTGCTACTGAGCAAGCAAAGTGAATATGGATAGAAGATCTGAAATAACTATTTTTGATGAAAAGCAAATCCGTTTAATTTCAACTATTGGAACGATAATTTTTCATCTTATTCTTTTTCTGATTCTAGCATTAATTAATTTAAAGTCGCCCAAACCTCTTGAAATGATAGAACTTGAATGGGGAAGTAGCAGTGGTGCCCCAAATCAAAGTACAGTTCAGGAACAAACAGAAATGCCCCAAGCAAAAACAGAAAAGGTTGTCGAAACAGGCGCTAAAGCAGAAAAAGCAAAGGTAGATTTGCCTGTAACAAAAAGTGAGTCTAATGAAGCAATTGCATTGAAGAATAAAAAGAATGCTGATAGGATCGAGAGGAAGAGTTCTGAAATTGTGAAGCCGGAGCATTCAAAAGTGCCACGAGTAAATCGAGCTGCAGCTGCAGGAGCAGGTAAAACAACTGGATATTCAATCGAATGGTCTGGTGTCGGGTTTAGAAAGTTGTTGAGTGGTAGAATGCCAGTTTATCCTGAAGGCACTGATAAAGAAATGCCAGTTGTCTTACAATTTACAGTTATGCCTGATGGAAGTGTAACCGGAATTGTTCCTGTTCGTAGAAGTGATGAAATTCTTGAACGCGAAGCAATTTCTGCACTTAGAACCTGGCGCTTCGACCCTTTACCTGCACAATATGAACAAGTTCCTCAAATAGGTAAAGTAACTTTTAATTTTAAACTTGAATAACTTATAAAAGATAACTTAAAAAAGGAGATAATCTATGAAGCTAAAAATCAGATTCATTGCTACACCAATATTTATTTTAATTTTATTATCATTTCTAAGAATAAATCTTTACGCACAGGATGAGTATGCGAGACCACATTGGTGGTTTGGTGCAGGACTTGGAGCAAATTATAATATTTATGGATTGGATCTAAAAAAGCTTAACGACTCGTATTCTTCACCTGAGGCATTCACCAAAGGATCTGGCTTTGGTATTTTTGGTGCAGCTTTAATTGAATACAGACCAACAATTATGTGGGGTGGTTTTTTGAATCTGGGTTTTGATGGAAGAAGCGGAAAATTTTCAGATGTTGATGTTTCAGGAAAATACAAAATCTCACCAACTATAAATTATATTTCAATTGAACCAAACCTGAGATTTAATCCAGCAGGTGAAGGCTTGTTTTTATTCGCAGGTCCAAAATTAAACTTTAATATTAGCAAATCTTTTGATTACGAAACACCAACGGAGAAAGTATCAGGAGATTTCAGTAATGTTCGTTCAACTAATTTTGGCGGTCAAATTGGTCTTGGATATGATTTGCCATTAACTTCACGGGAAAAGGAATTACAATTTGTTTTAACTCCTTCACTCGGATTACATTTTGGACAAGGTGTGAGAGATATTGAAAAATGGAGCCTTACAACTTTGAGATTTGGTATACAGTTAAAGTTTGGCAGTACAACGATACAAAAAGAAACAATAAAACAGGAGATAGGATTCTCGATTCAATCACCTCAAATAATCCCTAGTACAAGAAGAGTATCTGAAACTTTTCCGCTTAGAAATTATATATTTTTCGAACAAAATTCAACCAGTATACCATCTCGTTATATTCAGTTAACTCCAGAGCAAGCAGAAAAATTTAAAGAAGAAAATTTGTTTGAACCTAAACTGCAACAACTTGCAGGTCGTTCAGCAAGGCAAATGGAAGTTTATTATAACATTCTAAATGTTATTGGTGATAGAATGCGCAAAATTCCTGAAGCAACGATTAGTCTCATTGGTGCATCAAAACAGGGTAAAGATGTTGGAAAAGAAATGGCTGTTTCTATCAAAAATTATTTGGTAAATGTGTTTGGAATTAATTCCGGTAGAATACTTACATTTGGAGTTGAAAAACCAGAAATACCTTCTCACCAGCCTGGCGGAACACGCGAATTAAGTTTGGTAATGGAAGAAGATAATCGCGTAGATATCAAAAGTGGAAACCTTGAGCTACTTATGCCAGTAAAAATTATCGCTATACAGGAAGATCCTATCGATGCAGATGTGATTTTCAGAGTTGATGATTCAAAAAATATTTTATCTTCCTGGAATATTCAAATAACTGATGCAAAAGGAAATACAAAAACATACGGTCCTTTCACAAACAAACAGGAAAGAATAAGTGGAAATCAGATTCTTGGTAATACAGAAATGGGTGATTTCCAGGTGACTATGATTGGAAAAACAAAAGACGGCTCAACAATTACAAAAGAACAGAAGCTGCGACTTGCCAAAGCCGAAGGACCTGAAGAACAACCAGGTCTACGTTATAGTATACTTTTTGAATTCGATCAATCTAAAACAGTTGCAACCTACGAAAAATTTTTAAGCGAAGTTGTAGTTCCAACAATTCCAGAGGGTGCAAGTGTGGTAATTCATGGACATACAGATATTGTAGGTGAAGAAAGCCATAACCTGACTTTATCCAATAACAGAGCTCAAGAAACTATGAATGTTATTCAAAGAGAATTAAATAGAGCTGGTAAGAAACGGGTTAAGTTTGATACTTATGGTTTTGGTGAAGATCCACGTAGAGCACCATTCGAAAACCGCTTACCAGAAGAAAGATTTTATAATAGAACAGTTGTAATCGATATTATTCCATAAAACTAAATTGAATCAGTCGAGGGTTGATTCTAACCTGAATCAACCCTTTTTATTTAAATAAGATAAAACTTCTTTCAAAATTTTCTTAGCTGCTTCGGGCTTTGCTAATTGCTTACTTGCCTTTACGGCTTTCTTTAATAAATCTGGATTTTCAATTATCTGATTCAATCTATAACATAAATCTTTTAAATTTGTTGCTTTCCATCCAGCTCCCACTTCAGTAATTAAATTTGCATTTTGCACTTCCTGACCAGGTATTGGATCGAAAATTAACATTGGTAAATTCTTTGCCATTGCTTCAGAAGATGTTAACCCACCAGATTTTGAAATTAATATATCACTTGCATCCATTAAATCGTGTATGTTATCTACAAATCCGTAAATACAAGGTTTTATATTAGATGGATAATGAATATCAGACATTTTCTGAAGAAGCTTCTGATTTTTACCACATACAATTAGTAAATTAAATTTTTTATTTGTGAATTTCTTTAAGTGATTGTTTAAATATTTAACAGCACTCATTATTTTACCTACACCAAATCCACCGGAAAGAATTAATATTGTAAAAGAATCCACTTCAAGATTTAATAATTTTCTTGCAAAACTTTTTGTTAACTTATCTTTAAATTCTGGCATTACTGGTATGCCAGTAATTACAATTTTATTTTTGAGTACTCCTTTAAATATCAATCTATTCATAGATTCTTTATGGAAAACAAAATATTTGTTTACAATTGGATCGATCCACATATTATGAATATCAAAATCAGTTGTGGCTGCAAAAATTGGTATATTGAATTTCATTTTTCTTAACTCATCAGATATAGAAATGTATGGTAAGAAGTGTGTGCAAATTATCGCATCAGGCTTATACTCAAAAAGAGCATGGATATATTTTTTGTAAGTGATTTTATCAAATATTTTTATCAGATGATTTTTAGAATAGTTTTTTAACTCCAGTTTGTTGTAAAAATAGCTCCAGAAATTTGGAGTGAATTTTACCAGGTTTATATAAGTCTGTGCATATAGGTTGCTAAAAAATCTTGGTGTAAAATCGAGAATGTTGTAGTGTTCTGTGTGTATTGGAAGTTTTAGAGCTTGAGCAGTTTTATGAAGTGCCTCAGCAGCACGAATATGTCCAGCTCCACCTGTGCAGGAAATAATTAAAATTCTGTATTTTTTGTTTATTTTCGACATATATAAAGTTATAATTGAATTAATTAAGCATTTAAAATTTTTATTTGCAATTTAATAATTTATAGTTTATATTAAAAATGCAATTAACTGTATTTGTTAACCCCTCCCGAGCCCTAATCTTAATAATGGTTAATTAGGTTAAACGAATTCAGTTTAAGTAAATTAATTTAACAATTAAAAAGGAGCTTATCGTGAAAAA
>CALCJK010000032.1 GCA_937967455.1 uncultured bacterium | reverse complement strand
CTTTGTGCAAACAAAGAAAATGATTTTAACAAAATAATTAAAACAACAAATTTGGAGTTAGTTATGAAAAAGTTAGTCGCACTAATACTTTTAATTTTTCTTTATAATTCTTTGGTCGCCCAGACTTCATTAAATTTTCATAATGGAGAAAAATTTAATGAATCAAACTTAGAAAAGATTCTGGGTGATGAATTATGGAGCGATAAGTTTCACCAAAATGGTGTTAATGGTATTGTTCATGCAATTGCGGTTGCTCCTAATGGTGATATTTATGTTGGCGGCGATTTTAGAGAAGCAAGTAAGGTAAAAGTAAACGCTATTGCACGGTGGAACGGAAGTCAGTGGAGCGATGTTGGCGGCGGAGTATCGAATTCTTTTAATACAAGTATAATTAGGGATATGATTTTTGTGGGTAATGATTTGTATGTTGTTGGGTCATTTTCTAAGGCTGGAAATGTAACAGCAATAAATATTGCAAAATGGGATGGTACAAACTGGTCGGCGGTTGGAAATGGAGTTGGCGATGTAAGAACAATAGGTATATATCAAAATGAATTATATATAGGTGGAGGGCCTTTGCTTATTCCAAATGATACTACAATAAAATCAATTGCTAAATGGGATGGTTCAAATTTCGTAAAAGTTGGTGATGGTATTGGAGACAATGCATATGTAAACTCATTGGCAGTTATAAACAACGAACTTTATATAGGTGGGTCTTTTTCTGCCGCTGGAAATGTTTCGGTTAATAACCTTGCAAAATGGAATGGTTCTTCATGGTCAGATGTTGGTGGAGGCGTGACAGGGAGTTTCCCATTTATATCATCTATCCGAGCAATTGGTAATGAATTGTATGTTTGCGGAAAATTTGATCAGGCAGGAGGTATAACAGCCAAGGGTATTGCTAAATGGAATGGAAATTCCTGGACAGTTTTTGGTGATGGTTTAGGAAGTTCTTCGAATTATGCATATGATATTGCTGTTATGGGTTCTGATATTTATGTTACTGGAAACATACAATACGGTACGGTTTATGGGCATTTAGTAAAATGGAACGGTACCTCCTGGCAAGAAGTGGGTGGTGGTTTAAGTCGCGGAGGAAGTTCTGAACCTTACGGTCGAAGATTGGCAGTAAAAGATAATGATTTATATGTTGGAGGAAATTTCAGGCAAGCAGGAGGCGTTGCCGCTAGATTTTTTGCACGATGGAATGGCACTTCATTTTTCCCAATCCATGAAAATCAGGGTAAAGGTCTGAATAAAGAAGTTAATGCAATAGCAGTTGCACCAAATGGCGATATTTATGTAGGTGGAAAATTCTTTCCTGATGCGGCAAATGGCTTTGATGTACCTAACAGAATTGCCAAATGGGATGGAAACAATTGGATTGCGCTCGGTTCTGGCGTAAATAATGATGTTAATGCAATCACAATCACAAATAATGGGGATGTTTATGTTGGGGGAAATTTTACCAGCGCCGGTGGAACAAATGCAAGATACATTGCAAAGTGGAATGGAACAACTTGGTCAACTGTAGGGGGGACTATAAACTCAGAGGTTAAAGCATTAACAACGGATGGAATAAATGTTTATGCTGCGGTTGGATATTCTGTTTTTAAGTGGGATGGAACGAGTTGGACTGCAATAGGTTCTGCTTTTAATAACAGAGTTCTTGCAATTGCTGTCAAGGATAATTCTATTTATGCTGGTGGAAGATTTACATCTGTAGGAAGTTTGCAGGCAAATTATCTGGCGAAGTGGGATGGAAATTCCTGGTCACAAATTGGAGATATACCAACTGGGACTGTAGAAATTAGAACTTTAGCGATTGATAATTCAAATAATTTATATTTTGGAGGGTATTTCTTTAATTTGGGTTCAATTCAAGTTATGGGAGTTGCTAAATGGAATGGAACAACAATTGAACCTCTTGGGAGTGGACTGGTTCCAGGAGTGAGTGGCCAATGCTACACTATGACATTTGATGAAAACGGAAACTTGTTAGTTGGGGGTAGGTTTGCGGTGGCTGGAGACACTTCTATACATGCAAATAATATTGCAAAGTGGAATGGCACCGAGTGGTCTGTCTTTGGTAGCGGCTTAAGCGGTAATTTGGGTCTTTATTATGGTAATGAAGTCTATGCTCTTGCAACAAAAGGAACTGAAATATTTGTTGGAGGATCTTTTACTTCTGCTGGAAATAAACCTGCATACGGATTCAGTATTTATAATAGTGCAACTGTAGGAGTTAATGATCAAATTAAATTTCCAAATGAGTACAAACTTTATCAAAACTACCCCAATCCATTTAATCCAATAACAAAAATAAGTTTTCAATTACCAGTAGGAGGTCATACAAGACTAAAAGTTTATGATATACTCGGAAAGGAAATTGCTACCTTAGTTGACGAATACAAAAATGCCGGAAGTTATGAAGTTGAATTCAATGCAGGACAGACTACAAACCTGTCAAGTGGAGTATATTTTTACAAATTGCATTCTGGGAATAATGTTCAAATAAAAAAGATGATTTTAATAAAATGATAAATTATCAACAAAAATTAGGGAGGATCTAAAATGAAATCACTTTTAATTTCATTCTTTATCGTGTTTTTATTAATAGCAGGATGCAAAAAAAATGATAACATTGTCAATAATGATAAATCCGATGAATATCGAGCGGAACCTAAAATATCAAAGATCTTTCCAATGGTTGCTATACCAAATGGATATATTTATGTAATTGGGGAAAATTTTGGTAGTACTAATAGTAAAATATCAGTTAAGTTCAAAAGCAGAGCGAATCAAGTCGAGAAAAATGGAATTATTGAAACAGTGGAGCCAACTAAAATTACGGTTAAAGTCCCAAATGACATTGATACAAGTTCGGCAGGAAACGAAATAATAGTTACAACTCCAAAAGGCACAGTAAAAGATACAACAACTGTTGTGTACGGTGTAAAGACTTCGGCATTTGGTAATAATATTCTACCTGGTAAAGGCTTAATTGGTTTTGTTTATCAATTAAGTAATAACACTCCGAATTTACCAGATTTTAATACATTACCAATTAAGAGTATTATTCTTGCACCGAATTTAGATGTGCCTGTAAGAGCATTTACTGATGGTTTTCCAGGTGTCCCTGGTGGTTTGGTTGAGTGGTTTGGTATAAGGTTTATTGCTAAGTTAGTTATTGAGACAGAAGGTGTTTATAATTTTGCTATTGGCTCTGATGACGGTTCAAAACTTTATATCGATAATAAATTAATAATAGATAATGATGGACTTCATGGTTATCGAGAAAAGTCTAATTCAATTAATTTGAGTAAAGGTGAGCATAGTATTAGAATTGATTATTTTCAGGGACCAAAATATGAGATAGCTTTACGACTTTTCTGGCAGAAACCGGGTGGCTCTTTAGTTATAATACCACCAGAGGCTTTCAATTTACCTGATATTTCCCAAATTAATAATTAAAAAGTTGTTTGTTATTATTTTAAGTCAGATGTAATAATTCATTTTATGTTTTCTTTGATATTTAGATGCACTAAAGTATTCTAAAACTATATGGAATAGTTGAATTAATAACTAATATAAATTAATCAATTAAATGAAAGGGTACTTAAATGAAATCACAATTCACTAAAATATCTTTATTATGTTTAACAACCCTTGTATTGTTTTTTATGGGTTGTAAAAAAGAAGAGGAAAATCCAACCGGCCCAGGTAGCGGGGGAAATACTCAGACCGGAGCAGGAACAATGAGTTGTAAAATTGATGGTGAAAGCTGGTCAGCTACACAAATTCCTGGTTCTCCATATCCAGCAGCTTTTGCTGTTCTGGAAACCAATAGTAGTTATACTCTTTTAACAATAACAGGAACTCAAATTACTGGGACACAATCAGCCAGTACAATTTATCTTTCGCTATTAAATATTAACTCCACCGGTGAATATAACTTAGGAAGTATGTCATCAACCAGTGGAAATCAAGGTATAGCTACTATTGGATTTTCAGATGGTAGAGGTTTTGGAACAACAGGCGAAGGAGAATATATTGGAAAAGTTAACATTACAAAATTTGATAAAGACAATAAAATTGTATCTGGGACTTTTAACTTTACTGTAAAAGGTACAACTGGTGGGGCAACCGGTAAAAAAGTAGTGACTGAAGGGAAATTTGATGTGAAATGGGGAATATTTAATTAATTAAAAATAATGGGTTGAGATTTTATTTTATCTCAACCCATTTTAATTTTCGTTAAGACAATTTTTTTTGTCATGTAAATATATTTTCTCATCTAAATATCTGTTTTTTTATAATTTGTCAACAACATTATTCTACTATTTTCTCTCATTAGCAATTATTTAAGCAACGATAATATTTTTATATCTCCCAAGTCAAATAATACCTTACTTTTAGTAGTAAGTTCTGAATTAAATATTGTATTTAATTTTCTTTACTAAGAAATAATGCATTTGTCGTATAGAAGTTTTTTTAAGATTATTTAAGTTTACTCTAAGTTTTTGGAATTAAAAGATAACTCTAAATAGCCAAAGACAATTATAAATAGAACTGAGACTAAATAACAAAAAAAATAAAATTCTTTAGAATATTAAATTTTAATGCCTTGAAAAGAGAATTGAGTCAAATAGAGAGA
>CALCJK010000031.1 GCA_937967455.1 uncultured bacterium | reverse complement strand
AGATATTGGCTATTTAACTTGTTTTGCTGACTACAAATTACCTCAGATTTTAAATTATTATGGAATTTTAGAATATTCTAAAGATTTAGAAAATAAAATTAAAAGGAGGAGATTAATCAAAAAAGGAAGTGTGGAAGAAATAGAAATAAGAGCTAATACAATCTGGGCTGTTGAATTTTTAAAAAAGGAATTAAGAAATTATGATATTAATTTAAAATCTTTTGAAATTGATTGGTTTTTATGGAATAGGGCTCAAAAATTAAAATTTAAACTTCCTCACCATTTAACAAAAACTATTAATTACTAAATCAATCTTTATTAGAAAATTTTTCAATATATCTTAAAACCAGGACGACTATTAATGTTACAAAAATAGCGTATAAAAATTTAACAATGATTATATTTGAAGAAAAAGAAGGAAACAAGCTATCTATTAATGTCCTAATAGCTTCATTCCAGGCTAAACCGGCAACAAAACCTAAACCGCCAGCAATATAAGTTAAGGTTCTTTGTCTTATTTCTTTTCTTAATATCTCTGTTTCTTTTTTAATTTTTTCTTTAAATTCCATTGATCCCCTTAGAACTTACAATTAAAACAAAATTTTCACCTAAATCTAAAGAGTCAATTATCGAATCAATTTCTCTGGAAACTTTAGCACAATCCTCAACGCTGATTCCATCTTCTTTATCAATTTTAATAATCAATGCTCTTCTTCCCTCTTCACTTCCCCAATTGATGGAAACAAACTCATAACCAAGATTTTCAATTATTGGCCTTATTTTTTCTTCGACAATTTTCAAACTTATCATTTGTAAGCTTTAAACTCCCTTTTAAAACTATTATAAAGATAAAATTTTTATAACGCTAAGCTTGACATTTAAAAATTTTTCTTTAAAATTTTAATATATTTTATAATAATAAGGTAGTTTAAAAATGAAGAGAAAGTGCATAAAAAACATTAAAATAAGCAGGATTTCCAACCTTTTCTTGTTAACATTTATATCTTCAGTTATTTCCTTTTTAATTTCTTCTATTGTTTTCTCTGCTCCGCCAACTTCTCCTTATTATCCTGGTGAAACTTTAAATCCAAATTGCTCACCTGGTGATCCTAATTGTACTGTTTCTCCTCCTTTACCTACTTATATTTCAACAACAACAATTGTTCAGTTAAATAATAATCTTTTATCTTTTAATACTGGAACAGTAAAAATATTAGGCGAATTTCAAGTTGCTACTGGAAACGAGGTGGTTTTATATATAGGTAATAACGGAAATGTTGGCATAGGAACAACTAATCTCAATTTTGGTAAATTAATAATCGGAAAAAATTCTCTTATTTCTCAATCTATATTTGGTATACCGGCTGGTTCGGTAAGTGTAGGAATATTTTCTTATGATTCTAACCCTCCATCTACTCCCTTAATGACGAGCATCTTAGGAACAATAAAAGAAATAAACGCTACAAGTACTGGTAGTACTCGAATAGGAGTGGCTGGTCTTTTGGCAAAAGATGATGAAAGTGATTATTATCTTGCTGGAACATTAGCTGATCAAGATGGAACTTACAATACTGCCAAAGGAGTAGTTGGATGGGTAAAATCTTGTCCTCAAGGATATACTTGTTATTCAGGGCTTTTTGGTGGCGATAGTCCTGATTACCCATTTATGGTTGCAAATGGAGGAGCCATAATTAATATCAACACAACAACGCCTGCTTATTTTCCTTTAGTAGTAACTACTAATTACTCTAATCCTCTTTTAGCAGTAAATGCAAGCGGAAATGTAGGAATTGGAAATATTTACCCTTATTTCACCTTAGATGTTTTTACGAATACAGATTGGGGTGGAATGAGAGTTCAAGGAAATGATAATGTCCAATTAATTGTTGAAGCTCCACAAGGTAGAGTACCATTATATAATTTTGTTCAAGGAGGTATTTCAAGATTTGTACAGTTTGTATCTAATGATGGAAGTTATTATGCAATTGGAAGAAGTGATGATAATGGAAATTCTTTAGATTCTCCTTTTGTAATTTTAAGAAGTTCGGGCAACATCGGTATTGGAATAACAACTCCTCAAACAAGATTACATATCTCTGGAACAACAACTGCTTGGAATATTTTACCTGAAGTAGATAATCTTTATTCTTTAGGAGCTCCTAATTTTAGATGGGCAAATATTTATGCAGTAACAACTACGATTGGAGGAACAATAGCAATTGGCTCAGATACTATCGAAGGTTCTTCAACAACAACTTTATTTACTACGGGAAATTCTAATCAATTAGTTTTAGGAGCAAATGGTAACATCGGCATCGGGACGACGGAACCAGGATATAAATTAGATGTTGCTGGAGCCTTAAGACTTCAGCCTTCTTCAGTGCCAACTGGAGCTAATGGAGTAATTTATTATGATTCAACCGAAAATAAGTTTAAGTGCTTTGAAAATGGAGCCTGGACTAATTGTATTGGAGCTGGTGGAGGAGGTTATTGGGCTGCTTCAGGAAATCACATTTACAACAC
>CALCJK010000030.1 GCA_937967455.1 uncultured bacterium | reverse complement strand
TTGTTCATAAAGATGAGTTAGAAGATTTAGTTTCAATCCACGCACGCGCGAAGCGTGCGACATGTGTTGATACTTGATGAATATCAGCTAATGAATGTTTCAATCCACGCACGCGCGAAGCGTGCGACCATTTTTACCACCTGCCCCAGTATATCCACCACTTGCGTTTCAATCCACGCACGCGCGAAGCGTGCGACCGCATCATTATATTTTATTAAACATCAACAAGTTACAAGTACATTATCGATAACTTAAACATAATAACTAAATTTTATAAATTAATTTATAAAAATCTTTTGTTCCATTATATTTTACTAAAGCTAACCTTCTGATGTTTTCATGTATACTTCGATTAGCGTCAAATTATTAAGGGTTCATCTATTGCATAGTTCTTTTTAATACCATAATTTTCGACTCGTCTTTTCCAGTTTGAACCCAAATAGTAAAATCTAAGATTATCTTCTTCAGGATTATATATTGAAAGCAATTCATTTTTTAATCTTTCCCATTGAGCTGGGTCAACCAGACATTCAAATACAGAATATTGAACACGAATTCCATAATTAATGCAAATCTCAGCAACTTTTCTAAGTCGCTTCTGTCCACTTTTTGACTTTGTGGAAACATCATAACTAACAATTACCATCATTTTTTAAATCTCATATTGTTATTTAATGTAAAACGGTGGATATTCAATAATATCACCTCTTATATATCTTGCAAGTAATTGTGCTTGTATATGCGGCAATAATCCGATAGTTACTTTTTCACCTAAAAAAGGATGAGTAATTTCTTCTTGTTTTCTCTTTTGATATGAAGTTAATAATTCCTTTCTCGCATTTTCTGAAATTCTTACTTCACCTGATTCTCGAAATTCAAAATCTTTAATAGATACCTGTTTAAGATTTATCAAATTTAATATAGTCCTATCTCCTAAATAAGCTCTAAATTCTTCCATTATATCCAGTGCAAGGCTTGGTCGTCCTGGTCTGATCTGATGTAAAAAACCCACTTGTGGATCGAGCCCAACTGTTTCTAATGCTGAACGTATATCGATAGCTAGTATTGCATATACAAAAGAAAGTAATGCGTTTGTTGGATCTAATGGAGGTCGTTTGCTTCTTTTTTCGAATTTAAAATCATCTTTTTGTGATGTTAAAAGATCTGAAAATACTTCGAAATATACATTTGCACATTCCCCTTCATAACCTCTTAACTCCGATAAACAATTAACAGTTTTTATGTTTTTAAGTCTGTTTCCTAATATTTGAATAGCATTAATTAACTTTTCAGAACAATTTTCAGGATGATTTCTTTGATGCCTTTGTAATAAATTTTTTGAGTTGTAAACTTTTGCCGCTATAATATTACGCGCAATTTTTAACGATTCTTTTTCATCATCGGCAATTGCATATTGTGATTTTCTTAGTAAAACATTTCCTTTTTGCTCTCCGTAGACGCGAGCAAGAAATTTACCAGTTTCTGTTAAATAGCTGATACCAATATTGTTTTCAGCACAAAATGACATTAATTGAGGCGTTAGAGGTTTGAATCCAAAGCAAACAATGTTCTCAATTGAATGTATTGGGGCTTGAAATGCTTTTTTTGTATTTCCTTCATCAGAACTTAATTCTACAACGAAAGTATTTTGTTCTTTTCTTAAATAAGCATTATCAGTTGTTATGTATAATGTATTAAGATGTTTTCTCATATTGAGTACAATTCGTTTATATATTTTTGAACATATGTTTTGTTAATAGCTTTTGGTTGACATATATGGATTAAAGAACAATTTTTACATTTGTTTGAGTATCCCACAGTGGGAACCTTTCTGCTACTAATAATGGATCGGACTTCATTAATTATAGTAATGGTTTGCTCTCGAAGTTTATCATCTATATCTACATAGTTTCTTCTTTTAATTTTTCCATAGTAGAAAGCAGCTTTTTTAATGTAAGTTCTTAACATTTCTTCGAGACATAATACTTGTGCACAAAGTTGAGCTTTGTCGCTTATATCTTCTTTCGGTTCGCCAGCTTTGAATTCAACGGGCATTATTTCTTTTCCTTTGACCGTTTCTTTGAATTCAACAACGTCACATTTTCCAACTAATCCATATTTATATGAATGAATTCTTAATCCACGAACTGTTTTAACATCACCACGAGTTTCGTAAGTATCAGTGTCAACCTTCTCGTGAAGAATTTTACCCCGCACGGTAAATAAATTATCCTGCCAGACATCATCAATGTGAATCAATCCACATTGACGAGGGCAGAATATATAATGCTGAAGAGCGTTAATCATTATGAAATCATCTTCGGTGTACATAATTCATTTTTTGTTTTTCATATTTCACCCCTACGGGGTTTTCGATTTTGTTTGTTATTAAATGATCTATAAATATTTCATCCCTACGGGATTTTTTCTTGATTCGAATTTTCATAATTCATTTAAATTATAATTGTCCCGTTAGTGACATAATCTTTACAGACCGAATAATCCTGAACCAAACCAATGTTCCTTAGGGACAATATAAAATCCATTTTTCGATTTTTTATTTATAATATAATTCACAATTATTTTTCTCACATTTCACCCCTATGGGGATTTCGATTTTGTTTGTTATCAAATGATCTATAAATATTTCATCCCTACGGGATTTTTTCTTTTATGATATTCGTTTTTATAAATATCTCATCCCTAAAAGGATTTTCTTAATTCGAGTTTTCATAATTCTATCAAGTTCTAATTGTCCCGTTAGGGACAAAATATTTATAGATCAAATATTCCTATGAATATTTCATCCCTACGGGATTTTATTCTGTTGTTTTATTCGTTTTTATAAATATTTCATCCCTACGGGATTTCAAAACAATATCTTTATTATTATGTTTTTGTCCCGTTAGGGACATAATATTTATAGATCAAATATTCCAAAAAACAAACCGAAGTCCCGTAGGGACGGTATAAAAATCATTTAACATCTATTACCTTAAATTTTTCTGTGAATGTTTTTCCATCAAGATAAATTTCATAATCAGAATAATCACGAGCAGGACCTTCGCATAATTTTTTATGTGTTACCCTTTGGAATAATTCGTGTGCTGAATGATTTCCTAAAGCAGTCTGATGTTTAAACACAACTAACTTCCTGGTATTCATTTCTCCACGAGCAGCAGAGCGATCGTGCTCAAACATATTTTGCATTGCTTCAAAGAATAAATTCAAATCATCATCACTGAAACCTGTTTGGTTCGCAAGATGTGACGATATAAATCCGTGGCAGCGATATAAACCATAAGGTACGGTATATTTGCGTCCCATTTCAGAACCACCCTTTGCTGCTCTTTCTTCTGTTGTTTTTGCAACCCTTGTAATACTGTGTTCAAGAGCGACAATTGGATCAACAGAACGTGCAAATGTTAGTTGAATTGGACCACGTACCTGACCGCAATTAGGTGCTGATTTCAGAGACATTACAGCACCAAAAGCTCTTACATCGTAAAAGTTCCTGCACATTTGTACTCTGCCTTTTTCTGATTCTTCTTGACTCGGTTGCCGAGTTTTTACTCCTTTAATTACATCACTGATAAATTTTTTCAATTTAGAATCTTCTGGAGGATTTTCTTTTATTGCATCTTTAATAGTCTTAAGATCTGCTCCAGCATAAACAACAAAAAATGATTTTTCATTATCTCCTTCCTCTATTGCAGTACCATCAGGCAGTAAATATTCTTGAATTCGCTCTAATAATTCAGAAGGAATTTCTATTCTTGCTCCTTCTCCTAAA
>CALCJK010000029.1 GCA_937967455.1 uncultured bacterium | reverse complement strand
ATCTACAATATAGCCAACTTCGGTTAGAGTACGCTGGATTAATCTACCTGTCACGCCTTTAAGTGCGGGATCAACATCTTCTCCACCCTTTTCATTCAAAGCGGTACCATCATCATCCACTACAAGCACTATACCTTTTGTACTTATGATATAAAATTTATGTTCACCTGTTAGAGGATTATAAGATAAGTTCTGATTTGTAGAAATATCTCTGGCAACAATTTTATAAAATATCGAATCACCAACTTGAATTTGAGTTGTATCTAAATTCCATAATGCTTCATAGTTATTACCTGTTGTTTTTAAGAGATAGAATTTTCCTGAATTGATTGGTTCATTAAGGTAATATTCTACCCAAACTGAATCCACACCTAAATTATCAGTCACAACTGCTCTTACACTGGCAGGCCAGCGGATTTCAGGTTGGTTACGAAGCGGTGTATGAGTTATTACAGGAAAATCAGTATCAGGAATGAAATTGAATTTAAAATATCCAGTTGGTGGTGTAAATCCGATATTATGATTTGATGAATTATCTTGAGCATAAACAATGTATAATACAGAATCTCCTATAGCAAAGAAAGAGGAATCGATATCGAAGTAGCCTTCGTATAAGTCACCACTCACATGATTTAATCTAAATTTATATGTTGTTATTTCTTCATTCTTTTTCCATTCCACCCATACAGAATCAATTCCAATATTATCAGTGACAGTTGCGCTAACCTTTGCAGGCCAGGTCTCACGATACTGATCTGGAAGTGGTGAGGAGACTACAGTTGGTGGGGTGTTATCTATACCGACCTCAAAAGAATGGACAGAAGATGGAGCTCCTGGTGGACTTGTAGAAAAACCGCCCATGTTATCAGCAGCATATATGTAATATTGATATGTAGCAGGCAATCCATTACCTGGTATATCTGCTGTCCAGGTGTCACCACTTGTATTTGTCATTAAAACAGAATCTGTAATTGTACCAGTCCTGCCCCAATATACTTTAATTTTATTGGCATCAAGAGGAATAGAACTTGTTATTTCGGCAGTTACAGTATAAGGACCAGATAAATTTTCTGTATTAGGTAGTGGAGTATGTGTAATTGTAGGACCAAATACAACCTTTGCAGTATATGCCTGATGATATCCAGTTCGGTTGTCGTTCCATACTGGCCATACAATTCCATTTAGCGCTTTAACATCAATGTAATCTCCCATGTAACCAGATGCCAGACCAGAAATTGACTTTGGTAAAAATGCTTGATCACTTACCAAAATATCCTCAAATGTTTGTCCACCATCAGTTGAGCGGGATAAATATACCTGAGCTGAATCGTTAGCTGGGAAATTTCTACTATCATAATATACTACATAAACAAAACCTGTTGCAGGATCAACTGCTACAGATGAAAACCATTGATCCAGATTATTATCAGCTTGATTAACTCTTGTTGGTGCAGACCATGTTGCTCCACCATTAGTAGATTTAATTATAAAAATATCGGGGCGAGTTGGATTTTTAGCAGGATATACTATATAAATATGACCTCTATACGGTCCATTGCTTCTATCAGCAGCAATGAATGGGAAACTATTAACACGAATTGAGTTTCCACCTTTAACAAGTGTTCCACGGATATCTGCAATATTTGTTGCTGCAAATATAGGAGTAGAAAATGTAACTCCTCCATCAGTTGACCTTGTAAATCCAACATTACTTGATGTAAGAGCACTTGTTATGTAATTTGTCCAGCATATGTATACCTCACCATTTGGACCTGTAGTTATGTTAACACCCTGATCCAGGTAATTAGAACTACCACTAATATTTATAGTTGGACTTGGGGTGAAAGAAGCACCTTGATTTGTAGATCTGGCATATCTGATTCTACGATATGCTGGACCGGATGAGTTAAAATCTGTATAAGCTACATAGATATTACCAGCATATGGACTACCTGGATCAATATCCACTGCCATCCAGTTTTTATCTTCATCAATACCTGGATCAGGTAATGGAGTAAAGGCTGTCCAGGTCTGTCCCCAGTTTGAAGATCTTGATACAACAATATCACCAGTTGAAGCACTATATAATATTGTATTAAAATAAAGGTTGTTGTTTAAATCAATAGCTGTAACAGGATCGGATGTGTAATTCGACATACCAGCCATTTGATGTGGTGGTAATGTATCCCCACCAAACCAGGTTGTCCCTCCATTAGTTGTCAAATACCAGCCCTGACTAATCCAGTTAACTGTTGGGTATCCGGCTGCGTTAGAACCAGCAAAAACTATGTTGGGGTTGGTTGGATGAAGCGAAACAGCCATTTCACTCTGTGTTGTATAGGTAGTCGGATGCATTCGAATGTTTGGACTAACAATTACTTTACCCGTTTTGGTGTCATATGTCCGGTATTCTGTGGATGGTATATACTCTTTATAAATAGGTTGTTCAACTGTTTCACCAGTTGGTTTTAATTTTGTAATTGGAACTGACCATCTTTCCTGATCATCCTGTGCAGATGTTATTCCAAAAAATAAAAATAATAGAAATAATACTTTGGCAAGACAATACCATTTTTTCATATAATTCACCTTTCTTGGTTTTTATAACTTACAATTAAATTAAAATTATTGTCAAGATTATTTATTATCAGGATTGTAGTCCACAGGTATTGAGTTTACTACTTCTAATTTTAATATAAAAAATTATTTTGTTGAAGTCAATAGCTTTTTATAAAAAAGTTTATTTTTCAACTCTTATTTTAACAGGACCATTTTCTTTACTTCTTGAAAGTTAATTCCACCTGTAGCATTTAATCTATATATATAAATGCCCGATGGAAGATCAAATGCATTAAATTCTATTGAATAATGATCAGATTCTAACTTATTATTTTCCAATAAGTTAGCCACCTGTTTACCAAGCACATCATATACTTTTAAACTAACAATAGCATCTTCCGGTAAGCTAAATTCTATTGTTGTCATTGGATTAAATGGGTTAGGATAGTTTTGATAAAGTATAGGAGTTTCTGGAAATACAACAAAGTTTGTCCGAATTTGAGATACCCTTTTTACTAAACTATTTGGATGAAGGAACGGGACATCGGATAAAGATACTGCTCCTTTTATTTTTAAAGGAATTGTAGAAATAGTATCCATATCACCAATAAAAGCACCATTAATCATTGATATTACTGAATCAAGCCATATATGGTAACCTGCAGGAAACCAGCTCCACATAGTAAGTGCAGTATCCGCATGTTGCAGAATTTCTCGAATAGTTTTACCATTCATAGGGTGTGATGGATTTGTTAAATCATTAAATATTAAATCTCCCAGTGCAGTGTATGGAGTATCTGGTTCTGTTAAACCAATATCGTTAGCCGTTACAGCAAGTTTTAATGCATGTACTTCTCCAAGTAGATGATTATTATGTTTCCAAACTTTGAAATTTTTCTTTGGACCAATAAATGGTTGTTGTGTATGACCTTCCTTACCCCAAATATCAAAACCTCGCGGAGTTCCATTATGTGGGAATGCTTCACGAGTTACAGCACCGTTCATATAGTGTAACCAACCATAAGTTGAGGAGCTATCTAATCTCTCAACACCAATTAGTAATCCACCTCTGGATGTATAAGCATTTGCATAGATCAACCATCTTGCCCAACCAAAATTCGGCATTGGCAAGAGCTGTTGATATAGTATAGGGGGTGGTGGATTCATAGCTTTTCCGATTTTTTCTCCATCCTGTAACCAGATATATTTCACCATTGTCATCTGTTTCTTTTCACCAATCCCACATATGTTTACAATTTGACCACTATCAATTATAGCTCCTGTCAAGTCAATAGTTTTTGTACCTAACCCAGAAATATTTGTGAATGGTCCTTTATCTGTAATATCTTTAACTTTTGCACTGAAAATCAATCGGAGTCCATTTATAGTTTGGGAGGATTTATTTTGATTTACCAATTGATAACACCATTTACTTGCATATTCTTTTAATTTATTTGGTTTATCAGCAAGCGAAGCCTGTGTGAAAGTCCGATACTTTATATCCTCCGATTTTACAATAACAGAAAATCCTATTAACATAATAATAATTTTTATAAATATTTTCTTCATGGAAAAGTCCTTTCCTTATCCTGATACAAATATATGTTATTTAAAAATTGAAAGCAACTAAAAACTGCAAAATTTAATTATTTTAATATCAAAAAAAAATTGTTAATTCTTGCTAATTTCATTATATTTTTTGTTGTTAAATGGAAAATAAAAGCAAATATTATGATTTTTTGATACCCTCATTATCCCTCATTTTTGATGTTATTGCAATAGAAGCTGCATTTATATTCTCATACTGGTTAAGATTCCACACCGACTTTTTAACATTCTTAAGAATTGGGGAAGAAATACCTCCTTTTTCGACTTACTTTATATCTTCACTTTTTATAATACCTATCTGGATTTTGATTTTGCATTCTTATAAGATGTATTCTCCACATCGCACTGCGCTACCATCAGAAGATTTTCTGACGATTATAAAAGCAGTTACCTTAGGATTATTAATAATTATTGGAATTGCTTTTTTCTACAGAGAAGTATCATATTCCAGATTTGTTGTTGTATCTCTCTGGATATCGGGAATAATATTTTTAACACTCGATAGGCTATTAATTCATTGGATCCAGACTCAATTATATAAGCGCGGCAAACAACTGAGAGAAGCAGTAATTTTAGGCAGCAACGAATCCACAGAATTGTTATACCAAAAAATTTTATCCAAGAAATTATTAGGATACAAGTTGATTGGATATTATTCCGACAATCAGAATGAAAAATTTTTAAAAGGTATAAACTATTTGGGGACTATTGATCACTTAATCGAGTCAATCAATAATGGAAGATACAACACTATTTTTATTTCTCTCGAACCAGAAGAGCATCAAAAACTATATTACATTCTGGATAAAGTTGAAGGTATAAATGTTGAAATGATGTTGATCCCAAATGTTTTAGATTTAATGACAAGTTCCCTGAAAGTGAAAGAACTTGATGGCATTCCACTACTAAAGTTGAAAGGAATTCCTATTACAACCTGGGGTAGAATTTTAAAAAGAAGTTTCGATATAATATTTTCTTCCTTTATTTTAATATTAACCCTACCTATATTTATACTAATTTCATTGTTTATCAAATTAACATCGAAAGGACCTGTGATTTATAAACAGGAGCGAGTTGGTTTAGATGGTAAAACTTTCACAGTTTATAAATTTAGAACAATGTCTGTAGATGCTGAAAAAAATACAGGACCCATCTGGGCTAAAAAAGATGATCCAAGAACTACAAAAATTGGAAGAATATTAAGACGTACAAGTTTAGATGAACTTCCACAGTTTTTTAATGTACTTAAAGGTGATATGAGTGTGGTAGGCCCAAGACCAGAAAGGCCTTATTTTGTTGAACAGTTTAAAGATGCTGTACCAAAATATTTAGATAGACATTTGTTAAAAACTGGTATTACCGGATGGGCACAAGTAAACGGACTTAGAGGTCAGGCACCAATTAAAGAACGAACAAAATACGACTTATTTTACATTGAAAACTGGTCGATGGCTTTTGATATAAAAATTATATTAAAAACGATTAAAGCAATTTTGTTTGGAAAGGACGCATACTGACAGATGATAGCAGTTTTTATTTTTTATATACACCTTGTTGCAGCAACGGCTATTTTTACAAAACGATGGCAGGAGGAAGGCTTATCCGAAGCTTTTCTCTCAGTTGGATTTATGGCTGTTGTATTTGCTGTAGGCTGGTCTATTGCAACTGTTATTGTCAGTTTTTTCTTCTCAAAAGAGGGACTTGCAAGCTGGTTCGATCGAGATCAAATGTCCCTTACTCTACTTACCATACTTGAATCAATTTTTTATTACGCCTATATAAAAAGAGAGAGAAGAAAAATTACTTCCGCAAAATAATTTTTCGAAAACTATCAAAGTTTTGATAATATTATTTTATAAACAACAGCTTTTGTATACCAACATATCCTTCAGTCTCAAGTTTTGCATAATATACTCCACTTGGATATTTGCGCGCATCCCAGATGGCTTCGTATGTACCTGCTCTTTGATTCGCATTTACTATCGTCATCAAATGCTGACCAAGAGTATTGTAAACACTTAACTTCACCTTCCCATCTGATTTAAGTTCATATCTTATCTTTGTACTCACATTAAATGGATTTGGATAGTTTGGATATAGTTTTGTTTCTGTTGGATTTCCTTTCTCATTTCTTACTGCAACCACCAATGTATCTGTTGGCTCAAAACCAAACTCACCTGTGTTCCAGCGATTTGCATTTGTAACTGGCCAGGGGAACCTTCGCCTGTCATATGGTATTCCAGGAAATTCATATACATATAAATACTGTTTTTTCTCTCTTGAATCTTCTGTATATAATACCATCTCCACATTACCATCCCCCTCAAGATCTGCAAAACCTGGTGAAGACCTTGTAATCCCTCTTATCTTTAATGGTGACCAAGGCAAATAACTGCTATCACTCCTCATTGCTACAAGATAACCTGAATCATTATATGTTATTGATGTCCCACTGAACATTATAAATTCTTTATTCTCTATATCATGATATACTATTGGCACCGTTGTTACATCTCCATAAAAAACTGGACCTACCTGTCCCATGCGCATCGGAAACCTTGGAAGTATTGCCCCACTCATATCCCATGAATAAAAATATCCTGCAAGATCTCCCATAACTACCACCTCAGGTAATTTCTCCCGATAAAAATCCATCAACACTATCCCACTCAACCAATAATATGCAAATATTAATTGCTTTGGCCAGCCTGGTAAAAGTTCAGCTCGAGCATCCAGTGCATATACCTCATATATATCTATAGGTGGATAACGCGTACTTGCAAAAACAATTACTCCTATACTATCCTGTGGATATCTTGCTATTGCACCAAGATATGCATTATCAAAATATCTATTATCTCGAACGAATGGCCATCCTGGCTTTAGCTCACCTTTTGTATTCCAGGCGTAAACTGCAAAACGTTTCAAGCTATCAATATGTGGCTTCAATGCTGATGCAGCAAATATTTCTGGCTCACCATCAAAATCTATGTCTGATATCCGTGGTCCACTAATTATATTTCCAATTGTTGCTGAACGTGGCCAACCATCTAACAATTCACCTTTATAATTATATCCAAATATCTGATAACCACCCCTAATGAATATCTCAAGGTTACCATCACCATTTATATCATATAATACAGGACCATTAAAATATCCGGCACTAACTGATAAAACAACCGGAAATCCATTAAGTGAATTACCTCTATAATTAATAACATGCAATGAACCAATCCTTTGATTATTTTTATCATACATAGTTAAAAACACAATTTCCTTACCTCCATCACCATCTACATCTCCAATAGCTGGTCCTGTTGATGGAGGAATATATTCTCCAGTAAAACATCTTGGCCAGCCATTTAGATATTCTCCATTATTCTTTATAATATATAAACATCTCGCTGTTGCGATCACAATTTCCAATTTACCATCATTATCAAAATCATAAAAATTAGCTGAATTTATACCAGGCACACTTACACCCTCAGATAATACTTTTGGAAATCCATCCCTAAGTATTGGTTCAGGTAATGACTGTGAAAAACACGATTGTGTTAATATATATATCAATAACAATATTTTTATCTTTCTCATCTTCAACCTCGTCGTTAAAATAATTAAAATTATTTTTCAGATATGGAACTGAGCGAATAGCTTACTCAGTTCCATATATCTAAATTTTTAATACATATTACACGGACCCTGTTTTACCTCTATCTCGACATAAATTGAACCGGTAGGATACAAAGCATCTGTTAACCCACAAGGTATTTCTGAATCTAATGGTGTTGCCATTATGTAATATCGCAATAATTTACCCTCCGAGTCGTATGCTGGCATACCGTCCATATTAGCTACAACATATCCTTGATTATTTGTTATCCAATCTCTACTGTTACCATTTATAAATGCCGTTACTTTATATGGTGGTGTACATCCTTCTGGTGCAGTGCAGATTACTTGTATATCCCATGCTTGTAACAAGCCCTGTTCAATCGATTTATTTATCTCCTGTGCATTTGTATAACTTAATGCTATCATAAGCATTATGCTTAAAAAAATTGCCTTCTTCATTTTTTAAACCTCCTTTTATCATTTTTTAATTTTTTAACTTGTTGTTTAGTTATTTAAAAACCAGATTAATCTTCTCACAGGCAGGTGGTGAACGTGCATGATTCTCTATAAAATAAAAATCCTCAACTCGCTTCTGGCAGGTTGAGGTTGGTTGGTTAATGTCTTTATTATGTATGTATGTATGTATGCATAGATGTTGATAGCAATCTCAATATGTAAATTAAGTTTTTCATTTTTGCCTCAAATTAATATAATGTTTTTGATTTTAATTGTCAAAATAATATTAAGTTATATTACATTTTAAAAGGTTTTTTCTTTACTTCACAACATCAATCCAATATCCCCCTTCAAATGCATCTGCTAATTTAAGTGCAAGCTTTCTTGCTTCTTCTCTATCAGAAAAATTTCCAATATGTACCCGATACCACTTGCCACTTCGACTGTTAAAAGATTTTTCGCTTATAGCAACTTCAAATCCTGCTCCAGTCCATCTTTGGGCTTCCTCTTCTGCTCTTTTTCTATCTCTGAAAGATCCTATGAAAATCGAATACCCACCAGTTAATTTTGTATTCTTTATTTCTGGAATTGTTTTAGGTAAAACCTTTTTTTCAATTTCCTTCTTTACTTCTGCTGTGGTTTTCCCCTCTTTTGCTTTTTGTTCCTGTTTTGTTTTATTCTGTTCAACAATTTTCTGCTCTTCTTTTGGTGTTGCAATCTCAGTAACTCTATCAGGCTCTTTCTGTTCCACAGGAATTTGAGCTGTATGTGTTGTTTCAACAGGTTTCCCCTCAGGTTTTGTTATAGCAATTATCTGAGTAGACTTTTCTCCCCATAAATTTATATAGCCTGTTTGATTAAGCAAAAATAAAATTACTCCAATAAAAATCAACAAACCAAATAAAACCATAACTGGAAGCATTTTAGAACCACCCCCTGTTATTGGTGGTTTCTTAAATGGTGATAAAGGTTGCTGCCTAAGTCTTCTTCGTGGGTCCTCATTCAAATTTAAATTTGGCATTTATCCCTCATATTTATTTTAATAAAATTTATAGTAAATAATAAATTTTCGTTACTTTATTTTACGATTTAATTTAATACTTTAAAATAATTAAAGCAAACCAAATTAAAAAGCTCTATAAAATCGCTTTACCTTTTAAAATCGAGTAGATTAAAAGCGTCATTACCAAATTCTCATCGATGCTGCTGGTTTTCAGGTTCTCATCTGCTTTCGTCAATTGCATGATAGCTGTTTCGATTTCTTCGACAGTGAAATTCCTTGCTGCTTTTTCATATTCCTCAGCAGCAAACTTTTGCATTTTGAATACATCGCAAATCCCTGAAGAAGTTAGGTTAGCTGATCTGATTAACCAGAGCTTGTGAAAGTATTTGGTTAGGATAGCAATTATTCCAATTGGCGACTCGCCTCTATTTAGCATATTCTCCATAATAAACAAAGCATCTGATATTTTTCGCTCACCAATTGCCTTTTGTAGTGCAAAAACATTAAACGATTTCGACATACCTACAACAGCAGATACATCCTCAACATCAATGATATCTTTATCATTAATGAACAAGCAGATTTTTTCAAGTTCACTATCAATCTCTCTCATAGAATTACCAACATAATCGGCAATTAATCTTGCAGCCGAATCGGTAATGGTCTTATTGTAGTGCCGAATACGTTTTTTAATCCACTCTGGCATTTGATTATCGTATAGATTTTTGAACTCGACAATAATACAACTCTTCTTAAGTTGTTGTGCAAAAGTTGTTCGCATATCCAGCTTTTCACCAATAAATATTAATATTGTAGAATCAAGCGGATTTTTCACATATCTGCTTAGTAATTCAATATTATTTTCTGAACCGAGCAGCTTTTTGAATTGCTTTACAACCACAACTTTCTTTTGATTATTCATTGGATAAGCAGATGCAATACTGATTAACTCACTCGCTTTAATGTTTGTAGCATCCAGTATAACTAAATTGAAACTTCTTAATGATTCTTCAACATTTTTATCAATAATCTTCTTTGTGTACTCATCAATAAGGTAATCATTTTCACCGTAAAAGTAATACAATGGAAAGAAGTTTCCTTTAGAAATGAATTCATCAAGGTCTTGTATAGAATAGTTTTCCTGGACTTTTTTAAGCATTACTATTAATTATTCTCTTTCTCATTAATAGATAAACTGGTATTCCAGTCAGGATAATTATGAGTCCAAAACCAGAATTGCGTATATCTCCAATAAAAATATATACAATAAAGAATACCGCAACAAGAATATATAATAGTGGAGTTAGTGGATACCCATATGTTTTGTACGGTCGTGGAATATCTTTTAATTTTTTTCTTAAAATAAAAAGTCCGATAACTGTCAGTACATTAAACAGGAGTGATGCAAAAGCTGTATATGTAAGCAAATCGCTGTAAGTACCTGTTAATGTTAACAGGCAAGCCCACAAACACTGATACCATAATGATACTGCTGGGGTTTGATATTTTGGGTGAACATTTTTAGCTTTGCTGAAAAATAACTTATCATTAGCCATTGCATAGTATACTCTTGGACCAGCTAAAATTAATCCGTTATTACATCCAAAAGTAGAAATCAGAATTGCAATTGTAATAAATATAAGCCCTGAATTGCCCAGAACTATGTACGAAACTTCGGCAGCAATACGATTATCGGGAACAAGTGCCATTTTTTCTGCGGGAACAACATATAAATAAGCCATCGTAACTGTAGTATATACAAAAGCAGTGATCAGCGTTCCAAGAACGAGTGCTCTTGGTAAGTTGACATCTGGCTTTTTTATCTCTTCTGCTGCGAATGTAACTGAATTCCAGGCATCGTAAGCAAAAAGTGCCTTCGACATTGCAACAGCCAAAGCTGCAAAGAAACTCATTCTTATAGTTTCGGGTAAAATAGGAGTTAGAACTGGAAAAAAATTCCCTGTGCTACCACCAGTGAAAAGAAAACTAAAAATAATTAAGGCAACTATTGCAGAAATTTTAAGAATAGTAAAAACATTTTGAACAACTGCGCCAAGTTTTACACCCAGTATATTAATAAAAGTAAGTAAAATAATGCTCAAAATTGCCACAATTTGTGCTGTATTTAGGGAAAAATTACCGAGTGTAAAAATTATGTTGGCTTCTGAAAACGATTCTATAAAAACACCCAGATACTTAGCAAATGCTACAGCTACTGCAGCAATAAATCCACTCTGAATTACCAGAAAAAGTGTCCAGCCGTATAAAAAAGCAATAAGGGGTGAATAAGCTTCTTTTAAAAAAATATACTGTCCTCCTGAACGAGGCATTGCTGCGGCAAGTTCAGCATAGCTTAAACTACCAAAAACAGTTAATATCCCTCCAACAAGCCAGAGTAAAATGATTAGTCCAGGAGTTTGAATATAATTAGCCATCAGCGATGGAGCGATAAAAATACCCGAGCCGATCATAGAGCCGATTACTAATGTAGTGGCATCGAGTAGATTCAGATTTCGCTTTAAACTTGTTTTTGGTCCGTCATGCATTGAATCAGAAAACTAATTTTTCTTTTTCTTTTCTTTTATCTCTTCACCTTTAACATAAACTTTTTTCATAACGACATCTTTTTCAGGACGATCACCTGGTTTTATTGTTTTTACTTTCCCGATTGCTTTTACTACATCCATTCCATTTATAACTTTACCAAAAACTGTGTGTTTCCCATCTAACCAGGGAGTTGCTACAAGTGTAATGAAAAACTGACTTGTATTTGTATTAGGTCCACGATTTGCCATCGAAAGTATACCAGGTCCGTCGTGTTTTAATTCTGGGCGTATTTCATCCTCAAATTCTTTACCCCAGATACTCTCGCCACCGCGTCCGGTTCCAGTTGGATCACCACCCTGAATCATAAAATTGTCTATTACACGATGAAATATTACTCCATTATAATAACCTTTTCTTACAAGTCCAAGAAAATTTTCCACAGTTTTTGGTGTCTGCTTAGAAAATAACTCGAGCTCAATTGTACCCATACTTGTTTCCATTACTACTATTGGATTTTTTGTCTGTTCCAATTTCCTTCCTTTCTGTTTTATGGTGTCTTGTTGTGAATAACTAAATGAAAATATCAATAAAATACCGATTAAATATTTAAATGTATTTTTCATATTGCACCTTTATTTTGTTTTTGTTTATCCTATAAATAATATTCCTAATATTCCAATTATAAAGCAATAAAAAGAAAACCAAAAGAATCTTTTCTTCTTTAAAATATTAATTACAAATTTCATTGCTATATAACCCGATAATGCAGCAGAGAACATTCCAGATAGATAAATCAAATACATTGTGAATGAAGTTTCATTCTTCACAACCTCAACCGATTGTAACACGGTTGCACCAAATATAACAGGTAAAGATAATAGAAAAGAAAACTTTGCTGCATTTGCTCTGGATACTCCAGAAAATATACCACTACTTATAGTAATACCAGACCTTGATATTCCAGGTAAAATAGCAATTGCTTGAGTAATACCTATTAAAATTGCAGACCAGAAACCGACTTTTGCATCTTCCGGTGGCTTAGCAAATTTTGTGATGTATAAAATTGCACCTGTTATTAACAACATAACAGATACAAACTTCGCATCACTAAACAGAGTTTCAATTTCATCATCGTAAGCTACACCTACAATTCCAGCTGGAATTGATGCCAACAAAATAAAAATCGCTATTTTAAAGTGTTCATTTTCTTTGAAAAGAATATGCAATCTGAGAGGATTTTTCAAAGCTTGAAGTAACGACAGCAATATTATCCTGACATCCTTCCAGAAAAGTATTAGTACACTGATTAATGTACCAAAATGTACAAACACATCGAAGGCTATATTACCTGAAGTATCTAAATTGAAGAGTTCCTTTGCCAGTACCAGGTGACCAGAACTACTTATCGGTAAAAACTCAGTTAAACCTTGTAAAATACCTAACAACAGCGCATCTATTATATTCAAATTATCTCCATAATTTTTTAAAAATAATATATTAAACCAAATTTCAGACTAATACTAAAGAAATCTAAATCCAGGTTTTTATTTTGATTTCCATATCTGAAAACTAATTTCTGGAAATTACTATTTTGAAATTCACTCATTAAAAACAATTTTATATCACTTGAAATTAGTCCATATAAATTATCACCAAATGGGGTATTTGCTTCAAAATCAAATTTTAACCCCAATCCGTAGGAATAAAAATTTTCTATTTGTGTACTTAATATTTTTCTTCCTAAAATTGCATACGAATAACCAATCCCCGCTCCTAATTTTAGAATTACACCATCAGTTTTATAGAAACGATCTATTAAAATAACTGGTGTATGAATACTCAGGTGGTTTTCAAAATAACCTAAAACATCTTCGATATTAAAAGAATTTATAACATAATTGTAGTTCAATTTTAAGCAATAATTATCACTAACTTGATAACCAACAGAAACAAAGAATTCCGGATTAATAATAAAATCGTCATATCTACGCCTTGAAATTGAATTCAAATAATCAGTTAAACTGGTGGAATTGAGAAGGTTCACACCGATTCCACCACTGAGATTATATTTGTATTGTATGTCTTCTTGAGAAATAACAACAGTTAAAGGAAACAATACCAACACCGTATATTTATAAATTCTGCTTTTGAACATCTTCATTTTGTCGCATTATTTCTGACATACTCATTCTATCTTTAAAAAAGTAAATTGCCCCAAGAAGAGTGATACCAATAAAACCAACTGCATGTGTAACAGTAGCATAGGATACTGCCAATTCATTTTCAACACCGTAGAGTTTTGTAAGTGTTTGAATTGTAAAATAGTGGTATGGACCTGTTGCACCAGGTGTTGGTATTAAAATTCCTATACTGGAAATTGCCTGCACAACCAACGCTGTTCCAAGATCAAGATCGTACTTATCTACCAGACCAAATGCATAAAAAGGTAAAAACATCATAATAATATAAAGTACCCAGATCAAAATACTTGTAAATATTATAACTAAATAATTTTGCCGATCTTTGAAAAAGAGAAATCCATCAAGAAAAGATAATACAATATGGTTCACCAATTTAGATCTTTTTTCAGAAAGATAAGGTTTGATATAGTTTAAAAATTTTTCAACTATATCTCTTCTGATCATTAAAAAAATAAATATCCCTAAAATCAACAGGGTTATTAAGGTTGCCCAGATTCCAGTTTTTTCTAACCATGGGAATGTTTCAGTCAGCGGACCTGAATAAACAAGTGGAATCATTGCCATTAGGATCACAAAAGAAATTATATCAAAAAATCTCTCCACAATTACTGTAGCAAAAGCTGAACTACGGGAAACATTTTCAAGTTTTCCGATAGCATATGGACGAACCAGTTCACCAACACGCGGAAGTACATTATTCATCATATAACCAATAATTAAAGCGGAAAAAAGATTCCTAAATTTCATATCCTTTTTTACAGGACTTAGTAAATAATACCATCTCCATGTACGAATTGCATGACTTAATATAAGTACTGGAAACATAGCAAGTGCCCACCAATAATTGGCGTTAATCAAAACTTCATATAACTTACCAAAATCTATGCCTTTAAATGCGAAGTATAAAAAAACAATGGTAAGTATAATACTAAAGAAATATTTTAAAAAATTCTTTAATCTGGGATTCATTTGGAATTTTTTCGAAGATCTAATACCTCAACACCATCAGGTATAGTGAATTGAAAAAGACTATCCTTTAATCCGGTATTGAGTGAAGTTGTTTTTGAAAGATAAGTTGTAATATTATCACTTATATCAATTACTTCAACCTTCTCTATCAGGTAATCATCTTTATTGAACCAGACCTTCATTGATTTTAACAAGCTTTTTTCATCCTTTGGTGTTAATTTCAAAATTAAAGTATTTTTACCTTGTATTTTTTCTGTTCCAATATAAATTGCATTATAATTTCTTGGAACATTTACCATTATTCTATCAGGTGAAAAGGAATCTGGATCATCTTTATAATCATCAATTACAACCTGCTTATTCAAGGGATAGTATGACCAAACTGTTTTCCCATCAGTTACTATCGTTTGATTTTCAAGTTCAATTTTATATCTGTTATTTTTTTTCATCCATAACTTGCCTTCGAATTTGTTTTCGATTTTTGAAACTCCGAAAACACTGGTTTGTGTAAATTCAATAAATACGTCCTTAATTGTATTATATTTTTTCTCGGCTTTTTTTAAAATATCTTCAGCATTTTGTGAATACAGGTTAAATTGAAACAGAAATAGCAATAAAATTAACTTATAAATTTTCATCTTAAACTCCTCAATATTTCTTCAAGTTCTTCAGCAGTTTCTACAAGTATCTGTCGAGATTTGCTTCCCTCGCTTGGTCCAATAATTCCAGCAGCTTCGAGTTCATCAATAATCCTTGCTGCTCTTTGATATCCTATTTTTAATTTTCTTTGTAAGAAAGAAACCGAAGCCTGCTGGTAATTGAATACTAACATAGCAGCATCTTCGAATAATTCATCTCTTTCATCATTTCCAGCACTTTGCCCGTTTCTCCTTTTCTCAATTGAAGATGGTAGTTTAAATGGACGAGAGTAACCCGGTTGCCTGGCTATGTGATTCATAACAGCTTCAACCTCTTCGGTCGATACAAAAACATTCTGAATACGAATTGGTTTTGGACTACCAGTTGGAAGGTAAAGCATATCCCCATTACCGAGTAGTTGTTCTGCTCCATTCATATCCAAGATTGTACGAGAATCAGTTTTTGAAGCAACCTGGTATGCAATTCTGGCAGGGAAATTAGCTTTTATAACACCAGTAATAACATCAACTGAAGGCCTTTGGGTGGCAACCACAAGATGAATTCCAACGGCCCTTGCCATCTGAGCCAGACGAGCTATTGGTTCTTCTATTTCACGAGCGGCAGTTATCATCAAATCAGCCAGCTCATCTATTATTACTATTATATATGGCATTTTTTTATGCTGTATTTCCGGAGTCGAAACAATTTTTCCCGATTTTATTCTTTCATTATACTCAACTATATTCCTTACACCTACTTTGCTAAATTTCATATAACGTGTTTCCATCTCTATCTCAACACTTCTAAGTATAGATATAGCATTTTCAGGTGTTGTAATTATCTCTTCTCGAAAATCGGGAGATGTAGCCAGATAATGATTAACCAACTTTTTATATAACGAAAGCTCAATTTTTTTAGGATCAATTATAACAAATTTTATTTCTGATGGGTGAAGTTTATATAACAAGCTTATAATTATAGAATTTATTCCGACACTTTTTCCTGAACCAGTTGTACCTGCAATAAGTAAATGTGGAAGTCTACTTAAATCTTCTGTATAAATTTCACCCGTAATAGTTTTACCCATTGCAAGTGGAAGAGCTGCTTTAAAATCTTTGAACTTAACAGAATTTATAACGCTCCTAATATTCACAATCACAGGGTTATGATTTGGTATCTCAACACCTATAGTACCTTTACCAGGTATAGGTGCTATTATTCTTATTCCTTTGGCTGCAAGTGCAAGAGCAAGGTCATTCTCCAGGCTAACAATTCTGCTAATTTTTATACCAGCAGCAGGTACTAATTCATATAATGTTACAACAGGACCAGGCGTAACTGTTACCTTCTCAAGCTCGATACCAAAAACTGCTAACTTAGATTTTAAAAGTTCTGCATTTGCTCTAAGTTCTTCATCGTTCACACTTTCAGCCTGTCGGGGCGAATCCAACAATTCCACAGAAGGAAAAACATAATCAATTTCCTCCTCTTCAAATTCTTTTAGAACAGGTTCATCACTTTTTACATCCATTTCATTATGCTCAATATCTTCTATTACAGGCTCTTCAATTGGCGCACCCTGATCGTTTTCATCTAAATCTTCAAATATAATTTTCTTTGGAGGTTGTGGTATAATATCAATATTTTCTTCTTCAACTTTGTTGATTGTTAAGTCTCCATCTTCAGCAATTTCATTCTCTTCTGGAATTCTTACTTTAATTTTACTCCTATTTCTGGAAAATAATTCAGATATATTGATAAAAAATCTTTTTATACGTTCAAGAGTTCGATAAATATCAAAATCAACAGTAATAATCAGAACTATTAAGATAGCTGCAAAAACTACTAATGCTGCTCCAATTTTACCTATTAATTTTGTAAGCACATCACCCATAAAGGCTCCTACAATTCCGCACCATTCTTTAGCAACATTACCAATTATTTGATTTGTTACACCCATTGCTGCTGAAAAAAGAATTGCTGATACTAAAGCATAATTAGTAATCTTTAAAGCAATTGTAGGATCAGATTTTTTAATCATCCAAATTCCCCAGAAGATAAGTAAAATTGGGATGATAACAACAGCATAACCTATTGTGCCATTTATTAATAAATTCGCAATTATTGCTCCAATAAGTGAGAGCGCATTTTCTACTTTAGATGCTTTTACTTGTAAAATATCATCAAAGGGTAATGTAATTAGCTCTTTTAAGCTTACATCAGTATATTGCTCATCGTTACGTGAATAAGTAAAAATACTTACCAGAATAAGTAAACCCACCAGGCTAATCAAGATAGCAATTATTTGTATCTTGCGGTCAGCTTTATTTTTCTTCCCGTTCTTTTTAGAATTTTTAATTTTGTTTTTGGAATCAGACATTTATTTTTTTAAGATTAAAGAATTATCTACCAATATAGGAATTTTGGGAATAGAATCGACTGCAGCACAAACTTTGAGATCCTCTCTAAATCCAATTTCAGTTAAATATTTCCCATGATCAGATTGTCGGAGCAATTTTAAAATCGAACGATTATGAATTTTATAAAGCAAATATGCAGCGTTTGAGGCATCATTATATTCAAGTTTTTTACCGGATATATTCTCTACTTTACTCAGTAACATACCAGCACAAGCAACATCTTCGATACAAAAACTATTTTGATTACCTGCACATATTACATAAAAATCTTCATTTAAGTTTGCTACAAATTCAGCAACCGCGCTAACATTGACAAATCCAGCAATGAGTAAGTTCTTTGCATATCTTGATTTGTTAATTGTTGGTGAGCCATTTGTTGAATAAAAGATAATCGTCTTACCTTTTACAACATCTTCTTTATATTCAAGGGGTGAATTACCAAGATTAAAACCTTCTATCATTTTACCATTTCTTTCACCGCACCTCAAAACCATATTGCCAAATGCACTTCCTGAAATTTTTACTGCACTTTCAATCGAGGGAACTGGTATTATTATTCTAGCGCCGTTATTTAATGCCTGGACGATAGTTGTGCTCGATCGCAATACGTCGACGATAATTACATTTTTGTCCTTTAAAAATATTTCGTCCACCTGATTTGGTGTAAAATACACTATAGCCTTTATGTCTGATTTTTCTTTAGTCATTTTCTTTTTTTATAAATGGTGTTTTTACGATCTGTGCTTCTACAATCTGGTTTCTAATTTTTATTCCAACAACATTTCCTTCATTAGCGTACTCACTTTTAATATAACCCATTCCAATACCTTTTCCCAAATTGGGTGAGAATGTTCCACTTGTAACTACACCAACTCTATTCCCCTGAAACATAATTTCATAATCTTTTCTCGGGAATGCCCTCGAATCAGATAAAACAAAACCAACAAGTTTCCGCTTAACCCCATTCAGGCTTATTTTCATCAATGCTGTTTTACCTATAAAATCCGGTTTATTCAGCTTTGTTATCCATCCCAGATTAGCTTCAAGAGGATTTGTAGTCTGATCTATATCGTTTCCGTATAAACAATAACCCATTTCGAGTCGGAGACTATCGCGTGCACCTAAACCAACTGGTTGAATATCAAATTCTTTTCCTGCTTCAAATATTTTATTCCACACATGCTCTGAAATTTTAACATCTGACTTAAAATATAATTCGAATCCAAGTTCACCAGTGTATCCAGTTCTTGAAATTGTCATATCCACATCTGCTAACCTACCATTAACAAATGAATAATACTTAATTTCAGATAAGTTAATAGATGTTAGCTTCTGCAGAGTTTTTAAAGAATTGGGTCCCTGAACTGCAAGTAGAGAAACATCATCACTTCTATCCATAAGCTGTACATCACCCGACAAATTACTTTTTAACCAATCAAAATCTTTGTCTTTGTTTGCAGCATTAACAACAAACATAAAATATTCGCCAAAATTATATACCAATAGATCATCAACAATTCCTCCATCCTCATAGCAAAAAGCTGAATACTGGACTTTACCAGGTTGTAATCTGGAAGCATCATTTGTTGTAACTTTTTGAACAAAGTTTAGCCCATCTTTCCCATGAATAATAATTTCTCCCATATGTGAAACATCAAAAACACCAACTGATTTTCTTACATGAATTGTTTCTTGAATAATACTTGAATACTGAATAGGCATTTCAAATCCAGCAAATGGTATTATTTTAGCACCTAATTTTTTGTGTATTTCATAAAATGCTGTTTTTTTCATTTCTTTTCCTGCAATTTTTTCCAGTCATTTAGAAATCTCTCAATACCGATATCAGTAAGAGGATGTTTGATTAATTGCATCAATACAGCATAAGGAATAGTAGCAGCATCGGCACCCATTAATGCTGCTTCCACTACATGCATTGGATTTCGTATGCTTGCAACCAAAACCTGTGTCTCAAAACCATAGTTGCGATATATTGTAACTATTTGACTTATCAAATCCATGCCTTCGCTGCTAATATCGTCGATTCGGCCAACGAATGGACTTACAAAATATGCCCCTGCCTTGGCAGCAAGAAGTGCCTGATTAGGTGAAAAACAAAGTGTTACATTAGTACGAATACCTTCTGATTTTAAACTTCTTGTAGCCTGCAAACCTTCTTTTGTCAAAGGCACTTTAACAACTATGTTCTCATGAATCTTTGCGAGTTCACGAGCTTCTCGAATCATTCCTTCATAATCGAGAGAGATGACCTCAGCACTTATTGGTCCATTAACTATTGAGCATATCTCTTTAATAAGCTCTTTAAAATCCCTTTTTTCCTTTGCTACAAGGCTTGGGTTTGTGGTAACACCATCAATCAAACCCATTGAATTTGCATCTCGAATTTCTTGAATGTTTGCGGTATCAATAAAAATTTTCATTACTTTTCCTTTAAATATTATATTGATCAGTTATATCTTTGTTTTGCTTTATAGAATAAAATCTAAATTCATCTATACCCAAACTTGGGTCTTCCATTAACTTAATAATAACTCTAAATTTCATCATCAATCTGGTTAATTTACTAATTGTTCCCTCTTTAAGGTAACTAACCAAACTTGGATGAACCAGCAATCTTAAACGATATTCTTTTGAGTCAGCTTTAAAACGTCGGATCCATCTTTCAATATGATTTACAACGCTTGCTTTCGATAAAACCAAACCACCACCCCCACAAACCGGGCAGGGTTCTGAGAAACTATGCAAAATACTCTGACGAATTCTCTGTCTAGTTATCTGACATATTCCAAATTCGGTTAAAGGCAACACGGTAACTTTTGCTCGATCTCTTTTGAATTCTTTCTTAAGTTCATCGTAAACTTTTTTCTTATTCTTTTCATCTTCCATATCTATAAAATCTACAACAATAATTCCTCCGATATCTCGTAATCGTAATTGTCGAGCAATTTCTCGGGCAGCTTCAAGGTTTGTTCTAAGGGAATTCATCTCCTGCTCTTTTTTTGCAGCATATCTTCCGCTGTTTACATCTATCACAACCATTGCTTCAGTTTGTTCAATGATTATATATCCGCCACTTCTCAACCAAACTTTTCGACTTAAAGAAACAGCAATATCTTTTTCAATTCCAAACGCATCGAATATTGGCTCCTTACCCTTGTAGTATTCTATTTTATCAACCATATCTGGGGCAATCCATTTTACATAAAGTCGTATTTCCCTGTGAAGTTTTTTTGAATCTACAACAACTCGTTCAACATCTTCACTGAATAAATCCCTGATAACGCTTGAGGTCGTGGATAAATCTTTGTAAATCAAAGCAGGTGGAGTTTCAGATTTAATTGATTGTTCAATTTCTCTCCACTTTTTAATTAGATCTTCGAGATCCTGTTTCAGAAGTTCCTCATCCTGCTCCATTGCAACTGTTCGAATAATTGCACCAAAACCTTCTGGGAGAATATTCCGAACAATTCTTCGAAGTCGTTTTTTTTCTTTATAATTTGTAATTTTTTTTGAAACTCCAATTTTATTATTGAAAGGCATAAGCACAAGAAAACGACCTGCAAGAGAAACCTCAGAAGTTACGCGAACACCTTTCTTACCCACCGGTTCTTTTGTAACCTGTACAATAATTTCCTGACCTTTTTTGATTTGTGGAAAATTCTGTCGCCGATCTTCTCTTCGCTGTTGTTCGGGAATTTTTACCTTAGCAGGGAGGGTTTTAGTAATAACTTCTGTATCCTCCTCATCATCAAGATCCTCTTCAGTATCTACGCCTGCATCTTCATCTCCAATAAGAGCAGAATATTCATCTATTGTGTTAACTATATCGGAGAAATGTAAAAAGGCATCCTGTTTCATACCAATGTCTATAAAAGCTGCTTTGATTCCTGGTAATACACGAGCGACTCTTCCCAAATAGATATCGCCTACCATTCTTTCTTTTTCAGGACTTTCTACATAAAGTTCAGCTAAACGACCATCTTCTGTTATAGCTATGCGGATTTCGTTCGCAGTAGCATTGATAATAATTTCTTTTTTCATAATTAACTTTTCGTTCCTTCAGAATTTCTACGCAGCGCAATCTCCGAATCTGGGTCGGGATAAGGTTAGGGAACGAAAATGATTTTTTTACCCAGTTCAAAATGAACAGGTAATAAATTTCTCTTAATAAAATCATCATCGTTAACCGATAACCTGCTGCCATTATTAGTTTTTATGTTAATTTACCTAAAATTTCAATGAATTAGTTAATTCATTTAATTTACTTCTTAAAATTAATAAAATTATTGAAAGATTGCAAAGAAATAACATTTTTTTGTAATTTATAACCAATATCCTTAATTTTAGAAAAATGGAAAATTAATTTATGAACATAGGAATAACCTGTTATCCAACATATGGTGGAAGTGGTGTTATTGCCACCGAACTTGGAAAAGCTCTTGCTGAAAAAGGTCATAATATACATTTTATATCTTATGCAATCCCGATGCGATTGGATAGCTTTCAGAAAAATATTTACTTTCATGAAATAGAAATGACCTCATACCCTCTTTTTGAGTTTCCACTTTATACACCTGCACTTGCAAGTAAAATGGTTGAAGTCGCAAAATACCAGAAACTTGATATATTACACGTTCATTACGCTATACCTCACACCATTAGTGCTTACCTAGCCAAGCAAATTATTGGCTCAAAATTAAAAATCATCACAACATTACACGGAACTGATATTACACTTGTCGGACTTGAACCAAGTTTTCATCACATAATGAAATTCATAATTGAACAAAGCGATGCTATTACTGCTGTTTCGAGATTTCTAAAAGAGAAAACCATTACAAACTTCCAGATTGAAAAAGATATCCGGGTTATTTACAATTTCATAGATCCAATAAAATATCGTCGACTTGAAATTCCTGAGTTAAGAGCATCAATAGCTCCAGATGAAGAAAAAATTTTGATACACACTTCAAATTTTAGAACAGTAAAAAGAGTACCAGATGTAATCAGAATATTTAACGAGATATTAAAAAAGATACCAGCCAAATTAATATTGATTGGAGATGGTCCAGATCGATCAAACGCAGAAGCACTTTGCAGAGAACTTAATATTTGTGAACATGTAAAATTTTTAGGCAAACAACTTGATATAGTACCATTGTTATCAATATCAGATTTATTCTTGATACCGAGTCAATCTGAAAGTTTCGGACTCTCCGCACTTGAGGCAATGGCTTGTGGTGTACCTGTAATTTCATCAAGTGTTGGTGGATTACCTGAACTTCAAATACATGGAGAAACAGGTTATATAGCAGAGATTGGAGATATAGAGAGAATGGCAAAATATGCAATCGAGTTGCTAACAAACGAACATAAACATAGATTATTTTCCGAAGCTGCCCGGAAAAGAGCGATAACACACTTTAGCCAGGATACTATTATCAAACAATATGAAAACTTATACGAAGAGGTTTTAAGAAATTAAATTCAAAAACATTTATGGTCCTGACATTCGCAATGACAGAAAGTAATACCTTCATTGCTGGTAAGCATCAGCAAACGAAACAATTTGTTACAATTAATTAATTTTATAATAAAAATAAAATCATATTAGTGTATAAATCTTATATAGTGTAACAATAACTAGAAGGATACCGAAGAATTGTTTTATCCTTTTATCGGGGACGAACCGGACAGTTAATCTTGCACCCAGGTAAGAGCCAATTGCTCCAGCAATAATCAACCATAACGAAAGAGAATAATCAATTTGAGCACTTTTCAGATGTGGGATAAGGGCAGAAAACGATGGCGGTGTTACTGCCATGGCATTAATTCCAGCCGCATTTTTTGTCTTAAACCCCAAGATTATCAGCGTTGGCAGAAGCAAAAATCCGGGACCTACACCCAGAAGTCCGCTCAAGACCGAAATTGGAATAGCAAAAAGCAATGCTAAGGTGAAGTTAACTTCATCTTTTCCTTTTTCTCTGACCGAGACAAACATTCTGTAAACCAGATAAATCACCGCTGCAAAATAAAGATACCAGATATATTTCTGGTTCAAAGATTGAGCTAACCAGGAACCGATCGGAGCTGTAGTTGTTGTCACAATTGTAAGAGGGATAGCTTTACGCCAGAGTACATAACCGCTTTTAGAAAAACCAATCACAGCAAATAAAGCTGTTACTCCATTTAAAAGCAAACTAAGCGGTTGAACTTGATGAACTAAATCATTAAAGAATAATCCTAAAAAAGGTACTGCCGAAAAAGCTACACCTAATCCAAGCATTCCAGATATTATTGATAAAATGAATAAACCAATTATAATGATGGAATTTTGCATTTCAATATTCAAATTCTTTTAAGGTTTAATAATTTAACAATTTCATGAAAATAATCATAAATTACAATAGAATTTTACTTCATAATTTTTAAGCAAAAACTCTTATATGCAAAATCTTAGATATCGATTTTTTATTTCATCTTCAAATTCGACTTCATAATCGGTTATTTTATTACTTTTTTCTTACTAAAATTTTAAATTATGCAGCCGCATACATAACTTCTGCATGGTTTACAATCTCTTTTGAGAGTTCCTCTATTTCATCATAATTTATCTTAAAGTCAACAATTCTTATCAACACATTCTTTAATGCTTCCCTGATTCTTGCCTTTAAATATTCTTTTCTATTCCAGTCGGCAACCTTAACATAGTTTCCAAGTATATTTACAATTTCTTTTGCAACCTCTTCAACCTGACTGTAGTTCTTGAAAAATTCTTTTGACAAAAGCAAATCGTAAAAAGCCATTTCTTCTTCAGTCAAATTAAGTTTCCTGCCTTCATCTCTTTTTCTCTTTATGTCTTTGGCAATCTCTATCAATTTTTCTATCACTTCTACAGTGTCCAGAATCTTTACATTGTATTTCTCTATTATTTTCTGAAGCATCTCATACAAAGAGCGGTATCTTAAAGGATTGCTTCTCATTTTTACCATAAGTTCATCTGTTATTATCTTCGCAAGGAGTTCTACCGCATAATTTTTATATTCAATATTCTTAAATTCTGCAAGAAACTTATCGTCAAATATTGAAATGTCAGGTTTTTCTTTATCCTTCAAACTCATAACATCAATGGGTTCTTCCGCAGAGATACTTTTTGAGATGAGATGACTTATTTCGTATTCTAAATCACGGGTTATGTCTTTGATTTTTGCAATAGAATATTTGACAATCATCTTCTTTATCATTTCAAAAAATCTAAGGTCATTTTTTATTTTGAAAACTTCAGGATGAGGACTTGCGAGGGCATAAAGTTTTTTCAAGGCGAGGAAATTTCTTAAGAAGTTCTTTTTAGTCTCCTCATCTTTGCAAATTCTCTCGTAAGCCTGCATAGTTAAATTTGAAAGGTCTTCTGAAGAAAGTTCTTCCCATTTTTGGTAATTTATATCATAAAAAAGGGAACTTACTATATCGTATTTTTCCCTTAACTGATTTAGAACTTCATTAATGTCCACGAAAATATTTTTTATATTTTCATGCGTGTATATGGCAAGGGATTTTCTCAAGTCATCAGCAATGCCAATATAATCAACTATCAAACCACCAGGTTTATCTTTAAATACTCTGTTTACTCTTGCAATTGCTTGAACAAGAGAATGGTTTTTCATTGGCTTGTCAAAATACATTGTATGAAGACAAGGCACATCAAAGCCAGTAAGCCACATATCCACTACAACAACCATTTGAGGGTCAGTGTCAGGGTTCTTAAAATCATCAGCAATTCTTTCCATCTCTTGCTTATTTCTTATATGGGGATGAAATTCATCTGGGTCTTTCGTTTTATTTCCTGATATAACTACAGCAACAGAAGGAGCATCTGGCAATTTTTTAATTTCCTCGTAAAGTTTGACTGCAACCTTTCTGCTTATCGTAACCACCATTGCCTTACCTTTGAATTCTTGAACCCTGTTATTAAAGTGTTCTACAATATCTTTTGCGACCTTTTTAAGCCGCGCTTCTGCAAGAATTATCTTTTCCAAGCTAGCAAATTTCTTTTTTAAAGATTCCCTTATTTCAGGCTCTACACCTTCGGAAATTTCTTCAAATTCCTCATCTATAAATTCATTGGCAAGATGTATCTCTGCGAGTCTTCCTTCATAATATATTGGCACAACTACATTGTGCATTCTTGCTTTCTCCATTGAATAAATGCTTATTGGCTCACCAAAAACAAGATATGTATCTCTATCCTGTAGTTCAATAGGAGTTGCAGTAAACCCCATAAATGATGCATTTGGAATAGCGCGTCTTAAATTCTGGGCAAGTTCCCTGTACTGGCTTCTGTGTGCCTCATCTGCTATTACGATTATATTTCTCCTATCAGTCAAAAATGGGTATTCTTCTTGCTTCTTTTTGCCAAATTTTTGAATTGTTGCAAATACAATTCCGCCAGCAGAATGTTTTATTGTTTCTTGTAAATCCTTTATACTTTCTGCCTGTTTAACAATAGCCATAATATTTGAAAACACGCCAGAAAGTTGTTCATCAAGGTCCCTTCTATCAGTTATAAAGAGAAGTAAAGGGTTCTCAAGTTCTTTAACTTTTAATGTCTTTCTTGCATAAAAAAGCATTGTGAGTGATTTACCAGTGCCTTGAGTATGCCATACAATACCAATTCTTCTATCTTCAGGAGTTTTGCCTTTTAGAAAACATTCTTTGGAACGCCTTACCGCTTCTTTTACTGTATAAAATTGATGATACATCGCTATTTTCTTTACAAAACTCTCCCCTGATTTTTCATATAATATGAAATCTTGTAAGTATTCTATAAAATGTTCTTTGCAAAAAAGTCCTCTAAAAATTACTTCAAGGCTGGTTATATCTTTACCAATTTCTTTCCAAAAATAAATTTTATGTCTTAATTCTATGTCTGGAAAATCACTCTCAATTTCTCTTACTTCTATATCGTCTTCTCCTGATATTCCTTCCCAGACAAAGAATTTATCCCAATCACTACCTGCTGAGCCATATTTTGTTTCAAGTCCATCACTAACTACCAGAATCTGCGCATATACATAAAGTTGTGGTATATCTTTCATCTTTACCTTATGGTCATAAAAGGCATCCTTTGCTGTCTCATTAGCATTGAAACTCTTGAATTCAAAAACACTAAGAGGCATTCCATTTACAAAGATCACAATGTCTGGTCTTCTGTACTGGTCTTTTTGATATTGATATTCAACACTAAACTGATTGGAGATAAGAAAATCGTTTTTATTAATATCCTCAAAGTCAATTAGCCTAACGATGATTGTTTTATCCTTGCCTTCTTCTCGTGTTGTTATCTTTACACCCAGCACAAGCATTTCGTAAAACATTTTGCTTTTCATTGTAAAGTCAGGATGGTCAAGCTCTGTGATTTTCTTGTAAACCTGCTCCGGTATGGTATTGGTTAAAGATGGATTTATTCTCTTTATTGCCTCAATAAATCTTTTCTTTAAAATTACCTGTCTGTAAGAATCTCTTTCTCCATTTTCAGGTGAAAGAGCAGAGCCATGAATATAGGAATAACCCAAACCTTTAAGCCATTCTATCGCTGGCTGTTCAACTAAGTAATCTTCAGTAAGTTCTGCCATTTAAATCTCTCCAATTATTAATTTTCCAAAAACATATCCGGTATCCGCAAGCTTTAGCTTGCGTATATGTTCGTTATCCCCAAATTTGGTAGCCGCAACCTTTAGGTTGCGCTTTTGTTCTGTATCCATATTTGATATCCGCACGTTCGGTAGTCGCAACCTTTAGGTTGCGTTCATTTGTGTTTATTTCATTTTCATTCACCGCAGGCTGAAGCCTGCGCCTACCGTATAATTTCATATAAATCATAACTCAACGAACCTTTAAATTCGTAATCCTTCCAATCGTTAACCAATCCCTTCCGCACCGGATTTTCCAGGACATATCTGATATGTTTTTTTAAATCTTCATCTTTACGAAGAATATGGTCATAAAAATCTTTCTGCCAGAATAAATTACTTTTATTCTTAGATAACCAATAGCCTGTCTTTTGTTTAAAGAGGACAATCGTTTTCCAGAGGTCAGCTTTTTCAGAGTTTCCCTCAAGGACCAAGTGCAAATGGTCAGGCATAAAAACATAAATCCAATTTTTACAGTCATATTTTTCAATTAATTCTTTGAGAATATTTACAAAGATTTCTACAATATCTTTATTTGTAAAGACAATTTTTCTCTCTTTAATGCAAAGGGTAAAACTAACCCTTACTAATCCTTTATAGCAGTCAAGATTTAATCTATGTTTTTTCTCTCTCACAGGACTATATTTGTTATTCTAGTTTGTTGTCGCATATTTGATATCCGCACGTTTGGTAGCCGCAACCTTTAGGTTGCGTTCATTTGTATTCATTTCATTTTCATTTATCACAGGCTGAAGCCTGCGCCTACCAGAATTTGGTTCTTTTATCATACATTCTCCACTCTTAATTTCCTAAAAACGAGCTTGGTAGCCGCAAGCTTTAGCTTGCGTATATGTTCGTTATCCCCAAATTTGGTAGCCGCAACCTTTAGGTTGCGTATTTGTTCAGTATCCGCAACCCCGGTAGCCGCAAGCTTTAGCTTGCGCTTCTTTGCATTCAGCTCATTTATCGCAAATGATTTACGCAGGCTGAAGCCGGCGGCTACCGGAAGCCTGCGGCTACCAGAATTTGTTCTGTTTTTCATAACTCCTCCACTCTTAATTTTCCAAAGACAAGTAAAGGCAAAAGCGTATCCCTTATTTTCCTTAAAACCATAATTTGTTTTTGATTGTTTATGATTTTTTGAAATAATGGTTCAACGAGGGAGTGGAATTTTTGGAGAATGGGAGGGGGAGGAAAGATTGCAAGCGTATTTCCCAATGCTGTTTTAGTAATCAGTGGTTGGGTACTTCCAACATTTAAAGACTCAAAATCTATCTGTGTTTTCATCCAAAAATAAAGATAAAATGTTAA
>CALCJK010000028.1 GCA_937967455.1 uncultured bacterium | reverse complement strand
GTTCCAGTGTTAGTGCCACTGGAACGGTTTGAAAGTAAACAGAACTAGTTCATGGATTGATTTAATTTCCGCTGATAATCAAGGGCAATTCTGTTTGCGGTGGTATTATAATAATTATAAATTTGCGAAACTAAAAAATGGTAACAGTCAACGAAAGATTTTTTATAGCAAGCTATCCTTCAAATAACTTAACCTACCTTAGAAGCATCCTAATATGTTTAAATCTTGTAAAGTAGTCAATTTCTAGAAAGATGTTGCTGATGAGGTAGTTTACTCAAATATATATAAAGCCCCAACAATGAGTTGGGGCTTTTGGTTTTAATAGTCAGTGTAATAAGACAGTATATGATTGCCCGATCATCAATTTATTATTTGAGGGAATTTACCTAATGATATTCAATTAGCGATAAAGCATTAACGAAACTGGTTTTGTTTAAATCCCATATATTATCTATATTTTATTAATCTATCTAACAAATTAATCAAAAAGCATCAAAAAATGTTAAAACTTTTTAAGAAAATTTTTGGCGATAAACATACTAAAGATATAAAAAGAATTCTTCCAATAGTTGAGCAAATTAACAAATATTATGAAGAATATCACCAACTTACAGATGATGAACTAAGGGCAAAAACTCAAGAATTCAAACAGAGAATAAAAGAAGCTACAAGCGAAATTGAAGCAAATATAAGTGAAATAAAAGAGAAACTTAAAAGCGAATTAACACTTGAAGAAAGTGAAGAATTATACAATGAACTTGATGAATATGAAAGAGAACTTGATGAGACTATAGAAAATGTCTTGAATCAAATTCTACCTGAAGCATTTGCTGTTGTGAAAGAAACCTGTCGTAGATTGGTTGGACAAACCTGGGAAGTAACTGGACATAAGATTGTCTGGGATATGATTCCTTTCGATGTTCAGTTGATTGGTGGCGTGGTTCTACATGAAGGTAAAATTGCAGAAATGGCTACAGGTGAAGGAAAAACCCTTGTTGCTACATTGCCACTCTATCTAAATGCACTTCCTGGTAGGGGGGTTCATCTTGTGACAGTCAATGATTATCTTGCTCTTCGCGATAGTCAGTGGATGGGAAAAATCTTTGAGTTCCATGGCTTAACTGTTGGATGCATCCAGGCAAATATGGATTCACAGCAAAGGCGTAAACAATATGCTTGCGATATTACATACGGTACAAATAATGAGTTTGGATTTGATTACCTTCGCGACAATATGGTTATCAATCCAGAAGACCTTGTACAGAGAGGACATAATTATGCAATTGTCGACGAAGTTGATTCTGTTCTAATCGATGAAGCCAGAACTCCATTAATTATAAGTGGACCTGTTCGTGGTGAAGATAACAAATTTAATGAGATGAAACCACGAGTCGAAAAACTCATCACTGCTCAGCGAAATTTAATTAATAAAATTACTGCAGATGCCGAACAACTTCTGCAAGATGGTAAAACTGAAGAAGCTGGTGTCCTTTTGCTAAGAGCAAGTCGCGGACTACCAAAACATAAAAAATTGATGAAACTGCTATCCGATCCATCAATAAAACGACTTGTTCAAACAACTGAGATGGAATATCTCAGGGATCAAGCACGCCGTATGCATGAAATCGACGATGAGCTTTATTATGCTATTGATGAAAAAAATCATTCCATAAATCTTACGGATAAAGGAAGAGAACTTTTAACTTCCACAACAAAGGATAAAGATTTCTTCGTTATACCAGATGTTGGAACTGAAATCAGTATAATTGAAAATGATCCAAATTTGAGTGAGAGCGAGAAAATAAAGAAAAAAGATGAATTAAATTTGCTTTTCGCCGAAAGAAGCGAGAGAATTCACATTGTAAATCAATTAATTAGAGCTTACTCACTTTACGAAAGAGATGAAGAATATGTAGTTACCGAAGATGGCAAGGTTGCAATCGTTGATGAGTTTACTGGACGATTACTTCCCGGTAGAAGATACTCAGATGGACTTCATCAAGCAATCGAAGCGAAAGAAGGTGTAAAAGTAGAACGGGATATGCAAACACTTGCTACGATCACACTTCAAAATTATTTCCGATTGTATAAAAAGCTTGCAGGTATGACCGGTACTGCAGAAACAGAAGCTGCAGAGTTTTTTGATATTTATAAACTTGATGTGGTGGTTATCCCAACCAACAAACCTATGATTCGTATAGATTATGATGATGTTGTTTATAGAACTATCAGAGAAAAATATAACGCTGTGATAGAAGAGATTGAGCAGATGCGCAAGATCGGTAGACCTGTTCTCGTTGGTACAACGAGTGTAGATGTTTCAGAAACATTAAGCAGAATGTTGAAACGAAAAGGAATTCCACACAATGTTTTAAATGCTAAACATCATCAACGCGAAGCCGAAATAGTTGCAAATGCTGGACTTGCAGGTAATGTTACAATTGCCACAAATATGGCTGGTCGTGGAACAGATATTAAATTAGGTCCGGGAGTAAGAGAAGCAGGCGGTTTGCATATCATAGGTACAGAACGACATGAGGCTCGAAGAATTGATAGACAATTGCGAGGTAGGGCAGGCCGTCAAGGAGATCCTGGTTCATCCCGTTTTTATCTATCACTTGAAGACGACTTGATGCGTTTATTTGGAAGCGATCGCATTTCAAGCATTATGCAACGCCTGGGTCTAAAAGAAGGAGAAGTTATTCAGCATCCTATGATTACTCGTTCGGTTGAACGAGCTCAAAAAAAGGTTGAGGAAAATAATTTTGCAATTCGTAAAAGATTGCTTGAATACGACAATGTTATGAATCAACAAAGGGAAGTTATTTATGCCAGGCGCCGCCATGCACTTTTAGGTGAAAGATTACGTGATGATATCTTTTTGATGCTAAAAGATTTTGTGGATCAATTAGTCGAAAAATATTACGATGAAGGCGATATAGATGGCATGAGAAATGAAATAAGGACAAGTATTCTTGTAGATTATAAGATTGAACCCGAAAGATGGGAATTACTCGGGAAATCTGGCGTGAAGGAAGATGTTTACAAAGCAGCCATTGATTTTTATAAACGCAAAGAAGAACGTATTGGCACTGAAAATATGGCTATGCTTGAAAAGATGGTAACACTTCAGGTAATTGATGAAAAATGGAAAGATCATCTAAGAGAAATGGATGATCTTAAAGAAGGAATTCATTTGAGAGCATATGGACAAAAAGATCCTTTAATAGAGTACAAACATGAATCTTTCAGAATGTTTCAAGAACTTTTGAATATTATAACTACTGAAACTATATCGCTTGTATTCAAATTATTTCCTGCTCAGGAGGCAATTCCTCTGCGCAGGGTTCGACAACCCCGCCAGGAGGAAATGCAACTTACACATCAGGAAACTGTTGGTTTAGGCTTGACAGCAAGTCGCTCAGCTGTGGGTTCGGAACAATCTGCTCAAGCAGAGAACCTCCCGCGCAAAAGGCAACCTATAAAAGTGGGCGAGAAAATTGGTAGAAACGACCCGTGTCCGTGTGGTAGTGGAAAAAAATATAAGCATTGCCATGGACAATAATTTAATCCAGATCAATAAAGGTTTTAAATGTGGATATGTTGCAATTGTAGGTGAACCTAATGTTGGCAAGTCTACATTAATGAATACTTTAATCGGTCAGAAAATTTCTATAGTTGCAAATAAACCTCAAACCACCAGACATAAAATTCTTGGAATACTTTCTACAGATAAATTTCAAATTATTTTTTTAGATACTCCTGGATTGTTAAGACCTAAATATCTCTTACATGATTATATGGTCGAGACAGCAAATTCTGCTATATATGATGCTGATTTGATTTTATTCATGATAGATGCGCAAAATCCTAAAATCAATGATGGAATTAAAGATGATGTTGCATTTGAACAAATTAAGAAGGCGAATAAACCAACATTTTTAGTAATCAACAAAGTTGATCTTGTGAGTAAACCTTCGCTGTTACCTATAATAGATGCATACTCGAAAAAATTTCCATTTATAGAAATATTTCCAATCTCAGCATTGAATGCACTTGGCACAATAGATCTGCTCAAAAGTATCGTGAATAATTTACCTGAACATCCACCATTTTATCCTCTGGATGCAGTTAGTGATGCAAGTGAAAGATTTTTTGTTAGTGAAATTATAAGAGAAAAAATTTTCCAGAATTATAAACAGGAAATTCCATACTCAACTACCGTAGAAATTGTTGAATTTAGAGAGGGTGGTGGAAAAAAAGATTTCATAAGTGCTGAGATTTATGTAGAAAAATCCACTCAAAAAGCAATATTAATTGGGAAAAGTGGTGCTGCACTTAAAAAAATTGGTGAAGAAGCCAGAAAAGACATTGAAAAATTTCTTGGAAGATCGGTCTTTTTAGAATTACATGTTAAGGTCAGAGAAAAGTGGAGGGATAGCGAAGCCTGGCTCAAAAGATTAGGTTATAAAATTAATTAAATATGTTGAGTGAAAAATTTAAAATTAGCCTTGGGTTTATTATTGCATCTTTAATATGGGGTTCTACTTGGTTAGTTATAAAAGTGGGTTTGAATAGTATACCACCTTTCTATGGCGCTGCCTTCAGATTTACTGTAGCAGTTCTGATTTTATATCTTATCATTACCTTGCGTAAAATGCCTCTTCCAATTGATAACCATTCTCTTAAAATTTATATTGTAGCAGGTTTAATGTCGTTTAGCATACCTTTCGCAATGGTATACTGGGGTCAACAATACATACCTTCAGGACTCTCTTCCGTACTTTTTGCTTTGTATCCTTTTTTAGTCGGAATATTCTCACATTTTTTACTTCCCGGTGAAAGATTGAATGTATTCAAAATGGTTGGAATATTTTTGGGTTTTATGGGAATTTTTTTAATATTTTCACAGGACATCTCCTGGAGCGGAAAGTTTTCCCTCTATGGTATGATTGCAGTTATAACAAGTTGTGTAATTCAAGCTCTATCACTCGTGTTGATAAAAAAATATGGTGAAAATATAAATGCTTTTCATCTTAATACCGGTGGTATGGGATTAGGTGTGATAGTCCTTTTTCTGTTCGCTGTATTATTTGAAGATTTTAAAAATATTCATTTTGATCTTGCAGGTGTGGGCTCAGTTTTATACCTCGGTATTCTTGGATCGGTTGTCGCATTCTCAACTTATTTCTGGATGCTTAAGCGAGTAGAAGCAGTTTATTTATCTCTATTGGCTTTTATTACTCCAATACTTGCCGTGATATTGGGTGGTATTCTTCTGAATGAGAAACTTGGCACTCATGTAATCCAGGGTGGTGCTTTGGTCCTATCAGGAATTCTTTTTTCAAATGGAAAACATATTGTTAAAAAAATTTATAGAAAGTTAGGTTATGATAAATAAAAATTTACTTTCGATAGTTATAATAATTGTGCTATCAACCAATGTAATGTCTCAAGATTTTTTTGAAAAAGGACAATATATCCAACCAAATTTTCTTGACAAAAATTATCTTGTCGATAAAAATTTTGATGTATTACATTATAAATTAGATGCTTTTCTTGCAATGGAAGATAGCAGTTTTTCAGGCGATATGAATATTAAAGTACTAATAACTCAACAATCCGACTCTATCACGCTGAATGCTCTTGGTTTGGTTTTTACATCTTTAAAAGTGAATGACATAGATGCAAATTATAATATGTATTCTTCTCAGGAAAAGTTTACAGTATTTTTGCCAAGAACTTATAATGCATCAGAAACTCTAGATGTAAAAATATCATACTATAGGGATTTAACTACACTGAATCTTCCATATAATAAAAAAGGTTATTATTGGTTTAGAAAAAATCTTGATTCCAAAATCGAGGAAAATATAGGGTATACAATGAGTGAACCATATGATGCCAGATTATGGATGCCTTGTTTTGATGATCCTTCCGATAAAGCAACCTGTGAAATTAATGTTACCGTTCCAGATGGTTATCAGGCAGGTTCAAACGGTTTATTAATTGATGTAATTCAAAATCCGAATAATACCTTAACTTACAAATGGCGAGAGGATTTACCAATTGCAACATATTTAATGGTAATCTCAGCATCCAGGTATTCAATTTATAAACAATACTATAAAAGAGTTAGCAATCCTTCTGATAGTATTGAAATTGTAAATTATATGTGGCAGGTTGATTCTGCTGGTTCGACTTGGAATGCAGTACAAGCATTTACAAGAGTTCCATATATGATGGAAATATTTTCTACAATATTTGGTGAATATCCATTTGTAAAATATGGTCACGCAGTTGCATATCCTTTTTATTATGGTGGTATGGAGCACCAGACTCTCACAACAATTCACCGCGGCTGGATAAGTGTAAATGCTTATCCTTTTTATGATGATTACATTGCTCACGAACTCGCTCATCAGTGGTGGGGTAATCTTGTAACATGTCGTACTTTCAAAGATATCTGGCTAAATGAAGGATTTGCAACATATTCAGAAATTCTATGGCGAGAAATGGCTTTTGGAATTCAAAGTCGCGATGAACTTTTAAACCGCTATACCAGATTCAGCGACCAATCATGGCAATATGCGATATATGACCCAGAATCCCAGGGATTGTATCTTTTTACCAGCAATGTCTATCAAAAAGCAGGTTGGGTTTTGCATATGTTAAGAAATCTTGTTGGAGATTCATTGTTCTTTGATATTTTAATGAATTACAGAAATTTACATGCTTATGGAACTGCTACCACAGAAGATTTTATAAATGTGGTTAATTCAACTACCCAAAAAGACTATAATTGGTTTTTTAATCAATGGATCTATGGAAGAGGTTGGTTGAAATTGGCTTATGAAACAAGTTATGACGAAAACTTGAAAGATTTCATTATATCAATAGCTCAAGTTCAAGATAATTCCTGGCCAACTTATAAGATGCCAATTGATATAAAATTTTATTTTACAAATAAAGATACTATTATTACAATCTGGGACAGTTTGAGAGTCCAGAACTTTGTATTTAATTTTCAAAATCGTCCTGATAGCATAAAGATAGATCCTGATAAGAAAGTTTTAAAACAAATTATATCGCAACCTGTGCTTGTTGAAAATAACCATATTCAGAATTTCTATTTATATCAAAATTATCCCAATCCGTTCAATTCTACTACTGAGATAAGATTTGATTTATTGAGTAATAGTTATGTTAAACTAATCGTTTATAATTTGCTTGGTAGTGAAGTTCAAACACTTTTAGATGAGTATAAGCCTGCAGGTTTTTACAGTATAAAGTTTAATGCAGAAAAATTTTCAACTGGTGTTTATTATTATCGACTACTTACATTTCCTAAGGATACAAAAAAACTTCCGATTCAATCAAAGGATAATTCAGCTCAGATTCGAAAGATGATTTTAATTAAATAAGATTCTATAACTGTGAAAATTGGTAAATTAAATCTCGATCGACCTATTGCACTTGCACCGATGGAGAGCGTTACAGACTTGTCCTTTAGATTGATTTGCAAACAATTAGGTGCTGATATTGTTTATTCTGAATTTGTAAGTTCTGAAGGGCTTGTTAGAAATTTTCAGAAGGCAAGTAAGAAAATGCAGTTTTTAGAAGATGAGCGCCCAATTGGTATTCAGATATATGGTGGTGTGGAAAATTCAATGATAAAAGCAGCAAAAATTGCTGAAGAACTTGCACCTGATTTCATTGATATTAATGCGGGTTGCTGGGTAAGAAATGTAGTAAATCAAAATGCAGGCGCTGCCTTACTTAAAGATATATTAGTTATGGAAAAACTAATTTCAAGTGTTGTGCTTTCTGTACAGATACCTGTAACTGTTAAAACCCGCTTGGGCTGGGACGAAAATAATATAAAGATTGTCGAAGTAGCAAAAGTCTTAGAATCCATTGGAGTTTCTGCATTAACTGTACATTGCCGTACAAGAGTTCAAGCACACAAAGGAGAAGTCGATTATTCGTGGATCCCTAAAATTAAAGAAGCAGTTAAAATCCCAATCATTGTTAATGGTGGAATTGACTCTCCTGAAAAAGCAAAATATGTATTTGAAACAACAGGCTGTGATGGAGTTATGATTGGACAGGCGGCAATTAACAACCCATGGATATTTAAAGATATAAAGTATTATATGCAAACAGGAAATTTACCTGAAAAAATTTCCCTGGTCGAAAGAGTAGAAATTATGAAGAAACATCTTGAACTCTCAGTTAAATACAAGGGAGAAAAAAGAGGGGTAATAGAGTTTAGAAAATATTATAGTGGTTATTTACATTCTTTTCCTAATGCAGCTAAATTACGAAACAGGTTTATGAAATTTGTTGAACTAGAACCAATTTTAATTGAACTGGAGCAGTTGCTCCAAAAGGATGAAGAGAAGATTTCTGCAGAGTTGTGAATTCTTTGAATAATTATTAAATTTTTATAAAATAAATTCCCACAAGTAATTACCCTGAATTTTATGGATAATAAGACAATTGCTGAAATATTGGATGAAATTGGAACATTTTTAGAATTGATAGGTGAAAACCCATTTAAATGTCGCGCTTATCACAACGCTTCAAGAATTGTTGCTGGTCTAACATCAGAAGTTGAAGAGCTTATTAAATCAGGAGAAATTAAAAAAGTCAAAGGTATCGGAGAAGGAATAACAGAAAAGTTAAAGGAGCTTGTTGAAACAGGTAAACTTGAATATTATGAAAGTTTAAAAAATTCTTTACCTGCCGGTTTGTTAGAGATGTTGAGAATACCAGGCTTGGGACCTAAAAGGGTTAAAATTTTGTACGACAGGTTAAAAATTGATACAGTAGAAAAATTAAAAGAGGCTGCTGAAGCAAAAAAACTTGAAAATTTGGAGGGCTTTGGTGCAAAAATTGAAGAAAATATTTTGAAAGGAATAGAAATTCTAAAAAAACATTCAGATAAATTTTTGTATCCAGTGGCGAAAGAATCAGCTGAAAGAATTGTAGAATACCTTAAGAAGAACACGGATATTAAGAAGATAGAAATCGCTGGAAGCTTAAGGAGGAAAAAAGAAGTAATTGGCGATATTGATATCCTTGCTTGTATAAAAAAGAAAAAGACTGAAAGTGTTATGGATTCTTTTGTAAAACATCCCGATGTTCTTAATATAGTTGCTCATGGTGATACTAAATCGAGCGTTGTGTTAAAAAATGGAATTAATTGCGATCTTCGTGTCGTTAAAGAAGAAGAATTTCCTTTTGCACTTGCTTATTTTACCGGTAGCAAGGAACATAATGTTGAAATGCGTTCTCTTGCAAAAAAGTTTGGTTTAAGTTTGAATGAATATGGCTTTACAGAAATAAATAATGGAAATAAAAAAAATAGAATAAGTAAAATTAAATTTTTAGATGAAGCTGATATCTATAAAGCCTTAAAATTACAATATATTCCTCCTGAATTAAGAGAAAATCAGGGTGAGATCGAGGCAGCAGCATCAGGAAAACTTCCGAATTTGATTGAAGAAGAAGATATTAAAGGTACTTTCCACTGCCATACAAATTATAGTGATGGAGTAAATACTATTGCGGAAATGGCAGAAGCTGCCAGAAAATTAAATTGGGAATATATCGGTATTGCTGAACACAGTAAATCGGCTGGGTATGCAGGTGGACTGGATGATGAAACAGTAAAACAACAAATTGCTGAAATTGATAATTTAAATAAAAGTTTTAAGAATTTTCGTATATTTAAAGGGATTGAGGTGGATATCTTCCCGGATGGAAAGTTGGATTTTTCTGATAAAATTTTGAGTATGTTTGATTTTGTAATATGTGCTGTTCATAGTAAATTTAACATGTCCGAAAAAGATATGACTAAAAGAATCATTAGCGGAATGAAAAATAAATATGTTACAATGCTTGCTCATCCAACAGGCAGACTATTGTTAGAACGTGAACCATATCCTGTTAATATGAAAGAAATTTTAAAAGCAGCAGCAGATATGGGAAAGATAATCGAAATTAATGCACATCCACTTCGTCTGGATTTAGATTGGAGATGGTGTAAATTTGCGAAAGAGTTAGGACTTAAAATTTCGATAAATCCTGATGCACATAATGTTAAGAGTTTGACAGATGTTTACTATGGTGTTGGTATTGCAAGAAAAGGTTGGCTTGAGAAATCTGATGTTATCAATACATTACATCTTAAGGATGTTATAAATTACTTGAAAAAAAATTGATTTTATGAAAAATATTATTTTTGGATTTTTAATAATTCTTCTGGGTATTCTTTTACTTTTAGACAATCTAAATATTTTAGATTTCTATAATGTTATATTCACATACTGGCCAGTTTTATTAATAGTTATAGGAATATATTATTTGTTAAAAAATTATAAAATTGCTGAAAAACATACAGAAACATCACCTGATTTGGTTCAATATTCTTCAGTATTTAATGATTTTAAATTAGAAATTAATTCTAAAAATTTTAAAGGTGGTACAATTTCTACAGTTTTTGGGGATATTATACTGGATATTTCTCAAGCTGAATTTGCTGATGGTAAACACATCCTGAAACTTAATTCAGTTATTGGAGATTTAATTGTTAAAGTTCCGGAAAATTATAATATAGGTTTTAAAAGCTCAACATTAATTGGAAGTTTAAAAATTTTTGATAAAAGCTCTAATGGATTACTTAAAAGTTTATATCTGGAAAAGAATTTATCTCCAAATTTAAATAAAAAATTTTATGTAATTACATCTCAACTAATTGGTGATTTGAAAATTAATTAAAAAATGTCTATGAATATTTATAAAGCAATTTCCCTCGAACCTAAAATGTTATGCTGTTCCAGTATTTATCAGGTTGGTGAACTTGAGTCAAATGAAGGGTATATTAAAGCATTAAACAGCTTGCTGCAGTATTTTGAGAAAGAGACGCAAAAGTTAGAAAAAAACATACAAAAATTCAATGAAAAATTCTTGAATAAGAATACAGAAATGCTGGTAACAATTTTGGGAGAATATCTTCAAACACCACTTAGAAAAGATGAGGAAGAGATTCGAAAAGTATTAAGAGAAAACCTGGAAAAATTTATTCAGGAGTTTTCACTCAACATAAGATATGGAATAGAAATGTCTTATATTTCTGAAGTTGTTTTTGTACCAACTCAATATGCTTTGTTAAAGCGACTTGAAAAAGCGGGTATGGATTATTTAAAGTTTTTAGGTTTTGAAGCTGGAAAAGAAAATCAAAAAATATTAGAGTCTGTTTTAATATTTGAGAGTAGTGTAAATCTAGATTTAATTGAATATATTCTTGGAAAGAAAAAATTTGACTCACAGTTACATATACTTGGATTAGCTAATTCATCTGAAGATAAAGCTTTTAACGGTCTCTATAACATTTTATATTCATCTGGTGCTGCCGTGATGAAACTTTTTGAAAAAGAGGTATTTGAAACAATACTACTTTTTTCCAAACCCGCGGATATAGAAGAAGGACATTTTATAGAAGCTGTAACTGAAGCACTCGATAAACTCTGGGTTAGTTTTAAAATTCCTTATATCACACTAATGAAAAAAAAGTTAGGTTTAAGTCGTGGCAACGATATGATGGTGAGAATTTACTTTTCGGAAGAACAGGAGCAATTAACTGAAACACTTCGCTGGCTATCTATGTACAAAGAAGTAGGATTTGTTCGTCAAGCTCTAATAGATGATGGTAAATTGATAAATAAAAAAGTTATAAAATAATGAGCAAAGTTAAAAAACAAAATGTTGATGATTTAAGAAAAAGAGTTAAAAATATAATTGAAATTCTTGAGCGTGAATATCCTGATGCAAAAACAGCTCTTATTCATAAAAATCCTTTTCAATTGTTGATTGCAACAATTTTGTCAGCTCAGTGTACTGACGAACGGGTTAATATGGTCACACCTGTACTTTTTAAACAATATCCAGATGCAAAAGCTTTTGCAGAAGCTAATGTATCAGAACTTGAAATTATAATAAAATCAACTGGTTTTTATCGTGCAAAAGCAAAAAATATAATAAGTTGTTGTAAAGCACTTGTAGAAAAATATTCTGGGAAAGTTCCAAATAAAATCGAAGATTTGGTAAAACTACCAGGTGTTGGTAGAAAAACCGCTAATGTAGTTTTGGGAGGTGCTTTCGGAATTGCTTCAGGGATAGTTGTGGACACGCATGTTAAGCGTCTCTCCGAAAGACTTGGTTTATCAAATAATACAAATCCTGATAAGATTGAAGAAGAACTTATGAAAATAATACCTAAAAATAAATGGATAAGTTTTTCGGATATGCTAATCTGGCATGGTAGAAAAGTATGTCAAGCAAGAAAGCCGAAATGCCTGGAATGTTCAATTAATAGTTATTGTCCATCATTTAAGAATTTTACCTGAATTTGAAAAACTTACAGGACATTGATGAAATAATCCTTAATGAAGGGAAACGCGGTAAGATTATAATAGGAGTTATGTTTGCAATTTTACTCGCCGGTCTGGATGCAACTGTGATAGGGACTGTAATGCCTACTGTGATTTCAAATTTAGGAGGAATGACGCTCTATAGCTGGGTTTTTTCAGCTTATATGTTGACTACAGCAGTTTCAATGCCGGTCTGGGGAAAACTTTCAGACATCTATAGCAAGAAAAAAATATTTTACATTGCTATTTTAATTTTCTTAATTGGTTCAGTATTATCTGGTTTTTCTCAATCTATGATACAACTTATTATTTTTAGGGCGATTCAAGGAATTGGGGCTGGTGGTCTATCAGCAGTTCCCTTTACAATAATTGGTTCAATTTTTACTCCTGAAAAAAGATCTAAGGGGGTTGGTGCATTAAGCGCAACATGGGCTATTGCAAGTATTCTTGGACCAATTACAGGTAGTTTAATTGTTACACATTTTTCCTGGAGATTGGCTTTCTTTATCAATTTGCCTGTTGGGATTTTATCAATGTTGCTAATTAGGAATTATTATAGTGAATTATTAAAAGTAGATAAGCAAAAAATTGATTATCTAGGTGCATTTGTTTTTACCCTTTCAATTTTAACTTTTCTTTTAGCCTTTTTACAATTTGGTAAAGGTGCTGTATTTTATTCACTTGAAGTACTTTCATTTTTCTTTATATCAATCATTTTGTTTTTAATTTTTATTAAAATTGAAGGGAAGTTCGGAAATCCAATTATTATTCTTGAGAACTATCGCATAAGAAATTTTGGAGTAGGAAATTTACTTGCATTTCTAAGTGGATTTGCAATATATGGAGTTATCTCATTTGTACCCTTATTTGTCCAATCTGTTCAGGGTAAAAGTCCAATTATGGCTGGTCTAGCTCTAATGCCTATGTCACTTGCTTGGTCGTTATCCAGTTTTTCAAGTGGACAAATTATGCCACATTATGGTAATTTAAATGTAATTAGGGTTGGTTTTTTTTCTATGATAATAGGATTTTCGCTTTCTATGCTTTTGAATTATGATTCAACCTTTATTTTCATAGTTTTATTTATTATTTTAATTGGTGCAGGAATGGGTTTTGTAACTCCTGCAATTCTTGTTACTGTTCAAAATAGTGTAGAAAAAAAGCATTTAGGAGTAGCAACTTCATCACAGATGCTGGCTAGAACTTTAGGCGGTACAGTCGGTGTAAGTATTATGGGTAGTATTTTAAATAATTCAATGCAAAAATATTTTAATGAGTTAATTCAAAGTAAGAATCAGATTTTTGTATCTGATGTTTTAAAAAAAAATTTTAATGATCCTCAAATTTTGCTTGGCTCTAAAATACGCTCACTACTACTACCAGATGAATTAAATATTGTTTTAAATGTGTTTACTAAAAGCTTACAAAATGTTTTTCTGTTAGCTTTATTAGTTGTAGTAATGGCAGTTATTATAAGTTTCCAGTTAAAGAGGTTTTCTTATGATCTCAAAAAATAACTATATTAAAGGAGGAAAGTATTATGAGAAAAACAGCTTTTATTTTACTTTTCTCGGTAATTGTATTTACAACTTTAGCGGATGAAATAACACTTGAAAAAAAAATTGGTAAAAAATATCAAAAAGTTACACTTAAGGATGTTATAGTCGTTGAAGAAACTCAGACCTGTGTGAGATATTTAATTTTTAATAATGATTTTAAATCTCCAGAACCTCGTCTTGCTAATAAGACTGAAGGTGGTGATGAACAATGTGCAGTTGTAAAAAAATCATCTGAGGAGGAAAAAAGGAAAATCGTCGAAAAGTGGAAAAAACAAGGTTCAAATGCTAAAATTACTTTAAATGATGGTAAAGAAGAAACGGTAAATTGTATTGCAATTAAATATCCCCTATCCTCCAGTTTGAAAGATAGGCCCGATTTGCAATGGCATAAACCTGCGCTTCTATTGCGTGATGGAAACGAATTAAAATTTATCAATCTTCGGTCAATAGAACTGGATAGTAAAACTGCTGTTGCTTCGGTTGTGTTTGTAGATGGCAAGATACAAAATTATCAATTTGTAATCCGTCGAAGAATACAAAATGGCGATTTACCTGGTGTTATTACTGGGGTTACAGATAAATTCATTTACTTTCGGGTACCAATAGATCAAGTAAAAAAAATTGAATTTGTAAAATAAAATGTATATAAAAGATCACATAAATTTTTATAAGGATTTTTTTCTTGAGCATCCAATTCCAATGTTGATATTTGAGGAGGATAGTTTAAAATTTGTTGCAGTTAATACTGCTGCTGTGCGTAATTATGGTTACTCTACCGAAGAGTTTTTAAATATGACCATTCTTGATATCCAACCATCTGAAGATATACCGCGATTATTAAAAAATCTCAAACAGCAAAACCTTCCTGTTAAAGAAAAAGAAATATGGCGTCTTAAGAAAAAAGATGGTACTATTATTTATGTTGATGTCTGGTTACACTCTATTGTGATCAACCAAAAGCATTGTAGAATAATTACTACATTTGAGGTTTCTGATAAAATATATTTAGAAAAAAAACTTAAAGAAAGCCAGAACAAATTTAATGCACTTGTCGAAAAATCTTTATTTGGGATTTATATAATTCAAGATAGTAAATTTGTTTATGTTAATGATGAACTTGCTAAAATTTTTGGATATACAAAAGAGGAAATTATCGGTAAAAAAAGTTTATATGATTTACTTGACAAATCAAGTTTTCAGATAAAATATGGTGAATTGTTCGAGAGATTATCAAATAATTTTGAGGTTAAAAAGTATAAGTTTAATGGTGTGAAAAAAGATGGAACTTTAATAAATATAGAAGTTAGCTCCTCAATTACTGAGTATAATGGAAAAAATGCCTTAATAGGAACTGTATTTGATGTAACTGAATTTAATTTAGCTACAGAAACATTGTATTACCACTATGAACTTGAAAAATTGCTTTCCAGAATATCTACTCGTTTTGTCGAATTAACATTTGAGGAAATTGATCAGGGGATAAATTTTGCTTTGCGGGATATTGGTCAGTTTATGGATGTTGATCGAAGTTATATCTTTCAGTTCTCTGAAGATGGTAAATTTATGAGTAATACCCATGAATGGTGTGCCCAAAATATAGAACCGCAGATAGATAATCTGCAAAATTTAGCTACCAATGAATATTCCTGGACAATGGGAAAACTTAATCGTTATGATGTTTTAAAAATTTCAGATGTTAATGAATTACCATCTGAAGCTGCTAATGAAAAAGAAATACTTCTGGCACAAGATATTAAATCATTGATTATTGTACCAATGTTTTATAATAAAAAATTAATTGGTTTTATTGGATTTGATTCAGTATTAGTTAAAAGGGATTGGGATGATAGGTCTGCAACCGCACTCAAAATGCTGAGTGAAATATTATCTAATGCGATTGCAAGGAAAAAAGCTGAATGTGAACTGACTAAGCTTTATAATGCGATATGGCAAATTCATGAAAGTGTGATGATTACTGATAAAAATGGAGTGATAGAGTATATTAATCCTGCTTTTGAAAAACTTACTGGTTATACTATGTCGGAAGCAATCGGTCAAACTCCTAAGATCTTAAAATCAGGCAAACATAATACTGAATTTTACAAAAAATTATGGGATACAATCAATAATGGAAAGTCATTTGAAGCTGAATTTGTAAATAAAAAGAAAAACGGAGAAATATTTTTTCAGGAAAGCAATATCAGTCCAATGAGAGACAAAATGGGAAATATTACTCATTTCATTTGCATTGGGCGTGATGTAACAGAAAGGAAAAAAAGTGAGGAAATACGGTTGCGCTTAGCTGCCATATTAGAAGCTACATCAGATTTTGTTTCAACAGCGGATTGCAATTATAATATAATGTATGTTAATAAAAGGGGAAGAGAAATTGCTGGAATAGATGAAAAATTTGATTTTAGAAAAATGAAAATATCAGATTTCCATCCGGAATGGGTTACGAAGAAAATATTTGAAGAAGGTTTACCTAAAGCGATTGAGCAGGGTTTTTGGATAGGAGAAACAGCTGTTAAAACAATTGATGGTAAAGTACTCCCAACCTCGCAGGTTATTATTTCTCATAAAAATTCTAACGGAGAAGTTGAATATTATTCGACCATAATAAGAGATATAACTGATATTAAGAAGGCTCAGGAAGAACTTAAAAATCGAGAGGAATTGTATAGGTTGTTATTAGAAAATCAAACTGATTATATTGTTAAATATAATCTTGAAGGACGGTTGCTATATGCAAGTAATACTTTCTGTGAGCTTTTTGATATAGAGCAAGCACAAGCTATCGGCCAAATTTTCCAGCCACCCATAAACGAAGAAGACATAAAAATGGTGAACAATGAATTGAAAAAGCTTTTAGTTCCTCCATATACTACGTATTTTGAAATAAGAAACAAAACAAAGTATGGTTGGAAATGGCTTGGATGGTCTTTAAAATCTGAGTTAAATGAAAAAGGAGAAATTGTTGCTATTGTTGGCAGTGGTAGGGATGTTACTGAAAGGAAATTATACGAAGATGAAGTCAAGAAAATTAATAAAGCACTCAAACAAAAAGTTCAAGACCTTGAAATATCTCAAAAAGAAATTTCAAAATTATTGAGTGAAGTCACAGAAAAGAAAAATGCTCTTGAAAAATTGTCTAAAGATTTAATTTTTACTGAAGAAAAAGAACGCAAGAGGTTTTCTCGTGAACTTCATGATAGTCTGGGACAAATTTTATCTAATCTAAAACTTAATCTAGATCTTGCAAATTTTTCACTGCAATCCGCAGAAAATGGGTTCGAGAAATATTTAAAAATTAGCCAGGATTTGATTAACGAGGCTATACAGGAAGTAAAGCAGCTATCCTATGATTTACGTCCGTCAGTACTGGATGATTTTGGATTGAACGCAGCAATAAGATTACTTGCAAACCAATTTCAAAAGCGAACAGGAATTTTTGTGGAACTGAATTTGGAAAATGGAGAGCAAAGATATGACCAAATTATTGAAACGGCATTATATCGTATAACGCAGGAATGCCTTGCCAATATTTCCAAACATTCAAAAGCTACACTGGCGTCGATACAATTTATTAAACGAAATAACATATTAGCCTTAACTATTTCTGATAATGGCGTTGGATTTGATATTGATAAAACATCAATGGCTGATAACGATGAAATACATTTTGGATTGAAGAATGTTCGTGAAAGGGTTGAATTTTTAGGTGGAAAATTATATATTGAATCTGGTATTGGACGTGGTACAGAAATTTCTATTGAAATTGAACTAAAAACATAATTTATTGTGGAAAATAGGCAAAAAATAAAAGTTGTTGTGTGTGATGATCACAACTTGGTAAGAGAAGGCATAGTAGCACTCTTGGAAAAATCTCCTGATATTGAGGTTGTAGGGTCAGTTCCAAATGGCGCAGAAGCACTGGAAATTACAAAGAAAAAATCTCCTGATGTAGTTTTAATGGACTTGAGTATGCCAGTACTTAATGGATTGCAATCCACGACCAAATTAAAGCAACTATATCCTGATGTTAAAGTTCTAATTCTTACACAATATGAAGATGAGGAATACATTATTCAAATTTTAAAAGCGGGTGCAAGTGGTTATATTCTCAAAACATCTATTGCTGAAGATTTGATAAAAGGTATTAAAGATGTGATGAATGGTGAAAGGTTTTTTAGTGCTAGAATCTCAAAAATAATTTTAGATGACTTTATCAAAAAAGCTCAAGGTTTAAAACAGGATAAAACCATATCTGAATTGACTGGAAGGGAATACGAGGTATTAAAATTAGTAGCTGAGGGATACACAAATCAGGAAGTTGCAGAAAAGTTATTTATAAGCGTACGTACTGTTGAGTTCCATCGTGCTAATATAATGCATAAACTCAAATTAAAAGATTTCGCAGGTTTAGTAAAATATGCGATTCAAAAAGGAATTATAAATATAGAAAATATCGAGGAAAATATATGAAAAATATTATTTTTGTATCTATTGTAGCTATTTTAATCTTGTTGATTGGTTGCGAAAAGAAGGAAGATCCGTTAGTAAGAGTTGAAAACAATTTTGATTTTTATTCAGATGTAGAATTAAAAAGAACTGATGGATATACTAAAGTTTTTGAAGATATTGATGCGCACCAAATAACAGAATACACAAAAATTCCAAGTGGTTATTACATTGTATCTTCTTCAGATGTCTCAAATGAAGTTGGATTTCAAGCTGATAAAAATAAGAAATATACCATAGAATTATATATGACAGATAAACAAATTCCAGCAATTAGGATTAAAGAATAAGAAATGGAAAAATTAAATATACTGGTAGTTGATGATTCTCAAAGTTTTAGAGAGATTATAACAGAATATTTAAAAGAGCAAAACGAAGTTGGAAAAGTTGTTGCTGCTAAATCCGGTAACGAGGCAATTGAGATATTGAAAAAGTTTGTCCCAAATATTATTCTAATGGATGTTGTGATGCCGGGTATGAATGGTTTTGAGACATCTGAGATTATTCGGAAAGAACATCCTTTAATTCCTATTATTATACTTTCGGGGAATGAGGTAACAGATGCAAATGATTTTGTCAAGAAACTTAATTTGAGTGGATATATAAACAAATTAGATATAATGAGGGAATTAATGCCTACAATATTTAAATCATTGAGAAATAATTAATTAATGAACTAGTATTGCTACCAGGTATAAAACCAGTATTTTGTCGAGTTGTTTTTTGATCATAATTATATTAAATTATATTGAACTAAGATAAAAGGTCATTTGTTATAAGGTTAGAGTTTATTAGGAAAATTGGTCAGGAAATTTTAAGTCATCATCACTTAATTTTGTCAGGTATAATATAATATTTACATAGGGTAAGTATCATTCCTCCCGTGATACTTTAAATGAAGCCCGCTCTTACGGTCCTACCCCCTTAACGTGAGAGCGGAGCTTCGGCCCGACTTTTATATAATGTAATCACACCTAGTAATCTTATCAGGTAGAAAATTCAGTAAATCTACGTATTTTTTAGTAATTTTATTTTTAATAAATTTTATAAAGGATATTAAGCAAATGAACAATAATATAAAAACTATACTTATCGCAGAAGAAGATACAAACACTGCACAATTTATAATCTCAGTTTTCCAAAAAAATAAGTTTAATGTAGGCTGGGTTCAAGATTGTGAGTCAATTTTTGAAGCTTTAGTTGAAAGAAAAGTTGATATAGTTTTGATTGATTTACCATTGGCGTATTCGTCAGAAAAAATTTCTTTAATTAGCCATATAAAAGCTATATCACCTGAGGTAGAGATAATAATAATGACAGATTTTAAAAATCCTGATTTATTAAACCATGCATTGTTGAGTGGAGCAAGTGCATTTGTACAAAAACCAATTGACCCAGAACAATTAACTATAGTAAGTGTTAAAACTCTTGAAAGGCAATATTTAAAAAGAGAAAATTACGCTTTGCTAATCGAATTAGCTATTCTAAGGAAACAAATAATTCAATATAATCCCAATAAAAAAAATTTAAGTGATCTATAATAAATGAAAAAATTTCCTAATCAATCAGATTATTTAATTTTATTAGCTGATGATAATGAATCTTTCAGTCAGACCTTAATTCACTTTATACGAAGTAAATTTAAAAACTCAGAAATATTATATACAAGAAATGGAAAGGAAGCAACAGAAATAGCAGTTAATAGAATTCCGGACTTAATTATTCTTGATATCAATATGCCCGTTTTATCCGGTTTTCAGATTGCACATCTTATTAAAAAGGACTTCCCATTTATTCCAGTAATTATTATAACTGATTACGAGGAGATTGAATATCAGATTGAAGCAAAAAGAGTTATGGCTGATGCATTCATTCTGAAAAAAAACATCTCAACCGAGCTTCCTCCTGTTATGTCTGCTCTTCTCTCTATGCAAGTAATAAAATGAAAAAAAATTCTGATAAACTAATTTTTTGAAATTGTTAAATTTAGTTGCTCAATTGTTAGAATTTTTGTATATACTATTGACAAACTTTGACTGATATGGAATCGTACTTTTTTACAAATATAAATGTAATGTTCGTTGGTTTAATTGGATTATTTTTATTAATAGTTATAGCTTTTCAAATAAAAAACCGTAAGATTGGAAAATTCTTGCATTATCTTAGGGAGAAATTTTCTCATTCAAAAAAGGATAACACCCTTAATTAGTTTTTGTTTGTTAAACCTATCTTTATTATATTTTTTTACATTTTAACCGACAAGGAGTTAATATTTAAATGATTGTTATGAAATTTGGTGGCACCTCTACTAAAGATGCCAGTGCAATGCTAAATGTCACGAAAATTATTACTTCTCATCTTCATCAAAATCCAATAGTTGTTATTTCGGCAATTGCTCAAGCTACAAATATGCTTGAAGCTATTGCTAACTTTTCTAAAGAAGGAAATCGAAAAAATGCAACCGTCATATTGGAAGATCTAATAGCTAAGCATAAAAAAATAATCCAGGATGCAATACATACCAAGGATATTTTATTAACTTTAGATCAAAAGATAACCGAATTTAAATCTGAAATTGAAGATTTAATAAATGGGGTAGCTATTTTAAAAGAATTAACTCCTAAGTCTCTTGATAAATTTTATTCTTATGGAGAGTTACTATCTTCTTTGATTATTTCTTATATATTAAATGAAAATAATGTAAAAGCTGTATGGCTGGATACTAAGGATTTTATGATTACTGACAGCAATTATAATCGTGCTCAACCTATTATGCATATTGTTAAAGAAAAATTGATTCCAATAGTATCGAAGTTGGTGAGTGAATCTAAAGTACCTGTTACACAAGGATTTATTGGAGCAACCATTACCGGAGAACGGACTACAATGGGACGCGAAAGCTCTGATTATTCGGCATCTGTGATAGGGGCTGTACTTAATGTTCAGGATATCCAAATTTGGACAGATGTTGATGGAGTTCTAACCGGCGATCCAAATATTGTAAAGAATCCTAAAAAAATTAGACAACTTTCATTTGAAGAAGCATATCAGCTTTCCTTTTTTGGCGCTAAAGTCCTCCATCCCAATACAATGATACCTGCACAGGAGAAAAATATACCAATACATGTATTTAATTCAAAAAGATCAAACTCAGAAGGTACACTTGTCACAGATTCTTCTAATTTAAAATTAGTAGAGAGTATTGTAATCAAATCTGTCACCTACAAATCTAATATATCTCTTTTAACAATCCAACCCAAATCAAGATTCAGTCCATATATTTTCTGGGAACAGATATTTAGTATTATAAACAAATACAAGATTACTCCATTAACCTGCTCAACGCTGGAATATGTGTTTTCTGTGGCTTTTGAGTCGAAATATTTGTGTGATTCGGTGGTAAATGAATTAGATACTATTGGGAAACTGGAATTAAAAAATCAGTTAGCATTAATTAGTATTATTGGTCAGAACCTTAATAAGGCTCAAACATTGCTACAAATGGTCGTTTCAAGTTTGGAGAATATTAAAATTCTGCATTCTAATTATGGTTCATCTGACTATTGTTTCAGCATCATTGTGAATGAAGCGGATATGAATGAAACTATTTGTAGACTACACAATTTATTTTTTGATTCACAAATTGATTCAGATTATTTTGATACCGTGTAATGAAAACTTACCTTAGAATTTTAAAATATCTTTTTCCATATCGTCGAATTGTATTAGTTTTAATCTTTTCGATGATATTATATGTTGTCCTAAATATTTTTTCTATTGCTCTTATTGTCCCACTAGTTGATGTTATTTTTACAGATATATCTACCAATCCAGCTAGTGTTGAATTTGATTTGAAAAAAGGCAACATAAAAGATCAATTAATGGGTTGGCTTTATTCTACGCTTTCGAAGTATTCTAAGCAGGAAGCACTTTTATATGTTTGTATTTTTATTGCTGTGGGATTCTTATTGAAAAATTTAACAAGTTATTGGCAGATGTATTTGAATGCTGCACTTGAGCAAGGTATGTTAAGGGATTTACGCAACCAGATTCACAGGCATCTGCATCAATTGTCATTGCATTTTTTTATGGCTCGCAAAAAAGGGCATTTAATAAGTTTGATGATGAACGATGTGCGGTTGATTACAGAATCAGTTATGGCATTATTAGGGATGTTATTTCGAGATCCACCCACTGTCATAGTAAGTACAATTATTTTGTTTATTTTTAATTGGAAGTTAACTCTTACTATTTTGCTTATTACTCCTGCAATGGGTTTTATAATTGGGAAAATTGCAGATAAATTGAAAAAGTATAGCATAAAATTTCAGGAAAAAATGTCTGAGATTACATCTCTTGTAGATGAAAGTATAAGTGGTGTGAGGGTTATTAAAGCATTCAAAATGGAAAGGAATGAGATCGAGAAATTTGAGAATCATACAAACAAACTCTATAAAATATTTGTTAAATTGCTCAGGATTAGAAGTATTTCAAGTCCTTTAAGTGAATACTTTGGAATTCTAATTGCGGTTGTAGTATTATGGTTTGGAGGCATGGGCATAATCAACAAAACTAGTCCAATGTCGGCTGGGCAATTTATTTTCTATCTAACTATACTAGTATCAATGCTTCAACCTATAAAGATGATCACTCAGGTGTTTAATACTGTAAAAGAGGGTATTGCTGCTGGTGAAAGAGTATTTTCTATTCTCGATATTAAACCCAGAATTCTGGATGCTCCAGATGCTATTGAGATTAAAGAATTTAATGATTCAATAGTTTTTGAAAATGTGTCTTTTAAGTATGATACTACAGATTTAGTACTTAAGGATATTAACTTAAAAATTGTTAAAGGGGAAATTGTTGCAATAGTTGGACCGAGCGGATCTGGCAAATCCACACTTGTAGATTTAGTCCCAAGATTTTACGACCCAGCAGAGGGAAGTATAAAAATTGACGGTATAGATTTGAGGAAAGTAAAACAAGAATCACTACGTGATCTGATGGGAATTGTCACACAGGAAACTATTTTATTTAATGATACAGTTGCTGCTAATATAGGATTTGGTATGGTAGATGCTCAAATGCAAAAAATAATAGAGGCTGCAAAGATTGCAAACGCACATAATTTTATTGAATGCTTAGAGCACGGCTACTTTACAATTATTGGAGATAGAGGTGTAAAATTATCAGGTGGGGAAAGGCAAAGAATTGCTATTGCAAGGGCTGTGTTGAAGAATCCTCCAATATTAATTTTGGATGAAGCGACTTCGTCATTGGATCCGGAATCAGAAATGCTTGTGCAGGAGGCACTCGAAAGATTAATGCAAAATCGTACAAGTATTGTAATCGCACACCGTTTTTCAACTATAAAAAATGCTGACAAGATCGTAGTAATGGAAAAAGGGAAAATTGTTCAGGTAGGGAACTTTAGTGAATTGTTAAATCAGGAAGGCTTATTTAAAAGGTTGTATGAACTACAATTCAGAATGCTCTGATTTTCCTTATATTATTTTATAATTTTTGTACTCACCTAATCTTAGTCCTGTGCTTCTTTCAATGTAATCTAATATTTTCAATTTAAGTCCCATTTTTGTTTTTTCTGGAGGAGTAAATTTCCAATTATAATTATCAATCCTGTTTTTCATAACTGCGGGATGTGTACCTTCAAATTTACTTAATTTCTCAATAATTGAAAAATCAAAATAATCCTTCATCTGAATATTTTTAGCTATCCAATCATCATCATGCCATAACTTGTTAAATATTTTAATTTTTTCCATCATCACTTTTGGGTGTTTTACCCAACCATAATGATATATATATGCATCAATTTCTTTAACTTTCATTTTTCTATTATTTATTCTAAAACCCTGAGCGTCTTTCCATGATGTCACGCCTATATTATTCCTTATTATTCTGATTTCTTTTCTATACCATTTTCTTGAGTCTGCATAATAATCATAACTTCCGTAAAAGTGTATATAATTAAATAATAACCCCTCAACCTCTGTATTGTGTAAATGTGTATGCATTGCATTTAAAATATTATCTAAATATTTTTCATGGATCACCTCATCTGCTTGTAGATATAATCCCCAATCTCCTGTTATATGTGTTAGCGCAATATTTGTTTGTTGTGCTAAAATTTTTCCACCTTCTCTTAATTTTTCGTCCCATATAGTTTGGATTATCTTTATTTTTTTCTCATTAAGGTCTAAAATTTTTTGTAATGTTTCATCTTCTGAGTCACCTACTACAACTATAACTTCATCACAAATTGGAATCATTGATTGGATGGATTCAATAAATGGATAATCAAATTTTAAACCGTTTCTAACAAAAGTAAATCCACTAATTTTCATATTTGGAAGTAATTCAAATTTTTATTTAAATATACAAAAAATATTTATATCTATGAATATTGTCCAATTGTCTCACTACAGACTTCCAGCTAAAAGGTATGGTGGAACGGAACGAATTATCTTCTGGTTATCAAGAGCTTTAATGAAATTAGGACATGGCGTATATTTAATCGCTCCGAAAGGCACAAACGTTGATGGTGTGGAAGTGATCTCATATAAAGGTAAGTTGAAAAATCAGATGGATCTTATCCCACCTGATGCAGATATTATTCACATTCATTATACTCCAGATTTTAAAATTCCTAAGCCATTCCTTGTAACAATTCATGGAAACAAAAAAGAAGGAGAAAAATTTTTACACAATACTGTTTTTTTAAGTAAGAATCACGCAATGCGACACGGTTCAAGTTATTATGTTTATAATGGATTGGATCCAGAAGAGTATGTTTATAATGAAAGTAAAGAGAATTATTTTCTATTTCTTTCCAAAACCAGTAGAAAAGAAAAAGGGCTCGACACTGCCATTAGAATTGCTAAGAAAATGAACATAAATTTAAAAATAGCTGGAGGTTATGGAATCTCATTACGAAAAAACATAAAATATTATGGTGAAGTTGGAGGGAAGATTAAAGCAGATCTGCTGGCAGGCGCAAAAGCTTTATTGTTCCCAATAAGTTGGGAAGAACCATTTGGACTTGTATTAATTGAGGCACTTGTTAGTGGTACTCCTGTTATTGCAACACCAATTGGAGCTGTTCCTGAAATTATCACACCCGATGTCGGGTTCCTTTGCAAAACAGAAATTGAGTTAATGGATGCAATTGAAAATATAAATTCGATTAAACCAGCTGCCTGTCGAAGTAGAGTATTGCAAAATTTTACTGATATTATTATGGCGAATAATTACTTGCAATTTTATAATATGTTCAAGGATAAGTTTTAAATCATGAATAAATCCCAATTCATTGATTACATTAGACCCCATAAAAATTTTGTTATATCACTCAAAGCGATAATTATTTTGTTTTTAATTTTCAACTTTTTTAGAATCCTATTTTTTATTTACCACTTTAATTTGTTTAATTCAGCTTCTGGTAATGAAATTTTCAAATCGTTTTTAATAGGAATTAGGTTTGATTTTTCTGCTATAATGATGTTATCTGGTCTTTTTTTAATATTATTAAATTTACCAGGCAAATTTAAATTTTCAAATTACTATATTCTTTTTGTTTTATCTTTATATTTTATTTTTATTGTAATTGGGCTTTTAATTTTTGCTGGTGATATATATTATTATGATTTTGCTAAGCGTAGATTATCATATGAAATTTTTAACTTGTTTAAAACAATACCCGAATTAATTACAATTATTATAAAAACATATCTTTTTGCGTTGATTGGATTCGTAATTTTAATTTTACTATTTGGATACATCTGGTATAAATATGTGCCCAGAACGAAATTTAAATACAGATATAATGTGTTAAACGACATATTGTATTTCATTATACTAGTTGGTTTAATATTTATTCTAATAAGAGGTGGATTTCAATTGAAACCTCTACGCGAGAGTTATGCATTTAGAGGTGATAATTTGGCGCTTGGTCATTTAACACTAAATCCAGTTTTTACTGTTATCCGAACATTGAATAGGGGGGATATACAAGACTATAAATTTTTAAATGATAATGAGAGTAAAAAAACTGTAAGAGAGCTCATTAAAGATAAAAACGAAGAGTTTAAAAATGATGAATATCCACTGATGAGAGCTAAATATTATGGCCTTGGTGAAAAGAAAAGAATGAACGTCGTCATTTTTGTAATGGAAAGCTGGCCAGGTGATATTCTTGAACTCGAGAATGGTACAGCAGCCATTAATTTTAATAAATTGGTAAGTAAAGGTAAATATTATAAACTTTTTTTTTCATCAGGGCAGCGGACCATTCAAGGTATTCAGGCAATTATTGGTTCAATACCAAATGTGGTTTATGATGATATATTAGGAAGTCCAATTGAACAACATTCTTTAAGACAGCTTGGAAGCATCTTGAAAGAGGTTGGTTACCAAACGATATTTATTCATGGGGCACGAGCAGGTTCTATGGGTTTTGAAGCATATTCAAAATTGGCTGGTTTTGATAAATATATATCTAAAGAAGATTTTGATTTATCTAAAGTTCAAGATGATGGAACATGGGGAGTTTTTGATCACTATGTTTTTGAAAGAGCAAACCAAGAATTTGAAAAAATTAATAAACCATTCTTGGGTTTTATAATGTCCTTATCTTCTCATGCACCTTATAACCTTCCCTCAAAGGAATTTGAGTATTATGATTCAACTGTAGCAAACTTCAAGTTTTTAAATTCTTTAAGATATTCTGACTGGAGCTTGGGAGAATTTTTCAAGCAGGCTGAGAAAATGGATTATTTCAATAACACAATTTTTATAATTACCGCAGATCATGCTGAGGGTACAAGAGAAAAAAACATTTTCGAGTTATTTCATATTCCTTGTCTTATATATTCACCTGCTCATATTTTTCAAGGAGTTGATAGCTCGGTACATTCACAGGTAGATATTTTACCGACAGTTTTGGATATCTTGCAAGTAGAAGCAGTGCATTCCTCTTTTGGTAAGTCAATGTTATCAGATGAAAATACATTTGCATTTTTTTCTACAGGAAATTTATTCGGTTGGGTTAGAGATAAATGGTTATTAGTTGGTGATTATGAAAAAAATATTGGTCTGTATGATATTATTAATGATAAAGATCTATATGTTAACAGGCTTGACGACAATATAAATGTTGGTAGTATTATGAGAAAAGAGGTTATGGCTTATATTCAGACTGCAGTCCAGCTATTGAAATATAATAAAGTGTATAAAATTGTAAAGTAAATTTTGATTATCGAATTTTGTATAAAAAATTATTTAAAAATGAGGTTTATATTAAAAGACGACCCCGATTTGTAGTAAGTGAAATATCGGAGTCGTCTTAATTTTTTTATACTATTCCCTGCTCTAACATTGCAGTTGCTACTTTTAGAAATCCTGCTATGTTTGCACCGTTAACATAATTTCCAGGTGTACCATATTCAGCTGCTGTTTCTACGCAAGTTTGATGTATCCTTATCATTATTTCGTGCAACTTTTTATCAACTTCTTCCTTTGACCATGGAAGGCGCATACTGTTTTGTGTCATTTCAAGGCCTGATGTAGCAACTCCTCCAGCATTGGCTGCTTTCCCAGGAGCATACAAAATTTTTGCTTCCTGGAAAATCTTAACACCGCTGAGCGTAGTTGGCATGTTTGCACCTTCTGCAACACAGAGACAACCGTTCTTTACAAGTTCTTTTGCGTCGTTTTCGTCTAACTCGTTTTGAGTTGCACATGGTAATGCAATATCAACTTTGACACTCCATGGACGTTTACCCGCATAAAATGGTACTTTAAATTTTTCTGCGTACATTTTAACTTCATCTTTCAAGCTTGCACGCATTTCGAGCATATAGTTAATTTTTTCTCCTTTAATTCCATCCTGATCATAAATAAAACCATCAGGACCAGAGATAGTTACAACTTTTGCACCTAATTCAGTTGCTTTTAGAGCTGCACCCCAGGCAACATTCCCGAATCCAGAAATTGCAACTGTTTTCCCTTCAAGCGACATATTTTTTGTCTTCAACATTTCCTGTGCAAAGTAAACTACTCCATAACCTGTTGCTTCTGGTCGAATCAATGAACCACCCCAGGTTAATCCTTTCCCTGTTAATACTCCGGTAAATTCATTTGCCAATCTTTTGTATTGTCCAAATAAATAACCAATTTCTTTCAATCCCACACCAATATCACCAGCTGGCACATCAACATCAGGACCAATATGACGGAAAAGTTCTGTCATAAAGCTTTGGCAGAATCGCATAATCTCTGAATCTGATCTTCCTTTTGGATCAAAATCGCTTCCACCTTTTCCTCCACCCATTGGTAGAGTTGTTAAACTGTTTTTAAAAACTTGTTCAAATGCTAAAAATTTTAAAACACCTAATGTAACTGAAGGATGAAATCTGAGTCCCCCTTTATACGGTCCGATTGCACTATTCATCTGTACACGATAGCCACGGTTGATGTGAATTTCACCTTTATCATCAACCCATGGAACTCTGAATATTATAACACGCTCTGGTTCAACCATTCTTTCAAGGATTTTTGCTTCACGATATTTGGGATTTCTTTCAAGAACTAATTCTAATGATTCAAACACTTCTTCAACAGCCTGATGAAATTCTCTCTCACCAGGATTTTTGATTTTTACTTGTTCGATAAGATTACGGATATATTCTTTCATATTTTCCTCTTTTTTTATTTAAAGAATGTGATTTTTGATAGGAAATTCGAGAAACTAAATGTTTTTAAAAAGCAGTATTTAGTCCTCTAAAAATTTATTTAAAGATATGAGTTTTTCATATATTTACCAAATTTATATGAAGTGGCTAAAAATTAAAATTTTATATGAAAAACCAATAGTATAGAGTAAAATTTGTTATGTTAATAATTTAAATATTATAATCTAGATGAAATTGTACAGCTGTATCGGAATTTTGCATAGCATCTTCAATTTGTTTAAATTTTAAATAAAAAACTTTGCGTTTACCACCAGAAAAAATAGAAGAAATAAGAAATACTGTTGATATTGTTGATTTAATATCCTCATTTATTCAATTAAAGAAAAGAGGAAGAAATTATGTAGCGCTATGTCCTTTCCATAATGAGCGCACACCTTCTTTTTATGTCTCACCTGATAGACAAATGTATCACTGCTTCGGTTGTGGTGCAAGCGGTAATGTATTTACATTTTTAATGGAAACAGAAAAAATATCTTTCATTGATGCAGTTAAATTACTCGCTGAAAGAGTTGGCATAAAACTTCCAGAATATTCTTATGAATTAGACCTTAAAGCCAAGGAACAAGAAGAACTCTATCAAGCTCTTCAGTTTGCGACTAATTATTATTACAAAAATTTATATGAGACAGCTGAAGGTAAATATGCTCTTGATTACCTTTTAAAAAGAGGATTTAAATCAGATATAATTAAATTATTCAAACTGGGTTACTCTATTAATAAATGGGATTCGTTTTATAAATATGCAATCGATAAAAAAATTCCATCTGAAGTGCTTGAAAAAGCAGGGTTAATTAAAAAGAACAATGATGGAACTTATTATGATACTTTTCGTGGAAGAATTATGTTTCCAATTATAGCTGCATCTGGAAAGGTGGTGGGATTTGGTGCTAGAAAATTATTTGAAGATGACATGCTCGGGAAATATATAAACTCACCAGAAACACCAATTTACAATAAGAGTAAAATTTTATATGGATTGTATTTTGCAAAAGAAGCAATTAGAGAAAAAGATGCAGTTATACTTGTAGAAGGTTATGCTGATTTGATGAAAACATATCAAGCTGGTTTTAAAAATGTGGTAGCTTCCAGTGGTACTGCTCTTACTATTGAACAAATTAAATTAATAAGTCGATACACAAAAAATATAATAATACTTTACGATGCGGATTCAGCAGGAGTGAAAGCAACTCTAAGGGGGATTGATCTGATTCTTGAAAATGATCTGGATGTTCGAATTGTACCACTACCTCCAGGTGAAGACCCTGATTCTTTTATAGAAAAATTTGGTAAGGATAAATTTGAAAATCTGTTGAGAAACTCGATACTTTTTGTAGATTTTATGATAGATGCGCTTATGACTAATGGAAAGATGGAAACTCCAGAAGGTCAGACAAAAGTTGTTCGGATAATTATTCAAACACTTGCTAAAATGAAAGATCCAATCAAACGCAACTTTTATATTAAACACATTGCAGAACGCTATGGAATATATGAATCAGTTTTACTCGGAGAAATGGATAAAATTATAAATAAAGATAGACAGCAAAATATAATAACAATAAATGAACAATTTAACTCTGAACAAAAAGGTATAATCCCTGGAAATACAATTCAGGAGATTAAAGATTTGCCTGTAGTAGAGAAAGATTTATTAGTTACTATGTTGGAAGGTGGTGATGAAGTAGTAGATTTTGTTTTTAAATTTATATCTCCAGAGAGTTTTTCACACAAGCATATTGCAACAATTGCTGGATTTTTAAATATAATGAGAAATAATGGTATTAAAATAGAACCTTCTTCTATTTATGATTTTATAATCAATGAAGATATACCTAATAAAAGTGAATTACAAAAATTTTTAACTGATATAATTTTTAGTAAATATGAAATTAGTAAGCGCTGGGAAGAAATTGGTCAGGAAATAACTTATGGGGATGCTATAAAGATTGCAAAGGATTGTATAAAAAAAATATTTAAAAGTGAATTACAAAGGAAACTGGAACAAAACCAGTTTTTAATGAAAGAAGCGCAAAAAAGGAACGAAAATTTAAATAAATATCTTGAAATTCATTCCAATATACTCAAAGAACTGAAAAATATTGAAAGTGATGAAATTTTTCTATAATACTTTTTTAAATTTTTAATTCATCCATTTTTATAAAATATATAGTCGTTAAGCTCATATAATACAATTATCTTTTTAAAAAAAATCTTATCCTAAATGTCGAAAATATATAAAATAGCTATTGGTATATCTTTTACTCTTTTTGTTATATTAATTGCAATATTTTTCTTTCTTAGATATCAAGTAATTAAATCTTTTCCGGATTATAATGGGGTAATAAAAAATATTTCAGTTAAGGATGAAGTAAAAATTTATCGTGATAATTTTGGAATTCCTTCAATCTATGCAAAGAATGAAGATGACCTGTGGTTTGCGGTTGGATATGTTCAGGCGCAGGATAGGTTATGGCAAATGGATCTGTATAGAAGAACAATACAGGGAAGATTATCCGAAATTTTTGGGAAAGATGCTCTTGAATTCGATTGCCTTTTTCGCACTTTAGATATATCAGGTGTTTCAGATGAAATTCAAAAGCAACTTCCTGATAAGGTTAGGGATGCACTCTCAAATTATGCAAATGGTGTAAATACTTATATAAAAGATCACAAAGGTAAATATCCCATTGAGTTTGATATACTAAATTATGAGCCAGAATTCTGGGAACCCAAACACTCTTTGCTCGTCTCCCGATTGATGGCATGGTATTTAAATTTTTCCTGGTGGACGGAAATACTACACTGGAGAATTCAGGAAAAAATTGGTTATGAAAAAACTCAGGAGATTTTTGCTGAGTATCCAAAGGATGCACCGGTAATTGTAAGTAAAAATTTACCTGTACCAAAAGTGATTAAATCAATATCATCTCTTATCAGAGTTGTTAAATCTTTTAGAGATAATTTTGGATTTAATGTTGCTGGAATTGGTAGTAATTGCTGGGTTGTAGATGGGAATAAATCTTTATCTGGGAAACCAATTTTGGCTAATGATCCTCATTTAACACTTCCGGTACCATCTCATTGGTACGAGATGAATTTTTCAGCAGGTGAATTTAATGTTGGAGGCTTTTGTTTTCCAGGAACACCGTTCATAATTATTGGTCACAATAATATGATTGCTTGGGGATTGACAAATGCTATGATTGATGATGCAGATTTTTTTGTGAATGTAGTTGATTCAAATGATTCAACAAGATATATAAGTAATAAAAAATCTTTGCCTATTCAATCAAGAGAAGAAATTATTAAAGTTGGAAAAACTGATAGTGTAATTTTTTTAAGGAAAGCAACACATTATGGACCTGTTGTCAACTATATTCATCAATCAATTGATAAACAGTCAAAAATTTTTGATTCTTTGTTGATTTCAATGAAATGGGTTGGCTTTGAGCCTACTCTGGAAACATATACATTTTATTTGCTTAATAAAGCAAAATCTTGGGTTAATTTTGTTGATGCATTGAGATTTTATGGAGTACCAGGTCAAAATTTTATATATGCTGATCGTGAAGGAAATATCGGTTATCATTTAGCTGCAAAAATTCCTGTTAGAAAAAATTATAATCCAACTTTTCCAGCATTTGCTTCTAATCTGGATTGTGATTGGTCGGGTTTTATCCCATTCAATGATTTGCCAGAAATATTGAATCCAGATGAACACTTTATTGCTACTGCTAATAATAAAATTATCACACATTCAGATTTCTATATTACGAATCTTTATATGCCTCGATATCGAATCGAAAGAATTCGGCAATTATTAAATAGTGAAATAAAATTTTCAGTTGAGGATTTCAAACAATTTCAATTGGATTTACTATCTCTGCATTGTCAGAGATATAATAAAATAATTCTGGATATCTTTTCGCAGGAAAAGTTCTCAGATCCTATCATTACAAATGCACTTGAGTATCTTAAGAATTGGGATTATAAAAATACTATATATGATGCAGCAACATCAATATTCAATATGTTTTTTGTTAAGCTACTTTATAATACTTTTCATGATGAATTGGGAGATGATTTATATAATGAATATATTTATTTTTCTGCATTTCCAGTAAATACAATGGATAAATTGATAGAAGGCGAATCTGTCTGGTTCGATGATATAAACACAGATACAATCGAATCAAAAAAAATTATTGTGAAAAAAAGTTTTTTAGATGCAGTAGAAGAATTAAAGGCTAAATATGGTTTAGAAACAAAAAATTGGCAATGGGGAAATATGCACCAGCTAACACTGAAACATCCACTTGGTAAAGTTCAACCATTCAATTATCTTTTTAATTTAGGTCCATATAAAATTGGTGGTTCAAGCAGCACTATAAATAATAGTGAAATTGATTTCACAAAGCCCTTCGAAGCACTTGTAGGTCCTTCAATGAGATTTATAGTCGATATGTCGTTACCATTGAGAAGATATTGTATTTTAGCTGGTGGACAATCTGGACATGCATTACATCGTAATTTTGATGATCAAATATCTCTTTGGTTGAATGGCCAATATAGGGAAAAAGATATTATCCCTGATACTAAAGAAAATTCTAAATTGAAAAAATTAATTATAATTCCCGAGGGTAGATAATAAATGTTTTCAGAAAAATTTATCAAGGTACTAAAATCTGCACAATCGGTTACTGTTCTCACAGGAGCTGGTATATCAGCTGAGAGCGGTGTCCCAACTTTTAGAGGGGATGATGGCTTATGGAAAAAATTCAAACCTGAGGAACTCGCTAACTTTGATGCATTTATAAAAAACACAGAGCTTGTGTGGGAATGGTATAAATATAGAAAGAAACTGATAGCTGATGTAAAACCTAATCCAGGTCATTATGCACTTGTAGAGATGGAGAACATATTTTCCAATTTTTCTTTGATAACTCAAAATGTGGATAATCTTCATAGAAGAGCCGGCAGCAAAAAGGTCTTCGAACTTCATGGCAATATACAGAAAAATTACTGTATTGGATGTAAAAAAGAATTTTCAGATGAAATTATATTTTCAAAATTAGAAATTCCCAGGTGTGATAATTGTGGTGAACTTATCAGACCAGGAGTAGTATGGTTTGGAGAGTGCTTGCCTGAAGATCAATGGAATGAAGCAGAGAAAGCTACGCGTAATTGTGAGATTTTTTTTACAATTGGAACGTCAGCGGTGGTATATCCTGCTGCATCTTTGCCTTATTTAGCTAAAGAGCATGGGGCTTTCTTGATTGAAATAAATCCTGAGCCTACGCCAGTTACATCTATTGTAGATGAATTTTTACAGGGTAAATCTGGAGAAATTTTACCTGAATTGGTTAAAGTTATTATAAAAAAGTAGATTAAAACAAATGAAAAGTAAATACATACCTAAAACAAAAATAATATGTACATTAGGACCAGCTGTGAAAAATGTATCTTCAGTTTTAAAATTAATTTCAAACGGAATGGATGCAGTTAGGTTAAATTTTTCTCATGGTGATTATGATGAACACCTTAGGTACATCAAAAATACTAGAAGTGCTGAATTTATTACTCGCCAATATATTGCTATAATTCAGGATCTTCAGGGTCCTAAGATTAGATTGGGTAAGATAGAAAAAGCGCCTATAAAAGTAAATCATAATGATCAAATTATACTAACTACATATCCTAAAGATAATTCAGATTTCATACCAGTTAGTTATGATAGACTTCATAAGGATCTTAAAAAAGATGATATATTATACATTGATGATGGAAAAATTAAAGCAAAGGTATTGAAAATTGAGGGGAGGAGAATATTTTGTAAAATTTTGAATAGTGGTGAAATAAATTCTCATAAAGGAATTAATTTACCTAATGTTAAGCTCAGTGTTCCTTCGATTACTAATAAAGATAAAAATGATATTTTATTTGGACTTCAAAATGGGGTGGATTTCATTGCATTATCATTTGTGAGATCAGCTACAAATATCGAAGAGTTGAGGGATTTTATTTTAAGACAGAACAAAAATCAAATAAAGAAAATCCCATCAATAATTGCAAAGATTGAAAAACAAGAAGCAATAAACGATATAGATAGAATAATCCGACTAGCAGATGGTATAATAATAGCGCGTGGAGATCTTGGGATTGAAATTCCAATTGAAAATGTTCCGATGTTACAAAAAGAGATCATAAAAAAATGCAGAGAAAATGCAAAGACAGTAATTGTAGCTACGCAAATGCTTGAATCGATGATAAAAAATCCACTACCTACCCGTGCTGAAGTAAGCGATGTGGCTAATGCAGTTTTAGATGGTGCTGATGCTGTAATGTTAAGTGGAGAAACTTCAATTGGTAATTATCCTGCTGAAACTGTAGAAATGATGAATAAGATAATTTATGCGGTTGAAAAAGGAAATCTAACTAGAAAAGTTTATGAGTTTGAACAGCAGGAAGATTATGATGCGCTTGCAAAGTCGGCTGTGATGCTTTCAGACGAAATTAATTCAAATGCAATAATTGCAGTCACTTATTCTGGTCGAACTGCAACATATGTTTCTAAGTATAGACCAAATGCCCGTATCTTTGCTTTTACTGAATCCGCTGATATAGCCAGGCGGATGAGTATTAATTGGGGGGTTGAAAGTTTTATTGTACCTCGAATAAAAGCTTCCACTGACTCAGCATTTAAAAAAGTTCATGAGCAAATAGTACTCAAAAAAATTTTAAAGAAGGGAAATAAATACATTGTTCTAGCTGGATTGCCTTTCTTTAAAAAAAATGTATTGAATACAATCAAAATTTTTAAAGTCTAAGCTAAATAATATCCTCAAAAATACTTTAATACTGATTTATATTTTTCTTGTATTGAGTAATCGTTTTGATTTAATTGCATAATTTTTTCTAAATATGTTTTTGCTGGGGCGAAACGTCTTTTTAGAATGTAAATTTCGGATAACAAATTCATAGCTTCAATGTTGTTTTTATCAATTTGTAAACATAACAAAAGGTTATCTATTGCATCTTCATAGACACCTAATTTGTAGTAATCTTTTGCATTCATGATGTATGCATTAGTTAAATTTAAACCAGAGTACTTGTTTTTTATAGAGTCACTTCTGGAAATTAGATTATTATAAATTTCTAATAAATTATTTGAAGTGTCAAGTATTGCAATTTTGTTCAAAGAATTTCTTGCATCAGAAATTTTATTTTGTTTTAAAGCAAAGTGCAATTTGAAAATATAAGCAGGAATAAATGTTGAATCAAAATTAAGCACCGAGTCTAAAAGATTATATGCATGTTTTTCATAACCCATCGACCAGTAACTTCCTGCTGCACGAGTAGTATAGTCAGCAAATTGTTGCTGATACATACTTGCTGCTTTTGTTAATTGGATTATTTGCCTGTGTAACTTTATTTGGTTTATAAACATTCCTGCTTGAGGAAATTCTTCAAGTTCTTTAAAAAACTTTTCAGCTTCAGTAAATTTGCCCATCAAGGATTTAGTAACACCACAATAAAAAATTACTTTTGAGTTTAAATTGTTTTCAGTGTATAACGAGTCAAATATCAATTCAGCTTCTGGGTATTTGCAGTCGAATAAAAAAGAAATTGCCTGCTGAAATCTTGTTTTATCAGGCGCTATTATTCTTTCGGGAAACGAATTTATTTTGTATACATTTAATCTTCCTATTCTTTTTGCTAACGAAAAACTATACCTTTTGGATTGAGACATTTGAACCTCGAAATCGTTAAATCCTAAACGATCTGTTTGTGAAACTATGAACTCCACTTTATAATCTCTGATATAATAATCAAATTCGGCCGGTGTAATTAAAAAATCTGCAATGATTAATTTCCTTGGTTCAATCCAGCATGCTAAATCTTTCCACATTCCGATTACTATTGCATTTTCAGATGAATTTTCTTTAATCCAATTTCCGACAAGATTTAAAGGTTTTGTAAAGTGAGATGGCGGAAATTTTTTGCCTTCCGAATATTTTTGAAATTCCAGCGGACTTTTCATATAACGGTTGCTCAAGTATATGAATTCACCAGTCCAGACTAAATTTGGGATCAAAAAGATTGCTGCTAATAGTAAGATTACAATGTTTAAAAATTTTAATGAACTTTTCGTTTTAATTAATTCAAATAAATTTGAAAATCCATTCATAAGGTGAATTAATAACACAACCAGCAAAGGTAAAAGAAATCTAATATCATTGATAGGATATATTAAAATAATAAGTAGATAGATTATTAGAAATAAATTGATGAAATTGTAGAGCTCTGAATTTTTATTTTTCCTTAAGATTCCAAATATAGTTATGCCCCAAACTATAATTGAAAATGGTATTTTTAATATTTTTAAAACATCTGCGATTTCAGCAACCATTCCTTCTTTTCTTAAAACAACATCGAATTGTGTTGTCTCGTAAATTGGATAAAAAATTAATGCAATTATTTTCGAAAAGTAAACTGTGGAGTTATGTTTAATTCTTGCAATGAATTCAGTAAGTAGAGATGAATCAGGTGATGTAAAGAAGTGGTATGAAAATAATTTTGAATTAGTTAAATCGGGCAATTCAAAACTTGCTACCAGATATTCATTCCTAAATAGCCATAATAAGTAAAAAACAAGTGTAATGGTCAAAATTGTTAAAGATAGCTGATATTTTTTTCTATATAGGAAATAAATGATTGAGCCTATCATAATTGAAATACCTACTTCCCGCAATAATACAGCCATTGTAATCATTAAAGAGAAAATTATTTTTTCAGAGTTTGAATATTCGGTTTTATTTAATTTGCCGAAATATAAAAAAATACCGATTAGTAAAACTAAAAACGGTACATCGGATAATAGTTCACCTGAGAGTAAAAAGAAGAGAGGATTTAAGAGTAATATAATTGTTCCATAAAAAGCAATTTCAGTATTGAGATAATTCTTTAATATTATAAAGAATAAAAAAAGTCCCAAACAAGATATAATAATAGTTGCGAATTTTAAGGCAATTATATTGTTTGGGAAAAAGATAGCTACTGGAGCAACCAACAGAGAATAAAGAGGTGCATGGATTACATAACTTTTTGGTTCAGGGAGTGTTTCATCTTTGAATCCCTCAAAATTACTTAATGATTGAGCCCATATGTAATATCGCGTGCTATCGGGAGTATAAAGATTTAAATTGTTTACAGATAAATAACTGAATATTAAATATATAATAATAATGCTGATTATTATAACTTTTTCTTTAATTTTCATTTTTTTCCTTTTTTAATTTAAAGTAATATTAGCAAAATATTATTTAATAACAAAAATAAGTTGGTCTTTGGATAAGTAATATTTTCCGAATTTGTAATATTTTCAAAATTAGTTGGAAAAATTTACTTAATGGTAAATTTTCTTCAAAAAAAAGTGTTGAATTTACCATTTTTAATATGAAGATATTAAATAGACAAACTTGGCACGAGCATTGTAAAAAAAGAAGAGGACTTAAAAATTGTTCTTTATGGAAAACATTAAGCGTTTAAATAAGTAATATTAAGTATCAAAAATTAATTAACAAAATTAAACAATATTAAATAATTAAAGGAGTTAAAATATGGGTCAGCAACAACTTTTATTAATCATCTTGGGCGTTATCATTGTTGGTATCGCAATTGCAGTTGGTATCTCGATGTTTACTGCAGGTAGCGTGCAATCAAATCGTGATGCAATAGTGAATGATATGAACAACATTGCAGCAAACGCATATCAACACAAAATACGTCCTTGCAGCATGGGTGGCGGTGGCGGTACATACGATGGCTCTGGTTGTACGCCAGCACAACCATATGCAATACCTTCAAAATATGCTCAAAATGAAAACGGTACATATGCAGCAACAGTTACAGCTACAGATGTGACAATTACAGCTACATCTTCACAAGGTTATGGTACCGTTACAGCAGTGGTTGATTCAACTGGTCGATTGTCGCAGTGGACCTACACAGATCAGTTTGAATAATTAAATCGATCTGAGTTCTTTTACAATTAAACTACCGATTCCGATGTACTGCCATTTACAAGATATGATAAAAACCCGATGTAAATGGCAGTATATGTTTATTAACTAAAAGGTGAATTATGGGTCAACAGCAATTAGTATTAATAATATTAGGTGTGATTATAGTTGGTATAGCGATAGCTGTTGGTATAGGTTTGTTTCAAGGTACTTCTGTTAATGCAAATAAGAATGCTATTATAAACGATCTTATGAATATAGGACAATATGCAAACCGGTACCGACTGAGACCAGAGCCGTTAGGTGGTGGTGGAAGAACATATAATGGCTTTAATTTACCACAGAATTTAAGATCCAATGAAAATGCAGACTATACTAATTATGTTGTTACCCCTCAGGCAATTACATTTACTGCTGTATCAAAATTTGGATATGGAAGTGTTATAGTGACTCTTGATAGTACTGGAAATTTAGGTAATTTTTCATTTACAGGAGATTTTGAGTAGATATGAGATATTTGAAATAAATAAATTTAAAGTAAATGCTCTGAAATTATCAGCATAATAGCTTAAAAATTTCAAAGCATTTAAATTTTTAAATGTTATGAGGAAAATAATTTGGAGATAAAATAATGCCAGAATTTAGAATAGAAGGACTGTCAACAAGTGGTAAAGCCATCGTTGGTATAATAGAAGCAGATGGTTTTCGACTTGCTAAGGAAAAAGCTCAACAGATGGCTGCTCAAAGAAAGTTTAAAGTTGTAAATGTTACGCCCAGAGCTACATTTATATATAAAGTTCAGCGCGGAACTGAAAAACCAATTTTAGGTGAACAAAAAGCATTTACAAAAGAAGAGGTAGAAGAAGCTCTATCCAAAATGGGCTTTAGAGTTATTTATGTTCGTAAAAAGCTTTTTGATCTAAAACCAAAACCTCCAATGAGCGAAATTGTTACTTTCGTTAGAGTAAGTGCAGATTTAATACGACAAAAATTGCCATATAACGAAATACTTCAACTTTTAGCAAATGATATTGAAAACAAAACACTGCGTGATGCTGTCAGGGAAATTAACAATGAGTTGAAGCAAGGTAAAGATAGTGAAAAGGTTTTTCTGAAGCAGGAAGGAGTTTTTGGAAAATTTACAGCACATATGTTAGGACTTGCATCAAAAAGTGGTAATATGGCAGAAATTTATGAAAGCACAGCAAAATTTCTTGAAAGACAAGCTCAGTTCAGAAAAGATTTAAAAAGTGCACTCATTACACCTGCAGTAACAATGTTAGCACTTATTGGTGCAGTTATATATTACATTGGCTGGATTTTCAGACCAATGGCTGAGATTTTTGCTAAGTTCAAAATTGAAATGCCACCAATGACAGCTGCTACCCTGAAAATGAGTGATTTTATCATAGAACATATTGTAATTATATCAATCATCACTATAGTCCCGATTATATTGGCTGTGCGATTTTTTACAACTCCAAGAGGTAAACAAATTCTAGATCGCTTTATCTGGAAAATTCCTGTAATTGGAACATTACTTCATAAAACTAATATAGAAATCTTTTGCCGGGTTTTTCATGCACTTTATAGCGGTTCTGGTGAAAATATTGATGTTATTAGAATGGCAGCTGAAGCTTGCGGGAACAGATATATGGAAAATCAGATTAAAACTATCGCCATACCACTGATGGTTGAAAAAGGGGCTGGCATTACAGAAGCTTTTGAAGCGTCCGGAGTTTTTACAAAAACTGCAATATCCAGATTTCATAGTGGTGCTGAAACTGGTACAGTAAAAAATACTGCTCATCAACTTGCTGAGTATTATGAAAAAGAAACTTCCTATAAAATGAAAAATACAATTGAATATATCCAAATATGGTTAGCCATGGTGATTATGGTTATTTTAACAGCTCTTACAATAGTATCATCTGAAACTGCGATGATTCGTCCTAAACCACCAGGAGCATTTATTAATTTCTTGAATTCATTAGGTATGTTTTTATTCTAAGTATAAAAGATTGCATATGCGCGAAATAGACATTACTGATAAAATAGGATACACACTGCTTAAAAAAGGTATCATTGATTATGAGATACTTGAGAAATCTTTACGCATAAAAGAGAAAGAAGATTTTAAAAATCGTAGAAATCTCGGTCAGATTATAGTTAAAGAATTTAATATAGATCATGATGCAGTGTTTCGTGAAGTTGCAAACTTGTATGCATTTAGAGAAGTATATCTAGCTGACGAGAAAATAGATCAGGAGCGAATTAATTTCATAAAAAAATTTGTTGATTCCCTTCCTGAAAATTATCGTTCTATGCTTTCTGAAGTAAAAATGTTGCCTTTAAAGTTTGATGAAAAAGTTCCTGAAAAATTGATTATCATTGCAGCGGACCCAACTGATCGTAAGATTCCAATTGTGGCTCGAAATTTTGAGGTAAAAAAATATGAGGTCTGTTATTGCAGATTAAAAGATCTACAAAATTTAATTGAACAGGTTATTCCTCCTGAAAATGAATTTTTAAAGCTTTTAGAGCAAACTGAATTAGATAACCTGGAAGTTAGGGAAGAAGAAGGGCTTGATGAAGAAGCTCTCGAAGCCGAGATAAATAAAAGTGCTTTGATCAATCTTGTTGAAGGTGCTCTTGTAGAAGCAGTTCGACAGGGAGCAAGCGATGTTCACATTGTAGCAAAAGAAGGTAATCGTACAGATTTTCTCTTTCGTATTGATGGTAATTTAAAGCTCTGGCATACACAAGAAAATACAATGCCAGAAGCAATCGCAGCAGTTGTTAAAGACCGTTCAAAAAATGTGGATAGGTTTGAAAGAGAATCATCTCAAGATGGATTTATTCAGCGGGTAATAGATGGACATCAAATTCGATTCCGCGTATCTATTATGCCAATCGTGGGTACTGAATTTAAGCACAAATATGAAAGCATTGTAATTCGAGTACTGGATGATCGCAAAGTTATAACAGATTTAAACAAGCTTGGATTACAGGGACCAGCAAAGGAATTCTTTTATAAAGCAATCTCTAAACCACAAGGAATAATAATTTTGACTGGACCCACAGGAAGTGGAAAAAGTACTACTCTAATTGCAGCACTTTATCAGGTGATTGATCCTACAGTAAATGTATTAACTGTAGAAGATCCAGTTGAATATATAATCAAAGGTGCCAGACAGCTTAAAATTGGTCCAAAGATGGATTTTGAAAGCGCATTGCGCGGTATTCTGCGTCACGACCCGGATATAGTGCTTGTAGGAGAGATGAGAGATAAAATGACTGCTGAGATAGCTATAAAACTTGCAAATACAGGTCACTTGACTTTTTCTACATTGCACACAAATGATGCACCAAGTGCAATCTCACGTTTGTATAAAATGGGTATAGAACCATTTTTGATTGCTTATGCTATCAATATTATTGTAGCTCAGAGATTAATTAGAACTCTCTGCCCGCTTTGCAAACGTCCAATCCCTAAAAAAGATTTGGATTATGATGTATATACAAAATTCGGATTTACTCAAGAACAACTTGATACACACACCATTTATGAAGCCGTTGGTTGTGAAAAATGTAACGGAGGGTATAAAGGAAGAGCAGCAATTCATGAAGCATTGTATTTTACTCGTGAAATAAGAAACATTATTGTTAAATCAGGTGCTGAAGTTGACGAAGCTGCAATTAGAGATCAAGCAATCAAAGATGGAATGTGGACTCTAAGACGTTCAGGTATAGAAAGAATTTTAGAAGGAGTAACAACATTAGATGAAATAGCAGCAGCTACAACAGATGATTAATTAAATAGGAGTTTTAGATATGTCGACATATCAAACATTAATAACATTAGGAGCTTTTGTCCTACTATCTACTTTATTAGTTACATTTTATCAGCTATTGGGACAAAGTGGGGAAACAGTTCAAAGTGCACAGCAGGGAATTACTGCTCTCACACTTCTTACTACATATACAGAACTTGCATATGGATTACATTTTGATGAAGCAACAATAGATTCTTTTTTAACACCGTCAGAAATTGGTTTGCTTACTCATCCTTCAAACCTGGGGAAGGAAAACCCTCCTCCAGTCGGTGAACCCTATGAAGCGGATTTTAAGACATTTGATGATTTCGATGATTTAAATAATTATGAAATTGTGGACGAAAATATTCCTGGAGTTGTAGGTAGATATAAAACCAAATTTTATGTTTATTATGTTAACCCTAATAATATAGATCAAAAAATGAATACACGAACTTTTGTAAAAAGATGCGATATTAAAATTTGGCGAGAAGATCCAACAAGCGATGATACTCTTAAATCTTCCATTGTTATGGGTTATTTCCATTTTGATTAACAATTAATGAGGAATTTATGGCAACTTTATTAGATATAATTATGGCGATGTTTATAGGTAGTGTTTTGCTACTCAGTGTCTTTAATGCAAACTTCCTAATATATCAACATTCTACTGTATTAAACGGTGATGTATTAGTTCAGGAGCTATTGATTTCCACCGCTCAAATAGTAGAAGGTGAATTTAGAAATATGGGTGTTGGCGTGGCTGAAGATCAAGCAACAGTTTTACAAGCATTGGATACTGCTATAACATTTTTATCTGATTTAGACAGAAATGGCACTCCAGACACAATTAAATATTGGGCAGGCTCAACAAGCGAGCTTAGTCAAACACAGAATACTATGGACCGATTTTTACACCGCAAGGTTAATAATAATCCAGTTCAAAGTATTGGAATTGTTACAGATTTTAGACTACGATATTTTAGTCAAAATCAACTCGATACATTAACTACACCTGTAACTGGTTCTGACCTGAAGATGATAAAAATTGTTGAAATTACACTCGAAGTTCAAAATCCTTATGCTCTCTATAGAGATCCAAGAGATATTAAACTTGGAGAAAGAGAAGCTCTTTATTCAAGTTCTTACTGGCGTCAAACTCGTTTAGCTTCACAAAATTTTAATCGTTAAATAAAATAGGAGAATTATTTATGTTTGGAAAAGGTGCAATAATACTTGTAATTGGTTTCGGAATAATTTTTGGATTAATTGGGATTCGGCTTAATTCTCTCGAAAACAGGGCAATTGGAAATATGGCTTATTATTTTGATATAAACCAATCTCATAATCTTGCAGTTGCTGGAGCGAATGTAGGAATAAGTAAAGTTTATCAAGATCCAAGTCTAAGAGGTGTGATTACAAACCAAACTTTCTCAAGTGGTCTTTTTAAAGGTGGTGCAGTTACTGTACGTGTAGATAGCTTGAATATAAGTACTCTTAGATTGCGTTCTGTTTCAACTTTTAAAAATTATAGCGATACTGTTGAGGTTTTTTTCAGTAAACAAAGATTCCAAAGCTTTTCTATGTTTGCCTGGATGACAAATTTTGAAGGAAATGTTTTCTGGATAACAGGCGATACAGTATGGGGTAGAGTTCATTCAAATGGTAATATACACATTAGTGGTTCTCCGGTTTTTATGGAAAAATTAACTACTGCAAAGCATATAGACCCTAAACCCGGTAATGGGCAAAGTAAAGCTATCTATAAAAAAGGTTATGAAACTGGTATTGCACCAATACAATTTCCAACTGACTTGAGTGAGTTAATAGCCGCTTCTACTTCCGGCGGGAAAAGGTATACTACTAATATCTGGATTACGCTCAACCCTGGTAGTTCATCTAATAATGACGGTAAAGCATATATAAGAACTTCTGCTACTGGTCCTATTATAGATTCAATTTCGTTAAATGATCCATCATTTAACGGTGTAATATATAGTACACAAAGAGTAACTGTTTCAGGTGGTCAACTTGATGGTAAACTTACAATTGCTTCCGGTACAAATATTTATATTGATGATGATGTTATATATGAGAGAAACCCTTTGATTAATCCCACAAGCGATGATTTATTGGGTTTGGTTGCTAATGGTAATGTTGTAGTTACAGATAATACAGCTAATAGAAATAATTGTGAGATTCATGCAGCAATATTTTCACGTTCTGGTTCATTTACAGCTGAAAATTACAATACCAGACCGATTAGTGGATACCTTAAAATTATTGGTGGTATTGTTCAGGATACAAGGGGTGCTGTTGGTACATTTAATACTGGTACTAATACTCTTAAAACTGGTTTTTCAAAAAGGTATTATTTTGATCCACGACTTGCCGATGTTAATACCAGGCCGCCTTATTTCCCGGGTTATTATAGAAAAACACTTGCAATTGTAAATTGGTGGGAAAATGTTAGAATCCCACAATTTTAATTAAAAATGATTTGTTTTAGTTAATTAAAGGATTTTACGAAAAAATGTAAATTATAGTATATAAAAATTGACAAATCCAAAAATTTTATATATATTAGCACATAAATAACTGTAGGGATTTATTGGAAGAAGCGAAAATAATATTGAAGCAGATTGCCGAAAGCATTCCTGAAACTGCTTACGGTGTAGAACGAATGATGCTAATCGGTGATTTGCTGAATCGGCAAAGCCAGGAAGAACGGGTAATCATAAAAAGATTACTCGATAGCTTTTTGCTGAGAATGTTTGAGATCAATGCTTCTGATATTGATCTCGGTGGCTTTGGCTCTCAAGGTAGGATCTGGTACCGCGTTTGGGGTGTTAAAAAACCAGAACCTGGTCTTGGCACATTTACATTTGATGAAATAAATGTTTTAATACTTTCCATTTTGCTTGAACGCCAGAGGCAATTCCTTTATGAAAATAGAAACTTAGATTTTTCGTACAGCATCATAAAAGATGATGCAATGTATCGTTTTCGTGCTGATGCGTATTTCGATCTGGACCAGCTTGCGTTAAATATGCGAGCGATCAACCTATCTGTAAGACCTTACAAAGCATTAGAATTTCATCCCAATGTATCAAAGATTTTGAATCTTGCACATACAAAAGAAGGTATGATTTTAGTAACCGGTATAACTGGTTCAGGTAAAAGTTCTACACTTGACACAATTATAGATGCAAATAATCATACTGTTGATGGGCATGTTGTAATTATAGCTTCGCCCGTTGAGTATGTTCATAAATCAGATAAGTGCATAATCAGGCATAGGGAAGTAGGCAGGGATGTGCTATCATTTAAAGAAGGTACAATACAAGCACTCAGACAGGACCCAGATATAATAGTTATAGGTGAGATGCGAGACCCAGATACCATAATGACAGCTCTTGAGGTTACAGATAGCGGACACAAAGTGTTTTCAACTTTACATACATCTTCGGCTGTAGAAAGTATCGATAGGATAATTGGTGAAGTACCACCAATAGAACAGGAAAGGGTTAGAAACCGGCTTGCAGATGTTTTAAAATGTGTAATTTCACAAAAACTTATTCCAAGTTTGGATGGTAAACGTGTTTTAGCGAAGGAAATTATGGTTGCAACGCCATCAGTAAAAGCTGCAATAAAAAACAACAATACAGGTGAGATTTACCAGATGATGCAAGAATCTGGAGATCTGGGAATGATAACTATGGAACAGGATTTAAAGCGGCTGTATATGGCAAAAAGAATCTCGCTCGAAACTGCAATTAATTTTGCAAACAATAAACGAAGATTACAACAAATAATGAATCTTGCAACTGTTGAAATATAAATATGCATATAATATTGCAAATATTAGGAAAGGGTCTATAAAATTATGGCGACCATCGGCGGTAGTAAAAAAAGTGCTATAGGCCTATTTGTTGATGGCCTCGAAATTAAATTTGCGAAATTATCCCGTAAAGGGAAAACTATTAAAATTGACGAACTTAAATCGGCTACACTTGTAACAAAACTAGAAGAAAGACAATTAAAAGATTTAAGTGAAGGTTTTGATACTACAACGGAGACTTTCACACTTCCACCTTCCGGTGAGCGTGCAGAAGAAGGAGAAGATAATAATGCTATTTTATTAAGTTTGCTTGCAAATTATAAACCATCTACTTACTATCTTGGTTACGCAATTTCAGAGCCAAGTGTATATTATCATGTTGTCGAAAGCGATTTTGGTCTGAAGGGAATGAAACTGAAAGAACGAATTATTGAAGAACTTAAAAAAGTAAGATCTGTTCAACCAAATCCTGATGCAGTTGATGTAATTTACTCAGTTGATCGAAATCTGGTGTGTGCTGTTCGAGAAGATGGTATTAGTTTATATCGTACAATTGAAGAAATTAAATCATTCCTCCATAATCGCATACCTAAAATACCCTTGATCGAAACTTCAGATATTGCTCTTATGAATCTTGCAAGGGGTAATTATGGATTTGCTCCTGATGAGATTTCTGTAATAATATATATTGGTGTAGAATTCACAAGATTAATTTTTATGAAAGGTGCAGAGTTTTATCATTTTGCACCTGTACTTGGCGAAGGATATGATTCCTTCAATATTCAAAATACTGTATATAGTAGGCTACTACTTGAGCAGGACAACCTAGGAATACCAAGGATTGATAGGATTTTACTTGCTGGAGAGAGTACAAGGATTGCTTTCGATGAGTTTTTGAGGAATCAGCTTCCAGAAGTTGATATACAATATCTGCGAACACCTTATTTAGATACTAGTGATTTACCTGCTGCTACACAGGAACAAATTCCTGAATATGCTGTAGCAATTGCAACAGCCTGGAAAATGCTTGACGAAACAAATCCTGCATTTTATCCTCTCAATTTATTACCCGACTTTATAAGAGAGGGGCAAAGAGCATTCAAGCTTGGTTGGCATGGTTATTTGCTTTTAGCACTTATATTTTTAACTACATTTTACTTTACATATCAGATTTCAAATTTGAATGCACAACTGGTAGCTAAAAAAGAGGTCTTAGAGAGAAAAAAAGAACAGGTTGAAGAGAATCGTAGAATTCAACAGAAGATCGATGAAATAAATAATCAAATTGGCAGATATAAAGTTGCACTTACAGTTTACGATTCGCTAGTACCAGGTTATGATAGATGGTCTCGTATGCTTGAAAAAATTACTAATGGCGTTGAAAATATAAATTCACTATGGTTAACTGATTTGAAAATGTCGCGTGAAGGTGAAATTATCCTGGAAGGTTTTTCGATATATCGTTCTCGTGTTCCTAAAATTGCTAACCTGTATGAAAATACTGTGTTAAGAAAAGTGCTTCAGAGAGAAATAAGAGAAAAAACTGTTTACAATTTTGAGTTGAAAATACCTAAGGAGAAGGATGTTCCTTACTCAGAAATATTTTTTGAAAGTCCACCTCCAGAGATTGAAGAACAAACTCAACAAGAACAACCACAATAATGTAAGAGGTTACTATGCCTTATATTCTGAGAAATACAATCGTTCTGGGCGTTCTACTGATAATTATTTTAGCAGTTGGTTTTTATATGAGTGGTGCTCACCTACCCAAGAAAATGGAGAAGGTTGAAAAAGAAATTAAAAAGTATGAAACCGAATTGCAAAATACACCTGATCTAGTAAATCAATACAATTTGTTAAGTCAACAACTCAACTCAATAAAAGAACGCTGGGATTTAAGAAACAAGGATATTCCACCAGTTAATATTACAGGTGAAACCTATAATTATATTAATCAATTAATAGGACAAAGTGGTGAATTAAAACTGGATATGTTATTTGTTGGTACAAAAAATTTCAATAATTACGGATTTAACACCTATAATTTAAAAGGTGAAGCATCTTTCGAGAATTTATTTCGTTTTATCTGGTATTTAGAAAATAGTCGATTGCTCTACAAAATTTCAGCTCTAAATTTAAGAGGTATAGAAAGCAGAGATAAAACCACAGGTAAAACCCAACTGCTTGTTACTTACGAAATGATACTGAATGCATATTTTTCAAATATCCAGGAATTACACTCTTCTTCCGGTGAAAGAAAAATTATGCCAGTATCTTTAACTGCTGATCCATTTGCCCCAATAATCTTCAGAGATTTACCTCCTAATACTGAAGATTTGGTTGAAATTGAAAGATCTGATCTGAAAGCTATTGTACCTGGTAGAGCATTTGTAATTGATCAAAACAATAAAATGAGAGCTCTTAGCGAAGGCGATGAAGTATATCTTGGTTATGTTACTAAAGTTGATCACATAAATGGTCGTATAGAATGCACACTTAATAAAGGTGGTATAATAGAAAAATTTGAATTGAATATTCGTTATGGACAAAAACAGAAGTGAGGAAAAAATGGAAAAAACTAAAAAAAATTTATTTGTTGCATTAATAACAATAATTATCTTTTTAATTATTTGCAATAACTATGCATACTCACAGCAAACGGAAAGAAGAATTTTAAGAGAGTATGTATCGAAAGATGAAATAGTCTCAATTGCGCAGACTACACCGTTCGATAAAGCTCTTATTGTACTTAGTGATGTTAGTAGAAAATTTTTAGGTAAAGTGATTATCGATCCTGCAAAGCGTACAAATCCTATTGGTATTGATATAAAAGGAATGCACTGGCAGGATGCATTTGAACTAATACTAAAAGTCAATAATTTGTGGTATACGGAATATCAGGATTATATTGAGGTAACTGGAGCAAAAGGTGAACAGGTTACAGAAAAAGGTGTGATTGGAATGAAGTTTGAAAAAGAACCGGTTACAATGAATAGTAGAGAGATTAAAATTTCAGCGGTTTTCTTTAATGTTGATCTTAACAAACTTCACGAATCAGGTGTCAATTGGTCCATTTTCCGCTCAAAACCTGATGATAAATTTCAATCATTAGTGATTGATCAACAAACCATCAGAAAAGTTTCAGATACAACTGTATTTAATGCAACATTAAAAGGATTAGACCTTTCATTTGGTAACTTGGATGCAATTGTTAGATTATTCTCAGAAAGCAATATAGGAGAAGTTATCTCAAATCCTCAGATTGTGGTTCGTTCAAGTGAGAAGGGTAGAATTCAGGTTGGCGAAGATATCTCTGTTAAGAAAAAAGATTTTGCTGGAAATACTGTAATAGAACAAATACCAACAGGTACTATTATAGAGGTAACACCTTATGTAATTCGAGAAGGTGATAACGAGTTTGTTTATCTTGATCTTGATGTTGAAAGAAGTGTGATTACAGCACTTGGTGAAGCTCCAACAATTAGCAGAACGAAAGCAAAAACTGTATTACTTATGCTCGATGGCGAGGAAGCTGTAATTGGAGGTCTCTATTCAAATTTTGATAGTAAAGTTCGTTCAGGTATTCCAATATTGAAAGATTTGCCCTGGTGGGTATTCGGATTGAGATATATTTTTGGATATGATAAAATTCAAACCACTAAAAAAGAATTAACAATATTACTTAAAGTAGAATTGGTGCCAAGCTTACCTGAAAGGATAACGAGAAAGATAAGAGAAAATCCAATAGAAAAGCAAAGAGAAAAGTTTGATAGAGATCTTGAGAGATATAGGACCAAATAATAGAATTTATAATAAAGTTAGGAAAAGAATATGAAAAAGTATTTTACATATTTATTTATAGCTATTCTAACAATCCTTTTTGGTTGTAAAGAGGAGACTATTCAACCACCCGAAAATTTACTTGTAAAAATTCTGGGTAAGGTTGCAGAAAGAAAACAGAATATGGATATCCCAGTACAGGATGCACAGGTTAGGCTATCCTCATCAAGTATAAATATGATTGATTCTACAGATAATGAAGGAAATTATTATTTTGAATTTAAACTTGATACAACTCAAGAATTATCCGTTACTCTAACTGTTAGAAAAGAAGGTTATAAAGATTTATCTCCATTAAGTTTTAGTGTAAGGGCAGGAAATACATATCCAGTCCCCACATTTATACTTGAATTAGATACTACAACTACAATTGGTGGAGGTGGCGGTGGAACACCTCCTGGATCTGGAATGCCACAAACAATCGCTTATATGGGTCCACAAACAATTGATTTAAAAGTTTATGGTGTAGGAGGAACCGAAACAGCAATTATTGTTTATGAAGTAAGAGATTCACTTGGTTTCCCAATCAGCATATCACAAAGGGATACAGTCGACTTTGCTCTTGAAGGTCCACCAGTACTAGGTGGGGCCTATGTCTCACCAGCCTGGGCTATAACTAATGCTTCTGGTAGAGTTGCAACGACAGTGAATAGTGGTACTATTGCCGGAGTCTTACAAATAGTTGCTTTATTACATCGGGAAAGCGATGGAAAGATTGTAACATCAACTCCAACACGTGTTGTAATTAATGCTGGATTACCAGATCAAAATCATTTTTCAATAGGTCCAACACAATTTAATTTTGCAGCTTATAATTGGGTTGGTAGAACAAATAATATTCTTGTTCAAGTTGGCGATAAATATAGTAATCCTGTACACCAGGGAACTGCGGTGTATTTCAACACTACAGGCGGTGTAATTACAGCTGCACGTTATACTGATATAAAAGGTCAGGTAACTGCAACATTATATAGTGGAAATCCTTTGCCTTATTATGATGCACCGGGGTATGGACCTGGATATGCCTGGGTTTATGCTCAAACTATTGGTGAGAATGGTGTGGTAGTAAAAGATAGCGTCATAATTTTATTCTCTGGATTATCAACAATATCAGTGTTCCCAACTTCAATTAACATTCCACGTGGTGGTTCACAAACATTTGCAGTTAATATATCAGATCAGCATGGGAATCCATTAGCTCCTGGTACAAGAATCGCTACAACAATTGAGTTCTCACCTCCCGAAGGTACAAATTGGGCTGCAAAGGTTGGTGGTTTACCAGATGAACCACTTGGAGATTATCTGTTTAGAGGTCCTGGCAGAACCGATTTTATAATGACCGTAGTTGATGCTACACCAGGTGGTACACCAGATAGTATGCCAGTTGTTGTTAAAATTGCCGTCACAGGTTCAAATGGTAATGTAACAGCTTTCCTTTATGGAACTGTTGGAAATCCGTAATTATAAATCTTCATTTAAAAAAAGCCATCCTCAGGGATGGCTTTTTTGTCTATATCTCTTTTATAGCTTCTTCAAAAGCTACTAATGTTTGTTCAATATCTTCACTTGTATGAGCCATTGAAATAAATGCTGCTTCAAATTGTGAAGGCGGTAGATATATTCCTCTTTCAAGCATTCCATTAAAATACTTTGTAAATTTTTGTGTGTCGGAGCTCTTAGCGGTTTCAAAATCATACACTTCTTTATTAGTAAAGAATAAAGTAAACATTGAACCAACTCTGTTAATTTTGTATTCAAGTCCCAATTTGCTCATTATTTTATTCATTCCTATTTCTAGTTGAGATGATCTTTCTTCAAGTATTTGATAAATTTCTTTACTACTTGAAATTATAGATAACATTTCGTATCCCGCTGCCATTGCAATTGGATTACCGGAAAGGGTTCCTGCTTGATACACAGGACCACTTGGAGCTAAAAGTTCCATTATTTCTTTTTTACCACCATATGCACCGACTGGTAGTCCACCACCGATTATTTTTCCCAGGGTTGTGAGGTCCGGTTTAATTTTGTAAAGTTCTTGTGCACCACCTGCTGCTAACCTAAAACCTGTCATAACTTCATCAAATATTAGAATTATATTTTCTTGATCACAAACATTTCTAAGATCTGCTAAAAAGTTGCTTTTAGGAGGAATACACCCCATATTACCAACTACTGGTTCTACAATAATGGCTGCTATTTGTCCTTTATTCTTTTCTACTATTTTATAGATAGATTCAATATCATTAAATCGTGCATTTAGAGTATATTGTGCAACTGTGTCAGGAATACCTGGGCTATCAGGTGTTCCAAATGTCAGTGCACCAGAGCCGGCTTTAATTAAAAATGTGTCGGCGTGCCCATGGTAGCATCCCTCAAATTTGATAATTTTGTTTTTTCCTGTAAAAGCTCTCGCGAGTCTGATTGCACTCATTGTAGCTTCAGTACCTGAATTGACCATCCTAACCATTTGAATAGATGGGACAAGTTTAGTTATTAATTCAGCAATTTTGACTTCAAGTTCAGTTGGTGCCCCAAAACTAGTACCATTTTTTAATGTTCTCTCAATTGCATCTAAAATCTTTGGATGTGAATGCCCTAATAACATCGGACCCCAGGATCCAACATAATCTATAAATTCATTCCCATCAGAATCATATATTTTCGAGCCGTGTGCTTTACTGATGAAAAGAGGGTTTCTTCCAACAGACTTGAAAGCTCTTACAGGAGAATTTACACCGCCAGGAATAAAATTTTTTGCCTTTTTAAATAAATTATCAGATTTATCAGTTTTCATAAGATAAAAATTTTTTTCAAAATCTAATCAATTTTAGTGAATTATACAATGATTTGATTCCCATCACAGGTTTGATTTGACTTTAATTTACAAATAGGTTAAATTAATAATGCTTGTTTATAAAACCTTCAAAATTTGGATAAAAAAGCTAATTGTATAAAGAGTGAACATAATTACTAAAATATTTCTGATTCTGATACCCTTATTATTGATACCTAATCGAACTGTATATAATTACAGTATTGGTGAAAATTTGTACTTATCAGGTGAGGGAATTAGCTCTGAAATTGAAATAGCGAATAAAAATTCGTATTCTCATATTCCAAACTGGGAATATAAGAATTTTACAATAGAAAAAACCAGATCATTGGATATTGATTGGCGTTTAATTTGGGCAATAATCAAGCAGGAATCTAAATTTGATCCTTATGCTGTTAGTTCAAAAGGGGCGCAGGGGTTGATGCAATTGCATCCTTTAACGCAACAAGATTTTGGGATGGATTCCTTGGAGGTTTTTCAACCAATGCGCAATATAGATGTAGGCGTTAGTTATTTTTCAAAACTTTATATGTTATTTGAAAAAGCCAGTAAAACGGATAGAATATGTCTGGCACTAGCAGCATATAATGCAGGACCAAGTAGGATTTATGACGCTCAGGAGCTGGTTGCATATTTAGGAGATGACCCGTTATCTTGGCGGGCAATCCAAAACGCACTGCCGCTGCTATCAAAGCGCTACTACACTCTGCACAGGTCAGTCTGGGATGGTGGGAAACCCAGATATGGCTACTTTGGTGGCTGGCGGCAGACTATTTCTTATGTCGAAAATGTTCTGAAATATCAGAAGCTCTTTAATTAGTTATAGCTGCAAAAAATAACATTAGTTTTTTATTGAATAAATAAGAACTGAATCTATATGAATCAGATGGTAAGGGTGGCAATTTTTATTAATGAAGGTGAGATTTCTTCAAATTTTCATGATTTACTTTCCCAAACAAAACAATTTAATTACATTGGAAAATTTACAAATAGAAAAGAACTTTTATCAAATATTCAAAATTATACGATTGATGTGCTTTTAATTGATGGTGTATCTATTTTGAGAGAAAGTAAATTGTTAATGCAGATAAAATCTTTAAATGAAAAGCTGAAAATGATTGGAATTATCGAGGATGAATCAAATATTGAAGTCGATAAAATATTAAAGGAAGAAATACAAGGATATTTGTTAGCACCACATAAATTAGAAACAATTGTTCAAGCAATCCAGGTGTGTTCACTTGGTGGAATTTATCTGTCAGAAAATGTTAAGGGAAAATTTTTTAATACTCTCTCTGAAAAATACTTAAATATTTATGAAATGAATTTATCCCCACGGGAAAAGCAAATTGCTACACTTTATTGTGAAGGTTTTTCCTATAAAGAAATTGCCAAAAAATTGTGTATCAGTCCTCAGACTGTAAAGACTCATCTTAAGAATTTTCATAACAAATTTAAATATAATTATACTGATCAATTAACTGTTAAGAGTAAACATAGGGTGCTGAAAGTCAAGAGAAATAAGAATAGTTAATTAAGAAAGCCAGAGGACAAATAATCCTCTGGCTAAAAGTATTATGGTAAGAGTATAGCGCAAGCTATTACAGTCGTCCAGAGTCCGTTTTTATCCCCTTCTGCTGATTGTGTGATATTAAAGGTTTTAACAATTTTACCGCTCATTTTGTAGATTTTTTCTCTCTCATCCCAGGCATCATCGGGATTAAATTCAAGCCCAAGAGTTGTTGCCAGCATAGTTGCCGCTAAATCTTCAGCATATTCACCTGCTTTTTCATCTGTTTCACCAAATGGATGATGTTCTGATAAATATCCATAAGCACTGGAATCAGCTGGTGTTGCTACACCTATTGATGCTGCAATTAATCTGTTTGGCTCGTTAGTTGAATTTCTCGCCATAACACAAAATGTTATTTCACCGGGTTGAAGTAACTTTATTCCTTCCTCTGCTGATATGCGCTTACAACCTGGGGGGAATATACTCGAGACGGTTACAAGATTGCATTTTTCAATCTTAGCATCCCTTAATGCCAACTCAAATGATTGAAGATAATCTTTGTGTCGACCTACACCTTTTGTAAAGAAAATTTTTGTGGGAACATACAATTTCTCATCTCCATTATTAATTATCTTTTTGTATTGTTATTTTTAGAAATTTTCGCTTACCAACTTTAAGAACAAAATTTGATTCTAATGGTATGTTTTCATTTATATCACTTATTCTGTTTCCATCGATACTAACGCCGCCCTGTTCAATCAATCTTCTTGCTTCACTTTTGGAGCTCACAAGTTTCGTCTCGTATAGAAGATTAATTATATTCATTTCTTTTTCAGATGTTTTCAAAATATATTCATCAATAATTTCAGGGAGTTCTTTTCTTACGAATAAACGGTCAAATTCAGATTCTGCCTGTAAAGCTGCATCCTCTGACCAATACATTTTAACGAGAGTTCTTGCCAACAAGCGTTTTGCGTCCCTTGGTTTTGTATTGATTTCTTCTTTGAGTTTTGAAAGTTGTTTATCGGAAACATCTGTTGTTAGTAAGAAATAATCATAAATTAATTCGTCAGGGATGGATAAAGTTTTACCATAAATTTCATTTGGCGGATCGGAAATTCCGATGTAATTGTCCAGTGATTTACTCATTTTTTCTACACCGTCTATTCCAGTTAATATAGGCATAGTGATTGCAACCTGAGGTTCCTGTCCAAATTCTCTTTGAATATCTCTCCCAACCAGTAAATTGAATTTCTGATCAGTTCCTCCTAGTTCTACATCTGCTTTTATTGCAACTGAATCCATTGCCTGTGCAAGAGGATACAAAAATTCATGTATACTGATAGGTTCGCCTTCTCGGTATCGTTTTTCAAAATCATCTCTTTCGAGCATACGGGCAACTGTGTATTTGCTTGCAAGTACGATAACTTCAGCAAATGTCATTTTACTGAGCCATTCGGAATTATATAACATCTTTATGCGTCGGGTTGAAAGGATTTTCGTTGCCTGTTCAAAATAAGTTTGCCCATTCTTGCGAGTTTCTTCAAGTGTTAAAGCTGGTCGGGTTTTGCTTCTACCTGATGGATCTCCTATCATACCAGTAAAATCACCAATTATTAAAACAGCTTCATGTCCAAGATCCTGAAAATGTCTGAGCTTGCGAAGTACTACTGAATGGCCTAAATGGAGGTCTGGTCGACTGGGATCGCAACCTAATTTTACTATGAGTGGCTTGTTAAGTTTTATGGATTTTTCAAGTTTTTCAACCAGGCTGTCTTCTGGAATAATCTCGCTCACACCCCGCTTGATTAAATCCATCTGCTCATTTAATGATGGAAACAATTTCTTTGTTAATTCTCCTATTTAATTTATAATGCATATTTTCGTTTAATTTCTCTTTCTGTTTCACGCTTTGCTATTGCTTCGCGTTTATCAAAACTCTTTTTGCCCTTTGCCAGTGCAAGCTCTATCTTGATTTTCTTGTTTTTCAGATAAACTCGCAATGGCACAAGTGTATTTCCTTTTTCTTCAAGTTTATTTTTTAATCGTCTAATTTCTTTTTTATGTAATAATAGCTTTCTGTCGCGTTTGGGTTCGTGGTTGTTATAACTTGCTTGTGGATATTGGCTAATGTGCATGTTTTCAAGCCAAACTTCACCATTTTTGATCACCGCAAAGCTATCCTGCAAGTTTGCATTTCCCGCTCTAAGCGATTTAACTTCAGTACCTTTAAGAACAATGCCTGCTTCATAAGTTTCGATTATAAAATAATCGTGCTGAGCTTTCCTGTTTGTTATCAGTACTTTTTCTTCGTTAGCTTCAATTTTAGTCATTGTGAAATATTTTGTCGATGCAATTATACTAAAATTGTAAATTAAAAACAATCTTTTTATTTCTCTAACAATTTCGTATATTAAATCAAAAATTCCAAAAATAAATTTTATGAGGTGATAAAATGACAATAAATGAGATTGAAAAATTACTTGGTAACGAAGCTGATAGCTTGTTAAATCACAAATGCACTGGAATTCCTAAAGAAATGCTTCATTTGCCCTCACCTGATTTTGTAGATAAAGTGTTTGCCGTTTCAGATCGACCTGTTTCAGTTTTGCGTAGTTTGCAATCCCTCTTTAATACAGGTAGATTGAAAGGCACAGGGTATTTATCTATTCTTCCAGTTGATCAGGGAATTGAGCATTCTGCAGGGGCATCATTTGCTCCAAATCCAATTTACTTCGATCCTGAAAATATTGTTAAGTTGGCAATCGAAGGTGGATGTAATGCTGTTGCTTCTACGCTGGGTGTGCTTGGTTCAGTTGCGCGGAAGTATGCTCATAAAATTCCTTTCATCTTAAAGTTCAATCATAATGAGTTATTAACTTACCCAAACAAACATGATCAGATAATATTTGCAAATGTTAGACAAGCTTACGAAATGGGTGCTGTGGCTGTGGGTGCAACAATTTATTTTGGTTCTCCTGAATCCAATCGACAAATTCAAGAGGTTAGTAGAATGTTTCACGAAGCACATCAACTTGGTATGGTTACAATTTTGTGGTGTTATCTGAGAAATCCAGCATTTCAAACTCCAGAAAAGGATTATCATCTTGCCGCGGATTTAACAGGTCAAGCTGATCATCTTGGTGCAACAATAGAAGCAGATATAATCAAACAAAAACTTCCTGAGAATAACGGTGGATTTACTGCACTAAAGTTTGGTAAGACACATAAAAAAATGTATTCTGAACTTTGTAGCGATCATCCAATCGATTTAACCCGTTATCAAGTTGCTAATGGTTATATGGGAAGAATTGGTTTGATAAACTCCGGTGGTCCATCGGGTGAAAATGATTATGCAGAAGCAGTTCGTACTGCTGTGATTAACAAACGTGCAGGTGGTATGGGTTTGATTTCCGGCAGAAAAGCATTCCAGAGGCCTATGAGCGAAGGTGTAAAGATTTTAAATGCAATTCAGGATGTTTATCTCTGTAAAGAAGTAACTGTTGCGTAGTGATTTTTTTTAAAGATGTGAAAGTCCTGACATTTTATTGATGTTCAGGACTTTTTTACTAATTGCTTATCTTTTCAATTTTTCTTAAATTTCTGAAAAAATAAAAGAATATGATATCATTAATTGTTCATGGTGGTGCATGGGATATTCCTGATGAATTTATTGAAGCTCATAAACTTGGGGTTTCCAAAGCACTAAATATTGGTTGGGAGATCTTATTAAATGGCGGGACTGCTGTTGATGCAGTAGAAAAAGCAATTAATTACCTTGAAGATGACATTACATTTGATGCTGGTCGTGGTTCACACCTGAATGCTGAAGGTGAGGTTGAGCTGGATGCAAGTATAATGAATGGTTCTACTTTTAGATGCGGATCTGTTGCAGCCGTTAAGAGAATAAAAAATCCCATATCACTTTGCAGAAAAATTATGGATGAAAGCGAGCATATATTTCTAGTTGGTGGTGGTGCTGAGAAATTTGCACTTGAACATGGAATACCAATTTGCTCACAGGATGAATTGTGCATAGAAAGAGAAATTTTGAAATGGAAGGATATTCAGGGTAAAGGTAACTTTTCTACAAAAGATGCTTTCAAATTTCATTCACCAGCAGGTACAGTTGGTGCAGTTGCTCTGGATGCTTCAGGTAATATATGTGCAGGAACATCTACAGGTGGAACTTTTAACAAGCATCCAGGAAGAGTTGGAGATTCACCGCTTATTGGTTGTGGAACATATGCTGATAAATCAATTGGTGGGGTTTCAACTACTGGCTGGGGCGAAGCAATGATAAAAGTTGTTATGGCTAAAACTATTATCGATTTGATGGAATTCAATAACGGAAACCCTCAAGAAGCAGCCGAGAAAGGAATTAAAATTTTAAAAGAAAAAGCAGATGGTTATGGCGGTGTAATTGCATTAAATAATAAAGGTGAATTTGGTGTAGCATATAATACACCCAAAATGGCAAGAGCTTATATAAATTCTGAAATAAATTCACCAAAAGTTTTTATCTAAACAAAAAGGAGTTCAAAAAATGAAAAATTACTTTATCTTTTCCTCGTTAATTATTTTAATATTGTCCTTTTTTTCCTGTAGCCGCGTGTCAGAAGAAGAGCTCTGGAAACAATCTCAAACATTCATTGAGGAAGGTAAGCATAAAGAAGCAATCGAAAAATTGAAACAACTTATTAAAGACTATCCCAAAAGTGAAAAAGCACCAGATGCACAATTTTATATAGCATCAATTTATAATAATGATTTACATGATTATAAAAATGCCATTAAGGAATACAGAAATCTTGTTGATATGTTTCCTGAAAATCTGAATGCGCCCAAGGCACTATTTTTAATTGGATTTATCTATAACAATCAGTTAAATCAGCTGGAGAAAGCTAAGGCTGCGTACGAAGAATTTTTAGAAAAATACCCTAATCATGAACTTGCACAATCTGCACAAATTGAAATTCAAACACTTGGCAAAAGTCCAGAAGAGTTAATACCACCTGAAATTGTGGCTAAAGAAGAAAAACAATCAAAAAAGAAATAACATTTGCAACAGTTAAATAGAGAAGATTACAAACAATATTTAAAACCAGATTTTGTAGCCAAGCTTGGAAATTTAGAGTTAATAGCCCGACTTGTAGTGGAGGGATTTATTACTGGTTTACATAAAAGTCCTTATCATGGTTTTAGTGTTGAATTTGCAGAACACAGGCAATATATGCCTGGTGATGAGCCAAAACATATTGATTGGAAAATTTTTGGGAAAACCGACCGCTTCTACATTAAACAATTTGAAGAAGAGACTAATCTAAAAGCATATCTAATTCTTGACGCAAGCCGCTCAATGGCTTTTTCAACTTCCAATAGAATTTCAAAGCTTGAATATGCTGCATATGTAGCCGCAGCTCTGGCTTATCTAATGGTTCAACAAAGGGATGCTGTTGGTCTTACAGTTTATGACGAAAAACTTCGCTTATATATGCCACCTCATGCAACTAAATCTTATCTGAAAGAAATTCTTTATCATCTTGGAAAAACACAAGCCGAAGGAAAAACCGGTACAGCTACAACTCTTCATCTAATTGCAGAAAGAATTAAAAGACGAGGGTTGGTTATAGTGTTAAGTGATTTGTTCGACAAATCAAAGGATGTTGTTACTGCACTTAAACACTTCAGACATAAAAAAAATGAAGTGATAGTAATGCAAATACTTGATCCAATGGAACGGAGCTTTGCCTTTGGAGGTGATGCAATTTTCCGTGATATGGAAACAAAAGAGGAAATTACTACTCAACCGTATCATCTACAAAAAGCTTATCAGGAAGAAATGAAAAAATTTCTGGATTTTTATAAAAAAGAATGCAGAGAAAACAATATCGATTATGTTTTGCTCGACACATCAGTTCCTTTTGATGTAGCTCTCTTTCAGTATCTAAGTAAACGACAAAAGATTGGCTGAAAGTAATTTTAATACGCAGAATATTCTACTGTAAAATCACCTACACACATTAAAGCAAAAATTCTATATTAAAATAAAAGAGAAAGGTTTCAAAAATGCCTAATCGAGTTAAAGAGTTTCAGGATTTTAGAAAAAAAATGAACGATAGAATTTTAAGCGTAGATAACAAACCAATAAAAAGATTTTTTAGTCTGGATACGCTAACTTACCAGCCCGGAAATTTAGATTCAAAAACAAAGGAAATGTTAGGTTTAGTAGCTTCAATGGTATTAAGATGCGATGATTGTGTTGCTTACCATATCATTCAATGTAAGAAAGAAGGTGTAACTGAAGAAGAAATGTTTGAGATTTTCAGTGTTGCACTAACAGTTGGAGGTTCTATAGTAATACCTCACCTCAGGCGAGCAGTTGCATTTCTGGATGAGTTAAAAGATTCTTGAAATAAAAACTAATTCACTTTTTCAAAAAGATTTTATATATTTTATCAGGATTATGGAGACTTTGTTTAAAAATATTATAAAAATTTTAACATTCCTGATAATTCCAATTCTGATTTTACCGATAAATGTTGTTTCACAAGTTGATAGGCAGCCGGCAGTGGCTGGACAGTTTTACCCTTCCGATGCAAAAGAACTTAAATTAATGTTAAACCAACTATTTTCAAATGCAGTTAGAGCTAAAACCCATAAAAATATTTCAGCAATTATTTCACCACACGCTGGATATGTTTATTCTGGTGAGGTTGCAGCATCTGCATTCAATCAACTTAAACAAAATGTAGTTTATGAAAACATTTTCCTGATTGGTTCAAGTCATCATGTATATTTTGAAGGCGGCTCAATTTATCGTAATGGTGATTTTATAACTCCACTGGGAAAAGTCAAAATTAATAAATTAATTGCAGATGAGTTAATAAAAAAATACGATTTCTTTTATGATAGGGAAGATGCACATAGATTTGAACACAGCATCGAAGTACAAATACCATTTTTACAGTATCATCTTTCAAAAGAATTTAAAATTGTTCCTATTGTTCTCGGAACTCAATCACCTTCTATGTGCAAAAAAATTGCAGAAGCACTTAAACCTTACCTGAATGAAAAAAATCTTTTTGTAATTAGTACCGACTTCTCACACTATCCATCTTATGAAGATGCAAAAATAGTAGATAAAGCAACTATCGATGCAGTAATCTCAAAAAGTCCTGATAAGTTGCTAAAAGTACTTGACGATAATCAGGAAAAAGGAATAAAGAATTTATCAACAAGTTTGTGTGGCTGGTCATCAGTTCTAGTGTTGTTATATATGCTGGAAAATGAAAAAGATATAATCGGTGAATTTGTACAATACAAAAATTCAGGTGATGTAAAGTTTGGGGATAAAAATAGAGTAGTTGGTTACTCTGCTATAACATTTACAAGGAGAGAAAAAATGAATAAAGAAGATTTTAACTTGAATAATGAAGAGAAAAAGAAACTTTTAAATATTTCCAGAGAAACTCTCGAAATGTTTGTAAAAGAAAACAAAATTCCTGATGTAAACGAAAATGAGTTAACTGAAAACTTAAAGCAAAATTGTGGTGCTTTTGTAACGCTTTATCTTAATAAACAATTGCGTGGTTGCATTGGCAGGTTTGAAGCAAATGAACCACTTTATCAGGTTGTTCAACAAATGACGGTTGCATCTGCATCTGAAGATTACAGATTCTATCCTGTTGCTGAAGATGAGTTAAAATATATTGATATTGAAATATCTGTACTTACTCCACTTAAGAAAATAAATTCTATCGATGAAATTCAGCTGGGTAAAAATGGGATCTATATAAAGAAAGGATTTCGGTCTGGAACTTTTTTGCCTAAAGTTGCTACTGAAACTGGTTGGACAAAAGAAGAATTTTTAGGTCACTGTGCCCAGGATAAAGCTGGAATTGGTTGGGATGGCTGGAAGGATGCAGAGCTTTATACTTACGAAGCTCTTGTATTCAGTGAAAAAGAATTTCTGAAATAATGACGGAAACCGAAAAATCTTTTTCCTGGACTATCTTCTCTCTTGGCTTCACTTCAATTTCTATCCAGATTGTTCTATTAAGAGAATTTCTCTCAATTTTTTATGGTAATGAATTAGTTATTGGCATAATCCTAACTAACTGGATGATTTTAACTGGGGCTGGAGCTTTTTCAGGAAGATTTATTATTTTTAAAAATTATCAGAAAGCAATTATAAATCTGCTGATTGTTATTGCTACCCTTCCTTTATTAAGCATAATTTTATTAAACTATCTCCGAAATATATTATTTTATGTTGGAGTGCAATTAAGCATTTCTGAAATATTTTTTTACTCCCTTTTTATTATGCTTCCGTTTTGTGTAACATCAGGGTTTTTCTTTACTTTCTTATCAATCGTAATTTCAGAAAAATATACAAGTAACCTGATTGCTAAAGTTTATGCTATTGAGTCAGTTGGAAGTGTTACTGCGGGAATCCTGATGAGTTTGTTACTCTCATTCTATCTCTCAAATGTTCAAATTATAATTCTTATTTTTATTTTCAATCTTACAATAGCTTTAATATTATCTTTCAGATGGAATTATACATGCAATAAAGTTTTCATTTTAATTTTAGCAACTTCAATTGTAATGTGGAATTATTTTTTCTCTTTTGATAAAATCTTGAAAGAATTTCTTTTCCCAGGTCAGGAAATTGAGTATTATAAAAACACTCCATACGGAAACCTGGTTATAACCAAAACTCAAGGACAAAAAAACATTTATGAAAACTCATTATTGTTATTCTCAACAAATGATCCAATTACGAATGAAGAGTCGGTGCATTATGCAATGGTACAATCTCAAAACCCGGAAACTGTTCTTTTAATATCAGGAGGTATTTCTGGAACTATTAATGAAATATTAAAGTATAATGTGCGAAAAATCGATTATGTAGAATTAAATCCTTTTATAATAAAATTAAAGATTTATTTCTCAGAAAAAGAATTTGATAGAAAAGTTAATGCTATTGCAAAGGATGCACGTATTTATATTAGAAATGTAAAAGAAAAATATGATGTGGTTATAATAAACTTACCCGAGCCTTCAACTGCTCAGATTAATAGGTATTATACAGATGAGTTTCTTAAAGAATTGAAAAACAAACTGAATTCTAATGCAGTGGTATCCTACGGCTTAGTTTCTTCAGTAGATTATATGAGCATTGAAGCAAGAAAATTTAAATCAGTATTTTATCAGACACTGAAAAATAATTTTAAGAACATATTAATCGTTCCAGGTTATAGAGATTTTTTTATTTGTTCGGATAGTATATTGAATATAAACATCCCTGATTTAATAGAGCAGCGTGGGATTGAAAATTTATATGTTAACAAATATTACCTTGATGCAGATATAATGAAACAAAGAAGCGAATTCATTTTAAAAAATCTTGAAATATCCGATGTTTTAAATACCGACTTTAGTCCAATCACATATTATCATCAGATAATTTTATGGTTAACTCAATTCGAATTTGATTATAAGTATTTTCTTTCCTTTTTGGGATTGGTATTGCTTATTTTAATTTTAAGAATGGATGTAATAAGTTATGGAATGTTTGCAGGTGGATTTGCTGCTTCAGGAATAGAATTGATTTTATTGATTGCTTTCCAAATTATGTATGGCTATGTGTATCAAATGATAGGTGTGATAATAGCCATATTTATGTTTGGTTTGGCAATTGGTGCTTTTTTGCAAAGTAAGTTTTTGTCGACTGTTAAAATGATTCATTATGCAAAAATACAATTTTCTGTTTTCTTGATTTCGGTATTAATTCCTTTCGCAATTATAATGTTAAATAACACATTACAAGGTTCGGAAATAATTTTTATTATAATAATTTCCTTTGCATTTTTAACAGGTTGCCTTGTTGGACTTGAATTCGCTGTTGCTGTGAATATTAAAAAAGGAAAATATGGAAATATTGCATCTGAAATCTATAGTGTGGATATGATTGGCTCAGCTATTGGTTCATTTATAATTGCTGTATTTTTAATACCGTTACTCGGATTTATCTATTCTGGCTTTTTTATTGGTGGAATGAATCTCATTGGAAGTGTGTTAACATTTATGAAGCGAGATTAAATTATGAGTGAATCAATTAAAAATAGATACACAAAACGTGAATTCTTAGAATTGTGTGGTTTAGGTTTTTGTGGATTAATTTATGAGCTGAAATCGTTAAACAATTTTTTTGATGTGCATGATTATTTACTCGGTTCGAGAACTGATGTTTTGAATAAATGGACTAAAGAAGCAATGTTTTACACAAATTCAGGAGATGGATTGATTCAATGTTTGAAGTGTCCGCATGAATGTAAACTTACTGATGGAGATACAGGGTTTTGCAGAAATCGTGTGAATGTGAAAAATAAGCTTTACACAATTGCCTATGGTAATCCTTGTGCAGTTCATATCGATCCAATTGAGAAGAAACCCTTCTTCCATTTTTTACCTTCAGCAAAAGCGTTTTCTGTTGCAATTGCAGGCTGCAACTTCAGATGTTTAAATTGTCAGAATTGGCAAATCTCTCAAGTTAGTCCAAAAGAAACTACAAACTATGATCTAATGCCCGAAGAAGCTGTAAAACAGTGTTTAAATTACAAATGCGAGACGATAGCATATACATATTCGGAGCCAACAACTTTTTACGAGTATGTTTATGATACTGCAAAACTTGCAAAGCAAAAAGGTATAAAGAATTTATTAAAGTCGAATGGTTACATCAACGAAAAACCGCTTCGGCAACTATGTAAATATCTTGATGCTGCTAATATCGATCTAAAAATATTTGATGATGAGATATACAAGAAAATAAGTAGTGGAAGATTGGAACCTGTATTGAGGAACTTGAAGATCTTTCGTGAAGAGGGAGTATGGCTTGAAGTTACAAATCTTGTAATTCCAAGTTGGACAGATGATTTAAAGATTATCAGGAAAATGTGTGAGTGGTTCGTATCAAATAGGCTGGAAAATGTGCCTTTGCATTTTTCTCGTTTTACGCCACTTTACAAACTTGCACATTTACCTTACACACCTGTTTCGGTTCTTGAGCAGGCGCATAAAATTGCAAAGGAAGTTGGAATGAAATATGTATATATTGGTAATGTCCCGGCAAACGAAGCTGAGAATACATATTGTCCTAAATGTAAAAAGTTGTTAATTGAAAGGCGAGGGTTCGCAATTTTAGCAAACAATCTTGAATCAGGGAGATGTAAGTATTGTAAGGAGAAAATAGATGGTGTTTGGGAGTAAAGGTTTTGCAGGCCCGACGCGAATCGAACGCGTAACCCTCAGCTTAGAAGGCTGATGCTCTGTCCAATTGAGCTACGGGCCCGTAAAAAAAACTCTGAATTCTAGCTAATTTTAAAAGATTTTTAAAAAAAATCCTAAAAGTTAGAATTTCAGTTTATATAATAAATCCTTTAGAATTTACAAAAATTTGAATATTTATGCAATATTTGAAAATTTGATAAAAGGGACTTGACAAATAAAAAATTATTTTTTATATTTGCCCTAAGTGGAGAAACGAATTTGAAGTGGATTGCCTTATATACTCGCGCTCGGCATGAGTTTTCAGTTGCACGTCAGATTCAAAAAATGGGATATGAAACTTATGTACCGAAGCAAACAGAGCTTCATCAGTGGAGCGATAGGAAGCGTTATGTCGAAGTTCCTTTAATTCCATCTTATGTGTTCATAAAAATTCCATTGAAATTTTATTATAAAGCATATGATGCACACGGGATTGTGAGGATAGTAATGTTCAATGGAAGGATTGCCATAATAAGTGATGAGGAGATTGATATGTTAAAGAAAGTGGAGAAATGTAACGAGGTAAAATTGGTATCTACCAGAGAATTTGAAGATGGAAATGAAGTTGAGATAGTGGATGGTAAATTTATTGGATACAGAGGTAGGGTATTGAATATTCGTAATGGAAATGAAGTTGGGATTATTGTTGAAGAGCTTGGGATGACATTAATTGTAAATAAAGAAAAGATAAAGCAAGTACAAAAGCAGGAATTGATTGAAGTTTAATCTGTAAATATACGGGTTAAGCGGGATTATAAGAGATATACAAAATTTAGCCTTGTCGGTGCAGGTAATGTGACTGACGGGGCGGAGCTTTGCCGGGATGGGAAGATGGAAGACAGAACGGTAAAAATTTTTACAACCGCAGATAATCGGATTGCGGTAAAATTTCAGTATAACAAAGAATTAATTAACGAAATCAAAAAGATATCCGGTTACAGATGGGAATCAAATGAAAAGAGATGGACATTACCATACAGAAAAGAGAATATTTTTCATTTGCTAAAAATATTTAAGGATAACAAAATTGAAATTGATTCAATACTAAGAGCAAAATATTTAGGCAGGCAGATTGAAAATAAAAAATATTTATTAACCACGTATATAGATCAAATTATATCAGAAGTTAAAAAGGAATTAATATTACGAAATTACCGACACGGGACAATTAAGGCTTACAAAAGTAATTTAAGAAATTTTCTAAAATATTTTTCACCACGGCAACCACGGGATCTGACAAATGACGATATAAAAAATTACCTATCTCATTTGATCACAGATGAGCAATTAACAGCAAGCACTGTTAACCAGGTAATTAACGCAGTTAAATTTTTATATGAAGAGATATACAAAAAACGGATAATAATTGATTCACTCCCACGACCAAAGAGGGAGAAGAGATTACCTGATGTATTAAATGAGGAAGAGGTAAAGAGGATATTTGAGTCCGTTCATAATCTTAAACACAGAACAATGCTGATGCTTGCATACGCAAGTGGTTTAAGAGTAAGTGAACTAGTGCGTTTAAGGATAGAGGATATTGACGGATCGCGGGGTTTAATACACATACGAGATGCGAAAGGTCAGAAGGACCGTTACACGATTTTTCCTGAATCGCT
>CALCJK010000027.1 GCA_937967455.1 uncultured bacterium | reverse complement strand
GATAAAATAATAAAAATTTTGTAGATAAATTTTTATGGACTGTATAAAGATAGAAAACCTTAAGAAAAAATTTAGTAATTTTGAAGTATTTAAAAACATAAATTTAAAAATAGAAGAGAATGCTATAATTGGCATCTCTGGCAAAAACGGTTCTGGTAAAACAACATTGTTAAAACTAATATCAGGATTGTTGATTCCTGATAATGGAAAAATTTTTATTTACGAAAAAGATGTCGTTAAAGAAAGACATATCATAAAAAATTATATTGGTTTATCTCTAAACACAGACAGCGGATTTTATCCTCAACTTACTATATTAGAAAATTTGAAGTTTCTTTGTTTATTATATAAAAGAAATTTTGAAGAATTTAAAGTTTATATTGACAATCTAGAACTTCACAACTTTTTGAATACGAAATTTTTATTTTGTTCTTCTGGAACAAAAACAAAGTTATGGTTATTAAGCTCTATTATAAAAAATATAAAAATTTTATTAATAGACGAACTTACAAGATCTATAGATTTTGATACAAAACACAAAGTTTATAATTTTATCAAGAATTTAAATCAAAAATATAAAGTCACAATTATATTTGTATCACATAGTATAGAAGAAATAAATACTTTGGCAGATAAATGGTTACATATTGAGAATGGACAAATTTTCTTTAGGTTATGAATTTGTTATTGGGATTTCTATATAAAGAGTTAAAAATTTTATCCTCTTATAAATTTTATTCTTTTTTTAAACTTTTCAGTTTAATATTTCAAATTGTTGTGTTTTATTATCTATGTAGTTTAATATCTGAGGAATATTTTAAATTTTTATTTTTAGGATTATTGTTTTCACGTGTAATTTATTATGTTTTAAATTCTCTTATAGAATCTATAAAGCAAGAACAATATTGGGGAAGTTTCAATCTACTTTTAATGCTACCTTATAAAGAAAATAAAATTTTTTTTGTTATTTATCTGTCTAAAATTCTATTTTTATTTTTAGAAGTTACTTTATATTTTTTTATTTCCACATTATTCTCTTTAGATATTAATATTTTAAAGATATTATTTATATATATTTATATAACATTTGTAGTCTTTATCTCTTTAGGATATACATTTTTAATTTTTAGTTTATCTATTTTTATAAAAAAGTCAGAAAGTATTGGTTGGGTATTATCTTTATTGTTAGAGTTAGTAAGTGGTGTATATTTTAAAATTGAAATTCTTCCTAAACCATTACACTTTGTTTCTAAACTTCTTCCTACAACTTATATGTTAAACTTTTTAAGAGAAACAGTATTGTATAACAAATATAATTTTTCAACTCTAATTTACCCAACACTTATGGGAATTTTTGTTTTACCTTTTTCAATAATTGTGTTAAATAAAGTAATACTTAAAACTCTTATGCGCGGAGATTTATCTTCTTATTAAAACTTAATATGAAAAAAACTATAAAACTTGCCCAACGGTAAAAATAAAAAAATGGTAATGTTAAAATATTTTTTATCGAATATCTTCTTACCATAAATTCTTTTGAAGGAAAAATTTTTCTTAATAAGAACCTAACTTTTTTACTTAAAGGCAAAAATAAAAATTGTAGAAAATGTCCTTTGTAATAAATTTTTTTATTAATAAAATTTAAAAATTTTTTAGGTATATAATCTTCTATTCCAAAATTTAAGTTAAATTTTTCTTTTATCAAACTAATATCTTTCAACCATTTATCCTCTATATGATTATGCTCAATATAGGAATGAATGATTATATGTCTTAACATCTCTTCAGGAGCTAAAAAATACATACCATCTTTTTCAACACAGGAATTCATTAATTTTTCATTTTCTTTTCTTTTTAAATACCACAACTCTGTAAGTATATCTATTTTTAAATCAATATCTTTTTTATAAACTACATTTGGATCTCCACAATATGGTTGGTAACCTAAATTTTTTAATATATTTAAAAATTTGTAAAAATATTTATTTTCAACTAAAACATCAATATCTTCCATCTCACGAAAAAAACTGTATTCAGCAAAAAGTTCTATCAATGCAGCTCCTTTTAGTAAAATTAATCTTATATTGTTATTACAACATTCGTCTTTAATTTTTTTTATTTCTTGATGAATTAAAATATTTCTTGCTAATATTTTATTCATACTTATTACTTTATCTTAAACAATTTCTCTCTCAACAACTTATAAAACTTGTCAATTTTATTAGTATCTATTATTAAAGAAATTTTGTAAGAAATTCCAAGATCACCAAAAGATGAAATACTATAATCAAGTTTTGTGCCAAAATAATTTAATCCAAAACCTAATGAAAGTCCTCTAAGGATACTTTCATTTTCCAAGCTTAAATTTTGAATTTTATATCTATATCCTAATCTTATAGCAAAAAATTCTATTAAATTAATCTCACTACCAAAATTAACAAAAAAGTCTTCATATATTGGTTTTACGAAATCAGAAACAAAACAAAATTTTTTTAGGTTGTATTTTACACCAAAACCTATCTGTGTAGGTGCAGGATAATATTTGTCTAAATATTTTATTGGTAAACCAAAATTGTTTAAAACGAATCCTAAAACAAAATTATTGCGAGGTTTATACTGAACTCCTGTATCTAACAAAATTGTTTCTCCAAAAATATTGTATATTTTTTCATAAACAAATTTTAATGTTATGCCAAAAGATATTATTTTACTTATATTTTTTGCAAATCCAATACCTGATTGAATATTATACATGTTGTAATAAAATTCTGGTTCTGTAATTTGGTAAATATTAACATAAACTGGATCAAAATCTTCCTGGCCTGTTCTTCCTTCAATATTATCTGTATAAAGAATATCTAAACCAAAAAATAATGTATAATTTCTTTTTGTCATTATATATCCTAAAAAATCATACTTTATCTGTTGAAAATGTTCATTATGAGAAAATCCAAGCTGTTCTGAAGAATTTATTAAACCCGAAGGATTACAAAAAATTCCACCGATATCATCTGACAAAGCAATATATCCTGTAATTGATGCTTGTCTTGCAGTAGTAGGAAGTTTTAAAAAACTTAAACTATATTCACGACAAAATATAAAAATGTTTATGTTGTAAATAAAAAATAACAAAAAAATTTTTGTGCTTTTATAAAAAAATTTTTGCATAAAAGATAATTTTAATGTATTACTGAAAACTTTTTTATTACACTTTGTTTGTTGGTTTCATCTTTACCTTCAACTTTAAAAATATATATTCCTGTAGCAACATTTTCTATATTCCATTTTATCATATGTGTTTTACCAATGTCTTTATCAGTATAATTATAAATTGATGACTGCCAAACTAAATCTCCTGCAACATCATAAACATAAACTTTCAGCTCTGCTTTTTTATATAAAAAAAATTTAAAATATACTTCATTTCCTTTTGCTGGCGAAGGAACGGCATAAACATATTCTTCTTTAAATATATCATTACTTAATGAACTATATTCAGCTAAAGCATATAAACTAAAGTGATAAACTTCTGCTTCAACATAATTTTTTTCTTTATTTACTAAAGAAGAATTTAACATATACCAGATTCGTTTTTCTTTATTATACCAATAAATTCTCAATCTTTCTTCTTTTAAACTTAAAACATCTTCATCTTTGTAATAAATCCTTAATTTTACTTTAGAATTAAACTTTACATCTTCGGGATAAAATTTGTATACCAAACTAGTAAATTTTACACCTTTAGGAAAATTCTTATCATATTCTGTTGGCATAGATATTATAATTCGTAGATCGTTATTTAAACTTGTTTTTTCAAAATATAACTCAAGTTTTCTTCCGTTATAAGAATACTCTATTACACATTCACTTCCTGACTTAACTAAAAAACCTTCTTCAGTTTTATCTTCAGTTACTTTTTCTGTTTCAACAAACAACTTAGCAGGAGAAGAAAAAACTGATTCAGTATATTTATCTTTTGCTGTGAGTGTGTAATAATAAGTTGAAGAAACTGTTACTAAATCAATATAAAAATTTGTTCCTTTAGAAACTTCTGCAATAAAGTTATAGTTTTGCCCATCTAATGAACGATAGATTTTATACTTTCTTACATCATTATTTCCTGAAGAATCATCATAAGATTTTGTCCAGGTAAGATATATTTTATTAGGTTCATATGAAAAAGCAGTTAAATTTGTTGGAGGTAAAGGAGAATTGTCTATGTTTATATTATTTACAGCATAAATTTTTGTACTATTTATATCTTTTAGTTTCAATTGATATTTACCATCAAGTAAACTTCTTGTATCAAAAAATATTGTATTTTGATTTGTTAAACTTATTGTAGAAATTACAAGATTTTCATTATTTGCTGAAATTTCTACAGAAACATCTTTATTGAAGTTTGAAGACAAAACTACTATTGTGCTAGTATTTATAACTATATCATCAAAATCCGGTTGTTTTATTGCTAAAAATTTTTCTGCTTTAATACCATATAAGTTACCTTTTACCTCACTAAAATATATCCAACCATTAGATATTGCTACTGAACATAAAATTGGTGATTCAAAACTATATTTTGCAATTTCTTCTGCAGTGTAAATATTTAAAACAAAAAGTTCACCTGAGTAAGTGCCAAAATATGCTGTATCTGAGACTACAGAAACAGCAGAAGTTATGTTATAAGATTCCTTTGGAGAATTTTTTACTAAAATATCTTTTCTCCATAAAATACCTGTTGTTGTGCTTATACATACAACTGTTTGACTTGACCATACAATCCCATAGTCTTGTTTCCAAACACTTGTGGGATAAATATTTACAAAAATTTTATCCTCATATAAAGTAACTGAAGTATTATTAGTCGCTAGCGAAGATAAATGCTGTGATGACCACAAAATTTCTCCATTATTTTTATCAATCATATAAACTTTTCTCTCGACATCTCCTACATAAACAAAAATATTATTTTCTTTTATTGCTACTGAAGTATGATTTAAACAACTTGCAAACTTTTTCTGCCATAGAAATTTTTGTTGTTTTAAATCATAACATTGTAGAAACCCATCATTTGTTGTAAAGTATATTTTATTTTCAGAATAACTTAACGAAGAATAACTAAAACTTCCAAGATCTAAAGATTTTACTTCTTTACCATTTAATGCATCTAAAATATAAAGTTTACCTCTAGTTATACCATTAATTTTAGGTCCTGAAACAAAAATTATCCAGGGGTTAGATTCATATCCTACCACATCTTCGTCTTCAACAACTATTGCTGAAGAAACTATTTTACTTTCTGTATCATAACTCCATAAAGGTACAAAATCTTCAAACTCTTCATAATATCTTTTAAAACAATAAATTTTCCCATCATAAGAACCTACATAAACATAATCTTTCCATAAAACAGCTGTAAAATCTATCTTGCCAGAAGTAGAATATTGCCACAAAATTTCTCCTTTATGACCGTCAACCGCCCATATAGATCCATCTCTTGATGTAAAATATACTATATCATCTTTAACTACAGAAGATGTTATAACTTCACCCTGGATATCTATCTTCCAACTCTGTTGTGGCATATTTGATGATATTACAACTTCATACTTTGCACCTTTACGAGTCTCATCAAACATAAATGTCTTCCATGAAGATGAAAATAAAGAAGAAAAATTAATTAGATTTATTGAAAAAATAAACAATAACTTTATAAATTTTTTCATATTTTTATTCTTGAAACATATATATTTTACCATCACTTGTTCCTATTATCAACTTTTTGTTTTCATAATAAAAATTACCTGGAGACTTAGCATCTAAAATTATTGGATAGTTATCTCTAATTTTGCCGTTGGTATCTATGCAATACAAAAATCCGTTATCCGTATTAAAATATACATATCCTGGATTTTTCCATATGTCTAAATTTGAAACAACTTTACCATAAGTAGCAAAAAACCATTCTATTTCTCCATCAATAGAGTTAATCTTGTAAACTCCTTTGTCACAACCAACATATAATTTTTTGTCATTACTTAAACTTAAACTATTTATTCTACTAGCTAAATTTATATCCTGCCAATTTGCAGGTATACTACTTAAATTTAGACCATATCTACAGTATAAATTACCATTTTCTGTACCAAAATAAATATTTAAAGTATTCAATGCCGAATTTTCAAAGCCGGCATCGTACTCTATTGAAGTAGTAATTGCAGATATAACCTGTGTTGATGCAAGAATATAACCATCTTTTAATCCTAACCTGTAAACATATCCTGTAGTTGTTCCCCACCACAAAGAACTTACTCCTGTCTGTGAACTGGCCTGTTCTGTATATCCTTCATCAATCGCAGGTGATTTAACTACAGCACCATAAAGTTGTATAGGAGGTGTCCAAAAATCTGCTGCACCAGTAGAAATTTTATAAACATATCCATCAACTGTACCTGCATAGATTTTTGCTGGCGATTCATAATAATAAGCAACAACCTCTGAGTTTAATCTATCGGATAAATTTCTTACCCATATATTTTGTGATATATCAGAAATAAGATTCTTATATATACTACCATTTTTTGTACCAAAATACAAATATCCATCTTCACCTGTAAAATACAAACTTAATATCGGAGAAATAGCAGAAGAATTTGCTTGAAAAGTCTTTGTTATAACTCCACCAGTTGACAATGATATAACAGCACCATCATCACAAAATACAAAAATATTGTTATCAAACATAATATTGTTGTTTATAACAACTTTTTTATTCAAATCACAAGGCCAATTTGTATCTGCTGGCGGTTTTAATGGTCTCACAATATTAGCAGAAGATGTTATAACAAAACCAAATTCAGTGTTAGGTTGTTGTATAAAAGAAATTGCATCAATCCATATCAGATCTTCCTTTGCAATTTTAACTTTGAAATCTTTATATGGAAGTTCAGCTGAGTAAGAAGATAACTTTACAGTTAAATAATAAGTTGTGAAATTCTGCGCTAAAATTTCTTCAGCATTATTAACAACTATCTCCTGCTTACCATTTAATAAACTAAAGTTTTCCTTATATAATTTTGCAATTTCTACTTTGTCAAAACTTGCAAAGAATTCACCATCACCATCAGTATCTTCAAACAAACATATTTCGTCAAACAAATCTTTAACTTGTTGAGTATTCAAAGGTTGCTCATTAATATCTAAGAAACTTACAAAAATTTTATCTAATGCAATTTTATTATTTATTTGATAACTTTCGTTCTTAAGTTTTAATTTTATTAAAGAATAATACTTCCCTTCGTTTGCATAAATATAGTTTATAGTAGAAATATCTATTGTATGAATTGTAGTGTCGTATAAAACATTATCTATAACAACTTGACTAGAAACACCAACATCATTTTCTGTGTTTAAAACAATTTTGTAAACAGTAGAAGTTGACAATTTATTGCCATCTATATCTATCATATCTTCAACAGCTGTGTAGACTGTGGTCTGTTTCAATAACGAAGATAAATCAAAACCTAAATCTCTTAAATTATATCTATGTGGAGAAAACTTGTCTTCACTGCCAGATGTCCTTATAAACCATAATGTGTTGTTGTATCCTTTAGAACAATCTGTAGACAACATTAACTCTATCTTAAATCTTCGTGGTAGTACTATGTCATCTATTGGATAATAAATAGTATTATTTTGCAAAATTGCTAAAAGATTTCGCATACCATAAGTTTTTTCTCTTACTACAAAATCTAAATTATCTTTATCCGTATCTCCACCGTCAGGAGTACGACTTAACGAATTCGTTGCAGCAACACCACCTTGTTGTGCATCAGTATAAGATACAAGTTGTGCTTGTTCGTTACGGTAGACATAATTTGTAGAAAGTTGATATGTTATTCTATCTATTACTCTACCAGATGTGGTTTCTAAAACCACGAAATCGCTTGTTGTATTAAGCCCGTTTGTACCGAATATATCATAGAACCTGAACCCGTCGTTGTCAATTGAAGAAAAGTCTACTATTGCAAAACTTCTTGGATAAATTTTTCTTGTAAACTTAAAAAGTTTGTTATTTGTATTTCTTAGATACCCGCTAAATGTTATTGTGGAAACATATGATGTGTTAAACAGTTCAATAAACTGTTCGTTAGACGAATAATGTACTTCGTTAATTTTTATCTGTGCATACTCTGTGGTATTGTTTTTAAGTCCTTTAGTAGGTGATGGGTCAAATTCAAAATATTGAGCATTTCCGTCGGTTATTCGTGAATATGATACATCTTGATAATGTGCAGGATAGACAACTTTGTTTACTTGTAAACCGTTGTTATCCAGTAGCAAAAGTTCGCCTGAAACTGTATTGTCTAAATTCAAGTTTGAAATTACAACACAACTTGAAGTTAAAATTGACTGTGTTGAAGAACCTGTCCATACAACAGTACCGTTATATTTCAACTGCCAACCGTTGAGATTTATTTCCGCAGATAAATTGTTATAAAGTTCAACCCAGTCGTTTCCTTGACTACCATAGCAATAAATTTCGTTTATCCATATATTCCCTTTCTGTGGAAGAACGCCAACAGTGTTTGACAATTCAGACCAGTTGAAATTCGGGTTTGGCGGAGATAAAACTTTGTCTCTTGTTCTTATACAGAAATAGTATGTAGTGTCAACATTTAGTCCAGTAACAGTGACTGTTTGTATTGTTCCTGGTGGTTGTGGTGTAACAGTGATTTGTAAAGTTGTTGCATTCAGGAAATCAGATAATGTAAGTATAGGATATGTAGCAAATTTTATCACATAAAGTTCAACACCGCTGCCAAAATCTTGTGGTGCAGTCCATTGCAAGTTCACACTGCCGTAAACAGGACCTGCAAGTGCAGTAAGGTTTGTAATTGCTTGTGGTGGAACTGTATCTTTTAATATCTTGAAAGCATCAACTAAAGTTGTAGTGTTCCCAGCGACATCATAACATTTAACTGTTACATAATTTGTTGCTGTTTGTAAAAATTCCCAATGGCCTGTATTAAGTGCCCAGTTTGCAGTGTAATTTAACCGATTAGGTGTGTAAGTAAATATATTACCTGTGGCAAGTGTTTGTCCTGTTTGGTTTGGTTGTGTATTGATTATATACTGTGCAGTTGAAAGTAAAGAAAGTCCTTGTTGGTCAGAAAAATCTATGTCAATTATTGCACCTGGATCTGTATTATACCATGTTGTTAACCCGCCAGTGATATTATTTGTGATCACAGGCGGTTGTGTATCTTTTTGAACATAGAACGCGTCAGTAAGTGTAACATTGTTCCCTACACCATCAAAAATTTTAAGTGAGATATAAGTTCTACCTGAGACGAGTTGTTCCCATGTGGTTGAAGTTAAAGACCAGTCAGTTGTGTAAGAATCTGTATTTAACCCTGTAATTTCGTCAGCCCAGGTTCTATAAACACCTGTACCACCAGAACCTGTTGCAAGTTGTGTTTGAACTTTTGATAGTTTTGACCCTCCTGTATCAAAGAAATCTACATTATAAATCCCGTTGTTAGTTGACCGCCAGGTGTCATCCCCGGGTTGGTTGTTAGAATAAGTTGGTGGTATTACGTCGTGTTTATAAAGTGCGAGCATAAAGAACTCGTAGTTCGGGTTAGAACCTAATGCAGTCAATGCTGTTCCGCCTGCCCAACCTGCACCTGTCCAGTTTATTGTTCTTAAATTGACGGAACCTGCAGCATTTGCATTTGAACCTAAAAGTACCATTTTGTTTGAATTTGGGTCAGGGACAAGTTGTAACCATCGCAGGTCAACTGAATTACCGAGATTATATCCTGAATATGTTGTCACTGCTGACCATGAACCTGCAGACCAGATTGAAAATGAAACATACTGTGCTGGTGCTGCGGATAATACACCGACTGCTATACATCTACCTGTATCTTTCTCCCACGCGATATCAATAAGCCGTGGTGTAGCTGCATCCATGGTTGCTGAGAGTTCAGTTGGTGTAGCCCACGAAGTTCCATCCCAAACAGAAACATTCCAGTCTGAATCACCATCAAGAGATGCCATGGCTATTCTGTTTGACCCACTTAACCTATCAGCAGACAGTTTTATCCAGTAAGCACCTGTTGTTGCAGCGATATTAGGCCCTGCTGCACCAACTACACTCCATAAACTTGCCGTTGATGACCACATTGCGTATCTTGTTGATGTCCCTTCACCCCAGAGTATCAAACAATTCCCGCGAGTGTTCTCCCATGCTAGGTCAAAACATTGATACACAGCAGTATATGCTGAAAGTGTGAGCTGCCGATTGTTAACCCAGGAAGAACCGTTCCATCTATAAGCATACATAACTCTGTTGGAATCAAGTGTAACGAGCATTATTTCATCTGTTCCCGGCCGAGGTTCTAAACGAACCCATCTTACGAATCCCGTACCACCGATGTTAAGTTGTGTTGCTGGTGTAACCCACGACGCTGCTGTTGATGACCAGATTCTATACCAAACTTGTCCTGTTAAACTACCGCTGCTGAATACTACAATTGCCCTACCTGAGTTTTGTTCATAAGCGATATCCACACATCTATATACGGCATCTGCTGATGCTATCGTTGTTAAAAGTTCAGGTGTTGACCAGGTTCCAGATATACCATCAAAACGTTGAATGTAAATTCCACCATTTGAAGATATTGTTGCAAGTAGTTTTTCATTTCTTAAAACATTGCATGCTCTTAGTACGGACCAATAAATTGTTGATGCAGCAGTATTAGCGTTGCTTGGTCCTGTCCATGACGCACCAGCAGATGTTGTTCTGAAATATCTTGGGTATGCGAGTGTTCCTTCTGCATAACATAAAATTCCGTCTGCAGGACCACGAGGTCGTGCTTGAACTGATACTGTGTATGAAATCACTGAATAATTGGCACCTGGTGATGCGTCATCGTAAACTTTTATAGCAAAATAATATGTTGCACCGGGTTCAGGCATTGAAAGAATTTTTTCTTCAACAGTTCCTGCAGGTGCAGGTATCCAGGATTGAGCATATTCCGATACTGAATCCCATTCATTTTCACCAAACGGATATGTTGCGTATTTAACAACATAACCACTTGCTTGACCTGTGTATCCGTCATCACCGACAGCAATCCAGGAAAGTATTAACTCGCCAGGGTTCAAAGTTTCCGGTGAAGAGCCGGATAGAGTTGTAATTCTTGCCGGAGGCACCCTTGTTGCCCAAGTTGAAGTTGTGGATAGTAAAACAGAATAGTTGTTTGCCTTATCCTGTGGTAATATAGCAATCCAATAAGTTGTTCCTTCAACGAGTCCTGTTACTGTTGCTGTTTCTGGTGTAGAAGGATGTTGTGGTGGTGAGATATAGAATGTTGTTCCGGTTGCAAAGAAATCGGATTTATCAACGAAATTAGATGTTTTGTATTTAACAAGGTATGATTTCAATCTAACATTTTGTGGATCACAAATTGTATCATCTGACGGTGCAGTCCATTGTAATTTTATAGACCCAGATGGAATACCTTGGGTTGAAATTAAATCAGTAATATTTTCTGGCGGGATTGTATCTTTGAAAACTTTGAAGAGATCAGTTTGTGTAATAGTGTTCCCGAGCCCATCTTGGCAATAAACTGAAATATAATTAGTCCCTGGCTGAAGCAGTGCAAAATCTATCGCCCAGTCAGTATCGTACATACTTTGTGGTGTAGCAAGGACAAATATTGTAGTCCATGGTATAAGTTGTGTTCCTGAAAGTCCCTGTTGAGAATAAACAGTATATGATGCTAAACTCACGCCTATTCCTGGGTCGAAAAAATCAATATCGTGTGCTCGTGAATAATTTTCCCATTGAGGAACAGATGGTTCGTTATTTATAATATTTGGTGCTGCGGTATCTTTTTTAATATAGAAAACATAACTTGCATAATCAGTAGTATTTCCTGCAATGTCTGAACTTCTAACAAATACAAAGTTATAACCTTGCTGTAATGAGTTGAATGCGCTTTCTGATAATGACCACCAAGTATTGTAATAAGTTGTTCTTTCAGGTAAATTATATTCAAATATTCTTTGCCAACCTACAAGTTCTGTTCCTGAAGGAAGGCCAGAAGATGTAGTAGAAGAATAAACTCTATATTCAGCAAAAGCAAGACCTGAAGCGTTAATTGATGGTTCATCATAAAATTCTACATTGTAAACAGTTCCACTTGACGAACGCCAATTGTCATCTCCTTGTTGATTGTCAACAACTTTTGGTTTTGTAAAATCAACAGTAATTTCTGAAGATATACTAACACTATAATTTCCTGCTTTATCATAAACTAAAACTCGCCAATAATAGATATTTTCTTGCTCAATAAATTGAGCAACTACATTTGATGTCGTTGTGGTTGACTGATTTATCAGACCAAAATTTATATCAGTTGAAATCTGTAATTCATATACTTTTATACCACTAGGACCAATATCTGAGACAGAAGACCACTGAAATGTTATATTTGTAGAATTAGTTCTTGTATCATTTGCTGGTGAGATAAGTGATGTTATTTGTGGCGATGAAAAATCTACAATGAATTTTCTTGTTGATGAAAACAAAGAATAGTTCCCTGCGTTATCAAGTGTTTTAACTCTCCACCAGTAAATATTTTCAATAAATGTCGTAGTGTGCGAATTTAATGATGTTATAGTAGAATACCAAACAGGTTCAAAGTTATCATTTGTAGATATTTCAATTGTATAGTTTTTCACGCCAGAAGGACCAATATCTTCGCCTGTCCATTCAAAAGTTATCACATAATAATTGGTAGCGAAATTATCAGATGGCAATTGCAAATAAGGCACCTGTGGCGAAATTGTGTCAATAATTAAAGTATATGTATCCAAAATTGCTGAATAATTTTCTGCACGGTCTACTGCAAATACTCGCCAGTAATAAGTAGATGACATTGATAATGCAGTTTCTAAACTTGTTTGGCTTGTTATACTTGAATACCACACTGGAATAAAACTTGAAACAGTAGAAATTTCAAGTTTATAGTGTAATAATCCTGCAGGACCAGAATCTAAAACAACTTGCCATTCAAATTTTTGTAATATATAATTTGTGGCTAAACCATTTATAGGACTTGTCAATATTGTTGCTGAAGGTGAAGTTGTATCTACAACAAGTAAATATGGATTAGCAGGTTGTGAGATGTTGCCTGCATTGTCAACTGCAGAAACTCTCCAGTAATAAGTATTTTGCTCAATAAATTGAGCAACTAAATTTGTATTAACAGTTGTAGTTGACTGATTTATTAGGCTAAAATTACCATCGGTTGAAATCTCCAATATGTAGTAAGAAGTTCCTGAAGCAAGGTCATTAAATGGCTGCCAGGAAAATTCTATTATAAGTTGATTGGTTGCTGAGTTGTTAAATGGTGACAATAAGTTCGCAACTACAGGTGGTGTAGTATCTTTCTTTACCCAGAAGACATCTGTTAATGTTTTAGTTGATCCTGCAGTATTCCAGCATCTAACTGAAATATAATTTGTTGCTCCGTCTTTTAATTTTTCAAATTCTTGCAAGCCAATATACCAGTCAGTTTCATAATAAGTTGCACCTGAAGTAAAACCAGAAATTAAAGTCCAGTCAAAAATTTTCTCTCCTGTAAGATTTTCTTTCGTATATGCAATATATTCTGCAGCTGCAAGTAGTGAAACACCTAAAGAATAAAAATCTATATTATATGCTCTTACTGTATTTGTTGAACGCCAGATACTATCTTCTCCCAAAGGTTCATTATCAACAATATTAACTCCTGCAGTATCTTTTTTGACAATAAAATACCAGGTAGAAGTTGTTATATTGTTTGCAAAATCATAAACTCTTACCCAGCAATAGTTTGTTGCTCCTGATAGCATCGAATCAAATACTGTCTGTGGCACCTGCCAGTTTTCTGTATAAGAATATGTACTGGTTGATAAGACATTTGTCCATGGATATAGTGGAAGGCTAAAGCCTTCCGCTACAGAGGAAACTATGATATCAAAACCTTGAATACCTGAACCAGAATTTAAATCATTAAAATCAATATCTACAGTTGGAGGATATGCGTACCAGTTGTTTTCATCCCACCAATTTTTAGTTATTGATGGTAAAGTTGTATCTTTTAATACAAAGAAAGCATCTGTTAGTGTTTCAAAATTTCCTGCATTATCATAAACTCTAACTGAAACATAGTTTTTCCCCTCCCATAAATTTTCAAATTCTAAAGACCAGTTATCAATATAATATGTTGTGTTGATACCTGTTATTTTATCAGTCCAGTCCCAGACAGTTGCACCTGAAATTAACTCCCCTCTCATAACTTTTGTCTGAAACTTAGATAACTTTGACCCACCTGAGTCATAAAAATCAACATTGTATATTGCCCCAGGGTCAGATTTATACCAGGTTGAATCAAATCCTGCTGGATGATTGTTTACAATAGTTGGTTTTGTTATATCCTTCAAAATGAAGAACCTGTCGTAGTATGTTGCCATTTGTAATAAATTGTCCTGTACACGGATGGATACATAATTCGTCACTTCTTCCATAAGCAATGCGAAACTCGGTGCCCAGTCGGTTAAGTAATCTGGCTGGTTAAGGTTGGTAAATATCGGTGTCCAATCAATAACCAGTGGTGGTGTGGCAAATGTATTAGTTGAGACACAGTACCATGCGTCTTTGAGTAAAGAATGTGGGTCATGGAAATTCAGATCATACAATTTTGAAGAATTACGCCATGTTGTATCTGTTGTACCTGTTGAATCCGTTCCCGAGATTGTTGGTGGTGATGTATCTTTTCTTATATAGAACACATCAGGGACTGTTGTTGATAACCCAACTCTGTCAAAACATCTAACAGAGACATATGAAGTTCCTTGTGGTATAAGTTCCCAATGGACAAAAGCAATAGACCAGTTTGTAGTATAACTTGAGATTGGGCTACCTGCATAAATTGTTGTCCAGTTGATTAAAACATTTTCGTCAGAATTGCCTGGTAAAGAACAGATTCTGTATTCTATAGTTGTAAGTCCTGAACCTAAATCTTTAAAATCAATATCCCAGATTGCGCCAGGGTCTGAAGATAGCCATAAATCATATCCGAGCTGATTATCTACAACTATAGGCGAGGAAGTGTCTATAAGGAAAGTTCTTGTTGAAGACCATAAAGAATAATTTCCTGCAAAATCTTTTGCTCTAACTCGCCACCAGTTTGTTCCTTCTAAACAAGTGATTGAGTGATTAAGTGATTGAGTGATTGAAGAATAGTAAACTACAGAAAAATCAGCAAGTGTAGAAATTTGTAATGTATAATCTTCAACTCCTGAACGTTTATCTGTTGAACTAAACCACTGAAAATTCACTAATTTTGTGTTCAATAAAGCTTTATCTTGTGGTGAATCAAGTGAAGGTATTGTTGGCGGAGTTGTATCTTTTAAGATATAAAATACTGATACTGAGGTAGAAGAATATCCGAGCCCATCAAAACATTTTACTGCAATATAATTTGTTGTCCATTCCTGAAGTTTTTCAAAATCAACAGACCAGTCATTTGTGTAAGATGAAACAGGTGTCCCTGCATAAATTGTTGCCCAGTCAAGCAATGTAGCCGCTCCTTCAAGGTCGGATGATACTTTATACCATATAGTTGAAACACCGATACCGTAATCCTGGAAATCAACATTATATGTTTTACCAGAAGTTCTCTGCCATGTAGTATCACCTTCCTGAAGGTCAACAATTAAAGGAGGTTCCGTATCTTTTAGTACATAAAATGCGTTATAAAGTGTTGCCGAAGTCGGTACTAAATCAAAAACTCGTACATGGACATAGTTTTTCCCCTGTGGCCAGTTATCAAAGAAATAAGAATCAGGTTGTATCTGCCAGTCAAGAGTGTAAGAAATAGAATTTATGTTTGACACGATTACAGACCACGTTGTGTATTCAGTTCCTGTTCCATCAGAAGTAGTTGTAACTTTTATTTCAAACCTGTCCAAATTTTGGCCTGAGTTTGACTGGAAATCTATATTGAAATAAACTCCTGTAAGTGTATTTCTCCATGTATCGTCCCCAGGTTGGTTATCAATAATTGACGGTCCTACGGCTTCTTTATAAATTGAAAATGCATCAACGAAAGTCGTTGTATTATTTGCGAAATCACGTGCACGAACTGAAACATAAGAAGTTGCTTGGTTAGGTAAAGATACAAATGGTATTGACCATGGAGTAATATAATAAGTTGTTCCAACTGGTGGTGGAACGATATTTGTCCAGTCAATGATATATTCTGAAGGATTCCCTGGTGACGGTGCAACACGGTATTGTATAGAATAAAGTTTTGAACCGCCAGTATCGTAAAAATCAACATCTATATTGTTAAGTTCTGACTGCGAGGTTGCATAAATGTTCTCTTGGTTATCAACACAATATGGTGGTGTTGTATCTTTACGGATACAAAAGATATCGTAACCTGTTGTCAAATTGAGCAAGTTGTCATAACAGCGGACTGTTATGTAAGAAGTTCCTTCAGGTAAAAGTTCCCAATGACCTGCTGCAAGTGGCCAGTTTGTATCATATAAGGTTTGGTTTATACCAGCAAAAATCGTTGTCCAATTAGTTAATTGAGTACCTGATAGTTGTGGTCCGGAATAAATAATGTAGTATGCTGAAGCAAGTTTTGAGAGGTCATCTTTAAAATCCACATCCCAGACAGCGCCAGGGTTGCTATTGAGCCAATTTGAGTCAGGTTGATTATCAATAATAGTTGGACCATAAGTATCTTTTTTCACAATAAAAGCATCTATTAATGTTGTGGTTGAGCCTGCAATATCCCAAACACGGACTGAGATATAATTTGTGCCAGAAGCAAGAAGCGCAAAGGTAGAAATACCCAAATCCCAATTTTGGTTATATATTGGAGTAGACCCTTCAGGGTCGTTAAAAATATTTATCCAGTTAGACGAACCTAAAGGTTCTACTCCTGTCTGGTTAGGTCCTGTGAAAGAGGTCCATTGTGCAGTGTGAAGTTTTGAACAATGTTGTTGTATTTGTTCTTCAAAATCTATATCCCAGATTGCTCCGGGATTGTTTTTCATCCAGCCACGGTCAACAGTTTCGTTATCAATTATTATTGGTGGGGCAGTATCTTTTAAGACATAAAATACAGAATTTATACTTGTGGACGAATTTGCAGGGACAGAATTATCAAACACACGAACGAAGATGTAATTCGTAGTCCAGGATTGTAATGCTTGCCAGACAGAACTAGGAACTGACCAATCTGTTAAAAACAAGTTAGAATTTATTCCTGCTTGAACTGTTGTCCATGGGGTCAAGTCCCCCTCTTCGTAGCCGATACTTAAGTATCGGCTACGAGTGGAAGCTAAGATTTCAAAACGTGCCAATTTACTTCCACCGGTATCGGTGAAATCAACATTATATATACCATTATTAACACTACGCCAGGTGTTATCACCTTCCTGCTGGTCATCAATTGTTGGCGGTGTTGTGTCTTTTAATACAAAGAAGATATCGGAAAGCTCATAAACATTACCAGCGTAATCAAACACTCTTGCTGAAACATAGTTATATCCCTCACGCATATTTTGGAATGTTTGATAACTTATTGACCAATTCACAGTGTAGAAAGTAGTGCCAAGGTTTAACTTTTCATCGGTCCAGTCTTGATATATTAAACCGGTTTGGTTAGGACCTGATGTTATTTTTAATTGGAACTTATACAACTTTGAACCATCGGATGGGGTGTCAAAGAAATCTAAATCATAAGTTGCAACATTTGATGACCGCCAGATTGTGTCATCACCTGGAACATTGTCAACTATTGATGGTAAAGATACATCTTTGAATATTCTGAATGCGTCAACCAATGTTGTTGTAGTACCTGCGATATTCCATACGCGCACACTAACATAATTAGTTCCGCCGTTCTGTAATGCAGGGAAGTTGACAGACCAGTCCGTTGTATATTCTGCGACATTCAATGGTGGTATACCAATATTAGTCCACGGGATTAAGTTTGTCCCTGTGAAACCCGGACCTGAATAGACACAATATTGAATAGTGTCCAAATGTGTAGCACCTTGTTTATAGAAGTTCACATCATAAGTTTGTGAAGTGTTTATCCAAGTGACTGTTGTTGTATCAAACGCAACTTCAATTCTTGGCGAGGTTGTATCTTTTTTAACGAAGAAAGCATTTATGAATGTCGTAGTATTACCTGCAAAATCCACAGCACGAACATCTATGTAGTTTATTCCATCATATAACTTAGCAAAATCTATGGCAAAGTTTGTGATGTAGTATGTTGTATTAAGCGAGGTAGCAATTGTTGTCCAGTCAATTATAACACCGCCTGTTGAAGATTTCGCACGATAGAATAAGTTGTTCAATTTTGAGCACCCGGGAATTCTATCCGGTACAGGGTCGTCATAGAAATCTATATCCCAGATTGCTCCGGGGTTTGATGTGAACCAGCCACGGTCAAAGGTTTCGTTATTAACACATCTCGGTGGTGTTGTGTCCTTCAAAATGAAAAATACATCAATATATGTTGAGACATTACCTGCTAAATCATACACACGAACCGAGACATAGTTTGTTGTCCCTTCCCATAAAGTATTAAACTGTGAAGCGGTTAATGCCCATGGTGTTGTATATGATGGTGCATTAATATTTGTGATATGGTCAGTCCACGGTATTATCACGCCTTCATTTGAATTTTCTTCAACAACTGGTGATGTGGTTATACGGATTTGGAATTTGGATAAATTTGACCCGCCTGTGTCATTGAATTGGACATTATAAGTTGTACCACTTGAATTACGCCATGTGTAATCACCATCTTGTAAATCGTTAACTGTTGGCGGGATTACATCTTTTAGGATTTTAAATGCATCAATATAAGTTGAAGTATTCCCTGCCATATCTATAACTCTCACACTGAAATAATTTGTTCCATTCTGTAACAATTCCCAGTGGCCAAAATTTAATGCCCAGTTGCTTGTATAAGACACCCCGCCGTAACCGGATACTTTATCACTCCAGCCAATTAATATGTTCCCGCCTTCGTTTGGTAATGTATGGACTTTGTATTGTATTCTATCAATTTTTCCTGCTGTTAAATATCCACCGGGGATATCGTCAAAGAAATCAATATCAACCACGCTTCCCGGATCGGAATTATACCAGTTAACCAATCCACCGATTATGTTGTTTGTTATTCTTGGAGTGATTGTATCAATAGTTATATCCCAGGTTGAACTCCATAAAGAATAATTACCAGCAGCATCTTTTGCACGCACTTTCCAGTAATAAACTCCTGATGGCATAGCAGGAGGTGTATAGGTTGAAGTAGTAGGTAAGGCACTATAGTTTATGACACCGAAATATTGGTCTGTTGAGATATATATCTCATAACTTACTGCATCTAATACATCTGACCAATCAAATGTTGGGGTTTGTAGATTTGTATAAGTTCCTGCTGATGGAGATAGTAATACTGGCGTGGAAACTGGTGTTGTGTCAATAATTATAGACCAAGTTGTTGACCATAATGAATAATTACCTGCGTAATCCTTAGCACGTGTTCTCCACCAATATGTTCCTTCCGACAATATTGTAGTATAACTCGTTGTGGTCGTAAATGCCGATGATATGAATACAGTGAAATATTGTTCGGTTGATATATAAAACTCATATCCTTGTGTTCCCGAATGTGCATCTGTTACCGGATTCCATACAAATGTTACATTTGTTGTGCTTAGTGCTGTAGCATCTTGTGGTGAGGATAAAGTAGGTACAGGTGGAGGAATTACGTCTTTTCTTATAAAAAATGCATCAACCAAAATTGAAGTATTACCTGCTAAATCATCGGCACGTACAGTGACATAGTTTGTTCCGTTTTGTAGGAGTACCCAGGAAGATGCAGAAATTGACCAATCGGTTTCGTAATATGTAGCATTTATTAAAAGTGTATTTATTGGTGTCCAGTTAATCAATAGTGTACCTGTTTGTCCTGTTGATGACCATACACGGTAATAACATGTTGCAAGTTTTGAGAGTTCATCGTAAAAATCAACATTATAAGTTGTCCCGCTTGAAGAACGCCAAGTGTAATCACCGACAACATTGTTCACAATTTTAGGCAGTGTTGTGTCAATTATAACTGAGTAAGTATCGCTCCAACTGGACCAGTTGCCAGCGATATCTTTTGCTCTGACACGCCAATAATGTATACCTTCAAACCGTAGTAATGAAGTTTCAGAAGTTACAGAAGTCACAGTAGTTACAGAAGTTGCGAAGTTAATATCTGTAGAAATTACAAGTTGATAAAAATCAATTCCTGATGTAGTATCTACCGAATCGTCCCAGTCGTAGGTGATTGTTAGATAATTAGTTGCTGAATTGTTTTTTGGTGAAACCAGCAAAGGTGTGCTTGGCGCTGTTGTGTCTTTTTTCACATAAAACACATTTTCAGCAACAGTAGTATTCCCTGCACCATCAAAGATTTTTAGATGAATATAATTTATTCCTTCTTTTAATCCGTTCCAAACTGTGTCATTCAACGGCCATAAAATAGAATAAGAATTTGTATTTGCAGGGAAGATGAGGTTATCAGTCCAGTCTAAGATTGTCAAAGAAGTTAAAGCAGGTCCAGTAGTTGCTTTTATTTGAAACTTACTTAAATAAGAACCGCCACTGTCTTGGAAAGTTATATTATAACTTCCAGTATTGGAACTTCGCCATATATCATCACCAGTTTGGTTATCAACATAACTCGGTGGGATAATGTCATGTTTATCTAACACTAAACTTGCGCATTCTGCAGATATAATTGAAACATTTGTCTCATGAATTTTTTTACCAGTCCAGTTTGACCCGGTCCAGTTTATAGTAGTTAAGTCCGCTGCTTGGTCAATTACATAACAAATCATTTTGTTCTGGTTCGGGTCAGAGACAAGACCAAGCCAGTTTATATCACCTAAAAGTCCCAAAGTTCCTGTAGGTGTTTTAGGTGCTGTTAACGGTGTTACTGCAGTACCTGTTATAGGGTTATGCCAGCCGAGTGTTTCTGACCATGCAATAAAAGATATTTCTCTTGCATTTAAATCACCAGCAACTATTATGCATCTTCCAGAATCTTTCTCCCAGGCAACATCAGTACATCTTGCAGCAGCTGTTTCCATTGTATCATCTTCAGTAGGAAGTGTTCCCCAAGAAGTGCCGTTCCAGATACATACATTCCAGTCAACAGCACTGTCAATTGTAGTCATTGCTATATAGTTTGAATTCATTCTCGGGTCAGAAGAAAGTCTTACCCACTGTAAAGTTGCTGCAATATTAGGACCTGCAGCACGAGATACAACCCACCTAGATGCTGTAGAAGACCATAAAGAATACATTGTAGTAGTTCCTTCACCCCAGAAAACCATACATCGTTGATTTTGTCTCTCCCAGGCTAAATCAAAACATTCTCGTGTTGCGATTGCTGCGTTGAGTGTAGGAACATAGGTTGAAATTGATAAAAACTGGTTCGTATCACCATTCCAGAGTGCACAGAAGATATACCTGTTAGCGTCAAGTGTTGCAAGCATTATCTGGTTGGAATTAGGTCTTGGTTCAAGCCGTACCCAGTATACTGCACCTGAAGTGCCACTTAAGGTTAGATTAGACGGACCTGAAACCCATCCAGCAGCAGTTGATGACCATACACGGTATTGAACCTGTCCTGCAGTGCCGTTGTAATAAACAACTAAACACCGTCCTGAATTTTGTTCATATGCTAAATCACAATTACGCACTGCATCTGTCATATTGTTTTGTGTTGTATTTAACTGTCCTATATATTCCCAGGTTGTTCCATTGTATCGTTGTAAATATACATTTCCTAATAGTTCAGGAGTTGTATCACCATCACCAGTTTTAAACAAAACAAGTTTTTCATTACGTAACACTGGACACGCAGCAGATTTAACAAACTCAACCCTGTGTCCTGTTGGTAAAGGAACCGATGGCAGGTTTTGTGCAGCAGACCAGTCTGGAGGTTCCCAACGAGATGTTTTTGGTATATTTGAAGTTCCTGCACCCCAGAGAATATTACCATAAGCAGCACCTGGCGGTGCTGGGATTGAAGAGGAAGAGTTTGAAGTTGAAAAATTCCCTTCCTTATCCCAAGTCCTTACCATAAACCAGTAAGTAGCATTTTGTGTTAACCCGTTGAAGATATATTCTTGTAATTGTCCAACTTCTAAAGGTATAGGTCCGTCAACTTCGCCAATGTAACCAACTGTATCACTCCAACCTGTCGGTGCTGTTTCTTTCTGCCAGTATCTTATTTTGTAATATCCGGAATAACTGTCACCTTCAATGTAAGTACCGGACAAATTACCGACAAGTCCGTTATCACCCGGTGCAAGCCAGGTTAGTTTTATCTGACCAACATAATCACCAGGTTGTGCGTTCAATGTCGTTATAGCATAAGGAGCAACAGTATCTTCTTTTGCTTTTGCATAATTTGAAATTTTAAGAACTGAGATATTACCTGCAGAATCTCGTGATTTTATAGCAACATAGTACCATCTTGATTGTGATAGCCCTGTTATAACTTTTGATTCAGTACTTCCTGGTGCCTGAGGTGTCCATGACTGAACAAAAGTTCTTACATTAGGGTCAGTATCAAAGTTTGTTTCTGTGATTTCAAAAGTTGCAAATTTTACAATATAACTGCTTAACCCACTGCCTGGTTGTGGGTCATAGGGTGCAGTCCAAGTTAAGTTTATTTCACCTTCGTTACTTCCTGTCTGCGCAGTTAGATCAGTAATCTGTAGAGGTGCCTGTGTATCTTTTTTAACATAGAAAACATTTGCAGTGCTTATGTTTCCTGCAAAATCGTAACTTCGGACTGTTACATAGTTATATCCTTGCTGTAATGCTGGGAAATCTATACTCCAATTGGTTTCGTAAGAAGACAAGTTCAAGTTTGTGAATATAGGTGTCCATACAACAAGTTGTGTCCCTGACTGATACCCAGTTGAATAAACTGTATATTCGGCTTTGTCAAGCAAGGATGAATAATCATAGAAATCTATATTATAACTCCTTCCACTATTATACCAGGTTTCGTCATCCGGTTCGTTATCAACGATATTCGGTGAGGTTGTATCCTTCCTTACATAGAAAACATCAACATAGGTTGAAGTGTTACCAACGATATCTATACATCTAACAGAAACATAGTTTACACCCTCTAACATATTATTGAAAGTTTCCTGTTTTAATTGCCAATCGGCTGTGTATTTTGCAACTTGTGATGATACAACTGTTCGCCAGTTGTCAAGCAGTGTTCCGGTCATGTTCGGTTGTGTATAGACAATTGTTTGGAAATACGAACAACCGGATAATAAATCTTCAAAATCTACATCGTAATATCCACTATTCGTATTTCGCCAGACGGTATCACCGGGTTGGTTATCATAAATTGTTGGCGGTAAGACATCTTTAAGTATTCTAAACGCATCAATATATGTTGTAGTATTACCTGCGAGATCTTGACCACGGACTGAGACATAGTTTGTCCCATTTTGTAACAAGTCAAAATTCACTCCCCAATCGGTAATGTAATAAGTTGTGCCAATGTTAATAGCTACTGTTGTCCATGGGATTAAGTTTGTTCCTGTTAGATTGCTTGAACTCCAAACGCAGTATTCAAATTTTTCAAGTTTATCGGTTCTATTGGCTGAGATTTTGTCAAACAGGTCAACATTGTAAGTTCGTGATGTATTGCGCCAAATTAAATCACCACCTGCTTCGTAGTTAACGAACTCAGGCGGTGTTGTGTCTTTTAGGATATAAAATGCGTAATATGTGGATATATTTCCTGCGATATCCGTTAGTCGGACGAAGACGAAGTTCGTTGTGTATTCTACAAGTGATGCAAAATCTACTGACCAGTTTGTTGTATAAGTTGGTGAAGATATACCGGTTGCGATATTTTGCCAATCTATGATAATGTTTGGTGGATTAAAGTCAGCAACTACAGAAGATTTTTTTACACAATATTCTGCTTTTGACAACCACGAAAGACCATCGTAAAAATCTACATCGTACCCACCGACACGTGCTGTGTTACGCCATGTATCATCACCACCGGATGAAAATTCATTATAAGAAACAATTGGTGGTTCTGTGTCTTTCTTTACATAAAATACATTGTTGACAGTTGTTGTCCTACCTGCAACATCCCAGACACGAACCGAGACATAGTTCCAGGAAGATTTGCAAGCATCAAAATCTATTTGCCAGTTAACATTGTAAGATGACACATTTGTTGATTGAAATATATAGGTCCAATCTTTTAAAATTTCATCTGTTTGAGACGCTCCTGAACGAATTATATACTGTGCAGAATCAAGCCCTGAGCCTGAATCGTTAAAATACACAGCGTAACCATCAGGTTTTGGTGCACTGCGCCAAACATCGTCACCTGTTTGCTGGTTGTTCACAGTTGGTGCTGTGATATCAACTAAGGTTGTAGATTCAGGTGCTGTTGTTGAACCTGGTGGGTCGGGCTCGTCAGTATTGTTTGCATTGTCATATACAACGATTCTAAAGCCATACCTTCCTTCAGCAGTAGCAGTGAATTGTACAGGGTTCGTTGTTGTTGTGATATACAATGTATAAGTGTATGGTGGCTGTGTCTGTGTAGTGTAATAGAGTTTGACATATTTTATTCCTGAGAAACCGTAATCTGTTGCAGTATAGGAAACAGTGAAAGTGCTTGTTGATGAATAAGCAGGTGCTTGTGCATAACCTGTTGGCGGTTGAGTATCTTTGAGGATAAAGAATGCATTTGTTAGATATGTAGCCTTAATTGAAGGATTGTTAATCTGTGCAGTGTCAAACACACGGATTGAAATATAGTTTGTCCCTGGTAAAAGTAATGACCATTGAGTATCAGTAAGCTGCCAATCTGTTGTATAGAAAGTGGTCCCTGAAATAGTAGTGCCTGCATCTTGCCAGTCAAAAACGAAAGGTGCAGCGCCATAACCACAAGTTGATGCCCGAAGTTGGAATTTGTTCAACTTAGAACCGCCAGTGTCGTAAAAATCAATATTGTAGAAACCATCATTTATCCTGCGCCAGACAGTATCACCTTGTTGTAAATTGTCAATACTTGGTGGGATAGTATCTTTTAGAACAAAGAATGCGTTTGTCATAGTTGAAATATTATCTGCAAAATCAAATACACGCACTGAGACATAATTTGTTACTTCGCATAATAATGCGTCCCAGACGGATTCTGGAAGTTGCCAGTCAGAGGTATAAGAATAAGTATTTGTTGTTAAAACTGTTGTCCAATCAACTATTGAAACTTCTGAAACTCCTGAAACTGTTGAAACTTTTATTTCAAACTTCTTTATTCCTGAACCACTTACCACATCTTTGAAATCTACATTATATGTTGCATAGTTAGAATCTCGCCAGACAAAATCGCCTCCTTGATAATTTTCTATAATTGGCGGAGTAGTATCTTTTAAAACATAAAATACATCAGTCAAAGAATCCATATTATACCCGAGTGTTGGTGAATAAGAATTGTCAAAGACACGCACTGAGACATAAGATTTTCCTTCAGGTAATAAATCCCAACTAGTTGAATTCAACTGCCACGGTGTGTTGTAAAAAGTTGTCCCTGAGATAACAGTATTGTTCTGTCTCCAATCTTGGACAGTAGCACCGGTATTAAGTGGACCTGTCATAATCTTTGTTTCAAACTTTTGTAACTTAGAGCCGCCTGCGTCAGCAAAGTGAACATTGTAAGTACCGTTATTGATTCTTCGCCAGACATCGTCACCTAACTGGTTATCAGTGATTGTAGGTTTTGTTACATCTTTTAATACATAAAACACATTCCATGAAGTTGTGTATTGTAGCAGATTATCCCAAGCACGCACTGAAACATAACATGTAGTATCTTCAGGCAGTGCTGAAAAATCTATTGTGAAATCTTGTGTGTAGGAGAAAGCGTTTATGTTTGTTGCAATAGAAGTCCAATCTTTTATTGGTGTTCCGGATTGGTCAGTTGAGGAATAGATTATGTATTGGACGGTATGTAATTTTGATAGCCGGTCTTCAAAATCTACATTATAAGTTGTTCCCGGGTTGTTTCTCCATTGGTCATCACCGGGTTGTAAATCAATAATAGTTGGTGGTATTGTGTCAATGACTACAGAATAAACCGTTGACCATGAACTGTAATTTCCAGCAACATCTTTTGCTCTCACACGCCAATAGTAAATGTTAGATGGTAGATTTTGTGTGATAGACGCTGAAGTGACAAACGCGGATGATGTAAATACTGAGAAATCGCTTGATGTTGAGATATAGAACTCATATCCTGCAATACCTGAACCACCACGGAAGTCGCTGTCATCAGATATCGTCCATGTGTAATTAAGTGTCATTTGGTTGGTTGTATAACCATCTATTGGAGTAACAGGGTTTGGTACTGAAGGTGCTGTGGTGTCAATTAGTATTGTGTAAGGTATAGAAGATAGCATATAGTTGGAAGCATTGTCTTCTGTTTTAACCCGCCAATAATAAGTTGATTGAGCAACACTAATGCTCACTGATAACGAAGTTGTGGTTGATGAATATTTTATAGGTATAAAATCAATAGAGGTTGAAATTTGTAAAGTATAATTTTTTAGGCCAGAAAAAGCGTCTGATGCTGATGTCCATGAAAAGTTTTGTGTTAGTTGATTTGATATTGTTCCATTACCAGGTGATAAAGGATTTGATACAGTTGGTGGTGTTGTATCAACCCAAACTTTGAATGCTGAACTAAATCCGGAATAATTCCCTGCTAAATCTTTTGCGTTTACTCGCCAGTAGTATGTGGATTCAAAAGATAATAAAACTAATACTGAAGTTATTGATGTAGTAGTTGAATAATCTATAGTTGTGAATATTTGGTCTCGTGAAACTTGTAGTATATAAATTGTTGTTCCAGATGTGAGGTCGTTTGATTTTAACCAACTGAAATTTATATTTAACTGGTTTGTTGAAGAATTGTTTAATGGCGAACTTAAGACAGGTATAGGCGGTGCTGTGGTATCTTTTCTTACAAAAAATACATCGTACAATGTAGAACTTGAATTTAATGTATCGTATGCTTTTACTGTTATATAATTTGTCCCTTCACGCATAAGTTCAAAAATATAATAATCAGGTGTAAATGTTGCTGGTTTAACCTGCCAGTCAAGAGTGTAAGAAACAACATTTGCTGTTGTTATAACTATCGTTTCATCTACAAGTTTATCACCAGTGCCTAAAATGTCGCTATAAACAATCACGCTCATAGTTGATAAATACGCATCCTGGCCAACTGCAAAATCTATATCATAAAATTTTTGTAAGAAAGTTGTGCTTGAATTGTACCAGGTATAATCACCGTCCTGGTTATCAGTAATGATTGGTGCAGTAGGTGTTGTTCTTAAAACTCTGAAAGCATCAATATATGTAGAGACATTGCCTGCGAGGTCGTAAACTCTTACTGAAACATAACAAGTTGTCCCTATAGGTAATGCAGCAAAATCTATCTTCCAGCCGTCAATATAATAAGTTGTCCCTGAAGTGAACCCTAAGATGTTAGTCCATGGTTTCCTTTGCTCGCCTGTTAGTCCTGTAGATGTCCATATTGTATATTGAGCATAATTTAATTTTGAACACCCGGGTTCTCTACCTTGAGTAATTCTTTCAAAAAAGTCTACATCTACAAACCAGTCAGAATGAGTGTATTCGTAATAATCTTGGTT
>CALCJK010000026.1 GCA_937967455.1 uncultured bacterium | reverse complement strand
TAAAGATGGTAAATGGTGTCTTATTAAAAGAGATACTAACAAATACCAGGCAGGATGTATGGTTTTACCTCAAGGGTATCAGGGAACTTTCAAACAAAAACTTGTTCAGCTATGGAAAGTTTCCTGGCAGTTATTCTTTGCATTGAATTATTATCTTGTGTTAGCAGTAATTATTGCAGGTGCGATACGGGTTTTAATCCCAACAAGTGTAATTGTAAATTTTGTAGGAGGTAAAAATTTAAATTCAGTTTTAGTTGCGTCAGTTGTAGCTGTTCTTGCTTATGTTTGCACTTATGTAGAAGTTCCTACTGCAATGGCTTTGATTGCAAAAGGTATGGGACCTGGAGCTACACTTGCATATCTTTTAGGCGGGCCTGGATTAAGTTTACCATCAATAGCGATGCTTTCAGGCGTGTTTAAACCAAAACTTTTAATTCTTTATGTAGGTTTAAGTTTTGTTGGTTGTGTAGTTGCAGGATATATATTTAATTTATTTTTTTAATTTATCTTAACAGGAGGTGAGACTATGAGTGTTAATAACAAAGTTGTAAGAATTTTTACTCTTCCACTTCAATTTCCTTGTGGCCCAAATTCAAGTTGTTGTGGACCAATAGGGCAAACTGAAGAAGAAATAAAAAAACTTTCCGATGCAATTAAAAATTTAGGTGTAGAAGTGGAAGTGTATAATATAACTGAAAAAGATATTTCAAAAAAGTTTCCCTCTGTAGTCAAGTTGTTAACCAGTTTTGGTCCTGGGATTGTTCCTGTTTTAGCTATTGGCGACGAAGTTATTTCTGTAGGAAGACTTACCCCTGAAGAAGCAGTAAAGGCAATAAAAGAGAATATTAATTAAATTTTTTTTGAGGAGGTGATGAAATATGCCTACATATGAATATATATGTACAGAATGTCAAACTAAGTTTGAAGTATTTGCAACAGTTAACGAAAAAGAAAAAGGTATAAAACCAGAATGTCCAAATTGTCACAGTAAAAAAACTGTCCAAGTGTTTGGCAATATTTTGGTTATGGGTGGCGGTTCTAAAAACGGCGGGTTTGTATCTGGCTGTGGCCCAAGTTCTGGCCCTGGCTGCTGCGGATAATTAGGATAGAGTTAAAAATTATCAGCATTGAAAGATATAAAAGATAAAAGTTTCCTGTAGTTTAATTTTTTAGTTGAATTTAGCGATAAAAAAAACAATTTTTTTCTTTAGCTAATATTGGCAGAAAAACTTTAATTAAGGAGAAAAATAAAAATGAGTGAACTTATAAGTAATAAAGAACGAAAGAAAAATATACTAAAAGAAATTATTCTTAAACTTCATCAAGGGATGTCTGTTGAAGAAGCAAAAGAGATGTTTGAAAAAAATGTTGGCAGTATAACATCTTCTGAGATTGCAGCACTTGAACAATCACTTATAGACGAAGGGTTATCACCTGATGAGATAAAGAAGTTCTGTAATGTTCATGTGTTGTTGTTTCAGTCAGCATTGTCTAAAACTGTTTCAAAAGAAGAATCTCCAGCACACCCTGTTTTCTTGTTTAAACTTGAAAACAGAGAAATAGAAAAAATTACAAGTTATCTAAAAGAACTAATAAAAAACTCTAAACAATACAATATTGAACAGTTTAAACAAGAAGTAAAAAATCAACTTATAAAACTCAAAGATATAGAGATTCACTATACAAGAAAAGAACAACTACTTTTCCCATATTTAGAGAAGTATGGTTTTTTTGGTCCTTCAAAGGTTATGTGGGGCAAAGATAATGAAATAAGAGAAATACTAAAAAATGCTTTATTAAAAATTGATGAATTAAAAAATGTAGATGAAATTGACGAGTATATAACTTCAAGTTTAACTCCGTTAATTGAAGAAGTTGAAGGTATGATTTTTAAAGAAGAAAATATACTTTTTCCTACATCGTTAGAAAAATTGAACCTTAACGACTGGGTTGAGATATTAAAAGAAAGTGATACTGTAGGTTATGCGTTTATTAAAAAACCAAAAGAAACTGAAGAACTTATAAATGAGTTAAAACATGCAATAACTGAAGTGCCTACAATAAAAGACAGTGATACTATATCTTTTCCTTCAGGAAATTTGCAGTTAAAAGAACTTATGTGTATATTAAACACTTTACCTGTTGATATTACTTTTATTGATAAAGACGATACAGTAAAATATTTTTCTGAGACAAAAGATAGGATTTTTGTAAGAACGAGGTCGGTTATCGGTAGAAAAGTTCAATACTGTCATCCACCACAAAGTGTTGACAAAGTTGAAAAAATTTTAAAAGATTTCAAAGAAGGTAAAAAAGATTTCGTAGATTTTTGGATTAATTATAAAGGTAGATTTGTTTATATAAGATATTTTGCTGTAAGAGATACAAATGGTGAATACCTTGGCACACTTGAAGTTACACAAGATGTTACCGAAATAAAAAAGTTGGAAGGAGAAAAAAGATTATTAGATGAAAGAGATTGATATTAACAAAACAGTATACGAACTTACACAACAATATCCTGAACTTATAGATATTTTATCAGAATTAGGATTTTTAGGAATAAAAAATCCTGTTTTAAGGAACACATTGGGCCGTGTGACAACTTTGAAACAAGGTTGTGAAAAACAAGGAAAAAATATAAACGAGGTAGTTAAGAAATTGCAAGAAAAAGGGTTCACAGTTAAAGGAGTGTGATATATGGTTATCCAATTTTTATATCATCTAAAACATTACACAACTGAAATACTGCCAGCGTTAGCAGCAGGATTTCTTTTAAGTGGTATAATACAAGAGTTTGTATCAACAAAATGGGTACAAAAACACTTAGGTACTAAAGGTATAAAACCAATACTTTATTCTACAATAATTGGTACAATTGTACCTGTTTGTTGTTGGGGTTCTCTACCAATAGCAGTAACATTTTTTCTAAAAGGAGCGTCATTAGGACCTGTTCTTTCTTTTCTTATTGCGACACCCGCAACTTCAATAAATGCAATTTTAGTTACATGGAAATTTTTTGGGATAAAATTCGCTGTATATCTTTTCTTTTCTGTAATCATTACAGGAATAGTTGCTGGTTTAATTGGTAATAAATTAAAATTTAACCCCAAGATCAAAATAAGTTATGATACAGAATGTTTCCATTGTGAAAATGAAGTATATGATAATTCAAAACAAAATAAAACAGTGTTTGAAAGAATTAAATCAGTTTTAAAATATGCGTATATTGATTTACCTAAAGAGATTGGATTAGAAACAATGCTTGGGTTAGTTCTTGCAGCATTAGTAAGTGCAGTTACGCCAGTAGGAATGTTGATAAAAAAATTTTTATACGGAATATATGGTTATTTATTCAGTGTTGTTTTTGGTTTGATTATGTACATGTGTGCTACTATGAGTGTACCGTTAGTTGATGCATTAGTTAAACAAGGGTTAAACATTGGTGCAGGTTTCGCTTTACTTTTAATAGGGCCAATTACAAGTTATGGAACTATTCTTGTCATCAGAAAAGAGTTCGGGTTTAGAATACTTTTATTTTATCTTTTAATTATTTGTTTCTTTGCAGTATCTTTGGGGTATATATATTCATTATTATGAAAAAAGGCAAAGTGTATTTAGTTGGAGCAGGACCTGGTGAACCTGATTTGATAACAGTTAAAGGAGCAAAAATTTTAAGTCAAGCTGATGTGATTATTTATGATTATCTTGTTGACAAATCTATTTTGAAATATACAAAACCCGAAGCTGAGAAAATCTGTGTTGATGAACTTGATAAAGAAATGTATAAAAACGGGTTCGCTAAAAATCAGGATAAGATTAACCAGTTCATGGTTAAAAAAGTAAACGAAGGTAAAAATGTTGTAAGGTTAAAAAATGGCGACCCGTCAATATTCGGCAGGTTAAATGAAGAGTTGACTACATTGGTAGAAAATAAAATAGAATTTAGGATTGTCCCGGGAGTTACCGCAGCAACCGCTGCTGCGTGTTATACCGGGATACCACTTACTGCACGCGATGTCTCATCAACAGTATGTATTACAACAGGACATGAGGCAAATTTGAAACAACACAGTTTCGTTGACTTCTCAAAAGTAGCAAAGATTGACACAATAGTACTTTTTATGTCAGTTGAAACATTAAACGATGTAGTTAAGAAAATAATCTCAAAC
>CALCJK010000025.1 GCA_937967455.1 uncultured bacterium | reverse complement strand
ACATCGATCATGCAAGCAAGCCTTGCAAATTAATTTTCACTCGCTATATTAAAATTTTTCACAAAAAATATTAATTGAAAGGAACAAATATGAATAAAATAATATTATTATTAATAACTTTTTGCCTTTTTTCTAAATCTTTCGCCGATATTAGATCCTACGTGTGGACCTATGAATATAAAACTGTTGAAAGAGGAAAAGCAGAAGTTGAGAGTTATTTTACACTCTCAACTCCAAACATAAGAAATATAGAAGGTACAATGAGTTCTGAACACCAAATTGAATTGGAGGTAGGAATGACAGAGCGTTTTGATTTCTCAATTTATCATATACTTAATCAAGATCCAGGAGAAGGACTTAAATATAAAGGATTTAAACTTAGAGGAAGGTATAAAATTGGTGTAAAAGGCAGATATTTTCTTGATCCTTTGCTATACCTTGAGTATAAAGGTAAATCTGATTTTTCGAAGCATGGAATTGAATTTAAATTAATCTTAGCAAAGGATATTGAAAGGTTTAATATTTCTTTAAACCCAATTTTTGAGTTTGAAAAAGAAAAGAATTGGAAATTTGATCCAGAGTATGCTATTGGAACAAGCTACGAGTTTGTCAAACTTCTCAGAGCAGGATTTGAAATAAAGGGAAGTGAATACGGACATTATATAGGACCTGTTATAACCCACGGGGAAGAAAATTTATGGGTTACCTTAGGATCTGCTTTTAAAATTGGTAATATAAAAGGTGGGAAACCAGAATTCCAGATACGAATGCTATTAGGAGTTGGTTTTTAATGATGTATTTCAAACCTGTGCCATTGGTATTTGTGGAATTACAATCAATGTGGTATCTTTGATAAGCAGTTAAAGTTTCTGCAAAACAAAATAAAATAATAAATATAAAGCCAACAGAACAACTAAAAGAAGAACATAAAGCAATAAAGTTGATGCTTAAAATTCTGGAAGCCATTTGCAGGAGAAAAACAGATGAGGTTAATGTTTTACGGCTAAAGAAATTTGTTGAAGAGAAATTTATGGAAATTTAAGATGAGTACGGTAATTGCATTTGCTGAATCCATGCAGACTGAAGAACAGAGTAAAAGAACTTACCCATGAACTACGCCTTTATTACAAATAGAACAGAAATGTTCCACAAGGCAACATCATTTCGCACTCTTGCTTTCGTAATCATAACACTTACCCTGTTCTTCTATGCACCTACAGCTATAGAGAGGCAGTTGAAAATAGGACTGGATTTCCCAATTTTTTATGCTGCTGCCCAGAATAGAGGTGAAGCTGATGGCTATATCTATCCACCTTTCCTTGCTTGGGTTCTTACCCCTCTTACATTTTTAGAACTTCCCCTGGCGTCCACTCTTTGGTATATAATACAATCAGTCATTTTCCTGATTGCTTTAAGATACTGCATTCCATCTATCGATTGGAAAGACCCTTTTCGGATAATTGCTGCAAGTATCTTCCTCGTGGCAGTATTGAGATTGGTGATACTGAATGCAGAGCTTGGACAGGTGAATGGACTCGTGCTCGTACTAACCCTTGTGGCATTGCGAACAGAAAAGCCATATCTTATTGGCTTTTTCTTAGGTCTCGCTACGGCTATCAAGATTGCACCAATCTTGTTCTTACCTTTTGTGCTTATGGATGCAACAAAAAAAAGAAAATCGATATTAGCTATGTTTGGATTAGTTCTCGTGATTTCCATCGTGCTCCCCTATTTATCTGGATTTAGTTTCTTTGGTATTTCAGCATTGAGAGAAGCTTCCAAATCGCCAATCTCGAATTTTAGTTTGCTCGAGTTTACGGGTGGTGCATACATCTATGTTGCGCTTACGCTTGTAGCACTATCGGTGCTTGTTGCGATCCGAACTTCAGGCAAGCATGAATCACCACTTATCGCTGCATCTTTGCTTATGCTCATACCGCCAATGGTGCGAAAGGCTCACCTTTTATGGGGTTTACTATTTGGTCAGTTTCTTTCGAGCACGCAAAAGCGAGTTGTAGCGATTCCTCTTTTTTGGGCTCTTGGCTCATTGTTTACCATGGTGTCTGCAATTTTAGCTTTTATAGCAAATTGTTTAGTTCTGGTATTACTGTTATATAATATTTGGCTCAGTTCTTCATCAGAAACTCACTAAACGATGCTTTTATGAATTAGGCTGGTTTGAGCATTTCTCTAATTCGAAAGGTGGCAAAAAATTGCATCTGACAGAGCCTGTATTAAAAGTAGTGAAAGCGGTTCACACTACCCCGATTTATCGGGATGCTTACCGCTTTCTCATAATCAAGAAAATAAAAAATGGGAAAACCTATTCCATAAATAAAGACGTGCTGATAAAAATAAAAGTGTATTTTTTATTTAAAAAATAATTATATTATTCAGCGAGAAAATTTTTTTAAATATTAAAATGACACAGCAATAAAGGTTTGTATCATACAACACTAATTTAAATTCTTCGCTTACGCTCATAACTTATTAAAAAGATTATGAGCAGGTTAAGAAGAAAATAATAACTTTATCTGAAAAACAAATTTGATTGTTCAATAAATGAAAATTTTACTTACTGGCGCAACAGGATATATTGCTCAACGATTATTACCCATTTTATTAGAAAAAGGGTATGAGGTTGTATGTTGTGTAAGAGATAAGGACAGATTCAATGTTAAAAAATATCAGACAGAGAAACTTAAAGTTATTGAAGTGGACTTTCTAAAGGAAGAAAGTCTTAAAAATATCCCGAATGATATTGATGTTGCTTATTACCTGATTCATTCTATGTCGACACACAGTGGTGATTTTGGGAAGATGGAGGAAATCAGTGCCAAAAATTTTAAAAATCGTCTTGAACAAACAAAAGTTAAACAAGTAATTTATTTGAGTGGAATAAGCAACACTGATGAGTTATCAAAACATTTATCATCAAGAAAAAATGTAGAAGCCATATTATCTGGCTCGAACTTTGCACTTACTACATTAAGAGCCGGTATAATTGTCGGTTCGGGTAGTGCCTCTTTCGAAATCATTCGTGATTTGGTGGAAAAACTACCTTTTATGATAGCCCCACGGTGGTTAAATACAAAATGTCAACCTATAGCAATACGCAATGTATTAGAATTTTTAATTGGTGTAATCGGCAGGGAAGAAACTTACAACAAAAGTTATGATATCGGAGGTCCCGATATATTAACATATAAAGAAATGCTTTTACGCTTTGCCAAAATAAGGGGTTTAAAAAGACGAATTCTGACTGTACCGGTTATGACTCCCCGACTATCATCTTATTGGTTATATTTTGTAACGGCTACATCTTATCCACTGGCTAAGAATTTAGTGGACAGTATGAAAATTGAAGTGATTTGCAAACCAAATAATTTAGCAAAATTGCTTGATATTAAACTAATTGATTACGATACATCTATAAAATTAGCCTTTGATACACCTGAGCAGAATCAAATACTTTCAAGTTGGAAAGATGCACAAACAAGTAATTTATTAAGTCAAGGGATTTCTAAGTTTATAGAGGTACCTACTAACGGTTGTTTTAAGGATATTCGCACACGAAAAGTTGAATACCCTGATTCAGTTCTCAAAAAGATCTGGCATATTGGTGGTAAAACAGGCTGGTATTATGGCAATTGGCTCTGGGAAATTAGAGGTTTTATAGACCAACTTATGGGTGGTGTTGGTATGCGTAGAGGCAGAAGAAGTGATACCGAGTTACAAAAAGGGGATGCACTTGATTTTTGGCGTGTGTTGGTAGCCAGTAAAGAAGAGAAACGCTTATTGTTATATGCCGAAATGAAATTGCCCGGAGAAGCTTGGTTAGAGTTCAAAATTGACAATGGCAATGTGCTAACCCAAACTGCAACTTTTAGACCTTTGGGATTGCTTGGGAGACTTTATTGGTATGTTTTACTTCCATTCCACAGTATAATTTTTAAAGGTATGATAAATAAAATAGCTGATGTAAATAATCGTAATCAAAAAATATGAACCAGTACATAATGAAACATCTATTAAACAGCGGCAAAAGTTTTTAAAATATTAAATTTGAATTTTAATATAGGATGTAAAAG
>CALCJK010000024.1 GCA_937967455.1 uncultured bacterium | reverse complement strand
ATTTCTTGTTATTCTATAGATATTTCGCCTCTAACGAGGCTTTTATGTTTGAAATCTATAATCCCGTTAGGGATTTGATATTTATAAAGAACTTACAACATTCAAAATCTCTTTAGGGATGATATAATATTACAGCATTATCTTTTCTTTTTACGCTTTAAATATTTCGTCCCTAAAGGGACTTGTTTGTTTATTTCTTGTTATTCTATAGATATTTCGCCTCTAACGAGGCTTATTGATGTAAAAAATATAAAATTTATTATTTTGATTTCAATATCATTAAATGATATTTTTTCCTATAAATATATAACCTCTAATGAGGCTTGAATGCAACCTTAATTTTTGGTTTAGTTAAGGATTTAATATATTTATATAACACCATCTCCATAAGTCCAATCTGATTTACCAACCATAAGTCCCAAACCCGGATTGTAAAGGTTCTCATCACTTTGTACCCAATAACCATTTATATTCTCAATGTAATTAGCTTCTCTGATTTTGTTGAATGTATAAATTGGAACAGTTACAATATACCGTTGTAATTTTCTTAATAATTCTTTTGAAGCTTCAGCAGATTTTAATTGATCAATTAGTGAAACACTGTTCTTATATCTTACAATAATGCTCATCTGCTTTTTATCGTCAATTATATTGAATTTCTCTGCAAATTCTCGGAATTGAAACTCGAAATTATTAGAATCTCTAACTAAGTGACTGTAAAAATCTGCTTCATCAAACGAATTAAGATTTGAATATAAATATCTGAAATACTCCGAGTAGAGACTTGGTGTGAAATCTTTGTCACTGTAATTTCTTAAAATAAATTTTCCAGCATCTTCACATTTTCTTAGAAATCCTTGTGGAGAAGGATTTGGCGGAACAAATACATAAACTTTACCGCCTTCTTTAATTTTATTTTCTCTGTTACATCTTCCGGCAGCCTGTGCGATTGAATCAAGCCCTGTCAATGCACGATAAACAACCGGAAAATCTATGTCAACGCCTGCTTCAACAAGCTGTGTGCTTATAACTCTTATCGGCTCTTTATTTTCAAGTTTGGCTTTAATATAAGCAATCACCTCGCTTCTCTCCTCACCACACATATAACCAGATAAATGTATCGTTCCTTCAGGCATTAACTTGTACAATTCCCTGCAATCATCTCTTTTATTCACAATGCAAAGAACCTGATTGTATTCTTGAAGTTTTTCTGCTATTTCTTCCCAGCTACTTGGTTGATTTATTTCTTCCTGCAAAATGAATTCAACTCGCTTAAAATTTTTAGATAGGTCATCAGGATCATCAATTATCTCTTTAACATTTTCAAGTCCATCAATAATATTTGGTTCGCTTCCAATTTTACCTGTAAGTGCTGGTTGAGTAGCACTCATCAGCAATACAGTAACACCAAAGTAATTTACTAATCCTTTTAGCACACTCAAGATGGGTTTAAGATATTGAGTGGGAATCATTTGTGCTTCATCAAGTATGATGACGCTGTTTACAATGTTATGAAGTTTTCTACAAATAGAAGTTTTATTTCCTAATAAAGATTCAAATAACTGAACATTTGTAGTTACAATTATTGGCGCATCCCAATTTTCTGATGCAAGACGATTTTTATAATTTTCTTTTTCCGGATCCAGGTTGCTGTGATGTTCAACTACCTGGTCATCACCGAAGATAGATTTGAAAACATTAGCAGATTGTTCGATTATGCTGGTATATGGGATAGCGTAGATTATTCTTTTCTTCTTATGTTTAAGTGAGTGCTCCAAAGCGAAAGCCATTGATGAAAGAGTCTTACCACCACCAGTTGGCACAGTTAAAGAAAAAAATCCTGGATCTGCTTTAGCTTTCTCTCTGCATTGATTCAAAATATCATTGCGCTTTTTGTTTAACTCATTATCTGGCTTTTTCTGATTCATAAATTCATCAAACTTAATCTTCAATTCTTCAAGACTTACATAACTGCCTCTTTCTTTTTCTTCCATATATTTTTCTGTATCAAGAAAATCAGCATCCACAAGACAAGAGAAAAGCATCCTTATCCAGAGGTGAAACTGCTCTTGATCAAGATTGTTATTTGTAAAAATTGTTGGAACGGATCGTGGAATGGGTTTTTCTAAAAACTGTCGTGCTTCTTCAACATCTTTAACTTTTTTTAAGTCATCAAGAATTAATTTTCCATCTTCGAAAATTCTCTGTGATAATTGAGGATTCCAATCCGGTAATCCTGAATGATGTCCACCAATGATATAAGCTATAGCTTTAGCCATAGGAGAGTTTTTAAATTTTTCAAAAAGATAAACAGCACCTGCTGCACTGTGATTCGGTCTTCCAGCATATCCTTCTATATGAGCATCTTCATCGTAATATCCCGTTTCTTTTCTAATATATTTTTGCCAATCGGGATGATATTTTCCAATGTCATGTAAATATCCAACTAATTCTGCCCAGTCGCCATTATTAAATTCAGAAGCGAATTGTGCGGCAAGCTTTGCAGTAGCATTAAGATGGTCTTCTAATAAATGTGGTTCTTCACATTCCTTATTCTGGTTTCGCTTTATATGTGCAATATTTTTATTAATTAATTTTATCATCTATTAAGAACCTTCTAATTTTTTTATTCAAATCATACCCCTCTAAATCGTCTCCTTCAAAATCGTAAGAATCTTCAAAACCCAACCAGTTCCAGTTATGTAAAACTTTTAATTTTTGCGTGTTTGTATACTTATTATAATTCATGAACTGATGTCGTAACTTTGGGATGTTATCATATTTTTTAGGATTAACAATCGAAAAAACTTTCCTTTCTTCAATAAACTTCTCTAAATATTTTTTCTCATCCTCATTACTATATGCTATAAAAAGATCTCCAGCTTTGAGAAATATTTTCTTACACTTTATGAAATTTCCTTCATCATAAATTTCTATTATTGACTTATTAGCTATCAGGGAAACCTTTAGCAGATAATCACATACCAGATATGCATTGAACTCGTTTTGCCCAACTCGTGTATATCCGCTTGCAATACAATTATCGAAGTACCCACCATTCTTTATAAAAACCAAGCCGTTTGTTTCAAGGTGTTTGATTATTTCAAACTCGCTGGCTCCTTTATTTTTTAAAGCTTTTCGGATGTTTTCTACTCTTTTTCTGTATTCATCAAAGTTATTACCAGCCAAATGATAATCTGGAAATACCAGAAACCTTTTCAATGCTAATTTTCCCGCACTCCAGAAAAATTCGGAGTTATACCAGTTCTGAAGTTTTAAAATTCTCTCCCATTGCTGCTCTGAAATAAAATTTTTGCCGTTGTCGGGAATCTTATATATTAATCTCCTTGCCATTTAAATTTTTCCAGAAGTATCTAATGCATTATATAAAAATGTAAAGAAAATTACAAGCCAATTTTAGTTTTTTTATTGCCTGTTATGATTTTCTTCTGTAATTCTTTTTTCTTAATATCTTTTTCAACAAAAATTTTTTCTCCGGTGAAAGGATTCATTTCGGTGTAATACATCAATGCAGAGTAAGTGGAAGGTAGAGGTGTAAATATTTGAACCTGTTCAGGGTTAATGTGCAAGGTGGTTTTTACATAATTTTTTAATTTTAACATTTCTTTTTTGCTACAACCCGGATGTGCTGCAATTAAATAGTATGTAAGAAACTGTTTTTTACCTGCTTTTTTGCTCTCTCTTAAAAATTTTTCTCTAAATTTTTCTAGTGAATCAATTCCTGGTTTTCGCATCAATCGTAAGACATTATCATCGCTGTGTTCAGGTGCAATCTTTATCTGTCCGGATGTATGATGCGCTGCAAGTGTTTTAATATAATCATCACCTGAAATTTTATCTTTTAATATCAGATCGTAACGGAGTCCCGATGTAACGAAAACTTTTTTAACACCATTAAGTTTTCTTAGTTCCTTCAGTAATTCGAGCTGTGCTTTATGGTTAACATCTAATTGATTACATACATTGGGAAAAGTACAATTTTTATTAATGCATAAACCTGTATGTCTTTTAACCCTGCACTTCATTCCGTACATATTTGCAGTTGGACCACCAACGTCTTGAATGTATCCTTTAAAGTTAGGATGTTTTATTATAATTTGAGCTTCTCGTAATATAGATTCCTGACTTCTGGAAATTATATTTTCTCCCTGATGTATACCAATTGAGCAAAAGTTACATTCTCCAAAACACCCGCGATGCAATGTAATAGAGAATTGAATAGTTTCAATTGCTTTTACTTTACCAAACTTTTTGTAATATGGATGAACATCTCTCTCAAAATCTAGTTCATATATATTGTCGAGCTGATCAGTAGTTAGTGGATAAGCTGGAGGATTGTGAATTAAATACCTGTCGCCGTGTTTTTGCATCAAGCCATTTGCAGTTATTGGATCGTTGCTGTTATAAAATAAGTGGAACATTTCAATAAATTTATTTTTATCGGAGACTACTTCTTCGAATGAAGGTAATTCAATAAAATTATTTTTTGGCTCTTTTGAGATATAGCACATACCTCTTAAGTCATTTAATGATTGTTTGAGTTTTAATTTGTTGGCAAACTCTACAATTGTTTTTTCAGCCATTCCATATATTATGTAATCCGCTTTTGAATCAAACAGTATGGATCTTCTTATTTTATCGTCCCAATAATCATAGTGTGCGATTCTTCTTAGTGAAGCCTCTATGCCTCCAAGTACAATTGGTTTTGTTTTTTTAAAGTATTTTTTAATAAGGTTTGTATAAGCAATTACGGCTCTATCCGGTCTTAGATTATTGATTCCACCTGGAGTAAAGTCGTCTGCTTTTCTTTTTCTTTTAGTTGGTGTGTAGTTTGCGACCATTGAATCGACGCTACCGGAAGTTATACCCCAGAAAAGCAGTGGTTCACCAAGTCGTGTAATATCGTGAGCTGAATTAACATCAGGTTGTGCTATAATACCAACCTTGTAACCGTGGCTAAGAAGTAATTTCCCAATTATAGCAGCGCCATTAAAAGAGCTATCAATATATGTATCGCCCGATACAATAATTACATCGAGCTGATTCCAGTTAAGAGATTTTAGTTCTTCTTTTGTTGTTGGTAGAAACATTGTTTTAATATATTATTGTATTTTATCAATACAAAATTTCCTGCGCAGTAATAAGCTGTTGATGAATTTAAAAAAATCTTTCAGAATTATTGTTATATTTACATATGTTTTTTTATTTTAAGAATAAAGTTGCAAATTTTTTTAGAATCATTGGTTTATTTCAACCAATAAGAAAAATTTATAATTATACGACTTTATTTAATTCCAAAAAGGTTATTTCGGTCCATCATATAGAAGCTACTTTTTACACTCCAACTTATAGGATTAGAGAAGATCTGGAGACTTTATTAGGGGAGAGGGAATTTCTTGAATCATTTTTAAATGAAATTAAAGAAGATGATATAGTATGGGATGTAGGTGCAAGTTATGGCATATACTCAATTTTTTCAGCGTTTAAAACAATCAAAGGTAAAGTTTATGCTTTTGAACCAGAAAGCTCAACATACAAAATGCTAATGAGAAATGTTGAGCTGAATAAACTCCAAAATGTTGTTGCTCTTCAGTTTGCTTTAATGGATAAAACAAGCGAAAGTCTGCTTTACACATCCAGGTCTGCTAATATTGGAACACATAGTATGGCAAGGAGGACAGATTACCCTGTGTCTGGGAAAGGCAAGCTTATAAAGACATACTCTGGTGATGAACTTGTAGAAAGGAACGAAGTAGATTTTCCTGATATAATTAAAATTGATGTTGAAGGTTCAGAAGTTAATGTATTGCAGGGAATGGCAAAAATTTTAAGTTCAAAAAAAGTCAGAGTTTTACAGATTGAAATTCATCCTAAGATTTTGCCACTATTTAATTTTGACGAGAACTTAGTTTTAAATCTAATTGAGTCATTTAACTTTTGCATAATTAAAAACAAAATTAGGGGAAGTGAGATAGAATTGCTCTGTAAAAAGATTTAGTTAATTGAAGTGTGGAATATTTGCTCCGATACATTTCCCTTCTTTTTGATAGGAACAGTATTCGCACATTTGTGTATTCATTTTAAAATTGCCTTTAGATATGTTGTTTATTGCTTCGTTAATGGAGCATTCAATTGCTTTTAACTCTTCAGTGGTAAAGTTAAACTTATAATAATTATCGCTTGCTTTTTCTGTAAAGATAATTATTGCATTTACCTGATCTTGGTTAAACATACGACTGATTAAGAAAGCATAAAACCTGATTTGATGTATATATTTGCTGGCAAGATTTTCCAAATTCTTTTCTTTAACCCTATCAGTTTTATAATCAACGACTATCCATTTGTTTTTTTCGTCATAGATTATTTTATCCATTGTTCCGGTGATAAAATTCTCGCCAAATTGGGAGTTGATTGTAAACTCGTTTTTAAAATCTTTATATGTTGATATTTCTTTGTATATATCTGAATTGAAATAATTTCGAACGTGTGTCAGGATAATTTTAATTGTTTTTTCGAATTCGATAGGATTGTTGAATGCTTCTACAGGGAGAAAATTGTGTAAAAAATTAGTAATCTCATTTTCGTTGTATTTAGGATATTTTTCAAGAATTTTATGAACTCCCAATCCGATTTGTTCGCTGTATATTTTATCATCTGGCTCAGATTCTTCATTAAATGTATATAGTTGATTTTCTGTTTCAGGAAAACCGAGTTGATATTTTAAAAAATATTTCATAGGGCAGGAGTTATATGTTTGAATTTGTGTAGCTGAATAAAAATTATATTTCAAACTTGCTGGTAGGTTTTGTATTAATATTTGTTTGATAGTTTTCGGGGTAAACGACTCAAGTTCCAATGTGTGTGAAATTATCAGTTCATCTAATGAGGTTATAATTGGAATTTTTAGATCGTGCTCGAATTCTTCTGAAACAAATTTATTATCTCGATAAGTAATTGATTTTACCTTTTGCTTTGGGAAGACAAGTTCCTTATTTAAAGATTGATTTATTTCGAGTGAATCTAAAATCCATTTCAAGCAGTTAAAGTTGTTCCTCATAGTATTTTGTTTAAGAGTGCCTGATAGTATTAATAGATCGCGTGCTCTTGTGCAGGCAACATATAGCAATCTTTTCTCTTCAGCAAGGGTTTTCATTCTGGAACGATATTTTAGAAAATTATACAGAGGTGTTTCAGAAAATTCTTCCTCATCATTTCTTGTTTTAAATCCAATTCCATATTTTATATCTACAAAATGACCGTATTCCATTTTAAAATTCTTATTTAAGAATGGTACGAAAACTACGGGGAATTCAAGTCCTTTTGCTGAGTGTATCGTCATTATCTGAACTGCTTTTCTCTCTTTTGAAATATTTGCCTGACCTTCCCTTTCCTCCCTCTCGATTAATGTTTTTAAGCGTTCTACAAAATCAAAAAGGTTATTGAAACCCTTTCCTTCGAACTCGCGTGCTATGCTAAGCAACTTATTTAAATTTAATTTGCTTTGTTCACCACGCTGAATTCCAGCAATTGTACCAATCCATCCAGTTTGTCTGAAAATATTTTGCACAAGAATTGGTATTGGTAACCTTGCTGCATAACTAATATTCTCTTTAAGGATACTCACAGCTCTTTTTAAATAACCTGATGCATTTCCTGTTGAAGCGTAATTGCAAACCTTACTCCAGAAATCTATATCATCATCCATAATTGCAATTTCATATAATTCTGCGTCGGATATACAAAAAAATGGTGAACGCAATATACCTACTAAAGCCACTTCGTCTTGATTGTTTAATAAGAATTGGAAATAGTTATAGAAGTCGTAAATTTCCTGAGTTTGATAGAAACCGATTCCTCCAGATATTATGTAAGGTATGTTATATTTGTAGAGCCAGTATTCCAACTTTTTCAAATAGGTTCTACTGCGGATAAGTATTGCGGCGTCTCCAAACTCAAAGTTTCTTGCGGTTTCTTCAAATTTTGTGGAGCGTGATGCTTCATAAATAGGATATTTTTCTTGCTTAAGTTTTATAATTCTTTGAGCAATCATTTTAAATTCTAGTTCCTGAGCAGCAGAATCTTCTTCCTCGCTATCCTTGTCTGCCTTGGAACCATTCAAGATATTCAACATTAATTCTACTCTACCATTGTTTGAATTGTTCCTCCCTTTAATCAGTTCCTGATAAGAAACATCAAATTCATGTTCAACATTACCAAGAAGTTTTTTAAAAAGTAAATTTACGAAAGCAATAATATCTGTAAGTAACCTGAAGTTTTCAGAAAGTACTATTTGTCCTCTTTTTTCTTCGGTGGTTGATTGAAGATATTCACCATTGTAAAATAAGTCATTCTTGTTGTTTGAAATGTTCAGGATATCTGTTTTGGTTTTTTCAAATACCTCAACTTCAGCGTTTCTGAAACCAAATATCGATTGTTTTGGATCTCCGACGATGAAAAGATTCCCTTTCTTTAAATCTTCGAGTAAAGGGAGGAAGATTTCATATTGCAAAAAATTTGTATCCTGGTATTCATCAATCATTATATATTTGTATTTTTTTGATAAGCTTTTCTGCACTTCTGGATTTTTTAAAAGTTCTCTTGTCTTTAACTGTAAATCCTCATAATCGAGATAACTTTTTTCAAATTTTTTCTGCTCGTATTTATTTAAAACTGATTTATACAAATCGATGATAATGCGAGTATGATTTAAAATTATTTTATTCTGTTCAAGATTTTTAAATTCTTTCAATAATGCATCGAGTTTCTTGTTATATTGTTTTAACAGATCAAAATTATTGATGTCTGTTGCTGAGCTTTTACTTTTGTTTTTTAAAAACTGACTTAATATCTCTTGTATTTCAATTAATGTTCTGTGTTTATTATCAGAATCAGTGCAGGATTTTATATACTCTAGTTTTGAAATTAGATGATTGAATATATTTTTATCTACAAGAGTTAGTGAATGTAATACTGATGAAAGAGAGGAGATATCTATTTCTCGAAGTAAAAGGGTTACTATCTGGTCTTTCCAGAATTGTAATATTTCTTCATCACTTTTTTGGTAAAGGCAATTATCTGAAATTAACTTCTCGACCTGTTCCCTTTTATCGATTAAGAAATTAATTAGGTAAAAAAGCTTTCGTTTATTTAATAATCTAAGTAAATTTACAAGTTCGCTTTGTTGTTTAGATTCTGGATTTTTTAGAATTGCTGAAAAAGTTTCGTTAATAGATTCGTCGATTAAGATTTTTTTGTCAATTCCTTCAAGAATTGAGAATGAAACATCAATGTTTGCTTCGACAGGGTTTAGTCTTAAAATTTTTGCACAGAAAGAATGAATTGTAGAAATGTTAGCTGAGGCAAGATGTGAGCGAATGTTCTGGCATTTTTTTTTGAGATTTTTATCAGTTGTAGTAAATATTATATTATCAACTGTATCAGCAATTCTTTTTTTTAGCTCACCAGCTGCTTTATCAGTAAAAGTAATTGCTACAAGTTCTTCGATATTAGTATTTGAACTTAGCAGGATGTACAGAAATCTGTTTGCAAGCACCATTGTTTTTCCGGAACCAGCATTTGCTGTAACCGAGATATGCCTTGAGAAATCGTGTGCCTTTTTTTGATTGTCTGTAAATGGTATTCTTTCCATAATTCGTGTTTTGCACCTGTGCTGAATCAATATAATATCAAAAATATAAATAAAAAAGCCGATCAGAAAACTGAATCGGCTTTTTAAAAGTATTTATATAATTTTAAAATCTGTAAGTAATAGTTGTAAGAATGTTGTGGGTTGAGATTTTTTCATCAACTTTTGAGGTTCTGTCGTAATTGACGCGGAACGAGTTCCAGAAGCCGTAGGCATAAGCCAAATCGATTGCTACCACATCCTGAATGAGGAAAGACAAACCAGTTGTTATATACTTTTTATCAAAAGATGCAGGATCGTCTTTATATTGTGAAGGTAAGTAAGCAAAGCCTACTCGTGCACGCGTTCCTATTCCAGGGAATTCGTATTCAATGCCAGCTTTTAGATTAAGTGTTGGCTGAAAAATTTCTTTTATGTCTGTGTTCAGAGCCATTAGATACTCTGGTGCGTTTTGAAACTCCATTTGAGTCCAATCGGTGTATTCGACATCGGCTGTAAAAAGAAAATCATTAAGTATATAAGAAAATCCACCAGAGAATACAAATGGTGAAACCACATCATACTTTGCTTTGTTTCTAGATGGTTTATTTAATGGATATTTAAAGTTATCTCCGTTATCGAAGAAACTTTCGCCCTGTGAGGTAAAGGTTTCATCAATAGTTAACCAGGTTGGAGTTTTTATGCTCAAGCCAAAGCGTGTAAAATTATTCAGTTTATATAACAATCCAAACTTGGCTGAAAAACCACTTATTGTAGCATCAATAGTTTGATCGATGTACAACGAGTGAAAATCGAAAGGATATTTTGAAGTGTTATAAATGTTATCCAAATCTTTTTCAGAGTAGTTTCTTTGCCAGAAATAAGATCCTGTGTTAAGATTTATAGTTGCACCGAGGAACAAATTTTTGGCTCCCTCAAATGCAAGAGCAACACTCCAGTTATTTAAACCACCATTTTCAAGAACTTTACCGGTTTGTGTAACACTGTCTTTTATTTTGCTATTAAAGAAGTAAGAATATGGTCCAACAGAGTCGACATTGGCGAGGTATAATTCCCATGCAAGGTTTCCCGCTGGATTTTTTTCTGTTGGCAATCCATCCGGTGCGTAATATTGAATTATAGAGCTGATTGGATTGAATCCTGCAAATGAGAGTGCGCCAGCATAATCGTTAATTCTGTTGTAACCGGCAGCAAAAACTAAACTTCCTCTGACTGTTGGAAATGGATAAGCAACGCCAAAATTGTTTAACTTTGTGCTACTTGTTGAAAAGGATTTGTCGTTTTGGAAAAATGTACTTTTATCGTTAAAAGAGAGATGTGTTAATCCAAGAGAAAATTCGGAATTCTGGAGTTGAGCAAGACCGGCAGGATTCCAGTAGATTGCAGAGTAATCGTTTGAAATGCCGGTGTATGCTGTTCCCAGTCCGAGTGATCTTGCTCCAACACCAATTCCTAATGATGAATATCTTAATGCATCTTCTGGAAACTGTGCAAAAGTTGTATAAGAAATTAGAATTAATAATATGGATATAATGGTTTTATGTTTCATATTTTTTTATCCTTTTTTGTAATAATTTTTATCTACCGCCGCGAGAATTTCCGCCACGCGAACTTCCATTGTCTTTATTACTATTACCTCTTGAATCGCCACCTCTTGATGGTGGAGGTGATGACGGTGGAGGAGATGAAGGTTGTGGAGCCGGAGGTGCTGGTGTATATATTCTTGTACCCTCTTTGTTTTCGTTGCTTCGACCACGGTCAGATCCAGATGAACGATTGTTATCGTCACTGCGACCAGGTTGTTCATATCTCTCTCTTCTAGATGGTGGACGCTGCGATTCACCTCGATTTGAACCTGATCGATCTCCTGTTCTTGGCGTTACAGAACGCGATGACTCACCGCTACGAGATTTGCCACGAATTTGTTCGTTTGAAGGGCTCTGAGATCTTCCACTACCAGTTACACCAATGGCATTTGGAATATCATATCCAGAACGTCCAGTACCAAATCTGTCCTCATTTCCAAATGGAGAACGGTCGGTTTGTGCAGCTCCTCTCTGATTTCCAAAATCTCTTCTTGTTGAAATAACATTTCCATCTCTACTAACATAATACCATGGATAACTCCAATAATAAGGTGGATAATATATCGGGTAAGTTACCATTGGTGTATAACACCAATAAAGTGGATTATAGTACCAATACCAATCATAAAACCATGGATCTCGATATGCTATGTAAAAAGAATAAGAAGGCCAATAATAACTTGGATAATAATATGAGAACATCCATCTGTAACGAGGATACCAATACCCATCAAAGTAGTAGTTGTTAATTACGGTGTTTCCTTCCCTATCATATAAAGTATCGCTTTCGTAATCTTGATCATTGTATGAATAATTTTTTTCTTGGTAATCGGATTTTGTTTCTCTGACGGTTCCAAGCTGAGTATAGCAGCCAGATAAAATCAAAATCACTGTTATTAGAGTGCTAAAAAATATAATTTTTGTTTTCATAAGTCACCTTTTAAATTATTAACTTCTAAAAGTAAAACAATGCTAATGCCAAAAGAATTCAGCACAGTTGTTTAATCTTTTGTTAAATCTAATTAAAAAAGTGGATATTGTCAAAAAGGCAGTTAAATACTTTATAAATGTGTAATTTTAAGTATACATTTGTTTATTAATTGTATACAATCTAACACATCACATTTTCCCTATAAATTCAATAGAAATTGTTCGATTTGCGATACTTATTCGGTTCTGATTTTTTACAATATCTTTCAAATTTATTCCAATTGTAAATCCATTTCCTACAGAAGTTCTCAGAGCGAAATTTAAATACCCATTGCCTTTTCCTAGGGCTTTATTATTGCTATCATTAATAGCAAGGTTATATTCTGCAATCAAAGATAAAAAACTTGTAAGCGTTTTTTCTATACCAATGAACGCATTAAAATCTTTATCATCATCGGCTCTTTCAAGCGAGTAATTGCTTCCTATATGAAAGCTTAAAAACCCTGCATAGGTAAAATTTTTACTGAATACCAAAAAAATGCCAGGAGATTTTATTTTATATCTGTTCAATGAGTCAATATATTCTTCTCTACCTTGTGAATCAAAACCAAATGCAATTGCGGGGAAGAATTCTGTCTCATCTAATGGCCTTATTTTTAGTGACATTCCAGGAAGTTTGTTCCAATCGGGTTTTTCTGAGCCAATCAGATTAATTCCTCCATATGATAATCCGAGGTTCAAAGTATTTAACAGACCAATTGAAAATCCAAACAATACGCCACCAGAATTATAAAAGTCAACATCTACTGAATAATTAAGATGATCCAATATTCCTGCCGTGGGCATATCAACGATAAATCTAGGCTCAAGCACACTTCCCGAACCAGCGGTACCCTGAGCAATTGTCATTTTGCAAAGTGTGATTATTAACAATGCAATCTTAAAATGTTTCATTCTCGCTAATTATAATTTTTATAAAGATAATAAAAAAGTAAATGTTTAAAAAATTTAGATAAAAACAGGTTTACAAATCCTGAAAATAACTGAAATTTTATTATATTGTTTATAAAGAAACCTTTTTAAAAATTATTGGTTATACTAAATAAATGAAAAAAATAGTTTTCACATTATTATTTGCTACATGTTTGGTTTTTACACAACAGAGAAGTCTGGAAGTTAAGTTTAGAATTGCTCAAAATTATGAAGCAATTGGAGAATGGGAGAGTGCAGTAAAAATTTATGAAGAAATTTATGCTGCCGACTCTACAAATTTTTTGTACTTTGATGCTTTATTGAGGTGTTATGATCAACTTAAAAAATATAATGATGCTAAAAGATTAATAAAAGCAAAATTGCAAAGGCAACCTAATGATGTAAATCTTTTATCAAAACTGGGAAAAGTATATGCGCGCTCTGGAGAGATAAAAGAAGCTGAGAATGTATGGCAAGGTATAATAGATGCGAACCCTAATAACATTTCCGTATATAGTTTGGTAGCAAATGCGATGATTGAAAGTCGGTTTTTTGAGAGCGCACTTAAAGTGTATGAGCGTGGAAGGAAAATTTCAAAAGTAGAAAGTATGTTCGCAGCTGAGATGGGATATTTACATTCTCTATTGATGAATTATATAGATGCAACCAAAGAATATCTACTTTTGTTAAAACAGAGCTCAGAACAGCTTAATTTTGTTCAATCAAGAATGTCGATATATACCTCAAAAAGTGATGGTTTAAAATCTGCAATTTATGTTACAGAGTTAGCATTAGAGAAAGATACAAAGAACATTGCGCTAAACCGATTATTAGTCTGGTTGTATATGGAGGGTAAAAATTATGATAAAGCATTTTATATTTATAAAACTATTGATCAGCTAACTAAAGCAAATGGCAGGGAAATTTTAAATTTTGCAGAAAGAGCAAAGCGTGAGAAAGCATATTCTGTGGCTTCAAATGCATTTAATGAAATTATTTTAAATCATCCAAATTTTACAAACATATCTGCAGTGAGATTTGGTTTTGCTGAGACATTAGAATTATCTCTTGAGGAGTCGGATTCTATAAAAATTTTCAGAGATTTCACAGCTTTATATAAGAATATTTTTCAAAGTGACTCAATACGACGGAAATATAATGAAATTATAAATTTATACAATCAAATTGCAGATCAATATCCTAATACTGAGTATGCAGCAAAAGCCCTTTTCCGAAATGCTAATATTTATTTTAGTAAATTTTTTGATATCGAAAATAGTTTAAAAGCGATTGATAAAATTGAGAATAGTTATCGTTTTAGTGGAAACATTTATATTGAAGCAATTTTATTAAAATCTGATTTATTTATTGTTAAAGGTAATGTTGAAGAAGCAAAAGCGATTCTTAATAAGATAATTAATTTTCCTGGAGCAACCGTTGAGCAAAAGGAAATTGCAAAGTTTAAACTTGCTGAAATAGATTACTTTTTAGGAAATTTTCAAAATGCTCTCTCATTATTACAGGATATTTTAAAAGATCAAAAAAACGATATTATAAATGACGCGATTGCACTCCAAATTCTAATTCAGGATAATTTAGATGATGAGAAAAACCTGAAATTATTTTCTAAGGTACAACTTTTAATTAAGCAACATAAATTTGAACAAGCTAAAGAAACATTGAATGAAATTACTCAGAGTAAATCTGAATTAGTTACCAGAGCGATTTCTGAATTGGGTGATATTTTTGCTATGTCGGGTAATTATAAAGATGCCCTTATAGAATATGAAAAATTATTAAAAGATTATCCCGATGATTTACTCGCAGATAAGACAGTTTTTAAAATTGCAGAAATTTATTTTTATGGTCTTAAGGATAAAAACAAATCAGAAGAATATTATAAAAAACTTCTTGAAAGTTATCCTTTGTCTATTTATGTTAATGAAGCAAGACAGAAAATTAGAGAAATAAGAGGTGATGCTTTATGAAAGCATATATGATTTTTATAATATTTTTGTTTACAGAGATACTTAACGCACAAAAAATTTTGATACCAATGGATCTAAAACAGACAGATCATTTAAAAGCTTATGGTATAGCTTACTGGACTTTAACTAAAGGGATTGAAGTAGATTGGTTGTTAAATTATAGAGGAGGGTCTTTTATGATGGATGGTCATAGTATGATTGCAAACGAATGTAGAGTAAGAGGTGTATACTTTGAAGAAATTAGTGGTGCGATGGCTTCAAAGATTTATGCTGAAGTTCAACAAGATGATAATAATATGGATGTGGTTCGATTAGAGAAAGCTCCCAAGATAGCAGTTTATGTACCGCCAAATGTCTTGCCGTGGGACGACGCTGTAGTGCTTGCAATGGAATATGCAGAAATTCCATATGATAAAGTTTGGGATAGCGAGGTTTTAGAAGGAAAACTTTATGAATATGATTGGTTACATTTGCATCATGAAGATTTTACAGGTCAATATGGTAAGTTTTATGCTTCTTTTGCAACTGCTCCCTGGTATGTTGAACAACAGATAATGTATGAGAAAAAAGCAAAAGAATTGGGTTTTAGAAAAGTATCAGAACTAAAAAGAGCTGTTGCAAAATCTATAAAAGATTATATTGCTTCGGGTGGTTTTATGTTCGCAATGTGCTCAGCAACAGATTCATACGACATTGCCCTTGCAACTGAGAACACAGATATTTGTGATGTAATGTACGACGGAGATCCACCAGATCCAGATTTTCAGAAAAAACTTGATTATTCAAAATGCCTGGCATTTGAAAATTTTACTATAGAAAGAAATCCACTAAGGTATGAATATTCTGATATTGATATACCGCCGAGCGATATGGCAGGAATGGTAAATCAGGAGACGGATTATTTTACACTTTTTGAATTCTCAGCAAAATATGATCCAGTTCCAACTATGCTTACACAGAATCACGCAAACATAATAAAAGGATTTATGGGACAGACAACAAATTTTAAGAAAAGCTTGATAAAGAAAAACGTGATCATTTTAGCTGAAAAGGAAGGTACAGAGGAGGTTAAATATTTGCATGGTAATTTTGGGAGAGGAACATTCACTTGGTATGGTGGGCATGATCCTGAAGATTATCAACATGCGGTTGGTGATCCACCTACTGATCTACGCCTTTATAAAAACTCACCCGGTTACAGGTTAATATTAAATAACATACTTTTCCCAGCAGCTAAGAAGAAGCAGCAAAAAACCTAATTTAAAAGTTTATAGTATTGAAATAACCTTCGACTTGATTTGTAACCTAATTTTTTTGCCAAATAATGTATTGGCTTATTAGATTCGTATGCTGTGAATAATATGTATCTTCGTTTTTCTTTTTTAGCAATTTTTTCGACTAGTTCTAATAATTGTTGAGCAATTCCCAATCTTCTAAATTTTTTGTCGACAGCAGCAAATGGTAAAAATAAGTAATCATCTGAACGAAAAGCTGTAATATAACCAACTACTAATTTGTTAATCTCAGCAACATACATGAATGCGTATCTACTATTTATAAACTTTTCGAATTCGCTTCTCCCAAGCTTTTGGTTAGGATAGTTCTCGAGTTGTCTAAGGTTTTTACTAATTTCAACGACCCTATCAATATCATTTAATCTGGCTTTTCTAATTTTAAGTTTGATCATCTATTGTTTTATGGCATTATTAATAAAATTTACAAATGGCATCATCTTTTTGAAGATATGTACTATTTTCTTTAAGAAATCTCTTTTTAAGCACGCTGATTCAGGTAAATCATATCCGATATAAAATTGTTTTAATTTTAAATATTCTCTTAATGGATGATCGTTTGGAAATCCGACTGGGACACGCTTTAGTTTTTCACCTTCAATTTTGTTGAAGTAATTTTTAAAATCTTTAGAGTTGACAATTTCAATAAATGCGTCAGAATTTGAAATAAGATAATTTCTAAATTTTTTTAGTTGTACAGCATTAGGCATATACATACCACCACCAAGGAATATACCACCGGGTTCAATATGTAAATATAAGCTGGCACTATCATTCCAGTTTTTTGTTGGCTGAAATATTGCTGCTATGTGAGTTTTGTATGGGGATTTATCCTTACAAAAACGTACATCCCTGTAAATTCTAAAGATCGATTTTTGTGGATCCATTAAAAAATCTGGAGCAAATTCCTGTACTAATGGTTTTAAATCATTAACTAACGACTGCATTGGTAGTTTTACAAATTCTTCAAATTCTAACTTATGCAATTTAAACCAACTTCTATTGTTGTTGTGTTTCAAGTTTCTTAAAAATTTTAACCCTTCTTTTGGAAATCCATTAAAAGGAGGATAAAAAGGTAGATTGTCTTTGAACTTTTCGTATGATTTCATTTTAGTGCGAGTCTAACAAAGCCATCCGCTTTTTTCAATCTTCTAATTGCCTCTGCTCTACTAACTTTTTTAGAAATCATAATGAGAGCAATTTTGACGTTCCCGCCTGATTTTCTTAAAAAAGTGTCAGCAGTATCATAATCCACACCGGTGATTAACATAATAATTCGTTTTGCTCTTTCTTCTAATTTTCGACTGTTCATTTTAAGATCTACCATTAAATTTCCATAAACCTTACCAATGCGAATCATTGAAGCTGTTGAGAGCATATTTAATACCATTTTTTGAGCTGTACCAGATTTCATTCTTGTTGAGCCGGCGATTACTTCGGGTCCAACTTCTGGGCAAATTGCAACATCAATAATTTCCTTTAAATTTGTAAAGTTTTTATTATTAAGTATTTTTCTGGAATTTGTGGATATAAGTATAGTTTTTGCTCCAATACTTTTAGCATAAGCTAAAGCTGAAGCAACATAAGGAGTTCTCAAGCTCGCTGCAATACCACATACGATGTCCTGATCTGAAAGTCTGAGTTTTCTTAAATTTTTTATAGCTTCTACTTCCCTATCTTCAACCCCTTCTTGAGATCTGAAAACAGTTTTTTTCCCTCCAGCAATTAATGCTTGAATTAAGTTTGGTTCGGTCCCGAAGGTTGGAGGCATTTCAGCTGCATCAATAATTCCAAGTCGGCCACTTGTACCGGCGCCAACATAAAAAAGTCGCCCTCCGTTTTTAAATGCCTTAACTATTATATCTACTGCTTTTGTGATATATTTCAGTTCTTTTTCAACTGCGTAAGCGACTGTTTTATCTTCATTATTTATGATTTCTAAAATTTTTAATGTATCAAGTTCATCAATGTTTTTTGAGTTTTTATTTTGAGCTTCTGTTTGTAGAAGTTCTAACTGATTGAACAAAGTATTGTTTTGTTTTATCATTTTAATTTCACTATTATTAATTTTTTCTCTGAAAGCAATTCCGGTTTTATGCCTTTTATTGAAATATTTAATGAATCTATAAATAGATTTTGACCATATAATTTAAGTTTTTTTATTTCATTATCCAATTCACCACCTTTGTAGGATACTAAAATAGGGAGCTTAATGGATTTATTGTTTGCCTTTTCAATTATATTTAAATTTGTTGATTGGTTTAATAGTTTTTTAGACCAGGTAAATAGATTTGCCAGATCTGTAACTGCACGACTGAGTATCAAGTCATATTTATTATTTAGTGTTTCTGCTCTCTTGCAAATAGCGTTAATATTTTTTAATTTTAAAATATTTATGAATTCTTGAACAGCTGAAATTTTCTTTTGTATTGAATCTACAAGATCTATTTGGATTTGTGGATTTAAAATTTTTAAAGGAATGCCTGGTAACCCAGCACCCGTTCCAAGATCGAGGATTTTTATGCCGGTAGGTAAATCAAAATAAAACATTAGAGCCAAAGAATGTAAAATATGTCTTTCCCATATAAATTCTGTATCTTTTCTCGAAATCAAGTTAATTGATTTGTTTTTTTCGATTAATATTTTTACATAGCATTCCAATTGTTCTAAAATTTCATCAGAAACTAATAATCCATTATTCTGTAGTATATTTTTAACTTCGAAAAGTTGCATGTTTCACGTGAAACTCATCTTTTTAAATACACTAATAATGCTGCGATATCTGCATTTGTTACACCTGGAATTCTAGCTGCCTGACCTATTGATCTAGGCTTTACCTTATTAAGCTTTTCTCTACCTTCTGCAGATATTGATTTCATGCTATAATAATCTATTTTTTCAGGTATTGGAACATTTTCCATTTTTTCAAACTTTTCTATCTGTTCTAATTGGCGCAAGATATATCCCTTATATTTTAATTCTATTTCAACCTGCTCAATTATTTCTTTCCTTAATCGAGTAGTTAAAGAATCTAATTCTTTTATTAATGGATTTTCAATTAGATAAGGCAGATTAAGGAGCTCTTCAAATTTAACATTGGTTCTTTTTGCAATATTTTCAAGACTCTCTTTTTGGTAAGTTTCCGGTTCATTTTTTGATCTTAAGTAGTTATTGATATTTTCTGGGGGTAATAAGATTTTTTTAGAAGCTTGAATTAGTTTTTCAATATATTTCTCTTTTAATAATAATTTGCGATATATAGAATCGGGTATTAGTCCTAGACGATAACCAATTTGCATCAATCTTCTATCAGCATTATCCTGGCGTAGGAGTAGTCTATATTCTGCTCTTGATGTAAACATGCGATATGGCTCATCCGTGCCAATGTTGATTAAATCATCTATCAAAACACCTATATATGCATCAGATCTTTTTAAAATGATAGGATCTTTGTTATCTAATTGTAAACAAGCGTTAATGCCTGCTATCAAACCTTGAGCGGCAGCTTCTTCATATCCTGATGTCCCGTTTATTTGTCCAGCAAAAAATAATCCTTTAACAATTTTGGTTTCTAAGCTTAATTTTAGTTGTTCTGTAGGGAAAAAGTCATATTCTACGGCATAACCTGGTCTTAGCATTTTTACATTTTCCAGACCTGGAATTGTCTTTAGAGCCTCTTCCTGGATTTTTGCTGGTAAAGAAGAAGAAAATCCGTTAATATAGACAATATTTGTATTATATCCTTCAGGTTCGAGGAAAATCTGATGGCGTTCTTTTTCTTCAAATCTGTAAATTTTGTCTTCTATTGATGGACAATATCTTGGACCTCTGCCTTTAATAATTCCCGTAAATAGAGGTGATTCAGAAAAACCCTTTCTAAGGATGCTGTGAGTATCCAGGTTTGTATAAGTTAAGTACATTGGAATTAATTTGTTTGTAATTTTTTCTGTTTGAAATGAAAATGGAATGGGAGGGTCGTCGCTTGGCTGTATTTCAACTTTAGAAAAATCAATACTATTTATATCGATTCTAGGTGGAGTTCCGGTTTTTAGCCTTCCTGAGAAGAAACCAATTTTTTCTAAATTTGAAGTTAAACCATTTGCGGCAGGTTCACCATATCTACCACCAATCACAGATTGCATTCCTGTAAACATCACTCCTCTAAGGAAAGTCCCTGCAGCTATGATTAAAGCGTTACAGAAAATTATGGATTCTTTTAATGTTTTAACACCGGATATTTTTTTTAACGAATTATTGGAATTTTCTACTATAATTTCTTCGACAGTATCCTGAATAACATCGAGATGGTCTTGGTTAAAAATACGTTTTTGAGCTTCTATTGCATATTGTCGACGGTCAGACTGACAGCGAGGTGACCAAACTGCAGGACCTTTGGAAGTATTTAGCATTCTAAAGTGGATTCCTGTTGAATCAGCAATTTTACCCATTTCTCCGCCTAATGCATCTATTTCGCGTACTAGGTGGCCTTTAGCTGTCCCACCAATTGCTGGATTGCAGGATTGTTCTCCAATTTTGGTTATGTCCATAGTAATCATTAATGTATTAAAACCAAGTCTTGCTGCGACAAGGCTTGCTTCAATAGCTGCGTGGCCACCACCTACAATTATTATGTCATACTTATTTTTCATTATTGTTTCACGTGAAACTATTTACCAATACAGAATTTTGAAAATATATTATTTAGAATCTCGTCAGTAGTAATTTTTCCTGTTATTAATTCGAGAGCGTTTAAAGCATTTCTGAGATCTAATGCAATAAATTCTCCACTCATCATTTTAGAAGCACTTGATTCAGCTATTTTTAATGCTTCATATGACTTTGTCAAAGCTTGTTTATGTCTTTCATTTGTTATAAAAATGCTGGTTTGTGAATCTAAAGATGATACCCAAAATATACTATTAAAAATTTCATTAAAAAGGGTTTGAATATTAATATGTTTTAAAGCAGAGATCTCAAGTTGTGGATAACTTGTGAATTTCTTAAATATCTCCAGGGAACTTCTGTCAAAATTTAAGTCTATTTTATTAAAAACCAAAATTATTTTCTTTTGATATTTTGATAATGTGTGGATAAATTCGATGTCTTCGTTAAAATTAGTTGTAGTAACATCGATAATATATAAAATTAAATCGCAATTCTCAACTTTTTCGTAGGTTCTGCGAATACCCTCCATCTCAATGATATCTTCAGAATGTCGCAAACCTGCTGTATCAACAATTTTGAATAAAGCACCATTTATCACCAAATTTTCTTCGATTAAATCACGCGTTGTACCAGGAATTGGAGTTACAATTGCTCTGTTTTCATTCAGTAATGTATTTAATAAACTGGATTTTCCTGAGTTCGGTTTTCCTACAATTATTAATTTTACCCCCTCACGGTAAAATTTTCCTATTCCGAAAGATTTGATTAATTCTAAAATTTCATTCGAAATTTTGTTAATTTCGTCTAAAAGAGTTGAATGTTCTTTTAACACAATATTTTCTTCCACAAAATCTAATTCTAACTCGATTATTCCAAGCAAATCTATAATTTTTTTACTAATTTCGTTAATTTTTTTAGATAGGTTTCCTTGAAGTTGTTCGATTGAGGTTTTTCTTGCTAAATCTGATTTTGATTGAATAAGGTCTGCGATTGCTTCCGCCTGCGTTAGATCAATTCTTCCGTTTAAAAAAGCTCTTTTTGTAAACTCGCCTGGTTCAGCTAAACGTGCACCTGCTTTTAAAAAAATCTCCAGTATTTTATTTGTAATGTACCAGCCTCCATGACAGTTAATCTCAACCATATCCTCAGCTGTATAAGATTTTGGTGCTTTGAAAACTGCTGCTAAAACTTCATCTACAGTTGATCCGTTGATATCAATTATTTTCCCATAATTGATGGAATTGGGTTGAGCATGTTTTAAAGTAATTGTACCACGAAAAAATTTATCTACAAGTGAAATAGAATTTTTTCCACTCAAACGTACTATTGATATTGCAGCATCTCCAACAGGTGTTGCAATAGCAGCAATAATATCTTCTTCATAAATTCTCATAATTAAATTTAAATTTCATAAATGATTTAAAATTTACTAAAAAATTGTCTAATTAAAAAATGAATATTTTGTAACCTTTTGAAAAAAATTATATGTTTTTAGAAAAATATTTGACAATTAAAATGCAAATACTTATATTTTTACTCGTAAAATAAGTTTAAAGTTTATTATGTGTGCGCGTTGTTGCTCAAAACCAATAACCACTATAATTAAGATTGATGGAATCGAAACAGGTATAATTGGATTAGATCAGATACTTACAGAAGTATTTGTCTCAAATCTTAATGCCGAAGAGGAGATAAAAAACTTGCTTTTACAAAAAACAAGAGAATATGGTAATTATGTTTCTTCAAGTAGAGAAGTTGCTTATAAAAACTCACTCTATATTGAATATAAAAATTTCGTAAGTGAGATCGAAAAATTACAAAAAGCCCGTGAAAATGAAAAAAGTAGTGTTGAAAAAAGTAAATGGAAAATTTTCAAAAAAAATAAAAGATAAATTATGATACAAGAACTGATATATGCTGGATTTTTTGCATTAAGAGATTATATTGCAACGCATGTTTTGACTTGTCTTGTACCTGCATTTTTACTGGCGGGTGCAATGGTAACATTTATTGATAGAGAAAAAATTTTGGAATATCTTGGAGAGCAGGCAAATAAATTTCGTTCATTTCCGTTAGCTAGTATTTCAAGTTTCTTTGTTGCGGCATGTTCCTGTACAGTAATTCCTGTGGCAAGCGGTTTGTATTATGGTGGAGCTGGAATTGGTGTGGCTTTTATTATATTGTGGGTTGCACCAGCTGCAAATATTTTAGCTCTCATATATACAGGCAATATTATTGGTGGTTCAATGGTGCTTGCTAGAATTGTTGCTGCTTTGTTGATGGCTTTCGCTGTCGGTTGGGTGATGAGTTTCTTTTTCAGATATGATATCCAAAATCTCCAAAACATTCAGAAGTCAAACAACCGTACAAGTATCATTTCCAAACATAACTTAATTATGATTTTGCTCATTATTATATCTTTGCTCTTACCCAATTACCTTGTAACAACTGGTGATTATATTTATAAAGTAATTGTATGGATAGCAGCAACATCAATTGTATTTATTTATGCCCAGAAATTTTTATCAAGGGAACTAATTAAACAATGGTTGAATGAGTCATGGTGGTTTGTAAAAATAATATTTCCTTTGCTTTTAATTGGTGTTTTTGTAGTTGGAATTATTGGAAAATTACTTCCTGAAGAATGGATTAGAAACTGGTTAGGCGGTAATTCATTAAGTTCTTCATTCTTTGCAACTATGCTCGGAGCGGTTACTTATTTCGCGACTATGACTGAAGCACCGTTTGTAGATACTCTTATGAAATTAGGAATGGGGAAAGGACCAGCTTTGGCTCTTTTATTGACTGGTCCTGGACTAAGCTTACCAAACTGGCTTGCAATTGCTAAAGTCTTTGGAGTTAAAAAAGCACTTGTTTATGTACCTACGATTGTAATCTTGGGAACTTTCGTTGGTTGGTTTTTTGGTAATTTTATTTTTTAAGTCAGTAAAGGAGATTAATTATGAAAATACTAATTGCAGGACCCGGTTGTGCAAGGTGTCGCACAACAGAAAAAATTGTTAAGGATGTTTGTAGTGAACTAAAGCTCAATGCAGATATTTCACATATATATGATTTTAAAGAATATTTACAATATGGTGTGAGAATAACGCCAGCAATAATAATTGATGAAAAAGTTGTATTATCAGGTAAAGTACCATCTCCAGATGAGGTGAAAGAGATAATTTTAAAGTTTCATAACCAATAAGGAAGTAGAAATGAAAAGATTACAGATTCTTGGAACAGGATGTCCTAAATGTAAAAAATTAACGGAGCTAACAGAACAAGCTGCTAAGGAATTAGGTATTGAATATACTATAGAAAAAGTTACTGATATAAAAGAAATTCTTTCATATAGGATTATGATGACACCAGCACTTGCAGTTGATAACGTAGTTAAAGTGTCTGGTAAAGTGCCTAGTCTTGACGAGTTAAAAAAGATTCTTCAGAATTAAAATGTAACAATTGATAAAATTATTTAAATCGCTTATGACATATTGTAAGATCTTTTAAGATAAAGAATGTAGTTTTCTTAAAATAAATTACTAACCAATAACAAAAAAGGATATAGTACTATGTCAGATGTTGTTACGCGTAAACAATTTTAAAAGGACGCAGCGAAATATACCGCTGGTGTCGCAGTTGGGATGGGAGCCATAAATGTTTTATCAAATGACACAATACGGGCAAAATCTTCTCTATATACTTGGCCCTATCCCTATCAAACATTGGATCCTGAAAAAGTAAGAATTCTTGGGCACGATAGTTACTGGACTGGAAAAGGATGTGCTTATGGTGCTTTTCATGCAATCATTCAGGCTCTAAGAGATGAAATTGGAGATCCATACAATTCCATTCCTACTGAAATGATGATTTATGGTGCTGGTGGAGGAGCGGAATGGGGAACATTATGTGGAGCTCCCAATGGTGCAGCTGCTGCAATCTCGCTGGTGCATGATAAAACCACAACAATGGAGCTTGTGCATGAATTGTTAGGATGGTATACAATAACTAATTTCCCAACAGATATAAGTAATGATTATGCCGTTAATCATGTGTTTAATGATCAGAGATACGATCAAGTATTGCCTCAGAATATAAGTGGTTCACCATTATGTCATACATCGGTTACTGAATGGGTTAAGGCTTCTGGTTTTAATGCCACAAGTATTGAACGTAAAGAACGCTGTGCTCGTTTGACCGGTGATGTAGCTGCTTACGCTGTTAAGATTCTTAATGATAAATTAGCTGGTACTTTTACTCCAGTCTATGTACCTCCGGAATCAATTGGTCAATGCATGTCATGCCACGGACCAACTGTTTTAAATAATGTAAATTCGAAAATGGAATGTAAACAATGTCATGGAAATCCCCACAGTACTGGCGTTGTTGAAATGATTGGTACTGCCGGGATGACTTATGAATTAGAACAAAATTATCCCAATCCATTTAACCCATCAACAAAAATTCAATTCAAGCTTCCGGCTCAAGAAAATGTAAATATCTCAATCTTTGATGTACATGGAAGAGAAGTACGAACTCTTGTGACTTCGCAAACTTATGGTCCTGGAACATACAGTGTTGAATGGGATGGGCGGGATAACAATGATAAACGTGTCGCAAGTGGAATTTATTTTTCAAGAATGCAAGCTGGAAAATTTTCTGCTGTAAAAAAGATGTCAATGTTGAAATAATATAGTTTGTTTATCAGGGCGGTAATTAATAATATTACCGCCATTTTTTTAAATTCCTTAATAGGTCCAATCGACCAGTTAAGCGGTTTTTAATCATCTGGTGACATCAGCATCTAAATTTGCGTTATAACGCCTCCCAAAATATTTACATTTAATAATAATTCAATTTTGTAGATGAAATTCTAAGAAAGTAATCCAAATATTGGGCAATTGCTGTTGAACCTGAATCTTGTCCAAGCCTAACTAATGGTATTTATACTTACTATTTTAAAGATACAGCTCATTTAACACCGTTAATCAAAATGCACACTTTAGTAAGTAATTTTATTCCACATAAAATAATTGCGAGCGGATTGTGTTATCATTGAATGGCTCCAGCTGTTAGTTATTTGAAGGAAAAAGAATTTAACGAACCTGTTGGTGTCGAACAAAATGAGTGCTTTCACACAGGATTGTTATTTGCAAAGACAGAAGGAATTATTCTAGCCTTTGAGTCAGCACACTCAGTTAATGTAACAATTGATAAGGTATTGAAGTGTAAAGAAAGAAAAGAAGGAAAAGTTATAGCTTTTAATTTGAGTGAACACGGAAATTTTAATCTTCAGGCTTATAAGAATTATCTTTCCAATAAGTTAAATAATCCAAAATTTGATAGCAATCTAATTGAAAAAAGCTTAAAACAAATTTCTCCAAAATAAACCAAGGTAAAAATGTTTTAGCCCATTCTGATAGATTCTTAGATGTTTTAATATAAAAAAATAATGCTTTTCTCCTTTAAACTAAATTTAAAAGATTCTATAAAAAACTTGACTATATGTAAAAAATTGCATATATTGGTATGCAGAATTTTGCATATACAAAAATATGGAAAAGATATTAGAAATATTTAAAGCTTTATCCGATGAAACCAGACTTCGAATACTTAATCTATTCATAAAGAGTGGACGAAATTTATGCGTTTGTGAGCTTATGGATGCCTTGAAGCTGCCTCAGTATACAGTTTCAAAAGCTCTAGGCACTTTAAAGAATGCTGGTTTGTTTACAACTGAAAAAGAAGGTACTTGGGTTTATTATCAACTGGATAAAAAAGATACTAAAAATAAGGATTTATTTACCTTCCTCAATAATATTTTGATTACTGACTTGTTCTTAGAAGATGAGGAAAGATTAAATAACAGACTACTTCTAAGAGAGAATGATAAGTGTGTTGTTGGTATTATTCCAGAAGAAGATCTATTGAAACTTATTAAAGGAAAAACAGAGGCATAAGATGTTAAACATAAAAAATTCTGAAAAATCAAAAAATTCAAAGAAAGTTAATGACTTATTAGCTCAATTTGATCTGCTCTCTAATGAGGAAAAAAGAGATTTTCTGATGCAAATCTGTGATAAAAGTTTTGATGATATATTTACTAAAGAGTTAATGTTAAAAATGTGTGGCAATATGATGAAGAATAGTCCAATGCGGGAATTTATGGAAAGTTTTTTCAAAAATAAAAAAGGAGCAATGTGAATTCTATGGAAAATACAATCTCACCTTTAAATCCTCAAATTACTGAACTTGTTGCAATCGGTGCATCAATTGGCGGTAATTGTCTTCCCTGTCTTCGTTATCATTTTGCTGAAGCCATAAAACTTGGATGTACAATTCAGGAAATTGAAGAAGCTGTTAGAATTGGCAAAATGGTTAAAGAAAAACCAATCAATGATATATATAAATTAGCAGAGGATTTAATTAATAGAGAAAAAGAAAAACTAACCATGGAGAATAATTAAATGCCAACTTATGAATATCACTGCAAAGATTGCGGTTATTATTTTGATGTAAGAGCAACAATAAAAGAAAAAGAAGAGGGGTTAAAAATTCATTGCGAGCAATGTGGAAGCGATAACCTCCAACAAGTGTTTGGTGGTTTCGCAATTCTTGGCGGACAAACAGTAAATGTCAAATCTAGAAACTCACAAAACAGCGGCGGTGGTTGCTGTAGTGGTTTTGGAA
>CALCJK010000023.1 GCA_937967455.1 uncultured bacterium | reverse complement strand
TTAGGTTTGAACTTCTTCCAACAATTAGGATATGACACAATTAAATGTCCCAAAATTTTTGAAGGAGAGGCTGAAATGAAGTTTATCAGAGATAACATTTACATTGGTGGTTATGGTGTCAGAACCGAAAAAGAAGCCTTTGCTTGGTTCAAAGAAAATTTCGGACTTGAAATTATAGAGCTTGAACTAAAAGACCCTTATATGTATCATTTAGACTGTGCTATATTTCCTTTGACAAAAGAAAAAGTTATTGTTGCAACAGAGGCATTTTCAAAAAAAGAACTCAAACAACTTGAAAAATATGTAGAGATTATTCCTATTACAATCGACCAAGCCCATACAGGATTAACAAACAGCGTTAGAGTAAACAACTATATTCTAAATGCTTCGGATATTGATTTCTTAAAGAAAAACAGCACAGATTATAAATCTGAGCGAGATAAAAACAATAGACTTGAAGAAATAGTATCAGCAAATGCTATGGAAGTCTGTTATTTCAATTTAGAAGAATTTCTTAAGGGAGGAGGATTGCTTTCTTGCCTGGTTCTAAATGTAAATTATCATTCTTATAAAAACGATTTACTATAATGGCACTATCAGTTTCAAATTGGTCGAGAAAAGCAAAATCCGAATGTAAAAATATGAGTATTGAAGAGTTATCTTCAAGCTATTTTTTTAGAGACCCAATACGTCCAATTAAAAACAATAATGAACTTATCTACTCCCCAGCAGACGGTATTATATTGGATTGCAAAGAAGTTTCTTCAATCCACGAAAGTTTATTCACAAAATATGATGCAGTAACCTTAGATAATCTATCTTATAGCCAAATAGATGACAGTGCTTATTGGATTGTAACCATTTTTCTAACTTTCTACGACCCGCACATTATCAGAATTCCAACGAATGGTAATGTAAACAGAATTGACCTACCTGCTTATTACGCAGAAAATAAGGTTATGCTTGATATCGAAAACAACCTCTTAAACAATAGAGTAGCAAACATAAAACAAGAATTATTAGCCTCAATCTCATTCAATCAAAGAGTTCTGTTTAATATAAAACCACCATTTAAAAAGGAGAATTACCATATTATTCTAACTGCCGATTATGATATTGATACGGTTGTTTCTTTTTTCTCAAAACCCGAATTTTTCAAACAGAATACTCGTATTGCATTTGTAAGATATGGTAGTATGGCAACTTGTATCTTTCCAAAGAAATGGAACATAAATCCGTTACAAAAAACAAATATTCACATCGAAGCAGGGATTGACCCGTTGTTTGAATTTTTATGAAAACAGATAAGTTATCATTATTCAAGTACACATTACCATTGATATTTAGTGGTTTGGCAGAACAATTATTGCTACTAACTGATGTATTTCTAATTTCATTCAAAGGAGAAATTTATTTGGCAACAATCGGACTGATTGATGCGTTTTTGCTATGCTCTTTATCTTATGGTTTTGCACTAAATGACACCTTTCAAAACTTTTATGCCAGAAATATTGATAAGGCTACATTAACAAAAAGTGTCTATCAAAAATCGAAAATTATATTTTTTAAAAACGCAATTATTATCTCAGTGTTGTTTTCAATTATAGCGTACTGTGTGAGTATCGTATTTAGTAATGAAATTTATCAGCTATTTTTAGAAAATATTCCTATCTTAATTCCACTCATTATTCTGAACTACATTTCAATGTCAATGAATGCTTTTTTATTGGGATTTGGAAAGACAAAATTTATTGGAATTATATCTTTAATTTGTATTGTAATCAATGCTTTATTGGGATATGTTTTCTTGTTTGAAATTAAACTTCAAATATCTCCATTAGCAATCATTCTTTACAGCTCAATAATAGCTGAAACAATTGGCATAATTATGATGTGGAAAGTTATAAGAAAATCAACACCTAAATTTTTTAATCCAGAACCAATAAAACAAAAACTTTTGGTATCAATGAGACAAGCCTCATACTATCCAGCTCTATCTGATTTATCGTTTCATATAGGTTCGTTTATTCTATTCTTATTTTGTTCTATGTATTTTGAATTGAGTGAGGTCGCATTATTGACAATGATTTTATCTTATTGGGGAGTATTACTTGTACCCACAGAAGCTTTTTCAGAAACAGCATTAAATTATTTTTCATCCATTTATTCAAAAAAGCGGATTGAATTATATAAAGTATTAAAAGATAACATAATTAAAACCTCTCTCGCTGTGTCGGGTGGTATTCTATTAATCTTGGTTATTTTGGACTACATTCTTTACGGAATTGACATTGATAAACTAATATTGCTTACGATAGTATTAATTATCGTCTTCATTACAAATTTTAATGACATATTTTCAATATCATTAATAGTAAGGTTGAAAAACAATTTATTTGCAACATCAAAAGCAATTTATGGAAGTATTGCTGTTACCTCAATTGTTACTTTAACTTTCTTTTGGAGGAATGGAGCAATTTCAATTCTTCTATCATTATTATTGGCACAAATAGTAATGTACTTATTTCTAAAATCTAAATCAAATATAATATGGAAAAATTCATCAAAATAACATTAGCAATTCTTTTTTTCTTGTGCTTAGCTAAAATGCCTTACGGCTATTATCAATTTGTAAGATTTGCAGGTTTAATTGGTTTTGCAATACTTGGGTATCAAGCAAACCGAGACGGCAGACAAACAGAGATGATAATTTACGGTGGACTTGCTTTGCTATTTCAACCGTTTTTCAAAATCGCACTTGGCAGAGAGATGTGGAACATAGTTGACGTAGTTGTAGGAATAGGACTTTTAATATCAATATTTATAAAACCAAAGGAAAGCCAACCCTAAAAGCAAGCACATTTGCAATTCGCACAAGCCAACGCACAGGCCAAAAATTGCAAAAGAGCTTGCTTTGCCAACGGACGACAAAACCGACAAGAAATGACAACAATACAGACGACAGAAAAAGAAGGGCGAAGGCATAACAGGCGTTTGGCAAAAAAGCGGGTTCAGTGGTTAAATCAAGCTTTGTACTTCTATCAAAGTTTCTGCTTGGTTGACAGTGAAGTGCTTCGAGATCGCCACCTTCGGGTAGCTGCAAACCGTTGCCTGATATTTTAAAACAACACAATGACAAGCGAAAACCAAGTACATTTTGAGAATATCAATCAACAGATTAGTAAAGAACTGCAAAAAGCAAAGAAATCTATCTATGTTGCTGTTGCGTGGCTTAACGACCTAAACTTGATTAGTGTTCTTCAAAGCAGAGTCCAACAGGGTGTAAGT
>CALCJK010000022.1 GCA_937967455.1 uncultured bacterium | reverse complement strand
GGTAAAAAGCGTACGTTTATATTTGTATCTCATGGAAGATATGATCGTATAGATGAAAAACAAGAGGTTTTAGTTGAACGCAAATCTAAGCACAGTACAACCGATGACAACTCCATCAAGCCAACTCAATACTCACTATCTCAGAACCGTCCTAACCCGTTCAATCCTGTAACAATCATCAGTTATCAATTACCAATTGATAATTTTGTAACACTCAAAATCTACGATGTTCTCGGTCGTGAAGTAGCAACGCTTGTGAATGATTTCAAAGCAGCTGGTTACTACGATGCAACCTGGGATGCTACAAATGTTCCAAGCGGCGTATATTTCTACAAACTGAATGCTGGTAACTTCACATCAGTAAAAAAGATGTTGCTGATGAGGTAATCAGTTTACATCTTGTTATTCTGTCAGATATTTCAACACAAGCCCCGCTTAATTATAGAGTGGGGCTTTTTTGTTTTGAGATTTTAATTAATAATTCTCTTTATTCATTGAAAAAGACTTAATATGCTGCTTAATATGTTTAGACACAATTTGATTTTAAGCCTATTTTTACTGATATTAAATTTGGATAAAATATAAATGTAAGTATATGAAAATAACACTTCGACTTATAGTTTCACTTATATTTGTAGCTACACTTGTTGCGGCTATTTTCTCTTACTATCAGGTGGAAAGCGAAAAAGAAAGATTGACGACTGAGCTAACACTTAAGGCATCAACACTTGCTGAGAGCATGGAAGGTACAATTAGCGAACCTTTGTTATCTAATTCACCTGAGCGCTTGAAGAATTTTATCGAACGTTTTACAAAACGTGACCCTTTCGTCGGTATCGCTATATATGACAGTAAGGGTATGCTAGTTGATAAAAGCGCAAATATTGATTTATCAAAACAAACATTTAAAAAAGACATTATAGAATCCTCAATAAGGAACGAGGGGATCTCAAACTTTGAAACAGTTGATGGAGTAAAAATCCACATCTATACTAGCCCGCTTCGAAGAGATCAGCAAATTATTGGCTCCCTAATCCTCACACATAATGCTTCTTACATAGATTCAAGATTAAAAGATATCTGGCGCACTAACTTTGTTCGACTTCTAATACTTTCATTTTTAATCATTATTACAACTATATTAATAGTACGCTGGAGTTTGACCGGACCAATAGCACAAATCGCCGATTGGTTAAAAGGATTGAGAATGGGCAAAATAAAGCATCCAGTCAATCTTCCTCGTGGAGATATTTTAGGACCACTTGCTAACGAAGTAACAATACTGGTTAAGAATCTCGCCCTGGCACGAGCCTCAGCCGAAGTTGAGGCAAAACTGAGAGCGCAATCGGAATCTTTGTGGACCGCTGAGCGACTTAAAGAACATGTGAGACATGAAGTTGGGAACAAGAATCTCTATGTAATCTCGAATCGCGAACCTTATATGCATATAAGGCGAGGAAGTACGATAGAATGCGTTATTCCTGCCGGAGGATTGGTTACAGCAATTGATCCTATTATGCAATCTTGCGGTGGTACATGGATAGCACATGGTAGCGGGGATGCAGATTTTGAAACTACAGATCAACATTCAAAGCTTTCCGTTCCACCTGAAGAGCCACATTATACACTTAAACGTGTATGGCTTACAAAAGAAGAAGAAGAAGGTTATTACTACGGTTTTTCGAATGAAGGAATTTGGCCATTATGTCATATAACTCACACCCGACCGATTTTCCGTTTAGAAGATTGGGTATATTATCAGAAAGTAAACCAAAAATTTGCAGATGCATTGCTTGAAGAAATAGAAAAGGAAGAAGAGCCTCTTATATTAATTCAAGATTATCATTTTGCTCTTCTCCCTTATCTAGTTAAATCAAAGCGACCTGATGCACGTGTAGCAATATTCTGGCATATTCCCTGGCCCAACCCAGAAGCATTCGGTATTTGCCCGTGGAAAAGAGAAATCCTTCTCGGTTTATTAGCTGCTGACCTGATTGGCTTCCAGATCCAATATCATTGCAACAATTTCCTGGATACTATTGATCGATTCCTTGAATCAAAAATTAATTGGGAACAATTTTCAGTCGAACGACAAGATCATATTACTTATATTAAACCATTTCCAATTAGTGTAGCTTTCCCAGCGATACTTCCTGCAATTGAACCCACAATAGAGAGTAAAGATGTATTGCGGAAGAAGATAATGAAAGAACACAACTTGTCGATTGAATATCTCGGTGTTGGAGTTGATAGGATTGATTACACAAAAGGTATCATCGAAAGATTCAGAGGGATTGAGCGATTCTTTGAAAAATATCCTGAGTTTATAGAAAAATTTTCATTCATCGAGTTGGGTGCTCCAAGTAGGACCCATATAAAACGTTATCATGATTTACTTGCAGAAGTTGAGGAAACAGCTAACAAAATAAACTGGCGCTTCCAGACTAAGAAATGGAAACCAATTATTTATCTTAAAGCACATCATAATCACGAAACAATCAATCGACACTACAAAGCAGCAGACCTCTGTATGGTTACTTCACTACACGATGGAATGAACCTCGTAGCTAAAGAGTTCGTTGCCGCAAGAGACGATTGTGATGGCACGCTAATCCTTAGCCAGTTTACCGGTGCTGCAAGAGAACTGCACGATGCTTTCATTGTGAATCCATATGATATTGATGAGGTCGCAGATGCTATCCGCTCATCACTTACTATGACATTTGCTGAACGAAACGTGCGTATGCAAAGAATGCGTGCAGTTTTAAAGGAACACAATGTATATCGCTGGGCCGCAAACTTAGTAACTACACTTTCACGAATTCGAATTAATAAAAGTGTCTGATGTTACCAGATTATTTGTTTCAAAAACAAGTGTGGTTTAATCTTCAAAAGAAGATTTTTAACAGTAAAAAAGTATTTCTCTTACTCGATTATGATGGTACTGTTATTCCAATTAAAAAATATCCTTCGCTGGCTATTCTTTCAGAAAAAACTAAATATTTGATCTCAAATCTAACAAATCATCCAAATATCTTTGTAGGCATAGTAACTGGACGTTCGTTGAAAGACATTATGTCTATTATCGGAATTAAAAATTTATGTTTTGCAGCTAATCATGGTTTTGAGATTTATTATAAAAAACAGAAATGGATTCACCCGGATGCTAAAAATATAGCGCCGAAACTCAAACAAATCCTGGCTGATCTTAACCGGGAACTTAAAGCTGTTGAAGGAACTTACATAGAAAACAAAGGACTATCAATCAGTGTACATTATCGAAATGTAAAACCAAAATACGTTCCATTTATAAAAAGAACTTTGAAAAATGTTACCTCATTGCACGATAGCAGTCTGAAGCTTACTTCAGGAAAAAAAGTATTTGAGATTCGTCCAAACATTGAATGGAACAAAGGCCAAGCAATTATCAAAATCCTGAAGCTGCAACGTGCAATGGGAAAATCGATAATAATTTTTATTGGTGATGATAAAACAGATGAAGATGCATTCAGGCTTCTACCATCAGGTTCAATTACTGTACGTGTTGGAAGGAATAAATCAACACATGCAAGATATTATGTTCGCAGTTTTTTGGAAGTGCATCAATTTTTGAAAGAAATAATATTTGTGAGAAAAAAAGGACGACAAAAAAATGATTGGCAAAGCTAAAGAACCATTTCAGTTTTACACACGTCAAAACATATTGTACTTGTTAGGTAAGAAGGCAAAAAACTTGAATACACTCTTGACAGGAATCAAGGAAGCACCGCTTTCTTCTATCTATCATCATACGCATCACTACCTTGAGCAGCATGAGTATCTTTCACCTGAGCCACCAAACGATTTTGCATATTGGGTTACTAATTTTCTTCAAAACCGTGCACTTGGCGAAGAGATTGCAGGTATTGATCTCAGACAATATACATCTCTAAAAGATATTCAATTACGGCTTATCGAGATAATAGAAAATTGGATTCGTCAAGACCCGGAATCTGCAAATCGAAATGTACCTCAGGGTGGAGAATTTTATTTTATTGCAGCACAAATGTTTGTGTTTCCAACTAAATATGTTGCTCACAACTTACTTGAATTTTCTCAATGCTTATCCAGTGTGTCAAATCATTCAATTTATTTTCATATGTTTGAAGCGCCACTTTTTCAGAAGAAATCCCAATTTTGCTATTGGATTGAGAATGAAATTGGAGACAAAAAGCTGGCAGCTGCATTCAGAAATCTTGATCCATATACATTAACACTCGATAATCTGAAGCATAACCTTATAAGGCTTGTCAAAACTAGATTGGAGACAAAATAATGCCAACCATTTACGATTATGAACCAATTGTTGGTAAAGATGTAATTAATGAATTGGAACTCCTTGCAAGCAAACTTACCAATGTGAGTGTGCAGCATATTAATTCAACTTCTGTTGGTGGTGGTGTTGCAGAAATATTGATGCGCATGGTTCCACTTTTAAAAGAACTTGGAATTAATACCTCCTGGGATGTTATAAAAGGGGGTGAAAAATTCTTCGAAGTTACTAAGAAAATGCACAATGCTTTACATGGACAAAAGGTTTCGTTTTCTCAGGATGAGATTGATCTTTTTATTCAAACTAACGAGATGAATTCGCGTGAAATGGATTTGCGTGGTGATATTATGTTTATTCATGATCCACAACCCATCGGACTGGTATCAAAGAGAGAATTAATTGGACACAAGTGGATCTGGCGCTGCCATATAGATTTTTCACATCCAGACCCTTTTACATGGGATTTTCTAAAGAAATATATCGAGAAATATGATGTTAGTGTTTTCTCAGCTCCTGCATTTGCACGCGATTTAAAAATTCCACAGGTTTTAATATCACCATCAATTGATCCATTAAGCGACAAGAATAAAGATTTACCTAAGGAGGTAATCGACTCAGTTCTTGATAGATTTAAAATTGATAAAAATCGTCCGATAGTTACTCAAATATCGAGATTCGATTATTTGAAAGACCCAAAGGGTGTGATTCAGGTTTTTCAAAAAGTAAGAAAATACATTGATTGTCAGCTTGTACTTGCAGGTGGTGGTGCAACTGATGACCCCGAAGGAGCAAAAGTATTTGCCGAGGTTCAAGAAATCGCTGCAAACGATCCAGACATTTTCCTTTTGTTACTTCCACCAGGTAGCGATATCGAAATAAATGCACTTCAACGAGCTTCAAGTGTAGTCCTTCAAAAATCTTTACGCGAAGGGTTTGGATTAACTGTAGCTGAAGCTCTGTGGAAATCTAAACCTGTGATTGCAAGCGCTGTTGGTGGTATCCCTTTACAAATTGCCAACAAATATTCTGGATTACTTACGCATACTATCGAGGGTACCGCATTCGCATTGAAGCAGTTATTACAAAACCCTGCTTATGGCCTTAAACTCGGTGCGAATGGAAAAGAACATATCCGAAAAAATTTCCTTATCACTCGACACCTGCGAGATTATATGTTGCTGTTCCTTTCACTTGAACATAAAGGTGATGATGTTGTTTTTTTATAGGTGAATTATTTCACCTTCGATAACGATAGATGGGAAAAGGCGATCATCGTTTAAACATTTCTGCTAAAGAGTATTGTACTCCTTAAGCGATGATTTATTAAAATCTAAATCAACTGTAACGAAAGGTATTTCCCTAAAGAGACAATAAGATAAGTGCATCACAAAACTTTGTTCCTTGATATTAGATATTTTCGTTTTTCTAATAGAAAAGTTATTTGAATTATTTCAACATATTTCCTAAATTAGTATAAAAAGTATGTCATTAAAAATTTACAACACACTTACACGAAGGAAAGAAGAGTTTAAACCAATACAGGAAGGTAGAGTTGGAATTTATGTTTGTGGACCAACTGTATATGGACATTCGCATATTGGTCATGCTAAAAGCTATGTTTCGTTTGATGTGATCGTGCGATATTTACGTTACCTTGGATACAAAGTACTTTATGTCCAAAATATAACAGATGTTGGTCATCTTACAGACGATGCTGATCAGGGTGAGGATAAGATTCAAAAGCAATCGAAGGTTGAAAAATTGCATCCTATGGAAATAGTTCAGAAATTTACTCAAAGTTACTTTGAAGATATGGATGCTCTGGGCGTTCAAAGGCCTAATATTAGTCCAACCGCAACCGGACATATTATTGAACAGATAGAAATTGTAAAGGTACTAATCGAAAAAGGTTATGCATACGAAGTAAATGGTTCTGTATATTTTGATGTTTCGAAATTTCCTGAATACGGAAAACTTTCCGGGAGGACAATTGAAGAATTAATGGCAGGTAGTCGAATAGAAATTAGCCCGGAAAAGAGACATCCTGCTGATTTTGCACTCTGGAAGAAGGCAGATCCCAATCACATTATGCAGTGGGATAGTCCATGGGGCAAAGGCTTCCCTGGCTGGCATATAGAATGCTCTGCTATGTCCACAAAATATCTTGGGCAACCTTTTGATATTCATGGTGGTGGACTTGAGAACCAATTCCCTCACCACGAATGTGAAATTGCCCAGAGCGAAGCTTACGCAGGTAAACCTTTTGTAAAGTATTGGATTCATAATAATATGGTGACTGTTAACGGTCAGAAAATGGGTAAGTCGCTTGGTAATGTTATTAATCTAAAAGATGTTTTCAAAAGATATCACCCGCTTGTTATAAGATATTTCATCTTGCAAAGTCATTATAGAAGCACGCTTGATTTTAGTGACGATGCTCTTGAAGGTGCTAAAAAAGGACTTGAAAAACTGCATCATACAGTGAGAAATATTAGAAGTGTACTTCAGAGTTCAAAAGGAAAAAATGTTAGAATAGATTTTGATGGTTATAAGAAAAAATTTCTGGATGCGATGGATGATGACTTCAATACACCACAAGCGATTGCAGTGTTACACGATTTGAGTAAAGAAGTCAATTTTTTGTTAAACGAAAACAGTGCAACATTTGCAGAACTGGAAATAGCGAATAAATTATTTGATGAACTTGGTAATAACATTTTAGGTATAATACCTGAGAATTTGGATATTCAAAAGGGGAACAATATTGAAAGTGAATTGATAGATTTTATACTTGAATTACGTAAAGAAATTCGCGCTCGGAAATTGTGGGAGCTTTCTGATAAGATAAGAGATGAACTCAATAAATTGGGTATTATTGTAGAAGATAAAAAAGATGGGGTAACCTGGCGGATGAAGTAACCCCATCTGTATATTTAGTGAGATAATTTAATATTTATCTTGATAGAACTCGGTTAATACAACTAATCAAATCTTCTATTTCGTAAGGTTTTGTAATATAATCGTTTGCGCCTAATTTTATAGAATTTATAGCACTGCTGAGTTCAGTTACAGCTGTTAGCATAATCACTCTTGTTTTTATGCCGCTTTGCCTGAGTTGTTTTAATGTTTCTATTCCATCAAGCCGTTGCATTTTAATATCAAGCAAAATAAGATCATAATTTGCTTTTTTAATCATTTCGAGAGCTGTATCACCGTCGTCAGCTGTATCAACTTCAAAACCTTCGGTAACAAGTTGACTTTTGACGAGAATCCTTAAAGCCTCGTCGTCATCTACAAAAAGTATTTTTTTTGAATTCATTTTTTATCCCTTTTATTTTTTATTAATCATGTTCAGCAGATGGTGGTGCATGTTCAGTTTGTGGGAATGTATGAGCTGTTTTATCCCACTTAAGTGGTTTACCTTTATAAATTGCATGTGTGAAAAGATATAGAGCCCTTGCTGTCGCTAAAAAATTGATTATGTTGGAAAGGGGAACTCTTACAATGCTTAATATTCCAGCAAATAGACCGTATACGCGGCGTGTTGCTATGAATCTGTGTAAAAGTCGCCACATCATCAACATTGTATCTATAATAACTAAATCCCACAATAATGTTCCTTTGGTTACAATTGGAGGGAGTAGTGTTCCTGCCGCAAAACCCCATCTGACTGCTTCGTATAATAGTAGATATAGAACCACTACATATGCAAAGAAATTAATTGAGTTGGTTATTACAGCTTTACGATCTCGATAAAGTGTAAATTTGAATTTTGCATCACCTACCCATCCAACATTTCTCCAGGACTCAAGGCAGATTCCTGTTAGCCAGCGCGCTTTTTGACGTACTGCGGCTCTTAAAGAATGTGGAAAGTAAGCACGTGTCGATACATCAATTCCAAAGGGTTTATATGCATAAAGTAATTTTGCTTCCCCAAGAGCTAATCTTAAGGCTATATCGTAATCTTCTGTAAGTGATGCTGAACGGAAAATATTTCTTGCAAAAGATGTTCCTACAAATTCTAAAAGCCAGCGATTATACGCTGTACCTACACCAGCCGAAGGTACAAAACCGCTAAAGTGTGCTCTCACAACCATATCTTTTGTGTGGTTTTCTGCAAACTCATCTGCGTAGGTCCAGTGAATTATGTTCTCGTGCTCTACATGTAATGGAAAAACTGGCAATTGAACCATATCAAATTCAGGTATGAGATAATTATGGATTTTTAGAGAAAGAGGATGGATTATATCCTCAGCATCGTGACCTATTATTATATCGTATCGTTTTCCTGAAATGTTCTCATATTTTATCATACCCTGAAAAACCTGGTTCAAATTGTCTGCCTTTGTTGTAGGTCCGGGTTTCTCTGTTACAACCGCATGTACATTTGTGAAAATTTTGCTGACTTCCTCAACCTTTTCAATTGTTTCTGGATCATTTGGATACACACCAACAAATATGTCATAATTTGAATATTGAATTGTTCGACAAGCGTTTATTAACATTTTATTAATCACATTAGCTTCGTGCCAGGCAGGGACAAATATTGCGATTGGTTTCTCAGGAACTTTTTCTATATCTTCCCTCTTTGCGTACCGGAAACGATTTAAGCGTTTGCGATCTAAAAAGTTATAAAACCAGAAATATAAATCTACAAAAAAGTCATCTATTCCACTCAATAGTAAAAATATAGCAACTATAAAAGTGGCAATGTATAAAATATCGTATGTTGAACTAAAAATTGATATTAGAAATTCAGTCATAAGACTAAACCATAAATTAAGTAGAATCTCCAGGAACTATAAAACTTACTTCTGTTTATAATTGTTGGTGTGATTAAATATTTTCCTCTCTCAAATTCAACTAAAAAGCTCAAACCCCAGAGATGATCAGGTATAAATTTAATTCCAGATCCCAATTCAAATATATTGTTATAAAATTCCTTTTCAGTATCGATAGCAAAGTTCATTCTTAAGTAGAAATCAAGCGCACTTTTGTTTAATTCAAAAAATCTTAACCCACCCTTGACAGTGGCGTATCCAATTGAGTTCTTATATCTCGAGTAATAACCAAAAGAGCTATATACTTCAGATGTTGGTTTAACAACAAAACTGGGTTTCTCAGGAACTGATATTTCAGGATAAAAACCATTACCATAAGTAATTATCGCTCTGAAATCCTCTTTTATTTTAAACTTACCTGCGATTTTTATTAAATCAATTCCTATACCTGATTGAACTAAGAAATTTAATCCGAATATAGGATTAAGATTTAGACCTGCACCTAAAATCGCAGCATTATCCGAAAATATTACAGGTATTTGACCAGTCCCACCTCTGTTTGATTTGGTATCAGATGTGATTTGTATTGTTCCAAGCAGAGAAATTAATTTGTTATGAGTTAAATAATAACCTTCTTTAAATTGTATAAAATTGAATATTGTGTGAAAGCGCGTATCGTAATATGGTGATGTATAAATTTCTCCCCACCATGGGAATTTTTGTGTAGGTTTGTATGCTTCGAGAAAAATTAAACCAGATCGAGCTTTGTTTCGAATATTTGGATCAGAGCTTTCTTTTATTTGTTTAAAATATTCAATAGCCTCATCATTACGATTCAAGGCATTCAGAATGTATGCTATCTGAAGTTTTGTAGTATCAGATGGAGAGATCTCTTCAGCGAGTTTGAAGTGTTTTAGTGCATTCTGATTGTCATTTTGATTGATGTATAAATACCCAATTTGTTTTTGGATGGATATATTATCTGGTGCTAAATGAGCAGCTTCTTTTAAAAGTAATATTGCTTCTTGTGGATTTTTATCTATTATTGAATAAGCTTTATTTAATAAGGAGTCGAGCTTTTCTTGATTATTTTGTGAAAATGATAAATTGAAAATCAGAAAAAGGTATGCAAATATGGATAAGCGAAATGTTCCTATTTTCATTTTAACCTAAAATTTTCCTGAATTTAATAAAAATCTGACTTTTTTCAAAAATGGTTGTATTTGTTATAATACAAGTTTTAATTAGCTTTTTTCTTCCCAGATCTGGACAAGGTTAATTATAGTTTCAACTGCTTTTTGCATATCCTGAATGCTTATCCATTCACGCTTAGAATGAAACGAATGTCCACCGGCAAATAAATTAGGTGTTGGTAACCCCATAAAACAGAGCCGTGCACCATCTGTTCCACCTCGAATGATGCTTAACTTTGGTTCAATTCCTGCTCTCTTAATAGCTTCTTTTGCGTATTCAATCACTAATGGATATTGATCCAGAATATAACGCATATTTCTATATGACTCATCTATCTTTAAATCAATGTTTGCTTTTGGGAATTCATTTATTATTTCGTTGCATAGATTCTTTAAATACTTTTCTTTTTCTTTTAATCCCTTTTCTTCAAAATCCCTTATTAAAAATTTTATCACGGTCTGTTCTACACCGCCATTAATAATATGAGGGTGTACATAACCTTCACGCTTTTCTGTGGTTTCTGGAGACATTGTATCCTTGGGTAGTTTGTTAATCAGTTCTGCAGCAATCTTTACACTATTGACCAATTTATTTTTTGCGTAACCAGGGTGAATGTTTCTGCCAGTTATTGTAATAGTTACTGAATCAGCACAGAAGGTTTCATTTTCAATTTCTCCAAGTTGTTCGCCGTCTATTGTATATGCATAATCGGCACCAAATTTTTTAACATCAAAATATTTTGTTCCGCTTCCAATCTCTTCATCCGGAGTGATACATATCCTTATTTTTCCGTGCTTTATTTCAGGATGGTGGATAAGATAATTTATAGCATCAAATATTTCAGCTATACCAGCTTTGTCATCAGCACCAAGAAGTGTTGTGCCATCTGTTGTAATAATGTCGTGTCCAATTTTGTTTCTAAGATCCGGATTATCGTCGACTGTGATTACAATCGATTTATCACCTGGTAATGTAATATCTCCACCTTGATAATTGTAATGAATTATTGGTTTAACATTTTCTCCTGTCACATCGGGAGAGGTATCCATGTGAGCGATCAGACCGATAGTTGGAACTTTTTTGCTTGTGTTCGCTTCGAGTGTTGCAGTTACATAACCATATTGATCCATTTCAGCATCTTTAAGTCCAATTTCTTTAAGTTCTTTTACAAGTTCAGCACCAAGAATTTTTTGCTTCTCAGTACTTGGAAATGTGTTTGATTCCTCAGATGATTGAGTATCGTATTTTACATATTTTAAAAATCTTTCTACACAGGTAAAGTTGATGTTCATATTTTTACACCATTTTTTATTTTTTGAATTATAAGAATTTATTATGAAATAAAAAAATTACTTGAGTGCCCTTCGAAATCTTAATATACTAAAACTCAGAATCACAACACCAAAAACAAATAGTGCCACGGTTTGAGGTAAAAGTGTATAGAGATTGGCTCCTTTTAAAATTATGCCCCTTATAATTTCCAGAAAGTATCTGAGTGGAATTAAATATGTTATTTTTTGGATTATCCAGGGAAAATTATCGATGGGAAATGTAAAACCTGATAGAAAAATAAATGGGAAGAAAAAGAAAAACTGTGCTGTAAGCATTGCTTGTTGTTGTGTGCGCGATATAGTAGAAACAAATATTCCTAACCCAAATGTGGTCATTACAAAAAGTCCACTTAATCCAATTAAAAGTATTACACTTCCCTTTATTGGAATCTGAAACCACACAACTGCTACAGATAATACAAGTATTACATTTATGAATCCGATTATTATGTATGGGATAATTTTACCGAGAATCAGTTGATGCGATTTGATCGGTGCAACCATAAGTTGATCAAGTGTACCAAGTTCTTTTTCTTTAACAATAGAAACTGAAGTTAGTGTCATTGTAATGATCATTAATACAAGTGCAATAACACCTGGAATCATAAAGTTTGCGCTGCGCAAATCTGGATTGTACCATATTCTTGGTTCAGCAGAAATTCTTGGTGCACGAATTGGAAAATTCTGTATTTTTGTAATTAAAATATTTTTGGAATACTTGGCAATAATTTGCGATGTATAAGCAATACTAATATTTGCTGTGTTTGCATCTGCACCATCGGCAAATATTCCTAATTGAGTTTGTCTGCCAGTAAGAATATTTGATGTAAAATTTTTTGGAATCACCAATGCAAGCGTAGCAACTCCTCTGTCTAGATAGTAGTCAATTTCTTTTTCAGTTTCAATATATCCAATCAAGTTAAAGTAATTTGAATTTGTAAATTGTTTTATAAATTCTCGAGAGATGTTTGTATTATCTTTATCAACAACCACAAGACCGATATTTTTAATATCAAGAGTTGCTGCATAACCGAGAATTATTATTTGTAATATTGGTAAAATGAAAATTATTGGTAGTATTCTTTTGTCTCTTCTTATTTGGATAAATTCTTTAATAACCAGATTAAAAATAATTTTCACTTTTCCAACTCCTTCCTCATTTTAATAATACTAATACCAAGAGTAAGCCCACAAAATAAGCTTAAAAACAGTAATTGTTCCCAGAAAGCTTCAATACCGGTCCCTTTTATCATTATTCCTCGAAGTGCCACAAGATAATATTTTGCAGGGACAATATGTGTGATAACCTGAAGCCAGATAGGCATGTTTTTAATTGGGAATATAAAACCTGATAAGATAAAAGTTGGGAGAAGTGAAGAAAGTACAGATATTAAAAAGGCAATTGCCTGAGTTTCTGCAATCGAAGATATTAACAATCCCTGTCCAAGTGCACCCAATAAAAATAAAAAAGTTGCAAAATAAAATAATAGAATACTACCCTGTACTTTAACATCGAATAAAATTGCGCTCATTATCAATACCAGCGTTGATGCAATTAAGGATATTGCCAGATAAGGTAAGCTTTTGCCAATTATTAACTCGTAAGATCGCAATGGGGATACAACTATTTGTTCTATTGTACCCTGTTCCTTTTCGCGTACAATCGACATACTTGTGGATACAACTCCAACGATCATAAGAATCATTCCAAAAAGTCCAGGTATTAAATATCTCGAGCTTTTCAGATCTGGATTATACCAGAATCTATTTCTCATTTCGATTGGGATTTTGAAATTTGTTCCCTGTTTTAAAATTGCCTGAGTTAATATTTTTGTTGAATAGCTTTGTATAGCCGCGCTTATGTATCCCAACGCATTTGATGCTGTATTAGCATTTGCACCATCAATTATTATCTGGATGGTGGCTTCTTTACCAGAAAGTAAATTTTTAGAGAAATTCCTATCTATGGAAATAACTGCGAGTGCTTCTCCTTTTTCTAAATATTTATCAGCATCAATTAACTGATGTATTTCTTTATAAACTATGAAATATTCTGTGTGTGAAAAGTACTTTATAAAATTTGAACTTTCCTGTGTTTTATCTTCATCGTAAAATATTATCTTAATATGTTTTACATCAAAGTTCAGTGCATAACCGACCATTATCAATAAAAAGGCAGGTGCAAGTAACATTATTGCTAATGTTCTAATGTCTCTTCTAATCTGTTTTAACTCTTTATTAATAATCGGTTTAAGTTTTAAATGCATAATTTAAGTTTCAACCTCAGCTCTTGTAAAGTGGATAAAAACATCTTCAAGTGATGGAACAATACGCTTAACGCTTATAACATCAATTGAATGTGTGTTTAAAAATTTATTTATTTTATCGATTCCATTTTCTGTTTTATAGATACTCGTGTGTATTGTATTACCAAAAATTGAGGTTTCGTAAATCCAGCTTTCATTTTGTAATAATGCCATTGCTTCTATAGGTTTGTTGCATGTGATCTCATAGATTTCGAGCATATTAAGCATGCTTTTTAATTCACTTGGTGTACCCAAGGCTTTAATTTTTCCATTATATATCAAAGCAATTCGATTGCAATATTCTGCTTCATCGAGGTAGTGGGTTGTAACGAAGAGTGTTGTTCCATTTTCAGCAAGGTTATATATTAGATCCCAGAAATTTCTTCTTGAAATTGGATCTACGCCTGCTGTTGGTTCATCCAGAAACAAGATTTTAGGTTGGTGGATTATTGCACAGGCAAGAGCGAGCCGTTGTTTCCAGCCAAATGGTAACTCTTTAGCTAACCTTTTTTCAATTCCTACAAGCCCTATAAGTTCAGATATTTCCTTCTGCCGTTTTAAAAATTGATCAGTTTTTAATTCATAAACACCAGCAAAAAATCTGAGGTTTTCTTCAACAGTTAAATCTTCGTAAAGTGAAAATTTTTGAGACATATAACCAATGCTTTTCCTGACATCGAAAGCCTGATTTTTTACATTGTATCCTGCCACTGTAGCAGTTCCTGAGGTTGGTTTTATTAAAGCGCATAGCATTTTGATAGTTGTTGATTTGCCTGCACCATTTGGACCGAGGAAACCAAAAATTTCACCAGGGTAAACCTCAAAACTGATATCGTCCACTGCAGTGAATTTTCCAAAAACCTTTTTAAGGTTTTTAACTTCTATTGAAATATTATTTTCCATTAGTTTGTTTTTTTGTCATTGCTATAAATACATCTTCCATTGAGGGAACAATCTCGCGAACACTTAGTATGCTTACTTGATATTTGCTCAAAATATTTATAAGTATATCAGAGTCAACCTCTTGATTTGTTGTTATATGTAATCTATCCCCGAACATTTGCACATTAATAATATCTTTTTCGGCTAATAGAGCATAATAAAGGGATCTAATATTTGAAGAGATTACTTCGTAAAGTCTGTCTTTTATATATTGTTTAATTTTTTGTGGTATATCACATACGAGAATTTTACCTTTATCTATCAAAGCTACACGGTTACATCTTTCTGCTTCATCCAGATATGGAGTTGCCATTAAAATTGTCATACCCGTTTTTAATAACTCAGATAAAATTTTCCAGAATTCTCTTCTGGAAACAGGATCTACACCTACGGTGGGTTCATCTAAAAGTAAGAGTTGTGGGTTATGAATCAGACAACAAGCAAGTGCAAGTTTTTGTTTCATTCCTCCGGAAAGATATTCTGCAAAAGTGTCCCTGAACTTAGTCAGGTGAGTGAATTCAAGTAGCTCCTCTTTTGCTTTTTGATAATTTTTTTTATTGTGAATCTCTGCAAAAAAATTTATGTTTTCATCCACAGTTAGATCTCCATATAAACTGAATCGCTGTGAAAGATATCCAATTTTGTTTTTAATTTCTTTTCTATTTAAACTCCACTTAAGATCAAATATTTTTATGTCCCCGGATGTTTGTGGCAGAATACCGCAACAAATTCTTATGAAAGTAGATTTACCAGCGCCGTCTGGACCAACCAGACTGAATATCTCCCCTTTACTGACTTGCAATGTGAGATTGTCAAGTGCAATTATATCAGAAAATTTTTTAGTTAAATTCTCTGCATCGATAGCAATGTTGTTCATATCTTATCTTGTTTGTATGACTACATCTGCGGGTAACCCGACTTTTAGCAAATGATCTTCATTTGGAATTTTTATTTTAACTCCAAAAACCAGCTTAACACGCTCTTCTTTAGTTTGAATGTTTTTGGGTGTAAATTCTGCTTCAGGTGAAATATAAACAACATTACCAGAAAATTTCCTGTCAGGAAATGCATCAACTTTTATTTCTGCTGGGTTGCCTAATTTAATTTTTGGTAAGTTTGTTTCCGGCAGATAAACCATAACATAAAGCTCGTCCAGATTTGAAATTCTAACAATTGGTGTTCCGTAATTAACTAACTCTCCTTTTTCAAGAATTCTTTTTGTGATATAGCCAGAAATTGGAGATAGTATTGTGCAATCCGATATCTTTTTTTGTATTAATTTCGTTTGAGCGGTGGCTTGCTCGAATCTTGCCTTTGCTGCATCAATTTCTTCCTGTCGTGCACCAGTTTTCAATTTTTCCATTACCTGCCTTGCTGAATTTAACTGTGCTTCAGCGATTTCATATCTAGTCCTTGCATCGTCAAATTGCTTTGAGCTAACACTTCCGGTTGAAAACAAATTTTGTATTCTCTCATAATCGTCTTTAGCATTTTTATAACTTGCTTCAGCTTGTTTTAAATTTTCCTCTGCTTGTTTAATGTCTTCTTTTCTTGAACCACGGAATAATAAAAGGTATTGAGCTTCTGCAACTTTCTCAGCTGCTAATGCTTGTTGATACTGCAAAATATATTCGGATGGATCAATTAATGCAAGAGTGTCTCCAACCGAAACTTTATCTCCCTCATCTACTTTAATTAAGGTTACTTCACCAGTAACTTTGGAGCTTACATTTACTTCGATAGCTTCGATTGTGCCGGTTAAAAAAAGTTTGTCATCAAAATTATTTGAACAAGCAGGGAGTAGGAATATTAAAGTAATAAATATTCTCGTTGCCATATTCTGTCATAATACTTGTTAAGTTATTAAAAATATAGCCAATTCTTAATGGATTAACAAATGTGTAAAATGAATAAAATGGCTCATATTTGTAAAATCAATTTTGAAAATTTCCTTTTTAAATTTATCTTTAACAAAAAAGGGTAATATATGAAGAAGCTTGCCTATGTCATTTTAATTACAATTATAATTATTTTTAACCTTGCCTTTTCTCAACAAAACAATTATTTAACACCACCAGAAAATTTAGTATTGGATGGAATTCCTCCCATTCCTCTATCTATAGTGGAGCAAGTTGGTAGATATACAGAATTTCGTTCAGCTGTTTTCCAATCCTGGCATCCACAAAAAAGGGAAGTTTTAATTCTAACCCGCTTTGCTGAAACTCCACAAGTGCATATTGTTAAAATTCCAGGTGGCGCAAGAACTCAGTTAACATTTATGAGCGAAAGAATTGGTGGGTCAATCTTCAATCCCAAAATTCCTGATTACTTTGTCTTCTCAAAAGATATTGGTGGCGGCGAGTGGTTTCAAAATTATAGATTTGATTTGCAGACTGGTAACATTACCCTGCTAACTGATGGAAAGTCAAAAAATACGCTTGGACCTTTTTCAAAAGATGGAAAGTATATGGCATATACTTCAACTCGAAGAAACGGAAAAGATACTGATATTTATATTGTGGATCCTCAAAATCCAGCAACGGATAAATTAATATTAGAAGTTGAAGGTGGCGGATGGGAACCAATCGATTTTTCTAATGATGGAAAATTCCTTTTAATTAAAAATGGCATTTCCATAAACGAAAGCTATTTGTATTTACTGAACATTCAAACTGGTGAAAAAAATCTAATAACAGAACCTGCTCAAGAAAAAGTAGCATATATGAATGCGCAATTCAGTAAAGATGATAAAGGAATTTTTCTCACAACAGATTTAAATTCAGAATTTTTAAGATTAGCATATTACGATTTTCAAACCAAAAATTATAAATTTTTTACCAGCAATATCAACTGGGATGTTGAAGATTTTGATTTATCACCTGATGGTAAGTCGATAGTTTTTACAACGAACGAGGACGGAATAAGTATAATACAAATTTTAAATATTGCTTCGGGCAAGATAAAGAAATTCGATAACATACCAATTGGTGTAATTTACGGTTTAAAATGGCACAACGACGGGAAATATATTGGTTTTAGCATGAGTTCAGCTCGTTCGGCAACAGATGTTTATACACTTGAGGTGAAAACTGGGAAACTTGAAAGATGGACTGAAAGTGAGACTGGTGGTTTGAATGTAAAGAATTTTGCTTTGCCTGAATTAATAAAATGGAAATCTTTTGATGAAAGAACAATTTCAGGATTTTTATATATGCCACCAGATAAGTTCACCGGCAAAAGGCCAGTTATAATTAACATTCATGGTGGACCGGAATCTCAATTTCGTCCAACATTCTTGGGTCGAAATAATTATTACCTGAATGAGCTGGGTATTGCAATGATATTTCCAAATATTCGTGGTTCATCAGGTTATGGAAAAACTTTTCTAAAACTCGATAACGGATATTTAAGAGAAGATTCATATAAAGACATTAATGCATTGCTGGAATGGATAAAAGCTCAACCAAATCTTGATTCAGATCGAATTATGGTTACTGGTGGAAGTTATGGTGGGCATATGACACTTGCTGTTGCAACATATTATCCAGAGAAAATTAGATGTGCAGTTGATGTTGTTGGAATTTCTAACCTTGTTACTTTTCTTGAGAACACAGAAAGTTACAGAAGAGATTTGAGAAGGGTTGAATATGGGGACGAACGAGATCCTGAAATGCGAGAATTTCTAAACAAAATTGCACCTCTTAATAACGCACATAAAATCACTAAACCTATGTTTATTGTTCAAGGCAAAAATGATCCACGAGTTCCAGCCAGTGAAGCCGAACAAATGGTTGAAGTATTAAAAAAGAACAAAATTCCAGTCTGGTACCTTCTCGCAAAAGATGAAGGTCACGGCTTTATTAAGAAAAAGAACGCTGATTTCCAATTCTATTCCACTGTAATGTTTGTGAGTGAGTATCTTTTGAAATAATGCAGGAATATTATCAATAAATACTTTGTTTTTTAAAATAATTTTAAATTAAAAAAAGAAGGAATAATTACAATGTCAATTTTTAAAGAATTCAAATCATTTGCAATGCGGGGAAATGCTATAGATATGGCAATTGGTATTATAATCGGAGCTGCATTTGGAAAAATAATTAGTTCACTTGTAAACGATGTTTTAATGCCACCAATTGGTTTACTCCTTGGGGGTGTCGATTTCAGTTATCTATCCATAACTTTGAAGTCTGCTGCAGAAGGTGCTAGCGCTGTTGTGATTCGTTATGGGGCATTCATCAACACAGTAATTGATTTTTTAATTGTTGCCTTTTGTATGTTCATGGTTGTTAAAGGAATGAACAAGTTAAAGCGAGCCGAAGAAAAGCCACCAGAAGCTCCACCAAAACTATCAAAAGAAGCAGAACTACTAAGTGAAATTAAAGAGATATTGAGAAATAAATAATACTAATTTAAAACATATTATCAGGATTGCCTGAAAAGCAAATTTGAGTGAATAGAGAAAAAGGATATTAGCAATGGTTGCTAAAAATGCTAAAATTGTAGTAGGATTGAAAAATCTAAATGATAAAGACTTGATTATAAGAGCTCTTGAAGGCTTTGAAATAATAACATTACTTGAGGATAATTACAAATTTGCAGACCTGATACTCATAGATACTTATTACGCTCGTAATTTTGGTAGACAAATTATAGATTTTAAGAATCAACAAGAGATTTTCTTACCTGTAGTTGTTGTACTTGAGAAAACTAATAAAATTGAGCCTTGGCTTTCTGCAGGTTTTGATGATTATCTGAAAAAACCTTTTACCAAATTGGAGCTTGAGTCTAAATTAAAAATACTATTCAAATTACGAGAAAATGTTATCAAGTTAAAACAAAGTAGTGAAGCTCGTTACGAAGCAATATTTCAAGCTACAGGAACAGCCACACTAATTGTTGATGCCAATAATGTAATTTTACTTGCTAACAATGAATGCTTTCCAATAACCGGCTACAAACCATCTGAGTTAATTGGAACTCTATGGACAAATTATGCATCGCCAGAGAGCCTACGATTAATGCAATATTATCACGATTTGCGTAGAAGTGACCCTGATAAAGTTCCGAATAAATATGAAGTAAAGTTAATTCATAAAAACGCTGGAATAAGGGATGTAATATTATTCGTAAATATGATACCAGGTACCGAACAGAGCGTTGTGTCGATGCTGGATATAACTGAACAAAGAAATGCTGAAAAAGCTTTAGCCAAAAGTTTATACAGGTATAAAAACTTAACAGATATTTCTCCAGTTGGAGTATTCTACACCGATGCGAATGGATCTACAACTTATGTAAACGAAAAATGGTGTGAGATATGTGGATTAACTTACCAGGAGGCACTCGGATATGGCTGGTTAAAGACAGTTCATCCGGAGGATAGAGAATTGCTAATAGAAGGTTGGGGAAAAGATCTCAAATCTGGTGTGCCATCATTTGCCGAATATCGATTATTGCGCTCGGATGGGACAATTAGATGGGTAATTGGTAGAGCAACTCCCGAAATGGATGCCGAAAACAAAATTGTTGGATACATAGGTACAATAACCGACATTACTGAACGAAAATTGAATGAAGAATTAATAAATGAGAAGCAGAGGCAACTTTCAACACTTATTAGCAATCTGAAAGGAATGGTATATCATTCTTTGAATGATCAAAATTGGACAATGAAATTCGTTAGTAATGGATGTTTTGAATTGACAGGATATTTACCTGAGGAACTTATAGATAATTCGGTTGTCTCTTATAAAAATTTAATTTTACCAGAAGATAGAGATTTTGTCTGGTCTTCAGTACAAAGGGCTTGTGAAAATAAAACCCCCTATGAAATAGAGTACCGAATAGTAACAAAAAATGGTAATATAAAATATGTTTGGGAAAAAGGTGTAGCAATTTATTCACAAGATGGATCTATTGATCATCTTGAAGGATTTATTACTGATATAACTGAAAAAAAATTATTTGAAGCAAAACTTTACTTACAGACCGCAGCATTAGAGGCATCAGCTAATGCAATTGTGATTGCTAATCGTGAAGGTTTTATTGTGTGGGCTAATGCAGCTTTTACGCGCCTCACAGGTTATAAGGTCCCTGATGAAGTTTTTGGTCGTAATCCTCGAGATCTCGTTAAATCGGGTAAACAAGACAAGCGATTTTATGAAAATTTTTGGAATACCATACTTTCTGGTAAAGTTTGGCATGGTGAACTTATAAACCGTCGAAAAGATGGTTCCCTGTATGATGAAGAAATGACAATTACTCCTGTAAAAGATGGGCAAGGGAAAATCACACATTTTATAGCTGTTAAGCAAGATATTACAGAGCGAAAATGGCAAGAAAGAGAATTACAGAGAGAAAAAGATTTTGTTCAAATTATCGCACAAACAAGTCCTGTTGGTATTGCAAGAGTTGATAAAAATGGAAATATTATATATACAAATACTCGAGCAGAAGAAATTTTAAGGCTTACAAAAAGCAAAATAATAGGACAAAAATACAATTCTCCAGAATTTAAAATTTCTGATTTTGATGGGGATAAGTTTCCAGATGAAGAACTTCCTTTTAGTAAGGTTAAAAAAGAGTTAAAGGCATTTACAGATATTCGACATGCCATTAATCGGCCTGATGGCAACAGAATATTACTTTCGATTAATGCTGCACCAGTTTTTGATGAACTTGGTGAATTTGATGGAATGGTCGCCTCATTCGAAGATATCACAGATAGGATAAAATCAGAGCAAGCAATTAAAGAGCGTGAACAATGGTTCCGCCGCCTCGCTGATACTACAACAACTGCTATTGTTATATATCAAGGTGAGCGTTTTGTTTATGTAAATAAAGCTGCTGAAAAATTTACCGGGTATACTGCCGAAGAACTGTTTACAATGTATTTCTGGGATGTTGCTCATCCAGATTATCGTGAACTGGTTCGTGAACGTGGGTTATCAAGACAACTTGGAGCACAAAATATCCCTGACCGTTATGAGATTAAAATAGTTCGTAAAGATGGAACTGTACGCTGGATTGATTATTCAGCCGGAACAATCGACTGGTTTGGCCAACCTGCTGCTATAGGTACGGCTGTAGATATTACAGAGCGTAAAAAAACAGAGTTGGAACTTCAAAAATCACTTGAAAAATATGAACAGTTTTTTATGAATGATTTAACTGGCGACTATATAAGCACTGTTGAAGGTAAAATTGTTGCCTGTAATCCAGCATTTCTTAAAATTTTTGGATTCTCCAGTATTGAAGAAGCAATGGCTGTCGATACTAGTGTCCTGTACGACTCACCTGATGATAGAATCAGATTATTGTCTCGTTTACAAAGAGAAAGAAAGATTGAATATTACGAATTGAAAATGAGAAAAATAGACGGCACCCCGCTTTACATTGTTGCAAATGTTATAGGAATATTCGATGAAGATGACAGGTTAATTCAAATGCAGGGTTATCTGTTTGATGATACAAAAAGACAATCATTGGAGAATATGTTGCAACAAGCTCAAAAATTGGAGAGTTTGGGTACACTTGCCAGTGGTATTGCACACGATTTTAATAATATTCTTGCAATTATACTTGGTCATGCTTCCTTGCTAAGATTGTCCTCAAAGAATCCAGAAAAAATTTCTCAATCTGTGGATGCAATTACACTTGCCACCGAAAGAGGTGCTAACCTTGTAAAACAAATGTTAACATTTGCAAGAAAAACAGAAATCTCCTTACAGCCACTTGAGATTAATACTCTCATCAAAGAAATTGGTAAAATGATTAAAGAAACATTCCCTAAAATTATAGAAGTAAACTTAAATTTGAAACCGAATTTGCCACCTGTTCTTGCTGATATTACTCAAATTCATCAGGTACTATTGAACTTATGTGTAAACGCACGCGATGCTATGCCTAATGGTGGGAAAATAACAATCACAACAGAACTTATGAGCTATGGCAAATTAAAAGAATACTTCAGCCAAGTTGAGGATTCAAAATATGTTGCTATAATAGTTTCTGATACAGGAATTGGAATGAGTGAGGAAATTAAGAAGAGAATTTTTGAACCATTTTTTACTACAAAATCAAAAGGGCAGGGAACAGGTTTAGGGCTTTCAGTTGTGCATGGCATCGTCTCGGCTCACAAAGGTTTTATAAGGGTAGAGAGTGAACCCGGACAGGGTGCAACATTTTATATATATCTACCATCTGTTGAACAATATCAATCAAAAATAGGTACGGCGGTTTTAAATGGTGAAGACCTGAAAGGTGGAACTGAAACTATATTAATAATAGAAGATGAACTTTATTTAAAACAGATGCTTACTGAATTGCTTTGTGCAAAAGGTTACAATGTTCTGTCAGCTGAGAATGGAGAAGAAGGTGTAGAAATGTACAAGCAAAATGCCAGCAAAGTTGAGCTTGTTATTACTGATATGGGACTTCCTAAACTTGATGGCAAAGATGTGTTTTACCAGATTAAAAAAATTAATCCTTCTGTAAAAGTAATTATTGCCAGTGGTTATATTGAACCAACACTTAAATCTCAGCTGTTTACAGATGGTGTGAAAGATTTTATTTCCAAACCGTATTCATTAGGAGAGATTTTAAGAAAGGTAAGGGAAGTATTGAACTTTAAATAATTATTTACTAAAATTTAATATTCAAGTAAAAAGAAAATTTTTGGATTTATTAGAGAAATAATTAAATTTGATGATGTATAAAAGATAAAGTAAGGTTTTATTGTTTAAGACAGAACAAAATTACCTTCGAATTTTAATTGATAACCTGCCCGATCTAATATACTTTAAAGATGCAGAGGGTCGGTATATTTTAAGCAATTTTGCACATTACTCTTCACTTGGAGCAAAAAGCGAACAGGAAGTTTTAGGTAAAACAACTTTCGACTTTAATCCACCTGATTTAGCCAAACAGTACAGTGAAGATGAAAAGAAGATTGTGATGAGTGGTGAACCTTTGATATGCAAAGAAGAAATTGCCTACCACAGAAATATTAATAAAATGCGGTGGCATTTAACCACCAAAATTCCAATTAAAAATGAAAAGGGTTCAGTTACAGGATTGGTGTGTATTAGCAGTGATATTACTGAACGTAAGGAATTTGAGGAGATGTTGAAAAAAGAGCGAAATCAATTAAGAACTTTAATTGATAATCTACCAGATATGATATTCTTCAAAGATGTTGATGGTAAATATATATTAGATAATATTGCACATTTAAAATCTATTGGTGCAAAAAATCAAGAAGAAGTTTTAGGTAAAACAACTTTCGATTTTAATCCACCTGATTTAGCTAAAAAATATCACGATGATGAAATGCTGATAGTAAAAACCGGAGAACCAATTTTAAATGTGATTGAGCAAGCACTTCACAAAGATACGGGAGAAATTCGTTGGCATCAAACAAGTAAAATACCAATTAAAAATGATCTAGAAAGAGTAATTGGTATTGTTGGAATTGCACACGATATTACAAATCAAAAACTTGCAGAGGAAGAAAGAGAAAGATTAATTAGCGAATTACAAAAAACACTAAATGAAGTTAAAACTCTTCGTGGACTTATACCAATTTGTGCAAATTGTAAAAAGATAAGAGACGATAAAGGATTCTGGACACAAGTTGAATCCTATATTCAAGCTCACTCTGATGCTACCTTTAGCCATGGGCTATGCCCGGAATGCTTTGAAAAACTCTATCCTGAAATAAGCAAAAAAATCCCTGGCAGGGAATCTAAATTATAGAATTTTAAATATTTTGCTGATACAATCTGGACTAATAATTTTAAGAGATAAACAAACAACAATTTTAATAATATATTGAAATTAAATAAGATGTGCAGATATTTGGAATCTCATTTTGGAGTATTGATTTTATAAATAGAAAAGTTTATATTAAAATAGTTACTGGATGGAGTCAAGGAGTTGGAACAGGAATTGACATTGCAACAATTAAGTATAATCAAGATGGCATAATTCAATGGATTAATAGATATAACGGAAGTGGATCAGGTGAAGATAAAGGTGTAAAAGTTGTCGTGGATAGCGCAGAGAATGTATATGTGGCAGGTACTACTGCCGGAGCAGGAATTGACATTGTTATAATTAAGTATAGTAAAACAGGTACACAACTATGGGCTGTTAAATATTCAGGAACCGGAGATGATAAACCATATTCAATTGATGTAGATGACTCTATGAATGTTTATGTAACAGGATCAACTTATAATTCTGCGAGTGGACTTGATATTATTACTCTCAAATATAATAGTTCTGGAGCACTAGTATGGTCAAGAGTTTTTAATGGTTCTGGAAATGGAAATGATTACCCAGTCTATTTAAAGTTGGAAGGTTATAATTATTGCTATGTTGGTGGTGTAACTAGGGGCACAGATAACGATTATCTTGTTATTAAATATAACTCAAGAACTGGTGATGTTGTTTGGTCTCGTAGCTACGATTCTCAAAGTAATGAGGTTTTGCGTGCGATGATATGGAAAGATTCTGATGAGTTATATTTGACCGGTACAAAAACAGTTGGGATAAATACAGATATCTGGACATTACGCGTAAATGCACTGACTGGCGATACTGTATGGACAAATATTTACAACGGAGCAACAAATGGTAATGATGTTCCAACGCATATTGCCTTACATGCAAATAGCCGAGTTTATATAACAGGTAAAACAATTTCTTTCGGGTCTTATTACGATTTATTAATACTCAGATTAAGTCAGTCGAATGGAGAGCTTGAATATGAGAATCATTATAACGGACCTGCAAATGATGAAGATGCTGGATTAGCAATGACGGGTGGAGGTTCACCTCAGGTAGTTGGTTCAAGTTTTGGAATTAACTCTGGAAGAGATATTGTATTTTTATGAAAAATGGCACATCGGATTACATTTTAATAAAGTATGTGCCGGTAGATTCAATGAAATATAGGACTGTTGCTCAAAGTGATTTAACTGTAAAAGGCTTGTCGTTGAAAGCTTATAATTCAACTGGAAATTTTGGAAA
>CALCJK010000021.1 GCA_937967455.1 uncultured bacterium | reverse complement strand
TGAAGGACTTTTACCAAGGCGTGAATATAGATACAGAGCGTATCGTTTAGATGGAGGTTTGGAAGTAGACTCGAGTTCGGAGTTAAGAGTAACGACGATGGACACAACGAGTCATGAATTTAGCTGGGAGATAACATATTTTGGAGATGAGGGTATCAATAGGCTTTTAGATGTAGCGATAATAAATGATACACTTGCATATGCGGTGGGGGAGATATATAAAAGAGATTCAACGGGACAGTTTGAGACTACTCCGTATAATGTAGCTAAATGGGACGGAAAGCAATGGCATTTATTAAAAGTTTCGTATAGAGATTTTGGAAACCCAACTGTTTGGCCTGGCAAACTAAAAGCTGTTTGGGCATTTTCACCTAATAATATTTATGTTGCATCATCTGCGAATTTATTAAAATGGGATGGAACAAGCTGGCAAGAAAAAGCATTTTTTATGACTGACCTATCTTGGAATGGCAGAGTAAATAAGATATGGGGGATAAGTAATAATCAAATGTATTTAGTTGGTGATAATGGTGCTATTTATTTTTATGATGGCACGACTTGGCGGCGGTTGGAGAGCGGGACGGAATTACCGATTAACGATGTATGGGGTTCAATAAATTCCAAAACGGGCAAGTATGAAATTTTAGCCGTAGCTTCACATACTTATCTTAACAAGGGCAAAATGGTTTTAAAAGTAGAGGGAGCAAAAATAACCCGTGTTCAAGATGATGAATTAATATGGAGTTTACAAGGTATCTGGTTTGTACCGAATAAGATATATTATAGTGTAGGTGCAGGTATATATAGAAAGAAAAATTTGTATGACAATAAACCCTGGATATTATATCCAAGCGGAGTAGTAACTAGTTATTATTCTAAAGCGATAAGAGGGAATGGTGTCAATGATGTGGTTGTTGTTGGTGCATATGGAGAGGTAGTACATTACAATGGATACAGTTGGGAAAATTTTTATAATTCAACTGCCTTACCATCAGGTAGTTATTACGGAGTTTCAATAAAGGGTAATATAGTAATGGCAGTAGGATATAATTCATCGCGAGCAGTTGCAATAGTTGGAATGAGAAATTAGAAACGAACCCCATTTTTTATATTTATTTTTCCACTAAAGGATTTTAAAATTTGACTTTCTGAAGATACTTTTCTAAATTAACAGGTAAATTAACATATTTATTAACAAAAACGAAGTCAATAAGGAGGTTTTATGAGACGACTATTTGCGGTGTTAATGATGATTGTAGTTGTTGCATCATTTGGATTTTTGGGTTGTGGTTCATCAAAGGCAACTGCTGAAAAAGATGCAATTGCTTCAGAATTGCAAGCAGCTCGAGAGAAATTAGACGCTCTTTCAAATGAAAACTCACAGCTGAAACAACAATTGAGTCGACTTGAGCAAGAAAATCGTAACTTAACTGCCAAAACAGCACAACTCGAAACACTCCTGGATGAGGAAAGATCCAAATTCAGAACTGCAACAGAAACAGTTCCCCCTCCACCGCCAAAAGAAATTATAACAAGTTTCGATATTGAATACCAAACCGCTCTTACACTTTTTAAGCAGAGAAAATATTCTGAAGCTATAAAGAAACTGGAAAATTTAATAAATTCTGGTATACGGGAAGATCTCGCCGATAATTGTCATTATTGGATAGGGGAATCATACTTCGGTATGAAGGATTACCAAAGTGCGATATCAAGTTTTGAAAAAGTTTTTAATTATAAAATTTCAGAGAAAAAAGACGATGCTGCCATAATGATTGCAAACTCTTACTGGGAGATGGGAAATAAAAAAGAAGCAATTAAGGAGTACAAAAAATTTCTCGATAAATTTCCAGCAAGTCCGTATGTAAAAAGAGCAAAAGCAAGAATTTCAGAATAAAAAAAAGGGGCAACAAAAAATTTGTTGCCCACTTTTCTCAGAAATCAATTATCTCTTTTTCCTTTTTCTAAGCTGGATTTTTTTCTCTGCAATTGATTTTGCTTGAAGGAAAAGCAATAAGTAATCCCTTCCGCCAGCTTTTGAGTCTGTACCCGACATATTAAAACCACCAAATGGATGAACTCCTACAAGAGCACCAGTACATTTACGATTTAGATATAAATTACCAACAAAGAACTCCTCTTTTGCAAGCTCTAATCTTTTACGATCGTGTGAATATACTGCACCGGTCAATCCATATTCAGTATTATTTGCTATTTCCAGAGCGTGGTTGAAATTTTCAGCTTTTATCACTGCAAGCACAGGACCAAAAATTTCTTCTTGAGCTATAGTTGCTTTTGGATCTACATCAGCAATGATGGTGGGTTTTAAGAAGAAACCTTCCCCTTCAATTGTATTTCCACCTGTAATAAGTTTTCCACCTTCTTTAATTCCAATTTGGATATATTCTAACATCTTTTCAAGTGAACCTTTATTTATAACAGGTCCCATATAATTTGTTTGGATTTTTGATGGACCCACTGTTATAGTTTCTGCTCTTGATTTTAAAAGCTCAATCATTTTATCATAAACATCTTTGACTATGATAGCCCTTGAGCAAGCCGAGCATTTTTGTCCTTGAAAACCAAATGCTGATACAATAATTCCAGCAGCCGCATCATCAAGGTCTGCAGTTTCATCAACAATAATTGAATCTTTACCTCCCATCTCAGCAACTACACGCTTAAGCCAAATTTGACCTGGGCGGACTTTAGCAGCTTCTTCATAAATGTGAATTCCGACTTCCTTAGAACCAGTAAATGAAATGAAACGAGTTTTAGGATGCATAACTAATGTATCTCCAACAGCAGCTCCAGGTCCTGTCACGAAATTTATTACACCAGCAGGTAAACCAGCTTCGTTCATAACTTCCATAAATTTATAAGCAATTAGCGGAGAATCGCTGGATGGTTTTAATACAACTGTATTACCTGTTACCACAGCTGCGCTTGTCATACCGGTAAGAATTGCAAGCGGAAAGTTCCAAGGTGGAATAACTACACCTACGCCAAGTGGAATATAAACTAACTCATCAATCTCACCTTTGTATTGGACAACAGGTTGTTTGCTTGCATATCGTAGCATTTCGCGCGCATAAAATTCCAGGAAGTCGATTGCTTCCGCTGTGTCGGCATCTGCTTCGGGCCAGGTTTTACCAACTTCAAGTATCATTGCTGCGTTTAATTCAAATCTACGCTTTCTCATTATCTTAGCAGCTCTAAATAAATAATCAGCCCGTTTCTTTGCAGGCACGCGCTTCCATTCTTCAAATTTAGAAACGGCAACTTCCATCGCTTTGTTCGCTTCTTCAGCAGTCCCTTTCTGAAATACTCCAACAATCTGTGATGGGTTCGATGGATTTAGTGAGTTAAATTTGTTCTGAGTATAAATGTTCTGACCATTGATGATTATTGGATATTCCTTCCCGAATTCTGATTCCAGTTTTTCAATAGCTAACTGCTGTTTTCTTCTTGTATCGGATCTTGAAAAATCTGTATACTTCTCGTTTTTAAATGGTTTAAGTGCCATAAAATCCTCTTAGTAGGTTAGTTTGACATTTAATTAATTTACACAAATATACGAAATTATAAGGAATCTTGCTATTTGAAAATTTCCATTATTGCATCGTGCAAAGCAGGTCTAATTTTTTGAATTTTGTTGTTTGAACGAGTTGGATGAACTCTGTTAGTTAAGAATATTACAAAAACATTCCTTTCAGGATCAATCCAAATTGATGTACCTGTAAATCCAGTATGTCCAAAAGATTTTGGACTGAATAATTTTCCAGCCGAACTGTAACCATTAGTTGATTTAAAGTCCCAACCCAGTCCACGCTTTTGTGTGTTGTCGGTTCTTTCAGTGAAAAGTTTTACAGTTTCAGGTTTCAAAAATTTTACATCTGCATAAGAGCCACCCGATAGAATCATTTGTGTGAATTTGGCAAGATCAAGTGCATTGGAGAAAAGTCCTGCATGGCCAGCTACACCATTAAGCAGTGCGGCTGTTTCATCATGTACAGTCCCATGAACAAGTTTTTTTCTCCATAAAGTATCTTCTTCAGTAGGTGCAACTCTGTGCAATATACTTTCTGGTGGATTAAATAATGTGTTATACATCTCAAGTGGCTCAAAAAATTCCCTCTTCAAATATTCATCTAAACTTAATCCTGTAATTTGCTCAATCAACTTTCCAAGCACAATAAATCCAAGATCACTGTAAACAGTTGAATCACCTACATTATAAATCAAGCTGGAATTATAAATTGAATCTATAACTTCTTTTGCAGTTTTACATGTTAGATAAAATTTTTGATATGCCGGTAATCCGCTGTTATGCAGAAGCAGATTTTTAATTGTTATTTTGTCTTTTCCATGACTTGTAAATTCGGGTATGTATTTGGCAACTTTATCATCGAGCGAGATTAATCCACTATCAACCAATTTCATTATCGCGCTTGTGGTTCCAACAACTTTTGTTAGAGATGCTAAATCATAAATTGTGGAGTCAGTAACAGGTGAGAAGTTTTTAGAGTAACCTAATGAACCATAATTCCTGTTCAATACAATTTCACCATCTTTTACTACTAAAAGTTGACAGCCGGGGAAGGCTCTTTCTTTTATTGCATCTAGAATTATACTATCAATATTCTGAAATACTCCTCTTTCAGCAAAATGCTTTTCTTCGTGCAGCGTTGTTTTAGGTATTCTTGCTCCAGTTCCGTATGTGAATAATATTTTTCGTGAAGGAGATGTAAAATCGGGAATGTTGACTGGTAATACTCCGCTGGCTTTTATTTCACCAAATAATACTTCAACTGCTGATTCTGTTGATAATTCTGTATCAGAGTATGCAAGTAAGATAGCATCGGCATTTGGTATTGTTCCAGTTGTATAAGGATTACCTAAAGATATTAATATCACTTTTTGATTTTTTGGTTTTGATGTTGTGAGTGAATTTAAAAAATCTATTACCTGTTGTGATATCCCAAATGGATTTTTGCGAGATCTCATTTTAATGAAAAGTGCACATATTATGTTTTTGTAATTATTGCTTTGTGATAAAATATTGTTTAACTCAGCTTGCGTTGTTTGGGGTGAGATTCTGATTGTTTTAAAATTTGAAGCTCTTGCCCGTAATTGTGAAAGCAAATAATCCCCTGCACGCTCGTTGGGATTGGGATTGCCAGAGCGATTAATATCAGTTCTATAATCCTCAGTATCTGTAATAATCAATACAAGTGAATTTCTTAGATTCCTAAGCGGAATTGCTGATTTATTAACAGGAACTGTAATAGCTGCCTGTGCAATCTCTTTTGCAACTTGCCAGTTAAATGGAGTACTTACAATATCTGAAATTTTGTTCAAATCTATGAGTTTCTCTTCATCAAGTTTCAACCATTGTTTATAAGCAAGGATTTTTTTTACTGATTCGTTGATTCTGTTCTCACTTATTCTTCCGCTTTTTACAGCTTCAACTAAAGCATCAATTGCAGAATATTCGTCTGGTGGAAGTAATAAAACATCAGCGCCAGCTTCAACAGCGGCTATAGCAGCATCCGACACATTAAATAATTTTGTTACTCCTCTCATCTCAAGTGCATCTGTAAATACTAACCCCTCAAAACCCAATTCCTCCTTAAGGATTTTTGTTGTGATGTTTTTGGATAAAGATGCAGGTAAGTTTTTTTTATCTATACTCGGTATAGCAATATGAGCAGTCATAATTGCCATCAGTCCTTGTTCGATTAGTTTTTTAAAAGGGTAAAGCTCAATACTATCGAGGCGCGGACGGGTTACATTTAAAACTGGCAAATCATAATGCGAATCAACATCAGTATCGCCATGACCAGGAAAATGTTTTGCTGTTGCAATTAAGCCGTTCTGTTGCATTCCTTTCATATATGCTGAGGCAATTTCTGCTACAAGCTCAGGCGATTCTCCATAAGAGCGCGTGTTAATGACTGGATTGTCTGGATTGTTGTTTACATCTACTACAGGTGCAAAGTTGATATGAATTCCAATTGCTCTCGATTCCTTTGCAACTATTTCTCCCATCTTGTAGGCTAAATCGGCTCTTCTTGATGCTCCAAGTGCCATGGCTTCAGGGAAAGGTGTCATTCGCCGAATACGCATTGGTCCACCTCTCTCAAAATCTGCAGCAATCAGTAGTGGTATATTTGATTGCTCCTGTAGTTTATTAATTGTAATTGCAGTTGCATAAACATCTCCCTGAAAAAAACAAAAGCCACCAACTTTTTTCTCCTGCACTAATTTCAACATTCTTTGATATTCATCGCTTTCAGTGTTTGTAAAATATCCATATGCTCTTGGCATTATCATTTGCCCAATTTTTTCTTCAAGTGTTAATTTCTCGAATGTATTCTCGATCCAGTTTGTTTTTGTTTCAATAATTTCAGTTACATCGGCTTTCTCTTCTGGTGTTGGTTCTTCGTGTGTAGTAATTACTGCTCGTTGAGGAGCGCAGGAAAAATTGATTATGATAGAGATAAATACCGTAAGTGTAATTAGATATTTCATAAACATTTATTTTAATTAAAAATTAAAAGCGTTTAAGCCTAAGATTGCTGCACCAAATGCAGTTGGAAATTTTGGTTTTTGTATCACAACTTGAGGTAGTGAACGCGAAACTCTTTCTTTCACCATCCTGGAATAAATATTTTCATTTTCAAGTAGTCCACCCATAAGTGCAACTGGAATTTTTTTCCTGGGATGAATTTTGTTCACAAGTACTCTTACTAATTCAGCAAGCTCGTTCGCCTGATTGAAAAGTATATTATGAGCAACATGATCGAACTCCATTGCTGCTTTAATTACTTTTTCTGCAAAAGATGCAATTTCGGTGTTTTCTGGTTTTATTTTGTAAATTAAATCTTCTAAGGCTTCGCATGCAAAATGTTCTATAGCTAAATTAAACAGATTTGTTTTATCCCCACGAGATTCATAAGATTTTATTGCAGCTTTAATAGCGTTCAAAGCAATTGCGTAGCCGCTACCTTCATCACCCAGAATTTTACCCCACCCACCAAGCCGTAGAATTTTTCCGTCTTCACTTTTTGCAATAGCAATTGAACCGGTTCCAGAGATTAAAGCAATTCCAGGTCCACTTGCAAACGCCGCTTCGAGTGCAATCCGTGCATCGGTTTCAATACGAATCTGCGGTAAATGTAATTTTTGCTTGTGTGCATTTAAATCAATCGCTTTTAATAGTGCATCAACATCTTTTTGCCGACCTACACCTGCAATCCCAAATACCAGCGACTTAATTTCAGCAATGTTGCAACTTGCTTTTGCACAAATATCTTGAATTATTCCTACCAGTATCGAAGCTGAAATATCATAACCAATATTTTGTGGATTAGTTGCTTCGGTTTGCAATTGTGCAACTACACTTCCATCAAGTGCAACCAGAATAGCTGTGGTTTTTGAACCACCACCATCTACTCCCAAAATATATTTTTTATCCTTCATTTCTCATCTTTTTTTGAAAATTATCAAAATATATCATCATAAGCAAAAATTTGAATATTTCAATTAATGAAATTATATTTCAAGTAAATGAAACTAATTGTACCAATATTATTTTTTTTTACATTCGGATGCCAATCGAGTATTATTAATGATGAAAACTTCTCAATTGGGGAAGAGTTTACTTTAAATTTTGGTCAGGAAAAAAAATTACCAAATGGTGAATTGAGTGTAGAGTTCGATAGTTTACTTGCTGATTCCCGCTGCGCCATTGGTGTAGTTTGTGTTTGGGAGGGTGAAGCTAAAATTAGATTAAAATTGAGTTTCAAAGAAACTGAAGATTATGAATATCATTATTTAAAAATTAAGGGATATGTGAACAGGGAAAATACCTCACAACATGAATCTGTGGTTGCAAGATATTATATAATCACTTTATTACAACTCGATCCTTATCCTGTGCATAACATTCCAATTAATGTTGAAAAATATAAAGCATTATTAAAAATTAAGTATATAGAAAGGTAATGATGAGAAAAAAAGTTATAGCCGGTAACTGGAAAATGAATAAAGATATTCACGAAACAGTCACACTCGTGAATGAAATCAAGGAAAGACTGAATGGCTTATCAAATAACAAAGTTGATGTGATAATCTGCCCTCCTTTTACATCGCTTGTAATTGCGAGCGGACTGATAAAAGGTTCTGCTCTTAAACTCGGTGCTCAAAATATGTATTATAAAGATGAAGGTGCATATACAGGTGAGATTTCTGCACGTATGCTCAAAAGCATTGGCTGTGAATATGTAATTCTTGGACATTCAGAACGAAGACAATATTTCTCAGAAACAAATGAGCTCATAAATCTGAAAGTGAAGCAAGCTCTACTATATAATATAATTCCCATAATTTGTGTAGGCGAAACACTTGAAGAAAGAGAATCTGGCGTAACCAAAGATATAGTTGCCACACAAATAAAAGGAGTTCTATCTGGTTTAACCAAAGCTCAAATTGATAAAATAATTATAGCTTACGAACCTGTTTGGGCAATTGGAACAGGTAAGAATGCAACTCCAGAACAGGCAAACGAAGTTCATCAGTTTATACGAAAACTTGTGGCTCAACTTTATTCCTGGGATGTTGCTGAAAGATTAACAATTCAGTACGGTGGAAGTGTTAACCCGCAGAATGCATACGACCTGTTATCCCAGAGCGATATTGATGGTGCACTTGTTGGTGGCGCCTGCCTGAAAGCGGAATCCTTTATTAATATTGTTGGTGCTGCAACACAAATCTATAATTAAAATGTTAATATAAATTGAAAAAATAATATATGAACCTAGCACATTTTCATTTAATCGTAAATCATATTCCACTTTATGGATTTATATTTTCTTTTTTGCTTTTATTTAGTGGTTTGATCTCTAATAACAGGTCAATAATAAACCTATCTTTGATTGTATTTATAATTGTTGGCTTGTTGACTTTACCAGCCTTCTTTTCTGGCGAAGGAGCGGAAGAAATCCTGCTAAAGGTTGAACCTGATGCTAAAAGCTTTATCCATTATCATGAGGAATCTGCTCAAATTTCTCTCTGGCTATCTGTAGCGCTCGGTTTTTCTTCCCTTATAGTATTTTTGATTAATCTTAAGAAAGATTTTAAATTTCTTTATTATCTGATTCTCTTGTTGAGCATACTGGTAATAGCCTCACTTGCAAATACTAATAATCTAGGCGGAAAGATACGACATAGTGAAATAAGGGAAACGGAAATTTTGTACAATCATGAAGATGATTAAACTGCTTTACATCCTGGAAAAAATTGATTTCTATATTCATTTAAAAATTATCTATGCTTGATATCAGAACACTTGAAAGCTGGCTCTGGGAAGCAGCCTGTAAAATACGAGGTCCCATTGATGCCCCAAAATATAAAGATTATATTCTGCCTTTGATTTTTTTAAAAAGACTTTCGGATGTGTTTGAAGACGAAATTACAAAACTTGCACAGGAATATGGCGACATAAGGAAAGCTGAAAAATTAGTTGAGCAAGACCACAAACTTGTATGGTTTTATTTACCTAAAAAAGCCCGCTGGAATGAGATAACCAAACAAACCACCAATTTAGGCGAATATCTTACAGATGCTGTTAAAGCTATCGCCAAAGAAAATCCTGAACTTCAAGGCGTTATAGACCTCAGAGATTTTAACGAAACTGCTGCCGGACAAAGAATTATAAGTGATGATAATCTTAAAGCACTCATAGATGTGCTGAATAAACATAGATTAGGTCTACAGGATGTAGAACCCGACATATTGGGAAGAGCTTATGAATATTTGCTTAGAAAATTTGCAGAAGGCTCAGGACAAAGCGCAGGTGAATTCTACACCCCAAAAGAAGTCGCTATTTTAATGGCAAGAATTGTTGACCCAAAAGAAGGCGAATCTGTTTACGATCCCTGCCTCGGCTCTGGCGGTTTGCTTATTAAAACATTCTTGAGATTTAAAGAAAAATATGGTGATGATCCTAAAATAAAACCACTTCAGCTTTTCGGACAGGAAGTTTTACATGGTACCTATGCAATGGCACGGATGAACTCTTTTATTCACAGAATGGAAGCAAAAATTGCACTCGGCGATACTATGAATAAACCTGCTTTCCTGACTAATGATGGTGGATTACAAAAATTTGATATCGTTGTTGCAAATCCAATGTGGAACCAGGATATTTTTAACCAATCAACTTACGAAACAGACACATTTAACAGGTTCGTCTTTGGATATCCTCCAAACAGCTCTGCCGATTGGGGCTGGATTCAACATATGTTTGCTTCTTTGAATAATAAAGGAAGAATGGCTGTTGTTCTGGATACAGGTGCAGTTTCGCGTGGCTCTGGAAACGAAGGTTCAAACCGCGAAAGAGACATCAGAAAAGCATTTGTTGAAAATGATTTTGTTGAAGCGGTTATTTTACTTCCAGAAAATCTCTTTTATAACACGACTTCTGCCGGGATTATTCTGGTTATAAACAAAAACAAATCATCATTCGAGAATCGAAAATCGAAAATCCTATTAATCAATGCATCAAAACTCTTTGAAAAAGGAAGACCAAAAAACTTTATACCAGATGTGGCTATAGAGAGAATAGCTCAGATTTACAAGGATTTTTCAGAAGAAGAAGGCATAAGCAAAGTTGTCACAAAGGATGAGGTCATCAAAAATGATTATAATCTTTCCCCATCAAGGTATGTTTCCACAAATGGGGAAGACACCACCCTGCCACTTGATGAGGCGGTAGTATTGCTGAAAGAGGCAAAAGAGGAACAAGAACAGGCAGAAAAGAAACTGAATGAGGTTTTGAAACAGTTGGGGTTGGAATTTTAGATTTACGAATTTGGATTTGCGAGTTGCGATTTTGGAAATTGCGATTTATCATTTACGAATTTTGAATTTGGGATGAAGATGATGGATAAAAAAATATTGCAAGATAGGACGATGCAATTTGCAATAGATGTTATTAAATTGACGGAAGCATTTCCAAAAAATACTGCAGCTTTTGTTATTGAAAGGCAAATTATTTGTTCTGCTACATCTGTGGCGGCAAATTATAGAGCTGTTAACCGTGCCAGATCAAAAGCAGATTTTATCAATAAGTTGAGCATTGTTGAGGAAGAGACAGCTGAAACTCTATTTTGGCTTGAATTATGTATGAAGCTAAATTTGACTGAACAAAATATATTAGATAAATTACATAAAGAAGAAAACGAAATTTTATCAATCATTGTAGCATCTAAAAAACAATGAAAAACAAACAAAAATGAAATCCAAAAATCGCAATTCGAAAATCGAAAATCCCAATTCGCCAATCGAAAATTACAAACTAACCGAACTCGGCGAACTACCCGAAAGCTGGGAGGTTGTATTTTCAAAAGATTTACTAGCTCTAAACGATAGTGGTATTTGGGGAGAAAACTATTCTACTTTAGACGAAGCGATTGAAGTATTGCGTTCAACAAATATTCAAGAAAATAATTGGGTATTAAAAGATATTGCAAAAAGAAAAATAAAACTAGAACAATTTAAAAGATACAGGCTTATAGAAGGTGATATTTTATTTGTTAAATCGAGTGGTAGTAAAGAACATATAGGTAAATGTGCATATGTTACAAAAGAGATAGAATATAGAAAATGTATTTTTTCTAACTTTATGCAAAGATTGAGATTTAATTCAAAAGTGTTTCCGAAATATTGCTTTTACTATTTTTCAGAATTCGGTAAAAAAGAATTATTAAGTGCAAGTACAACGACTACTGGATTAAGAAATCTTAAAAAGGGTGATTTTGAGAACATCCTTATCCCCCTCCCCCCTCTCCCCGAGCAGAAAAAAATTGCCTATGTGCTTTCCACAGCGCAGGAGGCACAGGAAAAAACAGAAAAATATATTCAAGCACTCAAAGAGCTGAAAAAATCAACGATGAAACACCTCTTCACCTATGGAGTTAATAGAGTTGGTGAGTTGGGAGTTGATGAATTAAAAGATACCGAAATCGGAAAAATACCGAAAGAGTGGAAGGTGGTAAGATTGGAGGAGGTGTTTGATATATATGCTGGAGGTGATGTCACTAAATTGAATTTTTATCCCGTTAAAACTGAAAAATTTAAATATCCAATTTTCTCAAACTCAAAAGAAAAAAATGGTCTCTATGGATTTTCCGATACATATAAATTCCCAGAAAATTCAATTACTATAACTGGAAGGGGGCATTTGGGTTATGCGGTTCCTAGATTTGAAAAATTTAATGCTATTATTAGACTATTAGTTTTAGTTCCAAGATTTGAAATCAAAATAAAATTTATAGCAGAATTTATTAATGAAAACATCAAAATTAATTTTGAAGGATCTAGCATCCCGCAATTAACCAAACCAAAAATTTCAAAATATTCCATCCCCCTCCCACCACTTCCCGTTCAAGAACGAATTGCCTCAATTCTTTCTACCATCGACGAAGCCATTGAAGCCGCAGAGAAGAAAAAAAAAGCATTGAAAGAATTGTTTAATTCATTGCTTAAAAATTTAATGACGGCGAGAATTAGAGTTGGGAGAGTTGGGAGCTGAGAGTTATGAGTAAAATTAAGCGGTTTGAGGATATTGAATGCTGGAAAAAAGCAAGACAGTTGGTGGCAGAAATATATGCTACTACAAATAATGGTTTGTTTGCTAAGGATTTTTCTTTGAAAGAGCAAATACGACGAGCTTCTACATCAATTATGTTAAACATTGCCGAAGGTTATGCAAGAAAAACAAAAAAGGAATTTAGCCGATTTTTATATATTGCACATGGTTCTGTTGCTGAAGTTCAATCTATACTATATATAGCCTTAGATTTAAAATATATAAGTCAGGAAAAATTTAATTCCCTTTATGTCGAATCTGAAGAAATTTCAAAAATGATATCAGGTTTTATAAAATATTTATCAGATAAAAATTATGAAAAATAAACATATAAATCCTCCAAACTCTATTAACTCTCCCCTCGGTTCCGAAAAATCTAGTGTCCAAAACCCATTGATTTATTATGTAAGCGGATTATCAGAAAAGTATGATGTTCAAAACAATCAAGAAAAACTTTTAAGTCTTGGCTGGGAATATATCAAGCCAGAAGATGCAGAAAAATTAAGAGGTGGAAGAAATTGCCTTATCTTAAAAGAAATTTTCACCAAGCAAATTCTAAAGCTCAATTCCGATTTTATTGATAACCAGATGATCGAAGAGCTTATCAAAAAAATTGAACTTCTTCCATCTACTATTGAAGGAAACTTCCATGCCTGGGAATACCTTAAAGGTATAAAAACCGTTTATGTCACAAAAGAAAAAAGAGAGAGGAATGTAAAACTAATAGATAGCGATCCAGAGAAAAATCTTTTTCATGTTACCGACGAATTTACATTTGCCAACGGCAGATACACCAACAGGTTCGATATAGTGTTTCTGATAAATGGTATTCCCATTTTCTTTGTCGAAACAAAGGCATCTCATAAACTTGGAGCAATAGCCGAAGCTTTAGATCAGGTAAAACGCTATCACAACGAAACTCCCGAAGCTATGACCATGCTTCAAGTTTATACATTAACAGATGTAATACAATTTTATTATTCTGCTACATGGAATGTTTCTACCAAGTTGTTGTTTAACTGGAAAGCGGAAGCAAAAGAAACAAGTTTCGAAAAATTGGTAAAAGATTTTTTTGATAAGAAGCGAGTTGTTCGAACAGTTTTAGATTATATTCTCTTTACCCGAAAAGATGACGAACTTCAAAAAGTAGTTTTAAGGCCTCACCAGATGCGGGCAATCAATAAAGTTGTAGAAAGAGTTGCAGATAAAGATAAGCACAGAGGTTTAATATGGCATACACAGGGTTCAGGTAAAACCTATACGATGATTGTAGCAGCACAAAAAATAATCGAAAATCCATTATTCGAAAATCCTACCGTGATTATGTTAGTTGATAGAAATGAATTGGAATCACAGTTATTTTCCAATCTTAAAGCAATAGGTATTGAATACCTCCATATAGCAGAATCAAAGAGGCATCTTAAAGAACTTCTTAAAAGGGATTCAAGAGGCTTAATTGTATCTATGATTCATAAGTTTGAAAAAATGCCTGCAAATATTATTACAAGAAATAATGTTTTTGTACTTGTGGATGAAGCTCACAGGACAACTGGCAGAGATTTGGGTAATTATCTTATGGGGGCATTACCAAACGCTACATATATTGGATTTACAGGCACACCTATCGACAAAACGAATTACGGCTCGGGAACATTTATAATATTCGGCAAAGACGATCCACCCAAGGGCTATCTCGATAAATACGGAATTTCAGAATCTATTGAAGATGGCACTACAGTTAAACTGCATTATGCCTTAGCTTCCAATGAGTTATTGCCTGATACCGAAACATTAGAAAGGGAATTTTTAAACCTGAAAGAGGCAGAAGGTATAAGCGATATAGAAACCTTAAACAATGTTTTAAAAAAAGCCGTGCATCTCAAGAACATGTTAAAGAATCAAGATAGAATAAAAAAAGTAACCGCTTACATTGTCGATCATTATAAAAATTATGTGGAGCCACTTGGTTATAAAGCCTTTATTGTTGCTGTGGATAGAGAAGCCTGCGCTTTATATAAGGAAGAGTTGGATAAGCACCTGCCGGAAGAATATTCAAAAGTAATTTACAGTCCGTTTCAAAACGATGAAGAGTTATTAAAAAAGTATTATCTTTCTGAAGAAGAGGAGAAGAGAATTAGAAAAGCATTCACGAAGCCCGACCAGATGCCAAAAATACTTATTGTAACTGAGAAACTTCTCACAGGTTTTGATGCACCAATTTTGTATTGTATGTATCTGGATAAACCTATGCGAGATCATGTATTGCTTCAAGCTATAGCACGTGTAAACAGACCATACGAAGATGAAAGAGGAATAAAGAAACCATGCGGTTTTATATTAGATTTTGTAGGGATATTTGGTAATTTGAAAAAAGCCCTTGCTTTTGATTCACAGGATATATCGGAAGTTGTAAAGGATGTTGAGACTCTGAAGGATAAATTCAAAGAGATGATGGAAATTGCAAAACAGAAATACTTGTCGATAATTAAAAATTTGCAAGCCGATAAAGCTACTGAAGCAATTCTAACTCATTTTAAGGATGAAACTGAGAGGGAGGAATTTTACAAATTTTATTATGATCTGGCAAATATATACGAGATCCTGTCGCCAGATGCTTTTCTGCGTCCTTATATTGATGATTATGATACACTTTCGAGAATGTTAAGAATAATAAGAGAAGCTTATGAACCATCATTGCTCGATGTAAGAGAATTTACTAAAAAGACAGAGAAACTTGTACAGGAACATACCAAAGTTGGAAAGCTAAATCCGGGATTAACTGTATATGAGATAAATAAGGGAATGATTAAAAAAATTAGAGATCGGAAAGATGAATATAGTGTTTCGGATATTGAAATAATATTTAATCTTATGAAATCGATTGATAAGGTAGTTACAGAAAGTGTAAATGATAATCCTTATTTACTTTCGATAAGTGAGCGTGCAAAAGAGATTTCTGAACTATTCAAAAAAAATCAACAGAATTCACAAGAAACTATAAAGAATTTGATTGAGATTGTAGAGGATATTGATAGTGCTAAGACCGAAAGGGAAAAGAAAAATATGTCGTCTGATGTGTTTGCAATTTACTGGTATTTAAGTAAAGAAAAAATACCGGATGCTGAAATTATTGCAAACGATTTAGGTAAGTTATTTGACGAGTATCCCCACTGGAAAATTAATGAAGAGCATGAAAGAAAGATTAGAAAAGAGTTCAATAAAATGCTCCTTAATAGAAATGTAGAACTGGAAAAAACTACCGAGATTGTTAAAAAATTAATTAATATATTACGGGAAGCTAAAAGATGATTTCGGTTGTAGATTTTAAAAGGGAAGTTTATAGTTGGGGTGATAAAATTAGAGTTAAGCCAAAGGAGATACATGTTCGGGTAATGAAAAAAAAATGGGCAAGTTGCTCAAGTAAAGGCAGACTTACATTTTCATATGAACTTCTGAATAAGCCAAAAAAATTTAGAGCATTTGTAATAGTTCACGAATTATTACACTTGCGATACCCAACTCATAATAAAATGTTTAAAATACTTCTTAAAACATATCTTTCTAAAAATGGATATAAAGTTGAAAAAATTTAGGTTATACTTGAAAATTAATCAGTTTCTTTCTACATTATAAAAAATAATAGAGGAGTTTTTATGAAGCATCTCAAAAGACGTGATTTTATAAAAGCGGCTGCTCTTGCAGGTGCGGGTGCTGTGGTTAGTAAAGGTTTTGCAAAAATTCCACTCGAAAATATTGGAAGTCCGAATTCTAAACCAGTAGTAATTGCAAGTGCAAATGGACTTAAGGCTGTTGAGAAAGCTATGGAAATGATTAAGTCAGGTGCCGATGCACTGGATGCAGTAATTGCTGGAGTCAACATAAATGAAAATGACCCAAATGATAATTCTGTTGGATATGGTGGTCTTCCAAATGAGGAAGGTGTTGTTGAACTTGATGCAGCTGTTATGCACGGACCTTCTTATCGTGCTGGTGCGGTTGCAGCTTTACGAAATATTAAAAACCCATCAAAGGTTGCCCGACTTGTTATGGAAAGAACAGACCATGTTCTAATTGTTGGAGAAGGTGCGCTGAAATTTGCAAAAGCACATGGTTTTAAAGAAGAAAATCTGCTTACAGATGAAGCTCGCGAAGAATGGCTGAAATGGAAAGAAAACCTGAGCAAAGAAGACGATTGGTTACCACCACATAACATTGATGATGATGACATAGGTGAAATTATTCGGAATTATTACAGGTATTATGGAACAATACATTGTAGTGCTCTGGATTTAAACGGGAACCTCTCTGCAGTTACAACTACGAGTGGACTTTCGTATAAAATTCCTGGTCGTGTGGGAGATTCTCCAATCATTGGAGCGGGATTGTATGTTGATAATGAAGTCGGAGCTGCCGGCTCAACTGGAAGAGGTGAAGCAAATTTGTTAAATTGTAGTTCTGTAATGATAGTGGAATGGATGCGACAGGGTAAATCGCCTGAAGAAGCCTGCCTCCTGGCTTGTAAAAGAGTTAATGAAAGATGTCGTGAAAGAAGATTAAAAGACGAAAAAGGTAGGTTTAAGCACAATGTAAAATTTTATGCAATTAACAAGAAAGGAGAATTTGGATGTGCTTCTTTGTGGAGTGGGGGAAGATATGGAAAAATCCAGTTCGCACTCCATGATGGTAATGAAGCAAAAATTCTTGATGGTGTATCTCTCTTCAAAGCATAAATTTTATGAAAATATACAAAATCTTTAGTATACTTTTATTACTATCACTGCAAATTTTTTCGCAGGAAAATTCTTTTGTAAAAACATCTGGGAAAAATTTTGTTTTGAACAATAAACCTTTTTATCCCGTCGGTATAAATTGTTACTATCTTCAAAATTTGGTTGCATACGGTGATACACAAAGTGTAATAGACATTTTTGAAAATGCAAAACAAATGAAAGTTAATGTAATTCGAACCTGGGGATTTTATGATTCTGATGACACAACCGATCCTGCAGTAATACATTCAGCTCCAGATAAAATTCACGAAAGTGGTTTAATAGCCCTGGATTATGTTATTGCCAAAGCAAATGAATATGGAATTAAACTTGTAATTCCACTTGTGAACAACTGGGAAGATTATGGTGGAATGAATAAATATGTTGAATGGTTTGCAAGAAGCTCTGGCTTTAAGAATTTGGGTGAGATTGAAAATCAAATCTGGATTAATGGATTAGGATCGCGAAAATATCGATATTACATTACAAATAGTTTAACGCATGATGATTTTTACACTAACGAAACGATACGAGGATGGTTTAAGTATTATATTGTGAGTTTGTTAAATCGGGAAAATTTTTATACCGGGCGATTTTATAAAGATGAACCAGCAATAATGATGTGGGAACTTGCTAATGAAGCGCGTTCCTCAGATCCAACAGGTACTATTATCTATGATTGGATTGAAGATATTGCAACTTTTTTGAAATCTATTGATACAAATCATCTACTCTCAACTGGAGAAGAAGGATTTGATGTTTCTGGTGAATTTTATAGCAATACAAGCTCATTCCCAAAATGGTTTTTAGATGGTACTGCTGGAATTTCATTTTTTAAAAACATTAACTCACACTTGATAGATGTTGCAAGTATTCATCATTACCCTGATCAGTGGAATTTGAATATATCTTATGAACATAGCTGGATAGATAAACATCTTGAAATTTCAATAGATGCTGGTAAACCATTGTATATTGGTGAAGTTGGTTATAAAAATATGAAATATCTTTTTTATGATTTACTCTTCAAGAAAATTTTAAGTGATGATGTAAATGGAATTTTAATTTGGCAATATTCACATGAGAACACTGATTATTTTGATGATTACTCGTTTAATTGTTATGAAGACAGGCAATTCTGCAAACTTTTTCAGGACTATGCTGAAAAATTTCAGAATAAATCTGAATATGTTCTGGAGTTGCCTGTGGTAAATGCAATATTACAGAATTATCCGAATCCTTTTAATAAAATATCGGTAGTGAGGTATCAATTAGTTAAAGAACAATTTATTATGTTGGAGCTTTACAACACACTTGGTGAGAGAGTAAAACTTTTAAAGGAAGGAGTTCATTTACCCGGGGAATATTTTCTGGTTATAAATGGAGATGTGCTTCCAAGCGGAGTATATTACCTGGTTATGCGTTATAGAGCAGGGAAACAAGGTATAAAAATACTTAATTTGAGGTGAAAATTAAATTAAGGACATTTTTTAAAAATTGCTTTTTGTGCTTTACCCCCTCCACTTGACTTTAAAATTAATCTTTATTATTTTGGAGTTGTAAAAACTGTGAAAATTGCACCTTTTTTGAAGCTTTCTTGTTAAGGATTGATGCCTAAATTTACTAAAGAACAAATAAGAGAAAAGTTCAGCAATTCAAGCGACTTTAATGAGCTCTTTGATGCTTTCGAAGCAGCACTTGAAAGTAAAATTGATGATCTCGACTTATACAAAATTTTATTTTGGAACTACACATTAAAACCAGACGAACTTTGCTTGTTTGGTGAAAAACTTGTACAGGTTTTCCCCCATATTGCCTATGATGTTTACTTATGGCTCGCTAAAATTTTCGAAGTAACTTACTCGATGTTTGATAATTATGAGCTTGCACTTGAGTATTTTTTCAAAGCATCACAGGTCAAACCAGAAGAACCTGAACCATATCTTGCAGCAAGCAATTGTTACGAACCAGATTTAAATATTCCACCCGCTGATTATTTAATAGAGTTCTTAAGAAAAGGTGTGCTTCATGTTAAGAATCCATCGCCACTGTATAAACGACTTGCAGAGCTGTATGAAAAAATTGGTGATGAAGACCAATCATTATACTTCCGAAAACTTTCAGAGGGGTCCCAAACCGAATTTACCGAAGAATGAAGTCCCTTAAGGGTTATATCTTAATTTTAATTGCAACAGTGTTCTGGGGCATTGCTGCTACAATTGCAAAAATTCTTTTTGAAAAAAACATTCAACCACTCGAAATCGCTCAAACAAGAGTAACTTTTTCTGCAATCCTGATGTTTGGATATTTTTTAGTTTTTAAAAGGAAATACTTAATAGTAGAAACAAAAGATTTATTCATGTTTCTTTTGCTTGGCATAATAGGAATTGCGGGCTCGAATTTTACATACTATTTTACAATACAGCAAACAAATGTAGCAACTGCAATTTTGATGCAATATATGGCACCACTTTTGGTTTTTGTTTATGCTGCATTTACAAAATCAGAATCTTTAAGCTTTATAAAATTATCAGCTGCAATTTTATCAATTTTTGGATGCTATCTTGTTGTGGGAGGTAAGGATTTTTCTTTTCAAAATATAAATCGAATTGGTCTGCTTTCTGGAATTGCATCAGCTTTTTGCTGGGCTTTTGCAAATGTTTATCTAAAAATAATTCTGAAAAAATATTCGGTATGGACTGCGATTGTTTATTCATTTGTTGGAGGAACAATTTTCTGGCTTTTTATTAACTCACCCTCTTATTACTTTATCAAATATCCCGAAATTCAAAGCTGGTATGTATTCATAATATTTGCAGTTATTTCTGTGCTTATTCCACATACACTTTATTTTAACGGATTAAGATATATTACACCATCAAGAGCAATAATAACAGGTACCTTCGAACCAATAGTTGCAATTGTATCCTCTTTTATTTTACTCGGGGATATTTTAAATCTTATCCAACTAATCGGAGCAATACTTGTTCTATCAGCAATCTTGATTTTGCAAATTAAAAGAGAAGAATTACAGGAGATTAAAGTTGAAAAAACATAGTATTGTTACTGAAAGAAGAGCTCAAAAAATTAAATATGTGTTGGAACATCGCCAACCTGATTTAACTGTTGTACTTGAGAACATACACGATCCACACAATGTTAGTGCAATACTTCGTTCTGCCGATGCTGTTGGTGTAAAAGAAGTTTTTCTGGTTTATAATACTGAAGAATTTCCAAAGCTTGGGAAAAAAAGTTCGGCAAGTGCTGTTAAATGGGTAGATAAACAGAAATTTGCATCTATAAACGAGTGCTATAAACACCTGCGGAAAGAAGGATTTAAAATTTATGCAACTCGTCTAACTGATAAAGCTGTATCACTATTTGATCTGAATCTTACTGAAAAAGTGGCTTTTGTCTTCGGTAATGAGCATGCTGGTGTCAGTTCTGAAGCCGCAGAATTAGCAGATTTGAATTTTAAAATTCCAATGTATGGTATGATTCAGAGTTTGAATGTTTCAGTTGCCTGTGCAGTTACACTATACGAGGCGTTGCGACAAAGGTTAGAGAAAGGTTTTTATAATAAATCTAAAATCAAACCAAAAGAATTGAAATTACTTTTTGATAATTGGGCAAAAAGATAGAATAAAACACCAAATTTAATCTATTAAATAAGTGAAGTTACAGAAACTTTTTCAATTGGTTGGACAATTACTTGGAAATTGTAATGCATCATTTTTTAAACAGTCACCAAACAATTTCTTCCCAACTTGCTTTTTTTCTGGTGTTGTTAGCACATCTGGTTATCTCCATTTTTTCTTCATAGGATAAAATATCTGAAATTATATTATCAGAGTTTGCAGGATCTATAATTTTAGTTTCAATAAAGTCGTCTGATAAAAAGTCCATGATAAAAAGAAAATTCTTTTCCAGAGAGTTTTTTTTCTGATGGTGCAGCAAATCCAATACGCAAAGCTCTAAATAAAAACTTGGGAAATACAATTTATTTAAATCGCGCCAGATTTTTGTTAATATAATTAACTTGATTAGACCAGATGCCTTAATTGTTTCAGTGTGTTGTAAAATGTTAGTTTCAATGCAACTGTTTTGCTTTCTGTTGTGAACTCTGATATTGGCTGAATTTATTGAAGATTTCATTGCAGGGATTAAATCGAAAGATATCTTTGAATGGATAATACCCAATGAAATTGTTTTTTCAAAAGGTGAATATCCTTCAACTGTAAGAAAGTTAGAAAGATTTTCATACAGATGTTTTAAATCGAAGCAGGTTTTTGAATCCATTATAATCAAAAGATCTACATCATTGGAAATGGTAGTAGCTGTTCCTTTTCTATGAGCCCCAACTAAATGTAGTGACTGTAATGTTTCCCCAGCCCAGCTTTTAATTAATGAACAAACGTCTTTGAAGGCACTTGTACTTTCAGGTTGCTGTTTGGGTTTGTATTTATCAACAATAGAATTTAGATATTTTTCTTTGTCCATCTTACCTGAAGCTTAATCCCAAGAATGTAGAAGCGATAACCCATATAATCCACAAAGAATAACTAAGTACGAGTCCAGCAGACGTAGGTTTATTTGCTAATTTTGCTAATCCATATCCCAAAATGCCCATTTGCCAAATTGTGAATATGTTTAATTGTGAGAGGAGGAAATGAAAATTATTTTTTGTATCAAAGTTTTCGTATATGAATATTGCAGCACTCGGAGTTACTCTAATTGAATCTAAAACATACATCAAAAGGATAGTTATGATTGCTCCTAATGAAGTAATTAGTGTGGTCAGTCCATATAGCTCAAGTATTTTTGTGTAATTTCCACTGAACTTTAATCCGAATTTAGCTGCAAGCCAGAAAATAAGAGCTATCAGAAAAAAAATTATTATGGTCATAATCATAGCAGAGATACTTCCAAAGATGATGAATGATTGTGAACTGTCGGTTCTTCCTGTTGCCATATCGGCTTGTTCTTGCGTCATTCTGCCCTGATTTACAAGTTCCTGCATTCTTTCAGCCTGAATTTCTCTAACCTGAAATTTTAATGATTCGTTTAATTGAATTGAGATAATTACAAAAAAAGCCATCAGAATTGAAATTATTAAAGGTATCAACCAGGAAGAAGTTTTTGGTTTACTTTGACTTAATTCTGTAAACAATTCACCGGGGGATGCGAAAACATTTGTGATTCTGGTTAAAAGAGAAGAGGTTTGCTCGACCGGTACTTCTAAATTTTCATTTGTTTCCATTTTGGATTTCCTTTGTTATTTTGTGTTTTAAAGTAAGAAAACAATACATAATTTACAAAAACTTTTGGTTAATATTCGTAAATAGTTTATATTTTTTTAAGTTTTATGAAAATAAATCACATACAAAAAATAATAATCTTTTCTCTAATATTTATTTTGTTTACTCCCTATTGCAATACACAAAAAATAAGTTTGGTTGATAGAATTGCTGTAGAAGTTACAGGTCAGTCGAGGGAATTTTCCTTCACAAACAAGGAAGATGCTTTTTACTATAGCGAAACAAACGCTGAACACCGCTCCAGCTGGCAAGGATTTAATGTCTTTGGAAAAGAATATCTTGAAGATTATTTAATTCGAGTAAATGATGTTCTCCTTTTCAGAAACTCTGCAATAAAAGCAATTGTATTTCCTCATCAGCTGAAAAGAATATATGCTGATGGAATTGAAGAAACATTTACAATGCTGGATAGCTTACCTGTCATTGTTGTGGAGATTAAACTACCTGAAATGCAAAAAGTTTCATTCTTGCCAGTAGTCAGTGATTTTAAACAGAGATCAGATTTCATTGTTGGATTAGAAGATAATACTTTATTAATTGCTCGTAAGATTCATACAGAAAGAACTGAAAAGCAAAATTATCCTGTATATTTGGGTATATCCTCTGATAAAAAATTTAATCTAGTTGATGAACAAAATGTTTTAAATAATTATTCACCTTCTGGAATTGAATTTACAGGAAATTTTGTTAGGATTGCAATAGGGGTTGGCGATAATTCAGAACAGACAAGGCATATATTAAAATATGCTTTAGAAAATTTTGATTTCTTAATTCAGAAGAGAAAGCAAAGGATGGAAAAAATTCTTCAGGATACATTTGTGGAAACTGAAAGTGAAGAATTTAATCAAGCTTTAATGTGGGCGAAAATTTCGATGGATGCCCTCATTATGAATCAGGTAACTAAAGGTATTTTTGCAGGACTTCCATGGTTCAACAACTATTGGGGAAGAGATTCATTTATATCAGTACCTGGTGCTACAATTGTTAATGGAAATTATTCTGAAGCTCGAAGAATACTTGAATCATTTGCTAAATTTCAGGAGCTTGATGAAAATAGTGTAAATTATGGTAGGATACCAAATATTATTACTACAACACACAAATCTTATAACACAGCAGATGGCACGCCTCGATTTGTAATTTCGGCTTATGAATATTTTAAATATTCTGGCGATGTGGATTTTGTGAAAGAAATATTCCCATATATCGAAAGAGCAGTAAATGGTAGTTTGAAATATCATACTGATAAATATTATTTTCTTACGCATGAAGATGCCGATACTTGGATGGATGCAGTTGGTCCTGATGGTCCCTGGACACCTCGTGGCAACAGAGCAAATGATGTACAGGCATTATGGCATTTGCAATTAATGTGTTCTGCGGAGTTTGCGAAAATTTTAGGTAAACATAATCTTGCAGAAAAATGGTTACATATAGCTGAAACATTGAGAGAAAATTTCAACAAGTACTTTGTCGATTCGTCAAGAGGATTTATTTTTGACCATCTTAATTCTGATGATTCGCCCGATTTGCAAAATCGCCCCAATCAAGTTTTTTGCACACATTTGTTAAATGATAATTTAAGATGTAAAGTGTTAACAAATGTGATCAGTAATCTGACATATGAATACGGTGTTGCGTCATTATCACAGGATGATGTACAATTTCATCCATATCATCAAAATCCACCTTTTTATGTAAAAGATGCAGCATATCATCAAGGTACTGTATGGACATGGTTGAGTGGTCCGGTAATCTCTGAGCTTTGTTATTTCGATTGTCAAGAGAAAGCTTATACATTAACTCAAAATCTTGTGCATCAAATTTTAAAGAGGGGTGCTGTTGGAACAATATCTGAACTAATCGATGCACATCCAAGAAAAGAGAATACAGAACCGGATTTATCAGGTACATTTTCTCAGGCATGGAGTTTAGCTGAGTTTATTAGAAATTTCTATCAGGATTATCTGAATATTGATTTTAATTTTCGAAAAGAAAGAATAATTAGTCTGAATCCAAGAATACCAAATATACTTGGAGATGTTAGGGCAAGAATTAAATTTGGTGAAGAGTCGTTTATTATCACATATTCAAACAAAGTGAAACCTTCAATTAAAATAGAGGAGGTGCAAATTTCTTCACCGATATCTTTTATTGTAGAATTAAGCCTAAATAATAAAGCATTTTCCTGTACAACAAAAGTTACAAACTCCTCTTTTGTTAATATAGCATTTACGAATGAAATGGATTTGGTATGTGAAAGCATTCCAGAAATATCCAGATCAGTTGTGAATATGCGTCCAAAAGATAATTATTTTAAAGATATTTTAATGAGTACACAATTTGCTGTTCCTCAAATATCCTCAGATTATCCAGTACTAAAACCTCCATCTTACAGGTTACTCACTAACAATGAAATTAAAAGGCAAAATATAAATGCAATTAATTTAATTGATGTAAATGATCCTGCTAATGATGATACCGGATATACTGGTTATAGATATCCTTTAAATCCCAATTTCATAAATGGAATTTTAGATATTTTAAATTTTAGAGTTGATTACGATGAAGCAAATTTATATTTCAAGTTTAAATTTAGAAAACTGAATAATCCAGGCTGGCACCCTGAGTATGGATTTCAACTTACTTATATTGCGTTAGCAATAGATCAGGATGGGAAAATTGGTTCAGGTAAAAGAGATATTGGAATGAATTCAAAATATTTACTTAGTGAAAATGAAGCTTTTGAAAAAATAATCTATGTTGGTGGTGGATTACGTGTTGATGATGCGAAAGATGGAATAATCGCATATTATATTCCAGTTGATCGGGATATTAGTAATCCCCTTGGAGATGTTTCTGGTTCTACAATAAGTTTCAGTTTGCCGGTTGAGATAATTGGTAAACCTGATAACAATTGGCGGTTCATTGTTCTTGTTGGTGCGCAGGATGATCATGGTGGTGCTGGTTTGGGAGATTTCCGCAATGTTGAACTTATAGAAAGCGAATGGTCTGGTGGTGGAAAAATCGATCCGAAACTGCCAAATATTTACGATGTTCTAAAATCATTTTAGAACTTGCACTTTTAAAATTAATTTTATAAGTTATACGGAATTTTACAATATTAAGAATGAAAAGTTTTTCAAAATTAAAACTGCTTGAAGAAGTGTTAAGGGAGAAATATACTCTCACCAGGCATGAAAAGTTTAATTATTCAATTCCAGCCTTATGGTTATGTAATTTTACAAAAAATTCTGAGAGAAAAGTTGTTAAGGTAAATCCCTATAAATTTTTTCTCAATTCAGTTAAATGCATAAATCAAATTAAACCAGTAAGAAATCATCCTTCAAAATCTGGGGAGTGGACTAAAAAGGCAATTGTTTATAATTTATTTGTGAGAGCAGGTACTGCATTTAATCATAGTAGAAATGGTAAATTAGATTTGCCTGTTAACGAAGAAGGTTTTCGCGAGACAGGTTCTTTTATGAAAGCAATTGCAATTCTACCATATATTAAATCACTGGGTGTGAATACAATCCATCTTTTACCAATTACTTCAATTGGCAGTGATGGTAACAAAGGCACACTTGGTTCACCATATGCAATAAAAAATCCATATCAATTGGATCCTAATCTGAGTGAACCAAATATAGGTGTTGGATCAGATATTGAATTTGCGGCTTTTGTTGAAGCAGCCCATAAATTAAAAATGAAGGTAGTAGTAGAATTCGTGTTTCGGACAAGCGCTAAAGATGCAGATTGGGTGAAGGAACATCCTGAATGGTATTATTGGATCAGGGAAGATATTGAAGATAGACAAGTAGGATCTAATGATGAAAGTAAATACGGTCCGCCAATTTTTTCCAGTCAGGAGCTGGAAAAAATTTTTTCATCAGTTGGTGAACATAAGTTCGATGAGTTAATTCCACCACATATTGTTTATCGCAATATGTTTACAGCACCTCCTTCAAAAGAAACAGTTCATAAAGAAGGGTTAAGATTTATCGGAGTTCTTGCGGATGGTACTCGTGTGAGAGTTCCTGGTGCATTTGCTGATTGGCCTCCAAACGATATCCAGCCACCCTGGGGTGATGTTACTTATTTAAAATTATATGATCATCCAGATTTTAATTATATAGCATATAATACTGTAAGGATGTATGATTCTAAGTTGGCAACTGTAGATAACATTAACAAACCTTTGTGGGACAAAATAATTGGAATTATACCTCATTATCAGCGGACTTTTGGTATTGATGGTGTAATGATAGATATGGGACACGCACTCCCTATGGAATTAAAGCAAAAAATGATTACAAGTGCTCGTGAAATTAACCCTGATTTTGCATTCTGGGATGAAAATTTTTCAGTCAATGAAAAATCTCTAAAAGAAGGTTATAATGCAGTAATTGGATATGCATGGTCTGTTGAACACGATCCTGTTAAATTGAAGAAAATGCTTTATAATTTTTCTGATGAGGGTTATCCTATTCCGTTTTTTGCAACTGCTGAAAGTCATAACACACCACGCGCAGCTGCAAGATTTAATTCCGTAGAGTTTTCAAAATATACATGGGTAATTAATAATTTTATCCCGGAGATTCCTTTCATCCATAATGGTTTTGAATTAGGTGAAACATTCCCAATAAATACAGGTTTGGATTTCAAACCTGAAGAATTGTGTCTTTACCCATCTCACACTCTTCCTCTTTTTAGTGAATTTGCATTTAACTGGGTGTCTAAAGATGAGTTTGTGGATTTTATAAGGAAAATTTCTGCAATAAGAGAAAAATATAAAAAGATTATATTGAACCCCTCGTGTAAAAGTTTTATTTTTCATCATCACTCAAATGAAAATCTTATTATGTTCGAGAGGAAAGGTCGAACCCGTTTGATTGTTATTGCTAATGGTTCGAATCAAGATCAAAAAGTTTCAATAAATATATCAACAAAAAAGCAAATAGTTAAGAACATAATCAGCAATAAAAAACATAAAATTTCCAAGAGTATCTTAAATTATAAATTCAAACCATTTGAATGTCTGATAATATCAATCTAAAATTATTTACATTTTTTATTATTTCAATTAATTTGATATTTACATCATCTGCCTGTAGAAAACAGGACGATTTATCAAAAATTTTAATCTGGCATCAAATGAGGGTGGATGAAAGAGAAATACTTGAAGCTCAACTTAAAAGATATATGCAATTGAATCCAGGAATTAAAGTTGAAGCTCTATATAAAGAAACAGAAGAGCTCAGATCTGGATTTATAATTGCAGCAATTGCAGGACAGGGACCTGATCTGGTTTATGGACCTTCTGATCAAGTAGGACCGTTTCAGGTCATGGATATAATTCTACCACTTGATACACTTTTTGAACAAGAGTTTTTAGAAGGGTTTAATCCAAAGGCACTGGTTTATTTCAAAGGAAATCTGTATCAAATCGGTGATAAACTTGGGAACCATTTAACACTGGTTTACAATAAAGATTTAATTAAGTCTCCACCCGAAACTGATATTGAGTTAATAGAGTTAGGTCAAAAATTAACAGTTGATTTGAATAAAGATGGCAAAATAGATAGATATGGGCTCGTCTGGAATTATACAGAACCTTTTTTCTTCATTCCATTTTTAAGTGGATTTGGTGGGTGGGTTATGGACGAGGATGGAAATCCGACTTTGGATACACAGGCAAATATTGATGCGCTGAATTTCATAAAAGATTTAAGAGATAAATACAAAATTATTCCTGGTGAAGCCGACTACAATATTGCTGATGTACTTTTTAAGGATGGAAAAGCTGGTATGATAATAAATGGCGATTGGTCGTGGGCTGGTTACAAAAAAGCAGGAATTAATATTGGAATTGCACCATTACCTAAAATTACAAAAACAGGTTTGTGGTGTGCTCCAATGGTCTCCACCAAAGGTTATTCCATCAATTCAAATGTTAGGAAAGAAAAAATACCAAGTATAATAAATCTATTAAAATTCTTACTGGCACCTGAACAACAAATGGAAGTTACAAAACAGATTAACACAATGCCAACTCTGAAGATACTCTATGATGATCCTTTCATTAAAAATGATGAGATAATGGTAAATTCCCAATTGCAAATTGAACGGGGTAAGCCAATGCCTGTTGTTCCGGAACTTCGTGCAATTTGGGATGCAATGCGTCCAAGTTATCAAGCAGTTTTAGGTGGAGCAAAATCTCCAGAAAAGGCAGCCATAGATATGCAAGAATTAGCTTTGCGAAAAATTAAAGAGATGAATGAATAATTCACTTTGAAATGAAAAGAATATATAAAAACATTTTTATCGCAGCATTTGTTGCTCCAACATTTTTAATTTTATTTGCGGTTGTTTTTTATCCTTTTCTGTACAACCTTGTAATCTCGTTTTCAAATATGAATTTACGCCATATTAAAGATTGGCAAATCATAGGATTTACTCAATATGTTAAGGTTTTTACAGATCCCACTGAACCAAATTTCTATGCCATATTTTTGAAAACAGTTATCTGGACATTTGTTAATGTCTTCTTTCATGTTGTGATTGGTGTATTTTTAGCTCTTCTGTTAAATCAGCAAATTAAGGGTAAATCAATATATAGAACATTGCTAATTTTACCCTGGGCTATTCCTCAATATATAGTTGCACTAACCTGGCGTGGTATGTTTAATTATGAATATGGTTCAATTAATTTAGTGATCACTAAATATCTTTCACTTCCGGCGGTTGAATGGCTTAAAAGTCCAACTGAAGCTTTTATCGCTTGTATACTTACTAATGTTTGGCTTGGTTTTCCTTTTATGATGGTGGTTGCACTTGGCGCTTTACAGAGTATCCCACACGAACTATATGAAGCAGCTGATATAGACGGAGCAAACTGGTTTTATAAATTAAGAAACATTACGATTCCTCTTATAAAACCAGTTATGATACCGGCAATTACACTGGGAATTGTATGGACATTTAATAACTTAAATATAATTTGGCTTGTTTCTAATGGTGGTGAACCCTCTGATCAAACTCATATTTTAATTTCTTTTGTTTACAAAGCAGCATTCAATTTGTATCGGTATGGTTATGCAGCCGCTCTTTCAATGATAATTTTTGTAATTTTGCTTTTCTTCAGTTTGTTCTTTATGAAAAAAACTCGTGCAACAGAATCGGCATATTAATATGAAAAAGAAAATCAACAATAAAAAATTTATAAAAAAACTCGTAACGCACCTTGTCTTAATTATTTTTACGATAATTGCTGTATATCCAGTCTTACAGGTGATTACTATATCATTACGGCCAGCTGATAGATTATTATCTACTTCGCTGGAAATTATACCTGATAATGCAACATTAAAATCTTACATTGAGTTATTTACAAATAGACCGTTTTTATTGTGGGTTGCTAACAGTGCTTTTGTTTCTCTTGTGGTTACTCTAACGGGTGTTGTGTTTGCTTCAATGGCTGGTTATGCATTTTCACGATTTAACTTTATAGGAAAAAAATTAGGACTGCTTAGTTTACTTGTAACTCAAATGTTTCCAGCCACAATGCTTCTTTTACCATTGTATATAATGCTAATTTATCTGGGTTTGATAAATTCATATCTTGGCATAATTATCATCTACACCGCTACTGCGTTACCATTTTGTGTCTGGACTATGAAGGGATATTATGATACAATACCATATAGCCTGGAAGAAGCTGCTAAAATTGATGGATGTAATCAATTTCAAGCATTTTATAAAATAATATTACCTCTTGCGGCGCCTGCCCTTGTAATTACTGGACTATTCTCGTTTATGGCTGCCTGGTCTGAGTATATCGTCGCTGCCCAGGTTTTACAGGACACACAATTATGGACATTGCCACTGGGATTAAAATCATTTGAAGCAAATATGACAACTGAATGGGGACTTTATGGTGCAGCTTCATTTATTGTTATGATCCCTGTTGTTATTTTGTTTCTCGTATTAAGTCGATGGCTCGTTTCAGGTTTAACATTGGGAAGTGTTAAAGGTTAAAAAATATAAATTATTGTGATATCGAATTATTGTTAGGATTGAGTTACTTTAATTTTAATTCTTGAGATCAAAAATTTACAAAATTAAAAACACAAATCTTGAACTGATACAGGGCAAAAGCAAAATAATGAAAGTTTAAAGTTCTATCTCAGCAATCTCTGAAATTTTTTAATCCTTTTAGTGGGGGGAAATAACGGAGGATATTGAAGTTAACTTATACATGATATTATTTGATTTATCTATCCGATTTATTATATTAAAAGTGCAAGAAAATATGCTGAATTTTGCAGAAATTTTATGGAACAGCGTTTTAATTATTTATGTTGTTTTTATTGAAACTAATAAACTATAATAAGGAAGAACATTATGGAAGGAAATTTCTCAAATAGAGTACAGGATGTGATTAAATATAGTCGTGAGGAAGCTCTTCGTCTCGGTCACGATTATATTGGGACTGAACACCTGCTTTTGGGCATAATACGCGAAGGTCAGGGGATAGCTGTAAAAATACTCAAAAACCTGGGTGTAAATTTAGATAAGCTTAAAAAGGCTATTGAAGATACTGTCCGCAGTTCAGGTGTTACACTTACAATGGGCAATATACCGCTTACAAAGCAAGCTGAAAAGGTTTTAAAAATAACATATCTTGAAGCAAAACTTTACAAGTCAGATGTAATTGGAACAGAGCATCTGCTACTTTCTTTAATGCGTGATGATGATAATATTGCTGCTCAAATATTACATCAATTCAATGTTACTTATGAAGCAGTTAGAAGTGAATTAGATAATCTAATTAATGGTAAAACATCAACTGCTGCTCCACCACCTATTTCGATCGAGAAAAAAATTGAAAAATCAAAAACACCTGTGCTTGATAATTTTGGAAGAGATCTAACAAAACTTGCTATGGAAGATAAACTCGATCCAATCGTTGGCAGAGAGAAAGAAATTGAAAGAGTTGCACAAGTATTAAGCAGACGTAAAAAGAACAACCCAGTTTTAATTGGTGAGCCAGGAGTTGGAAAAACTGCTATTGCTGAGGGACTTGCTATAAGAATTGTACAGAAAAAAGTATCTAGAGTTTTGCACGATAAAAGAGTTGTTACACTCGATTTAGGAGCTCTTGTTGCAGGTACTAAATATCGCGGTCAGTTTGAAGAGAGAATGAAAGCCGTGATGAATGAACTTGAAAAAGCGAAGGATGTAATATTGTTTATTGATGAGTTGCATACTATAGTGGGAGCTGGAGGTGCTTCTGGTTCACTTGATGCTTCAAATATGTTCAAACCAGCTTTGTCGAGGGGTGAACTTCAATGCATTGGTGCAACTACACTTGATGAATATCGCCAGTATATTGAAAAAGATGGTGCTCTGGATAGAAGATTTCAAAAAATTATGATAGATCCGACAACAGTTGAAGAAACAATCCAGATACTTAAACAGATAAAGCATAAGTATGAACAACATCATGGTGTTCGTTATACTGATAAAGCTATTGAAAGTGCTGTTAAATTGAGCGACAGATATATCACAGATAGATACTTACCAGATAAGGCTATTGATGTACTGGATGAAGCAGGGGCACGTGTACATTTATCAAATATACATGTTCCTCAGGAGATTTTAGATCTTGAAGCCGAGATAGAAAAAGTAAAACAATCCAAATTGCAGGTAATTAAAAATCAAAATTATGAAGAAGCAGCAAGATTAAGAGATCTAGAAAAGAAATTAAATAGTGATCTTGAAGCAGCCAAACGTTCCTGGGAACAAAAATCACAAGAATTAGTATTTGAAGTTACAGAAGAACATATTGCAGATGTAGTTGCAATGATGACAGGTATACCTGTCAATAAAATTGCTGAGTCGGAATCTCAGAAACTTTTGAAAATGGAAGAGGAGCTTAAAAAGCAAGTAATCGGACAGGATGAAGCAATAGAGAAGTTAAGTAAAGCTATACGCAGAACTAGAGCTGGGTTGAAAGATCCCAAGCGGCCAATTGGTTCTTTCATTTTTCTTGGTCCAACAGGTGTTGGTAAAACAGAAATGGCAAAAGTACTTGCTCGTTATCTCTTTGATTCGGAAGATGCCTTAATCAGGATAGATATGAGTGAATATATGGAAAAATTTTCTGTTTCACGACTGGTTGGCGCACCTCCTGGTTATGTTGGTTATGAAGAAGGTGGACAATTGACTGAAAAAGTCAGAAGAAAACCATACTCTGTTGTACTACTTGATGAAATAGAAAAAGCTCATCCTGATGTATTTAACATTTTACTTCAAGTACTTGATGATGGAATTTTAACTGATAGCCTTGGCCGCAGAGTGGACTTTAAAAATACAATTTTGATAATGACTTCAAACATAGGGACCAGAGATATAAAAACTACAGGTGGATTTGGATTTGGTGCCGAGACGCCAAAAGATAAGTATACTGCTATGAAACAAACTGTTGAAGATGCATTAAAACGTGTATTCAATCCAGAATTTCTTAATCGTGTTGATGATATTATAATATTCCATAATCTTGAACGTGAACATATTAACAAAATTATAGATATACAACTTGCAGACTTAATGAAAAGAATGGAGTCGATGAATATTAAAATTCATCTTTCAAAAAAAGCAAGAGAATTCTTAATTGATAAAGGTTTCGATCCTGCTTATGGTGCAAGGCCATTGAAGCGTGTTTTACAAAAGTATGTTGAGGACGGAATAGCAGAAGAAATTTTAAAGAATAAATTTTCAGAAGGTAGTATTATACAGATAAAATTGAATCCCAAAACAAATACATTAAAATTTGTCGAGGGTAATAAAGAGAAAAGAATAAAGAAAATTGATCAATCATTAAGCGAAACAAGTACAAACTAAAAGTAAATTTTTTACAAATGCCCCTTATTAAATTAAAATAAGGGGTATTTTGTTTATGAAGAAATTTATCTTAAAAATATTTTTTATATCATTCCTATCTTTTCAGAATTTGTTCACACAAAATAATAACCAGAATGAATCTAATATTCAGAATTGGGTAAAAAATTACCCGTCTCATTTTATCAAAGGTTTTGAACACGGATTCTTAAAAGATAATAAACCAATCTATTTTTTATCTACATCAATTTTAATAATATCGTTAAGTAGATATGATAAAGATATCAGTAATAAATTTAAAGATAAACCGTTTTTATCAAAGGATTTATCCAATGTTGCAGATAACTATGGTAAAACCTTTGGTTGGGGTTATTTTGCTGGAGTTGGTTTTATAACTTTTGAAAGCTTAATCGGGAAAAATAAATTTGATGAGTATTTCTTTAAAATTGAAAGAGTTGCAGAATCCATTATAATGACTCAAATGTTTACTCAGATGCTTAAGACTACTATTTTTCGCGAAAGGCCCAATCAAAAAGATAATCATTCGTTTCCATCAGGACATACATCTTCTACTTTTGCTCTTGCCTCAAGTCTAAATGGATTGTATGGTATTAAAGTTGGCTTACCTGCGTATATTTTCGCAACTGCTGTGGGATTACAAAGAATTAGTTCTAATTCACATTATCTATCAGATGTAATAAGTGGAGCAGTAATTGGTATATTTGTCGGGAACGGATTTACTGATGTTCATTCAATTATTAAAAACAACAACAAAGAAGTCAACATCTCTCCAAATTTCAATTCAGAGAACAAAACATATGGTTTACAGATTAGATTTGATTTCTAATTTGTAAGTAAGTTAAAATCTTCATAAATTTTAAATCAGATAATGATATCATATTTCAAAAAAATTAAAAAGATTGGATCTTCACTTGGTTTAGTTGAACAATCGCAGATGGTGGCTTCAACCGCTGTGGTTGTTTTAATGATGACAATGATAGCAATATATTTGTTCACGGGAGAAAGGCTGAGATGGCTTGATTTTCTTACTCTCTTAACAGTTGGAGTTTTTGGTTTTATAATAGTTTATTTTATTGCAAAATATGGTCAGCAAATAAACGAACAACATCAACAATTATTAGGATTAAATACGATTTCTCAGGCAGTAAGTCGCTCTGTAGAACTGGATATTGTATTACAAAATGCCCTTATCAAGGTTTGTGAGTTGCTAAATGCAGATAGTGGATGGATATTTATGCTGGAAAATGGCAACCTGCAATTGAAGCACAAATATAAGATACAAAAAAATATTTTTTCTGATAATATGATTTTGGATGAAAGATGGATTGAAGTTTTAAAGTTAGATCATGAACTTAGTCCTGCTTTTTTTGAAAAGCAACAATATGTTACTGCTCAGTTAAGACAATATAATATAATGGACTGGGCTTCATTACCACTTGAGAGAAACAAACAGTTCGTAGGTGCAATTTTAATTGCAAGTATGAGTCCAAATAGATTTAAGAAAAAACAACTCGAATTGCTTTCAACATTCAGAAACCAGATTGAACTTGCTCTTAACAATGCATATCTGTTTGAACAACTTAGACAATCTGAAAAGTTATATCATGATTTATATGAAAATTTGCCTGATATGTACCATAGTATCAATAAAGATGGATTGATAGTGAGTTGTAATCAAACAGAATTGGAATATCTGGGTTATGATAGATACGAACTGATTGGTAAACCAATTACTATTCTATACCCAGCAGAAAAACATAATGAAGTACTTGAGCGCGTGAAATATATATTTGATCAGAAACTTGAACTAAAGGGTGTTGAAGAAATTTTTCAGAAAAAGGATGGAAACAAAATTATCGTCAGCATCAACACATCGTTGGTATACAATTCTGAAGGAAGACCAACTTTAATTAGAGTGGTTGCTAGGGATGTAACTAAACAAAAAATGCTGGAAGAAAAAATAATTCAAGCACAAAAAATTGATAGTATTGGAAATCTTGCCGGTGGGGTTGCACATGATTTTAATAACATACTGAACTCTATACTCGGTCCTGCATCAATGATGAAAAGAAAAATAAACGAGCAAGATAAATTTTATAAATATATTACTTTGATAGAAGATTCTGCAAGAAGAGGTGCTGCTGTAACACGGCAACTTCTAACTTTCAGCAGAAAAAGTAATGTCTATTTCAAATTAACTAATATAAATAAGATAATTGAAGATACAGTTACCTTATTTGAGAGAAGCGTTCCCAAATTGATACAGGTAAAGAAAAATTTACAAAATAATATCTTACTTGTAAATGCAGATGAGGGACAGATCGAGCAAGCGGTATTAAATCTTTTTCTAAATGCTCAGGATGCAATGCCTGATGGAGGTATAATAACCGTAACTACAAGAGCTGTTGATTTGAGTGAAACAATTCCTGCTGTTTATTCTGATATACCACCAGATAAATATGTTCAGATTAAAATTGTAGATAACGGTAAAGGAATTCCTAAGGAATCTTTAAATAAAATATTTGAACCATTTTTTTCTACAAAAGAACAAACTAAAGGCACTGGTTTGGGATTATCAGTAGTTTATGGTGTGGTAAAAAGTCACAAAGGTTATATAACAGTTGAAAGCGAACTTAATATTGGAACAGCTTTTAGCATTTATTTGCCAAGAGTTGATAAAGTTGTACAAAATGTAGAAAGTAACGAAACCCAGACTATTGTCGGAGGTAGAGAACATATTTTAATTGTTGATGATGATGTTGGAGCTAATATTGTTGCTGGAGATATCTTAAAAGAATTGGGTTATAAAGTTACAATTGCCCAAGATGGTTTTCAGGCAATAGAAAAATTTAAGAATACTAACTATTTTGATTTGGTAATTCTTGATTTGAATATGCCTGGAGTTAGTGGAAAAGAAGTTTTTTATCAAATGAAGAAATTAAATCCCGCAGTGAAAGTTATAATTTGCAGTGGTTATAGCGACACAGTTCTGAATGATGACGAGTTCTTAAAGGAAATTGACGGATACCTACATAAACCATATATGTATGAAGATCTGGCAAAATCGGTCAGAGAAGTGCTTGACAATTAATAGAAATAACTTTTATGAATCCATGTAGCGAAGCATTAAAGCAGGCAAGAGAAAAACTTAATCTCTCGCTTGAAGATATATCCACAGCAACCAGGATTAACATAAAATTTTTAAAGGCAATTGAAGATGGTAATTTTAATTTTCTTAACGACGTTTATGTAAGAGCATTCATTCGTTCTTATGCTAAAGAAGTTGGATTAGACCCTGAAGATTGCATTAGAAAATATAGTGAGGTAGTCTTACCAGAGAAAACAGAGGTTGAGACTCAAAAAAGTTCTCCACTACCGGAATCTACACAAAAAGTTCGCCTTCCCAAACAAAAAGGAGTTAGTAATACAACTATTTTGATTATCATTTCATTATTTATTGTATTTGCGCTAATTATAACTCTAAATTTATTTGAGAATGATGTTAATAAAGATTTTGATAAAGAGGTCTCTTTTCAGGAAGCGGTAAAAAAAATTGAACAAGCTCAGCTTAATAGTGATTCAAGTATTTATGTTGATAGTACTGCTGTATTACCAGCCTTATCGGGTGGTTTGGATAGTTTGATTCTTTCGATTTCTACACTTGAAAGTGCCTGGATTAGTGTTTTAATTGATGGAAAAATTAAAAATGAAATTCTTCTGATGCCGAATAAGAGTATTCAATGGAAAGCTGCAGATAATTTTACACTAACTACAGGTAATGCTGGCGCTTTAAATATTAAATTGAATAATAAATCAATTCCAACGATAGGTAAAAGAGGTGCAGTTGTTAGAGATATTGTTTTATCCAGAAAGAACTTAGAATAAAAAATGAACGTTCCAAAAAATATTATTGATAAAATTGAAAAGTTAAGAGAAAGTATAAGAGAACACGATTATAGATATTATGTGCTTGCAGAACCTATAATATCTGATGAAGAGTATGATAGGTTAATGCAGGAACTAATTGAGCTGGAAAAACAGTATCCAGATTTAATTACACCTGATTCACCAACTCAAAGAGTTGGCGGTGAGCCAACAAAAAAATTTCCAGTGGTAACACATAAGATACCAATGCTAAGCCTTTCTAATTCTTATACAGAGGAAGATGTAAAGGAGTTTGATAGAAGAGTCAGGTCTATGTTAAAAACAGATGATTATGAATATGTATGTGAATTAAAATTTGATGGAGTTGCTGTTAGTTTGCATTATGAAAGTGGTCTTTTAAAAATTGGTGCCACAAGGGGAGATGGTTTTCAGGGGGATGAAATAACATCTAATATTAAGACAATTAGGTCGATACCGTTAAAGATTTCATCAGCGGATAAAAGCTTTTTAGATATTGAAGTTCGCGGCGAGGTGTTTATTAAAAGAGAAGATTTTTTGAGAATGAACGAAGAAAGAGAACTTTCTGGAGAGAAACTTTTTGTGAATCCCAGAAATGCAGCTGCTGGTACATTAAAACTTCAAGATCCAAAATTAGTTGCAGAACGTCCTTTAAATTTTTTTGCATATTATTTAAGGGCAGAGAAATCTGAAATTAAAACACATTATGAATCGCTTACAGTGTTAAAAAAATTAAAATTTCCAGTAAATGAAAATATAAAGTTATGCAGTAACATCAAGGAAGTAATTGAGTTTTGGAGTAAATGGCAGGACCAACGCGATAAGCTACCATATGATATTGATGGGGTTGTTGTAAAAGTTAATTCTCTTCGTCAGCAGGAGATTTTGGGTGCTATCGCAAAAAGTCCACGATGGGCATTCGCTTTTAAATTCTCATCACGAAAGGCTGAAACAAAATTAAATGATATAAAACTACAGGTTGGGCGCGTTGGAACTATAACTCCAGTAGCTTACTTACAACCTGTTTTTTTAGGCGGTACCACAGTTAGTAGAGCATCTCTTTATAATGAAGATTATATAAAAGAGCTGGATATTCGTATTGGTGATACAATAATTGTAGAAAAAGGTGGAGATGTTATTCCTAAGGTAACATCTGTTTTGAAAGATAAAAGACCTCCAGATGCTGTTGCTTTTGTGTTTCCTAAAAAATGTCCGGAGTGTGGAGCAAAAATTTACAGACCAGAAGGAGAAGCAAATTATTATTGTGAAAACAATGAATGCCCTGCGCAAGTTAAAGGTAGAATTATTCACTGGGCTAGTCGTGCTGCAATGGATATAACTGGATTGGGTGAAGCTGTGGTTAATCAACTTGTTGAATTAAAATTTATAAAAAATGTTGCGGATCTTTATTCTTTGGAAAAACACAAGCATAAACTGATTCAGCTTGAAAGGTGGGGAGAAAAAAGTGTACAAAATTTACTTGATGCTGTTGAAGCAAGTAAGCAAAAACCTTATCACCGAGTGTTGTTTGGACTTGGGATTCGACATGTTGGAATTGGAATAGCACAAATTTTGTGCTCAAAATATAGTAATATTGATATGTTGATAAATGCTGATTATGACGATTTACAGTCCACTTATGAAATTGGTCCTAAAATAGCCGAAAGTATTGTTAGATATTTTTCAGATCCACACAACATTAAACTAATCAATAGATTGAAGGAAGCTGGCTTAAAGTTTAAATCTGAATTGCAGGCTAACTTACCTTTGAATGGAAAAACTTTTGTTTTAACTGGTACACTTGAAAGTATGACAAGAGAGGAAGCTAAAGAGTATATAGAAAAATTAGGTGGTCGTGTTGCATCTTCGGTTTCAAAAAATGTAGATTTCTTGGTGGTGGGAGAAGAACCAGGTTCTAAACTTGATAAAGCCAAGAAATTGCGAATTAAAACTCTTGGTGAATCTGAATTTTTAAAAATGATACAGCTCAAGTAATTAGCAAATTCTTAGAAAAATTCATATCTTTAAATAATGGTAGTTCCTTAAAATAAATTAATTAGGAGGATTTTATGATTCGATTTAATTTGTTGTTCCTGTTTTTCCTTTTACCTTTATTAGCTTATGGTGAAGGGGAAAACAAGATTTTTCCTTATAAGATCAACCAGGTCACTTTGGATAATGGTCTAAAAATTATCTCTGTTCCATTTCCAAGTCCTGGTATTGTTGCATATTATACTGTAGTACGTGCGGGTTCAAGAAATGAAATAGAGCCTGGTTTATCTGGATTTGCACACTTTTTTGAACATATGATGTTCCGTGGTACTGAAAAGTATAACAAGGATAAGTATAATGATATTTTAAAAATGATAGGCGCAGATAATAACGCTTTTACAACAGATGATTATACTGCTTATCATACGCTTGCGAGTTCAGCCGAACTTGAAACAATTATGGATATTGAATCAGACAGATTTATGAATTTGAAATACTCGGAAGAGGACTTTAAAACCGAAGCTGGTGCAATTCTGGGTGAATACAACAAAAATTTCTCTAGTCCATTTATGACTATTTACGAAAAACTTCGTGAAGCGGCTTACGAAAAACATACTTATAAACATACCACTATGGGTTTTTTGAAAGATATCCTGGATATGCCAAATCAATATGAGTATAGTTTAAAGTTCTTTGATAGATGGTATCGTCCTGAAAATTGTGCACTCGTAGTCGTAGGAGATTTTGATCAAGAAAAGTTAATTGAGCTTGCAAAAAAATATTATGGAAACTGGAAAAGAGGTAGCTATACACTCAATGTTCCATTAGACCCACCTCAGAAAAAAGAAAAAATTATTAACCTTACATGGAAAGCTAAAACTCTTCCCATAGTAGCAATTGGTTATCGCGGTCCCGCTTTCAGCACCGAACAAAAAGATATGCCTACCATGGATGTAATCTCTCAACTTGTATTTTCGCAAACTTCACCTCTCTATAATAAACTTGTAATAGAGAAACAATGGGTCGAGTTTATCGAGGGTGGACAAAGCGATAGTCGAGACCCGGGTTTGTTCACGATTTTCACAAGGATTAAAGAACCACAAAATATCGAAATGGTGAAAAAAGAAATTTATAATGCACTTGAGGATATCAAAAATAATCCTGTATCGGAGGAAAAATTAGCCACTGTAAAATCATATCTCAAGTATAGTTTTGCTATGAGTTTGAATAACGCCGATGCAGTTGCAAGTAAAATAAGCCACTTTTATCAACTTACTGGAGATCCAGAAAGCTTAAACAAAGTTTATGAACTTTATGAAAAAATTACACCTCAAGATATCATGGAAATTGCGAAAAAATATTTCACACAAGAAAATAGAACGGTCGTTACTTTAGTTCAGGAGGGTTTAGGAAATGAAAAATATTAAAAATATAATTACAACCTTATTCATCATAGGTCTAATAATGCTAAATATCAATTGTGCAAAATCACCAGAAATTTCAGAATTATATCAAAGTGAATCACCTTTAATAACATTTAGAATCCAAATAAATGCTGGTTCAATAAATGATCCTCAGGGTAAAGAAGGTTTAAATGCCCTTACTGCTTTAACTATAGGTCAGGGTGGAACAAAAGACCTTTCATATCAGGAGGTTCTGGATAAATTATATCCATGGGCAGCATCAATTAATCCTCAGGTTGATAAAGAAATAACAGTTTTTATTGGCGAGGTTCATAAAGATCATCTTGATGATTTTTATAAAATAATATCTGAACTGGTAATCAATCCAAGATTCGATGAAGCTGATTTTAATAGAAGTAAGGATTTACTTCTCAACCATCTTAAAAATACTTTGCGCGGGACAGATGATGAAAATCTTGGAAAACAAGCTTTAAATGCATTTATGTACGAAGATCATCCATATAGAACTACTGAAATTGGAACTGTTCAGGGACTTGAATCAATTACTTTGCAGGATGTTAAAGATTATCATAAAAAAGTTTACACTAAAGATAATATAAAAATTGGTATAGCTGGAGGTTATCCAAAATCTCTTCTGGAAAAAATTAAAGAAGATTTTGCTCAACTTCCATCAGGTAAAATTGCAACAGTTAATTTACCTCAACCTAAACCAATAAATGAAATGGAAATACTGTTTGTTGAAAAACCTGCTCGTGGTACTGCAATATCAATGGGCTTTCCAATCCCAATTACACGCAAGGATAAGGACTATTATGCGCTTATGGTTGCAAATTCTTACTTTGGTGAACATCGGACTTTTAATGGTGTTTTAATGAACAGATTAAGAGGCGATAGAGGATTGAACTACGGAGATTATTCATATATTGAGCATTTTATACAAGATGGTGGTTCAAGGTTTCAATTGCCCAATAATCCGCGCCGACAGCAGTATTTCAGTATTTGGATAAGGCCTGTTCAACCGGAAAATGCACACTTCGCAGTTAGAAACGCAATGTATGAATTGAAAAAATTGGTTGAGAACGGGTTAACTCAGGAACAATTTGAAATGACACGTAAATTCCTGATCAATTATTCAAAACTCTGGGTTCAAACTGCAAGTCGTAGACTTGGATATCAAATGGATTCAGAGTTTTATGGAACAGAATTTTTTATTGATCGCATTGAGAAAGAATTAAAATCTATGAAAGTCGAAGATGTTAACAATGCAATAAAAAAATATCTTTCAGCCGAAAATATAAAAGTTGCTATAGTAGCAAACGATGCTCCAACTCTGATGGAAACAATGTTTAATAATGCACCATCTCCAATCAAATACTCTTCTCCTGTTTCCCAAAATATTCTTGATGAAGATAAAATTATAGAAAACTTTCCCCTGAAGATTAATAAAGAAAAATCCAAACTTGTAAAAGTTGATGAATTGTTTGAGAAGTGAAAATCAGTGACTTAAAAGCCGATTCTTTATCGAATCGGCTTTTTTATTAATTTTTAAACCTAATAAATACTAAATGGAAAAAATTAATCTTAAAGGTTTGACTCAGGAGGAATTAACAGAATTATCTCTCTCTTTAAGAGAAAAACCATTTAGAGGTAAGCAGTTATTTGAGTGGCTTTATAAAAAGCGGATTGATTCAATTGATTCGATGACTACCTTATCTAAAGCATTTAGGGATAAATTAAAAACTAAAGCTGAAATTTGTAATTTAAAATTTGTAACAAGTTACCAATCGAGTATTGATGGGACAACAAAATATTTATTCGAACTTAAAGATGGAAAACAGATTGAAAGTGTATTGATTCCACCAAGAACCGCTTTTTATGATAATAAGAGTTTAAAATTAGATGAACAGAAAAGATTAACAGTTTGTGTTTCAACTCAAGTTGGTTGTCCACTTGATTGCATTTTTTGTGCTACTGGAACTATGGGCTATAAAAGAAATCTAATTACTGGTGAAATTATTGATCAAGTAATTCAAATAGAAAAAATATCGCAAAAAAAAATTACCAATATAGTCTTTATGGGGATGGGTGAACCTTTTTTAAATTACGATAATGTGATCGATGCGATTAGAATATTCATAGATGGAATGAATATTGCAGCGAGAAGGATTACGATTTCCACAGCAGGCTGGATTGATGGCATTCTTAAACTTGCTAATGAAAACCTGAAAGTTAAACTTGCTATTTCGCTTCATACATTAAAAGATGAATTAAGAAATATGCTGATTCCCTTAAACAGAAAATATAATCTTAGCAAGTTATTAAGTGCTATTTCGCATTATTACGAAAGAACAAAATTAAGAGTAACTTATGAATATATTGTTTTCAAAGGTTTGAATGATCAGGATGATGATGTAAAATTGTTAACTAAGCTTGCGAGAAAAGTTCCATGTAAAATAAATTTGATTCCTTTTCACTCGATCAGCTTTGTTAAACCTGGAATTGATTTGAAACCAGCAACAATGGAAGAAATTGAATTGTTTGCTCAAAAGTTAAGAGCTAATCATCTAACAGTTTTTATTCGTAGTAGTGCTGGTGAAGATATAACCGCGGCATGTGGACAGCTTGCTATCAAAAGTGGAAAATAATTGAAATATTTTCTATATTGGTGCATAATAAAATGTTAAGCAAAAAAAATAAATTTTATGAATATAATATTATTCGGACCTCCAGGTGTTGGAAAAGGTACACAAGCAAAATTAATAGCAGATAAGTATAATCTCAAACACATCTCTACAGGTGATATTCTGCGAGCAGAAATTCAAAAAAATACTGAATTGGGGAATAAAATTAAATCTATACTCGAAGCTGGTAAGCTTGTTTCCGACGATATAATGATAGAGATAATTAGAAAAACAATTAGCTCTGATGAATCCAAAAATGGAATTATATTGGATGGCTTTCCACGGACAGTTCCCCAAGCAATTGCATTAAATAAGCTATTTCAAGAACTAAATGGTAAAATAAATTTTGTAATTTATTTAGAAGTGGATGAAGAACAAATTATCAAACGACTTGAGAACAGATTTAGCTGTGAAAATTGTGGGAAAATTGTAAATACATTAATCGACAAAGTGGTGGATATGATTTGTCCATCTTGTGGTGGCAGGCTTATTAAAAGGGATGATGACCAACCAGCAACAATATTGAATAGGATGAAAGTATATAGAGATTCTACAGAACCAGTGAAAAATTATTATCAGCAGCAAAACCTATTATTCTTTGTAGATGGTTCTGGTTCTGTAAATGAGGTTTTTGAGCAAATTGATAAAATATTAGGGACTTAAAAATTGTTTTCTTGGAGAAAACTTACTGAACTGCCTGTAATAATAGCCCATAGAGGTTCATCAGATTTTGCGCCAGAAAATACATTGATCGCGTTCCAAAAAGCTCTTAAGGAAGGTGCTCACGCAATAGAACTTGATGTAAGACTTACTAAAGACAAGGAAATAGTTGTAATACATGATGCCAGGTTGGAACGCACAACAAATGGTTATGGAAAGGTTGAGAACGCATCTCTTGAAGATATTAAAAAATTTGATGCAGGATCGTGGTTTAATTCAAAGTTTTCCTCTGAAAGAATCCCGACCTTAGAAGAAGTTTTTAAACTTGTTAGAAAAAAAGCCGGAATAAATATTGAAATTAAACCTAAGCTTAAACACCCTGAAATAATGGTCAGAAAATGCGTTGAACTTGTTCAAAAATATTCACTACAAAATTATGTACTTATCTCATCATTCGACCATTCGCTTGTGAAAAAAGTTAAACTGCTTGATGAAAGAATTTCTACCGGTATTCTATACAGTCCAATGATTCACTTCGGGAAAAATGTGGTTAAGTTAGCAAAATCTAATTATGCTGATTTCGTAATTATGAGTAAAAATTATATTAAAGAGGAAATTGTTAAAAATGTACATAAAGAGAAACTCTACTTTTTCGTGTATAATGTGAGTAATCGAGTACATTTCAAAACTATGATGAACTTTAAAGTTGATGGAATCATTACTAATTCTCCTAAGAGTATCAATAATTATTTATTAAATATGTAAAATAAATAAGGGTATTCAGATGAAAAAAACTTTAATTTTATTTGTTTTATTCAGTTGTGTTGCACAATCCCAAACACTTGAGGAGCGTTTGCAAAAATTTGGTGAACTTAACGGAAAAGGTTTTATTAAGCCTTTTGTAAATGCATTTGGAGCCAATTTAAATTCTGGTTTGTTCCATTCAGCTGATGTTTCGACTGGATTGGATGTTTATGTAGGCGCAAGATTTTTGTTTGCAATAATACCAGCAAGCGCAAAGGAGTTTGATGCAGATATGAAAGAATTGAATGATCTACGACCAGCTCCGCTTGCCCCTTACCCGACTCCAATCAGAACTGCAACAATTTTAGGAAAAGATGGTGCTATGGCTAAATCAGGTGGAGTATTACCTGATTCATTCAAATTTCCAGATGGTATGAATCTGAAAACTGTTCCGTTAGTTGTACCGCAAGTATCAATAGGAAATATTTTTGGGACAAGAGCAATATTAAGATATTTCCCATATGTAAAATTAGGCAACTGGGGTGAAGTGTCATTTCTTGGTATAGGGGTACAACACAGCATTGATCAATGGCTACCTGCATTACCCTTTTATTGGTCTGCCCACGCTATGTATCAAAATTTTAAAATTAAACCTGTTCTGAATGCGAGTGCAGTGAGTATTGGTACAGAAGTTAGTAAAACATTTTTATTTGCTACAATTTATGGAGGAATAGCTTATGAGTATTCCACTATGGAATTTAAATATAAATGGACACCCCCTCTGACGGGTTACTCAAAAGATTTGGAATTAAAAATTGATGGAGATAATTCTTTTAGATTTACTGCTGGTCTGAGTTTGAAATGGTTAATTTTCAACATAAATGCTGAGTATAGTGTAGCAAAGCAACCTGTTGCGGTTTTAGGACTTGGAATAGCAATCTAAAAATGAAAAGCCCGCTTGGTTAGTACCGAAGCGGGCTTTTTAAATCAAGGAGGAGTTATTATTTTAATAGTTTAATCTTTACTGAACCAATTCCGGATTTAATTCTTAAATTAATTTTTCCATTTACATCATAATAATTCGGAGTCGTAAGTTCTGTTCTATCGCCCTCAAATTCATCGTCGATATCAAAACTGGACAACCAATTTTCTTCTCTTGAAACTTTTACCCCAATATACTTAGGTATTAAAACAGTAATTGAGCCCAACCCAATCTCAATATCAACATCAACTTCTTTCTGCAATTTTCCACTGAAATCTAATTCATAAGATCCAAGTCCACCACTGAATTTTAAATAGTTGAAATTCGCATTCGATAAATTATAAGCTTTGAATTTGCTTACACCAGATTCAATATTTATGTTCTCAATAACCTGGGAATTTGGTTTATTAAACATAAGATTTACACTTCCTGCTCCAGCAGAAATATTTAAATCTTTGACTTTTAAGTTTGTGAAATCGAATGTACATTTGCTAGCTCCGATTTCAATATCAAAGGAAATTGGAATTTTATCGGTAAAATTTAAAATCCATTTATCAGATTTGAAATCACCAAACTTTATTGACCTGTTTTCACCGCTTTTGATTTTAAGATAACCAACTCTATCTATAATATTATATTTAATTTCTTTCTCAGGATTATTTGCTTTTTCTACACGTAGTACATCATAACTGAATACATTTTGCGGTTCACCACTTCCAATAATTAATTTACTTAAGCCAATTTCGATGTTAACCTTCAATTCACGCTCATCTTGAATTAAAATTGATTTGGTATAATGCCGATCCTCTAAAAGTGGTTCGTATGAATATACTGCAGTTACCCAAAGCATTAGTATAAAACAATATGTTTTAAAGTAAGTCATCATTTTATCTGATGTTTACGAGTCTTTAAGATATATGTTTCAATAATGGCGAATTCGTTTTTTAAGATATTTATTCAATAATTCTCGTGCTCTGAAAATATGCACTTTAACGGTTCCAATAGGAAGGTTCAGTTCCTTAGCGATTTCTGCGTAATCTTTTTCCTCCTGGTGTCTCAATATGATCACTTTTTTATACTTTGCCGGTAACTGGTCTATAGCCCAATGTACTAATGCTGCCCGTTCCCTGGCAATTATTTGTTTATCTGGCTCGTAAGTCGAATCAGGTAATTCAAAATGTAAATCTCCGTCTTTTGTCTTTATTGGTTTATCAATTGAAAAGGTCTGTAACTTTTTTTTTCTCAAGTAATCTATGCCTTTGTTCATAGCAATTTTGTAGATCCAGGAGAAAAAAGAGTATTGTTTCTTGTAAGTTTTTAAAGATTTAAAAGTATTAATGAAAACTTCCTGTACAATATCCTCAATTTCACTTTTATCCTGAATTATTCTCAAGAGGACAAAAGAAATTGTAGATTTATATTTTTTCATTAATTTTTCATATGCCGCCTGGTTTCCCTTTAATGCTTGGTTAACTAAATAGATATCTTCTTTCCGAGATTCAATCCTGTTAGAAGCAAGTTTTAATTCTTTTAATTTTAAATTTATAATTTGCTCATCTTCGATTTTTGGTATGTTTTTATTTTTCTGCATTGGGTTTTATTTTTTAAAGCCGATAGAAAAATAAACTGCACCCAAAATTAATAGAAATGAAACTAAATAGTTCCACCGTGGGACTTCTTTTAAATAAAAAAGAGCAAATATAATAAAGATTGTAATAGATATGACTTCCTGAATGATTTTTAATTGTGTTGCTGTAAATTTTCCATAGCCAATTCTATTTGCTGGTACTTGAAACATGTACTCAAACAGCGCAATCAACCAGGAAGCCAAAATCACAACAATTAATGACTGGTTTTTATATTTTAGATGTCCATACCAGGCAAAAGTCATATAGATATTCGAAATTATAAGAAGAATTATTGTTATCATTTTTATTTTAATTTGTTTAAAGATTGGTAAAAATCTTGAATTAAATCTACTATATTTTCAATTCCAGTTGATATTCTAACCATTCCTTCTGTTACACCTTGTCGAGTTAATTCACTTTTTGTTAATCCAATATGTGAGGATAACACAGGTATACTTACAGAGGTTTCAACTCCACCGAGTGACATAGCGTTAACTGCCAATTTTAAATTATTGCAAAATTTAATGGCATTTTTTAAACCACCAACCACTTCAATTGTTAACATTCCACCAAACCCCCTCATTTGTTTCTTAGCAAGTTCGTGATTAGGGTGTGATTTTAAACCTGGATAAAGAACTCGTATTATGTTTCTGTGCTTTTCTAATGCTTTTGCCAGTTCAATCGCATTTTGATTTTGTTGTTTTACTCGGAATAAGAAAGTTTTCAGACTTCGATCGAGTAAAAATGCGGTAAAAGGCTCCATTATGCTTCCAGTATATTTTCTAAGATTTTTGATTTTTTGAGCAGTATTGTTTGAGCTTACTACCAATCCGCCTATCAAATCAGAATGGCCACCTAAGTATTTTGTTGTACTTTCAATTACTATATCAACACCATATTTAAAAGGATTCTGGTTTAGAATCGTTGCAAATGTGTTGTCGAGTATTGTATATATTTTTTTGTTATATTCTTTTTCAATTTTTTTTACTATCTTAACCAGCTTTTGAATATCTACCAGATTAATTGTGGGATTTGTTGGAGTTTCAAAGTAAACTATTCGTGTTTTAGGTGTGATTAAGTATAATAAATCTTCCAAAGAATTTGGTTCAAAAGTTTTTATATCAATTTTAAATTTTGGTAAAACCTCATTGAAATAATGATATGTTCCACCATATAAATTCGGAATCGTTAAAATTTCTTCGTCAGATTTACATAAAGCAAGTATGGTAGTGCTAATAGCTGCCATTCCAGAACAAAAAAGAGTAGCCTTATTATCGTAAAGCTCTGTAAATTTTTGTTCCAGCTGATTTACTGTCGGATTGTGTATTCTCGAATAAACAAAAACTGATTCATCACCTTTGGAATATCGGCTTGCAATACTGGAATTTTTAAATCTGAAATTGCTGGTTTGATATATTGGATAAACTACAGGTCCAGTAAATGGGTACTGTTTATTACCGTGAATTATTTGGGTTTCTATCTTTTTATTCTTCATTTTTTTACCTCAAACAGGTTTGTGCTCTTCCACCATCTATACTATAACTTACACCAGTTATCCAGGCTGCTTTTTCTGATGCAAGGAAAAGAATGAGTTCTGCAATCTCTTCTGGTTTGCCCACTCTTCCTAAAGGATGTGTTGTTTTGCTGTGCTCAAGAAAAGCATTATATGATTCTTCGCTCATTCCGCTTGCTCTGTGTAGATTTGTAACAACAACTCCAGGGTTAATTGAATTTACTCTCACACCTTTTGATGCAAGTTCAAGTGCAATACAGTGTGTAAGCTGATCTAAACCCGCCTTACTTACACAATATGCTAAAATATTCGGGAAGGCTCTTATTCCTGTTATACTCGAAACATTAATAATATTACCTTTTCTTTTGATTAGGTATGGTAGAGATATTTGAATCAGCCTGAACACAGATCGTAAGTTTATATCCAGCATATAATCCCATTGTTCGAGGGTTGTATTTTCAATAGATCCTCCAGCAATTATTCCAGCAGCATTAACAAGTACATCAATTCCACCGAATTTATTTATACATTTTTCAACAATTAATTTCCTATCTGCCTCTATTGTAATGTCTGCAGCAACTATTTCTAAATTTGAGGTGCCGTGTTTAATTAGTAATTTTTTAAGTTCTTCAATTTTTCTTCCTGTTGCTAAAACATTTGCACCACGTTGAATTGCTAGCTCAGTTGTTGCTTTTCCAATTCCACTCGAAGCACCGGTTATTATAAATATTTTATTCAAAAATTCTTTATCCATTTTCTTTTTCCTTTTTTAATAAGTTTACTATTGTAGAAAAAACTTCATAAAACATCTTATGAGTAAGCTTACCAGTAAATGTATTTTGTTGACTTGGGTGATATGAGGAAATTAAATATTTTTTGTTATCTAACTCATATTTTGCCCCATGTGAAAATTTAAAATTTTTTGTTTCTTTTATCCAACCAGTTTCTAAGATTGCTAATAATACTGATTCAAATGCAATTTTGCCGAGAGCTAAAATTACTTTCAGATTTTCTAATAGTAGAATTTCATTCAAAAGGTAATTGTTACAATTTAGAATTTCTTCCTTGTTTGGTTTGTTTGAAGGTGGCGCACAATGAAGTGCAGCTGTAATCCAGCAATTTGATAATTTTAAACCATCATTTAAACTAATCGATTCAGGTTTGTTTGCAAATCCAAAATTATACAAAGCTTTATAAAGCCACATTCCGCTACGGTCTCCAGTGAACATTCTACCAGTTCTATTAGCTCCATGTGCTGCCGGTGCAAGTCCAACAACTAAAAATTCTGCTTTTGGATCACCAAAACTGGGAACCGGTTTTGCCCAATAAACTTGGTCTGCGAAACGCTTGATTTTGTTTTGTGAAACAATTTGAATCCAGTTTAAAATTCTCTCACATTTTTCACAAGCGGTAATATGTTGATTTATATCTTCTAAATCTGTATACATTTTAAATGTAAATATACAATTTTTTTTCAAATTATCCTTTATAAATTTATCAAATTTAGCTTTTTGTTTTTATTTGCAAAATGGCTTATATTTAATATCCAATTAATGTATGATTGCTGAAAATATCAATAGAATAAGACAGCAGGTTAAAGAAGTTTGTGAGAAGATTGCGAGGAATCCAGAAGAAATCAAGATTGTTGCTGTTGCCAAGACATTTAACAGTAAGTTGATATTGGAAGCGTATCAAGCTGGTCTGTTAGATTTTGCTGAAAATTATGCACAGGAATTTGTAGAGAAAAAAAAAGAATTAAAAGATTATCCAATACACTGGCACTTTATAGGGCATCTTCAATCCAATAAAGTGAAGTACATAGCTGGACAGGTTGATCTTATACATTCTGTTGATTCGATTAAGATTGCAAGAGAAATTTCAAATTATTGTTTGAAAAAAAATATTATTCAAAATGTTTTATTGGAAGTTAATACATCTGGCGAAACTTCAAAGTTTGGATTTTCTCCAGATGTTTTAAAGAATGCTGTGGAAGAAATTATGAGTTTAAAAAATATAAATATCATTGGATTAATGACAATAGGGAAATTTGCAGAAAATCCCGAAGAATCAAGAGATGAGTTTAAACTCCTTAGAGAATTGCGGGACGAGCTTAATTTAAAAGGATACAGAAATTTTAAACATCTCTCAATGGGTATGTCGAACGATTTTCTTGTGGCAATTCAGGAGGGGGCAACAATTTTACGCATTGGTAGTGCAATTTTTGGCTCTCGAATTTATACAACAAATTAAAAGGTGGGAATTATGAAACTTACATCAATTGATTTAAAAAAACAGGAATTTAAAAAAGTTATGCGTGGATATGATCCTGTTGAGGTGGATACATTCTTGAGTATGATTGCAGAGGAACTAGATGAACTCCAGCGCTCAAATAAAGAATTACAGAGTAAATTAGTAGAAGCGCAAACACAACTTCAAGATTATAAATCTATGGAAAAAACTTTGCAAGCAACTTTGATGCAGGCTCAAGATGTAAGTGCAAAATCTATTGAAAATGCCAAAAAAGAAGGACAATTAATAATTCAGGACGCAGAATTAAAAGCTGCTCAGATTTTAGATAAAGCCAGAAGCGAAAACACCAGACTCAAGGAAGAAATAGAAATTCTAAAAGCAAAGAAAAATACACTTGCAGGCAGATTGAAATTGTTGTTGAATTCTGAACTTGAACTTATTAAAGCACTTGAAGTTGATGAAGAAATTATATTAACACAAAACTCTGAAAAAGATACTGAAAAAGAAGATGCAGAAATTAATGATATTGTGAAAAATATAGATAATGAAGAATAATATGGAACTCAGAACACAAATAAGAGAAGCAGTCGACTTTATACGACGTTATACAAAGATGCAGCCCAAAATTGGTATAATTCTTGGGACAGGACTTGGTGGACTTGCAAAAGAAATTAAAAAAGATGTGGTTCTTGATTATGGGAATATACCACATTTCCCAGTTTCTACTGTTGAGTCGCATCATGGTAAGCTAATATTTGGAAGATTAAGTGGTAAAAATGTTGTGGCTATGCAGGGACGATTTCATTACTATGAGGGCTACACAATGCAGCAAATTACTTTTCCAGTACGTGTAATGAAATTTTTGGGTGTTAACACTCTGTTAATATCGAATGCTGCCGGCGGTATGAATCCGAATTTCAAGCGTGGTGATATTATGGTAATAGTTGATCACATTAATCTATTGGGTGATAATCCACTAATAGGAAAAAATGATGATTCACTCGGTCCAAGATTTCCGGATATGTCGGAACCATATTCAAGAAAGTTAATAGAATTATCAGAAGAGGTAGCTCTGAATTTAAAAATTAAGCTTCAAAGAGGTGTTTTTGTAGCCGTACCAGGTCCAAATCTTGAAACCCGAGCTGAGTACAGATTTTTACGCAGCATTGGTGCTGATGCAGTTGGAATGTCCACAGTTCCAGAAAATATTGTAGCAAACCATATGGGAATGAAAGTTTTAGGATTTTCAATAATTACCGATGAATGTTTTCCTGATGCATTAAAACCTGCATCTGTTGAAGAAATTATTGCTGTTGCAAATCGTACAGAACCTAAACTCAGAATGATAATGAAAGAGGTAATCAAAAAGATCTGAATATGTTTAAAGAACTTAATGATAAAATAAATTACTCAGATTTAGAGGAACAAATTTTAAAATTCTGGCAGGAAAAAAAGATATTTGAAAAAAGTATCTCCTCAAGAGAAGGTAAACCAAACTTCACTTTTTATGAAGGTCCTCCAACTGCAAATGGTAGACCAGGGATACACCATGTTATGAGCAGAACACTAAAAGATCTAGTCTGCAGATATAAGACAATGAGAGGATATCAGGTAAATCGCAAAGCAGGTTGGGATACTCACGGACTTCCAGTAGAAATTGAAGTTGAAAAATCACTTGGATTTAAACATAAAGAAGATATTGTAAAATATGGTGTCGAGGCATTTAATGCTGAATGTAAAAAGTCTGTATGGAAATACAAATCTGATTGGGAAGAATTAACAAATCGAATGGGATACTGGGTAAATTTAAATGAACCTTATATCACATTTGAGAACTATTACATCGAATCAATCTGGTGGGCATTAAAGCAATTTTACGATAAAGGTATGATTTATAAGGGATATAAAATTCAGCCTTATTGCCCACGATGTGAAACCCCACTTTCATCCCATGAAGTATCGCTCGGTTATGAGGATGTAAAAGATCCAAGTGTCTATGTGAAAATGAAAGTTAAAAGTGAAGAGAATACATATTTTTTAGTCTGGACTACAACACCCTGGACACTTATTTCAAATGTTGCACTTGCTGTTCACCCGGATGTTGAATATGTGAAAGTTGAAAATCAAAATGAAAAATTGATTTTAGCTAAACCTAGATTGTCAGTTCTTGAAGGGGAATATATTGTAATTGATAGTTTTTTGGGTAGAAATCTAGTTGGTATGGAATATATACCACTGTTCAATTATGTACCTGTAAAAGAGAAAGCTTTCTATATAATTGAGGCTGAATTCGTAACCACTGAAGATGGCACTGGAATAGTTCATATCGCACCTGCATATGGTGAAGATGATTATCAAGTAGGGAGAAAATATTCTTTACCTACCATTCACCCAGTTAATAAAAGTGGAGAATTTAATAATGAGATTCTTGATTATGCAGGGAAATTTGTAAAAGATGCTGATCCAATCATTATTAACGATTTAAAAACACGAAGAATTTTGTATAAGAAAGAGACAATAACACATAGTTACCCACATTGCTGGAGATGTAAAACTCCTCTTCTTTACTATGCAAGGGAATCCTGGTATATTAGTACAACCAAATATGCACAACGAATGATCGAGTTAAACAAACAGATAAATTGGGTTCCAGCTGAAGTTGGTATCGGTAGATTTGGAAACTGGCTCGAAGAGAATAAAGATTGGGCTTTATCAAGGGATAGATTCTGGGGGACTCCACTTCCTATCTGGATATGTAAATGTGGGGAACAAAAATGCATTGGCAGTATCGCAGAAATCCTACAGGGTAAAATTTTAGAGAATGAAGAAAATTTAGAAAATATTGATCCTAAACAGATCGATTTACACAAACCATTTGTTGATAAAGTAGTTTTTAAATGTTCTAATTGTGGACAATATATGTATCGAACACCTGAATTGATAGATGTTTGGTTTGACTCTGGTGCAATGCCATTTGCTCAATGGCACTATCCATTTGAAAATAAAGAAATTTTTCTTTCACATCATCCTGCTGATTTTATATGTGAAGGCATTGATCAGACTCGTGGGTGGTTTTATTCATTACATGCTATCAGCACATTTCTGTTTGATAAACCAGCTTTTAAAAATTTGTTAGTGAATGAGTTAATTTTGGATAAAGAAGGGCAGAAAATGTCCAAATCGCGTGGAAATACTGTTGATCCGTTTATTATTATTGATAATTATGGTGCCGATACGACTCGTTGGTATTTGGTTGTAAGTAGCCCTCCATGGAAACCAACACTATTTAACGAAGAAGGATTACAGGAGGTGCAAAGAAAATTCTTCGGTACACTTATAAATACATATTCATTCTTTGCTCTATATGCAAATATTGATCGCTTTGATTATTCAGAAGCTGATATACCTTTAAATGAGCGCCCTGAAATTGATCGATGGATAATTTCAAGTTTAAACTCACTTATTGTAAAGTATTTCCAAGCAATGGATGAATACGATGTCACGAAGGCAGCTCGTATGATATCTGATTTTACAATTGATCAACTCTCTAATTGGTATGTAAGGCGTAACCGCAGGAGATTCTGGAAAAGCGAGCTTGGTAAGGACAAGACATCGGCTTATCAAACACTTTACAAATGTTTAATTACAATATCAAAATTAGTAGCTCCATTTGCACCATTTATAGCAGAAGAGATTTTTAGAAATTTAAATTCTGTTACAAAGTTAGAAAATATTGAATCAGTTCACCTTTCTTATCTCCCTGAAGCTGATATTTCAGAAATAGATGAAAAACTTGAAAACCGTATGGCAACGGCTCAAAGAATTGTTTATCTTGTAAGAGCAATAAGAACTAAATTAAACCTAAAAGTACGCCAACCATTAAAACGAATTATTATTCCAGTCAGGAATGAGCAGTTTAAAGCGGATGTTGAACTAATGAAAGATGTTATTTTAGATGAAATAAATGTAAAACAGATCGAATATGTAAGTAGCGATTCTGAAATTGTACACAAAAAATTAAAACCAAACTTTAAATCCATTGGACCGAAGTTTGGAAAGTTTGTTCAACCTATAGCAAATCTTATTAAATCTCTAAATCTCGAACAGATTAACAGGCTTGAACAAACCGGCGAGATTAGCATCAGTATAGATGGTAACAAGTTTAGAATTAGCAAAGATGATGTGGAAATTGTTCATGAAGATATAAAAGGATGGTTGGTTGAATCGGATAATGAGATAATTGTAGCACTTGATACAGAATTAACTAAAGAATTAATAGATGAAGGTTATGCAAGGGAGTTTGTTAATAGAGTTCAAAACATGCGGAGAGATTTTGAATTCGAAGTAACCGATAGAATTAAAATATTTTATGAATGCAGTAATAAATTGCATTCTGCAATTGTAAATACAAAAAATTATATCTCATCTGAAACACTGGCTGAATCCATTGAACCCAAAATTACTAATTGTAAATATATTAAAGAATGGGATATTAATGGTGAAAAGTGCATAATAGGAATAGAAAAAGTTCATTATAAAAAGGAGAGTTAAAATGGCAAAAGGAAAAAAATCCAAAACAAAAAGAACAAATGTAAAAAGTAAAATAAAGAAAACTACAAAACAGAAACCTATTAAGAAAAAAACTAAAAGTACAATTTCAAAAGACTTGACACAGGAAAAGCAAAAAGTTAATACAACTGGTGAAAAGACTTCATACACTAAAGAAGAACTGGAATATTTTAAAAATATAATCCTGGAAAAGCGCAAAGAAGTTATCGAAGATCTTGAAACATTACGTGATGCAATAATGGATCGAACAACTGGTGAGTATTCTACTGAGAATCCATCATATTCATTACATATGGAGCAAGGCACTGATACTATGGAAAGAGAAAAAACCTTTCTATTCGCATCAAGAGAAGGTAAATTTTTAAACTATTTGGACGATGCTTTACGACGAATTGAATCAGGAAATTATGGTAAATGTATAGTATGTGGTAAACTTATAGAGAAAGGGCGTCTTGAAGCAGTCCCTCACGCTCAGATGTGTGTTACTTGTAAAGATAAAGAGAAACAAACTAAGCATAAGCCAACAATCTCGGAATAAGATTTGAGAATACTTTTTGTAACTCTTTGTATAATAATTTTAGATCAGGCTTCAAAGTTGTTGGTAAGGGGGTTCTCAATTCCTTCGCTTGGAATTTCTGTAAATGGAATGCCTTATGGTTCAAGCTATAGCATTATCGGAGATTTTTTAAGACTTACATACATAGAAAATGCTGGAATGGCATTTGGATTTGACTTAGGTTGGAAACACCTTTTTGGAATAATATCTATTATTGCAAGTTTTCTAATTTTATATTATCTGTATAAATCAAAAGATGCGAATTTGGGTACTCGTTTGTCTCTGGCAATGATTTTAGGAGGCGCAATAGGAAATTTAATAGATAGAGTATTTTATGGAGTTATTTTCGGATATGATAAAATATTCCATGGTAGAGTTGTAGATTTTATTGATGTGGATTTTTTTAATTTGAATATATTTGGATATCATATTGATCGTTGGCCTGTTTTCAATGTTGCAGATGCTTCAGTGACTGTAGGAGTTATTTTACTGTTGATATTTCACAAATCTTCACAAAAATCAGAATCTATAAAGTAATTTAGCATAATTTGAAAATGACTCAAAAATTACAGATTCTGGTGCCAGCTGGACAGAATAGAGAACGAATAGATATTTTTTTAACAAACCTTATTGAAAACACAACAAGAAGCAAAGTACAGCAGGCAATTGAAGAAGGATATGTATTAGTCAACGGTAAGAGTACAAAGCCTGGTTATAAAGTAAATCCTGGAGATGTAATAGATATCAATTTGCCAAAACCCCCACCTCAAACAGTTAAAGCTGAAAAAATTCCAATTAATGTTGTATATGAAGATGACTACATTATTGTTGTTAACAAACCAGCTGGAATGGTTACGCATCCTGCTTATGGAAATTACACGGGAACACTTGTAAATGCATTACTTTACCATTGCCAGGGTAAACTTGCTCATATTAACGAAGTTGAAGAAAGTGACGATATCGAAATAAAAGATCGAGTCGGTTATGAACCTTTAAATGCAAGAGCAGGTATAGTACATCGGCTTGATAAAGACACTTCAGGATTGATAGTTGTGGCAAAGGATGACTTTTCTCACGCTTTTTTAGCAAAACAGTTTTCAAATCGTACAATTGATCGAGAATATTGGGCAATTGTCTGGGGAAAATTTGGAAAACAGAAAAAAGGTGTTGTTGAAGCAAATTTGGCTCGTAGCAAGTCAGATCGGAAAAAAGTTGCTGTAAGCCAAAATGGTAAATATGCAGTAACAGAGTACGAAGTAATAACTGAATTTGATTTTTTATCTTTAATAAAACTTAAACTGAAGACCGGAAGAACTCATCAAATTCGAGTACATATGCATCATATTGGTCATCCTGTATTTGGAGATCCAACTTACGGTGGAAGAAGAATTTCTTATGGTGAGAATGTTAAGAAAAATAAAGATTTCGTAGAAGAATTGCTTGGTATTATGAAACGACAGGCTTTACATGCTAAAACCATCGGGTTTATTCATCCAGTTACAAAAGAAAAAATGTTTTTTGATTCTAAACTACCTGCAGATATGCAAAAAGTTATTCGACTTTTAAATAGCTACAACAAAAACAATCTATAAAATTTATAATTTTCCACCAACCACAACCACACCTTTTAATTTATGAATTAATCTTTTCTTAACATCCAAAGCTTCAAGAAGTACTATATAAATTCCCATATTTACTCTTACATTTCCATCGCTGATACCATCCCAGATCAAATAACCTTCAGAAGATGCCGGCTCATTGTTTGCTAATGTGCGTATCAACCTGCCTTTTGAATTAAAAATTTTCACATTTATCATAACCGCAGTTGCAGGTAATTTGTAATTTATAACACAGTAATCTTCAAAACCATCAGCATCTGGAGAAAATGGATTAGGAGAAAATGTTAATTCACCAGACTTCGGTAAAACCTCTGTGTAAATTGAATTTTGCCTGCCTGGTGTTCCACCTAAAATATTTACACTTGTACTCCAATTTCTGGAATCATTACTTTCAATTTCAGGATTAATTCTTTCAAGCGACTTTCCAGTTACATCATAAATTTCAGGATTATGCCACTTTGGTGTGTAAGATACACTATCGATCAAATTTTCTGTAAGATCCCTTATTATTATTTTATCACCTTCGTTATTTAAGCTTAAGCTTGATTTATTAAAGATGAAAACTTTGTAACTCGTATCCTGTAAATATTGAAATTGCCGATATATACTTGAATCTGCTGCGAGAATAAGATATTCACCCGGATTTAAAATTAAATTAGTATTTCCAAGTTTAAATTCATTAATTTTTGCTATGTCTGCATCTGAAACATCATGTAGTTTCCAGTGTCTCAATTGAACTGGATAATTATATCTGTTTAAGAGTTCAATGTATTCGCTCTGCCCCGAGAATGGTTGATACATTATTTCGTTTATTATCAGACATCCTTGCGGATATCCAATTCGTAGTAAAACGAATTCTATGTTATCTCTAATTCTCATGTCCTGAACATAATCTATAAGAATGATTAAATTTTGAAAACCTGAAACTGGATTTTTCCATATATACTCAATATTAATTGTGTCTCCAATGGATAAGTTATTAGATATATTCTCTGAATGCATTAATTCTTCCATCTGTGGAATTGAATCCCTGTTTTGATCATAAAATATTTTTAGAGTGAAATTATTTACTATATATTTTCCAACATTTTTTACAGTTATGAAAACTTTTACTTCATTAAGAGATTTGATAGAATCGGGAAATGCACGGACAAGTTTTAAATCATTTTCAAGAGGGGTAAGATAGTTTTGTCTACCTGGTGTACAACCAGTGGAATCTAATGAACCTCCCCAATTAGTAGAATCAAGCGAGTTGCGATGAGCTTCGATTCTTTCCAGCGATGTTCCATTTGTCCCACCCCAGGATGAGAAATAGAACATGCTATCTATTTCAATATTTCTGTTATCAAATAGTGCAACTGCATCCGAAGAATTATTCATAAAATATGTAGGCAAAGAGTTCGATTCAATTAGTTTTCTTATCCCTGTTCTGTAATTTGAAAGCAAAGCTGTGTCTTTTGTGATTACTACATAATCAAAAGGTTCGAGATTAAAATTCATTGTAGTAATCTTATATTTATTGTTTGAGTTTTTATTGCTTAATTTCCAATCTTTTAGATTAATAACATAGTTGGAATTATTATATAACTCTGCCCACTCTGGTTCACCTCCAACAGGTCCATACATTATTTCGTTTATTACAATTGTTCCTTTTGGATAACCACTTAATAATTTTGAGTAATAAATATTATTTAGTGTATCTTCATCATCATTATAAATTGCCCTGGTAATAAATTTGTATTCAATTACTGAATCAATTAAAAAATTAGTGAAGATAATTATGGAGTCACTTGGTGGAAATGGTGAAGTTAGAAAATTTTCTGCAACAAGTTCTTCATTATCATATAAAGAATCTGAATTTGAATCGTAGTAAACAAGTAAATGAAAGTTATCAATATTGTTTTTACCTATATTTTGCAAGTGAATGTTTATTTTAACTGTATCTCCAATAAAAGGAAAAGCAGGATCATATGTGATGTTATAAATTTTTAGGTCGTAATCTTTTTGTGAAAGAGAATTTTTCTTTCCAGGAGTGCAGCCATCTGGATGAGTGGATGTACCCCAGTTGGATTTTAAATTTGATTCTTCTTCAGTGTTTATCCTTTCTAGTGATTTTCCACCACTTGAGCCACCCCAATAATAGCGATAGAAAACGCTATCGATAACATTACCTCGATTATCATAAATCACAACGGCATCGCTATCGTTGTTTAAAGCTGGTAGATTTGGTACATTAAAAACTTTGCATTTTACATTTTGCCTGATATCAAAAAAAGTATTTGAATCTTTAGTAATAATAATAAATTCTTTTGGCTTGATAAAATGATTTTGTGTTGAGATGATAAATTTAGAAGAAATTTTTGAATCAGAAATTTTCCAATCTCGAATATTAATTGAGTCAGAAGTGATGTTAATTAGTTCTACCCATTCCGGCTCAGGTGAAGCAGGACGGTACATAATTTCGTTTATGAGTACTGAATATCTGGTCACTCCAAAATTTATTTTTAAGATATAAATGTTATTTGATAAATCTTCATCCCCTTCCATATCGATTAAAATAATACATTGTAGACTGGGATTATTTAACCATGGGATATAAAATTTTTCTAACAAAGTATCTCCTGGGTTTATATCTTTGTAAATACTTGTACTTGTAAATAATTCTGATGGTTGCGGGATTGAATCATAATTGGTGTCGATCGAAAGTGATATATTGAAATTATTGATTAATTGTTGACCAAAGTTTTTAATTACAACAAATAGGATTAGCGTGTCGCCCATTGTTGGGAAAAATGGATCATAAAATGCTTTAACTATTCCTAAATCTTGTTGAGATTTTGCAGTTATGATTATATCATCAAATCTAATTGTAGCAGTGGTACCTGAGCCATTTCCTAAGATATTCCAGCGGAATTTAACATCAGATTTATTGTTTAATACTGCTGGAAGTGGAAATATTCTTTCAATGTAGTTTGTGTGTCCTGGATTTTTTAGGGTGTCACAAATAAGGATATTAAAATTTGTACCTCCGTCAGTAGAAGCTTCTAATAAAACACCAGCGTCATGCGTGGAAGAACGACGTTCAAAGAACTTTATTGAATCAGCTATTTTATCTGAAAAGTTAAAAAGGGGAGAGATAAGGAATTGCTGGATTTTAGCATTTGTTGATATTACACAGTTGGGTGTAGAACGCGGTGTGCCAGATGTAGTTGTAAAATCGTTGGTTCCGGGTACTCGATTTTGGCTTGATGACCATTCTGATGGAAGTGCAGGTGGATTGATGTTTGAGCTGTCGAAATTTTGGGAATATGGAAATTTATTTATTTGTGCAGTTAAATGAGTATAAAAGATGAACAGTGTGATTAAAAATCTTTTCATATTTTAGCCTCCTGTAGCTTTTAGGATGCCGCCCGGGATGCTATAAAATATAAATTTTTTAATTAAAAATTAAAAGTTTTTATATTTATTCAATTCCTTAAACAAATATATAGGCTTCTGAAAAAATATATAAAGAGTCGAATCCAGTTCAATCAAATTATCCGGAATCATTTGCACCTGAGTTTTCAGTTATGATACTGTGAAGATAGAGTTATTGTTAGTGAATAAAAGATAATATTTTAATTGTATTATGAAATTATACTCACCTCTTATTTTGATTTTTGAGTATTAGTTTACCATTTGAATCAGATTTTATCCAGTAACCTTTGCCCGGCATTATTATGTCTGTTTTTTTGTAACCGTTTTGATATTCATAGAAATCGGAACTTATTATACCATCTGGAATAGTAATAATTGAGCTAATGTGCACAGGTTCAACAATAGAACCTATCAGATTCCATCCAGTTTTAATATCAATAGTGTCAGAATTAATTTCTTCTCCATACAATTGAATTTCCGTTAGGCTTGGGAATTTTAACCAGTAGCCTAGTTGATTAGATAATGTATCGGTGGAAATATATCCGTTGTCGTATCTGAATGCATCTGAATTTGCATCTGGGAATACAATAGATTTTAGATAATGGTCTAGCTTTATTGGTATCGATACTAAATTCCAACCACTGTTGTAAGTATAATTTTGAAGTATGAAGTTTGAATAGTTTCCAAAATCTATTGAATTAAAATCATTATTTATTGTTAAATCCAGGATATAAGCTCTTTTACCTGCATTCTCTCCATAGATTGTATTTGTAAAATAAGGATGATCTTGTCTTGGTATCGATTGATTCCAGTTGGTATGTAGACTTTCTTCAACCGTATAAGTGTCTAATGGTAGATTTGAAAAGTTGTAATTGCCATTTATATCTGTAATTGTTCTTGCTTGTAATGATCCATTTTTATAGAGTTTTATAGTCCAACCCGATAGAACAGAATCGCCTATGGTGGAACTATCTCTATTTAAATCATAATAAACTTTACCGCTTATACTACCGAGTATAACTGGTTCAGCAAGTTCCGCTACAGATGCTAGCATTAGCTGTGCTCCTTTACGGATTAAACTTGGTTTTAGTTTATCATATGTATCTTGAGGAGAATGATAATAAGGATCTGCACCACCCCAAATTTCCTCTGCAGTTGCTTCTGCAACATCTAATGCATCGTATCCAGCTAAAGCAAATGGTCCATAATCACTAGCACCTGTGAAATCCACTATAGCAGTCAGTGTTAAACCGATACCATACCGTTGATTGTAAACGAATGATGAATCCACAAGACGATTTGGTGTTTGATAACTTCCAACTACCAGTCGTGCTGTATCTGTCGTAGTTGGATAACCAATCATATCACCGTTAATAGCGCCAATAATATTTCTTCCTTCATTTTTTGCTTTAAATGCGTAATGGTCGCTGCCAAACATTCCTAATTCTTCTCCAGAAACAGCTACAAATCGCATTGTGTTTTTAAAAATTTTCCCTGCACTCAAACGAGCAGCTTCCATAACTGCTGCCGTGCCTGTGGCATTATCATTGGCTCCAGGTGCAGTTACCATAGGGTTTGAGCTGCTGTAGGAATCATAGTGTGCTACTATGACGCATTCTTTTTCTGGATTAATTGAGCCAGGAATTGTAGCAACTATATTGCTTGATACATGGATGTACTGCGGTGGTAAAGCAGAAGTTTTTTTATTCCAGTTTATTCCACCATTTGAGGTTTTGTATACAATTCCATAAGGTCCGCATGCAAGCACAATGTCTGAATTGGCTGCTTCTATATTTGTAAGTCGTGATCTCCATCCGGGATGAGAGTAAGCAATAATCCAGGATTCACCTCCATCTGTTGTTTTAATAATTATTCCTGAGTAATCGACTGCCCAGCCATTCTGTAGATCAATGAAAGAGACTCCACGGATTATTGAATCAAGTCCAGCAGGTGCATTTTTTCGAATCCAGTTTGTTCCACCATTTGTTGTTTTCAAAAAAACTTTTCCATCACCAACAATCCAGCCATTTTGATTATCAACAAATGAAACTGCTCTTAAATAATTTGTTACACCTGCTGGAGGTGATTGAGCTGACCAGGTTAAACCACCATCTGTACTTCTACGAATGGTAGCACCGGTTCCTACTGCCCAGGCGTTTTGTTGATCCACAAACTGCAATTCTCTTAAAGTTTGGGTTGTACCAGAAGTAATAATACTCCAGTTTGTTCCTCCATTTGTTGTTCTTAAAATTCTTCCACTTGCTCCTACAATTAACCCAAGCTGTGAATCAATAAATTTTACATCATAAAGAGAATTTGTTACTCCACTTGTTTGTGTTGTCCAGTTATTACCACCATTTGTTGTTTTTAAAATCAAACCACTTTGGCCTACTGCAAACCCAGTATTTTCATCTATGAAATCGACACCATATAATTCGAGTGTGGTTCCACTTGTTTGTGCAAACCAGGTTTCACCTGCATCAGTTGTCTTTACTATCATTCCACTTGTTCCTACTAACCAGCCTGTTGATGGACTAACGAAATCAATATCATAAATTGTAGTTAAACCAAAAGCATAAGTGTCAAACTCAGCTTGTAATCCCCATTCAACAAATTTGTTATATATGTAAACCCCTGCTGAGTCTTGTTGTGGTGAGTATTCATATCGTGTTCCAAAATTTTGGAGTGTCAATATATAAGATGCTAAAGAATCCTGAGAGACATTATTCACCATTGTCTGTATCACCGAGTTGGGTACACCTGGACCTTTTATGGTTTTATATTCCTGGAATTCGGATTTTGGAACTTCAATTATTTTGTATAGATAATTACTTGCTCTGAGAGCTGATAATTCTTGAGGTGAAATTTTAATTAATGCTATTCCTTTTTCCTGTTTTTGAACAGAAACTTTGGGTAAAAATTCTAATAAAGTTTCAACGGATTGATTTTCTGTAAATTGTACTTCCACTGTAAAGTATTTTGATTCCTCTGCCCATAAAAAAGAGAAGATCGAATATAGAATAATAATTGATAAAAACTTATTTAAATACATATTTTACTCCTTGGATGATTGTTATATGTGAATATTAATAAAAATGGGATTAAAAAACAATAATTAGATTAAAAATCTATTTGTATCTCTCATCCAAAATTTGTAACTTGAATAACAAAATTATCGAAAATAAACAAAAAGAACGAAAAATGGCAAAGAATATAGAATTATTTTATGTAACTAGTGAAGTATCTCCGTTCTCAAAAACAGGAGGTTTAGCGGATGTATCTTCTGCTTTACCTAAAGAAATACAGAAACAAGGTATAAGAGTGAATGTCTTTACCCCAAAGTATGCATCTATTGATGATAGTAAGTATAAACTACAAGATGTTCCCAATTCTGATTTTCAGATACAAATTGGTGAAAAATTTCTTGAAGGGAAACTCAAAAGTTATCAAATAGATGAGAATTTAATAGTTTATTTTGTTGTAAATGATACTTATTATAATCGATCAGGATTATATGTAGATCCACTATCACAAGCTGATTATATTGATAACGCAGAGAGATTTATTTTCTTTTCAAAAAGCGTAATGGAAGCAGCAAAGAGAATTAATTTGAAGCCGGATATTATTCATTGCAACGACTGGCAAACTGGGTTAATTCCTATTTATTTAAAAACTATCTATGCAGATGATGAGTTTTATAATAAAACAAAGTCAGTTTTTACAATACATAATCTTGCATATCAGGGTATTTTCGACAAGAGTGAATATTATAAAATTGGTCTTTCTTGGTCATTCTTCTCAATTGACGGATTTGAGTTTTATGATCGTATAAATTTTATGAAAGCAGGAATTATTTTCGCAGATAAAATAACAACTGTAAGTGAAAAATATGCAGAAGAAATCTCATCTTCTGTGGAGTATGGTTATGGACTTGAAGGTGTTCTCGCGAATAGAAAAACTGACTTGCATGGAATTTTAAATGGAGTAGATTACTCTATATGGAGCCCATCAAAAGATAAGTATATTCCGCAAAGGTATACTACAAGAAATCTCAGCAAAAAAGTTATAAATAAAAAAGCATTATTACAAAGATTTCAACTACCTTTTGATGAAAATACTCCAGTAATAGGAATGATATCACGCCTTGCTGATCAAAAAGGATTTGATATACTTGAAGTTGCTTCTGATGAATTTATGCAATTGCCAGTGCAATTGGTTGTTCTGGGTGTTGGTGAACAGAAATTTCAAAATTTCTTGGAAAAGTTAAGATATCATTATCCGGACAAAGTTGGAATATATATAGGCTTTAGTGAAGAACTCGCACATCTAATTGAGGCAGGAAGCGATATGTTCTTGATGCCTTCAAGATATGAACCCTGTGGGTTAAATCAATTATACAGTTTAAAGTATGGGACAGTTCCGATCGTAAGGGCTACCGGTGGATTGGATGATAGCATTGAACAGTTTAAAAGTGAGACACAAACTGGAACTGGCTTTAAGTTTTACGAATATAGTAAGGATGCTCTTTTAAATACTGTGAGAAATGCATTAGAAATTTTTAGAGATAAAGGCCTCTGGCAAAAAATAATGATTAATGGAATGAAGCAAGATTTTTCATGGCGTGCTTCTGCAAAAAAATATGTTAAACTCTATAAAACTTTGATGAAATAATCTGTTTCTTGAAATGAATAATATTGGAATATTTCTGGACAGAGATGGAACAATAAACGAAGAGTTAGAATTTATTTCATCTCCTGATGACGTTGTCCTTATACCACGCTCCGCTGAGGCAATAAGAGAAGCGAACCAATTGGGTTTAAAAGTGTTCGTTATTACAAATCAATCAGGTATTGCAAGGGGGTTTATTAAAGAAGAAGAACTTGTTAAAGTGCATAATAAACTTGTTGAGCTACTCAATAACGCTGGTGCACATCTCGACGCAATTTATTTCTGTCCACATCATCCTGAATTTGGTGAGCCTCCATATAAAATTGAATGCGATTGTCGTAAACCGAACTCCGGTATGCTTCGTCAGGCAGAAAAAGAATTTAATATTGATCTTAAAAAATCTTTTGTTGTTGGAGATAGAATAATTGATGTCCAAACTGCACATGCAGTTGGCGCAACTGGAATTCTCGTTCTGACTGGTTATGGTAAAAATCAGATTGAAGAAATTCAAAAAAATAATATAAAAATTGATTATATTGCAGAAGATTTATATGATGCTATGCAATTTATAAAAACTAAAATTAAATCAAATACCTCAAATGAAAAGAATAATTAAGAATATCTTTCCAATTCTATTATCAATGATTTTGTTAAGTAGCTGCTCAAAAGACCCTAATTCAGCGGGTGAAGATTTGCTTTCAAATAACGAAAAATTTGATAGTTATACAATCAATTTAAACTCCGTTTCCTCAAGAGGATATGATGTCACTGCCAGTAATAATTCATCTACTCTTATGATTGGTAAATATCAGGATGGAAATAATTTTATTGAAGCCAAAACATTGATACAATTTACTACTACTGCTGTTGATACTGTATTTTTGAACTCAATAATTACTACTGAAATTAAAATGCAACCAATTTATTCGATGCCTGATACATCTGGTGTGCTTTCTTTCAGTATACATAAAATGTTAAAATCATGGAGCGATTATACATTTACAATCGATAGCCTCAACTCCGATAGTTATCAATTTAATTCTGTTAATGATTATGAATTGAATGTAAATACAAAAGATACTTTAGCTGTTAAGTTTAATATTAATGTTGATTTAGTTAAAGAATGGTTGAAGGGTTCTGAAAATTATGGAATTATTTTGATCCCCAAACTGAACTCCAATATGGTTTTTGGTTTCAGATCAGGAGATTTATTCACATACGATTCTCCTGAATTAATCATCACATATCAACTTCCTGAAGATACAAGTTCCAAGACACTAATTCTCAAAGTGAAGCAAGATGCAACTGTGTTTAGTGGGAGTATTGTATCGTTCCCAAAGAATATTTCAGTTATCCAGGGTGGCTTATTGAAAAGGGTTCTCTGCAATTTTTATATAGATACAATTCCAAAAGCTTCAAGTATTTTACAGGCAAATCTAACTTTTTATATAGATACAAATTTTTCAAGATTTAGTCCATTCTCACTTAGAAAAATTCTGGTACAGGAGGTGATCTCAGAGGATTCAATACCTAAATTAGGTTCACTCTCAGCTGATAACACGGTATCTGGTGATTCGGTGACTATAAATATTCAGCAGATAGTTCAAAAGTGGGTTGCACGTAAACCAAACTATGGAATTGCATTACGTGCATACAATGAATTTACAGAAATTGATAGAATAGCAATATTTAATAGCTATTCATCTAAACCACCCCGGCTTGAAATTAAATATTTGAGGTTACCATGAAGATCATCAAAGCTCAAATTTTTATTGTATTTTTTCTAATATCGTTCAGTAATTTATTTGCTGGTGGTTCAACTTTTTCTAAGTTTGGTATTGGGGATATCTTTATTCCTCAAAACGTGATAAGCTCTGGTAGAGCAGCAACAGGAATTTCTTTGTCTTCAGTTTATTATCCCAATCGATTGAATCCAGCTGGTTTAAATTTGATAAGCAAAACTATTTTTTCTGCTGATACTTATTATAATGGAGTCTATCTGAAAGATACTAAATCTAATAATTATTTGAGCAGTTTTAAATTCTATGGTTTCGATTTGACTATCCCACTTGCGACATCAAAAGGAATTACAACAAGTATTGGTTTGATTCCATATAGTTATGTCGATTATTCTATAAGAAAAAATGTAACCATAGAAAATATCTACAATCAACTTGAATATAAGGGTGATGGTGGATTATCGAACTTATATCTTGGAACATCTTTTAATTTGTTGGGCGATCTTTCCATAGGTCTAAAATTTAATTATATCTTTGGAAATATCTATCATCAAATTACCCAAAATGCAGGTGCTTCTAAGACAGAAATTTATAGAACAATAAAACTTTATAATATAAACGGAACATTTGGTTTAATTTACTCAGGCATTCAAAAATTAATTGGTTTAAGCGAAAATCATAATCTAAGCTTCGGATTGCTATATTCTAATGCTTTTAATTTGAATGCTGAAGTTAATCGTTATTTCGAATTTTATTATAATCAAGGTTTGGTTACTCAGGATACTATATTAATGGAAAAAAGTAAATTTAAAGTTCCAGCTGTGTTGGGTTTCGGGGTTTCATATATTTATAATAATCGATATTTATTAGCTACGGATATTTACATTCAGAACTGGGATAACATTCAACCTATAGCTGATATGGATGGAAAATTCAGAAACAGTGTACGCTATAATTTTGGTGCCGAGATTATTCCTTATTCTGGCAAAGTATCACAATTCCAAAAATTTGGTTTTCGTGCAGGAGTATTCTATAACCAGTCTTATTTAAATGTGAATTCAGTAGATATTAATGAGTTAGGATTTACGGCTGGGACAGATTTCCCAATTTTTGGAGAAACACGACTTGCACTGGGATTTGAATATGGTATTAGAGGTGACTATAAATTACAGAAGGATAAAACATATAGATTAAGATTTGGTATAATTGGGACTGAACTTTGGTTTGTTCGTCCCGAGGAGGAATGAATTATGAAAATTGCAATTGCAAGCGATCACGCTGGTTTTAATTTAAAAGAAGAACTGAAAAATTTTATTAGCGGTTTAGGATATGAAATTCGGGATTATGGTGCAAACAATGCAGAATCATCGGATTATCCTGATTTTGGTTTCGAAGTTGCTAAAGTAATTTCCTCGAAGGATTTTAAATTTGGTATTTTAATATGCGGTACTGGTATAGGAATGTCGATTGTCGCAAATAAAGTAATGGGTGTACGAGCTGCAGTTTGTGAGTCAATTGAATCAGCAAAGTATTCACGTCTTCATAATGATGCTAATATACTTTGCCTTGGAGCTCGAATTGTTACGATCGAAAATGCTAAGGAAATTACAAAAATTTTCCTCGAGACAGAATTTGAAGGTGGCCGTCATTCAAAACGTATTCAGAAAATTCATCAACTAACTGGTATTTAATTCTGAGGTAATGATATGCAAAATTTATCTAAATTTGATCCTGAAATATTTAATGCACTAAAAAATGAGGTAAAAAGACAAAATAATAAGCTTGAATTAATCGCTTCAGAGAACTTTGTTAGTTTGGCTGTTTTAGAAGCACTTGGGTCTGTAATGACGAACAAATATGCTGAAGGTTATCCCGGAAAACGCTATTATGGTGGTTGCGAGTTTGTTGACATTGCCGAGAACCTTGCACGAGAAAGAGTTAAGAAACTTTTTAATGCCGAGTATGCAAATGTACAACCACATTCTGGTTCACAGGCAAATATGGCTGTTTATTTTTCGTTTCTTAAGCCGGGAGATAAAGTTGTTGGAATGAATCTCTCGCATGGTGGACATTTAACACATGGTTCACCCGTTAACTTTTCAGGCCAGCTTTATAATTTTATACCATACGGTGTGAAAAAAGAAACCGGCTACATTGATTACGATGAAGTCGAATCTATTGTCTTGAAAGAAAAACCAAGAATGATAACGGTTGGTGCAAGTGCTTACTCAAGAAACATTGATTATAAAGCTTTTCGCGAGATTGCTGACAAAGTTGGTGCATTCCTTTTTGCCGATATTGCTCATCCTGCTGGACTTATTGCAAAAAGGCTATTAAATGATCCACTACCTTATTGCCATGTAGTAACATCAACAACTCATAAAACCTTAAGAGGTCCGCGTGGTGGTTTAATATTGATTGGTAAAGATTATGAAAATCCTTTTGGTGTTACTGCTCCGAAATCTGGCAGAAAGAAAATGATGTCAGAGTTGATCGACTCGATGGTAATACCTGGAATTCAAGGTGGACCGCTTATGCATGTAATTGCTGCAAAAGCTGTTGGCTTTCTTGAAAATCTACAACCTGAATTCGAGACTTATGCTCGACAGATAATTAAAAATGCTCAAACACTTGCAAATAAGCTTATTTCGATGGGATATTATATAATATCCAATGGCACGGATAATCATCTAATGCTTATCGATTTGCGGAATAAGAACCTGACAGGAAAAGATGCACAGGAGGCTCTCGATCAAGCTGGTATAACTGTTAATAAAAATGCAGTTCCATTCGATGATAAAAGTCCTTTAATAACAAGCGGAATAAGAATAGGAACGCCAGCCGTTACAACAAGAGGTATGAAAGAAACAGAAATGGAATTGATCGCCGAAATGATAAATAAAGTTCTTACTAATATAGGTAACGAAAAAATTTATAAAGAAGTAGAACAAAGTGTTATAGAACTTTGCAATAAATTTCCACTTTATCCTGAATTGCAAAATCTTAAATGATGTTAAGAGATAATAAAAATATTGGTTCTGATATAGCTGAAAAAGAGATGACATTTTTAGATCATCTCGAAGAGTTAAGATGGAGAATTATAAAAATATTAATCGGAGTTATTATAGGTGCAGTTGTATGCTGGATATTTATAGATTATATAGTGAATGAGATTTTAATTTCGCCAGTAAATAAAATAAATCTTGAAAATCCAGCTGGTCCTCAAATTAAATTGCAAAATTTAAAACCATTCGGACAAATTTTACTTTATATGGAAATAACACTGATTGGTGGAGTGCTAATTAGCCTGCCAAATTTTTTCTATCAACTATGGAAATTTATTGCACCAGGATTGTTGCCAAGGGAAAGAAAATATATATCAAGTATAGTTCTATTTTCTACTTTCTGTTTTATTTTAGGTGTATTGTTTGCTTATTTTATTATGCTACCACTTGCATTGAAATTCTTTGCTGGTTTTGGTACCGAACAAATAGAAAATAATATTGCTATAACTGAGTATATGAGTTTTATAATCAGTATGATGTTAGGTGCAGGAGTGGTATTTGAGCTACCAATGGTATCATGGTTTCTTGCAAAGTTGGGAATATTAACTCCAAAGTTCATGAGGAAGTACAGGCGACATGCTATTATTTTAATTTTAATATTAGCTGCAATACTCTCACCAGGTACGGATCCTGTAAGTCAGATCATTTTGGCAGTGCCGTTATTTCTTCTATATGAAGTGAGTATTTTTATAGCTGCGATTGCTTCAAAGAAAAAACAAAAAGATGAATGATTAGTATGGAACTAAAAACAATTATAAATCCAATTAAGGAAGATTTAAAAATTTTTGATAGATATTTTAAAAGTGCAATGCGTTCCAATATAAGTTATGTAGATATGATTGCAAGATATCTTGTGAAGCAGAAGGGGAAACGCATTCGACCAATTCTTGTGCTGTTGTCAGCAAAAATGTGCGGTGAGATAAATGAAAGTACATATCGTGGTGCTGCACTTGTGGAAATTCTTCACACCGCAACATTAATACACGACGATGTAGTTGATGATGCTGATACTCGTAGAGGCTTGGCTTCAATTAATGCTATATGGAAAAACAAAATTGCAGTCCTGATGGGCGACTATCTTTTAGCTAAAGGTTTGCTACTATCTCTTGATAATCGTGATCATGAATTTCTCAAAATTATCTCTAATTCTGTCCGCAAAATGAGTGAAGCGGAAATTTTGCAAATTGCCAAAAGTCGACAGCTTGATATAGATGAAAAAACATATATAAAAATTATCTCAGGTAAAACTGCTTCGCTACTTTCGACATGTACTGAAATTGGTGCTGTTAGTGTAAATGTTGATGAACAATCAAGAGTATTACTTCGTGATTTCGGTGAAGCACTTGGTTTAGCTTTTCAAATTCGTGACGATTTGCTTGACTACATAGGAAAGAAAAGCATTACTGGGAAACCAATTGGTAAAGATTTAATTGAAAAAAAACTTACATTACCTTTGATTCATTCTATCGTAAAAGCTCCAAGGAAAGAAAGTATAGCAATATTGCGGATTATTAAGAAAGAAAGAAAGAAAGAGTATAATACAGTTTTAAAATTTGTTGAAGAATACGGTGGGATCAATTATGCTGAAAAGAAAGCTTATGATTATGCAGAAATGGCAAAGAGTAAAATTCAACAATTTCCAGAATCTGAAAGTAAAAAAGCACTTATCGATTTTATAGATTTTGTTGTTACCAGAAAAAGCTAATAGTTAAATCACTTTTTATTTTTTTCTGATTTATGTTCAAATGCTCTTAAACTTAAAACAGGGCAGGGAGCTTTTCTTACAACTTTTTCGGCAGTGCTACCGAATATTATATGTTCCACGCCAGTATGTCCGTGAGTTGCAATAATAATCATATCAATATTTTCTTCTTCTGCAATTCGAATTATTTCAGCGAAAGCTTTTCCTGTTTCAATACGGGTTTGCCATTTTACTGTGTCTTTTATTTCTTTTTCTGCAAGTTTTTTTAGCTCCTCACTGCCGCGCTTGTACATTTCGGCTTCCATGCTTGGAAAACTAACCTGTCCAAAACTGAAATCTGCAGGGTATATTGTAGGTTCAACTACATATAACAACAATATCTCTGCACCAAATTGCTTTGCGAAGGGTACTGCATATTTAAGCGCGTTTTTTGAGTAATCAGAGAAATCTATTGGTACAAGTATTTTTTTAAGTTTTATCAGGCTTTCTGAGGGATATTGTTCTTGGTTCATAGCTTGTAGCTCCTTGTATTTGTTAATATGAATATTAATAAAAATCTGATTAAAATCAAACCAATGATTTCTTCATGTTAATTTTCCCTCTTTTGTAAATACTTCTCCCTCTCTAAAAAGTTTATTATTAGTTAATTAAACCTTTTTCTTGTCGGGGTGAGAGGATTCGAACCTCCGACTTCTTGGTCCCAAACCAAGCGCTCTAGCCGGGCTGAGCTACACCCCGTTTTATTTAACTGCTAGTAAATATACAAAACTCACTGAAAATTTGCAATTTGTCTAAAATAA
>CALCJK010000020.1 GCA_937967455.1 uncultured bacterium | reverse complement strand
GGCGCCAAGACAGAAGAAAACCACATGTGTGAAGGCATTCCAATCTATGTTTTGTACAGGTAGTTGACCATAGTTAGCTCTATTTGGCCATGGCCCCATATACATCTCCCATGATGGTAAGTATGCGGTAACCCAAATGTCTTGAGAATTTGAATAATTATTAGTTACCAATAGAATAATTAAAATTACTAGTGTTAATTTTTTGTGCATAATCGATCCTTATATTTGTTTACACATTTGATGGGTATCACCACAAAAATGAGACCAAGATCACAAACCGTTAAAATTCTTTAAAATTAAAGTGATGGGGAAAAGAAAAAGGAAAAAATTACTTAAATTTTTTGAAGAAGGTAGAAATTACAAAAAATTACGTATAGAAAAATATTTTTATAAATTGTAAAATTTGATGTGAATCACATTTTTTTTATATTTTTTAATTTGACTTGCAAATATTTAAAATTATAATTAATTTAGAAAAAAATTATAATCAAGATGAAAAAAATATTTTCGAATATAGATATTAATTTTCTGAGGAGGTATGATAAACCAGGTCCAAGATATACAAGTTATCCAAGCGCTCCACTTTTTAATAAAGAATATAACTCAGAAATATTCTGTGCAGATTTGTCAAATAATAATGAAAATAATTTAAATCCAATTTCATTATATTTTCATATTCCTTTCTGTGATACACTCTGCTATTTTTGCGGTTGTACTACTATCATTACGCCAAATATTCAACATCTTGAAGATTATGTTTCATATATAAAAAAAGAAATATCCCTATTTACAAAATATTATTCCAACAAACGCCAAGTGGTACAGTTGCATTGGGGAGGTGGAACTCCATCTTACCTTAAACCTAAGCAGATCTTAGATCTCGGAAACTTTATTAAGAACAAATTTAATTTTTCTGAAAATATTGAATACGGTGTGGAAATAGATCCACGAGGCTTGACATTTGATCATCTTCAAGCTTTTCATGATGTGGGAATGAATAGAGTTAGTATAGGTGTTCAGGATTTTAATGAAGAAGTACAAAGGGCAACTAATAGAATTCAACCAGAGGATATAACATTATCATCTATAAAATGGTCAAGGCAGCTTGGAATAAAAAGTATTAACATCGATTTAATTTATGGCTTACCTAAACAAACAGTTTCATCATTCGAGATTACTTTAAGTAAAGTGATTAACATCTCCCCTGAAAGAATTGCAGTATTTAATTTTGCTTATGTCCCATGGATGAAACCACATCAGAAATTAATAAATCAGAAAGACCTTCCTAAAACTGAAGAAAAGTTGGAAATCCTGAAGATGACAATAGAAAAGTTGACTGGTGCAGGATATGTGTATATCGGGATGGATCATTTTGTGAAACCAACTGATGATATGGCAATAGCACAGAAAAACAAAACATTGTATAGAAATTTTCAAGGTTATTCGACAAATGCAGGGGCTGATTTATTTGGCTTTGGGATGTCTTCAATATCACATTTTGATAATGTATATTCACAAAATCATAAAAATTTGGCAGACTACTATCAAAGTCTTGATAATAATCAATTTCCAATTTCTCTGGGTTATAAAATGAATCGGGATGATGTAATAAGAAAATATGTTATTATGAAGTTGATGTGTGATCTTGAAGTAGATAAGATTCAAGTGGAACAAAAATTTATGATTAATTTTAATGAATATTTTAAAGATTCTATTTCAAAACTAGAAGAATTTAAAGAACAGGGAGTTGTTTATGAAGATTCATCAAGAATTGTTATTGGAGACATTGGTAGGCTGATTTTAAGAAACATAGCAATGTGTTTTGATGCATATATTGAGAGATTACTAAAGGAAAAGCCAATATTTTCTAAAACTATATAATCATTGATTGCGCTTATTAAATAATTTATAAGTGGTATTGGGCTCATTTGTTAAATTTATTTCTATCAATTTCTCTCTCCAATAATATTAGAATTAATAGATGGGCTGAAACTAATTTCTTAGGAATAATAACAAGTTTGGAGTGAATATATGAAAAAGTTGTACTATTTTAGTTTGTTATTACTTTTAATAGGGTTTAGTTTTACTGCTGCCCAATGGAATTCAACTCTATTTATTAATCAATATCCAAGTCCTTATATGAGCAACTGGGAGAATGATCCAACAATTGGCTCATTAACATTAAATGGGATTGCTGGTACCAGAATTTATTTCTCGGTACGAATAACACATAATAGAATTGGAGAAGTTTTAAATGCACAAAGTGATATATATATTCTAACAAGTCCAATTCAAGTTTTTACTACATATGAAGTAGTGAACTGGAATGATGTAAATTATAATACATCTATTCGTGAACAGGTAGTGCGTTCCGGACGTTTTCCTGAAGGTAGTTATGAACTTTGTGTAAGAGTTTTAAGTGAGTCAGGTTCTGAATTAACTCAAAGTTGTGCAACTTTTTCAATCTTGTATCCTGAGCCTCCCCAACTTATTTATCCTGTGAATTCTTCTTCAATTACAGAGGAATTACCAATGTTTCAATGGAGTCCAGTTATTACACCACCAGATTTTCCAGTTCGTTATTTATTGAAAATTGTGGAAAAATTACCTGGTCAATCTCTTAGTCGAGCCATTGAAGCAAATTATCCACATCAAATTGATAGTGTAGATATTATATCTTCCTATAATTATCCAGCATCAGCTCTGCCATTCGAATTTGGGAAAGAATATGTCTGGCAGGTGACTGCAATAGACCAGTATGGTTACCCAGTTACGTCAAACAATGGTAAAAGTGAAATTTGGTCATTCTATTTTGGCAGTCGCCCCTCAGAAGTTTCTGAGTTACCTGTGGATACATTAAAAATTATAGATGAAACTGCATATTTAATAAATCTCAGAAGGTTAACTATTACGGAATCTGGCACTGCTTTCAATTTAAATGGTACGGCAAGTTTATTATTAAAATTTTCAGATGGTTCAACTCGTAGTATCGATGTTTTCGTAGACAACTTGCTACTAATGAAAGGTGATTACCTGAATCCGCAATTTCTTTCGGGTAGGGTATATGCAACGCTCAGTACATATGATATTCCCGAGTTTATTAGAGGGCAATTTTTTATTCCTCGTGATATTGAATTTAATCCACTTAGTGGGTTAACTGTAGGTGGTGATTTAAGTTTACCTGGAGTTACAACAAATTTCTCTCTTACAGGTAGATTAAATTTATCAATTGTAGGTTTATCAGGATCATTAACTGTCACGCAAGATGTCTCATCCCCTTTATATTCATTTGACACTGAGTTATCAAAATTAAAAATTACAAGAGCAGCAATAAATTTTTCATTACCTCAAGTTAATTTGGGAGGTGTCTTAGAATTATTCGGAAGTCCTGTACCAAGTGAGATAGATAATTTATTATTGAACAATGATGGGTTAATCAATGCAAGCGTAAATTTCACGAATCCATATTCTATTCCATTGATATCAGGTACTAATCGAATTGCAATTAATATAGCTTCAGTTATAGGCAGCATCAGTGCCAATTTTAATACTAGAAGTTTTACATACAACCTCTATGCAACAGGTGGATTGGATTTTCAACCTACTGAAACAACAAAATTTGGAGCAGATATTGTGCTACATATTCAAAATTCCGGGTTAAATGTAGAACAATTTAGACCTCGTGGTGACTTGAATTTTTCCTCTATTGATTTAGGTTGGTTGAAACTAAAACTCTCTGACCTTAATTTACGTTCACTAAACTTTATCGGGGGCAATTGGAATTTTGACTTAGCCTCCACGCTTGAATTTGTACTTCCGTATTTTAATGACCTTCAACTGCCACAAATTACAAATGTATCCATCAGTCCTTCTGGTTTTGATATCCCATCAATAAATTTTCCAACTGTATCGTTACCTCGTGTAAATTTAGAAGGTTTTGAATTTGAATTTAATTCGTTTAGTATGAGTGGATTAAATTTCCCGTGGTTTAGTTGGAGAGAGGGTAGCAGTTCGGGATTTAATCTAAACTTTGGCTTGAGATTGAGATTACCAAATCTACCACCTGGAACACCTAATGAATTAAAAGATCCAAACTTAAATATTAATGCAAGTTATAGTGATGGTCAGTTTAATGCTGAGATACCATCCAGATTCTTTTCTGAACCAGGATTCGCTTTGCCATTATTTAGTGGAATTAATTTTAGAATATTACAGTTTTCAGGTTCAATTTCTGCTTCGTATGATAATAGCTCTGGTTTTAATTTTCAACCTAACTTAAGATTGAATGGAAAACTTGAGCTTCCTTCTGTCTTTTCCTGTGGTACAGGAACATCCGCACTCGATTTAATGAGAACATCAATTCAACTGTCGGGTAATGGAAAATTATCTGGGGTGATAGAGAACATAGTTCCTACTTGTTCCTTGCAAATCGGATTGTTCAACTTCTCGTTCAGAAACACCAATATTAATTTTTATCTTGAAGGTGGTGAACAGCGTATCCGATTTGATGCAACGGGAAATATATCGTTTAGCATTTCAGGTACAACTCCAGCAACAGCTGATGTTAATTTGAGTTATGAACTGATTCAAAATCAATTAATTACATTGAATGGAGAAATTCGTACACCCTTTAATTTCGATTTGCCGCCGACATTACCAGCTTTAACATTTAACATAGCACGTGCTAATATAACAGAAAGAGCTATAATTATTGATGGAAGACATCAATTGGCTCTAAGTGGAGGTACAAATATAGGTGTTACATTTAGCAATTTAAACATTGATTGGCGTGATTTTTCAATAATTTCTGGAAGCGTAATATTTGATTTGCCATTTGCATTTAAGGTATCGCTTGATGGTGCTGATCTTCGATTCCAGGCAGTTCCAAGAAATAGCTCAATTACAGAGGCGGTTGGAATAATGTTGAATCTTCCAGATACGTTAGGAATAAATAATTCAGGATTTTATACCCGGGGAAGAGCCAATATTCACTTGAAATACGAAGGCAGAGATCTTCCTGAACTCGATGGCATATTTTCTAATGATTTAGCTTTTTCATTCAGTCCTTTTAAAGTTTCAAGAGGTCAGATTGAGATATTCTCTGGTTCAAGTCGAATAGCGATAATTAATTCTTCTGGATTTTTACCTGACTTGAGTTATTTTGGCGTTGCGCTTTTACCAGAAAGGTTACCATTACCTGTTGAGAACATTGCGTATCTACAAATAAAAAGTGGTGGAGAATTTTTAATAGATTATTCAACTGTTTCTGCTGGTGTGAGATTAAAGACCCGCACTGGGCAACCAATAAGATTAGTTATTCCTGCGCTTCAATTCTCAAAACCAACACCACCTGAATTGTTGGTAAATTTTGACATAACCATAGATGCGATTTCAAGAGATCTAGTTAGTGGTAATTTAAATGTAAATATTCCTACAGACCAACTTAGCGAATGGGATTTGAGTGAATTTGGAATTCCATTTGCCTTGAAAGATTTGTTCTACGGTGATATCGGTGGTGTTAACGGTTTCCGCTTTAATTCACAATTAAAGTTGTTTGGTGAAAATATCGGCACTGAAAATTTACAATTGACATTAATGCCAGATGGAAGATTTTTAGCAGATGTTGATTTAACACTTAATCAAAATATTCCATTAGTTTCTGGTAGCGATAAAGTGAATTTAAATATTAACCGTGTGAATGGTTCGATAGAAACACAATTAATTCCATTCAATTTGAATTTTAATTTAAATCTTACAGGAGGAATTAGATTAAATCTTGGAACTGGTAATCAATACGGTGCATCCGCTACATTTGTTCTAAGTCAACATGGACTAAATATAAACAATTTTAATGTTGATATGCCATCTACACCTCCAACATTGAATTTAGGTTGGATAGTTTTAGGCCTTTCTAGCTTTACAGTACCTGAACTCTCTTGGAATAAAATATCTGGTTGGGATTTCGTCTTCGATCTTGGATTAAAATTTAAATTCCCGGATTTGAATTTTGAATTACCAGATATTAGCGGTGTAGAAATTAGAAGAACTGGAATTCATATTCCTGCTATTTCAATACCAGAATTATCTGATTCTGCCAGAATTATCGCTGGTTTCGGAATCAAACCACTTGCATTCAGGATGAGGCCATTTACTTTTAACTGGTTTACATTTAGTGGTGATTTGGGAGATTTGGGGTTTGCATTTGATCTGGAACTTAGTTTACCTCAACTTCCGACTGATGCTGCATCCGCTTTAAGAAATCCAAGAATAAGTATACTGAATGCAGGTTACAGAGCAGGTAAAATTACCGGTACTATCGAAACTAAGAATTTTGATACTGGTTTACGCCTTCCACTTGGCAGCGGGTTGAATTATTTTGTTCGTCAGATTTCTGGAAATTTGAATGAAGTCGCTGGACAACAAAATTTCAATATAAATTTGAGAGGCGACCTGCAATTGCCAGAATTTATGAGGTGTGGTACTGATTCTGGAGTTAACAACACAATGGCTGCATTGTTAAATATAGATAGCCGTGGTAGATTAAGTGGTACAATTTCAAACTTTATCCCAACTTGTCCTATTAGTTTTGGAATTGGTCAGCTAAGAATTGTAAACTCTTCCGTAAGTTTTTCTGTAGGTGCAGATCAACAGAATGCAATAATTGATCTCACTGGATCGCTAAGAATTCCTGGTACCGCAGCTACTGATACGATTGAAGCAAGTGGTAATTTAGTAATTGATTTGTTACATGCTGAAATTTTATCAGGTGAAATTGCAATTACAAGGCCATTCCGACTTGGTTTACCAACTGACAATCCTGTACTGAATTTTACAATCAATAATGCATCACTGAATCGTGAAGGGTTGAGAATAAATGGTATGAGCAATCTTGTATTGTCCGGTGGGGCAAGTATTGGTGTTAATTTTGAAAATCTTCTGTTTGATATAAGAAATCTTGATATTAAATCTGGTCGAGCAACATTTAGCAGTCAGTTTGCATTAAAGTTTGTAATTGGTACTGGTGGCTTAAGCTGGAGTGCAGCGCCAATTGATGTAAGCTTAACTGAAGAAAGTGCTGTGCGACTTACATTGCCAACTGGATTATCACTCTCGCGAGATGGAATTTCTGCATCAGGCGAAACAAATGTACTTGTCAGATGGAATAACACAAATTATGATGCAGTAAGATGTGTATTCTCTTCTAACTTTACAATATCTTATAATCCATTCAGAGTAAGATCTGGTACTGCAGATTTTTATCTCGGAGATAGATTCATAGCAAGATTGGATTCAACAGGATTCGTTCCGGGTGATATTTTTGGAATTATTCCTATTCCAGAAAAACTGCCACTCCCTGATACATCAATCGCATATTTAAGATTGAAAATGGGTGACTCAGTCCTGGTACAAACTGAACCAGTGAGTGGAGGCATGAGAATATCCACCCGACCTGGAAGAAATATCCAGCTTGTAATCCCTGCCTTAAAATATAGTGATTCATCACCTCCTGAAATTGGTATCAGTTTTAGTGTGGTAGTTAATACATCGACTTTTGAATTTGTCGAAGGATCAATAAATGTTACTCCACCATCAGGTGTTGATTCACTTATTTCACTTTCAAGATTTGGTATCCCATTAAATATTACACAACTTCAATATGCAAAATTTGGTCTGAGTTATGGTTTAAAAGCGAGTGCAAAACTTACACTTCCTGATGCTTTAGGTGGATTAATTGTAAATATAGATACTCTATCTATTTCAAGAGATGGCGTTAGTGGAAACGTTAGATTAGGTAGTTATTCAACAACACACAGTACTACTGAAACCCATATCGCAAGATTAAATCTTGGAACTATGGCAATGTTTCGAATTCAGGGAGTCGAAGCCTCGTTTGGATCTGGAAGTCCAACAGTTAGAATGAGCGGGGATATAGTTACTGAATTTTTCAGGACAGATAGAGATACTGCTGCAATACATTTTACTGCACAGTATGGTTCAGGAGGATTTAATTTTTCATTTGATATCTCGCACTTACCAGATGCGAAATTGCCTCTTTTATTAGCCAATTTCCAACCTCAACCTATTGGAACTAATCCAGCGTTTGATTTGAGTTTTACACGCGATGATATTCAACTTACACTAAGTGGTACACTTCGAGTGCCAAGTTTTGGAGATAATTTTGCGGTTTCATTTTCCGGTTTAAAAATATCTAAAAGCGGGGTTACAGTACCAACAGTAAGTGTAACTTTACCAGCAGATTACCAGCGTTTCAATTTATTTGGTGCTCAAATAGAACTTAAGGACCTGGGTTCAGACCGAGCAATATCATTTGCTTACGAGAGCCGAATCTTTTATGTTAATTTAAGTGGTGAAATAACATTTCTGGATAATGTTAGTGAGTTCAGGGGTTTAAGGATTGGAACGAATGGTTCTATATCGATATCTGGATTGAATCTTATAAGTCGGGCATTTTACATCGTACCAAATTACATCGCTGTGGATACTATGCAGATAGTATCAAATACATTTAGAGTTGCAGGATTTGTTAAATTACCTGAACCATGTGATACCACACACCAAAGGTATTTCTTCAGTGTAAATCCCAATGGGACGATATCAGGAAGTGCAGATATTAGAATTATTGATGAAGCATCAGGTTTAGGATCGGGGGATAGAACAGAATTTGATTTATGGATTGCTAAGTTCGATCCAATATATGTATCATTGAATCTTAATGTTTCTAACATTAGACAGAGTAGTTTAAAGTTTATTGCCGACATTTATTTAAATAATGATCCTAACAAATGGATCAAGTTAGGAAACCGTTCAGGTGGAAGTGTAAATCCTGGATTGGAAGTTCTATTTGATCGAACCGTTAGATGGGGAAATTTACAGGTATCTCCTAATTTATTAAATATTAACTGGGAAGCTCTTAAGCTAAATCTTCCAAATGTTGTACTTAGTTCAGCGAGTAATTTTGAATTGATACTCTCAGGTAATTTAGCGCTGGATGTAAGTGGTGTAAGTGGTTCAATACAATTTGAAAGTTGGAAATTGTCTTCAAATGGGAATATCAGTAATATTTCAATACGCGGCGGAAGCTTAAGAATTGTAGATGTCGTAAATATTGAATTAAGAGATATTGGTTTTAGTAGTACTCCTACGACTATTAGTGTAAGGAGTGGTTCTCTGCCTTCAACCACATCAAGGGCTGATACTTCAACTCAGCAAATATCAGTTGAGAGTTACTTCAGTTTTGGTGCACAAATAGATATAGACGGTGTTGGAGGTGGTGGTATTGAAGAATTTTTAACTTATAGAACCAGAACGTCTAAAAGTTTAATAATAAGGAATGCTAATGTTAATGTTCCTGGTGTGATTCAATTTAGGACAGATTTATCATATGAGCAAATTGCAAGTGGTTATTATCTAAGAATGGCTGGTAGAGGTCGAATAGTTGATGCTTATGAGGTAGTTGTTATAGGTAAAGTTTCTAAAATATCTGGAAGAACAAGTTTTGGAGTTTTTGTTGCTGCTGATGTTTCGATATTTATTCCACCAGCTATTAATTTAATGAGTGTGGGAGGTGGTTTCTTTTACAATCCAGAAGCTAGTGATTTAGAGCTTGTTCGGACTATGGCTGGACTTGATGATACTACAAGGTCTAGAATTACTGCCGAACCCAGTTCCTTTGCAGTATTATTATATGCTCGTGCTGCTATAGTAACTGATGCACTTGTACAAGGTAGAATTTTACTTACAATTACAAATAGATACTTTGCTTTATATGGTAAGGTAACATTGCTCAGGCAAGATACATATTTGAATGGTAACATCTTCCTTGCAGTTGGTTTCCAGAATCATTTCGCTGAAGGAAATATTAATATCAAACTTAAAGTATCAGTCTTTGTAGAAGGAAGTGCAGGTTTGGGATTTTATGTTTATAGTTCAAGTGCTTGGGGAATAAATGGTAATTTGAATATCAATATTTTATCACTTATTAATGCAAGGAGTGATCTGTTTATTGGTAACCCCGGGTTTTTACTCTCTATGAGTAGCAGCTGGTCAATGAATTTCTGGATCGTTAAGATTAGTGCAGGTTTTGAAACAACTATATGGTACATCAGAGATGTTTCATGGGGTGCATATTTTAAAACATGGATTGAAGCATCTGTTTTAGCTGGGGTTGTCTCCGCTAAAGGTTGGTTGGAAGGTGCACTGATAGGAGAGCCAAGATTCTTCTTATATGGTGTGGCAGGATTAAAAATTAGAGTACTTTTTATAAGCTGGAGTGGAAGTGTGTGGGCAAAATTTTATAATCGTGGTGTGGATGGTGGATTTGGAAGAGATCCTGAGATGGAACAACTTATAGAAGAAGCTAGACAGGCAGCTGAGGATATGCAGGAAGCTAGAGTTGCTGCAATGGAAGAAATGAATAATACCCAACTCGATGCGCTAAGAGTTTCAGATGCTCAACTCATCGCCGCATTTAACAAACTTTACTACGTTGGTCGTTGTGCCAGAAATAATTTTCTTTGTGCATTTCTTATTGCTGGAATTTTATCGAGTGAGATGACTTCAAACAATCCAACTGATGCGGAATATTCCCAATTACAATGGGTAGCCACAAATATATGGAATGCACCAGATGTACCTCCACTATCAATTCAGGATTCTTTAAGAGTATATAGAAATCGGATTGATAATCTTATAGAATTAGCAAATCAGCATCGAAATAGAGTAGCAACTCGATTAAGTGAAGTTCAAGCTAATATTCAATCCTTAAGCGTAAATGAACATTCTGTGGCAGGAAATCCTGTTGCTTCTGCTAACTTTAATTCTCCAACAACTTCAACTTCAGTAACAACATCTGGTGATACTGTAAAAAATGTTACATCACAACCTGATTTTTCAATAAGTAATTCGCTAGCAGAACAAAATGCCAATACTATGAATCGTGCTTCTGAAGAATATGCCTCAATCGAACCCAGTATAATTGAGAGGATAACAAACCTCGAAAATGGTATTTTAAGTATTGATCAGGCATTCTATCGTAGTGTATCACCTACCACCGCATCGTCCTCAGTGTCGGGTGCTGTGAGTTTGAATTTAAGTTATGCATTGAGTGCGATCTCAGCGCTCACTTCTGTGACTCATAATGATGTTTGTGCAGAGTATGTTAACCTAATGAGGAGAATTGAAGAATTTTACAAAGAAAATTCATATTATTTTTACAGAGAATCGGAATGGGCATCTCGAGCTCTTTATCAAATAAATGGAAGGGAATCGCAGATACGAAGTGCCTTGACTTCAATGACAAACCGCTTAAGCGATGATCAAAAATATAGAGTAGCCTTATGGAGATTGGATATGATACTATCATTAGCTGAAGCTACCGATAGAATACAGCAACTTGAAAATTTTACAACTAATTGGAACTCATTAAATTCCAGTCAGAAAACACAGGCATGCATAGATAAAGGAATGGAACTGTGGTTTTATACTTCTCAAAAGGGTTTAAGAGCATTAGATTCGACAGCAAGATATATGATGGCTCAAAACCCAACTCAACTGGATCAGGAATTACAAAATTTAAACCAGGTGCAAGCAACTTACACAAATGCAGTGGACGAATTGTATAACAACAAAATCCAGCTGACTGAAAAATTATACGGTATTTATGATCGATATATATACTGGAAGAGAGATCAACCCGATAGTATCAAGAGAAGACCAATTTCATATTCTGATTTATTAAACAAGAAAAACCAATTAACTCGTGAATTAACAATACCGAGAGTATCTTCAATTAATATAATGACTCAAGATATGAATTTCTGGAATAATTCAACATTTTCTTGGGCAGGGACGCATCCACTAGGAATATTTGAGTATGCAATTAGTTTTCTTGACCGGAGTACAACAGTAATACCATTTGCTCAATATTACAGTGTGGGCAATATTTGGAGTTTAAACAGGTATTATTTGCAAAGATTAGCAACAGAACGACAAAGATATAATTCAATACTTGTTCGAGCACGAGCAGGTGCAGGATATACGCACACTCGTTTTGCCAATTTTACTCTAAATTTTGCGACTGCACCTTCGGGAACTAATCCAGTATCAACATTTAATATTACAGCTGATGCTACGCCACCTAATACACCAGTTGTACGATTTAATCAATATAAATTCAAACCAAGTGCCCATGGTACGCCAATTTCTGGTTTGAGTGTTTATTATAGTTATGATGTCAGTCAAATTCTTGTTTCCTGGCAGGCAAGCGACCCTCAATCAGGAATAATTGAATATAAATACTCAGTTGGTATCAATCCCGGGGATAGCTCAATTGTTAGATGGACTTCAGCAGGTGGCAGAACAGAAGTTGCAATTATAGGATTAAATCTGCGACACAATCAAAGATATTATGTTAATGTGAGAGCTAAAAATGGAGATAACTTATGGAGTGCAATAGGTAGCTCATATCCACTTTTGATTGACACCACTCAACCATCATCACCAAGAGCAAAATTTTTAACTTTACCATTGGGCAGTGTTGTTTCGACAATGCTTACAACAAGTGTCACTGTTAATCCACCAATACCTTTTCCATCCGAGATTACAAGTAGTAGTTCAAGTTCATCGACCGTTTCAATAGGTGGTGGGGTTATAGGTGGTGTTGGAACAGGTGCTGGATTTGTAACTGGACCAACTTTTACTCTAACTACTGGAGGTATATCTCCATCGATTTCAACTATGTGGGATAGTGCAAGTGATTTTCAATCTGGTATTTACGAATATCAATATTTAATTATATCGAAAAGAGATACCAATAGGAGATCGGAAAACTGGACTTCAGTTGGAAATAACTTATCTGCAACTATCTCAGGTGGAATTCTTACCTATCTTGATACATTTTATGTAGATATTGTGGCTGTAAACTACGCTGGGCTTATTAGTTCTCCATTGAGATTAGGTCCTTTTAGACCGGTAGATCCGACACCACCAACTAAACCAAATTTGAATATCTCGTATGGTCCAACAGCAGGTTCAGTGTACCTTATTTTCTCTGAATTAAGTAAAGATGATGAAACAAACATAAAGGGTTATCAAATTGCGATTGGTACAAGCCCTGGTTCAACAAATATAAAAGCTTGGAATGATTCAATTGACTTTAGAAGCGTAAATAGAGCAGGCTCAAAGTATTACATTTTGTTACCTAATTATCGTTTGTCTGATGGTACATATTATATCAGCGTGCGGGCTCGTAATTTTGATAATCAATTAAGTTCAGCATGTGTCACTGGTCCTTATTATGTTGACTCCTCTCCACCTGTGACTCCTATCGCAACTCCAACAATATCTGGTACAGGTGTATTTAAAATGCTTTCAATAAGCTTTTCTAATATTTCTGATCCACAATCTGGTGTTGCAAAAATTGAATATGCAGTACAGGTAAGAAATAGAACAACTCCTGTTTCATGGTCAACATATACAATGACTTTAACGACTGCAACTCCACTATCATTTTTAATCAGTAATCTTGGTGCAACTACAGGTGATAATATTTACATAGGTGCAAGAACCACAAATACTGTTGGTTTGGTATCAGCTGAATTCTGGACTTCAATAAGAGTCCCATAATATTAATAGAAAGGAAGGTGATAAAATGAAAAAAAAGTTGTCGTGTGGAAAAATAAATATATTATTTTTTTTGCTAAATTTGCTATTTTTAAGCTATCAATCATCTGCACAATTAAAGATGGATTTTTTTACAATGGTGAGAGGTGATTCAGTATTTATATATCTTATAGAAGCACCAAAAAGTAATGAGATGTTTTTAATATATCGGAAAGGACCAATACCTGATGTAAACGAGTTTATCTTGTTGAATGAGAATAATCCTGTTACTCCGGTACTTGATCCAGATGAAGCTAAGTCATTGATTGGGGACGAATGGGATATGGTTACTAAAGCACTTGATACCGATGATTCTTTTGAAGTATTAAGAAAGCTACGTGGAAGTCAATTTTCAAGTGGATTACTTTCTTTATTGAGTGTAAATGTTGCACGTGTTACCGGCAGATTATTTCTTGATACTACAGCGCAAAGAGATAAAGAGTATGTTTATAGGATTGTGGTGTTAAATTCATCTGGTAAAGAAATTAAAACATACGAGAAAAAAATTAAAACTGTTGAAGTATTCCCAACATCTCCTTCTAAAATAAAGGTACAGATAGGCGATTCCAGAGTTACACTAAATTGGGACTATCCAACCTGGAAACAAAACTTTGATGATCTGGCATTATACTTTGATATTTACAGAAAAAAAGAAAACAGTGATTTTGAAAGAATTAATCAGGAATACATCATACGCGACGATGCTGCTCCAAGGGAATATGTTGATCTTTGGCTCGAAAATGATCGAGAGTATTCTTATTATATAGTCGCTGTTGATCCAATAGGAAGAATGAGCAAGCCATCTGAGATTGTTAAAGTAATACCAAAAGATAATGTTCCTCCTGCTATCCCTTTAAACCTGATTGTAGAATCAGGAGATGGAATAATAAGTTTAGCATGGGATATGAGCATGGATCTGGATGCTGTTGGTTATAATGTTTATCGTTCAACAGGTTTAGATCAAAAATTTACTAAAATTAATAGTGAACTTGTTCCATTAACAAAACCATATTTTTTAGATACAACAGTATTGGGTGGTCTCCAGTATTTTTATTCAGTTAGTGCAGTTGATAAGGCAAAGAATGAGAGCAGAATGAGTAATGCAATGTCTGTAATTGCTCTTGACAAAACTCCTCCAGACCCGCCAAAAGATTTAAGCTATCGCATCGATAATAGAATATTGCATCTTAATTGGAAACCTTCTGAAGCTAAGGATGTAATGGGCTATTTTGTATATCGTGGTGAAAGTGAGGAGGTTCAACCTAAAATTGTTTTTGAACCAATCAAATCAACAAGTTTTTCTGATAGTGGATATCAAAAAGCTGGATTAACACCTGGTAAAAGTTTTATTGTGAGTGTTACAGCTGTTGATCGCTCAAGAAATGAAAGTCCAAAAGTTACTATGAAGATAAAGATTCCTGATGATGAACCTCCTCTGCCACCAGGGGGTTTTATAGCAAAGAATGTAGACGGTAGATATGTGGAGATAAGTTGTGGTATGAGTCCATCTCTGGATGTTGAGTTTTATAAACTATATCGTATTTCAGATGGATTTAAAGAAATTGAACTTGGAACTTTTACAAGAACTCCTATAAAATTTCGGGATACTACAGTTGAAAAAGGAAATCGATATATTTATTTTGCAGTTGCATTTGATTCTGCAAAAAATCGAAGTTTGGAAAATCGAAAAGATACAGTATGGTTTAAAGATTTTAGTCCACCACCTTCTCCTAGAAATGTGAAAGCAAAAATGACTGATCAAGGGGTTCAAATTGAATGGGAAAGAGTTGTCGATTTTGACTTATTAGGTTATAATGTTTATCGCTCTAATCTCCCAACCGGTGTTTTTACAAAATTAAATAGTGAACCGGTAAAAGATCTAAAATATCTGGATAAAACTGGTCTCAAGCATCATTATTATATTATTAGATCAATTGATACATCAGGAAATGAAAGTTCAAAAAATGAAGCTGTACATCCTAATTAATTTTTTGTTTGCAATTACTGTTTCTTTATTTTGTCAAGTTCAATTCAATGATGGAGTTGTCGCTTATAATAACGGTGATTATCAACGAGCAGCCTTTATTTTTGAAAATTTTTTAAAGCAAAACCCTAAAAGTGAAATTGCTTATCAATATCTCGCACAAACATATATAGCTCTTAAAAAAAATGAAAAAGCGGCTGAAGTACTCCAGAATGCAGTTAAATATTTTCCGAACAATAATGATTTTTACTTGCTCTTAGGTAAACTATACACAGAACAAAGAGACTATCACAAGTCAGAACAATCACTCTTGAAGGCGTTGAAAATCAGACCTGAAAATATTGAAACTAAGAAAATTTTAGCTATCGTATATTTTAATTTAGGTTCAGAACAATATGTCAGTAAAAACTTAGAAAATGCTAAGAATTATTTCCTCAAATCATTGCAATATGATTCGTTATATGAAAATTCATATATAAATGCAGCTGGAATCTTGTTAGAGCAAAAGAAATATAAAGAAGCAGAGCAGATTATAAAAGAGGGATTGAAAAAATTTCCTGAAAATGAAGATATGTTGAAGATCCTTTCTGAAGTGTATTTCCAAGAATCGGAATTTACTAAGGCGGCTGAAATATATGAGAAGCTGTATAAAAGTAAACCTGATGATCTCGATATAGGTTTAAATTTAGCTCTTATATATAGATATGCAAATAAGATTGATGCTGCTATGCGTTTGTATGATACATTGATTTCAAGATTTCCAAAGAAAAGAAGAATATATGAAGCTGTTGTTGATTATTGGAAATTATTCAATCGTCAGGATAAAATTAGAGAAGTTTATCAAAGAATGGAAACTGTTTTCCCTGACGAAATGGATTTAAAATTCCAAATTGCTGAAACATATTTAAAAGAGAAAAAATATGAAGAAGCTAGGGCAATATACTTCAATATCTTAAAACTGGATTCGATAAATCTAAAAGCATATCTTGAAGTTGCTAAATCATTTGAATCTGAGGAAAAATCTGATAGTGCAATTTTTTATTTAAATAGAACTTTGTCGATTGATAATAGAGATTTTGATGCTTTAAAGTTGAAAGGAGAGATTTTAAAAAAGCAGAAAAAAACCAACGAGACACTTGATATTTTTAGAATTTTAGCAAAGTATTATGAGGATTTACCATATCCTTATATTCAAATTGGGGATATCTATTATGAGGAAGGTGAATATGATTCTGCATATTATTACTACAACAATGCTTTGAAGTTAGATCAAAAAAATTCAACACTTTATTTTAAGATTGCAAAGATATACGAATTCCGAAACGACAATATTAATGCTGATAAGTATTTTAGAAAGTCTCTGGATTTTAGCATTAAGCAGTTTGATATAATACAAAAAAATATAGAGAAAACATTTGCTAAAGAAAAGCTTGTATTGGATGATTTAGAAAAAATGTCGCCTATAAACGCTGAAGTAGAAGAAGCAAATTTTATAATAGATGAATCTATAAAATATTTTAAAGAAAATTATAAATTTTCAGATTTTAAAAATTTGATTGATAATTATTCTTATAAATACCCAGTGAGTATTATGCTACTGCTTCACAGATCGGATAATTATGCACAAGAAGGTAAATATGATTCTGCATTAGTAGTTTTGAAAAATATATTAACTGTGAATCCAAATCAAGAAGAAGCCCATTTAAAAATGGCAAATATATACGAAAAATTGGGTAACTATGAAAATGCAGTAATGGCGTACTTAAGATTATTGAAGAGTAATAAGTATTTTACAACAGCATTTGATGGATTGATTAAGATTTATCAACAACAAAATAAATTAAATGAGTTATGTGATCAAATGCTGGAATTGTACAATTATAATAAGGGGAATGTGATGCTTCGTGAAAGATTGATTGAAATTTTACACAAGGCAAATCGAGTAAGTGAAGCAAGGAAAATAATAGAAAGTAAATAATTGTAAGGTGATTTATGAAAATAAAAATATTCATGCTTTTGATTTTTGTTTTTGTGAACTATAATTTAAATTATGCTCAGTCGGAAGATACGGTAAAATATATTGAGCAAGAAAAATCGATCATCAGTAAAGCCACAAATTATGTGAAATTTACTGGTGAAGCAGGTGCTTATGGTGAGATATACCGAATTAGTGGAAGAGAAAGAAGAAGACCAGCCTCTACTGGTAGGTTATTTTTTAGACCAACGCTAACATTACTGCAGAATTTTAGTATATCGTTTGATTTTCTGCTATCTACTGAAGGGAGTGCCGCTCGACAACAAATCAACCAGTTTGCACTACACCCTGATTGGGGATGGGGAAAAGCACACATTGGTGATTTCAACCATGAATTTTCAAGATATTCATTGAGTGGCGTAACAATTAGAGGTGGTGGAGTTGAATTGAATCCTGGTAAATTCAGATTTCAAACAGTTGGAGGTCAGGTTCGGAGAGCAATAAAAACAGATATTTATAGTTCAATGTATTCAAGATATCTGGCTGGACTTAAAATAGGCTATGGAACTACTGAAAAGTCGTTTATTGATTTAAATATTGTCCGCTCAAAGGATAATGTAAGATCATTACCACTTGAATTTAGAGATACACTTCGTAATCATGGAATTGCTCCCCAGGAAAATCTTGTTTTAGGAATTGGAACTAAACTACATTTGTTTAATGGTGTGTTTATTCTCAAAGGAGAAGGTGTTGGTAGTGTTTTTAGTCGGGATATTTATAGCAGTGAAATTAAAATCGAGGACATACCAGACTTTTTAAAAAATTTATATAAACCCAGAATATCTACAAATGCTGATTATGCTTATAATTTAGATATGAACTTCAACTATAATGTAATGAATGCAAAATTTAATTATCTTTTAATTGGTCCTGGTTTTACATCACATGGTTTGAGTACTTTGATTAATGATAGAAAAGTTATTGAGGGTGGGCTTGGTTTCCGTCTATTTAAAAATGCTTTTATTATTCAGGGTATGTATCAAAATCAAAAGGATAACGTTGCATCTCAGAAAATCTATACAACTACTAGAAACAATTATAGTTCGATGGCTATTGTTAAACCAGTACAATTCCTAACATTTAATATTAATATTTCTCAATTCGTAATGCGTAATGATGCTAAAAAAGATTCTCTAAAAATTGAAAATCAGAATAATAGTATTATGCTTGGCACAAACTTAATTTTCACTTTGTTTGGGATGAATCAAAACATAAACATTGGTTATTCGACACAGAGCTCAAAAGACAAAAATGTGATTAGAAAAGGATTTGATGTGAGTTCACAAAATATAAGTTTAATGATAACAACAGTAATAAATCCAGAGTGGACAATATCTCCATCTTTCACGATGAATACCGTAGAACCTCAGAATCGAGAAAAAACAATTACAACAAGTATTAATTTTAGAGTTATGAATAGAATGATGAAAGGGAAGTTTTCGAACACGTTGGGTTTGGGTTTAAATAATTCAAGCAGTGTTAATCTTTTAAACGCAAGTTTGCAATCATCATATTCAATTGCTCCAGCACAATCTGTTATTTTTGCAATAAAATCTTCATTTTATACTATTAAAGGCATATCATCAAAAAAGTTTACTGAAAGTACTGCCAGTTTAGGTTATTCATATCGTTTTTAGAATCTTTTTAAAAATTCTAGCATCACATAAGTAAAATATGAAATTATGAAAGGAGAATAAAATGGAACAACAAAGAATAATGCCAAGAATTGGAGAACCAGCACCGCAATTTGAAGCCGTGACAACTCATGGTACACTTCGGCTTGAAGATTATAAAGGTTCATGGTTAATACTTTTTTCGCATCCAGCTGACTTTACACCAGTTTGCACCACTGAATTTATTGCATTTCAGGGTATTTATGATGAATTAAAGAAAAGAAATGTAGAATTGTTAGGTTTAAGTATCGACAGTGTGTATTCACATATTGCCTGGGTTCGTAATATCGAGGAAAAAATGGGTGTTAAAATAAAGTTTCCTGTTATTGCTGATTTAAATAAGGAAGTTGCGTCGCTTTATGGAATGATAATGCCCGGTGAAAGTAAAACAGAAACATCACGTGCTGTTTTTGTGATTGATCCAGAACAGAAAATTAGAGCAATAATTTATTATCCACTTACAACAGGTAGGAATATTGATGAAATTTTAAGACTTATAGATGCTCTTCAAACACACGAAAAGTATAAAGTCGCAACTCCTGCAAACTGGCGTCCCGGTGATGAGGTAATAGTTCCTCCACCTAATACTCAGGAGATGGCTGAACAGAGGATGAAAGAAAAATACGATATTAAAGATTGGTATTTTTCAAAAAAGAAAATATAATGGTTTGATATGGCTTGTGTAAATCCAGATGGTACATTAACAGAATCTGCAATAAAGATTTTAGAATCTTTAAGTGTTCCTAAATCACCAGAGGAAATTGCGAATTTTACTGATGTTCCACTTTTTAAAATTCGTAGTGCTTTGCGTGATTTAATTAATGCAGGTTTTGTTAATCAAGTTAACGATAAATATAAGCTTACAGACGAAGGGTTGAAAATACTGAAAAAATGAAAATGAATACTCCGTTATAGTTTTATTATAACGGAGTATTATTGTTTTTATCTGACTATTTCTAAAGCTTTACTTGCGGCTTCAAGCATTGGTTTGGTTGAAATTGGTTCACCAACGGCTAATTCCATCCAAAGATTAGGTGTAATTGAGCCAAGTTTACACATTCTTTCCATTTCTGCCGCTAAATTTGCTTTCTTTAAATATTGTTCAATCTGAAAAGCAATTATATGTCCTAATGGATAATCGGGAGTGTAAAGACCTGAATTAATCATGTGTGAATAAATGGCGAGTAAAATCACATCATTGATTCCAAAAACAGGTGCGTAGTATTTATTCCAAACATCTTTAGCGATAGCTATAACTGCTTCTTTAAATTGTTGAGGAGTTGCGTTCGGGTTTTTATAGAGCCATCTCCAGGCATACATATCTACTAAGGCAACACCTGCAATTTCGTATGTTTGCCAGAGTGAGTTTAATGCTTCGAGATGTTCTTTTTCTTTGCTATCATCTTTTATTCCCAAGATTTCTAAATCCCTTGATTGAAATACAAAAGCAAACCCTTCGGTGAAAGCTGTGTTTGGTACACCCCGTAGCAATGTGTAATCAATTTTGTTAAATGAAAGCACCTGTTCAACGTTATGTCCTAATTCATGCATTGCAATGTTATAACCTTTATAATTCATTCCACCCTTTGGTACGCGGGTACGAAGGTGTGCTTTATCTACCAATCTACCTGCAGCCATAGCATGTCCGGAACCTCTCGCGGGGTCAACTTCAATTTTGCTTGCAATAAATTCGCTATTTTCCTTTGAGAAGCCCAACTTTTTCAAAATATTGGGTAAATCATTTTTAAATGCCTCTACATTAGGATATTTTTTTTGTACGATTTTATCCAGTTCCTCTTCAGGATATTTGCTTGTGGGTTTAAAGCCATTATACCATATATCAAATGGTTTTAATTTACGTCCAAGTCTTTTCTCTATTAATTTCCCAATTTCCTTAACTTCATTAGATGTGAGTATTGATTTTAATAATTCTTCAAATTGCTCTTCTGGAATTTCTCTTTCTTCTTTAAACTTCCTATCCATATGTGTCGGTAAATGTGGGTAGTATTTATCAATTTCTTGTTGTGCCTTAAAGACGTTCATCCACATTTCATATCGTGTGTTTGGTTCTGGGGAGTTATCTAAATTTTCATTGCTCTTATCAGGAGATTTTGGTGTAATCGTATTTTTTGATGGAGTCCATAAAATATCTGGATTATTTATTGCTAATTTTGGTATTTCCTGTGTTATTATCTTCTCCATAACAAGCTGAATTAGCTCCTGTCGTGGTAAACCCTCTGGATTTGCATATTGGGCTTTTAATTCATCGCGTAAATTCCAATGGCTCAATAATATTTTCCCATCAGGGAATAACTTATTTCCATTCTCATCCAAGACATTATGCATAAAGATGTTATATGATGAAATATAATTTTCTGCACGATTATAAGCTTCTGTAACTTTTTGATTTGCTTCTGCTGGAACGCGCTTTGAAAATGTTTGAGCAAGCCGAACTTTTGCCCACTCTTCTCTACTCCACAACTTTCCTTTCTCCATTCTCTCTTCTAATGTAGTCAAAGGGAAGTTGAGTAAAACTACAAAAGCTATCTTTGTTTTAAATAAGTCATCTAGTAAATGAACTGATGGTGAAAATTCCCCGAACATATAGTCAATTGGAAGCAACGGACCGGTGTCTAAATGTAGAGGTATAGATAAGTCTCTGTTTAACTCAATCATATATCCGTTTATTAGTTCAAAATTCTTTTGTAATTTTAAAAATGTTTCATTTAAAATTTTTTCATCAGCAATAAAATTATCTATGCAGAAGTTTTTAAAATCATCAATGCTTCCATCCTCTGATCTCCAGAATTGAGCTACTTGTTTTACCCCTTTTTCAATTTTAGCTTTATCAATTTCTGGATATTTAGTTGATATTTGGTTGATTACTTCTTGGGTTGTGTTCTCATTAACCATTACGATGTCTTCCTTTTTAGTTTCTTTTTGACAACCTATGACAAAAAATATAGCAAATAATATTAATGCAATTGAATTTTTCATTTAAAATCTCCTTTTGTTAATAAATTTCTGGCTAAAAAGATACATAAAACATTCATTTTAAACAAATACTTATGAGATATTTCAGAATTGAAATAATTGACTTTTATTCAAGATTAATGTATATTTTTATCCTAAAATAAAAAAATTATGTTAAATCGCTTAAAAAATAAAATACTTATGGAGGAATTGTTTCTGTGAAGAAAGAACGCGGTAAAATTATTATTATTATCGCTGTCGTTCTTATTTCTTTATATTTATTGTATCCAACTTATCAGGATTACAATTATTCGAAAAAATTAGAAAGCCTTCGTGGTGAAGACAGCGTTAAGTTTTTAGAAGAAAACGAGCAAGCCATCCGAGATGTTAAGTTTAAAAGAATAAAGCTTGGATTGGATCTACAGGGAGGTATGAGAGTCGTTTTGGAAGTTAACACTCCAAAATTACTCATTGATCTTGCTAAGAATAAAGATGAAACTTTCAATACCATAATGAATGAGGTGATGATTGATGCCAGAACTTCAGATGAACCTATAACCTCGATCTTATTAAGAAAATTTAATGATAGGGGAATAAGATTAAGCAGATACTATGGAAGTATTAGGGAAACTAACGAAGAAATTATATCAAAACTTGAATCAGAAGCCACAAATGCAGTCGATAGAGCAATTGAGGTTGTTCGTAATCGTGTAGATCAGTATGGTGTTTCTGAGCCAACGATACAAAAACAAGGTGCAAGAAGAATTATAGTTGAACTTCCGGGAGTTAGTAAAGAAGCAGAAGTTAGACAACTTCTACAAGGTACAGCTTTATTAGAATTTAAGCTATTAAAAGACCCTGAGGTTGTTATCAAAGTAACAGATGCTATTGATAAATTTCTTGCTGGTAAACCGATAGTAGATTCGCTAAGTGCAGATACAAGTAAGATATCAGATACGACTAAGAATGTTGCATCAAATGATACTTCAGAATTGACAATACCTGAGGGACAAAAGACTGAACTTGAAGCGGCAAAAGAACATCCTTTTTATTATCTTGCACGACCAGATCAAAGAGCACAAGGTGAATTTTTTGTTTCAGAGGATAACCGTGAAAAAGTTAATAGAATATTACGCAGACCAGAAATTCAAAAGCTTATTCCATCTGATATGGAATTTTTATGGTCAGCCAAACATGCGTTCATTGCTGAAGGTAAAAAATGGTACACACTATATGCTGTTAAAAGTGAAGCTGAATTGACAGGCGGTGTTATAGTCAATGCTCGAGCTACGATCGATCCTAACTATAATCAGCCAATAGTTACAATGGAAATGAATGCAGAAGGAGCTCGAGATTGGGCGAGAATAACTGGTGCTAATATAAATAAACGAATTGCTATAGTATTAGATAATGCAGTTTTTTCTGCCCCTGTTGTCAGAAGCAAAATTATTGGTGGAAATTCCCAGATTGAAGGGTTAGACAATATAGATGAAGCAAAATTGTTAGAAATCGTTTTAAAAGCAGGTGCTTTGCCTGCCCCGGTAGATATAATCCAACAACAAATTGTTGGACCATCTCTTGGACAGGACTCTATTAGTAGGGGGATCAACTCATCACTTATTGCATTTATTTTAACAGTAATATTTATGATTATTTACTATAATAAAGGTGGATTTGTTGCAGATTTTGCATTATTGTTTAACTTATTATTTATCCTTGCTGTACTAGCTGGTTTCCATGGAACGCTTACACTTCCCGGTATTGCAGGTATGATTTTAACCATGGCAATTGCCGTGGATGCTAATGTACTGATTTTTGAACGCATTAGAGAAGAAGCTGTAACTGGTAAAACTTTAAGAGCTGCTATAGATGCAGGTTATAGTAAAGCCTGGACTGCTATTTTTGACTCTAACTTAACAACATTTATTACCGGTGTTATTTTATATAATTTTGGTAGTGGTCCAATACAGGGTTTTGCCTTAACATTGATGATTGGTATAGTTGCTAGTATGTTCAGTGCAATTGTAATTACACATGTTATTTTCAATATTATGGCAGATCGAAATATGAAAATTAGTTTCGGATAATTAAAACGGAGACTTTTTAGATTATGAGATTTTTCAAAAAAACAAACATTAATTTCCTAGATAAAAGAAGGTTTTTCTATTTTGTATCCTTAATAGTGATTTCTACTGGTTTGATATCTTTGATATTTAAAGGTATTGGATATGGAATCGATTTTTTAGGTGGGACCGAATTAATAATTCAATTTGATAATCCACCAAGTATTGGAGAAATTAGAAATGCACTTTCTGCAAAAGGTTTTGCAAAAGCTGAAATTAAAGTTTATGGTGATCCAAGGAATGTGCTAATACGTACAACAGAATTGGAAACTGGAACAGAAGTGGGAGATAGGATTAAAAGTGCATTATCAGAACATTTTAAAGAAAACAAGATTTCAGTTCTTGAGGAACAGAAGATTGGTCCCAAAATTGGTGCTGAGCTTAGAAGAGATGCATTTTATGCTGTTATATTTTCTTTGATAGCTATGTTGATTTACATTGGTTTCAGATTTAAGTTTATTTATGGTGTTGGTGCGGTTGTAGCTCTATTCCATGACGTTATTGTGACACTTGGAGTGATTTCGTTACTCGATGGTATTAGCCCATTTTTTGATTTTGAAATAGATCAAAATATGATTGCCGCTTTTTTAACGCTTGTCGGTTTATCAGTTAATGATTCGGTGGTTATTTTTGATAGAATAAGAGAAAATTTGAAAATATATAAAGCAATGCAATTTAAAGATATAATTAATAAAAGTATTAATGATACATTGAGTAGAACAGTTATAACATCGGGTACAATTTTTGTCGTATTGTTAATAATTATGCTTTTCGGTGGAGAGATTACAAGAGGTTTTGCTTTCGCGTTAACATTTGGTATAATTACAGGTACGTACTCTTCAATTTTTATAGCTAGTGCTATTGTTTATGAATGGAGTTTGAAAAAAAATAAAAACAAGACATGAAATTTAAAACCAACGAAAAAAACAATGTTACAGTTATAAGTCTCGAAGGTAACATTATGGGTGGTACTGATGCAACTCTCCTCAATGAATTTTTGCATAAGCTTGTAGCTCAGGGAAAGAAAAAAATTGTTCTGGATTTAAAAGGTGTGAAAATTATGAACAGTTCTGGGCTTGGAATGTTAATCGCTGCTTTAACAACAATGAAAAATGCCTCCGGAAATTTGAAACTCGCATCAGCTCCAAAGAAAATTGAAAATCTTCTGATTATTACAAAACTTGTGAATATCTTTGAGATATACAAGACGGTTAAAGAAGCCGTAGATAGTTACAAATAATAATTACTTTAAATTTTTTTCTCCAACAGGAATTTGCTTCCTATTGGAGTTTTTATTTTATTTAAATATTATGAGTGTAAAAGTAATACTAGGTGCCCAATGGGGTGATGAAGGAAAAGGGAAAATAGTTGACCTGCTCAGTGATAATATCGATATAACAGCTCGATATCAGGGTGGTGCAAATGCTGGTCATACTATTATTTATAATGGAAATCAATATGTACTTCATTTAATACCTTCTGGCATTTTTAATGATAATGTAACCTGTGTTATAGGAAATGGTGTGGTTTTTGACCCTGAAAGTTTTCTAAAAGAACTTGATATGCTGAAAGGCTTGGGGTTGGATTTAAAAAATAGAATTTTAATAAGTCACAATGCCCATTTAATTATGCCATATCATAAAGTTCTCGACAAGATTAAAGAAAATCAAACAGAAAAAATCGGAACCACAGGAATGGGTATTGGGCCAGCTTATGTAGATAAAGCAAATCGAATTGGAATCAAAACTATAGATTTACTTGATAAAAAAACTCTCAAAGAAAAAATAAAAAAAAATTTAAAATATTATAACCAGGTTCTTACTTCAGTATATAATTCTAATCCTCTTGATGAAATTAAAATAATTTTACAATATGAGAGCTATTCATCACAGCTTGATGATTTTATTACAGATACTACTTTATATCTAAATAATGCAATTAAAAGTGGCAAAAAAATCATTGCTGAAGGTGCGCAGGGGGCACTTTTAGATGTTGATCACGGCACTTATCCTTATGTGACTTCATCGAATCCAACTGTTGGTGGAGTTTGTACTGGATTAGGTATTCCTCCAACTGCTATTAGTTCGATAATCGGTGTTGTAAAAGCTTACTGTACAAGGGTTGGCAAAGGTCCTTTCCCAACTGAATTAAATAACGAGTTGGGTGATAAGCTAAGAAAAATTGGGGTGGAATATGGAGCGACTACAGGTAGGCCACGCCGGTGCGGTTGGTTTGATGCGTTTGCATTAAAGTATTCTATAATGATTAACGGAATCCAAAAACTTGCAGTTACAAAATTAGATGTATTAAATGATTTTGACGAAATATTTATTTGCACTTCTTACGAATATGAAGGTAAAACCGTGAAAACTTTTCCAACCGACTTACTTTCACTGAGTGCTATAACTCCCGTATATGAAAAATTCGAAGGCTGGAAAACCGATTTATCTGAAATACGAAAATTTGAAGAATTACCCGAAAATGCAATTAAGTATTTATCAGCTATTGAAAAATATTGTGGCGTCGGTATTAGCATAATTTCTGTGGGTTCAAAAAGAGAGCAGACAATCATCATAGAAAATTGATATGCTTACACCAAAATCAACCAGAATAAAATTAGCTCTTTTGCTTGGCGCTGTATTACTTGTGCTTACAACAATTATTTATACACAAATTATTGTAAAAAAGTTATTGCATAAAGAAAAAGAAATTGCTGATCTCTATGCAAAGTCGCTTGAATATCTTGTTGCCAGTCCAGAAATTCAATCCGATTATAGTTTCGTTTTCAATGAAGTCCTTAAAACTATTGATTTTCCAATAATACTCACAGACGCTGAGAAAAATCCGTTGTATCCTTATAATTTGAATATCAAAAACATAAAACTTGATACGACTCTTTCCGAACAAAAGCAAAAAGAATATTTACATGATTTGATTCGACGGTACGATATGGAAAGAGAACCTATTAAGATTGCTATCAATGATACAATTATTCTACAATATTTACATTATGGCGAATCAGAAATTGTTAAAGAGTTGAGATGGCTTCCGTTCATTGAAATTGCTCTGGCTGGACTTTTTATATTGCTGGGATATATTGGGTTCAGTTATATTAAACGAACTGAACAAAGTAATATCTGGGTGGGTATGGCTAAGGAAACAGCACACCAACTTGGAACACCACTATCAAATGTTATGGGATGGATAGAAATTATAAAAATGAATGTACAGGACAATCCAAAAATATTGGAAACCATTGGAGAGATGGAAAATGACTTGCTAAGATTACAAAAAGTTACAGAAAGATTTTCCAAGATTGGTTCAAAACCCAGTTTGAAGGATGAATCATTAAATGAAATTATCGATAATGTTATTGAGTATTTCAAAAAAAGATTACCTCAATATAGAAAAAATATAGAATTGATTGTTCAAGCCAATCAAAATATTACAGCAAAAGTAAATAAAGGATTATTTGAATGGGTGCTTGAGAATTTAATTAAAAATGCTATCGATGCAATAGAACATTCGGAGGGGAAAATAATACTTTCACTAAGTCAAACAAACAAAAATATTATTATAGATATCAAAGACACAGGAAAAGGTATTGAACCTAATATAAAAAGGGATATTTTTAGACCTGGATTTAGTACAAAAGAAAGAGGATGGGGTTTGGGTTTAAGTTTATCGAAACGAATTGTGGAAACTTATCATAAAGGTAAGCTATATCTTGCAGAAACCAAAATTGGAAAGGGAAGTACTTTCCGTATTAAATTACTACGTTGAATTATCTTCCTCTCAAAATTTTCCATTTATCTATTACTTCCTCACCTCTTACTACATAGTAGTAATCAAATAACGCACTTGTCAGACATGAATGATTCATTAGAATTCTTATCTTTTCACCGTATTTATAATTTTCTTTTAATTTGCTTTTAACAATTCCGTGTTCCTGTGTTAAATTTGTTATACTTAAATTGATATCTATATTTTTTGAAGTTAAATCCGAATAAATCATTCCAAAACTTTTATAATCAGTGAATTGGACTGGACCTAGATCTTGTGAAAGTGAAAGTGCTCCCGCATCAATGATAAATTCATTTCTATCTATGTTAAGAGAGACAATTGTAGAGAGCACAGAAAGTGCGCAATCTTCAATTTTGCAACTTCCCAATAATACTTGTGTATAATCGAAGAAAACATAATTGCCAGGTCTTATTTCATCTATATTTTTGATTTGATCAGCTAAACAAATTGTTGGAGTCGAGCCAATGCTTGTAAGTATATTTTGTTCGTTGAATAATAATTTTTTTGCTTTTAAAATTATTGTTTGTTCCTCTTTCGCAATTTTTTTGATTTCTTCAATAGATTTGGTTTTATATGCATGTCCAGCATGGGTTAATAAACCATAGAAACAAATATTCTTTGATTTTAGTATTCGAGTTGCTAAGTTTTTTGAAATTTTTGCTTCAGGGTTTATCCCGCTTCTGTGTTGACCTGAGTCAATTTCTAACCAGATTGATGGTGCTATACCGGTATTTTTGCTATAATTTTCAATTATTTCTAAAGCATCAATTGAATCAATAAGCAAGCCTAAATTTATTTTTTTCATTAAATCAAAAGATTCATTAAGATAACAGTAATTAAAAGGAAATGCCCAGGTTATATTAGAAAATCCAGCGTTTGCAAATGAATTTAATTCCTGTATTGTAGAAACTGTTAAACCAACTGCTCCAGCCTCAGTCTGCATTTTTGCGATTTCAACGCATTTATGAGTTTTAATATGGGGTCTCAATCTAACACCATAATAATCTGCTTTTTGCTGCATTTTTCTAATATTGTTCTCAAGGATATCATAGTCAAGAATTAACGCAGGTGTTTTTAAATCATAAATTTTCATAATTTATTTTATCTTTATGATTAAATCATTATTTTCTGATTCCCATTCTCCCTTAAGAATAATATTTGATTTATATAGGATCAGGTATGAAGCATCATAGGGTAATAAAACAGGATAGGATTCTTTTGTAAATGGAATAGTCCAGCACATTGTACCTTGTGGAAAAAATGGATTTTCTATGAATTGAATCAATGATAGACTGTCTGAATAAATATTACCATTTATTTCCACGGAATTCATTTGGGGCTTAATTGGAAAATGATTAAAACATTTTTCAGCAATTGTGTTTTCATAAAAATTTCCATAAATGAATATGTGTTCAGATTGTAAGTGGGAAAGTGTTGTTGTTGTGTCGTCTAATATTTTGAGTATCCAGCCGGCTCTAACCATTTCTGCTGAATCATTCTTTGCCAGATTTAATAGTTGTTCGTATCGTTCAGCAGAACAAACTGTTCCAATTATCATAAAACCATCAGAAGGATCTCTTAGATCACTAAGTTTTGGAGGTAACTTTTGCCATTTAAGTATATATCCATCGGGATCAAGAACAATTTTCTCGGGTTTGTTCTTGGTTATGAATCTAAATACCGCTTCGTTTTTATATTTGACACTTTCATCATAACCAAGCCAGAGGACCTGTTTTGAAATTTCGTTATTTTGTATGGCAGAGATTTCTACAGGTGTTGTAAAGTTTTTGGAATAACCGATCATCCTTACTCTTCCTGTTGTGAACCAGGCTGTATCAACGAATTTTGTTTGTACGCCGTAAACTTTAAAGCGTGGGACTCCAGTGTTTTCTATCCACTGTTTATTAAACCACTCTAAATTTGTTCCGCTTATTGTTTCAGCTAATTCAAAGAAATTTTTTGTGTTGGAAACTTTTAGTGAATATTTATTTGCGTATTCGTTTAATAGTTTCTTATAATTTAAATCGCCAATAATAAATCTTAGCATATGATGCACATAGGCTGATTTGAGATAGTGAGTTGGCATATTTCGTAAATCAATTTTTATATTAATTGGGATTTCTCTACCCTTTTCAGATTTTATAAGTAATGAACGCAAAAGTGGGTGATTACTGAGATTAATTTTTTCTCCAATTGTTTCTTTAAATAAATAAGCTGAGTATTCACAAAGTCCTTCTGATAGAAATGTTATGCTTTCGTCATCGAGGAAGTTTGTTAAGGGCCACCATTGATGAGCGATCTCGTGAGGTAAAATTGAAGTAATAAAATTAAAACTATCTGGAGTGGTAAAGGTTTTTTTTTTCGCAAGTATAACAGATGGAAACGACGCTGCAAGTACAGCGTTGCCAGCCAACCAATCATCAACTTCAACAATTGTAAGAGCAGGGAATCTATAATTGATGAATGAATTAGAATAGAATTCTAAAGATTTTTTTAAAATGTGAAATAGTGAGTTATAAAATTCAAAGCGATCATCAATTGTAAAGATTGATAGTTTTATATTAGGTAAAGAATCATGTACAACTTTGTATTTTCCAGCACATATCCACCCGATTGTTTCAATCAGATTATTGTTTTCAAAAATACAGATTTTTGAATCCTGATTATATGTTTCAAAAATTTTTGTTCCAACTGCAATTGCACTCCAGTCGCGAGGTATTTGAATTGTAAATCTTGTAAATTCATAAGATTTTGTACCCAATGGCAGAATTTCCTGTTCTTTTAAAATCGCTTTATTGGTATCTAATACAGAAAATTCTGATTTATTTCTAAAGAATCCGCTGTAATTTAATATAATTTCTGCTGAATTATCAAATTTCCCTTTTATTATAATTTTTTCATTATCTCGCTCATATCTTATTATTTGATTTTTATGAGTAATCGATAATGAATCAAATATTGGATTTAAAATTATTTTATAACTTGTCTTCTTCGAGAATAAATTGAGTTTGATTGTATCGGTTATGTTGATTATTTTTGAATCTGGATTGATTTTTATAAAAGCACGGTGCGAGATTAATTTATAATCTAATAATTCCTGTGCATAAATATTTGCTAACAGATTTAAAAATGTTAAAATTAAAATAGCTTTTCTAAACATTGATTTTTGGGAGATAATCAATTTGTTTTGGTTTAAAGATATTATATCCTATTATACCACCTAACAATCCAAAAAGAGAATATAGTATCAAACTCACAACCAGATCAGTAAGGATGCTTATAAAAGTTAATTGTTGAGAAAATGCTTTCTCGATAGCTTCAAATGTTTCTTCAGGGAGCTCAATATCAGCTGATCTTAGGTATTCGAGAATAAATTCTCCTACAACATTCCCAAATAAAATTAAAAAAACTGCGCTTAATGCTGTAGCGATAATTGCTCCGATTATACCGGCATATAATCCTACATTTAAGCAATCACCTGATGTAAAAGGAGGCATTTCAGAAGTAAAGTTTTGCTTATAAAAATAAACGCTTAATATTCCTCCAATGATTACACCTGCACAACATAAGCAATTAAGAAAATTTAAAAAGGGTACAGAGGATATTATGCCAATAATTATTCCACCGTATAGGGCTGGGGTGAATTTTTCTGGTTTTTCGAACATAAATTTCTCCTTCTAATATTATTAATTATTTGGCTTAATGCATCTTCTAATGTTCCAACTAAAAAAATAGCTGAAAGCGTACCAAAAAATAGTCCGCTTAATGATTTTGTTAATAAGTTACTTTTATGAATGTTAAGAAAATCCAGTATAATATCTATTAATATTGGTATTAGTGCAATAATAAATATATGTTTTTTAGTTTTATTTATAATTTTGTTCAAGAGTGGGAATGCAATTGTCCCTATTAGGAACCCAAAATATATTCCCCAGCACCTCGAACACACAGCAAGTTTAATGTCAAATAAGAATATTGATCTGGAATCGTATTGATGACAGATATGATGAAATCCAGAATATATGAAGTGGGATACATAAGGAAGGTGGGGATGAATAAATACAGGCGATAAAATAAGGATGTTCCAAAATAAGATAGAAATTAAGATGAAGTGATATATTTTAAATTTTCGTAGCATTTCTGATTTGAAAATAACAGAAAAAAATATTATATGCAAAATTCTTTTGATATTTTATCAGAATTGAATATATTTTGAAAAAATTTTTTATTATGCTTAAAACATTAGATTTATCCAGGAATTTTTTAGGAATTGAGGAAAAGTATTCAACGTTTGAAAAATCAAAAGTTGTAATCTTACCAATTCCATATGAAGCAACAGTAAGTTATGGTGGTGGGACTGCCAGAGGTCCTGAAGCAATACTTAAAGCATCACACTATGTGGAGTTTTATGATGAGGAAACCGGCAGGGAAGTTTTTAGTGAATTTGGTATTGCAACTTTAGAACCTATTGAGATATCAAATTTGAAAGATGAAGATGCGTTGGGATTGATCTACAATACATGTGGCAAATTAATAGAAAATGGAAAATTTGTTATCTCTTTAGGTGGCGAACACACAATTACTCAGGCATTAATTGCCCAGTTTGCAAATAAGTTTAAGGATTTGTCTGTTTTGCAGATTGATGCGCATTCAGATTTAAGACAGGAATACAATAATAACAAGTACAGCCACGCCTGTGTGATGGCTCGTGTTTGTGAATATTTATCTCCTGAAAAAATTGTTCAGGTAGGGATTAGGGCTCAGGCTAAGGAAGAAGCTGATATTATTAGAGAAAAAAATATTACTACACTTTATGCCCATGAGATCAGAGAAGGTAAGTATGATAAATTGGGTAGAACCTGGCAGGATTATGTGGTTAAAAAATTATCAAATAATGTTTATGTTACATTTGATATTGACGGACTTGATCCATCAATTATGCCTTCGACAGGTACACCTGAGCCAAATGGTCTGTACTGGAACGAAGTAATGCAATTATTAAAATCGATTGGTAAGCACAAAACGGTAGTTGGAGCTGATTTAGTTGAATTGGCTCCAATCGATAATTTACATCATCCAGATTTGACAGCTGCAAAGATAGTTTCGAAAATGATAAATTATTTTTTGTGATTTATTTAATTAAAACTAATTTTTTAGTAGCAATTTGATTATTGGCATTTAAATGATATATATATATTCCGCTGGATAAGGAAGAAGCATTAAAATTGACTTCATATTTACCTGCAATCTTTTGTTCATTAATTAAACTTATAATCTCTTCTCCAAGTAAATCGTATACCTTCAATGTAACAAAAGAAGGAATTGGTAAATCAAATTTTATTGTTGTGGTTGTGTTGAAAGGATTGGGATAATTTTGATATAAGGTAAACTTATCAGGTATTTTGTTTAACAAGTAGGGTACTGAAGTTATCATTTCTGATACTGGTCTTTTCCTAATCCCACCACCACCAGTTCCTGTATATAAGATATTGTTATATATGATTAATGACAAAATATAATTATATCCTAAGCCAGAGTTAACTGCTTGCCAACTGTTTCCATTATTATTGCTTGTGAATATTCCTCCTCCCCAGGTTCCAGCGAATAGATTTGTGCCATAGGTAGCAAATGCGTAGACTTTATTGTTTGTTAATCCAGAATTAACTTATTGCCAATTTGTACCGTTGTTAGTTGATAAAAAAACTCCACCCTCAGTCCCTGCAAAAATGTTTGTACCAATAACTGCAAGAGCGTAAATATTGCTATTTGTTAAACCTGAATTTACGGGATTCCAATTATTACCGTTATTTGTAGATAATAATACACCACCACCATAAGTTCCTGCAAAAATTTTAGTTCCAATAAATGCTAGAGCATATACATTATTGTTTGTGAGGCCTGAATTGATATTTGTCCAGTTTGCGCCATAATTAGTAGATTTGTATATTCCCTCCCCAGCAGTTCCTGCAAAAATATTTGTACCAATAACTGCAATTGACCGAATATCACCATAGGCTAATCCCGTTACGGACCAGCTATCACCATTATCTGTAGAGCAGAATATACCATTACCGTATGTTCCTGCATAGATATTTGTTCCAGATACGGCTAATGATAATATACTCTTGTTAGTAAGTCCGTTATTTACTGGAATCCAATTTTTACCTTCGTCTGTGGATTTCATAATGCCGCCATTAAATTTTCCAGCGAAGATGTTTGTTCCTAAGACACAAAAGGAGTATACCCACTTATAAATTAAGCCATTGTTAGTTTCTATCCAGTTAACACCGTTGTTTGTGCTAAGTAAAATACCGTTCCAAGTTCCAGCATAAATATTTGTACCTGATATAGCTATAGAATTTACAATTTCATTTGTATATTTAACATTATTCCATGTATTTCCATTATTTGTAGATAAATAAATGCTTGTACTGGTTCCAGCAAAAATATTTGCACCTGAAACCGCTAAGGAATAAATGTTTTTATCTATTAAGCCCGTGTTTGCTTCTGTCCAGGTATTGCCATTGTTAGTGGTTAAAAATACACCCTTAGTAAAAGTTCCAGCAAATAGCTTATTACCGGAGGTAGCAAAAGCGTAAACCATCCATTCGTTATTGACAGCTGTCCAGGATGCACCATTATTTGTTGATAGAAAAACGCCGCTATAAGTTCCAGCAAAAATATTAGAACCAATAAAAGTAATGACATTTACAACTTTGTTTGTTAATCCATTTTCTATTGCGTTCCATATCAGTCCGTTATTAGTGGATAAGTATAGACCGCCGTCAGCTCCAGCAAATATATTACCACCCGATACAGCCAAGCAATTTATACTTTTTCGGATCAAGCCCGAATTAATAGCTTTCCAATTGCCACCATTATTAGTGCTTAAGAAAATGCCGTCCGCTGTACCTGCAAAAATATTCTCGCCTGAGATAGCTATGGAGCGAACCCAATAATTTGTTAAACCGTTGTTTACTGCATTCCAGCTACTTCCGCCATTGGTGCTTAAGAATATGCCATCGTACCTGGTACCTACGAAAATATTTTCACCAGAGATGGCAATAGTATAAACTTCACCTCCATATTTTGACTCAACCCATTGAGCTCGTGTGGTATTGTAAATACTATATCCCCCTAAAAATATTACTATGATAAAATTGAGAAAAAATTTTTTCGTCATAATATTTTTTATGTATTGTTTTAGATAATTTTTTTATCTCATTATAATTAATCTTTTTGTAAAAGTAAAATCATTTGAGATAAGTCTGTAGAAATATACACCACTTGGAAGTGAAGAGGCATCAAAATTGATTTCATATCTTCCGGGATTTTTGTATCCATTTACTAATGTGGTAATTTCTTGTCCTAGTATATTATAAACCTTCAGTGTTATAAATGAAGTTTTTGGAATATCGAACCGGATTGTTGTTGTGGGATTAAATGGATTAGGGTAGTTCTGGTATAAAATATAATTCTCAACAATTTGCTTGTTATTATCAATTACTGGCAATGTGAGTGCATTTGGGCCAAACATAATAGCAAGTGGTGACGAAAATATCGGTCCTCCGACACCGTTATTTCTGTAACATATACCTTTAGTTCCTACTTCATTTTCGATACCAATTAGAGCATAGTCAGCAATTGATGATGGAAGTGGTATGGTGGATTCCTGATTATTGTATTGATACAATATACTGCCGTTTGAATATATTATAATCTGAAATGTTATATAATCTGTTGGAGATTTTTTTGAATATGCATGATAATATGTTACTATAAATTTTTGGTTATCTCCACCAAAGTAAATTTTCGATTCTGGACGTAAAATTGTATCAAGATTCAAATTCATAGCACAGGCTGCAAGTATGCAATTGGGTTCGTCAATTAAAGGGATTGAGGCGTTTTCTGCGGTTTCTAAGTATCCTTTTATGAAGGATAAAAAACCATTTGAATTTATATAAAACTTATCATAAGTGATACCGAAGAAGCTGAAACCAAATGGCAAATCAACCGGTCCAAAGTATCCGTTATCGGCATTTCCTTCTGACCAAGTTGATATATAATTATGCCCTTGCGTGATTGGATCAATCCAGTTATATGTTGGTTGACTTGGAGCGCCATTTCCGCCAGTTATTGAGTTTGCGAAAAAGTATCCGCCTGAATTTTCATCTCCACCACCATGGCGGATGGTGTATATAGCACTTGTACCGTAATACAAATTTTCGTCTGTATAATAAACATAGTGGATATTATTATATTTATCGACGTCGATATCGTAATAATCACCCACATAATTATAAAAGTGTGATTCAATCAGATATATTATGAAGCTATTTCCTTCTTTTTTTGCATATTTTAATTCATTTTTATTTGGTGAAGCGTAAATAATATATGGTGTGTTATTATTATCTAATGTAATTCTATTATGTCCACCCATAAACCCACCTAGATCTACAAAATAGTGATGCCAAGTACCGTTTAATTTCACTGCATATTTGTAATCTTCGTTATTATAAACATTTCCGACATAACTTACATGTGGATTGTTTGAATTATCAAGCTTAATATCCAGCGACATCATTTCTTTTTGTCCGCCGATCCATCCTAATTCAACTTGTTCTAAATGCCAGAGTCCATTCGGGGAATTTGTAAGATAAATCGGTCCTACGCCAGCAAAGTAAGTAACGATGTGTGCATATCCATTTGTATCTACATCCATACTTAATGAATTATATGGATATGTCTTTATCAATGTGTCAGGAGGGCTCCAATTTCCAGTTTTATTATTCAGGTAATGTAAATCTCCACCCCATATGTTCGTCAGGTAACATATATGGACAAAATTGTTTTTATCGATTTTTATACAAGGTTTATACATTTCTCCACCGAATGGTCCAATCGGTAAAGTTGAAGTCCATTGACCTGACGTGTTGTTTGTATAGTATAGTGTCATCGATGGGTAACCCATCCCATATGGTGAAATTACATAAACCGCATGGGCATTTCCTTGCTCATCAAGATCTAAATCAGCGCCAGTGATAAATAAGTCGCCTTGTGTATTGTCTAATATTTCTTCTGTCCATGTTCCTGTCTTATTAGTTATGTATGTCAGTAATATTGGGAATTCTTGATAGGAAATTATATGAACAAAATTATTCTTATCAACTCTAATTCTTTGGTGATTACCGTAATTATGAAAAACGAGTTGAATAGTTCGGACATCATTGATTTTAATAGTTAATTTTGTATCATTGTTTTGCGGTATATAATCTGGTTCTTGTGCTGAAACCGATCCAAATATTTCAGCTATCCCAGTTGTAATGGCTTTTCCGATAACAGTGATTTCTATTGAGCTATCAATTGGTAGATTACTTGCATTAAATGTAATAATGTTGTTGCTGACGGTTACCTCTCCTGCAGTGGATGATGCAGAAATGATTTGTATCTTATCTGGAATTGTATCTATCATCGTGATATTAGAAGCATGTAATGGTCCGAAATTGCTGATGGTAAAATTAAGAGTTACGGATTCCTCAATCTGTAATTTTGTACTATTTGCTGTTAATGATAGTGATAAATCAGCGCCGAGTGGTCTCTGCCAGAGATATACATCGGAATTACTAATTATATATGGATTAAAATCTTTATCGTCCCACCAAACTATGCTTTTTCCATCTGTTACTGGTTCACAGTTTTTATATTCTGAATTCGATATTCTTGTTACTGGACCAATTAAACGATAATCATTTTTATAATTTAACAGATAAATTTCTTGACCTTCTTCCGCATCATCTGTAAACACCAACATTTTGTTTTTTATATTGGGGTTCTGTTGATTTGATCTTGTAGATTTATATCTTTCTATTGCTAATTGTGATAATGGCCAGTCATTTAGATGTGCACCACTTTGCCAGTACCGGAGATTACATTGATACAAGTCCCAATCGCCATTACGATTATCCTCCCAAACAATGACATTGCCAGATATTACAGGGTTTCGTTGTTCATAAGGATTATTGCATATTATTTCTGTTTCATTTGTGAATAAATTATACAGGTATATATCATTTTTGTAATCATAAACAACAAGATTACCTGAGATAGATGCCGAATTAAAATTATCAGGATATGGATCCTCTTTTATTAAGACTTGTTCTTGAGTAAGAAAATCATAACATATTAGCCTGTTGTTATAATTTGGAAAATCTCTTGGTAATCCATAATTAATACTTTTGTTCCCTCGGCATCCAGAACAAGCTGACCATAAGGAGGAGATACAAGGAGCAGTCTATCACCTAACTGTGGGTTATTTATATCATAAAAATAAATGTCATGATCTCCATTTCGATCATCAGACCAGAAAATATAATTTCCTGATATTCTTGGGTGCTCCTTTCCACTGTTGTTATATGTTGTGATCTTTGTTGTTGAACTATCTGAAATTTTGTAGAGATAAATATGGTGGTCAGAATCTTGATTACTCCAATAAACTACATAATCACCATCAACATCTGCATGATATTGGATTTTTGGTGCATTGCTAACGATGCGGATTGGATTTTGAGTGTTTGCTTCTAAAAAAAATTAACCCCAGGAAAATACTTTTGATCAAAGTTTTCATAATATCCTCCGATTTTATTATTTATATAAATTAATTCTTATGATTTAGATACAATAAATAATAAATTCTTTTTAGGTGATATAATATTTTTTAATCGTTTATATGATGATATATTATTGCCTTTTCTTTGTAGGTATAAATTGGGCGAGACTTTAATGAAATATTGATTTAATATGTAACTCAATATTTTCACAAAATAAATTAACTATTATTTTAGTAAAAATCAAGTGGTTTAAAAGATAAAAAAAGTCGAATCAAGTGACTGATTCGACTTATAAAATGTGAAATTTTGGGCTTAAATTTGAGAATTTAAGACCTAATTTGTTTCCACCACCTCTCAATTACGTTCTTAGTATCAATAGAACTTTCTCGTTTGCTCCATTTTTGATAAAATTTGATATCGGTTCCAGAAGGTTCTGGATTTGGTTTATCAATCAATACTCTTACAGGTAACGCAACTGCATCTCCAAGTATGAATGCTTCGCCCTGTCTCAGTGTTGGTAATATGTCTATAAAGTTTTCCATAGCTTCTGGTACTAATTTGCGAATGTAATTCTGGTCGTGTGGATTAATTAATCTTAATGTCACAAAATTATTGCACTGTGCCAGAACAGTTTCCGAGATTTCTGCTGGACGCTGACTAACTATCATACAGCTTACACCATACTTTCTCCCTTCTTTTGCTATTCTCTCAACAGTCTTTCTTGCTGACCTACCTTTTGAGCCCAGGGTTGGGGAAAGATATGCATGTGCTTCCTCAAAAACAATTAGTATTGGAAAGTCCTTCCTGTTATTATTCCAGACATTGAAGTCAAAGATTATTCTGCCTAAAAGTGATACAAGTACATTTGCAACATCAAATGGTACAGCACTCATATCGATTACTGTAACTGTTTTGTTATTTTCAAAACCAAGCAATTTCGACATTAATGCAGGTAATGCATCAGATGCACGGTATGATTTTGGTTTGAATAAAAATTCATATCTCTTATCATTAAGTTTGCTATCAAGCCGTACTAAAAATCTTGTAAATTGTCCGTAGAAAGGACCTTCTTTACCACCAAGTGTTCTTTCAGTATCAAGGGACTGCATTCTTACCCTTACATCTAAAAAATCGAAATAGACAGGAGTATCGATTGTAAGGATATCTTTTAACGAAGGATTCTTAGCTTTTTTTGAATCCATAATTGCTTCTTTTAAAATCATCATTTGGTTGTTGACATACTGCTCATTTTCGTCTATGAATGTTTCCTGAATTTCTTCAAAGTTCATTAGCCAGTAGGGAAGTTCGAGTTCTTCTAGTTTTATTATATTTCCAATGTTTCTAAATGCTGCACCATATTCACCATGTAGATCCAGGATGATAATGTGTGTATTTTCAAGATGTTGTACTTTTTGAAGTATAGATGAAACAGTAAAAGATTTTCCTGAACCAGTTGAGCCTAAAACAGCTATATGTTTCGCAAAAAATTTGTTTGGGTCAAGATATTGTCTTTCACCTTCAAGTAATGATATTTCTCCAATTGAGAAATTATATTCTCTAAATGAAGAGAATATATTTTTTAGATCTTCCTTATCAGCTGTAAATATTTTATCATCAACATCTGGAAATTTTGAAATACCTTTTTCAAATTTGTTATTAATAAGAGTTCCAACAAGTTGAATAATTATTTCCTTATCTTTTTCATTAACCCGATGTGCTTCTACAACTATTCCGATAGTATGTGCATTACCAGCTGGCATTAAGACATAAGAACCAATAATGCCAGTATTCGTAAATGTAGGTTGCAGTATTTCGCTTAATCTGTCTTGTAATAGAATTCCTGTAACATGATTGCTTGTTACAGATTTAATAATTCCGATGTTTTTTTTGCTTTCCATTAATTTTTTACCTCTTTCAGTTTCTTTTAATTAGTACTAATGTTTTATCGTCTGATAATTTATTTGGTTTTTCAAAGTTATGGATATTTTCCATTATAATCTTTGCAATTTCTTCAGAACTTTTGTTCTTATTATCTCGGATTATGTCTTTTAACCTGTTTTCACCAAACATTGTATTTTCTTCATTTCTTGCTTCGACTAAGCCATCAGTGTATAGAAGCAGTATGTCGCCTTTATTTAAAAAAGTGCTTTCAGTCGAATATCGTTCGTTAGGGAAAGGACCTAAAATCTGTCCTGTTGTTTCGAGTGATTCAAAATCATCGATTTTGTTTCTATATAAAATTGGATTGTTATGACCAGCATTAGTATATATAATCAGGCCGTTTTTGTCATTTGATAGTTCACAATAAAAGAGTGTGACAAAATTTGATTCATGGAAAACACGATTTAACAGATTGTTGATTCTGCTAATCAGCAGATTCATCTTTATTTGGAATTCGAATCCCATTCGAATAGCACCCGATACATAAAGAGCTTGTGCAGCTGCTGATAGACCTTTGCTTGCTGCATCTCCAATCACTATACCTAATCTTTCGTCTCCATCGTTTGATTGTAAGTAATCAAAAAAGTCACCACCTACTACCTGATCTGGTTCAGAAATTCCGAAAATTTCATAATTATGAAAAATTAATTTTTGATCTGGTAAAATACTTTTTTGAATTTCACTTGCTTTATCCAGATCTTTTTGGAGTTGTTTGGCTTTTTGTTCGATCTTTTTACTCTTCAATACATTGGATAAAGCGATGCTTATAATATTTAAAGTATCGATCAGATTCTGGCTAAGGTCATCAGAATTAAATGTTAGGACATACTTGTAAATTTTTTTCCCAAGGACATTTACTTTTTCGCCAATTCCAGTGGCAGTAAATTTTTTTATACCTTTTTTTCTTAAATATCGATTGATCTCATCTGCAATTACTGTTCTAGATTTGGTTAATTCCAAAAATAGTGGATATTCTTTTATTTTAATCTGGTAGTTCTTTCTAATTTTCTCTACTTCACCTTCTTGATGAATTAGCATATATGTATGTTCCTTTGGATTATATTTCCATAGTCTTCCGCCCTTAATTTCAATATCTTCAGATAGTATGATGTTGTGAATTACTGACTTTAAGAGTTCTTCTACATCTTCAATTGGTTGTGTAGCAAAATTTTCTATTGTTCTATATAATTTTCTTATATGCATAATTTAATGATATTTTTTTTCTCCAGCTTTAACTTCAAAATCTAAATAATCTTCTTCTCTAGGTATAGCACAGGAATACAGTACAGAGTAAGCACAGTAAGGATTATATGCTTTATTTAAGTCGATTGTATAAACATATTCAGGGTCTGGACTTTCATCTCCAATTTCTACATATCTACCAATTTCATAAGTCTCTTTTCCTGTGGTTCTGTCTCTAAACCAGAAACTTAAATTATCTTTGTATAATTTATACCTGATACTATCGTAAATTGTAAATTTATAGACATTAATTTTATGTTCCTTACCTTCGTAATTTAAAACAAAATAACCATATTTTAATTGTTTTCGCTCTTCACCTTTTGTTCCAAGTACTACAACTGTTTCAGGATTATCGTATCTATATAGTTTTGATTTAAAGTAGTATTTTATATCTGGTGGAAAATATTTTAAACCTTCATATTGAATTGTGGTATCTCTGTTAAATGGAGAGATTTCTGAATATCTGAAGAATGAATCCTGTTCAACACGATACTGTAATATGTTGTTTATTATTGCCAGGCTATCTTGTGTTGTAAATGATAAACTTTGATGTTTTTGTTGACAATTGAAATTTAAAATGAGGGCGATAAGTAATAGTAGTTGAACTGATTGTTTCATATTCTTTTAATTGTTACTCGATCGATGTACTTGAATTTTTCTGTGTCGACTCGGATTTTGTCGCCAGTTTCTATAAATTGTGGAACTAAAATTTCAAGTCCATTTTCTAGTATAGCGGGTTTCATTGTATTATCCTGTGCTTCTTTAATACCTGGACCTGTTGAAGCCACCTTGACTTCAATAATTTTTGGGAATTGTACAGCAACTGGTGTTTCGTTTAGAAGTTCTACTGTCACCCTAAATCCTTCGGATAGAAATTTTTCCAGCTTTCCGATTGCATTTTTTGATAAACCGGCTTGTTCGTATGTTTCAGGATCCATGAAAACACATTCTTCATCTGTTGAATAGATATATTCCATCTGCTTCTTTTTTAGTTCAACTTCTTCAACTTTGTCGGTTGTTTTAAATCGCCTATCAGTGAAATGCCCAAATTCAAGGTCCTTGAGTTTTAATTCAATAAAACCTTGCATTTGTCCGCTTCCAGCATGCCTAATAATTTCAAGAACGCGCCAGAGTTTGTTATCAAGCCGAATAGTTGAACCGGCTTTTAATTCGCTTACTAATATCATTTTCAACCTCCTGAAAATTGTTAAGGTTGTTAAATGTTATTTATTGTTTGTTATAATGTAATTTAATTTTCAGATTTTTGCAAGAGATGCTTAAGTGGTTGTTTCCTCATTCGAAGTGAAAGTTTAAAATAAAGATTTATCTTTCACTTATAGCATTAATCCAATTATTAATTTCCTCTATCAGGGTTTTGTGGACATTATTTGGTTTTAATGTTTCTTCTGGAGTAGATTTTTCAATCCCATACATAAAAAGATGATTTAAATCAGGTAAAGATTTAAATTTAATGTTATTGTAATTTTCCACTTCTTTTTTCCAGATTTCGAAATCCTCCATTGTTACCTGATAATCTCTTTCGCCTTGTAAAATTAATATATGTATTTTTAGTTTTTTTACTGTCTCGACTGGATTAAGCTCTGCTAATTTATAAAAGTAATTGGGATACATTCCAAGTATTTGAGTATTTTCTGAAAGAGTTTTATTATTTAAGCTATCGATTTGATTTTTTAAAGCTTCCAGTTGTGTTTTTTCTTCGTCAGTGATTTTATTGTCGATTGAAAAAATGTAATTAAGTTGGTTTAAAATCAAATCTTCCAATCTTCTTGCTGGAACTGCAAGGAGTATTATCCCTTTGATATTTTGAGCTTCATATGCAATTGCTGGTGCGAGCATTGCTCCAAGGCTATGACCAATTAAGTAAATGTTATTTGTATCAACATCTTCACGAGTTTTGACAAATTGTATTGCTTCAAGTGCATCTTCAATGACCTCATCTCGTACTGTAATATTTTTTGGATCCATTTTGTGACCATATAATTTTGTGCGCTTATCGTAACGCAGGACTGCAATTTTATTTGATGCCAATCCCCATGCAATATCCTTAAATGGTTTGTTAGGTCCAATTGTTTCATCTCTATCATTTGGGCCTGAACCATGGATTAGTATTGCAATAGGTGATTTTTGTACACGAGCAGGTATTGTTAGTGTTCCTTTAATTTTCCATTCGTTTTTACCGAACTCAACCTCTATTTCACGGAATTTTGCAATATTAACATATTCGGGTATTTTATATTCAGATTTTTCGGTATATGGGGTAATCCAGAATCCAGAAACTTGGTTGCTTTTGTTTATAACAATTCGAAAATTTATTGAACCTTTTTCAAACTTGCACCCAAAATTATAAACATGAAAATTCGAATCAACGTTTGAAGATGTATCAATAACTGATGAAAGTTTTCCGTAATTTGATTCTATACTGGGTAGGATAGTAGAAAATTGTTCAAAGTTAATTTTTGATTTAACTGTAGAATCGAACAATGAATAAGCTTCTTTGAATTTGTTATTAATGAATAAATTCAAAAAATTTCCAGCTGATTCAATACCTTGTGAAGTTGAAAAATTGCTGATTACAAAGATTAAACAAACTGAAAGAAATATTTTTTGTATTTTATTCATCTTTAATTATAACTGCTGTACCATACACTAAAAGTTCGGCGGCGCCTTGCATTATATAACTTGTTGTGAATCTTACATCAATAATTGCATTTGCTCCCAATTTTTCAGCTTGTCTTATCATTCTATCAATAGCTTGTTCTCTTGATTCTGCTAAAAGTTTTGTGTATTCTTGGACTTCACCGCCCACGATATTTTTTAAAAATGCCAATAGATCTTTTCCAATGTGGCGTACTCTCACGGTATTACCTTTTACTATACCAATAGTTTTTATAATATTTTTACCTGCAATATGGCTTGATGTTGTAACGATCATCTTTTTATATCCTTATATTTATCTGATTTTCTCAAGAAAAATCTTTCTCTTATTACTGAAACAACAAGTAGAACAAATCCAATTATGATGGCGAGAATAGCAATTTTCAGGAACCAAGTGAGTGTGGGGTCTTCAATAATGGATTCAATAAGTTTGAATCCTCCGTAAATTAATAAAATGCTTGTACCAATTGAAATCAGAATCCAAGCTACACCTCTTTCAAGTCGAGCATAAATACCAAGCCAGTATTTGTCCCATAATTCTTCAGGTGGATTTTTAAATTTCATAGTTGAACTTATCTCCTTTATTTTTTTCAGACTATTCCATTCATCTTGAAATTCCTTTGAGGTTGAAATTAGTTGTTCAAATTCAATTCTTTCAGAATTTGTTAATGCCTCATCTAATGCTTTATTTAGCAGATATTGAAATCTTTCTAAGTTTTCATTCATATTGATTGCTCAATAATTTTTTTCAGTCGTTTGCGAGCATAGTATAGTCGCGACATCACAGTACCAGTAGGTATTTGAAGTAATTCTGCAATCTCTTCATATGATGCGTTTACGATATCTTTTGCAGTTATTATTTCACGATCTTCTGGAGATAGTTTCCAGATAGCTTCCCAAACAATTTTTCTTGTTTCATTTCTTTCGATCATATTTTCTGTGTCCTGATTTTCATCTTTAGAACTTTCCAATAGATCATAAATTTCTGAGAAATTTGTGGCATGTCTTTTTTTGTTTCTTAAAAAATTTAAGCATAAGTTTCTTAAAATTGAATAGTACCAGGTATAAAATTTTTTTTCTTGATCAAATTTTTTTAATGCTCTATAAGCTTTAATAAAAGCTTCCTGAGATAAATCAACAGCATCTTCAGATGAACCTACAATTGATAATGCAGCAAAATATGCACGACGCATATAATTTTTAACGATTTCGCCGTATGCATTTTTATCACCATTTTTGGCTTTTATTAATAGTTCGTTTTCTTTATCAGTAGCGTTCATCATTTTTATTAATGATACACCGGAGTATAGAATTTATTCAAATTATATCATTTCCTTTAATAGTTCTTTTTTGGGATTTGGAATTACTACTTTATTGACAAGAAGTCCTCTCTGACTGCATACTGCAGCTGCGGCTTCAACCGCCGATCTTACAGCTGCAACTTCTCCCGTCATTGTAACAAATGCTTTTCCTCCAAGTGCCATTGCGAGTCGAACTTCGATAAGCTGTACTCTTGCAGCTTTTACAGCTGCGTCGGCTGCCTCGATTAAGGAAGCAACACTAAATGATTCAACAATTCCTAGTGCTTCAAGCATTTCGATCTGATTTGTGCCAGCGATTGCAGGAAAAACTGATTTATGGACATTAGGAATTACCATTGCATCTACAACACAACCATTTCCTGTGCGTTCACCAGCCTCAACACTTGCACGAACTGCTGCGACATCACCACCCACTAAAACAATAAATTTTCCTGAGCATATACTTCGCATAAGTAACAATTCTACTTCTGATGTTTTTAACATTATATCTCCAACCTCATATCCAGCAGCAATGCTCGATAATTCCACAAGTCCAATTGCATTCATTTCAATCATTTTATATACCGTTTTGTTTTTACTTACTTGTTTAAATGGCTTTTATTTCAATTTCTCCATCTACTTTTGTTACAATCCCATTTATACTTGAATGTATTGGTGCACCTAATTTATCAGGTGGTATATCAGCAACTTTTTGACCAGCTCTAACTTTTTCTCCGATTTTTATTATGGGGGTAGCTGGAACACCAATATGTTGAGAGAGTGGCAAGCGAATTATTGTCGGTGAAAGTTTAACATCAGAAAAATGTGCAGGCACATCATATTGAAGTATTCCAAGCTTACTCATCAATTTTTTTAAAGGTACACGTCTACCATTACCAAGTGGATGAACTTTTACTTCACGCTTACCATTCCATTTAATCCCCTTTGCCTTTAAATCTGCTTTCGCTCGATCACATGCTTCTTTAGGATATAAATCTTCAGGGCACGCATATAAAGTACACAAACCACATGCACAACAAAGCTGAGCATACTGATTCCATAAAGCTTCACCTGTTGCTGTAAAAGATAAACTTCTCATTACTTTATGTGGTTGAACATCGTATCCTAATAAATAGCGAGGACAAAATTCCGTGCAATAACTACATTGATCGCATGCTGATTTACCAATTCTATTCATTGATTTTTCATTTATGATTTTTCTTTTCACAAGGCGGTGATCAACTGGTAAAACTACAAGTCCTGCACAGGTTTTGGTTATTGGAAGGGAAGTATCGAAAGTTAAAGTTCCCATCATTATCCCGCTTACAAAAATTGCATATTCAGTAGCTGTGGTACCGCCCGCTAATTTTATTACATCAGCAAAACTACTGCCTACAGGAACAAGAAAAGTTGATGGATTTTTAACAGCGCCAACAACGGATATATATTTGTGTGTTACAGGTTTTAGCTCAGATGCATAAAATGCATTTCTGAGTGTTTCAACATTGTTAACTACAATACCAACATCGAGTGGAATACCCTGAGGTGGAATTAAACGGCCTGTTGTTTCATATACTAAAACATATTCATCGCCTGAGGGATAAAAATCTCCCAGCCAGTTAATTTCAATTTTTGTGTTTTTAATTGCTTTTTTTAAACCGGTAAGTCTATCTTCGTATTTTTGTTTTACACCAATAATTGCCTTTTTTGCACCCGTAGATATTTGTAACTGGAGAAGTCCACCTATAACTGTTTCTGGTTCGTGAATCATTAATTCCAGGTCTTTGTGTAAAAGTGGTTCACACTCAGCTCCATTGGCAATCACAATTTCTACTTTGGATTTTGCTTTTATATAAGTTGGGAAACCAGCACCACCGCATCCAACTAAACCTGCTTCTCTAATTCTTTCTATATAGTTCATTTTTTCTTAAAATAATTTTTCCATCTGTGTTTGCTTTTATCCAGTAAGCTTTACCAGGGTAAAGTGTATCAATTGGAAAGTATAATTGATTATAAGAATAAATTTTTGATGAAACAAGATTTTCAGGTATGGTAGATATTTGTGACCTGAGTACAGGATGTGAAATCGTTCCGATTAAATTCCAACCTGATAATAAGTTAATTGTATCGCAAGAGACAGATTCACCTATTGCTTGCACAACCGTTGAATCATTAAACTTTAACCAGTAGCCTATACCATACTCCAATGTGTCGGACGATTGATATCCATTTGAATATTTGAATGCTTTTGAGGAATGATTGGTAAAAATTGAATCAATATGTGATTTTTCAGTTTTTAGGGGTAGTGAAATTAAGTTCCATCCCTTATTTACTTTAAATAACAAGGTATCTAACCCAGGTAAAACTTTGGCTTTAATATAAATTGTATCAATTTGTTTTTCATCGTTGTGGTTGATGAGGATAAATGTGTCGACACTACCAGTATCTGTTGGTGTAAATTGAACTGTAAAATTTCTAAATGTATGCGGTTGTATCTGTGCTGTAGAAGGATTAATAATAATATGATCTAGTGAATTGATATTTATGTTTAGGTTAGCAGCTCCAGAATTGTAAATTTTAAAACTATCAGTTTTGGTTAAATTAAGATGAATATTTCCAAAATTAATAATTTCCTTATCGAAAGAAAGAATAGGTTTAAGAATTTCATTAATTGCCGTACCAGTTGAATACAAAGGATTAAAATTTAGTATTGCTCCAATTGTTGGTGCCAGATCAGGGATTTTTCTTTTAATTATTGAAACTCCTTTTTTAACATTTGGTCCAATTGCAAGGAATTGAATCCTTCTGCATCCCCAGCAGCCATCACCATGGCTGACGAAACCATTGGAAACCGTATCAAGATGTCTACCGTGATCGTTTGTTACAATCATTGTAGTACGATCTTTAAAGATTGAATCTGCTTGAATGAAATTCCATAACATTCCCACAATGCTATCGGCAATTTTAATTTTTCGAGTATAGTTATCCCAGTTACCTGAGTGTCCTGCTGCATCAACATCAGCTAGGTATAATACAGAGAATTTTGGATGAAAATTATTGAGTGTGTTTTTTGCCAGATTCCAGACATATAAATCACTCCATACTAAATCCTGCATCACAAACATTGGCCAGTAAGAAGGACCATAATTTTGATGGAAGCTTGGTAGCCAAGGAGCCGAAAAATATTTTGTAATATATAGTGCATCTGTAGAATCTTTGTTTCTATCCTTCCTAAAATATTCCCAAAAAGTTGGAACGGTTGCATATTGTGTTGAATTGCCATTTATTACTGTATCCCTTGGTGCTTTCCAGGATCCACACCAGATTGCAGGAATTGCTCGGCTCGTGTAGGTCAGACTATCATTTATAAAAGTATCTATGACAGCACCCTGTAAAGCAAGCTCATGCATACGAGGTGCATATTGTTTCATTGTATCGCCTAATGTTTCAGAATATCGAGCTCCATCAATAATTACCAATATTAAGTGTTGTTCAATAAATTGTGAATATGAGTTATTAAAGTTAAATAAGGTGAAAAGGGATATCGACATGTATATTTTTTTTGTACATTTCATTTTTCTTCAATACTTTTTTTAAGCTCGGCAAGTTTTTGAAGTGCTTCTAAAGGAGTAAGTTTATCTATATCTATTTTTTTAATTTCTTCTCTTAGTTTATCATCTTTAATTTCAAATAGTGTGAGCTGAATTTCGCTTGGTGCAATTCTACCTTTAGTGCTTTTATCGTGTAATTTTAATTCTGAACCTTCAAGATTGTGAAGAATTTTTTTGGCTCTTTCAGTAACTTCGTCTGGAAGCCCTGCCATCTGTGCAACTTGAATACCATATGAATGATCTGCAAAACCGGGTGTGAGTTTATGCAGGAAAATTACTTTATCGTTATATTCTTTAACTTCTACTTTGAAATTCTTTACTCTTGTGTGAAGATCAGCAAGTTCATTTAGCTCGTGATAGTGAGTCGCAAAAAGAGTTTTTGCACCTATATGGTTATGTATATATTCAGTTAATGCCCATGCTATGCTTATTCCATCAAATGTACTGGTTCCTCTACCCACCTCATCAAGCAATATTAAGCTTTTTTTTGTAGCAGTATTAACGATGTGTGCAGCTTCGTGCATTTCAACCAAAAAAGTACTTTCACCAGATGCTATGTTATCACTTGCTCCAACACGAGTAAATATTTTATCCACCAGACCGATGTGAGCTTTTTTTGCGGGTACATAACTTCCAATTTGAGCAAGAAGTACAATGAGCCCAACCTGCCGTAAATAGCTGGATTTCCCGCTCATATTTGGACCTGTTATGATTAATATTTGATTTTCAGTTGTATCCAAAAGTGTATCGTTGGGTGTGTATTCCTCACCTGGTGGTAATAACCGTTCGATTACGGGATGACGGCCATTTATAATTTCAATTTTATCATCTTCTGCAATTTCAGGGTAGGTATAATCATAATTTACTGCTGTTTCTGCAAGTCCTGTGTATGTGTCTAACTCGGCAATTAATTGTGCATTGTTTTGTATTATTTCAGTGTAAGATGCTATATCCAACCTCAATTCGTTGAATATTTTATTTTCTAGTTCAATAATTTTTTCTTCAGCAGTTAGAATCTTTTCCTCATATTCTTTTAATTCTGGAGTAACAAATCTTTCTGCGTTCGAAAGTGTTTGCTTACGTATGTAGTCGTTTGGAATTTTGTTTTTATGTGTGTTTGTGACTTCAATATAGTAACCAAAAACATTATTATAGCCTACTTTAAGTGAGTTGATTCCTGTGCGTTCTCGTTCCTTCTGTTGTAAATTAGCTATCCAGCTTTTCCCATTCCGACTTATATTACGAAGTTCGTCCAGTTCACTGTTACAACCAGAGCGAATTATTCCACCTTCAGTTAAATTTGCTGGGGGATCATCAACAATTGTATTATCTATTCGGTTTACTAAATCCGTTAATGGTTTTAAGTTGTTTTTTATTGCTCTAAGTGTTTCAGAGTTAACAACAGAAATAATCTCTTTGAGTGTGTTTATATAAAATAAATTATTTTTTAAGGCGATAATATCCCTTGGATTAGCTCTTGCTGTACAGATTTTTGCTATTAGTCTTTCGATATCTCCAAATTGATTTAAAAGCTCTGAAATATTTTTTCTCAATTTTGAATTTTCAACTAACTCCTTTATAGCCTCCAGCCTTTTTTGGATTGCATCCGATTTTATTAATGGTTGGTTTATCCATTTTTTTAACAATCTACCACCCATTGGTGTTTTGGTTTTATCAATAACCCAGAAAAGTGTTCCTTCTTCCTTACCTTCAATTGATTTTATTATTTCCAGATTTCTTTTAGTAGATGGATCAAGTAGAATGTAATCACTGAAATTGTAAGGCATTATTTTCTTTATGTGTGAAAGGTTTTCTTTTTGTGCTGATTGAAGGTAACTTAATATTGAACCAGCAGCAATGATACCATATTGAAATTCTTCGATTCCATACCCTTTGAGCGATTGTGTATGAAATTGGTTGATTAATAGTTCGTAGCAGTAATCGAAGTTAAAAATCCAATCCTCGAGTTTTGAAAATATACCAGTATGAATTGTCCTCAAAATATTTTGTATCGAATCGAAATCTCTGTTTTGTACCAATATCTCAGATGGTTTTATATTCTGAACTATATCTTTTAAATTTGAAAGATAGACCTCAGTTGTAAAAAATTCAGCAGTTGATACATCAATGAATGCTACTCCAATTTTTTCGTTACCAGTTGCAATTGGAGTTGGTAAGTATATTGATAATAAGTAATTATTTTGTTTTGATTCTAAAACTTTATCGGAAAAAGCTACACCTGGAGTAACAACTTCAATCACATCCCTTTTTACAATACCTTTTGCAAGTTTTGGATCTTCAAGTTGTTCGCATATAGCAACTCTTTTACCAGCTTTGATTAATTTTGGTAGATAATTTTCAAGTGCATGATACGGGAAACCAGCTAATGGTGTTTCTCCTGCAGCCCCATTACCTCTTTTTGTGAGTGTTATTCCTAGTATTTTTGATGTAATTTTTGCATCTTCATCAAAAGTTTCGTAAAAATCCCCCATTCTGAAAAGTAAAATAGTATCTGGATACCTTGCTTTAACCTGATGATATTGCTTCATCAAAGGGGTTATTTTTTGATGTTTCAAATTAGCCATTTTTTATATATAAAGTAAAAATAAATTCGAATTAAAATCAATTCATAAAAATTTTGTTATGTCTATTTTACAAATTTTTTATGTTCAATTTTTTCATGACATGTTTTTCAAGTGTTGCTAATATATTAATCCATTCCAGGTTTGCTTTTTTCCATTTTCGTATAAGTTTTCGGGCATATCCAGTGAGTATGAAGTTTTGAAATTTAATTTTCCATGATGGTAAAAATAGTAAAATACTTAATAAGCTTATTGTTCCTCTCTTGAGAGTCTGTAACTTAGAATAGAATTTTGGAGTTGCATCAAGCATTGAACCTATTTGGAGTTCAAGCGGTGTCAGATTTTTGGGTAAAAACACAACATGATGTGCATCATATAAACTCCAGTCGTATGTGAAAAGGCGGTTTTGTTGCTGTAACTCATAAAATGTATCTGTACCTGGTAGAGGCGTAAGAATCATAAACTGAACGGTATCAAGCTTGTTTTTTAAAGAAAATTCTACAGTTTGCCGGGCAGTATTAATTGTATCCGAATCAGAACCAAGTACGAACATTCCATGAATGCGGATGTGGCATTTGTGAATGTTATTTATAGCTTCAGAATATCTTTCAATATTTTGTTTTTTATGAAATTCTTTTAAAGTATCTTGATTTACTGATTCAAATCCGATATAAAGAACATTACATCCGCTTTTCCTCATAAGTTTAAGGAGCTCCAGGTCGTAACCCGTTTCAATTCTGACTTGAGCACTCCATTTTATATTTATTTTTTCCCTGATAATTCTTTCCAGTAGCAGTTTTGTCCGTTCTTTATTTATTAGGAAGTTATCATCATAGAAGAATACAGGTTTCTTGGGCAAAATTTTTATTTGATATTTTAGATTTTCTATAACGTAATCTATTGAATGAAACCTGCAGTTCTGTCCAAACATTTTTATAACTGAACAAAACTTACAATCAAAAGGACACCCTCTTGATGTTTGAATTATTACGTTTGAAATCCGATCATAATTTTTAATGGATGTAAAATCAGGGAAAGGTAAGTCGTCTAAATTTGAAAATAAGTCGGCTTTAAGGTTGTGAAAATATTTATTCCCAATTTTGTAGGACAATCCATTTATGTTTTCAATCTTGACATGATCGTTTTCGTACCAATCGATTAGATTTAAAAAACTGACTTCACCTTCTCCTCTAATCACAAAATCGGCACCTTTTAGTAGTGCTTCTTCAGGTAGAAATGTTACATGCGGACCACCAATTACCACCGGCAAATCTTGTCGGTATGCTTTAATTTTCGCTATTATCCTATATGCTTCCATTGCTGTGCTGGTAATTGTAGAGAGTCCTATTAAATCAGCTTCCAATATTTCTTTCCAATCCAGAGCTTTTATATCCTGATTATAGATTGTAACATCTTTACCTTTTTGTTTTAATAATGAGGAGAATAGTGGTAAACCAAGTCGTGGTAGATGGTAGCGGGAAAAAATGTGAAAGCCAGGAGCTGAGGGCTCAATCAATACTATCTTTTTCATTTTGATGTCCTTGAAATAGGAGTGAAGCTATTAGAAAATCACTTCACACCTTATTATTTTTATGAACAATTATAAAATTGTTCATTATTGAATAATTAATACATGAACATTGGTTTGTTTAAAAAGTGTCTTATACGGGGTCTGTAATTTTCTGCATCATAGAGTTCCCGTACATCGACGCGCTTTTTGCCTTGAGTGATAATGTCCACGGAAACAGTTGTGTATTTCCCATCTTGTAGAGCGACCATTTTACCAAAGTGTCTAGCATTTACTAAATCTGCTGCCAGAAATCCATAACTTGTTGCAACCATTCTGTCTAAAGCATCTGGTGCACCACTACGCATCAGATAAGCAAGGGGTTGATATATAGTTAGATGACGCGTTCGTTTTTGAATTTCTTGAGAAACTATATATCCGATTCCTCCAAGTTTTTTATGACCATATGCATCGGGTTCACCTGTTATTATCATATCGCCTCCAACCATTTTAGCACCTTCGGAAATGGTCATAATTGCGTAATTACTTGGATTTGATTTTTTATCTTCATCCAGAAACTTGCAGAGTTTATCTATATCAAAATCAACTTCTGATATAATTGCACGGTCGACTGCAGCTAAAAACGCACTTAATAAGGAAGTTTCCCCTGAATATCTTCCAAAAAGTTCAACTACAGCAATTCTTTCGTGTGAACCTGCTGGAGTTCTGAGAGCATCAATAAAATCAACACTCCGAGTTATCGCTGTCGAAAAACCAATGCAATAATCTGTTCCAAATACATCGTTGTCCATTGTTTTGGGAATTGCTACAATAGGAAATCCCTGTTTGTGTAGATGCACAGCGTAACTTAATGTATCGTCACCACCGATAGTTATCAGAACATCTATATTAAGTTGTTCTAAAACTTTTAAAATGTATGGAGTAAAATCGATTTGTTTATCGATTTCTATATTTTCGTATTCTTTAGCCAGAAATTCAGGTATATCCTTAAGTCGAACCTTACCAGGGTTTGTTCTAGAAGTATGTAATACAGTTCCTCCTGTTCTATCAATTGTCCTTGTGTTTGTTTTATTGAGTGGCATAAAATTTTTATTAAATGACTGTGGGTCGTTATTATTATAATGCAACAATCCAGCCCAACCTCTTCTAATTCCAATGATTTCATGACCTGCATCGATAGAGCGATAAACGGCCGCTTTAATTGCAGGATTTAATCCGGGGACATCACCCCCACCTGTTAATATACCGATTTTCATCTTTCTTTGTTCTATTTTGTTCTACAATTTTCTAAAATTTACAAAAAAAATTAGCTTATTGCAATTATTTTTTTATAATTTCCATTATAATGAGATAGCCTAATATACCAATGGAAATAAAACAAAAAATCAATCCAGTAATGAAAACACTAATTGAAATAGGTTCTGCAAGTTCGAGATTGTTCTTGAGGATCCAATTCCAGTCGTGAATTAAATTTTTTGAAATCAATTTTAATTCTCTAAAAGGGGCATCTTTAATATATATACTAACATTTATCATGCTTTCACCTGTCCAAAAAGCTGGTAGGAAAGAGGAGAGAAGATTTTTTCTATATGAAACAATAAATAACATGAGTGGCAATATTATTTGCATTATTGAACCCCCTAAAAAGTATAATGTTCTACCGAAAATTTTAAAGAAAAAGTGCCCAGCTTCATGAATGAATAAATTGATTAAATCTATCATCCAGATTACAAATGGTGGATTATATTTACTGCTAGTTGGTATATATTTGAAGATTAAAAAATGTATAAGATATACTAAATAAATCCACAAAATAATACCAAATGAGAGTTTTATTACTTTTGAAAATTTAAATTGGTGGTAATTCAAATCTAATATCTATCCTTGAATCTGGTGTGTAAATCTTGAGTATTTTAACATTTGTTTTGTCAAATCTAATGGATATATTATTTTTACATCAATAATTTTGGATACAGGATCGAGAACAGGTTCCAGTTCAGGCATAACAAATCCGGTATAAAGAGGTAAATTCAATTTACTCGCTCTTTCTTGTACTTCATCCCTTAGTTTTGTATCCACTCTTAAGCCATAAGTATCGATCAATTCCTTAGCTGCTTTAAGATCACCCTCAGCTTTAATTCTCATTACTTCGCCTAATAATTTACCAATTGTTTCTCTCATTGATTCGTAATTTATGATTTTAAAATAAGTTTTACCGTTTCTATTTTCGATCTTTATTGCATTTGAGTTTTTGAGTATATAGTTGAATATTAATTGTCGATTTTTCATATGGTCTTCTTCAAGCTGGTTTGAATTTGCAATTTTTCTAAGTTGTGTGAAACCAGCCCTTATTGTTTGTTGGTAGATTGTTTCTCCTATCTTTCTCACTTCATCTTTGTCTTTCGCATAACCAATATCGATAATTTTATCGTCAAATGCGTTCCACAATGCTACTAAATCTGCGCGAGTTTCTTCGAGTGTATTATAGTATCCAGGTAGAAATTCTGATGGGTCTTTATCACCTAATTTATCACTCACTTTTCCGGAACCATGACCAATCACTTCGTGCATTGCTGTATGAAGATTGTCTGCAATCAATCCAAATTTTTCTTGCATCTGAATTTCTTCCTCATCAGCTGCAAACTCCTTTACAAGCTCCAAGCCTGTCGACTTCTCATAAGCTTCTATAATGTTATGCAATAGTACGCTTTTGCTTCCGTATTGCTCTCTGATAGATTGTTCGTTAGGTAAGTTTATTCCTATTGGACTAATAGGACCAGAACCACCTGTGGAAGCGATTACATTTATTACATTTGCAATTGGAGTTTTATCAATTTTCTTTTTATAAATATCTTGCCATGGTGCTTTATCCTCAAAATATTGTGCATACTTTGCAAGATTCGTCATCAGTTTGGTTTGTTCTAGATTTGTAAAAAATACTGATGATTCCCATTCAGCTTTTTGGCCTCTTGGATCTAGATATACTTCAATAAATCCTAAAATAAAATCTACATTTGCTGTATCTTTAACCCAATTAATGTTAAATTTTCTAAAATCTTCTAAATCGCCAGTTTTTAGGAAATTAATCAACAATCGAACTGTCATTGCCTGATGCTCGTTAGCTGCGTAAGGGATGGCTTGTTCGAGATAATAAATCACTTTCTTAAGATAATTTGAATACATACCTTCAGGAATATTTTTATCGCCGGCTCTCCAGATTTTTTCTATAAGTTTTCCGTTCTCTTTTACTATCTTAGAATTTAATGGATTTTTTTCGTTTCCCGATTTAGACCATTTTTCTATTTCATCATATGTAATGTTTTTATCATAAAAATTGACAGCACTATACTTAATCCAATCTAACCCTGGAGTTTTATTTGTCATTTGTGGTTCAAAATTTGGATCGAAGATTATTTTTCTTAATCTGTTTAACTTTTTTATAAGATTTTCTTCTGGAGAACTTAAATTTGCGCCGTTATTTTGTGCTATTATGCAAGCATTTTTGAATTCCTCAAATGTAATATTTGGTACAAATTTTCTTGATGTCAGATTATCATAAAAGCCATTATTTATCCAGAAAAGTTTTAAATATTCTGTGATTTTTGTTATTGTATTTTTTTCAATTCCCGATTGATAAAGGTATACCTGTTCAAAAAGATTTCTGATTTCAAGTGCATTTCTATGATGTTGATCGATAGCAATATCTCGACCTGCCAGTCCAGCCAAATAAAGGTAATAAGCAAAAATTTTTTCTTTAATTGTAAGTTGTTCAAAACCATCAGCATATAGTTGTACTACTTGTGCTGGTCCAACTCTTTCTATTATATAAATCCTTTGTTCTTCCATATTAATACTCTTTTTACATCCATTTATAAAAATTAGGGTTAAAATGATTATTAAATTTATATATTTCATAATGAAATTTGAAGTTTTTTTTTTATAATAATTAAATTATATTGTAATAGCAAAAATTAAATTTTAAAAATTGGTTTAAAATAATGATGTTTCAATTGTTTATAATAATTTTAAATATTTTCATAACAGATATGGAAAGCAAATCTAATTTTAAATATGAAAAAGCAACTTTTGCTGGTGGATGTTTCTGGTGCATTGAAGCTGTTTTTGAAGAAGTTGATGGAGTTATTGATGTTGTATCTGGGTATTCTGGTGGATTTAAAAAAAATCCAACCTATGAAGAGGTTTGTACTGGAAATACTGGCCATGCTGAATGCGTACAGATAACTTTTGATCCTGAAAAAATTTCTTATATAGAATTACTTAATATATTCTGGAAAATTCACGATCCAACAACATTGAACAGACAGGGTGCCGATATCGGAACTCAATATCGCTCAGCAATATTTTATCATTCTGAGCAACAACGAATAGCTGCTGAAAAATCAAAAGATGAAATTGCTAAATATTTTAAGGATAAAATAGTGACTGAGATAGTTCCTTTCAAAATATTTTATAAGGCAGAAGAATATCATCAGGATTATTATAAAAAGAATCCTGAAGCTGCTTATTGTAAATTTGTTATAGCACCTAAAATACAAAAATTTAAAAGTGGTAAATAAGAAAAATCTTTGCTTTAACTAATTTCAATTAATATATTTAATCGAGATGAAATTATTAGAACAAAAATATAGAGTACCTGAAATTTATGGAGAACAATGGTTTAACTCTGAACCAATTATAATATCTGCGAACAGGGGAAGAGTAATTTGTATATTTTTCTGGGATGCAACTGACCAAAGTTCTTTACACACTCTTCATTATATTAAAGATTGGTATAATAAGTATGAAGGGTTTGATTTAATAACTATCGGGGTACATTCTCCAAAGTTTCCGTTTGGTCAGAAATTGGATTTTGTTCAAAGTTCTATAACTAAACATAATATTAGTTTCCCAGTTGTAACAGATAATGAACATTATTTAAGAAAAATTTTTCAGATCAAAATTGTACCTTCGATCCTTTTGATTGATAGGAGTGGTTTTATTCGATACTTCCACGAAGGGGAAGGTTTTTATAACTCATTAGAACTCGCCTTACAAATTCTCTTTGTTGATGCTGGATACCATGGAGATCTTCCAGAATTGACTGAACCTATTTGTGATGCAGATAGAGCAAATATTCAGCTTTATCGTTGTACTCCGGAAATACTTGTGGGTTTTCAGAAGGGACCCATTGGTAACACAGAGGGTTATTTCCCTCAATCAGTTTTTAAATATTCTGATCCACAGATGTATCTTGAAGGAAGAGTTTATCTTTCTGGGCTTTGGCTTGTAAATAAACATTTTGTGAAAGTAGAGAATTCTGATTATCCGAATAATTATTTAATTGTGAGCTACAAGGGGAAAGAGGTAAATGCTGTTATAGGTCCGGATTCGGAAACTAATTTTAGAGTTTTTATAATTCAAGATGGTAGATATTTAACTAAAGAGATTGCTGGAATTGATGTAACGATCGATGAAAATGGTAGAAGTTATATAGAAGTTAACAATCACAATTTATTTAATTTAGTTAAGAATAAAGAATTTGGTGAACACCTAATTAAATTATTGCCTGAATCGGATAGTTTCACTTTTTATTCTATGTCATTTACATCTGCACCAATTAATGAATTAATATCAGGTGTTTGAAATAAATATGAGTATTCCTGATCGAATAGAAACAAGAATCAGCAAACTTTTTAATATACGCTATCCAATTATTCAGGCTGGAATGGTGTGGGTCTCAGGTTACAAACTTGCTGCTGCAGTCGCGAATGCTGGAGGCTTGGGATTAATCGGTTCAGGTTCGATGAAGCCAGAATTACTTAAAGAGCATATCCAAAAAGCAAGGTTGCATACTTCTAATCCTTTTGGTGTAAACATTCCTTTATTACGTGGGGATGCTGACAAGCTTATTCAAACAGTAATTGATGAAGGTGTAAATATTGTATTTACATCTGCAGGTCATCCTGGAAAATATATTGATCAATTAAAAAATGCTGGATGTGTTGTAACTCATGTAGTTCCATCTGTAAAATATGCGCTTAAAGCTGAGAGTGTTGGTTGTGATGCAGTTGTAGCTGAGGGTTTTGAAGCGGGTGGACATAATGGTATCGATGAAATAACTACATTTTGTTTGATACCGCAGGTTGTTGACTCTGTAAAAATTCCAGTGATTGCTGCAGGTGGTATAGCTGATGGTAGAGGTATGTTAGCTGCCTTTGCTTTAGGTGCAGAAGGTGTACAAATAGGCACACGATTCGCAGCTTCGGAAGAATCCTCTGCTCACCCAAATTATAAAAATGCTATAATTAATGCGACTGATAATAGTACTGTTCTGATTTTAAAAAAAATCACTCCTGTAAGGATGATAAAAAACGAATTTGCATTAAAAGTTCTTGAAGCCGAAAACCTTGGAGCAACAAAGGAAGAGTTGTTAGAATTATTAGGCAAAGGTAGAGAAAAAGCTGCAATTTTTGATGGGGACCTTAATAATGGGGAGATTGAAGCTGGTCAATGCTCTGGATTGATAAAAGAAATTTTGCCAGCATCAATAATTGTAAATAACATTTTGGAAGAGTATTATATAGCAAAAAATAAATTAGCTTAAAAATACCGGGATATAACATTTGAAAAGCTTTACAGAGATCAGCAAAGAAAAAGTAATTATTTTTGATGGGGCAATGGGTACTAATCTTCAAAACTTAAACTTATCAGTGGATGATTACGAAGGTCAAGAATATTTCGGTTTTTACGAATATCTGGTTGCAACACGTCCTACAATTATCGAAAAAATACATTCAGATTTTCTTTCAGTGGGATGTGATGTTGTCGAGACAAATACATTTTGTGCAAATTCGATCATGCTTCAAAAATACAATCTTCAGCAAAGAGCATATGAATTGAACTATAAAGCTGCAATGATAGCTAAAAGGGTAACGAATGATTATTTTTCTGAGTCACAACCTCGTTTCGTTGCTGGTTCAATTGGTCCTACAAATAAACTACCATCATTGGAACAAATAACATTTAAAGAATTATCAGATGCATATTATATTCAAACAAAAGGTCTGGTGGAAGGAGGTGTCGACTTGTTAGTTATCGAAACCTGTCGAGACTTGCTTCAAATAAAAGCAGCTGTTTGTGGTGTATTCAATTGCTTAAGAGATGCTGTGAAGGAATTACCCGTGATTGTTTCAGTATCAATTAACGAATACTCCAAAATGCGTTTAGGTTCTGATATTAAAGCTGTATTGGTTGTATTGCAATCTTATCCAATACATGCTTTTGGGATTAATTGTATTGATGAACCAGTTGACATTTTAAACGATATAATGTATTTATCTGAACATAGTCCATTCTCAATATTTTGTATGCCTAATGCTGGGATACCAGAAAATGTTAATGGTTCAATGGTTTATAAGCTTTCTCCTAATGAGTTTTCATGGTATCTAACAGACATTGTCAAAGCTTTTGGAGTAAATATTGTAGGGGGATGTTGTGGTACAACGAAAGATCATATAAAGGAACTCGTTAAACTGCTTGGCAATATGTCACTTCCTAAAAGACAATGAAACACAAATTATGCAATGAACATTCACTGTATAGAAATTTATAGTTCTCAATTTTATTAATTGAATTTCTCAAATATTTTTATTATAATGAACCAAGATTTTTTAAATTATTGCAGAAATTAAAGCAAAACACTTAAAATTAATTAAAAGGAGAATAATTTATGGCTACAATGATTACGGAAGAATGCATCAATTGTGGTGCATGCGAACCTGAATGTCCAAATACAGCAATCTATGCCGGTGGTGTCGAGTATGAGCTAAATGGGCAAATGTATCCAGCGTTATCCAACGATTTTTATTATATCGTTCCGGAGAAATGCACTGAATGTGTGGGACATTTCAATCAAGAGCAATGTGCTGCTGTTTGCCCAGTCGATTGTTGTGTACCGGATCCAAATCATCCAGAAACTGAAGATGAACTTTTCGAAAAAGCAAAACGTCTTCATCCTGATAAAGAGTTTCCACCATTAAGCGAAGCTACCTCAAGATTCCGTAAAGCGTAAAAAATTTATATTTTAAAATTTTATAGGTCGGAACTTATTTCTCTCAAGAAATAACTTACCGACCTTCATTATTTATGCAGATTGGTAATTATAAAATATATTCGATATTAAGCAGTCGTTTTGCACTTGACGGTGGCGCGATGTTCGGCGTCGTACCAAAAACATTATGGAGTAAAACAAATCCATCTGATGAATTAAATCGAATTGAGATGGTTACAAGAAATTTGCTCCTGGTAAGTGATGATAAAAAGATAATTATAGATACCGGTAACAGTCAGAAAATGAATGAAAAATTAAGAGACATTTATAAATTACGATTTTTTCCAGACAATTTGATAAGTTCACTCGGGTCTTTGAATATTAAAAGGGAAGATATTACAGATGTAATTCTTACTCATTTACATTTTGATCATACCGGTGGTTCAACCTATCTGGAAAATGATGATTTAAAAATTACATTTCCAAATGCTACTTATTATGTTCAAAAAAGACATTGGGAGTATGCATCTAGTCCTTCTGAACGTGACCGTGCAAGTTTTATAAAAGACGACTTCATTCCTTTATACGAAGATGATCAATTAAATTTAGTTGATGGGAATCTAGAACTGTTACCTGATATATTTACTATTGTCGTTAATGGTCATACCACAGCTCAACAAATTATAAAAATATCTGATGATACGAAAACAATTTTATTTTGTGCAGATTTAATCCCAATGTTTTCACATATTCCTTTGCCTTATATTATGGGTTATGATTTAAGACCTCTTGAAACGCTTGAGGAAAAACGAAAAATATTGGAGATGGCACAAAAAGAAAAATGGATATTATTCTTCGAACACGATCCTTATACTATTGCCTGCACGATTAAACAAACTGAAAAGGGATACGCAGCAGATTCAATTTTAAATATCTAACATATGTCCAATCTAAAAGAACTTATCAAAACGAAAGCATTTGAATTAGGTATTAGTAAGATTGGATTTGTAGAGCCTCGATTATTAAAAGAAGATAAAAAAAATTTGGAGGTGTGGTTATCTAAAAATTTTCATGGAAATATGGAATGGATGCAAAAAAGCTTTGAGAAAAGAGTTAATCCACTCAAAATTCTGGAGGATGCAAAAACAATTATTATGTGTGCATTAAACTATTATACGCCACATAAACATTTAACAAACGAATATGTTGGGAAAATTTCGCGTTATGCCTGGGGGGATGATTATCATACTGTACTTGAAAGGTTGCTAAAAGAAGTTTTTAATTTTTTGAAATCAATAAAATCGGATGCGAAGGGAAAAATATATGTAGATACTGGTCCTGTAATGGAGAAAGTTTGGGCACAACGTAGCGGAATTGGTTGGATAGGCAAACATACAAATTTGATAACAAGAGAATATGGGTCCTGGATTTTTTTAGGTGCAATTATAACAAATATTGAATTTGAAAGCGATATACCATCCATAGATATGTGTGGAAGTTGTACAAAATGTTTGGAGGCATGTCCAACGAATGCATTAATTGCACCATATCAGATAGATTCAAATAAATGCATTTCATACCTGACAATCGAGTACAAAGAAAAAGTAGATGAGTCTTTAATCAATAAATTTGATAATTGGATATATGGCTGCGATATTTGTCAGGATGTTTGTCCATGGAACAAAAAATTTGCACAAGTCACAAAATTTTCAGAATTTTATCCACGGAGTTTTAATCTAAATCCGAATCTTTTTACTCTAAGAAGCATCAAATTAGAAGAATTTAACAAGATGTATAAGAATTCTACCATAAAAAGAATAAAGTATAGAAAATTTCAGGAAAATGTTGAAAACATATTAAAACGAAAGGTAAAAGTAGATGAAAGATAATCATTATAAAGTCATAATTATCGGTTCAGGTCCGGCAGGTTTTACTGCAGGCATTTACACAGCCCGTGCAAACCTGAAACCACTTATCTTTGAAGGAAGTCAACCGGGTGGACAGTTGATGATTACAACCGAAGTTGAAAATTATCCGGGTTTTCCCGATGGAGTAATGGGACCTGAATTGATGGATCTGTTCAGACGACAGGCGGAAAAATTTGGAGCTGTTTGTATCACAAAAGATGTTACCAAGGTTGATTTCTTGGTAAAACCTTTTAAACTATGGACTGATGATGAGCAATACACTGCTGATTCGGTTATAATTGCTACTGGAGCCAAAGCGAAATTACTTAATCTTGAATCAGAAAAGAAATATTTTGGATATGGTGTTTCAGCTTGCGCTACCTGCGATGGATTTTTCTTTAAAGACCTGGATGTTGCAGTTGTTGGTGGTGGAGATACTGCAATTGAGGAAGCAAGCTTTCTCTCCAAATTTGCTAAGAAAGTGATTATAATTCATAGAAGAAATGAACTGAGAGCTTCTAAGATAATGCAAGAGCGGGCATTTAAGAATCCCAAAATCTCCTTTATTTGGGACTCTGTTGTGGAAGAAGTTCTTGGTAAGGAAGAAAATGGTAGAAAGTCAGTAACAGGTCTGAAAATTAAAAACCTTAAAACAGGTGAAATATCTGAAATTAAAGCTGAAGGTCTATTTATTGCTATTGGACACGAACCGAATACACAAATATTTAAAGGACAAATTGATGTGAATGAAAACGGTTATATAAAACTTGTTGGTAAGGGAACAGCAACAAGTGTCCCTGGCGTTTTTGCAGCAGGAGATGTTGCTGATCCAGTATATAGACAGGCAATAACAGCAGCAGGTAGTGGTTGTGCTGCTGCCATAGATGTTGAAAGATATTTGGAGTCGTTACATTAACTTTTTTATGTATAACAAAACAAAAAGGTTATATGAATAAAAAAGCAAAACTCGTAAGAATTAAACATCGTAAACGGAGAGAAAGGTTAAAGGCTAAACGAAAAATGCTTTTAGCTCAAAAGCAAGAAGAAAAAGAGATGGCTCCTCAACAATAGGAGCCATTTTAATTTATTGACAATTTTTGTTATACCTTCAAAATTTTTGTATATTCAAAAAGTAAATGATAGCAAAATGATATATAAATTTGGAAAAGTTGAATACGACTTAGCAAGCAGAACATTCATCATGGGAATTTTGAATGTCACACCTGACTCCTTTTCTGATGGAGGTTTATATTTTTCAACTCAATCTGCAATTGATAGAGCACTTGAAATTATAAATCATGGTGCGGATTTTATAGATATTGGTGGAGAATCTACTCGACCTGGTTCACTTCCAGTTTCTGCAGAAGAAGAAATGGAAAGAGTATTACCAGTCATTGAGGAGTTAGTAAAAAATACAAGTGTTCCAATTTCAATTGACACAACAAAATCTGAAGTTGCAGAAAAGGCACTCCAATTAGGCGCTGTGATTGTCAACGACATTAGTGCTATGAATTTTGACTCTAAAATGGTTGATATTGTGGCAAAATACAATGCTTCCGTTATACTAATGCATATTAAAGGAACTCCCAAAGATATGCAACAAAACCCTGAGTATAAAGATTTAATTGGTGAGATATTTGAGTATTTAAAAAGATCTTGTGAGATTGCAAAATCAAAAAATATCACTCAGATAATTGTTGATCCTGGAATTGGTTTTGGGAAAAAACTTGAACATAATATTGAAATATTTAAACAACTTTCTGCTTTTAAAACTTTAGGTTATCCTGTCCTTGTTGGTCCTTCTAGGAAATCTTTTATTGGGCAGATTTTAAATTTACCAGTTGACCAGCGATTGGAAGGAACTGCAGCGGCTGTTGCAGTTTCAATTTTGAGAGGAGCGAATATAGTGCGTGTACATGATGTAAAAGAAATAAAAAGAGTTGTAAGAATTGTTGATGCATTAAAATAGAGGTTTATAGTGGAATTATTTAAAATTGGATTTATAACAGTAACCTTACTAGATATATTAGATATTGCGGTTGTATCATTTATATTCTATAGGTTATATCTTATAATGCGTGGTACTATAGCAGCTCAAATTTTTATTGGATTGTTGCTTATTATACTTCTTTCTTTTTTGTCTCAAGCTATCAATTTGAAGGTAATGGGATGGTTCTTAAGAACATTAACGGATATATGGGTAATTGCATTTATTATTTTGTTTCAACCTGAGCTTCGGCGGTTGCTTGTGATTATTGGAAGAAATCCTTTCGTACAAAAATTTATCAAGGTTGGTATTATTGAAGCTTATGAAGAAATTGGAAGTGCAGCAGCTGAACTTGCTCGCAAACGCCATGGTGCATTAATTGTAATCGCACGAGCAGCTGGCATCAGGAGTTTTGTAGAGACAGGTGTCCAATTGCAAGCACTGGTTAGTAAAGCATTACTTGTGTCAATTTTTAATCCCAAATCACCGCTACACGATGGAGCTGTTATTATTAAAGATCGGATGATTGAAGCAGCGAGATGTACATTACCATTTTCACATGTTACTCGCATTGGTGAAATCGCGCTTGGGATGAGACATAGAGCGGGTATTGGTATTTCTGAACAAACAGATGCTCTTGTAATTATAGTATCTGAAGAACGTGGAACAATTTCAATAGCTGAAAATGGTGTAATTAAGTATGGCTTATCTGCAAAAGAACTGGTTGATGAACTAAAAACAAGGTTGGCTGTACCTCAAAAATCCTGGAAAAATATATGGAGAAATTTGAAAGTAAATGAGTGAGTTATTACAAAACGGAAGATTTAAAAACGAACGTAGGGAGATGGTAGAGCTAATAAGAAATCGTGGGGTAAAGGACGAAAATTTGTTAAAGGCAATGTTAATAGTTCCCAGACATTTATTTGTGAGTGATGTTTTTGTAAGCAGAGCATATGAGGACTCTGCTTTACCAATTGGATTATCACAAACAATATCGCAACCTTATACAGTTGCCGTGATGACAGAAGCTCTTGAAGTTAAAAAAGGTTCAAAAATTTTAGAAATTGGTACGGGCTCAGGTTATCAAGCTGCGATTTTAGCTGAAATGGGAGCCAGAGTTTACACAATTGAAAGATATATGGAATTACTTAACGCTGCCCGTAAAAATTTAGAAAAACTTGGCTATCAGGTAGTTTCAAAATGTGGAGATGGTACGATTGGCTGGAGCGAGTTCTCACCATACGATGGCATTATAGTTACAGCAGCAGCACCTGATGTTCCTCAATCCTTACTTGATCAACTTGCTGATGGTGGAATTCTTGTTATTCCAATTGGTGATATTGATACACAAAATTTACATGTAATTAAAAGAGCAAAAGATAAATTTGAAACTCGTGTTATAGCAGGATTTCGGTTCGTACCCTTGATTGGTAAAATGGGTTGGCAGGGTAATGGTTAACAATGTATCTAGTAAATTTCTAAAATTAAAAAAAGTTTTATTTATTGTTGGTCCAACCTGCTCAGGTAAATCAACGATCTCGATACCTATAGCAATCAATCTAAATGCAGAAATTGTCTCGGCTGATTCACGCCAGATTTATAAACTATTGGATATTGGTACGGCAAAACCAGCTTCAAATGATTTGAGTACAATCAAACATCATTTTATCAGTGAGTTAAATATTGATGAAGAATTCAGCGCAGGTGAGTATTCGAAAAGAGCAAGACAAAGGATTGATGAAATTTTTCATAGAGATAAACAACCAATAGTTGTTGGTGGGTCAGGTTTGTATATTACCGCATTAATTGATGGAATTTTTGATAGCCCGCCAGTCGATAAAAATATACGACACAAACTTTATGAATTGTATGAACAGTCTGGAAGAGCAAATCTTCTTGAATATCTCAAAACTATTGATTTTGAGTCATATCAAAAAATGCAACAGGCTACAGTAAGAAGAATAATTAGAGCAATTGAAGTATATGAATTAACCGGGAAACCGATTTCACTACTACAGAAGCAGCGTAAGTCAGCAGATTTTGAGCCAATAATGATTGGTTTAAATTGGGATAGAGAAAAACTTTATGATCGCATAAATCAAAGGGTTGATTGGATGATACAATCAGGTTTAATTGAAGAGGTGAAGCATATTTTAGCTCAAGGTTATTCACCCGATGTTTTAGCACTTCAGACAGTTGGATATAAGGAGGTAATTGATTTTTTGCAAGGTAAAATAGATTTTAATGATATGGTTGAATTGATAAAGCGTAATACACGAAGATATGCAAAGCGTCAACTAACCTGGTTCAGGCATGATAATAGGATTAGATGGTTTGATGTTAAGGATGAGAAGGAATTGGATAAAGTAGTTGAAAGGATATTAGAATATTTTGTTAATTCGTAAGCGGAAAGGGTGGGATTCGAA
>CALCJK010000019.1 GCA_937967455.1 uncultured bacterium | reverse complement strand
TATCGCTGACTTATCTAATAGGTCTCAATTCCACTATGGTCCGATTCAAACTGTTTCGTTTTTATTTGGATTAACTGAAAAATTAAAAGTCTCAATTCCACTATGGTCCGATTCAAACTCTCTAAAATATACTATTTTTAGACTAAAAAACAAACTTCTACCAGAAATTCCTCGTCCGATATCATCCGCTATTGAAATTTTACCCCCTTTTTTTCTTTATCCCTTTATTTTTCAATAAATTATAAATATTCCCATTTCTTTTACCTCGACGAGATTATATAAAATGCCTCTCCTCCTCCTGCCCCGTATCCATTCCCAATACCTCCCGCTTTAAATATTTATCACTTTCAAGTATATAAAACTTTATCGTATCCTCATCCTTTATTATCATCTCACACCTACTTTTTAGTTCCTCTATTTTTGATTCACTTAAATGCCCCTCAAACACTGACCTTTGCTGCCAGTGTAAATAACGGCGCATCAATTTTAATACTCGATTTACTCGCTTCTCATTTATGTCATAAACTGCAATAACATACATAAAATCACCACCAGGCTCGAAAACATTTTAGTTTTTTTTCTCCTCTAATATGAGCCAAAAGTTTTTGTACCTCGTGTTGTATTAACTGCCGGTACGAAATATGCCGTTTTAATTCTCTGTGATAAAATGTAGTCCTTAATTTCTCATCAAACTTTTTTGCAACTATCTTGACCCCATCCTCGTTCAAATATACAGCTTCACCCTCGCTCCGAGTGTGAGATTTTTCATTGAACTGATCAGTATTCAAAAGTGCAAATGCAACCCTGTCCGAAATAATTGGCTTAAAAATATCCGCTATATCCAGTGCAAGAGAATTACGCGACTCGCCAAGCTCATGTACATAACTGATAGCAGGATTTAGTCCTATCCTATAACACTCGTTAGCACAAATATTATAAAGCAACGAATACAAAAAAGATATTACTGCATTCACTGGATCAAGTGGTGGATTCGAATTCCTTCCATCAAAATTTTTATCTTCAAGAATTTTTCCCCAGGCATTGTAATAATTTTGCTTTGCATAGCCTTCGGCACCCATCAATCTCTTTATTCCTGTAGAACTTTCAGCATCATCATTCATTCTTCTAATCGCTTCTAACTCGACTTCAAGCTCCAAACCTCTATTACTGTAATAAGATAAAGTAGCATCCATATTTTTTATAGATGCGCATACAATTTCTTTTGCAATTTCAAGTCTAAGTTCAGGATCCAGTTGATGCCTTACCTGATTCACAAGTCGCTCCCCAGAAATCATCTCACATTTTGGATAGTATGTTCCACAATAGTTACCATAATAATCATAAATAAAAACTGGAACATTTAGTTTACCCAAAAAACTCAATACAGCTCTTGTAAAAGTAATTTCTGAAAAGCAGAAAATTGATTCAACAGTTTCGATCGGGATATGCAATTTGCTATCGTTGCTTTCTTTATCAGGTAGTTCCTGTGATTTAATTATCAAGGAATTATCGAGTGGAAATTGGCTTTCATCAATTTCTGGAGGCTGATGTTCACCAATTAAAAAGAACAAAGATTGATCTTTTTTCCTTAATTTTCCGTTTGTAAAGAAATAGTAATATTGTTTCATAAATAATTCCTGAAAATTATTTATAAAATATTTGATAAAAAATAAGATTATTTGAGGAAATAAAGTTTGATTTAATTCACAGGTGCAAAATTGCTTAAAATAGCGTATTAATTTGAGTTTTCCACTTCAAACATACCAAATCCCATTGAGTTTTTTTCGCCAATTCCACAGCGGTAGGCTATTTCAAGAAGTGCATTATCTCCAGAAATTGTGAAAGGTGCTATAAATCCTCTAACTTTCGTCTCATCGGGCTGGTTTTCTTTTATTGTGATCAGCTTTGAGACTTTGCTTTCACCTCCCGACCTATTCACATATTCTTCATCAATTTTAAAATTAAAGTTGCATTGGAATTCTTTTTTATCGAAAAGTGTGCGATACTTCCATATCAGGTTATTTTTTATTGCCTCAGGAATTCTTGGGTCCATAGCTCGCAAATATGTGGGCTGTAATTGATCATCCTTTAATGAAACACATATTGGAGAAATAGCTTTGCACTTTAGTGTTTCTTGAAGCCTGGGCTCTGGCAAAGCTTCTACATAAACAACTTTAAAATTTGTATGACATACATTTTTAAGTCCAATACTAAATTCCTGCGACTCAAATAAACCAATTATAAAATTTTTTATAAAATCCTCTTCGTTAAATGATGATATTAAAAAATAAATTGATTCGTTGCTGTTTAAAACAAGTGTGTTGTTTTTTACTTTGGCTGGATTTCGGAAAAATAACTTTGAGAATGTAAAGAATTTAAATCTTCTGTTATGTTCGGAAGGATAACCTTTTTCGTGAAGCAATTTTGAAAACTCTGGTTCAGCATCTTTTATTATCTTATAGATTGCAGAAGCAACAGGATACTGATAATTAATAGGTATAACTGGATTCCTATCAATTGTTCTAAGTGTCAGTTTAAGTCTCATTACTTTTTAATCTCCTCTTCTTTGATTATTTCGCTTCTGAAAATGAAGTTTGTATTTTCTCTACTTAAATCAACTGGATAAAGCGGAGTATTATAAAAAACTTTCAAATCAAATTTTACAGGATTATTTACCATAGTTTTAAAACCAAAGAAAAAAACAATATTAAGTGGTACATCAGGAAAAGAATAAAAATTTAAATTAACTTTTGAAATATCTTCATCCACTCTTTCTATTTTCCAACCTGAAAGGTTATCATCTTGATTACCTGTGTTATAAACTTCCATATTCTGGAATATATAGTCGTAACCTTTTAAATTTATATCAAATTTATAAGGTGCGTGTGCAGTATTAAGATTCAGATTTAAAAAAACTAATACTGAATCATTATTTTCAATGCTATCTGTATAACTAACTTTCTTAATAATATTTTTTTCTACTATTTTATAATTGTTCTCTTGCTCCTCATCAATAATCGAATTAATATATGTTCCCTTTATTTCGAAATTGTATTTTTTTAGATTGATTGGTAAAGAGTCCATTTTAATCAGAGTAATCTCTTTTTCCAATGCATTTATAATTGTGTCTCGATTTTGATAAGTAATTTTAATGTTGTTTAGATATTCTGGACTTCTAAGAGTTGTAACAAATTTTTTTTGTTTGAGATCAAATGTTTGTTTTACGAGTACAGTTTTTTTCCATAGCTGTGTGTAAGAAGGTTGTAAATAAAGATAAAAATTAATTAAAAAAATCAAGGCAATGCAGGTTGTAAAAACTTTAGCAGATTTAAACCATTTAATTATATTTTGTGTAGTTGAAGACTCCCTGTATATTGAACCGAAAGCCAAGATAAACGGCAAAAGAGTAATTGTAAAGAATCCGACCACAACTGCATGCACAAAAAGTTGAGTATGACGTCCAGGTATTTCGACACTGTGAAGCACATACATTCTCAAGGTAAAATAGAACCATTCATTAAAGATCAACTTTAAAACAGGCAATGGTGATAGAACAAAAAGTGAAATTTTTATATAGTTATTTTTAAAAATAGAAGCCATAGATACAAGTATTAGCGATGCTGCTGGATATATAGCCAATTTAGTATCCAGATATACTGTAACAGCAAGGAAAATAATTAATATCAGAGCTGATTTCAAGAAGAAAGAATATGGACATTTAGTGAGAGAAAAAAATTTTGCAATATGAACTACAAACCAGAAACCGATAATCAGATATAGGAAAGCATTTATAAGATACGGAAAGGGATCTGCATACCAGGGGTGATTTAGATTTTTTAACCAGCCAATAATATAGAATGAAAACATACCAAGCAGTGGAGGTATGATTGAAAGTACGAGAACTTTTACACCAGTAAATTTTCCTTTAGGTTTTGGTTGGGCTTCATCAGGATTTTCGATTACTGGAGCATTTAAAACCACAAGTCGTTTTTGTCTTTTCAGCAAAATAGCGTAAATGGCAAACACAAAAGCAAATGATATAAACACTTTCAGTGTCCAAATTGGTAAAAAAACTGGAAATTTTCCGAGCAAATACATCCAGTATTCTTCTACATTTCTGGAAGGAGTTCCTGCATCAAATTTTTCAACAAGTTTTAATATCAGATCTCCTGATCTTTTCAATCCGCGTGGATCAAAATTCTCGAGATTATCCTGAGGTGTATGAATTGGAGTATTAATATCGGTAGTAAAATCGAGGGCTGGTATTCCATTATTGATAAAGGTCTCGTGGTCTGAGCTGGCACTTCTACGGACTGAGTTGTTAATTGTTTGAGCATATACAGCATAGATAAGATTTTTATAGCCGAGTTTATAGAATTCTTGGATTGCTGACTTAACAAGCCATTTAGGTGCATTAAATTTTTTGCCGTGAGGGTCTATTTCAATATCTCCAAGTCCATTTGCCATATCTATATTAAACATAAGCATAATACTATCAAGATTTAGAATGGACCTATTATTTTTATTTCGAGATATACTGAAGCCTTCGAATTCCATATAATCTATAAAAGCTTCTGATCCAACCAGTCCCTGTTCTTCACCACCAAAGAGGATAAAAACAAGTGTAGATTGATTATTTCTTTTTGAGAGTATTCTTGCTAATTCAAGAACTACAGCTGAACCGGATGCATTATCGTTTGCACCTGGTACTTCAGGGCTTGCTGTATCCAGATGACCACCAATTACAATTATTTTGTTTGTTGCGCCTATTTTCACACCAATCACATTTCCACTTAAAGTGTTAATGCTGTTATGTTTATTTATTTTCTGTATAAATGCCGTATCGCAACCAAAGGACTTAAATTTATCGAGAGCATATTTCATTGCTTTTCGTTCAGCAGGTGAGCCCATTGTCCTTGGACCAATATCAGAGGCTAAAAATTTTAAAAACTTTTCAGCGCTTTGCTGTGAAAAATCTGTCTGTGAAAAAACCTGCGATGAAATCAACGCAAACAGGATAAATATTAATTTTGCTTTCATAAATTCTCCCTGAAGAATTCAAATACTTTTTTATGATAATCTTCCCCACCAACATCCCATGCATCGATATGAGATGCATTTTCTATAATATATAATTCTTTTTTTCCCGTAGCGGCTTCGTAAAGTTGTAATGTATATTTATAATTGATGTGTTTATCCATTTTTGAAACTACGAACAAAATTGGAGCTGTAATTTTCTTTACCGCTTCAAGTGGTGATACTTCGCGAGCTTTAAAATGTGCAATAAATTCAGAATGAGTAATAACCAGATTCCTTAAATAGTGAAATGGTATTTTAATAATTCTTTTTTGGTAATCATCAAAAATTTTTCTGAGTGTAGAAAAAGAGTTTTCTGAAATTACAGCTTTAATTCTTTTTTCTATTGCTGCAGTTTGTAGCGCCACAGCAGCGCCCATTGATGTCCCGAACACACCTACTTCTGTAATTTTATACTTATCCTGCAAGAAATTTATTACCTTTACAAGGTCGTGCTTCTCATAAAATCCATAAGTACAAAATTTGCCATCACTCTCACCATGACGCCTGGAATCATAAAGTACAACTCGATATCCATTCAAACTCAAATATTTTGCAAACGGTAAACCTGCAATTTTACAATCACCAACTCCATGTAAATATACAATAGTACCTGTGGGATTTTTTTCAGAATTAATTATCCAGCCTTTAAGGTTTAAATTTTCTTCAATATTTAGATTAAATAATTCATAATCAGCTTTGATGTCTTCTGGTTTTACAGGGTGATTTAGTTTGAGGTAGAAATCTTCATTACGTCTTCTGGGTTGAAGAAGCATTATTGGACCTGCAAACAGCAATAACACTGTAACCGAAAGTAAAAAAAGAAATAGTAAAACAATTATTATAATTAAAACTATCATTTCATCTCAAAAAGTGAAAATTTTAGATAATATAATTAGCTTATTTGACAATCTCAAAAATTTCAAAATTTTTATTATATTAAAACAATGAATTTTTCAATATTTATTAAAATATTTGCCGCAATATTCTTAGCACTTCAAATAATATCAATATTCTTTCCATCGCATATTAACTGGGGTTTCCATTTCCTTGCATTTCAAAATGATATTTTCAAGATAGTTTATCTATTGTGTGCCTTTTCTCTTTTTTCTGATTCAATCAGGGAAAAAATAATAAAAATTTTGAACAATATTATTAAAAAAATTAAAAGTATCAATTTTAAAGCTTTAACATTTTTAAGTGTTATATTTTTGTTTACGATAATATCTGTAATTATACCTGTAAAGACACACTTATTGGGAGATGGGGCGCTTTTATTAAGAGAACTTTCAAATATCTGGATGATGGATGAAATACCACCTGCTTTTAACCACCAGTTTTTTGTAGCCATAATTATAAATTGGGTGAGAGAATTTATTTCTATTAAATCGCTTGAAGATGCAGTATTGTTTTATAGATATTATGATTATGTTGCTTTAATTATTCTAATATCTTTGGTTTTTTACTTTTTGAAAAATTATAAATTCAAGTCAGTAGAAAAATTCCTGATTGGTATGATTATATTATGCTCGGCTGGTGTTCAATTATTTATTGGTTATGTTGAGAACTATGTGTTTTTATATGTAAGCATAACTGCTTTTATAATCACAGGTTGGCTATCATTGGAAAACAAAATTAATATTATAATACCTGTAATAATTTTTTTCATTGCAATTGGATTTCATATAAGCAGTATAAGCTTTACGCCAGCAATGATGTTTCTTATTTATCAAAATATTAAAGGGAAGAAAAATTTAATTGGGATAACTATTGGAAGTTTGGCTTTATTGGTTATAATCATAATTTTATTTTTCCGTGAAAAATTTGCATTCGCGTTAAATCAAGCAATACTTGAAAGTCGGTGGAGTTTGCTACCACTAAGTTCAACAGATAATTATTTTTCATACACGATGTTTTCCATTTTTCATATTATAGATTGGTTAAATGCTAATTTACTGCTTGCGCCTTTCGGATTAGTTATTAGCATTGCAATAATATTTACTATTGGGAAAACATTTAATAAAAGAGATTCTGTTTTTATTTTTTTAATCTTAGCGTCTGTATTCGGTTTGCTTTTTACTTTTGTTACACATTTTGCACTTGGAATGGCACGCGATTGGGACTTTATGGCAAGCTTTTTTGTACCTGTAATTTATTTAACTATTTATCTGATTTTGAAAGTAAATCAAATGTATTCTTTGAGTAATATACTTACACTTGTTACAGGAATGATATTTCTTCACACATCAAGCTGGTTACTGGTAAATGCTGATGAACAAAAAGCTATTAAGAGAATAAGTTTGCTGAGTGACGAAAGACTGCTAGGAAAAATTCCACAACTTAGCTATTGTGAAACACTTGGAAGTTATTACTACTGGAAAAATGATTACATAAAAGCAAGAGAATATTTTGAAAGATACATAGATATTGAATCCACAAATCCGAGAATACTTGGTAATCTGGCTGCTATTTACACAAAGCTTAATGATAATGAGAACACATTCAAAATTTTGCAAAAAGCAGCCGATGCCAACTCGCCTAATCCGGGAGTATATATTAATCTTGGTGTTGAATACTCAAAAAGAGGCGATACATCAAATGCACTGAAATACTATCTTAAAGCAATTGAAATGGATTCAACTCGTGCAAAAGCTTATGCAAATCTTGGGAATTTGTTTTTAAGACAAAAAAAATATGAGCTTGCAAAAGAAAATTATTTTAAAGCTTTGAAATTTGGTTTGAACGATCCAATTATTTATCGCGAGTTGGGATATGCATCATATTATCTAAAAGAATATACTAATGCAATTAAATTTTTTGACCACTACCTCAAATTTAAACCAAACGATGAAAATGCCAAGTTTATGAAAGAAAATTTAATTTTGTTTCTAGAATATTCTAAGGAAGGTAAAAACTAAGAGTTCATCTTTTTAATAATCCCTTTAATGTACCAACTACGCTGCCAATAAAACAAACAAAATGATCAATTATCAGGATTGGAAGCATTCCTATCATAGCAAATAAACCACGCATCTGCTCAAGATAGTTTATAAACTTTATATTCAGGATTAGATATATGAGAATCACCGCAATTAAATACCAGTAAGATAATTTTCCAACGAGTACCAAGATTAAAAATAGGGTTGCGAGTATAATAACTATGGTTGAAATAATAAATGAGGGATAAACATTCACAAAGCCATTTTTTACAGAGTGAGTTGTTTCTCCAAGATTGAAAGCGAGCTCTGCAAAACCAGAACTTCGATCAAACTCATTTTTAATAAATGTCCAGAGATTATATTTCTTAAGGTGTTCAACTTCAATTTCAGAGTTGAGAATAATATTAAACTTTTCTTGAGAGAATCTCTTACCAAGTTCAATATCGTCATTTCCTTTACGGGACAATAAATTAATATTAAATCCACCAACTTTTTGAAACGCTTCTTTTTTTATACCGGAAATTGAACCAAACAGCCAGTCGATTTCTGGAGAACTTTTCAAATAAGAATACCTAATCCACAAGTTTTTATACTGGCTAACAATATTTTCATTTCGATGCTTTGCAGTGTAAACACCAACGACAGCATCGATGTTTTCATCCTGAAGTGTGTCAACAATTTTTTCAATTGTATCCTTTTGTACCACAATATCGCTATCGATGAAAATCAATATTTCCCCTGAAGCGGACTTCCCTCCTAAATTACGGGCATAGTTAGCACCCTGCCCGTTTTCAACTTTTAATATCTTGCAATTGTATTTTCTTGCAATTTCAACAGATTTATCTACAGAATTATCATTAACTACTATTAATTCAAAATTTTTGTAATTCGACTTTTTAATCGCATAAAGGCAACTATCGATTGTTCTTTCAGCATTTTTTACAGGGATAATTACAGATACTAATGGATTATTTTTAGTTTCACCTGATATCATTTTTTATCATTCTAATCAACACTAAAATAAGAGTTTGTGAAATTCTATACAAATCTTTATTCAATAAAAATAATCCACCAATGAAACCGAAAATAATACGCAGCAATATGCCTATTACAACAACTATAAAACTTATATTATAGAAAATTTTACCATAATGCTTCTTAATGAAGTATAATTTATTTTTATAAAGGTTATAAAAAAATACCTGTTTATCAGTTATCGAGCTTTTTGCTCCGAAATGAATAACTTCAATGTCAGGAGTATAATTGATCTTATATCCAGCATTCTTAGCTCTCCTACAAAAATCGATTTCTTCGTAGTAAAGGAAAAATTTTTCATCGAAACCTGAAAGTTTTTCAAAGACATCTTTTTTTATCAACATACAGGCACCAGAAACATTTTCCACTTCACAAAATTGCTTTGGTGCAACAGTTACTAATTTTTTAGATAACTGATAAGGTAACAGCATTTCTAATAAAATTGTAAAAAATGTAACTTTTTTCCAGCTCGATGGCTGTTCACTACCTTGTTCATTCAACAACTTCACACCCAGAATATCAATTTTATTATTATGCTTGAACAAATTGGAAAGTTTAAGAAAAAAATCTTTAACTATAACTGTATCTGGATTTAAAAGTAAGATGTATTCCCCATTTATTTGTTGAAAACTCTGATTTACAGCTTTAGCAAAACCAAGATTATTAGAGTTCTGAAAATATCTTACCGCAGGAAATCTTGATTTTACAATATCGGATGTTTTATCGTTTGAACAATTATCAACAACAAGGATTTCATAAGTTATCGAAGCTGGATTTTGTGATAATATAGAATCAATGCAGTTAGAAATATATTTCTCCGAATTATAAGTAACAATTAAAATCGAAAGTTGAAGGTTTGAGTTATTCATACTAGTTTCAACGGAAAAATTCAGGGTAAGTATTTTTTAAATAACTCCAGAGTTTTTCAACATTTGGATTGGTAATTTTATTAAGCATAGATCTCTTATGAACACGATATCTTGCAAGTATTTCCGGAACCTGGATACCCCAAGCTTTAATTCTTGCAATTTTAAACCAGAGGTCATAATCCTCCCAGCCCATCACAGGCATTATAGAATAACCTCCTACTTTCTCGAGGATATTTTTCCTATGTAAAACCATAGCATCTATTGGATTAACCTGGGCTAATTTTTCTGGATCCCAAGGTTTTTTGTTTCTTATTCCAGTTTCACTTCCAAATTCCTCAAGGTAGCAGTACGAAAAACTTGCATCACAATTTTTCAACGCACTTAAAAGTCGAGTTAAACATCTTGGATACAGCAAATTATCAGCATCAAGTATAAAAACATAATTTGTTTTAGTGTGAGCCAAAGCTGTATTTCGTGTATGAGCTAAACCAGAATTTTGTTTATTCTGTAGAAGCAAACATTCGGCAAACCTATCCTTATTATGCTCTAACCACTTTTTAGTAATTTTCACAGAATTATCTTTTGAACAATCATCTACTACAATTAAATTGAGATTTTCTATAGTTTGAGCTTTGACAGACTCCAGACACTCTTCAATGTATTTTTCATAATTGTATAAACTAATATTTACTGTCACATCAGATTCAATATTTAATTTTCTACTTTCAAAAATTATATTTGCATTATTTTGATAATTAATATTCTTCATAATTTAGCTGGGTACACATTCATAAGTTCAGAAATTAATTTTTGAAGATACTTGCTTAAACGACAATTAATAAACTCGTTATAACCATTTTCAATTATTGTAATTGCTTCGCGGATTCCTTTTTCATTTGTAAGATAATACTCGACTAAATTTGGAATTTCACTTAATTTTGCTTCTATGAAATGAGTACCCGGTTTAAATATTGGTGAGCTCACCGATGGTTCTGAGATTACCAAATTCTTTTGAGCAATTCCAAGCAAAACAATTCTATGCCACTCAAAATATTTATCTACTCCATGGTGTATGTTCAATGTAATTTTGGATCTTTGCATTATTCCAATTGTGGTTTCAGAATTCATATAAGTTGTTAAACCCGGGATAATTGGTGTATTCAATCCTTCTGAAAAATGCAAGAATGTATTGTATTTTGAAAGAACCTTTGCAGCGGATGCAAAAAATTTATCGCGCCTGGGAGTTGAGCAGCCAACAAATGCAACATCTATTGGCCGACTTTTATAGCCTTCATTAAAATAAGAATTATATTTTATATGCTTATCCAGATGATATGTAGCATAATTATCAGGTAAATTTTCAACATCTTTGAACAAATAATTATTCTTGACATAACCAAGCGGTAAAAAATTACATTTAAAACCCTGCTTTATAATTTTCTGTGCAGATTCGTAATTAATATCCCAGATGCTTTTAGCGTAAGGGAAATATTCGGCTGCGAGATACGACCATCGGGTTGATGGTTGTTCAGTATTGAATAAAATTAAATTTTCAGGAAGCAATTCATTCCCACCACTTTTCTCTTTACCAATTTGAAAAAATTCGTGTGGAGCCACAATGATATGCCAGGCAGGTTCATCATACCACCAATCTGCTTCGTTTTTTATTTCCACCGAGTAACCAAGTTCAGCAATGCCATCTTTTATCAAATCCCGAATTTCGTTAAAAAAGTAATTACCTTTTGAGTGAGTATAGATTATAAATTTTTCAATTTCGTTTGAATTTACAGAACATTTAATTACCTGTTTATTTTTTGTTTGCTGCGTGAACTCTGATAATTCCTTTTTGTCAATTTTTTGCCTAAAAAACTTTTCAATCAAAGCTCTTCTTCTTGTTCCAAATGGTATTATCCACCTATCCCAGAAGCGAAAAAAATATTTATTTAAAATTCTCCAGGTAAGGTTGTTTTGTATGGAATTCAATTCTAATTTCTGGGATTGTAAATCCACAATTTGTCGATATGCCCATTGTAACGATTGCAATAGTTTTTCATTTTGTTTCTGAAGTATGGTTGTATTAATTTTATCAGAACTCTTATATCGATCGTATATTTTGATTAATGTGGATAAAAACTCGATTCTTCTTTTACTTTCTCTGAGTTCGTCATCAATCCAGCTGAATTCACATGTAATTTTAGGGATATGTTTGAAGGTATATTTTTGTGCAAGTTTTAGCAACATATCCCAATCTTCGTGAGATGTAAGAGATTCATCAAAAAATCCGACTTCATTTAAACAATCTTTTCTATGCATTATGCAAATAATTGGAATATAATTTTCAACAAAAAGCCGTTCTAAACTAAAATCACCAGAAACAAATTTTTCCTTCTGTGTTAGATTCAACTTGTTGTTTATATTTCTATAAACGGCTCGTATAGAATCAGTATAGGCAATCTGATAATCAGAATTTTCCAGAGTATCATACAATACTTTTAAATGATCAGGATAAAAAATATCATCATCATCCAGATATGCGATATATTTTCCTTGAGCTATACCTATTGCAGTATTTCTGGCTGCAGGTAAACCTTTGTTAAATTCATGTTTTAGATATATCAAATTATTTTTTTCATTAAATGTTTCAATGATTGATGAAACATCAATTCCACCATCGTTAATAATAATTGCTTCATAATATTGAAAAGTTTGTTCTTTTAAGCTTTGTAAGGCTCTTTTTAAATTTTCTGGACGATTATAAGTTGGTAAGATAACAGAAATTAAAGGTTTTACTTTATTCTCATCATAAACTTTTAAAATATTTTTTGCCTCTAAGATTTCCCTTTCAGAATAAACTTCTGAATTATTTAAGACAATATTTGCCTTTAATAATCGCATATTCCTAAGAGCTTTTTGATAAACTCCAGTGTTGTGCTTTCTATAATAGAATAACGGTTTATTAATATAAAAACCAAAATAACCTCTGCTACCTGCTGCAATCCAGAAATCCCAGTCTTCACACCCAATTACATTTGTTCGATAGCCTCCAATTTTTTCCCAGACCTCTTTTTTAAAAAGTGCGCAATAGGAAATATGATTTTCGTATTTTAATTTCTCAAAATTATATTCCCTGGCTTTTACTACTGATTCTTCTCCATTAAAGTCCACTCTATCGGTATAAACAATAGATATTTCAGGTTTCATCTTAAGTAAATTCAAACATTCCTCGAGCATTGTGGTTGCTAATTTATCATCAGCATCTAAGCAGAGTATATATTTGCCTTTTGATAATTCTATCCCGCGATTCCTTGAGATTGCTGGATTTCCTGAATTCTCTTGATTCAACAAATGTATTTTAAATTCAGAATATTTTTTTATAAGTAACTCAGCAACCGATTTTGTATCATCAGTACTTCCATCATTTACTATAATAATTTCAAAATCTTTGAATGTTTGATTAACTACACTATCCACTGCTTCAGGAAGATAGCGGGCATAATTATAGCATGGTATTATTACAGAAATTACTGGATTCATTTTTTATTAGCGATTAAAATTGGACTGCTCCATTCAACCCAGGCATCGGTTCCAATATATTGAACACTAAATGTTACAGAAATATTTTTGTTTTTAAACCTGGAAAAGTCAACAACTGCATCTGACCATTCCCTGTCGGCTGGTTTATTAATATTGTCTAAATTTTTACTAAAAACAACATTGATGCTATCATCAGTTGTTACTATTATATCACATTTTGCAGCAGCAGTATCTGGAATTCTTAAGCGTAAGCCAAAATATAATTCATCACCAACCTCATCTGGATTTAGAGTAAATGTTGCTTCGCCATATACTCCGATCACCATAGCATCCCTGCCCTCGGTGCCTTTCATCCAGCTTTGATATTTAAAAACTTTATCCGAGCCTGGGGTAATTATTGCTTTATCAAAATTTTTCAAAAAGTCGTACGATAAATTAATTTCGGGTACTGGATAATTACAACCCATTAAAATCAAAAAACAAAAAATTATATTTAATTTCCAGTGTTTCAATTTAATCACCAAAAGAATATAAAATTTTCATTCCAAAAATACTGTTACTTGTACGCATATCTTTTTGAATCACATATTCCAGCAATTCAGGGTTCACATCGATATTTAAATAATCATTGGATATATATAAAATTGAAATTTCCAGTTTACCGAAAGATTTGTTTAATTCCAAGCCAAACTGGGTAAAAGTTTCCGGATATTTACTCGAATTATATACATTTCCATAACTTGAAGCAAAGCCATGTCGTTCTAAATGATAGAAAAATTTCAAACCAAAATATTTAAACTGATGGAAATATTCGAGGAAAATATCAGAGGCTTCTGTGCCCATATGATGTCCAACAAAGAAATTATTTTGTATATAAGGCACTTTGCGATACCATTTTTTAGTAAGATTTTGATAACTTGTGCCTAAATGTACATTTCTAAACAGATTTTTAATCTTATAATTTTGTGAATATTCAATACAAAATCTGCTCTTTATAAAATTAATTTGTAACCCATATGATTGGGCAGGATCAAAAAATTCAAATCCTAATGGACCAATCCAAATTTTGTCTTCCTTTTGCCACCAAGCAAACAAATCTTCACCAGCATATTCATAATAAATTTTGCCTCCAGTTATTGAAGGAATATATTGGTTCAAAAAATCAAGATATAATGCTATATCGATGCTGGCTCTTTGATCATTATCAAATTTTTGACCAGAAATATTTTCTTCAGTTGCAGAAAAAACTTTGAAGAATTCCCATAATTTATACTTTTGTTGATAGACAACTGTTTGATTAACACCCAGCTCAATCCATTTAATTGGTAAATAAGAAAAACGATGGGCAAGTAATTTAAAATCAGCTAACCATCCATGAATAAATCTGTAAGTAAAGTCACCAAGATATGGAATATGAAATGGTTTTTCTGTTTGAAATCTCAAAATTTTAAATGGAGTTGCATTATTTGATAAAAGCAATGAACCATGGTAACCGTGTCCCAACCATATAGAGTCTAATCCGTATAAAAATGAAACCGATTTATCATTGTATGAGATATTAAATTTTTGAAAGTATATATCATCAAAATTTTGATTTTGTAATCTGTAATTAAAATAAAATCTTTCTATAATAGAAGCTGAGCCATTTAGCTGTAAAAATGAATTCCATCCATTTTTTAGAAATTCTCCATAAGAATTATAAAGCTTATAATTTGGATAATACTTTACAGCAGAATAAGAGAATGTCCTGAGTGAAATACTGCTTAAAGGTTTTAATTTATACCAATCATAATCCAAACCATAACAGTTAATAGATAAAATTGTTAAAAGAAATATTTTACACAGAGGTTTCATTTTAGATATTTATCCTGGTAACAAGTAATCATATCATCAGGATTTCCCTGGTTGACAATAGAACCATTGTGCATTATAATAACTCTATCACAATATTCTTTGATTAATTTCATGTCGTGACTCACAAATAAAACTGTTCTACCTTCATTTTTATATTTCCAAAATACATCTTTACATTTTTTTTGGAAAATTAAATCCCCGACTGCAAGAACTTCGTCCACAATTAGTATTGGTGCTTCAGATTGAATTGCAATTGAGAATGCTAGGCGAACTTGCATTCCTGCTGACAATTTATTCAGCTTTGTATCCACAAAGTTTTCAAGACCTGCAAACTCTATTATCTCGTTAAATCTTTTTTTAATTTCTTTTCGGGAAAATCCTAACAAAGTACCATTAATAAAGACATTTTCACGCGTGGTAAAATCAATATGAAACCCTAGACCAATTTCGAGAAATGGGGCAATCTCTCCTTTTACATTAATTTTTCCATTGGTAGGTTCAAGAATTTTTGATATTAATCTTAATAAAGTTGTTTTACCAGAGCCATTTTTCCCGATTATTCCAACAAATTCGCCATCATCAACTTTTAAAGATACATTTCTAACAGCGTAGAATTCTTCGAAACTATACTTGGGTCCGAATATTCCAGTTAGTTTATGAAACAAAGTTTTTGTTCTCTCGTGTGGAATTTTAAATATTTTACTTACATTATCAACCTCTATCATCAGAAAAACTCCACAATCTTAGACGAGTGTTTATTAAAAAGCCAGAAGCCAAAAACAAAAATCAATATCGAAAACATTAAAGTCGTGATTATCAATTCAAGAGATGGAAAATCATTAAACACTAAAAATGATCTTAACATTATCAATATTCTTCCTAACGGATTTAAAAGTGCAACCATTTTTAATGGAAGTGGTGCATCAAGAGCATTATAGACAATAGGTGTTAACCAGAATCCAACATTCAGACATACAAGCCAGATTTGAATAGAATCTCTGAAGTAAATATAGAATGTTGATATAATGAATGCAACACCTATTGATAAAAAGATAATTGATATAAATGGGATTATAATTAAAAATTGATTTACTGAGTAATGATCAAACACAATAACAACAATCCACAAAATTACAGTATTAATACAAAATGAAATTAAAGCAGTTAAAGTTGAGGAGAATATGATCAAGTTTCTTGGGAAATAAATCCTCTTTGCCAATGACGATTTGGAATAAATTGAATTCATACTACTTAAGGTTGCATCATAAAAGAAGCTCCAGAAAACAATGCCTGAAAGCAGATAGAAAGTAAATTTAGGAACCTGAGTGACAAACAGATAAGAGAAGACAAAATGCAGAACTAAAAATTGTGCAATTGGATTAAGTAACGACCAGAAATATCCCAGAGCTGAGTCGTGGTATTTTAATCTAAAATCTGTTAAAGCGATTTCTCGTAAAATATTCAGATATTTCTTAAAATCTTTCATTGTTCCTTTTTAAAAGTATTTGAAATTTAGGAATTTTATAAGAAATTAACAAGGTACATTTAGAACTGCAATATCACTTAATAAAGTTTTATTATTAAATCCTAAAATCTTTTTCTTAAACTTGTTTTTATAAATCCGCTTATGAATCCTATTAGAACAGAGAATTGTGATATTAAAAGGAAAAAAACTATACTTAAACCCAATATAAAATTTTGTTTAAATAGTTCTTTAATAAAAGATGTATAAGTTACAAAAGGTACGAATGGTGGTTTTTGTTTTAATTCTTCCCTACAAATTTTATATATTAAATATGAGCCTTTCCCATAGTTATAAAACTGGTTTACGAAACTTAAAAAATCTAATTTATGAAAATGTTTAACTTTTAATTCTGGATCAAAAAAAATTTTTTTACCGTTTAGTATAATTTTAAAGTTGAGCAAACGCTCTTCACCTCCAGCATTCTTAAATCTTTCATCAAACCCACCTGCATCCATTATTACCTGCTTACGATAAGCAATATTATTCGATGTAAAAAAGGAAGTATTGGTATGCATTTTATACAAATAAGCAACTGAGTAATTGATGATGTACTGGCTTATTGCAGAGAATACGCTCCTTGAAGCATTTTGAACAAACCCTGCCACAACATCAGCATTTGTGTTATTAAATATCGATTCAAACCTTGCTAACCAGTCGTTTGGGACTATACAATCATCATCGGTGAAAGCCAGCAATTCTCCTTTAGCTATTTTAATACCTGAATTACGAGCAGATGCAGGTCCTTTGTTGGTTTGATGAATTACATTAAAATTTTTTCTTAATACTGTATTAAGAAATTCGGATGTGCCATCACTACTTCCATCATCAACAACGATCACTTCAAAGTCGTTAATAGTTTGATTATATACACTTTCAAGAGTTGCCTGTAACTGAGATAATCGATTATAGGTTGGTATTATTATAGAAAATTTCATTATTTAATTTTAATATTTCTTCAAAATAGTCCTTTTATCAAACCACCATCTATAGAGAAAGTTGCACCGGTTATATAACTAGCTTTTTCTGAACATAAAAAAGTGATAAAATCTGCTAACTCCTGGACTTTCCCATACCTACCAAGTGGGATATCCTTACTTTGTTGAGTTAGATATTCCTCAAAAGAAATTTTTATTTCATTTGAGCGTTTACGGGCTATCTCTTCTGAGCGCTGTGTGAGAATAAAACCAGGACAAACATTGTTAATAAGAACTCCAAACCTTGAATATTTATTGCTTAATATTTTAGTCAGACCTAATATCCCCGGACGAAATGTAGAGGAAAGTACCAGATCATCGACTGGTTGTTTAGCAGTTAGAGAGGTAATATTAACAATTCTTCCCCACTTTTTCTTTATCATATATGGAATTACAAAGCGGGTAGTTCTGATCATACTTAGTAAAACCAGATTAAAACCATACAACCACTGATCATCGGTTATATCTTCAAAATTTCCAACTGGCGGTCCGCCTGTGTTGTTTATCAAAATATCAATTCCACCAAATTTTTTGATTGTTAGTTCGATAACATTTTTTATATCTTCTAATTTAGTAATATCAGCTGATATTGGTAACACATTAGATTTTGAGCTATGGAAAATCTCTTCGGCAGTTTGTTCTATATCTTGTTTGCTTCTTGAGAATATTACTACATTAGCTCCTTCATTAGCAAGTGACTGAGCTGTTGCTTTACCAAGTCCTTTACTTGCAGCTGAAACTATTGCAGTTTTATTTTTAATTCCCAAGTCCATCTTAACCAAGTTTTTTTAAAACTTCTGATACTCCAACTCTAATCATCATAACAGCAATTGCAGCTAGAAATAATGATGCAACTTTTGCAACAGCACGAGATCCGGCTTTACCAAGGAATTTCAAAACAGCATCAGCATTACGAAATACAAGCCAGATAATAAAAAGGTTTAGGATAAGAGAAAAGATTGTCCATAAATATCCATACACATCAACCAATATAAGAATTGTAGTTAACGCAGCTGGACCCATAATGAGTGGAATACCAATTGGTACAACACCCACGGTTGATTCAGGGTTTTTCCGACTCGTATCGGTAGAGAAAAGTAAATCATTAATAGCAAGCACCAGTAGAACAATTCCGCCTGCAATCCTAAAATCGTTCTCTGTGATGCCAAGAAATTGAAAGAGCAGTTTGCCACTTCCGATAAAAATCAATGAAATTACAAGCGCTGTTAAAGTTGCTTCAATAATCAATTTCTTCCTTTTCTTGTCAGTAATACCTTCGGTCAGACCTATGAATAGAGGCAGAGTACCGAATGCATCCATTGCTACAAAAAGAGGTATGAATGCAAGAAAAAATGTTTCAATGTATTGAGTCATTTTTTATTTTATTATGTGACCTTGAGATTCCAGGTACTCAACTATTAACTTATATGCTTCCTCCACTGGGACTAAAAGTCGAGCTCCAGAAACTCTTATAGCTTCCTTTAATGTAGTATCTTTTTTAGTCAGAAACTGAAAAATATTATACGCAAGTCGATATGAGTCATTCGGTTCAACAGTTGGAATGTTTTTAACGCTATTATAAGCAACTTTTTCCAGAGTATTTTCTGGAAATTCTTTAATTTTAGATGGCGGTTTTGTTGTCATAATTCCTATTTTTTTTTTGAAAATATACGAAATATTGTAGATAAGAAAAAACTAAAGGGCTAATGAATTGATAAAAACTGTTTAATTATAATTTCAGTGATATAATATAACGCCATTCCAGCAAATACAATAATTGGGGAGATTCGATTTTGGGAGCGGTTAATTTCAGGAATTAAATCGCTCGCACCTACATAGGTTGCAACTCCAGCAGAGATTGCAAACATAATTCCAATAATATTTTCATGAACTCTGGAGATAAAAAACATCACAACGACGCCAAGCATTGTAGCAACCCCGATTGATGCAGTTGCTATGAATGCATTTTTACGCGGCTGCTGTGAACTGAGCATTATTGTAGCAATTGTTAAACCCTCCGGGAATTTATGTAAGAAGATAGCAAGAAAAAGCAAAATACCAATTTGATAATTGAATAGGAAAGCAGTAGAAATTGCTAAACCATCAAAAAAAGCATGTATAAAAAGACCTGTTACTGCACCAAAACTCGCTATTTTAGAGATCATAATTTCTGAATGTGTTTCCTCACCGAAATGAAGATGTCCGATTACTGCATGTTCAAAAAAATGTATAAGAGCAAAACCAAATAGAATGAAAACTGGTGCCATAGTGCCAAAATGGTTTATACTTTCTGGAATTAATTCTAAGAATACAAGTGCCAATATAAATCCTGCGCCAAGTGCAATTAAATATTCAAAAAACTTTTTTGTAATATTTTTTTTAATAATTACAAGGCACCCACCAATTATTTCCGCAAATGTAGCAACTAATCCAAACAAAATAATGTAAATATAATTACTTTCCATAAGGACTTTTTAGATATTCTTTTGCTAAATCTTTAGAATTTTGATAAGACTTCATATTTAATACTTTATTATACTGTTTAATTGCCAGTTCTCTTTTAAATTGCAAATCGTAAATCATACCTATTTTTAAATTTGCTATTACCATAAAGATTGATTCCCCATTAGTATCTAATGAACGGGAAAGTTCATCACATCTATAAAAATAATTTAGAGCATCATCATATTTCCCAATATTCATATAACTTAATCCTAGATAATAATATGCTTCCCTTGCATACAATACATTATAGCCATACAATTTTTTATTGCAGTTTTCTAAAATCTCACTGAACATTTTTCTAGTTTCTTCCCATTTCCCAACTGATGCATATAACCTTCCAACATATCTATGAAATACAGGATTGGTTGGAAATTTTTTGTAAAGTTTTTGAGCAAGGGAGAGAGCTTGGCTAAATTTTTTTTCATAATTTGAGAGAATTTGAATTAAAAAATAAGTAGCTTCATAATTTGCAAATTTAGCATTCTCAGCCGCATACTTCAACTGTTGTATCCCTAACATTTTATCCCCTTTTGGAAAAAATATTACAAAGGGTTTAACAAAAGGATATTCTTCAGGAATTACATCTCTATAATAATTATAAATTCCCATGCCAAGCAATACATCTACATTGTTTGGTTCAAGCTGGTATGCTTGATGTACTATAGGAATTGCAAGTCTTCCATCGTTTGCTGCATAAAGCCATTGTTCTCTATGAACTCTTAATCTTCCTCTAAAACCGATAGAACCACCTTTAAAAAATAACGCTGTTACATCATTTGGATTCTTCTTCAATATTTCGTCGCAAAGATAGATAACTTTATCAAGTAAAGAGTAATAATATTCATCATAGCTTGTATCATCAGGATTAATTAGTATTCTCCACCATTCAACCATTGCCAAGAAAAAATGACCGGAAGGATGTTTAGGATAAAGTCGAACTACTTCATTGAATTGACTTCGCGCAGAATCGAACTTTAGATTGTAAATAAACTCCACACCGCGTAGTGTTAAAGAATCAACTTTACTATCTGAAATCCACTGTGCAAATAAACTCTGAGAAAAAACAAAAATACATAATAGAAACAAATATTTAGAAATTTTCCCGTTCATAAAAGATTGGGGCTATCCAATAAAAATATTAGATAACCCCAATTTAGTTTGATTATAATTATTTCAGATATTTTCCTATATCCTGAACATCAAGCAATCTAACTCCACCTTTTTTGTAAAGATTGCCTTTTACAAAAACTGTAATTCCCAAGTAAGGAGTTAATTGTTCAGTAAGCTTATATTCAGGCACAGATGAAGTTAACAATACAATTTTTCCTGTACCTTTTTCGAGCAAAGCAAATGTCCCACCCTTATTAAGATTCTCTGTAGTAATCTCCTTACCTGCTGGATTATTCGGTTTGATTCCATCTTTGACAAATGTAGTCAACTCCACAATTTCACCATAAAGAGTTGCTTTTTTTTGAGCAAGACCATCAAATGTGAATATCAAAAAAACTAAAATTAGTCCAAAAACAAAAATATTCTTTTTCATAATTTTTTCTCCTATTTTTTATCTGTATGTTTTGGAATATGGATTATAAGGTACACTTTGGTAGGAAATTTCTAAACGCACATATTGTTCTGGAGAAGAACCCCATATCAATGTACTATTTACAGGATTACGTTTAATAAGTATTCTACCATAATTCCCATTATTTCCTTTATAATAAACAATTTTTGAGGATGTTACAGCAACAGAATCAATCAGAATTTCAAACTTCGTATAGGTTGTTGTATCAGGTGGTGTAAATTGTGGATAGTTTAATGTTTCAGATTCGTATTCAACTGTTGAAAATCTTGTGATTTTTCTATTAGGTCGATATAAGTGAGAGCTGCTAATTGCAATATTACTTGCACCTTTTGAATCAATGAATACATCAATTAGCGAACTATCTGCACTTAAAAGTGAAACTGTTTTTGGTTGTGGAGGTGCTCCAAGAGATGGATAGTAGAAAACTAATCCACTTGCATAACCTGTACTACTTGTTCTCTCGTACACTTGAATAGGGAATGTTCCTTCCTGAGTAAATCTCCAAGCAGGCGACCATCTTACCTGAGCAGGATCACTATCAATATAATTCTTAGACGTTGAAGTTACTTTCGCTGTAACAACAAAGTCGTAGATAACACCATTACTTAAATTTGATATAACTAAACTATCTGTACCTTTAGCTACAAACTGTGTAGAAACAGTAGTGTCAGCTTGTTTAATTTTAATTTCATACTTATCAAAATCAGCTAAATTTTCACTTACTGATTTTGTCCATTTTAGTCCTACGCTTGTGTTATTTACAGAAAAAGCTTTAAGATTTGTTACAGGACTTAATCGAGATTTTCCTGAATCAGTTGAGCTATCCGAACAAGCTGAAAATGACATAAAAATTATTGCTATTAAGATTACAAGAAATAATTTGCTTTTCATATATTCTCCTTATTATATAATTTTTGTTTTTAAATAATTTAGTATTTGATCAATTGAAACTCTTATTTGTTCCATAGAATCTCGATCTCTTATTGTAACTGAATTATCTTCAAGAGTTTGAGAATCAACAGTAATACAATACGGTGTACCGATTTCATCCTGTCTTCTATATCTTCTTCCGATAGCGCCAGCATCATCATAGAATACACGCATATGAGGTCGGAGTTCCTTTTCAATTTTTTTTGCAATTTCAGGCATACCGTCGCGATTTACAAGCGGGAAAATTGCAGCTTTCACGGGTGCAAGTCGTGGATGCATTTTCAAAACAACTCTTGTTTCAGTTTTACCATCTGCAGTAGGTGCTTCCTCCTCATTATATGAATCGATTAAAAAAGCCATAAACGAACGACTGGCACCAGCAGAAGTTTCAATAATATAGGGTGTATACTTCTCTTTAGTTTGATCATCAAAATACTTCAAACTTTTACCTGAGAACTGTTCGTGGCGTGAAAGATCATAATCAGTTCTGTTATGTATACCTTCAATTTCTCCCCAGCCAAAAGGGAATTGGTATTCAATATCGTAAGCATCCTTAGCATAATGTGCAAGTGCATCGGGTTCGTGTTGATGCCATCTAAGTTTTTGCTTGTCCATCCCTAAGTCGATATACCACTGAATTCTTTGCGAACGCCAATATTCAAACCAATCGGTGTCTGTACCTGGTTTTACAAAGTATTGCATCTCCATTTGTTCAAACTCTCTGGTACGGAAGAGAAAATTTTTAGTATTGATTTCGTTTCTGAAGGCTTTCCCAATTTGAGCAATACCAAAAGGAATTTTTTGGCGCGATGCCGATTGAACATTCAGGAAGTTGACATATATACCTTGTGCAGTTTCAGGACGCATATAAACAACTGCACTTGAATCTTCAACAGGTCCAACAAATGTTTTAAACATAAGATTAAACTTACGAGCTTCGGTGAATGTTGCAGTGTTTCCACAGTTTGGACAAGGTACCAATGTTTGAACAACTTTGTTGGCAACATCTCCTTTTATCCTGTTGTTGAATTCGTTTAAAACTTTTTCATCATCGAGTTTGCCACTGAACAATTCAGGCTCTATTGATCGTAATATTTCTTTTTTTCTTTTGGTTGATAAATCAGCAAGTAAATTATCGAGGCGATATCTGGCTTTACAAGATTTACAATCTACCATCGGATCTGTGAAATTTTCTACATGTCCGGAAGCTTCCCAAACTCTGGGATGCATTAATATAGCAGCATCTATGCCTTCGATATCTTCACGATAAGTCATAGTGCGCCACCATTCATCTTTTAGATTTCGGAACATTTCAACACCTAAAGGACCGAAATCCCAGCAACCATTTAATCCGCCATATATTTCACTTGACTGGAAAACAAATCCCCTCCGCTTAGCAAGAGATACTATTTTCTCCATCAAATCTGCGGAATTTTTATTTTCTTTTATTTTTGAGTTGATAACTTATACTCCTTTCTTTCTTTATTTTAATTTTAAATATTATCGTTTTTATAATTTTTCCTTTTTCCTCTATAAAAAAAATGGTTTTATTTTCTAAACTGTTTTCAACACCCGAGATCTTATAATCATACTTTGATAATTCCTGCTTTAAATCATAGTGGATAAGCAGTATCAAAGTATCCGTTTTTACTACAAACAGTGAGTCTTCAGGAATTATTACCGGGATATTCACATTAATTTCATCTCTAACAAATTCTGTATCAACGAATTTAATTTTTTTATATTGAAGACTCGTTTTAGGAATATTGTATTTTTCAAATGTTTTTAAAATTATCGAATCTAAATCAGGTGCTGAACCATATCGAATTTTTGATATATCCAAACTCGATTTCGCGTTTAAAAAGTAAATAAAATAAATCGCTATAACTGACAATATAATCAGTATAAATATACGAATGAATGACTGTTTTTCCAATTTGAGTTTTTACTTTATTTACCTTTAAAATTGGGTTTCCTTTTTTCAAGAAATGCTTTTGTTCCTTCTACAAAGTCCTCTGTTGCGAAACATTCTTTGAAAAGCTCAGCTTCAAAGTGTAATCCATCAGATAGTGGTTTTTCAAGATTAGCATTAATTGCCTTTATAGCTATGCCAATTGCAACAGGCGACTTAGCTAATATTGTTTTAGCCAATTCGAATGCGAAGTTCTTTAAATCAGATTGTGGGACAACCTTATTTACAAGTCCAATTCGAAGGGCTTCGTTTGCATCTATGTTGCCGCCTGTTAATATTAGCTCGAATGCTTTGCCAATTCCGACAACTCGAGCAAGTCGTTGAGTGCCACCGTGTCCGGGAATTAAACCAAGATTAACTTCGGGCTGGCCGAATTTGGCATTATCAGAAGCCAGACGAATATGACAGGCAAGTGCAATTTCGCATCCGCTCCCAAGCGCAAAACCATTCACAGCAGCAATAACAGGTTTTGTATAATTCTGAATCTTGCTAAGTACTCTGTTTCCTATAAGCGAATATTCTTTTGCCTGATCCGGTGTAAATGTAGCTAAAGCACTTATATCTGAACCAGCGACAAAAGATTTTTCACCCGCACCGGTTAAAATTAAAACTCCAACCTCAGAATTATTTTCAAGCTCATTAATAATATTTTCAAGTTCTGATATTACTTCAAGATTAACTGCATTCAGTTTGTCTGGCCGGTTAAATGTTATAAGAGCGATGCGTTCGCTAATCTCAAGTAAAATTGTTTTGTAGTTCATATAACTTTCCCTTTTATTTTTACCATGCTATTTCTACTCTACTTTGATCTCCAATCATAAAACGATGTACGTGTGGTTTGCCATTAGCTTCTACAATTTCAACATCATTACCAAGTAAGCTTCCTTCAATTCTAATTTTTACAGAGATTATCTTACAATCTCTTAATACAATGCTATATTCTACTTCACTATTTTTAACAATTGTCCTATCACCAATTGAAGTAAATGGACCAATGTAACTATTTTCAATGATACAATTCTCTCCGATTATTGCAGGACCTCTTACCACGCTATTTATAATTTTTGTATTTTTCTCAATGACAACTTTTCCAGCAACATTCGATAAACTATCTACATCTCCATCGATTCGTGGTTCCTGATTATCAAGTACAAGTCGGTTAGCTTCTAACAAATCCACAGGTTTACCAGTATCTTTCCACCATCCAGTAATTTCGCTGTAACCAATTTTATAATTGTGATCGATTAGCCATTGATGTGCGTCAGAGATTTCCAGCTCACCCCTTGCACTTGGTTTGATATTGTTACAGGCTTTAAAAATATTTGAATCATAGATATAAATACCTGCAACAGCATAATTGCTTTTTGGTTTTTTTGGTTTCTCTTCAACTCCCACAATTCGACCTCTTTTATTAATTTCAGGTACACCAAATCTTTCTGGATCTTTTACCTTTGCAAGTGTAAGCCAGCAATTACATCTACTTTTTTTGAACTCCTGTATAAATCGCTTCACCCCTCCCACAACCATATTATCTCCAAGATAAAAGATAAAATCATCTTTTCCGATAAACGGTTCAGAAATTTTTACAACATGAGCCAGACCAAGCGGAGCTTCTTGTGGAATGTAAGTTATTTTTACACCCCATTTACTTCCATCCCCAATCGCTTTTTGCACTTCATCACTATCGGCATTTACTACAATTCCAATTTGTTTAATGCCTGCACTAACCACTCCTTCTATAGCATAATGTAAGATCGGTTTATTGGCAATTGGAATTAAATGTTTGTTCTGTGTGTGGGTTATTGGCCTTAATCTTGTTCCACGACCACCACTTGCAATTAATGCTTTCATAGAGTTTTCCTTTTATAAATTTTCTCTCAACAAATTTATAATTTTATTAAATTGTCGCTTAGTAATTGACTTCTTCTCTAAAGCCATATTTGCAGTTTGAATGCCTGAGATACAATAAATTTTCAAAATTTCTGGAAAACGTTGTTTTATTATTTCAATATGTTTAGCTATAGTTTTGAAATCACTACGTTCAATTGGACCTGTTAACGCATTTGTTGGTGAAGATTTTAGAGAATTATCCACCGATGTAAATATTAAGCGCTTAAAAGCTTTTTTCCAGGTATTTCCAATTCCAATTTTTTCAGATAATAATTCTATTACATTTAAATTCGCTATAATATAATTGGAAGCAAAGACACAAGCAATATGATAAAGCGGTTTATTTTCGTTATTAATAAGAATCATTTTTGAATTTATTGAATTTAACAAACTTCTAACAATTTTTAAATTTTTCCTATCTGTTTCAACTCCGAAATATATATTTTCAACAAATTTACTCATTTCACTTATTTTTTTCCCAGATGGAAATGTTTGTATTGGGTGTAATGAGATAACTTTTGCACCTTTTGATTTTAATATCGAGAGAGAATCGATTGTGTGCGTGCCTGAAGTATGGACAGCTATTAATTCGTTGAAGTGCAATTTTTTCGTTTTAGCAAGTTGATTTACGACAACGGATAATTGATCATCAGAAGTTGTTAGAAAAAGTATATTTGTTTTGGAATCTAAATCTTTAATCTCATCAGAAAAGTTTAATGCTTGGATTGTATTTTTTAAATTTTTAGCTCGTTTAATATCCTTATCAATGACTGATAAAAATTTGAATCCTTTTTTAAATAAAGAATAAGATAAGGCAGTACCTACTCTTCCAGCACCAATGATCGATATTCTAAATTTATTTTTTTTCATTAACTGGAGTCTCGTAAATCACAGCCGACATATAGCCCACTACAGCATCTTTATCCCCGGTTACATCACCTGAGTTACAGGAATGCAAAATTTCAACTTTATTTGCACCTAAATTCTTTGCAGCTATCATAGCTGCTGCCGCAGGACCTCCACCACAGGCTTCAGTATGTTGTTCTTCTAACTCATTTAACAACTTTTCATAGTCAAAGTTTGCGATTGCATCAATGGCAATTTTATCTAATTGATTTGCAATTTCATAGGGATGATAATGCGAGAGGTCAGTGCTTGCAACAACTAATGCATTTCTGTTTTTTAAAACTTTCCCTAAAACCTCACCAATTTTATAACTATAATCTTTTATCTGATGACCTATTACAATTGGGACTAATTTAAAATTCTCCAGAATAATCTGAAGAAATGGAAGTTGTACTTCAAGAGCATGTTCTTCAATGTGTCCCTGTTGCGATAATTTGATTGCTGGTTCGTTATCAACTATTAATTTACACAACTCGAGGTCCATTGGAACATCACCTAATGGAGTTCTATAGTATGAACCCGGGAAAATTGAAACTCCTTCAAAATATTCCCTATGACTTGGAGAGATTATAACAACTGAATCAAACTTTTTATTTTCTAATAATTTATAAGCATAAGCTGCTGTCAATCCTGAATAAATATAGCCAGCATGAGGTGAAATTAAAGCTTTGATATTGCCTCTTATTTTCTTAGGTTTAGCCCTTTCGAATAATTCAACTACCTGACGCATTAAAGCTTTTTTATCAGCAGGATAAAACATACCTGCAACTACTGCTTCTCTTACATTCCAATTATCCATAAAAGCCTCACATTTTATGATTCATTAATAATTTCAGCAGTAAAAATATATATTTTTACATCCTCTTTTTTCCATACATTATAAGGTAATCCAGCTTTACGAGCAGTCTGATTTAAAAATGTTTCCCTATCCCAGTTGTAATCCGAAGCCATTTGAGGTAATAAAAGTCCGATTTTTTCGCCTTGTTGAATCATTAATCCATGAATCCCAACTTCTATTTCAGAAATATCTTTCATCTGTTTCAAATTAGATATAATTGAAATTTCTATAGACAAATCCTCAAGCTCCTCAATTTTAATGGGATTAAATCTTGGATCGTTAATAGCAGCATCATAAGCAGAATCGATTATAGTTTGCAAAAGTGGCTTTTTGGGTTCAACACTGCCTACACACCCCCTGAGTTCACCAAATTTATAAATTGTAACATAAGCACCGGTTAGTGAATTTAATAGATCTGATGAGCTCTCAGCAACTGGAACTGGCTCATTCTTTACGGCAGATTGGATCGCCTTATGAGCACTTTGAAATAAAATCTCTTTTTCTAATTTTGTGAACACGATAATCCTGACATTTTCTAATTCAAAATTAAAGAAAAGATTTGAAATATACAAGGAATTAGGTATATGACCACAGCAAAATTTTAGATTAAAAGTGCCTATAACTAGTTAATCCACTAATTTCAATAAATTTGTTTAATAAAATTTAAATTTTCCCGGTTTGCACTAACCTTGCAAAATGTGCAAAAGATCTATCGTATGTTCTTTCGGCATCCTTTGGAAAAGCACAAGCAGGAAGTTGTCTTGCACTTAAATGATACGATAGACAATCGCAGCAAAGCCCTTTACGTGAGCAAGGTTCATATGTGCAATTGCATTTTTTTAAGTTTCTTTCTTTTTTACAATCCATAGAATTAGTCCTTTACTAATTTTAACATTGCGAAATAATCACCGCCTAAATGGTTTATTATTTGAAACTTATCCGTGTCATAAACTCCATCAGCTGTTAAAAGTCCATCTACTCCATGAGCAGTTTTAACTTCACCAACCACAATTGTATGATCACCAACTTCAATAAATTTATAAACTTCACATTCCAGATATGCAATACATTCTTTAATATAGAAACAGTCTACTTTGGTGCATTTTGCTGGAGTAAGTTTTGCTTCTTTACACTTATCAATATCTCTACCTGAGTGCGATCCGCAAATATTTATTGCATCAATCAGCTTAGCATCAGGTATGTTAATACAGAAGCAATTAGATTTCTTGATTAGTTCAAGACAGTATCTTTTATGACCTAAAGCAATTGCGAATAATTTTGGATTACTGCTTACAGGCATTTGCCAGGCAACCGGGGTAATTGTTTTCTGGTCTCCATTTTGAGCAGATACCAGAATTACATTCCCTGCATTTAGAAGTCGATGCGAATCTTTAATTGGAATTTCTTTAAAATTACTCATTATAAATCCTTTCAAAATTTTCAATTATAAATTTACTAACAATTTTCGAAAAAGGAAAGAAAATATTATAATCAATGTATTAAAATCAAAATAGAAGTTTGATAAAAAGATCTATAAAATCCATTCAAATCTTATATATGAAGAAACTCTAATCAATTCTTTTGAATTCAGAGCAATTTTATTTGATGAAAAATATTACTTTAATTAGTTTGTTAGTTTTATTCTCCCTTTTTGTAAAATTCTGCATTTTATCTTATATTTTATCCGATTTTTTAAATATATATTCAATTAATCAGTAATATTGTTCAATTTTAGAAAGGTTTTTAATGAATACAGGCAAAATTGTGCAGGTTATTGGACCTGTAGTTGATATAGACTTCTCGGGTGGAAAATTACCAGCTGTCCTAAATGCAATAAAAATAAAAAGAGTTAACATAGAAGGTGTTGAGGACGAGTTAGTTTGTGAAGTTCAACAACACCTCGGAGAGGAAAGAGTAAGAACCGTAGCAATGGATTCAACAGATGGACTTGTGCGCGGAATGGAAGCAATCGATACTGGCGAACCTATTAAAGTTCCAGTCGGTCCCACAGTCCTTGGCAGACTAATTAACGTCATAGGCAAAACAATTGATGGTCAAGCACCTATTCAGAGTGACAAGTATTATCCAATTCATCGCCCAGCACCTGCATTCAAAAATTTAAGTACAAAAAAAGAAATGTTTGAAACAGGTATCAAAGTTATTGATTTACTCGAACCATATTCAAAAGGTGGCAAAACAGGACTATTCGGTGGGGCTGGCGTCGGAAAAACTGTTATAATTATGGAGTTGATCCATAACATAGCAACCCAGCATGGCGGATATTCAGTATTTGGTGGTGTTGGTGAGAGAACCCGTGAAGGTAACGACCTATGGCTCGAGATGAAAGAAAGCGGCGTGTTAGAAAAAACCGCTCTGGTCTTTGGGCAGATGAATGAACCACCAGGCGCTCGTCAACGTGTTGGTTTAACAGCTCTAACAATGGCAGAATATTTCCGTGATGAAGAAGGCAAAGATGTACTTTTATTCATTGATAACATTTTCAGATTTGTTCAAGCAGGCTCAGAAGTTTCCGCTTTACTCGGAAGGATTCCATCTGCAGTTGGATATCAACCAACTCTCGGAACAGAAATGGGTGAATTACAGGAAAGAATCACTTCAACAGATAAAGGTTCAATTACTTCAGTCCAAGCTATTTATGTCCCAGCCGATGATTTAACTGATCCAGCACCAGCAACAACCTTTAGCCATCTCGATGCTACAACGGTATTAAGCCGACAAATTGCTGAGTTAGGAATTTATCCAGCGGTTGATCCTCTGGATTCCACATCGCGTATACTCGAACCTGGAATTGTTGGACAAGAACATTATCAAGTTGCAAAAAGAGTTAAAGAAATTTTACAAGCTTACAAAGATTTACAAGATATAATTAACATTCTTGGAATGGATGAACTTTCCGATGAAGATAAAATTATAGTACAGAGAGCCAGAAAAATTCAAAAGTTTCTTTCTCAACCATTCTTTGTTGCAGAACAATTCACAGGTATTCCTGGTAAATATGTTAAACTTGAAGATACAATAAAGGGATTTAAAGGTCTGGTAAATGGCGACTATGATGATGTCCCAGAAGCTGCATTTTATATGGTAGGTACAATAGAAGAAGCTATAGAAAAAGCAAAAAAAATGTAATGTTTGATAAACCTTTTAAATTAGAAATCATCTCTCCACATAAAGTAATATACAGAGGTGAAGCTCTTTCATTCACAGCACCTGGTGTGAATGGAAGCTTTCAAATTCTTTTTAATCACGCCCCACTAATCTCAGAAATTGGAATTGGTCTGGTTAAGTTTACAACCACAAATGGAGAGCAAAAAAAATTTGCAACAAGTGGTGGCTTTGTAGAAGTTAAAGACAATAATGTAGTTATGCTTGCTGAAACAATTGAAGCAATCGAGGAAATTGATTTGAATCGTGCACAAGCTGCAAAAGAAAGGGCACTTAAAAGATTGAGAGAAAGAAAACCAGGCACAGATTTAATTAGAGCTGAGTTTGCACTCCAGAGAGCTCTAAACAGAATCAGACTTGTAAAGGTACACAGAATTTGATAAAAATTTTTTACAAAGCTATCTTTTAAACTATTTGATGCGCCCTACTAGAGCTGAAATATCACTCCAAAAACTCAAAAATAATCTGGTCAATTTGAAAAAGAAAATTGGGAAAGACGTTAAAATTATGGGTATTGTGAAGTCAAATGCTTATGGACATGGTCTTGTAGAAATTTCACGCGCTCTGGTTCATTATGGAATTGATTATCTGGGTGTTGGATTTTTAGAAGAAGGTTTGACACTGAGAAAGAATGGAATTTCAGCACCGATTCTTGTACTTGGTGGCGTACTTGGAGATCAAATTCAACACTTTTTAGCCAATAATTTAGAAATCACGGTCTCCTCTCTTGAATTAGCCAAAAGAATTGATACAGAAGTACAAGCTCACTTCACTAAAAAAGCAAGGATTCACCTCAAAATTGATACTGGAATGGGAAGAATTGGTGTGCACTCAAAAAATGCAATCACTTTCATCGAAGAAATTCTAAAACTCAAACATATAGAAATTGTTGGTATATACAGTCACTTCGCTACAGCAGATTTAAAAGATAAAACCTTCGCATATCTACAACTTGAGAGATTTAACCAAGTCATAAATTATTTGGAAAAAATTGGAATTGATATCCAATATAAACATATCGCAAATAGTGGTGCAATCCTGGATATACCGGAATCATATTTTAATATGGTAAGACCTGGAATATTACTTTACGGATTATACCCATCAGAGGATGTATCAAAAACTATTGTTGTCGAACCAGTTCTAACTTTAAAATCGAAAATAGTATTTATTAAAACTGTGGAAGCAAATACAAGCATAAGTTACGGAAGAAAATATTTTACAAAAAATAAAACACGAATTGCTACAATACCAGTTGGTTACGGAGACGGATACAGCAGAATGCTAACAAATAAGACAGATGTAATAATAAATGGGAAACGTTATCCAGTTGTAGGTGCAATATGTATGGATCAAATTATGATTGATATTGGAGAGGGAAATTTTCATGTAGGCGATGATGTAACTTTAATTGGTAGAGATGGAGAAGAAAGCATAAATGTATGGGAACTTGCGAACAAAATTGGAACAAACGCTTATGAATTTCTCTGTAATATTAATTCACGTGTACCCAGAATTTATAATTAAAGCAGAAAGGATACAGATATGCCAAATGTATATGCAGTCATAATGGCTGGCGGAGTTGGAGCCAGATTCTGGCCAAGGAGCAGAGAAAAATCTCCTAAACAGCTATTAGAGATCTTAGGCAAAAATTCGATGATTGTTAACACTGTCAAGAGAATTGAATCAATCATCAAACCAGCAAATATTCTTATAGTAACAAATAAACTGCAAAAACCAATCATAATTAAACAACTTCCACAAATACCAACAGATAATATAATTGTCGAACCTTTTGGCAGAAATACCGCTCCATGTATAGGACTTGCAGCCTTATTTTTGCAACGCAATGATCCTGAAGCAGTAATGGTTACCTTACCTGCCGATCATATTATTCAAGATGTTGAGGAATTTCATCGTATACTAAGGTTAGCAACCTGGGTTGCATATGAATCTAGGAAACTTATAACAGTAGGAATTCACCCCACCAGACCTGAAACTGGTTATGGTTACATTCAATATAACGACACAGATGATGGTACAAACCCATACTTTTCTCGCGGTATATACAAAGTTAAAACATTTGCAGAAAAACCAAACGAAGAAACAGCTCGAAAGTTTATTGAATCTGGAGAATTCGTCTGGAACAGTGGTATGTTTATCTGGCGAGTAGATACAATTTTAAATGAAATTAAAAACTCACTCCCTGAGATTTACAATGAATTAATGAAAATCAATGAAACAATTGGCACAAATCAATACGAGCAAACACTTGAATTATCATACAAATTAATCAGAGGCATCTCTATAGATTATGGTGTGATGGAAAAATCAAAAGACGTGCTTGTAATAAAAGGTGACTTTGGCTGGAGTGATGTAGGTTCCTGGGATGAAGTCTTTAGATTATCAGGCAAAGATGATAATGGAAATAGTGTTACTGGCAAAGTAATGTTACATAATACAAAAAATACTTATATCTATTCACCCAACAAATTTGTGGCTGCACTGGAAGTAGAAGACCTTATAATTATTGAATCAGACGATGCTCTGCTTATATGTAAGGTCGGGAAATCACAAGAAGTAAAGGAGGTTGTGGATTATTTAAGACGTAAACAAATGGATGAATATTTATAAGAGGTGATTATGAAAAGAGTTTTATCTGAAAAGGATATTAAAGAAGCTGCAAAAAAAGGAAATAAAACAATAAAAATCTCAAGTAACATTGTAGTTACCTCTGCCGCAAAAGATACTGCAAAAAGTTTGGGAGTAACAATTGAACAATTAGCCGAGACAAAAGCAGATATTACAGAAACAAAAAAGGAAAAACCAAAATACAAAGGGAAAATTGCAATTGGTAGCGATCATGGTGGATTTCAACTTAAAGAAAAACTAAAAACATACATTGAAGAACTTGGATATTCAGTAGTAGACATTGGCACAACTTCTGAAGAACCATGTGATTATCCCGATTTTGCATTTGCAGTAGCAAAGCTTGTTTCTTCAGGTGATGTAGAAAAAGGAATTATGATTGATGCAGTAGGGGTAGCTTCAGCTATGGTTGCAAACAAAATAAGTGGAATTCGCGCTGCAGCCTGCCAGAGTGAATTCGCAGCAAAAAGTTCTCGAGAACATAACGATGCAAATATTTTAACTTTAGGAGGAAGAATATTAGGCTTAGACCTTGCAAAAAACATCGTTAATATTTTCCTGAATACTGAATTTGCTGGTGGTCGACATCAAAAAAGAATTGATAAAATTAACGACATAGACATCAGGTATCGTAAGAGTTAAAAAAATTTAATTACCTCACTAAACCTATAACTCCCATCATTCGTCCTGCTCTCTCTCTATCTCTACGATAAGAATGAAAGAGTTCAGAATTACATATTGTACAATATTCAGAAACTTCAATATTTTTTTCATTCACTCCTGAATTTATCAATTGTTTCTTAGCTAAAAGTTTCAGGTCTAAAAATTTCTTCATGGAATTGATTTTAATTTCGTCAGGAAACTTTGAGGCTACATCATCCTGAACTTCATAACAACAAACTCCAGCTGCAGGTCCAATAAATACTTTAATATTTTCCGGAAAGCTCTGGAACTCCTTCCACATCATATTAATAGCATTGGGAATTATATTTAACAACAATCCTCTCCAACCAGCATGCACAGCACCTATTGATTTTGAAACAGGATCAAAAAGAAAAACAGGCAAACAATCTGCAGTGCTGATAGTCAAAAACACACCATACGAATTTGTAATCAATCCATCACAATTATCGTAACCACCCTGAATAAAGACTCTTTTTACCGTATTTCCCTGAACCTGACGCGGTATTGCAAGCTCATCTAATCCAATTTTTAATTCACCAAAAAATTTTTCCCGATTTTTAAGAACGTTAATATATTCATCTCCAACATTAAAGCTTAAGTTCATACCATACGGATCCGGACTTACGCCACCTATACGTGTACTAAAACCAAATACTATCTGCTCATAAAAACCAAACAATTTAGATTTTATTATTGGAATTGCTTTCACTTTCTATTATCTTGAGTTTTATTATAAATTTTGTACCCTCTCCAACTTTAGTAGAAAAAGAAATTTCTCCATTCAAGTCTTCTATAGTTCTTTTAACAATTGCCAATCCCAAACCCATTCCATCTGATTTTGTTGAAAAATTAGGTTCAAAAATTCTTTCAGCAATTTCGTCTGGAATTCCTGGACCATTATCTGAAATACTAATTGTAATTTGGTCATTTTGTTTTTCTGTAATTACCTCAATTCTTCCCTTATTTCCAATTGCCTGTACAGAGTTACGTATAATATTTATAAAAGCTCGTCTGAGTTCATCTTTATCAGCAATAACCTGTAAATTTTGATCACAATAGTTTTTAATAAAACTGATACCTTGATATTGTATAAACAATTGAATCGCCTCATCAATTAACTCGTTTACTGAACATAATTCCAATTTTCTTGCTGGCATCCTCGCAAAATTTGAAAACTCAGAAGCTATTCTATTCAGTGTTTCAATTTGCTCGGATATCATTTCATAAGCTTGTTGAAATATTTCACCAAAATTTTTTGCACCATCCTTATAGGCTCTATATACCTGTTGAATAGATAGTTTAATAGGAGTCAGAGGATTTTTAATTTCGTGTGCTACTTGCTTAGCCATCTCTTTCCAGGCAATTTCCTTCTCATATTTAATCAATTCATCTCTCTTTTGTTTTAATTCAGCGGTCATTTTATCAAATGCATTTTCAAGTTTCCCAATTTCATCCTGACGGTGACTTTTAATTTTAACTTCTAAATTTCCATCTGCAACAATTTTTGTGTAATCAACAAGTTTCTTTAATGGTAGTGTTATTTGTTTGGATAATAAAATTCCGGCACCAAAAACCAATATTAAAACAATAAAATAAATTGCAAACATATAGATATTTTTTCCTGCAATTTCTTCTTCAAGGAATCCAATTTTTGACAGAGTTAAAACTGAAATCACACCAGTAATATTTCCTGAAAAATCCATCAAAGGTCTATAACCCGCATAATAATTCAATGACCCTATATTTTGTAGCTCGGAAAAGAATCTTCTACCTTCAAGTATAATATTTCTATATGCGCCTTCACTCATCACCTTACTGATTAACTCTGCTTGAAGTAATTCAGGTAAGCTGCTTCCAGTACAAGTTGCATTTGAATAAAAGAAAAAATCTATACCTGTTTTTTTACTAATTTCTTCACAAAATTCATCAGTTATTTTTGAAACTATTTCATTAAGAGAAACAGACTCATAAGTCTCCAAATACTTTGTAATTAACTCCGTTTCATTTACTAAATTATTTTTTATTATAGACAGCATTCTTTCTTCCGTATAAATATTGCTATAATAACTATAAATTAGAAGCGGTATAATGGAGACAATTATAAATGTTAAAAGTAACTTCGTGAAAAAAGATATCTGATAGATACTCTTAAATTCTTTGAATAATATTAAAAAATAAAATAAAACAGAAATTGTTATCAGGTAAATAAAGAGTCTTAATATTTCAAATTTTTTCCATCCTGGAATTTCAACATTAACACTAATAATTAAATCATTATAATCCGGTTTTACATAAACTGTTTTATAAAATTTGTTATTTATAAATTCATCTTTAACAGAAAATTTTTGATTAATCCAGTCAATATTTTCTAAAACTTCTTCCTGAATTTTATAGGTGATTGGGAACTCAGGATTTGTTGAATAGATCAGATAACCATCTTTAAACTCGTTATAGAAAGTTCTATAAAAAAAGTAATCTCTCTCATATTTATCTAGTAGAAGTATATTAGAATAATTAGGTTCTAATAATTCGCTTCTTGAAGTGGCAACATCTAAATAAATCGCTCCTATAATTCTTTGAGAATTGTCATAAATTGGAGTATATCCTGAGTAATACTTTAAGCCTCCTTTTGATAAAGAAATCTCCTGTACCTTTACAACCCTCTTAGCTGTTAAGGATTCTAACTTAATTGTATCATTAACTAACGAACCAATACCAAATTTACTTATCACTCTTAAGTTAGTATCTACGATCATTAACTTACAGTCGTAACCTTTTTGACTTAAAATACTTTTTGCCCATAAATTAAAAGCCAGATCTTTTTCGGCTATATTATTCGCCTGTATAAAATTACTGCTTACCATTTGATTCAACGCCTCATCCACTATAAAAGCCATCCAGTCATCAAAGGGTTGCGACATCTGTTTTGCTATATCAATTAATTTATTTTCTCTTGCCTGATTTATTTTTGAATTAAGTAGAAAACTAAGCAATATTACAGAAGTAAGAATTAGAATGAAAGAATATTTTGTATTTTCAAAGATGCTTTTAAAATCTTTTAAGAAATAACTTAAAATTAGAAATCCAAAAGTTATACCTAACCGTTCGGATAAATTTGCTAATGGATTTGGGTGTATTCCATAAAGCAAAACTACAAATATTGAAATTAAGCTCAGTTTAATCCAAATTAAAATTTGGTTTTGATTTCTTTTTAAAAGCTGATAAGAAAGTTTTATAAGATGCAAGGACAAAACAACACAAGAAATAGTAATTAAAATTAAATTTACAAACATTACAATTTTTTCAAAAGATGGTATAATTTCTGTTTGTTGAAAATAATTAAGATTAGAATCCCGCACTGCACTAATAATTATCGCTATGTATCCTCTAAGCAAAAACAAAACTATCGTTAACAATATTACAACAATAATAGTCTTTAAAATTGATGAATTAGAAGAAAATAATTTTATTTTTTTAAAATTGTGAAAAATAGTTGATAGATTTATTACACTGATAAAAAGTGTTATAGACGTTATTAGCAATTCGCCACCCGACTTTGCTATTCCATATCCAAAGTCAGATGCAAAATACAACGGATTGAATATACTGCCATTAAAAAACTCTGATGGAAATCCAAGAAAGAGTATAAAGTATCTAAAAATCCATAAACCGATAATAAAAATAAATTCTTTAAGAGGTGATACAATATTCATTGTAATTATTTCATAAAACATAATAGATAAGATTACCCCTAAAGAAAGAAGCAGAAATACCTTTATTAATTTAAAGTAAAATTCAGTTTCATCTATAAGGTCATCTTTTGTAAGTGGATAATATTGGACGAAACCCAATTTTGAATTGTTTGAACTTAAAGATGGGATTTCTACAAACTTTGCTTTTCTATCAATATTATTAATTAAATTTTCTATAAAATATATATTCCTTTTCAATTCCCTTGTAAAAATTTTTTGATTCGGGTCAATAGATATAAAACGATTGCTGATTGGAAAATTATAATCCAACAAAGAACTGAGTATCAAATAAACTATTGTACTATCGTCAATTATAACAGGTGAGGAATAATTAAGGAATTTATATATGTTACTGGATGAAATAAAAAAGTATCTTGAACTTTTAAATCTATCATTGTTAAACAATGTAAGTGGTTTTTTCCATGCAATTAATTTACCATCTGAATTATATAAATTTACACTTATATTTTTATTTTTAACAGCATCAAAAACCTCGAACAAATCTTTTTGTGTATTATGGACACTGATCTTTTTTTGTATTTGATTATAATTATCAATCAGTTCTTCTTGATATTTAAGAATTTTTGATTTTACTTCTTGTTCAAAATCTTTATCCCTTTCATTAATTATTTTCTCCCAGTTTTGATTAATATTATAGGAAAAAAAATATTCAGCAACTAAGACGAATAAAATTAAAAATAAATTTGTAAATAAAACATAAAAATATTTTTTTTTAATAAGAAGGTTTTTAAAGTTGAAATTTCCAGTTAACATCTGGATTTAATAAATATTAATTTTATCTATAACCCATTTAGTTTCTTGAAGGGTAAGTGAGACATAAACCTGCGTAAAGATGTGATTCCCTTTAAACTTAAATACAAGATTTCCAACAGCAAATGGAATTTTATCTGCGTAACCAAATGAATTAAAATTAAAGTCTATAATTTTTCTGTTGGAGATATAATTTTGTAAAATATAATAAGCTTGATTTGAACTAAAGTAACCCGTTTCACCGGACTTTAAATTCAAATAAACCTGCTTTCCCAAATAACCAGAAAATAAAGAGATGTCAGAACTTTTTATACCCTGTTCTATCAGCTTAAATATCTCATTATTTGAATTTTTTATTTGCTCTTCTTGGGCATATAAGATGAACGAAACCAGATAAATCAAAACAATTAAGTTTATAAAGATTTTCTTCATATTAGAAAAATACACTTTATTCGATTAAAAATCAATTCACACGATTCTTTAAACCAGAACCAGCTTCTAACTTACGATTTTCGCTATTAACATTTCTTTTCAGATATGGATTACCCTTTTGCAATTGATATGCCCAATCAATAACAACGCGATTTGGAGAAAGAGAAATTACCCGAAACTTTGCATAGTGATCATCATATGTCCAGACAACATAAGTTCGTCCTACTGCGAGTACAACATCTTTTGTAAGTGACCAACCGCTTGAAGGTGCAATTTCTATGTCGTAAAGGGAATTTGTTGGTCCCATATCCTTTATATCCGTATCATTCCATACATTCATATAATACGTTCCATTATAATATTCAAAAAATATATCAGTATATTGATCGTCATAACGACCTACTGAGAATGTTGAGAAGTCGTAACCCGCTCTATCAGGATTAGTACGATAATCATATAAAACCAAGCCATATCCTTCAGGTCTTGGTGTTGCAAAAACTTCCTCTCTACTAAGCTGACTTTCATTTCCACTAAAATCGTAAGCCGAAACTGCGTAGTAATAAGTTCTCCCATTTATAGCACCTCTATCAACGAAATAATTTGTAGAAGTTGAACCAAGATATTGGTACCGACCACTATAAGAAGTACTCCACCAGACTTTATATCCAGCTACATCTCTTTCAGGATTATGATACCATTCCAGTATTACTTTACTATCACGAGCAGACGCATATAAACCTGTAGGTGGTGAGGGCGCTACTAAATCAGTCTCATATTCGCTACCATAATAATTTTTCTCACAACCAAAAAATAAAAAGATTAACATTCCAATTAAAATTGTTTTTTTCATTTTAAAATCCTTTCATTTAATTAACACAAGGGAAAATTAATCCAATCCTGTGCCATAAAATTTTCCATATTAATCAACTAATTTGCTCATATAAACAGTGTAACTAAATTTAGAAAAACAAAATTGTATGTAAATATATCCGAATTATTCAGAAAAATATACATTACAATTATTAATTATGCCTACTGCTTTACCAATTAATACAAAATTGTGGAATGGACTATTCTTGGATTTGGACTTAAATTTTTGAACGTCAACAGTCCAATTTTTATTAATGTCGATAATTGTTAGATTTGCTTTTTCGCCTTCTTCAATTTTTATAACTGGGAGGTTTAAAATTTTTCTTGGATTAACTGAAAACTTTTCAATTAATTGCTCAATTGTTAAAAATTTTTTATTTACCAAATAAGTTAAAGCCAGACCAACAGCAGTTTCAAGTCCAACTATTCCAAATGGTGCAGCTAAAAATTCTACTTCTTTTTCGTCAAATGAGTGAGGAGCATGGTCAGTTGCAATTACATCAATTGTACCATCTGACAACCCATCAATTAGGGTTTCAATATCATTTTGTGTTCTTAATGGTGGTTTCATTTTAGCATTTGTATCGTAATCACCAAGTACTTCTTCAGTTAATGTAAAGTGATGCGGTGTTACTTCACAAGTTACATTTAAACCTTTTTTCTTAGCATTCCGAATTTGCTCAACCGAGTTTTTTGTGCTTATATGCGCTGCATGATAATATCCGTTAGTATACTCCAAAATTCTTGTATCTCTTTCGATTATTATTTCTTCAGCAATTGATGGAATCCCAGGTAAACCTAAAATTGTTGACATAACACCTTCGTTTATTACTCCATTTCTTGAAAGCTCAGGATCCTCAGGATGTTGAATTATTACTTTATTTAACATACTTGAATATTCAAAAGCTCTTCTAAGTATTTCCGCGTTATATATTGTAGAACCATCGTCTGAAAATGCTATTGCACCCGCCTCTGATAGTTCTATCATTGGCGATAGTTCTTTGCCTTCACGACCTCTGGTAGCGGCAGCAACTGGATATAAATCAACTATTCCATTCAGTACATTTTTTGCTTTTTGAAGTATCGACTTTACCACAGAAGCTTCATCTATTGGTGGATTAGTATTGGGCATACAACATACAGCAGTAAATCCACCCTGAGCGGCTGCTTCTAAACCTGTTTCGATTGTTTCTTTATGTTCATAACCTGGTTCGCGTAAATGAACATGCATATCCATAAATCCTGGTGCAATTATTTTTCCTTTAAGATCATAAACATCCACATCAGATTCACATTCGATCTGTTTTCCAATTTTTTGAATTATCCCATTCACAATAAATATATCAGCCACAGTGTTAAGATTTTGTGCTGGATTGATTATGTTGGTATTTTTTAGAAGCAATTTCATATGTGTCCCACTTTAATTTTGTGTTCCTAACAAATAAAGCACTGCCATACGCACAGCAACACCATTTAAAACCTGTTGTAAAATTAAAGATTGAGAGCCATCTGCAACATCAGCAGATATTTCAACATCTCGATTTATAGGTCCTGGATGCATGATGATGATTTCTCTATTATTTTTTTCAATTCTTTCCTTTGTTATTCCAAAGTATAAATGATATTCGCGAATTGAAGGGAAAAAAACTCTATCCTGTCTTTCAAGCTGGATTCTTAGAACATTTAAAACATCCGAATTACGGATTGCTTGGTTTATATCATAATATACTTTTACACCGAGTTTTTCTAAATCACGGGGTATTAAAGTTCTGGGACCGCAAACAGCTACATTAGCACCCATAGTTTTTAAGCCAAATATATTTGAAAGCGCAACTCGGCTATGTAAAATATCGCCAACGATACAAACTTTTAGTCCATCAATTTTACCAAATTTTTCCTTTATAGTAAACATATCAAGTAGTGCTTGAGTTGGATGTTCATGAGTTCCATCACCAGCATTAATGATGCTTGACTTTAATACACGACTTAAAAACATAGCAGCACCAGGTGAGGAATGTCTGATAACTACCATATCAATTTTCATCGCTTCAATGTTTCGTGCAGTATCTTTCAAGGTTTCACCTTTAGCTACACTGCTACCTGATACCGAAAAATTTACAACATCTGCAGAAAGGCGTCTTTCGGCAAGTTCAAAAGAAATTCTTGTACGGGTTGAGCTTTCAAAAAACAAATTTACTATGGTTTTCCCCTGAAGAGTCGGAACTTTTTTAATTGGCCTCTCCAGTACTTCTCTGAAATTTAAAGCTGTATCAAAAATGAATTCTATTTCATTCCGATCCATTCCTTTTAAACCTAATAGATGTCGACTCTTTAATTTCATACAAATTCTCTCTCAATTATGAATACTGCATCTTCGTTATCGCATTCCTTTAATAAAACTTTTACCTCCTCAGTTTCAGAGGTTGGAACATTTTTACCCACATAATCGGCACGGATTGGAAGTTCACGATGTCCTCTATCAATTAAAACAGCAAGCTGAATTGTTTTTGGTCTACCAAGATCCATTAACTCATCCATTGCAGCTCTGACAGTACGACCTGTATAAAGCACATCATCCACCAGCACAATATCTTTATCTGTGATATCAAAATTTATCTCAGTGCCTTTTAATTCAGGTTGTTCTAACCTCTTTTGCCTAATATCATCACGATATAATGTGATATCGAGAGTACCAAGCAAAACATTACCGTTTTCAATCGAATTTATAAGCTGGAGAATCCTTTTTGCAAGAAATTCACCTCTGGTTTTAATACCAACAATAGCGAGGGATGATATTCCACGATTTTTTTCAATTATCTCGTGGGCAAGTCGCTTAAGAGTTCTTTCTAAACTCTCTGCATCAAGTATTTTAGATTTTATCTTCATAAAAATAGAAATGCCTCTCTTTCCACTTCAGAAAAAGAGGCATTTTAGATTGTTAATATTTAAAGTTTGACATTTCATAATTTCCTTTCCTATCTCACTGGATAGGATTAAAGGTTTTAGTAGGCGGTATAGGACTTGAACCTATGGCCTCACGGATGTGAACCGTGCGCTCTGACCAGCTGAGCTAACCGCCCATTTGGACAAAATTCCTGACCTAAATTTATGTAAAAATTATCGGAAAGACAAATATTGAAAGCTTTAGGCGAATTAAAATCTTTTCATTTTATATATTAATTTTTTATCTTAAACGAAAAAACATGAAAATACTCAAAATTATATTAGGATTGTTATTTTCTTCACAAATCTTTGCACAAACAAATTTTCAGAATTTTCTCAACCGCGTTAATACAGCTGTTACACCTGAAGAGAAAAATACAGTCATTGATAGTTTCATTACATTTGCCAGAACTCAGGGTATACCATTCATCGAAAGTAACACTGCAAACTTCATTTACAGAGGTGCAGCTACAAGCGTAAATGTGGCATCCGACTTCAACAGCTGGTCACCAAACGCACATCCGATGATTAAAATTGATGGTACAAATTTCTTTTATCTATCGAAGTCTTTTGAACTCAACGCTCGACTCGATTATAAATTTGTAATTAATGGAACAAACTGGATACTGGATCCAGAAAATCCCAATCAAATTTCAGGTGGATTTGGACCTAATTCAGAACTTGCAATGCCTGGTTATGTACAACCTTGGGAAATAAAATATAAACCAAATATCAAGCATGGCAAAGTTGTACAAAAAAATTTCTTCAGCAACATTTTAAACGGAACTTACCAAATTCAAATTTATTTACCACCAGATTACGACAGCACCAATGAAGGTTATCCAACAGTTTATTTTCAAGACGGTGCAGAATATATTTCACTTGCAAGTGCAATTAATATTTTGGACAACTTAATAGACAGCAATAAAATCCAATCATTAATTGGCGTTTTTGTAAAACCTAATAACCGAAACGAAGAATATGCTTTTTCAAAAAGAAATCAATACAGATTGTTCATTGTATCTGAACTTGTACCATATATAGATAGTACTTTTAATACAATTAAATCAGCGAGTAAAAGATTGGTTATGGGAGATTCGTATGGTGGTAACATATCTGCTCTAATTAGCTACAATCATGCAGATATTTTTGGAAATTGTGGACTTCATTCTGCCGCATTCCAACCAAATAATTATGAAGCATATAATTTAATTCTGCATGGAGAAAAGAAAGATATAAAATTTGTATCGATCTGGGGAAGCTATGAATCACTTTTCACCAACATGAGAAATTTTCGTGACTCTTGTTTAAGCAAAGGTTACGAATTTGTTTCTGCTGAGTTTCCAGAAGGTCATAGTTGGGGTCTTTGGCGTGCAACAATTGATATTATTCTTGAAAATATTTTTCCAGCAACTAGCAGCTCAATTAAAAATTCCGAAGGTAAAATTCAATTTAAACTACACCAGAACTATCCCAATCCATTTAATTCTACTACAAATATTAGTTTTTTATTAACAAAACCATCACAGGTAAAATTAAAAATTTTTAATCTACTTGGTCAGGAACTAATAACCTTGGTGAATAAAAATTTAAATGAAGGAAATCATACATTAGAATTTGACACTCAAAAAGTGAGTCATAATTTAAGCTCAGGAGTTGTATTTTTTCGACTCGAAACAGATAGTTATGTGGAAACTAAAAAAGGTATAATGATAAAATGAATACCGTAAAAATGAAAAAGTCGCTACTAAAACCATTAAAGAAAATTGCACTCGTTGCACACGATAACAAAAAAAATGATTTAATAGAGTGGGCAAGATTTAATAAAGACCTTCTATCACAACATCATTTATATGCAACTGGCACAACGGGGAAACTTATAGAAACTGAATTGGGAATCAAGATTAAAAAGCTTGAAAGTGGACCTCTTGGAGGCGATCAGCAAATTGGGGCAAAAATTGTTGAAGGTGAAATTGACTTTCTTATTTTTTTCTGGGATCCACTCGAACCACAATCGCACGACCCGGATATTAAAGCACTTCTAAGATTAACAGTTGTCTGGAATATACCAGTTGCCTGTAATAGAGCAACTGCTGATTTTATAATCAGCTCACCACTAATGAATAGCGAATATGAACGTCTAATTCCAGATTATGATAGTTATAGAGCCAGATTATGAGAAAAAGTAAGATAATAATTTACATTACTTTAATATTTACTTGTTTCATATACACACAAGCACAACTTCCCTCACCTGTAAAATCCAAGAGAGGGATGGTTGCTTCAGCAACAGAATTTGCATCGGAAGCAGGAATTGAAATTCTCAAATCAGGTGGTAATGCTATCGATGCAGCAATTGCTATAGGATTTGCACTTGCAGTAACTTATCCAAATGCTGGAAATATTGGCGGGGGAGGTTTTATGTTAGTTTGTATGCCAAACGGAGAGACATTTGCAATAGATTACAGAGAAACTGCACCAATGGCTTCGCATCGCGAGATGTACTTAGATCAAAAAGGAGAACCAATTAAAGATGCGTCTGTGATTGGATATAAAGCAGTGGGAACACCTGGAACAGTTGCAGGTTTTGAACTGGCTCATCAAAAGTTCGGAAAATTGAAATGGGAAATATTACTTGAACCAGCAATTAAATTAGCAAAGGATGGATTTCCAGTAAGCTCTAATTTAGCACGACAACTAAGAGATTCTACAAATCCAATTTTCAATTTTTCTGAAAGTCGCCGAATATTTCATAAAGGCAATAATTTTTATAATGAAGGCGAAATTTTAAAGCAACCTGATTTAGCACAAACACTCAAAAGAATACAAAAGTATGGAGCAAAAGATTTCTATGAAGGGAAAACTGCTCATTTGATTGTAAAAGATATTCAAGAAAATGGTGGAATCATCACACTTGAAGATCTCAAAAACTATAAAGCTAAAATTAGAGAACCACTTGTTGGAATATATAGAAATTATAAAATCATAACCATGCCACCTCCAAGCTCGGGAGGTACAATATTAATTGAGATGCTGAACATACTGGAAAATTTTGACTTAAAAAACTACGAACATAACTCTTCTAGAAAATATCACCTGATAATTGAGGCAATGAAAAGAGCTTTTTATGATAGAGCAAAATATTTTGGCGATCCTGATTTCATAAAAATTCCTGTGAACACTTTAATATCAAAAGAATATGCTTATCAACTTGCACATTCTATTGATACAAATTATGCAACACCAAGTTCATCAATTCAAAACATCGATCTATATTTAAATGAATCACATGAAACAACACATTTTACAGTAGTTGATGAGAATGGAATCGTTGTAGTAAATACATATACATTAAACGGAAGTTACGGATGTGGTGCAGTCGTTAAGGAAGCTGGATTTCTATTGAACAATGAGATGGACGATTTTACAATTAAACCTGGTCATCCGAACATTTATGGACTTATACAAGGAGAAGCAAATGTAATAGAGCCAAATAAGAGACCTTTGTCGTCGATGACGCCAACAATTGTTCTAAAAGATGAGAAAGTTTATCTTGCACTTGGTAGTCCAGGTGGACCAACAATTATAAATTCAGTATTACAGGTTATAATCAATGTAATTGACCATGGAATGAATCTACAGCAAGCTATAAATGCACCACGAATTCATCATCAATGGTTACCTGATGTAGTAAAGTTTGAAGCCTTTGGGCTCGCAGAAGATGTAAGAAAATCCCTTGAATTAAAAGGACACAGTTTCGAAATTTTTAGCAAAAATTTCCCATATATCGGAGATGTTGAAGCAATAATGATAGATCCTGAAACAAAAATAAGATATGGCGGCTCAGATTTCAGAAATCCCGATGCAAAAGCAATAGGTTATTAATAATAAATTTCAAAAACATGAAAAGTTATAACAAAATTAATACATTAGTTTTAAAAAAAATCGAATCCATTGTTGGAAGAGAGAACTTATTCACTGATCAAGAAACATTAAAAATTTATGGTAGTGATGAAACGGAGGATTATAATTTTCCTCCAGAAGTTTTGGTAAAGCCATCTGAAATTGAGCAAATTTCTAAATTAATGAAATTAGCCAACAAATTTAAAATCCCCGTAACACCTCGTGGTGGAGGTACTGGATTATCAGGTGGAGCTTTGCCTGTTTATGGTGGAATTTGCCTTTCGATGGAAAAATTTAATAAAATAATTCAGATTGATGAGAAAAATTTTCAAGCTGTGGTTGAACCAGGTGTTATTACTCAAAAATTTCAGGAAGAAGTTGAAAAACTTGGATTATACTATCCTCCTGATCCAGCATCAAGAGGCAGCTGTATGCTGGGTGGAAACATTGTTGAAAATTCAGGTGGTCCACATGCAGTTAAATACGGCGTAACAAAGGACTATATATTGGCACTCGAAGTAGTACTCCCAAACGGAAAAATAATTAATACTGGTGCAAGAACTTTAAAAAATGTAACAGGATATAATCTAACACAATTATTTATCGGAAGCGAAGGGACTTTAGGAATAGTCACAAAAATAACTGTACGATTAATTCCCCTTCCAAAGTACAAAAAGGTATTATTAGCTGGATTCAATTCAATAGAGGATTCTGTATCAGCAGTAGCAAAAATTTTTCAGGTAGGTGTAACGCCAGCTGCAATTGAGTTTATTGAAAAATCTGCAATAAAAGCAGCTGAAGAGAAATTAGATAAAAAATTTCCTAACAGCGATATGGAAGCTCATTTGTTAATTGAAGTGGATGGCAATTATGAAGATATTATTGATAGAGAGATTCAAACAATTGCTGAGGTGTTAGAGAAATTCAATGTTGGGGAGATAGTACTTGCTGAGGATCGCCAAAAAGTTGAGAACCTATGGGATCTAAGAAGAAGTATTGGTGAAGCTGTTAAATCAATCTCTGCATATAAGGAAGAAGATACAGTCGTCCCACGCACTAAACTACCAGAATTAGTGAAAGGTGTAAAAGAAATTTGTAATAGGTATGGAATTACTTCAATATGTTATGGCCACGCTGGGGATGGGAATATTCATATAAACATATTGAAAAAAAATTTGAGCGATAGAGAATGGAACGATAATTTAGATAAAGCAATTAGAGATATATTTAAATTGACTGTGTCTTTGGGTGGAACAATATCCGGGGAACACGGGATAGGATATTCACAAAAGAAATTTTTACCAATTGCTTTATCCAAAGCCGAGATACAAATAATGAAAAAAATTAAAAAGTTATTCGACCCCAATAATATTTTAAACCCTGGAAAGATATTTTAAATAATGAGTGTAATTGGAGAATTTGCTGCACTTGTAACTGCAATTTGCTGGTCTGGTTCTTCTATATCTTTCGCTGAAGCAACCAGAAGAGTTGGTTCAGTAACAATAAATGTGCTCAGGCTCTGGATTGCAGCAATATTTTTTCTAATAACAATAATATTATTACAATTCAGCGTAGGCATCAAATCTTATCAGTTATTTTATCTTATGCTCAGTGGTTTTATTGGACTAACTCTAGGTGATACATTTTTATTTAAAGCATATCAATGCCTGGGTGCACGATTAACAATGCTATTTATGTCCTTATCTCCTGCTGTGAGTGCAATTATTGCATTTTACTTTTTATCAGAAAGTTTATCGCTATTAGATTTGCTGGGTATGATAATAACAATCACCGGGATTATTTTTGTTGTAACAGAAAGAAAAACTTCAGAATCAAGAAACATTTTGAAATCAGGATACCTCTTTGCTTTACTTGCAGCAATTGGTCAGGGTATTTCGCTCATATTTGCAAAATTTGCGTTTACCGAAGGTGAGATAAATGGATTTATCGCTGCATTCATAAGAATTGTAGCCGGAATTATTACTTTAACACCACTTGCAATCCTATCAGGAAGGTTTAAAAATCCTATTACAGCAATGAAAAAAGATAAAATTGCATTTAAATATACACTATTAGGTTCGTTCCTTGGACCATTTCTTGGAATAACACTTAGTATGATTGCTATTGAATTTTCAAAGGTAGGAATAGCGGCTACAATTATGGCGTTAGTTCCCGTTCTTATGCTTCCACTTTTAAAATTTTTTCATAAAGAAACAATCTCATTTAGATCTTTAGCGGGTGCAATTATAGCAGTTACAGGCGTAGCAATTTTATTTCTTTGTTAGGTTTCTGGTATATTTTTTAGCTTTTTATGCTCAACACATTCTGCTGTTTCTTTTCTACGAACTTTTATTAGCTCTGCAACTACACTTATACCAATTTCGTCTACAGATACTGCACCAATATCGAGGCCAATTGGCGCATATACCTTTTTTAGTTTTTCTTTACTGATTCCCTTTTTTATTAAATGTTGGTAGGTAACAATTACTTTCTTTTTACTTCCAATCATTCCAATATATTTTGGATCGTAGTTAATAACTTTTTCAAGTACTAACTCATCAAACGAATGTCCTCGAGTTACTATAATTACAAATGAATTTTCATTTATTCCAATTTCATCTGATATATCTCTAAATGGTAAACAAATTGTTCGATCAGTTTCAGGAAATTTTATTTTATCAGTATATTCAGTTCTGTCATCAACTATGGTAACTGAAAAACCGCAACTGCTTGCAAACTTTGAAATTGCCGCACCAACATGACCACCTCCAAAGACGAATAGCGGAATCTTACCTTCTATTGGCTCAAAGATATAAAGCGAATCCTTTTGCTGCAGAATATATGTAACTTGTTTGAGAAATGGTGATTCAATCTTTAAATCTTTACTTATTGATTTACCGCAAAGTAAAGAAAAATTTTCATCAAAGAGGTTTTTAATAGTTGGCTGTTCTTCTAAATATTCAGTGACAAGAACACTATTTTGCCCCTGTTCAATTCTTTTGCTTAAAATACTAAATAATTCTATAAAATCCTGAGTTATTGGCTCCAGTAATACTTTTAGTGAACCGCCACATATTAAGCCTGATTCTTTCTCAACTTCATCCAGTTCAAAATATAAAATTGTAGCTTTGTTCTTATCCTCAAGTGCAGCAGTCCTGTGCATAATATCACCTTCTATACATCCTCCACCTATTGTACCAGCAATTCTCTCACCGTTGATTGAAAGCAACATTTTTGATTGTGCTGGCGCTGGTGTAGAACCAGAAGTCCATATTATTGTTGCTAGCATTGCTTTATGATTGGCTTCAAGATAGTCCACAAGTTTTTTATATATATTTTCCATTGTTAATCTTCCATTATATATTTTTTATAATCTTCAGGTGTATCAATATTTATTAAAATCCCGGAATCCATGGTAGGGACCTCTATCAGATCTGCCGAATTATTCCAGACAACATAACGAGCTCCGATATCAAGAGGTGCATTCATTAAATCATTAAGCACAGTTGATGAAAACAATACTGGATGACCTCTTTTACCTTCAAAAGTTGGAATTACAATTTTTGATTTAGTTTCAAAATATTTTTCCAAGATTTTTTTCACAATATCTTTTGAAATTAAGGGCCTATCGACAGGTAATAAAATTATAGCCTCAACATTTTTGGGAAGTGCTCGAATTGCTGTCTGAACCGAAGATAATTGCCCTTTCTGATAATCTTTATTAACCAAAAATTTTATATTTAAATCTTTCTTAATTTTTTCTAAATTTAATAAATCTACAATTTTTTCTGCATCATATCCTAAAACAACTATCAGATTTAAAATACCAGCAGATTTAATAAGATTTATCAAATGTTCAAGAAAAGAAGTATTTTGAAATTTCAAGAGGGCTTTTGGATATCCCATACGAGCAGATTCACCAGCTGCAAGAATGATACAGTATGTATTATCATATCTTTGCATTTATGTTAAATTTAATTAAGTATTAATGAACTTCAAAATAATAAAAAACAGATAACCGAGTAAACTCTAGTTATCTGTTTAAATAAAATTAAGATTCCAAAAAACTCACATAGTTAACGCCATTACTGCTTTACAGGTATGTAATCTGTTTTCTGCTTCGGGGAAAACGCGAGAATGTGGTCCGTCAATAACTTCATCAGTAACTTCGTATCCGCGATCTGCAGGCAGGCAATGCATATAGATTGAATGTTTTTTTGTAAGTTTCATTTTCTTCTCATCGCAGATCCAGTTTTTGTATTTTTTTGAGAGCTTTAGAGCTTCTTCAGGTTTATGGAATAGTGATTCAATTCCCCAGGATTTGGGATAAACAATATCAGCATCTTTAAAAGCTTCTTCCATATTATCCACTATTTCGAATTTTGTTCCGTTTTCTTTTGCGGCACGCTTTGCATATTCAAGCTCGCTATTCATAAGTTTGTATTCTGGTGGATGTGCAAGAACTACATCAAGTCCAAAGCGAGGCATTAATGTGATTAAACCCTGAGGCACCGACATAGGTTTTGCATAACTTGGAGCGTAAGCCCAGCTGACAGCAATTTTCAGACCCCTTAGATTTTTTCCAAATTCTTCTCTAATTGTCATTAAATCGGCGAGAGTTTGGAATGGATGATCTACGTCGCATTGCATATTTAACACTGGAACATTTGCCCACTTTGCAACTTCGCGCATATATTTATTTCCTTCACCGGGAACCAAATCGTGACGAATTGCTATTGCATGTCCATAACTCGATAATATTATTCCCATATCTTTTGGCGACTCACCATGTGCAACCTGAGATGTTTCGGCTGCAATAAAATGTGCGTGTGCACCCAATTGAGTTGCACCTGCTTCAAATGAATTTCGAGTTCTTGTCGACTTATCAAAGAAAAAGAGGAAAATTGTTTTATCGGGCAGATAGCGATGTGGCTTGCCCTGCTTGAACATTTTTTTCAAATCGCTTGCAGTTTTAAGTGCAAGTTCAATTTCTTTGACTGTCCAATCTTTTGTTTCAATGTAATCTCTTCCACGTAAACTGTTTGGAAGTTTGGGTAATTTTGTTGGCATATAATATTTTTCCTTACTTTTATTTTACTTTTGACAAATATTCAAATGGAAATGCTGCATACCAGGCAGCTGCTTTTACAAGATGTTCAACTGGAATTTGTTCGGTAGCCATATGTGCGTAAATTTCATTTCCTGGTCCAAAACCAACACATGGTATTCCATATCTACCCATTATAGAAACTCCATTTGTGCTAAATACCCATCTACCTATTATGGGCTTTTCGTTAAAGAGTCTTTCGTATGTTTTCGCACCAGCAATTAAAGCTGGATGATTTTCCGGTAAAAGCCAGGTTGGATAATATTTTTTTGTTGGATAGACCAATCCTTTCCAGCTTGGAACTGCATAATCTAAAACTACAACCTCTGCGTTAGCTTTTTTAACACTTTCAAGTTCCTGAATTTGTTGAACAGCCAGTTCCCAAGTTTCAGTTGCAGCAAGTCGGCGATCAAGATGAATTGTTGCTGAATCGGCAACGGCACAAAGAGATGGAGATGTTGAACGAACTTCAGAAATAGTTACAGTGCCTTTACCAAGAAATGCTTCGCCAGTTAATCTATCATTTAGTTTTTGAATGTCAAGAATTATTGGTGCAATTTTATAAATAGCATTATCGCCCCTTTCAGGAGCAGAACCATGGCAGGATATCCCTTTAACTCTGACTTCAATTTCCATTCTTCCACGATGTCCACGATATACACCCAGGTTAGTTGGTTCGGCAATTACAACAATTTCAGGTTTTAATTTTAACTCATTAATTATATACTGCCAGCAAAGTCCATCACAATCTTCTTCCTGTACACTTCCAACAATATAAAGTGTAAAATCATCTTGAAGATTTAAATCTTTAATAATTTTACCACCATATACAAGCGCTGCCATAGCACCTTTCATATCGCAAGCGCCTCTACCATAAATTATTCCATCTTTCAAATCACCTTTGAACGGATCAACAGTCCAATTCTCTAAATTACCAACATCAACTGTATCGATATGGGCATCCATTGCAATAATATGTTTACCATTTCCAATTCTACCTAGTATATTTCCCATTCCGTCAATAATAATTTCATCATACCCAATTTTTTCCATCTCTTCTTTAATCCTGTAAACTACATCTTTTTCCTGACTACTAATGGATTTTATTGCAATAATATCTCTCAAAAATTTCGTGACAGCTCTTTCGTTCTTTTTTGATTCTTCTAAAATCTTTTTGTGATCAATTTCCATATTTACCCTTTATGATTTTTTAATTAACTGATTAAATTCAATTATTAGCTTATCAAAATATTTTACCTCCTCCTCTAATATATTATGCCAGTATTCTGGATTCCATTGTTCGTTCAACTCTTCAATTGATTTACCCTGTTGTTCAATCCATGTAAAATATTTTAAGTTATGTATTGTTTTCCTATCATAATATGTTAGCTCTTTAAAGTAATCTATGCTTTGATGAAGAATAGATGCTGAATGATCTTTAGCAGCATTGATGAGATTATATTTCCCGTACAAATCCTGAAGTTCATTTAATCGTGAACGATACATATCAAAAGAATCTGTAAATATAGTAAATATCACATCCTTTTCGGACAACTCAAAATATTTTGCTGTTTTAATAGAGCTTAACAGATTACTTATACTTGATATTCCTAAAAGTTCAAGATTTGATGTTACATCTTCTGGTAATCCTAAACTTGAAATATACTTCTTACCTTCATCTTCGTTAAAGAGTCGCAGAATCCGCATACAATCTTCATCGTCGATTGCGACAACAGCATCAGTGTTTCGGACGTTGTGAATCCATGGCACATGTTTATCTCCAATTCCTTCAATACGATGTCCACCAAAACCATTCATTAATAGTGTTGGGCATTGCAATGCTTCGCTTGCTACAATTTTAAGTTGGGGATATAACTTTTTTAAATAATCACCTGTAGCGATAGTACCTGCAGAACCTGTAGCTGAAACAAATCCTGCTATATTATAATTTTCTTTTCCAATGTATCCATAAACCTCATCAATTGCAGGACCGGTAACATTATAATGCCAGATAGAATTCCCAAATTCATCAAATTGGTTAAAAATAATATTTGTAGGATCTTTCCGGAGTTCCCAGCATTTATCGTAAATCTCTTTTACATTCGACTCGCATCCTGGAGTTGCAATTACTTCAGCACCGATTTGTTTTAACCAGGCAAATCTTTCCTTCGACATTTCTTCGGGAAGAATTGCAATTGGTGTACAACCAAGCAATACAGAATTAAAAGCGCCCCCACGACAGTAATTTCCCGTCGAAGGCCAAACAGCTTTATGAACTTCCGGATCAAATTCGCCGCTAACAAGTCGAGGTACAAGGCAACCAAATGAAGCACCTACTTTGTGCGCCCCGGTCGGGAAATATTTTCCCACAAGTCCAATGATACGCGCTTTGACCCCTGTAATTTCTTTAGGGATTTCAAGATAATTCACTCCACCGAATAAGCCAGTCTTAATATCATTTTTCCAGGTTACACGGAAAAGATTTAGTGGATTAACATCCCATAATCCAACATTGGGAAGTTTTGATTTGATTTCATCAGGTATTGTTTCAGGATCTCGCATTTGCTTGAAAGTAGGAATTACGATTCCCTTTTCTTTGCACCGCTTTGCTGTTCGTCTTACTACTTCAGTATTTATTTGTTTGATTATTTTTGACATTAGTATACCTTAATTAATTTTATAGTGACGGTTCATTAATTGTCATTTATAATAGATGTGTTTACATTCTATCCCACAATTTTTTAGCGCATTCAGCTGCACGTGCACTTACCTCCGCTTCATCGATATCTACTTTTAGCTGTTTATTTTCCATCAAAATCTTTCCATCTACAATTGTAGTATCCACAGAAGATTGTGAAATCCCAAAAGCAAAATGACCTAAAAATGTTGACTCATCAAATGGAGTTGGTGGGAGATAATCAATCAAGATAACATCTGCAGCATAATTTTCTTTAAGTTCTCCAATATGTGGATTCCAATATCGATTGGCGATTTTTGAATTGTTGAAAAGTAGAGTTGAGAGAGCTTCAACAAAACCAACACCCGGATTTTTTTGATAGAGATGTTGAGCCCACAGAGCTACTCTTACCTCCTCCATCATATTTACTGTCATAGCATCTGTGCCAAGTCCGACAAGGACACCTTTATTCTGCATTTTGATTATATCAGCAATACCAACTGCATTATTCAAATTAGATTGAGGATTATGTGCAACTGCAGTTTTCGTTTCTTCAAGAACTTCCATCTCCTTTTCATTAATGTGGACGCAATGTGCAGCAATTGATTTCTCACCTAATATTCCAAATTTATTAAATCTCTCAACCACTCTCATTTTATGATTTGATTCGCAATGAACTTGATCCGAAGCAGCTTCTGCTGTATGAACATGAAATCCAGCACCAAGTTCTTTCCCAAGATTTGCAGCTCTTTCAAGTGTCTTATCGCCAATTGTAAATGAAGCATGCAAACCAAATAAAGCTTTTAACTTATTATCTGATTCTTTATTACACTTTTTTATAAAGTTAACATTTTCTTCAATACCCTCATTTGCGATTTCTTCGCCATCACGATCTGAAACTTCGTAACACAAAGAAGCACGCAAACCGACTTGCCTTACTGCTTTAGCAATTTGTTCCAGCGAACCAGTAATAGCAAACGGACTCGCATGATGATCGATCAATGTTGTAGTTCCACGTCTGATTGCATTAAGTGCTGGAATAAGTGTGCTGTAATAACAATCCTCCAGAACTAATTTTTTATCCAATCTCCACCAAAGATTATTCAGTACTTCGTTAAAATCTTTAGATGGAGCTGCTTTCCCATAACCTCGAACCAGTGTCGAGTAAAAGTGCATATGTGAATTTATAAAACCTGGCATTACAACTTTACCTGATGCATCAATAACCTTATCGTATGTTCCAGTAAAAGAATTTGTTGGAGCTATTTTCTTAATTAATCCATTTTCAATTAATAAACTGTGGTTATAAAGGACTCGATTACTTTCACCAAGTGTGATGAGGATTCCGTTTTTAATTAAGATTGTCATATTATGCCTCTACGAGTAGTTTTAATTCTTTTTTAGTTCTTTCGCGCATATATAAAGCTCCAGCAAAACATTTCTGTACACATATCGAACATCCAATACATTTCGATGGATCTGTAACGGGGATTTTATTTTCATCAAGTTGGATTGCCAGATACGGACATCTTGTGCAGTTACCACAATGCTCACATAATTCCGGTACAACTGCAGATATTTTTTTTGTGGAAGGCAACTCCATAAATCCAGTTATTGGATTTGGCAAAGCTCGACCTATTAGTTCAGAAACCGATTTTATACCTCTTTCCAGCATTAAATAACTTAATCCTGAATGCAGATCGTCTACTATTTTATAACCGTACTTCATTACGATTGTACAGAATTGCACATTTTTTGCGCCGAGCGCCAGAAAATTAGCAGCTGCTTTGTAATCCATTGGACCGCCATTTCCTGAAACAAAAACATCTAACTTTGATACATTTGCAAGTGTCAAGTATGAGATTGGTAGAACGCCTTCACCGCTCATACCAACTACAACGCCTTCTTCCCACGAAGTTTTTTGTCCTTTACGAAATGCAAGTGTTGGGAAAGTATTCGCAAGCGTAACACCAGCTTTTTTATTCGGATACTTTGCAAACACTTCTTTTATAGCCGTGATAATTGGATAAATTGAGGTGACCGCTGCAGTAAGTTTAAATAATTTTGGAATTTCCGGATCGCTTACCTGCATCACCCAATCTATAATCTTGGCAGTTAGTTCAGGGTCTTGGGAAACAATATCACCTTTTGTTCCGTCGCCACCTTGCGGACAGGACAGGCTGTACTCTATTGCCATAGCTCCAGCTGATTCAAGTTTTTTTGTGTTCGACTGCCAAGCGGCTGAATCATGTTCATCATCACCTGTAACAGGTCCGCCAGTTGATGCAGCTGTAAGTCGATCGGGATACTCTTTAATTAATTTTTCGACTTCACGGCAAACTCTATCAAGCGGATGACCTGATACATTATCGCAATTTGCATAAGTTGATTTTGAGAATGCAAACATATATTCAGATGGAATATGAATCGGTACATTATCAAATGCTGTTTTCATTATTCCGCCAGCCCAACCAGCTTCGTAAGCTTTTTTCATTTGTGCATATCCATCTGTTGGTGGAGCAGCAGAAAGCAAGAAAGGTGAGAGTATTTTCCTGCCAAAGAAATCAGTTTCAAGGGGAACTGGTATTAATTTACGACCGGGCAGTATAATTCTACTCTTTGTTGGTTTATCATTCTTTGGTAGTTTGATTTTCGATTTTTTAAATACAAAAGCATCTATTTCTCGTGCAATATTTTTACCCATTGCAACAGCTTCAACAACAGTAGTAGGTCCTTGAACTAAATCGCCAGCGTAAAAAACTCCTTTCAGATTATCTTTTTTAATTGAAGAAACTGCGCCTGCTGCTATAATTACAAAATCAATATTCGATTGTATTTGTTCGCTTCCTTTTAAGTCGATTACATTTCTTGGATGAAATTTTTTACCATCGGGTAATACGACTTTAATGGTTTTAACACCAGTGATATGTTTATTCTTAACCAAAATTTCAGTGATGCGGATGCGTCCATTAACTTCAATTTCTAATCTTTTGATTGTATCTCTCTCTTTTGCAGTTAAAGGCATTTCGTTCCATTTTTCGAGTGCAAATATCTCAACACGAGTAGCTCCTCGCTCCTTAGCAATTTCTGCACAGTCGAGTGCGACCGCACCGCCTCCAACTATTGCTACATTTTTACCTTTTAAACGGTACTTAGATGAATTTTCAAGAAACTCAATCCAATCCACAGCATATTCGCTGCCTTTGATTTCAGGAAGAAATGCTTTATCAAGTCCAGTTGTAACAAGCACAGCATCATAACCTTTGACGGGTTTGCTATTCCATTTTCCTTTCTTTACTGAAATTTTTCCGAGTGAGAATAAAAATTCTAAATCAGATTCAAGGACTTTTTTAGACAATCTGGATTCAGGAATAAGATTACACATACCACCTGCTTTTCCTTTTTCATCGAAGAGGTCCACTTTATATCCCAATTGCCCAAGGAGAGCAGCTGCACCAAGTCCTGTAGGACCAGCACCAAAGATTGCAACTTTTTTTCCGTTTAATGGAGATACATCAAACTCAGGCATAGCATTCAGGTACTTTGCTCTTTCTATAATTGCTGCTTGTACAGCCGGGATATTTACAGCCGAGTCGAACTTAAGGTGAACGCAGGCGCTCATACAATGACGATCCGGGCAAACAGCACCACAAACACCGCCGAGTGGATTATTACCCATAATGTGAGCGGCTGAACGTTTATAATCGGAAGGTTCACCAACTTTAACAGCCATTATAAAATCAGCAGGTGAGCAATCTACAGGGCAGGCTTCTTTGCAAGGTTTTTCCTCACAGTATTCGCATTTTTCTATTTCAGCGCGAAGTTGAGCATCGGTTAAAAATTCGCTAGTAAATTTAGTTTTGTTCATTGATTCACCAATTATTTATTTTTTATTGATGTGCAAAATTTGACCAATTTATTTAACAAAACTAATAAATTTATTGAGTAAAAACAAAAAGGAAGGTGTTATTTTATTGATTTATTTTATTTGCAAAATCAACAAAGTTGTCAAACCAGTATTCTCTCTGGGGTTCTGGTACAGCAGCAATCCCACCTTTTGCTGGCTTAAGCAACAGTTTTACATATATACTAAGTCCATTGTATGAAAACTCTCTAATTTGTTTTTTTCCATTTTGTTCAATCTCAAATATCCTTGAATACCCGTCAATCTTTCTGTAGCCGTCCGCATGTTCGGTACCCTTCGGGTCAACAAACAAAATCAAGTATCGTCTGCCTTTCTGCGCCCAAAAGATAAAGTCCGGCTTGAAATTGGCGATGTTATTTTCTTTTGGGTTGTAATAAGGTATATAAACCTCGTCCAGTGTTTGGTCAAGTTTGGAAAACATCCACCAGTCAAAATGTGAAAAGACATTATCGGGATTGGCAAGATATTCTTCTAGTTGTTCAATAAATTTTACCTCGCTGTCAACATTTATAATGTGATTAAGATAATCAATTTTCTCTGTTTCTGAAACTATCACCGGAAGGTAATAATGGTTAGCCAGATACTTGATTTTGATTTTTTGATTATCGTATTCGTATGCTGATTCTTTAACATATTTTTTCTCTAAATTTTGAACCTCGGAGGTGTATTTATCAAGGTCTTTATGTTCTTCAAACTCTAATTTTAGTTGTTGGAGATGCTTTTCTTTTTCAGGATAGTTTTTAACCTGCTGTATCTTTGTTGAAATTTTGTTAAGTTCTTCGCCGCTAAACCTAACCTTTTTAAAATGCACGATTTCATTTTCCAACTTCTTAAACTTATCAAACTCTTTGCTCTTAACTCCGAGGTAGTTAAAAATCCGCTCAAGAATCAACTCCGGCTCAAAAAGAGAGTTTCTCTCGCCAAAATCGTAGTATCGCTCTTTTTCGTCAAAACTTTCCTTTGCTTTCTTCAAAACCTTTACTTCGCAATCATATTTAACCAAAGCGATTTTATCACTTAAGTAATCATAAAACTTTTGTGTAATCTCAAAATCATTCTTGCTAATAGAATATTTTTGTGGTTCACTTTCCTCGGCAAAAATTCTCTCTGCGGTTTTATAAACCGGCACCAAAAGAAGCCGTTTTTGTGCTTCGGGATTCACTATAAACACTTCGCCTAAACTCTTGTCTTGTTTTTCTTCTTTCAGTGTTTTGATTATTTCTCTCAGATTTTCAGCATTAGTGCCAAAAACAAACAAACTCTCAATCGGCAAAATCAGATTTTTAACTTTATTGAATAATTGCTTTTCTACTTCTTTTGCATTGAACAAATTCTGAAGTCGTCTTCTTTGATTTTTCACTGGTTCTATTCGGACACCTCTGCCAACCGACTGCAGAACAAATTTTTTGGCGTCGCTTCCAACTCCGATATTTACAAATAAAAGAAGGTTTGGTCTGTTAGAATCCCAGCCTTCGTAAAAAGAGCGGGAACCCATTAAGATA
>CALCJK010000018.1 GCA_937967455.1 uncultured bacterium | reverse complement strand
ATGTCCTGCTTGCATCCGCCGATGATGAGCAGGATAAATGTGGAATACAAAAATATTCTGTTCATATTTTGTACCCTTCTTTTTTAGAATGTCTTGTGCACATTGCACATAACGTGTATAGCAGCAACTCAGTGTGCCGACGAACTATAAACGAACAATTTTCTGTGAGGTGGCACATTGAACGAGTATAATAATCCATCTCAATAAAATCGAGTATCGTTGTTACTGCTGTTATGTGCAGTTGGTTTGCGTGAACTTCACTTGTTCATAACCTCTATAGTTCGCGAGAATTTGACGGCTGTGCCTTGAATGCGACTACCGAAAATTGATTGCCGTCGAATACCTATGAAGTTCGGGTATTCACTAAACGAACAGAATTCTCCCCAAACATTGGTGGGAACACCCGATGTTACTGATAATCCAAATGACCAGTACTGCCGGCCACAAGAACTTCCGGAAGGATAGGAACACACAACAGAATCAAGAATGATATCATAATTAGAATGTAGGTAGTATATCCAAGAGTAGCCGGTCTGAGATGTATCTTTTTGAATAGTGAGTGTAAGTTGGAGAGAATTTTGAACGTTTGTAGTTTCATCTTTACACGCAACAAGCGTCAAGCATACTAAGCATAAAACACTGAAAGTTTTAATTGCAATTACACCTCTTGAATCACAGCAAGCAACAAACCAATTGCGTATTACGTCAACAGCATAAAAGATGTTCCGCAGGAGACAGAATTTGGGGTAAACCCGAAGGATAAACCTTTTATGCTTTGTGAGCGACTGTGTCTGCATTACGATTCACTCCACTCCTTATATGCAGTTTCAAAAATTTACTTCAATGTGTCACAACTATTATCAATATCTACTTTTGTTATTCTGAATTTTATTCTATCAGTTCTTTTCTCAAGCGATATAATTTCGATGTCCTTTTCTTCCAGTATATTTTTGTACAAATCCATATCAGTTAAACGCACTTCAGCTCTCACAAATTTTTTCTTTGCTCTAAACAGAACAAAATTGTTTAGGCGACCGCGTTTTTGTAGACCAATATAATGTTTGTTGTAACTTAGAGAATAGCCCGGATCGAACTCTTTAATGATACAATCATCAACCAATTTTACCGATTCATGAGATCCCTTGTTTTCCCAATAGCTTCTATCCGCTTTTTCAATGACTTCTTCCTCCTCCTCTCCGATGGTTACTTCATCCAAGATTTTTGTGAAATTCAAAATGAGTTGATCTCCAACCTTAAGGGCATTGAGTTGTATTGCTATTATAGGAATTGTATTATTGAATAAAGATATAATATTTAAAAACCGAGTTGTTATATCTTCTGCAATTACAACAGCACAATGTTCATAGTTCGGAAAACGCTTTCGCTCAATATCCCAGTATTCAATTACTCTTATTATGTGACTTTCATCGATTCTACCTAACATTATTTCTATTTCGTATCGTTTCTCATTTTCAGGATCATATAGAAGTAAATCAAGTCTTCCTGCTTTTGGCTGTATTCGCTCAACATCCTTAACAATTAAGTCACCAAGACCTAAGATGGATGGATCCTCCATAATTACCTTTTTTAGCCACTGTTCATCATACTCAGGATGATTTTTCAAAACAATTGGCGTTGCTTTAACATGCACTAATTTATCCATTTGACCATCTCCTTACATTTTAGAATCATTCAGGCATTGCCGCTAACGTTCCCAGCATAAAAGAAGTTCCGCCGAAGACGGAATTTGGGTGAGTGTCGTAAGGCACGAACCTTTTATGCTGTGTTAGGCGATGCGGTGGCGAATGTTCAAAAGTAATATTTTCATTCCTTCCATTCTTTCAAGATTCTCTCTAAATAGTGGAAGACTAGCCCACGTTTCAAGTGCTGATGTGCAAACTGATTTCGGTAACTTCGAAGACACCCGTAACAACTATCATTCTCACCACACCCACACCTACCAATGACCCTATCAAGTGCGGCTTTTATACAAGCGTGGATTACCTCTTTATCTTCGAGGCGAGCAACAAGTCCTGCACCTCCTGGTACATTGTCGTAGATAATAAGAGGAGGGATTAAACTCTCACTTTCATAGGCTACTGTTGCGCTTAAGTCGGTTGAGGGGACTTCCAGAACCTCAGCAGCTCCCTCGACCAAAGCATAGGCAAGAGAGTATCCGAACCATATACTCTCGGTATTGCCTTGGGGTAAGAGAAACCGAATCTGAAGGACATCGGTGATAAATTCGTGCCCAAGAGAAACTCGCTCAAGAGTGCCAGAACAGTTTTCACCATAAGGGTTTTCATGCGAACCTTTTCTCTCGCGAAATCCAGCCCCGCATTCACCGCAGATATAGAAACCTCCACCTCTCCGTCCTTCACATAGAATGACCATCAAACCTGGAGAAGCTTTTGTGAGTCGAATTGGCCCAAAATCAAGTTCACCAAGATTTGGTTTGATTAAATGTCCTATAAAATAAGGCCGAGTAGTAAAGATTCGTGGTGTGCGTCCTTTTGGTTTTTTAGGTCTCTCACGATTTGTCATGAATCCAAATTGCGGAATAAGATAAATTCCCTCTATAGCAGAATTGCAGCACTTTTCTGAAGGCACTATTTGCCCCGGAATCCAAGAAATGAACAAGTTATGCTGGGGACACCTGCGATAGAACTTTCGCGGCCATTCTTTCTCCGCTACTTTCTTGAGTCCATATGAAATCCATTCTTTCTTATTGGCAACCAATTTGCTTGTTGGAGCAAATTCTGCGATAGCAATAGAAAGGTCTCTTTGAAGAAGGACTTCAAGAGATTCTGAGGTTTGCTGTGTTCTATGAGGGTCTAATTCTACCACATCTACCGGGAAACCATATTTCGGGATTATAGCTTTTCGTGAGAGAAAAGATAGGGCATCTTCGCTAGCAATAGTTTCTGCCCTTAGCTTTGCCCACTTAGCGCTGGAGTAATTTTCTCTATCGGCGAAATCGCGTTGGAGTTTTTTCACAGTCTTAAAATCGCTTGAAACCTCTGCCTCGGCAAGTGCAAATCTACTCTCAGTTCCAACAATATTCTCAATCCATTGACCATTATTTAGTCCAATCTTATCCACGACCTCTGTTGGCACAATATCCATCAATGAGGTTTCCAGTTTGTCCTTATGTTTTTGTAGAAAGTCAGAGAGAGCACTGACTCCCGAAGGATTTTCAAGATCTTCAAATAAACTTTCAACGCTCTTAAATCGGTCAGGAAAATTCCTGAAAAAGGAAGAAAGAACTGTGGCAACTATGTGTCGGAGGATAATCTTCTCATTTTTCAAGCTAACTACTGGGGGGCGAATAGTTCCTTTAAGAATTCGATTATCTGGTTCAGCAAAGTGGTATAAGTCATGGGGATTACGGCGACAAAAGGTAATCGCAAATCCTGGAAACTCGCTACGCCTTCCAGATCGTCCCACTCGCTGAGCATAGTTAAATGTCTCTGGTGGGACATTACGCAAGAAAATGATATCTAAGTCACCAAGGTCAACCCCTAATTCAAAGGTAGTAGACGAACTTAGAATGGGGATTCTTCCCGTTTTAAATTCCCTTTGGAATTCTCTTGCCTTCTCTTTGTCAATCTGTGCCGTGTGTTCCTCCACTCTTAATACTCCCGGCAGATTATCTTCGTAAAGCAACCGATAATGGTTCGCCTCTAATTCTTTTCGTTTGATTTTTTGAACACTGCCTGAACATTTATGGCGTATGCAAACTCCTCCTACAGAAACGGTTTGGAGGCGTGCACAGGTATCACACTGGAAAATAATATCTTCATCTAAAATTGGGAAAGCCCTCCACCAATCTGGATTCAACCTGCGGGCATCGTTAACAGAGAGTAAAAACCGGTCCTGTGATGCAAGTGAATCATCACTTTCTCTGAATGCTTCCCAGATAGCACGAAGAACTTCTACTGACTTCTTTACAGCTTCTTCTTTCGGCACACCTTTTTTGATTAGGACTTTACTGAGAAACTGAGCCCTCTTACCGGTTTTACCATCCCAACTTCGGACTCCCCTTTGTGTTCGAGGAGGACCTATTCGGACACGCATCTGAGATGCCTGAATATTAAGATCGTTCCAATTTAAGGAAACATCGTCAGCTGTCCGCAACTCCACTGCTTTATCTTCTCTCATAAAGTTCAGGAGAATAAAAATCAGGCCTCGTGCTTCCTGTTCGTTCAAAGACCAAGGAGGAGAAAAGAGGATGTCTGGGATCTTAAAATTTTCTGGCCACTTGATATACCACCTGAGAAGCCCGACACCGTCAAGAGAAATTCTCGGCTCATCTGTGAGAAACTCACGATAGAGACTAAGCCAAGCCTTTTGTCGAAGTTCGAGATCCCCCATCGCAGGTGGATAGAGATTGTCTTCACGGTAAATATTGCGCAGTTCAGTCGCCAGTTCGCGCAGAGAAATTCCCTCGTTTGTATGTGGCTTTAATTTATTTACAGCCTTAAGAATCAGATTCCGATTGAGAATGTCTTCATACGAGTTTTCAAGATACCATGCAAAGAAGGCGGCTTCCTGACGGCCATCTGCAAAGGCAAGCACCTTCCTTCTATCTTTCGGAAGATTTTGATATAGTGTAGTAGCAATTACAGCATGAGGACCGTCGGTGCCATGAATTACCTCCCGTACAGGATCTGGTGCGCTATATCCGCACGCACCACACTTTGGAACCTGATCCTCTCTTTCTTCTGCACCTTCTTGTTGTTCAACGAGGATTGTGTTTGTGTGGCCACAACTCAATTCGTTATTTCTCTGATTGTCCTGCACCATCGCGCCACACACGGTGCAAAGTTTGAATATTTTCCTTTTGGCTCCGGTATCTTCTTCATCGCTTTCTTCAGACTCACCTTTAACAGGGCGAAAGAATGTTGCTCCAAAATCTGGGTGACCTGGGTCCCGTATAGCCTCTTGGAGCCTACCGCCGGTAAGCCTGCCAACAAGGTAGTGTTGACCACATTCCCGGCAGAGGGCAATTTCAAATACAGCACCATTTTCATCTTGGCTACGCCGTTCAAGGAATAGACGCTTGTGAGGATTGTAAGAAATAAAGGCGCCTTCAAGTGAACGGAGAAATAGATGGTATCGTGCAGAAAGGAGTGGTGAGTTTGATGAAGGATCCTTAGCCTTTATTAACAAGTCAACGAGTTCGGATAAAGCTTTAATTCGTTTTTCTTTGGGCAAATCTGAGAATATTTCATCAGCAAGTTCAGCAACCTCTTTAGACTGTGTTGTAATAACTTGTCGAAGCCTGGTTGAACGGCGGTCATGTTGAAGAAGGTAACCGACACCTTTAGCTACATCCAGATCTTCAGGAATAGTCAGTGTATAGCGATGAGCAATTTCTAATAAATTTTGTTTAGAGCCTGATTCAAGTGCCTGTTTTAGTAATCGATATTCATCCGGAGAAAATTTTTCTCTGCCCGAATCAGGGATTGCCTCTGTTTCTTCTAAAATGACATCCTCTTGCAAAAAATTCTCCCCAAACAAGTCGCTGGCGAACTTTGCTACGAGTGGTTTATCACTTTCTCCACCTGCAATCGTTGCACTTGTAGCAATGCATCTGAAGGGTCCCGTGCGACCGCCTTCTCTAAGTCTTGTTTTTAATCGCCGAATGAGCATTCCCATTTCAATACCTTTAGATCCCCTGTACTGGTGGGCTTCATCTATTACAAGAAATGTCCACCACTGAGCGCATCCATTATCAAAAAGAGGGCTATCATCTGGTCTAATAAGAAGATATTCCAGCATAGAGTAATTGGTTAGCAGGATATGGGGTGGATTTTGTCGCATTTCCTTGCGTAAGACAAGTTCACCCTGGAGTCGATTGTTGATGTGATCTCGTGCGTGGCGCTGTGAGTCATTTTCATCTTCTGGCGTTTCACCTATATATTGACCGAATGTGAATCTAAATTGTGAACCTGCTTCCTGAAGTCTCTTGCAAATCTCTCCAAGCCGTTCTCGCTGATCATTAGCCAGTGCATTCATTGGATACAGTATTAGAGCACGCACACCAGGTCCTAATTGCCTTGCTTGGAATTCCTTATATAGGTGAAGAAGAATTGGATATAGAAAAGCCTCTGTTTTTCCACTGGCTGTGCCTGTCGTAACAACTACATTATGTGACTCACCAAATACTTTCTGAATTGCTCTTTCCTGATGTAAGAAGAGATGCCTGTTACCTTGTAAAGCTTTTAAGAATCCTTCATCTGGTGGATTGGGGAGTAGTTCTTTAAAGAGTTCCTTTGCTTTTTTCCCACGCTTGAAAACTGGGGTAGCCTCAAGATACGGACCTTTCCTCAAGTGACCAAAGTCTAAAGCTTCCTGAAATGATCTTCGGAGATCCGGATCTTTAAAGTAGAAAGTTGTCTTGAGATAGCGCCTGTATCTCTCCTCAACTTGTTTAGATAATTCCACGGGATCAATCTGAGCCATGTCTATTACTTCCTATTATAGATTTTAGCTTTTCTATATTCCACGAATGTGATGATTTTCTTCTTTTATCATAAAGTATACGCAATCGTTTCACCTTATCCATAGTTAATCCTGCGCCTTCAATTTCCCTTCTACTAAAACCTTTACCCTGACGATGTTTTTTAAGGTGATATCTACCAGGACATTTGATAATTGCTTTAATTTTACTATATTTTTTATCTTCAAGAATGGAGTGTCCTACTGATTGCGGTTTAAATTCTACTGGTGGTAATTCAACGGGAATCTTAAGAACAGGAGCTTCGCAAGCACGTGTTTTTTCTGGCGAAACCCATATTTTCATTACACATTCCGCCTGCTTGTTTCCAATTTCCTCTGCATCGCAAAAATCTCGAAATGGGACCGCAATTTCCTTCTGTTCTACCCCCACATTATATTCTCTGTTTCTGTCGGGATTAAATCCTACATGGATTTTATTTACCCATCTCTCACGAGGAAATTTTACCCAAAGTGCTTTATCAGTAATAGCAGTAAACTCTTCTCGAGATGAAGAGGAAATTTTGTCTGTCCAACTTTCAGAGACTGATTTGACACTACCGATATTCCACCATACTCTTTCTATTAAAACCGTGGCCTCAACACTAGCATTCCCGTCTCTAAAAATCCAATGACTCTCATCATAATCAGGTTTAGGTGGTAGAGTTACAACTGTAAGGTTATCTTCCCGGTAAATTTTCAAATCAGGAAGCTTCTCTTTATCAGCCAATTCAACTTCGCAATTGGCTTGATGAAAGAATTGAACTGTAACATCATTATAACCATTCGATGTGGGTAAACATTCAGAGTTTTTTATTTGAATATCTTTCAATCCAGCAACAAATCTAAAGTCCATACTCTCTACTAAATCACCGTTTTTATCATAAATACGAACAAAATACCAACCCCCCCGCCGGTTTGTTAATTCATTAGGCATCCTCTGTTCCGCTACATCCTCTTGTGGAACAAATTGTGTCCGCCACCTGTTTCTACCACTTCCTTCTTCACCCGATACTATCGCTCCAACATTATTCCATACACTTTTATCATCCGCTTTAATACAGGGCGGTTCTATACCAAAAAGAGGTCCCATATCCTCAGAGTGATCAGATATTTCTTTCCCTACCAGTTGAAAGCGAGAGCTTCCAGTCTTCAATTGGATTCGCTCACCCTTAGCATTAATAAATGCAATATCTGTATCCTTTTTCTGTCTTAGGACAAAAAAATGTGCTTTATATCCGTTTACTTGAACATTTTCTGGTACTACAGGAGCGGAGCCTGACGCCTTTTCGTCGCGTTGCCATTCTTCTGGAACAATTATTAGATAGTAGCCGGTTGTCGGGTATTTGACCAGCCTCCCCAATCCATGCCAATCTTTTCGCATTTTGAAAACAAGATAATTCCTGCCTTCTTCGGTAACAGGGATACGGATTTCTTTCTCTTGTTCCCCATTGTTCCAAGAAACTTTTACTTTACCCTCGAGGTATTTAAGATGGTAACGGGTATTATCGGAAGTATCCTGCTCAAGTAATTCATCATTTTGAGTTACTCGTGGCGATACAATCTCTTCAGGAACCTCTATGCAAACAATCCAGTTCCGATTTTTATTCCAACAAATGATTTCGGGCTTCAAATGGCGTGGTCTCTCCTCAGGAGATGTCTCACTTGAAGATCCCTGTTCTGTATTGCCTCTTGGTCTTCCCCCTCTTTTATTGGGTGGGGTCGTTTTCACTGGCTCCGGCCATTCTTCTTGTTCTTCCTGTTTGATCTCTTCTGATTCTACCTCTAATTCTTTCTCCTCAGGCTCCAATTGTTTTATATCTGCCTTCTCTTTGCTGTCTTTGGCTTCTTCTAATTCCCTAAGAGGATTTTCTTCTTGACATCTTTTCTTTTGCTCCTCTTGTGCCTTCTTTTCTTCTTCTTTCTTTAACTCGCACAGTCTCTTACGCTTATTAATAATAACTCTTGCAACAATCACTACCGATACAGCGAAAAGCACAATAAAAATTGATACAATAAAATCTATCATATCTTCACCTTCTTACTTCACCGTTTCGCCTAACGTCTCGGCAAACAACGACGTCCCGTTCCGCCACCATAAATGACTCATTCTTCGTGGCGGACGGGATGGAACGAGCACAACTATTTGTTTTACCGAGATTCAACATAGCCATATCAAATAAACGAGTGTCGTTGTTTGCCGTGTTATGTGCAGTGTGCGCAAGTGTTATTTAAGTAATTGTAAGCGGCACAGATCGAAATATGTTTCACTCAGATATCCATCACCAAGCCTTACCGTTAGACTATCTCCAATTACTGTGTCGATCGTATCGAAAGCTTCATAATATCCCCACGTTGTATCCTGAACGTTGAGAATCTTTCGGGTTGTGTCATTGAGGGAAAGAACAGCAACGCTTGGGCTTCCTCCGGCTTCCATGAGACCTCTTCGTGCCCATACAGATATTCTGAAGCGATTGCGTCCAGTAGGTGCGGCTATTTTCGTCTGCAAGAATTTGACAACTCGATCACCGACCCGGAGATGGACTGACCAATTACCGCCTCCGTTCGGTACATCATTGGAAAACTGAACCATTGAGTCGACATTGCTCCAATAAATCCAACCATCGATGGACGGATTGCCGTTGAGTTCGAATGACACGTTCGAAATAAGATCTTGCGGTTCAGTGGGTCCTGTGATAGTTTCCTTCTTGCATCCGCTTACAATTACGAAAAAGGTAAATAGGCAGATCAAAACTGTCTTAGTCATTTCATCCTCCGTTGCGCACATTGCGTATAACGGTTTGCGGCTATGCGCCGTTTTAATGGCGTATAGCCGCTGTTATATGTTGTTGGCGTGTTATTCTTCTCAATCATATTCTTTCAAAGTATAATTTCTTTTGCTAATAATATCATAATTAAAAGCGTTAAGTAGAATAGCCAAACAGAAAATGATATAATAGACTTAAAAAACATTTTTATCAAGTTTCCTTTTGGAATAACTACAAATAAATCGGAAAAGTCAATCACATTTTCATGTAATTTTTTTATAAAATCGTTATATGAAATGCGAAACATTTTTTCCAAGGCTAAATAATAAGTATCTAAAACCAAAAAAAGAATATTCGGTATTATTGCAATATAAGCATATTGAGATTTCCCTTTATCTGCTACAATAACCAAAATTGCTGAAACTACTGTTATACACCACGCTTTGCATGAAGAACTATTCGTTGCCATTCGCTGTATCACAGACTGGGTAATGTTTAAATGTGATTGAACAGCCTGAGAATTGATATCAGTTTTTTTTTCTTCCATATTCTTATTCTCTCAATAATTATTACGAATACTTATGGCTTCTTCAACCCATGATGCTATATTGTTTTTTATATAATCATAAACATCTTTACTATTTGAATATGGAGGATCATAGGCTTTAACTATTTGTGACAATGGTTTACCGTTAAGCTGAAAATCATCAAATGGATTATTTCCTTTGTAACTTTTGTTACCATTTTTATCTTTTAAATTATGAATGTAAATACCCAATAATCCTTTCCTGTCATTCCAAGATTTTTCAATTTCATATTTTATCCATTTTCTTCCTGCTGTATTTGTCCCAATTAAAACTATAGTACATGACCTACCATTAAGTTGTTGATTAATCCATCTTTTAATGGCTTCATCTCCGCCTTTTTTAATTTGTTCCCAATCATTATCTGAAACAGGTTGGTTGCCTTCAATAATTCCCATACTTCTAACTTGAGACGCTCTCCAGTTATCTTCTTTGTAATAAAAACTATAAAATACTTTTCTGGCCATTTCTTTGTCCTCCTAGTTTTTTAAAATTTGCACGCCAATTACATATAACGTTCCCAGCATAAAAGAAGCCCAGCACTTTTTTATCGTTTTTCTTCTACACATCACTGAAACCCTTATAATATCGTCTCCTCAAGAAGTAGGTTCGCATTGCCCACCTAAAAAGTGCTGGGTTTGGGTGAGTGCCATAAGACACGAACTCACAGCCCATTCTAAAGAATGGGCTGGATCCAGCCCTTTTGGAAAAAGGGCTGTGACTTTTATGCTGTGTTATATGAAGTAGCGGTTTCATTTTGTTATTATTAATACTTTTGTAACTGCCGTATATGTTTTTCTTCCAAAAGTGAAAACAATCTCATCTTTCTTTGAAACGGTTTCCTTATTAAAGAAATTGTCAATCATCTGAAATACAAGGACAAAATCTCTTTTTAACTCCCAACTTCGTTCAGGATTATCTTTATCTAACAAAACAACAAATAACCGGTTATCAGACCCAAATCTTTGAGCACCTTGATTTTCATATAGCCAGATTGCCAATTCAGAAGGATTTTTTATCGCATCTACTGGATTATATTCGCGTGGTAAATAAGTTACTTTTAAATCAAATGGTTGCCCATCAAAGAAAATATCAATCCCTTTTATGTTTTTAATAGTAGGGATTACTTTTGAATGAGTGCTTATATGTTCTTCTATTAGCACAGTTGTCCAATGGTTAAACCATGTGCAAATTACATAATTTGTTACCTCATCATGAAGTTTCGCCCTAACATTATTCAGCAACTCTTCATATCGGACAATTCTTCTTACATATTCAGTTTGTATTTTTTGATCCAATTGCCCCTGAATTACACCCCAAGAAAAAGTTTTAACCTTCATTAACTCTCTCTTTAAATCCTCATCAGAAATAATCTCTCTCCGTTTTTGAATCTTCTCATTATATTTTTGTTTTATGAATTCCTGCACAATTTTTACATCTATTTCCTTGTCTAAAACTCTTTTAATAATCTCTCCCGCTGAACCAGTGTTACTAATTCCTAAATTTAGAGTGAACGTTTTTAACTGCGGTAATGGAATACAACTGAGTTTTAAATTTAATACTTCTTTTTGACTTAATAATGGCATAGTTTTATCTCCTATTTTTTCTTGAATAGCATAATATATTCATGCTTAAAAATGTAAAACCCGCCAACTAATGCCCTGTATCGCCAAAGTTCCTTTTGATTCCTCTTTCCTCTTGTTTCTTCAAAATTCTTTACAATTATGCTTTTTAACTTGTATCCTCTTTTCAATACCTCTTGCATACAGAGAAAGCCCAAAGGTATCCATTCGCCTTTGGAGTATTTATCACCAATAACTAATGCAAAATATCTTCCTTTTTCTAAATATGAAGTAGCATTATCCACTACTTCCCCAAACATTTTTAAAAATTCTTCTGTATTCTTTGCATTTGAGAGGTCATTTTTGTCTTTTGAAAACTTAATAATATCGTGATAAGGCGGGTGCATAATAAGAAGTTGAACTTGATTAATTTTATATCTTTCTAAAATTTCTCTTATATCTATAGTTCTACTATCGCCAATAATTACTTCACTGACCACATTATCTCTATTTTGCTCCTTTCCAATTAATTCTTTTGCACTCTGTGCCACTTCTGTATTTAATTCTATACCGATTCCGTTTCTACCTAATCTTCGGCATTCAATTAAGGTTGTTCCACTTCCAACAAAAGTATCTAAAACCCAATCCCCTCTTTTGGTGTATCTTAACATCATTTGATGCGGAATTTGGGGGATAAAGTTCCCCCAGTACCATCCAAGATGTGCTCCCGAAGTATCTCTTTTGCCTAACATCCAAAGGCTATCAGTAATAATTTCGCCATATTCCTTCCACCTTAAAAGATTTATGTCGTTGATTTTGCTTGTTTTGACTTTTTGAGCTCCCTCTATCAATCTTTTTAAATAGTAATCGGCTCTTTCCTTCGTCTGAGATTCTATAATCTGATTTAATTCAGAAATAATAACATCTCGTCGAAGTAGGATAGTATCTCCGTTAGTATCAATATTTAATATCCCTTCTTGATCTTTTCTGTGATTAGCTAAAATATCTTTTAAGATAATGACCCTATTTTTTACAGAATTCATATCGTCCGTATTAACAATTCCAGATAAAACTTCAATGAATTTTTCTTTATTTAATATCACTGCTCCATAAGTAAGTGGAACATCTTCTAAATTTTCTAGTGTTAATTGAGTACTATCGTTAGATTTCATATTTTTCTACCTCTATTCATCTTGAAACCGCCATTTCATATAACGTTTAGCGTAAGCACGCCGTTGTTTTTGCCGTTAATGCCTACCGAAGTGGCGAAGCCACGAGGTGGGCAAAATGTTGCGGCGACAGCCGCACTCTTATTAACTAATTTTTTCGTGCGGCTGGAGCTGCAATCTATTTTATCGGCAAAAACAATGGAATGAGTACAATAATCCATTTTCATAAAACGAGTGTCGTGGTTTGTGCTGTTATGTGCAGTTGGCAACTGATGGCCAAGGCTGCAATTTCTCAAATTCAATTTTCAATTCAGTCGGTACCTGCACAGTTGCGAATGGACTGTACCAATATATAAACCCTTGGGATATTCTGACTTTGTAGATGACCGCACTAATCCAAAGGTGTTTGCCGCCAGCCGCAGCAGATTGAATGTCTCTTATTGCGTAGTCGAATTCGTGTTCCTCGATTCGCTCGCTGTCAGACCAATAGGCAACGATCTGTGGGAGAGTAGAATCTATGTGTCGGGGTCTCTCAGATGTGATTCTGTCGAAGAGGCTCACCGTGTCGTCGAGAACGTTGCCATATTCGACCAGTTGTCCTCGATAGTTTTTCAATTTTTCAGCAGTCTTGGGGTCATTACGTAAACGCTTGCAGTGCAGGTCCGCTTTCTGGCCGTCGAAATGGAATCGAATGTCAGGACCAGATTCACCCAAAGGTTCGTATTCGGCATTTCCGCCAAGATGAAGTAGAACCATCGCCCAATGAGCCTCGGTCAGGAAGTCACAGAACTGCTGCGGCTGGCTGATTGAATGATATAGCTTTCTTGTCAGCTTGTCGAAACCCGCAAGCCTCGGTTGAAGGTAGTCCAGATGGTACTCAACTGATTCTGTGAACGAAGCCGTCGGGCTAGAACGAATCTCTTGCTTGATTCGGTCGAGATATGATGTAACCATAGGTCAAAGTTGCCAATTGCGCATAACTTCAGTAATTACGCAATATTTCGTTTTTATTTCATTTAGTTTATTATTCATTTAATTCTTTCTGCTTTTATTTCTATTCTAATTTAAGCTATTTTTAAGAAAGATTCAAATGGACTCTGTATAGAACAAATATAACTTTTATTGATTTATTGCATTTATGAAGTTTTCTGAAGGGAAATTTGTGCGAACCGCTTTATCTAATTTCAATATAGGTTCTGTTATACGCCGTTGCAAATTACTTGTATTTAAAACCAATTTCCAATAATACTCTACTGGCAAATGATTGGTCATCTTCGTTCGGTTCACGTTCAAGTTTTGGAAGAAGGTAATGAGCTACAGTGACTATCCATTTGTCATTGCGAAAATTTTCTGGCTTGCTTTCTCTGATGACAATGAATGCCATTCGCCTAGCGTAACGGGTGAACAGCTTATTTCTCACAACTCTTGCTAAAAGAAAACCGACGACGCTTATTAGAAGAACGCCAATAAGAACATAGTAAGTATCAATAGTTAGAGAGTCTGACTTGTTGAGATAGATGTAATCAAATGCCTGAAGGATGAACCCGGTTGCAAGAAGAAAGAATCCAATTTGTGCTTCAGCTTTCTGATAAAGGTTGCTTCTTATGTAACGTAGGTTTGGCGGACTACCATAGCCTGACGTACCCTCGAAGGTGAGATCCTCTAGACCTTTGGTTATGAAACTCTGTGCCAAGTAGAACGCACCAAGAACATCAAGCGTTAGGCCGAAGACGAAAAATGCATTAACAATGCTCATTGGCGTTAGGAACTGATAAAGAAAGTAACGTGACCAGTGTGGGCATCTTACGCGTGATCATACTGCAATCCCGAATCGTTTCATATTCTCTACTTTTAAGTTGCTGGTCAGAAAGTTTGCGGGCTAGAGCTTCGACGCTTTTGGAATTTTTGATAAGAGACAGAAAAAGAACTTGAAGTTGGTAATAATGGAATGTGTCATGTGCGATCGTAAGCTTATACTTAGCCATATGGAATTACTTTCTGATTAGTTTGTTTACGATGGCTAATAACTCTTATAATTACTTTATATTTCTTTTAGTTGTTTTATCTTTTTCTCCTGAATCAAACAATTTATTTGTAATATAGTTTTCATTAATATCATAATTTTTTTTTAAAAAATCAAAAGGACTTCTTTCTTCATTTCAATATAATTCTTTTTAAATGCGCCGAGCCGTTAGATTAAACGACGTTATTCCAAACTATCCTCGATAATCTTTTTCTCTTCTTCGGTTATGCCATAAATTTTATAAACAAGCTCATCAATTTCAGTATCTGTATTTTTGATTTCTTCTTCAATTCTTGCTCTTTCATCTGTCTTTTTGTCGCCGATTTCATTGAGGCGTTTGTTGAGTGAGAGCATTTTGTCGACGAGGTTTATTATTGACTGTTGTTCGGATTCTTGGATGAGTTTTATTGGAATTTGTTCCAAATATGTCCTCGAAATATTCACAGTTAAAGTTGATTTGTTTGTAAATTTATTTACATAATAATAGTTTATTAGTTTTGAATTCAATAACCCTGTAATATATTCTAATTCAAAGTTAGAATCGTCTTTTAGAAGTATAAGATTTGTTGATGCAAAGGTATAATATTTTTGAGTATCTAAAACACAAGCTAAAGGTCTATTCCCGCCGCTTATTCTTTGAATAATTATTTTTTTAGAGGTGAATACTTCTTCTGGTCTCGCACGATTAAGCCTATTTTTATCATAAATAATATATTTGCCTTTGTAATCAATTTTATATCTACCTATATCTTTGCCGACCAAGAATTTTCTACATTTATCATTAATCGGGGAGTCTACAACATCTTTTTTTCTATTTCCAACAATTCCCTCAATTATATATTTTGACTCGTTGCCAAGCAAAATTGAACCTTTCTCAATCTTATCAAAAATCTTTCTATCTTCCTTTCCGAGAGTTATATTAAATGTATAACTTGTATTCTCTAAAAATTCTTTTTGCTCAACTTCTTTTTTATCGTTTAAATTAATTCCAGAATAAATTACAACTTTATTTTTATCTCTTTTGATTTTGCTGTCTTCTTTTTCTAAAATTAAAATAATTGTTGCTGCTGTAACTCCCTCAAATACATCAGCCCCCAAATCAACAATTTTTAATATTTTACAATTATCCAAAATGAATTTTCTTATAATATCATAAGTAGTTGTTCTCAAAATATTATTGGGAATAATAAAACCAAAAATCCCACGATTTCTTAATAATTTAATTGCTTTAATCAGAAAGATAGCATAAAGATTAACTTTCCCAGATTGCTTTACTTTTAGATATTGATTCCAAACCTTTAAAGTAGTTATTTTGAACATACTCTTTGAACGATTGTTGAAATTCTACATCTCTTGTAAATACATAAGGCGGATTCCCAATCACCACATCAAACCCGCCTTCTTGCATTACTTCTTTAAATTCTTCTTCCCATTTGAAAGCTTTGTCTCCTGCTATTGCTGGGTCGTCAATTAAGGAATTTCCGCATTTAATATTTTCCTGGAGCAATGGAAGGCGATGCCCCTTTTTCTGCAATTTTCAATAAAAGATTAAGCTGTGCAATTTCTACTGCCTGTTTATCCAAATCAACACCGAAAATGTTGTTTTTAAGGATTTTTATTTTCGTTGTGAATGGCATACTCGTTTCAAAGTCAATCTGCGTCTGTGAATAGTTTTTGTCGTGCTTTGCATAGTACTCATTCAAAACATCAAAAGCTTTAATCAAGAATGAGCCAGAACCGCAGGCAGGGTCTAACACTCTGATTTTTTCAAGATCTACTTTTTTGTCTTTAAGCAATTCTCCCAAAGTATTTCTAACAATGTAATCAACAATATATGTAGGTGTGTAATAAATTCCCTGTTCTTTTCTGCGTGCATGGCTTTCTGTAAGTTTCGCCCTCTTCTCGCTTTTCTTTAAAATATGTCCTAAATACTGCTCGTAAATATTGCCTAAGACATCTGCTTCAATAGCTGAAAAATCATAAGAAACAGATTTGTCCTTTGTAAAATAAAGTCCCTCAATAATTTCGTGCAAAACCTCATTGTCTATATCCAAACTATCGCATAAATGTTTAGCAAATATCTTGCTGTTGTATTGTTCGTCGAAATAGGCAAAAACTTCTCTTAAACTTTTTATTAACTGTCCTCTGCCTCTGCTTTCCCATTCCCTGAAGCTGGAGATTAAAGTTTTTGCTTCAAGCTCTCTGTCCTCACAGTTTCTTATGAAAATCAGTCTGTCCAGAATTCTCTGAATTGACTCGTCTAACTCTTCTTCCGTAATATTTTTGTTTTGATTTAACTTCATTATGTTTTTTGAAAGCAATTCTCTGAATCTTGTGAAGTCAGCCAAAAGCTGTTTATCAACAGAAATCTTTTTTGTTTTCTTTCCCCATTTTTCAGCTTCTTTATCAATTAATCCTTGCTCAAAACTTTCTCTCGACAAAAGCCACAATTCACTGAACCTCTCTAAAAATTCCTGGTATGGAATTGTTTTAAGATGGCTTTGCAATGGGTTAGATGTTTTCCATTCTGCATTAAAGATTTTCACGCTTTCAAAATCAGTAAGAACTGCCCAGGTGCAGCCCTTATGCCATGCGTAATTAATTGCCTGTTCAATAAATTTAGGATTGTCCAGATCCTCTTTTAGTGCTTTTGCTTCAAGGAAAAATTTAGGAATGCCATTAATTCTGAAACCATAATCAACTCTTTTTTTGGAGATTTTTTCTTCAGCAGTAACCTCGTTTGAATCTTCGGTGTTCCAGCCCAAAGCACGAAAAAGTGGAAGAATAAAATCTTTTTTAGTCATCTCCTCGTTGTACTTGCCGACTCGCTTTTCTTCTACAACTTTATTGTATTTCTCTACAAGCTTTCTGATTTCCTGTTTTATTGTTTCAGTATCCATCATAATAATAGATATATTTTTTCACTTAATTTATTAATCTTTTCGTTTGAAAGCAATCTTATTGACCCGTAAGTCAGTAAACAAAAATGTTTTTATAACATTTAAGTGAAGCGAGACTATTTGTGCGGAAGGCACTCCCATGATAAATATTTATTTCGCTTAACATCTGTAAAAACAGTATCCGTCGTTTTTATCTATTTTGGGTGTTTTATCCATTTAATTTTTTTGACTTATTATCCACTTTCGATTTAAGATTTTTTACCGGAAAATTAAGTGGTACCAGTTTGAAAAAATTTCTCATATATTGATCAAAGTATAAATTTTATATAGAGTTACTATAACAATCACAATTCCAAAAATTTGTTTTATTCTGCTACCTGGGATATAAATACTTGTGATTCTTGCTCCAAAGAAAGAGCCAATTGCTCCTACAATAAGAAGAGGTATCATTAGATTTACATTCCAATTTGCAGTTGATAGATGCGGCAATATTGCTGAAAAAGATGGAGGAGTTACTGCAAAAGCATTTATTCCTGCAGCCATTTTTACATCGAATCCTAATAAAATGAGTGTAGGTAAAAGCAGAAATCCTGGACCTACACCTAAAAATCCACTAAAAATAGATATTGGTATTGCAAGCATAAGAGCTAATTTGAAGTTTTCCTTTCCAGATTTTTCTTTTACAGGTTTAAAAAGTCTATATGCCAAATAAACTACAGAAGCAAAATATAAATACCATATATAGATTTGAGGTACGAAGTGTGCAAGATAAGAACCAATTGGTGCTGAAACAGTTGTTACGACAGCAAGAATTATAGCTTTTTTCCAATCGACATAACCACTTTTACTAAAACCAAATACAGCGAATAAAGCAGTTATACCATTTAACAATAGGCTCAATGGTTGAACCTGGTGAACAAGGTCGGGGAGAAAAAATCCCAGGAAAGGAATAGCAGCAAAGGCAACTCCCAAACCTAACATTCCTGAGATTACAGAAAGAAAGAATAATCCAATTATAATAATTAAATTTTGGTCCATTTATTAACCCCTCAATTATGCCTCCTATATTGAAAGTCAAAGTTAATATTTATAAAACTAATCATGGCGCATAATATAATTCCTTTTTTTATAAAATACACCTTTACTTATTGATGAATGAAGAAATAAATCCAAGAAGGTATGAAGTTGAATTCAATGGAGCCGAGTTGCCAAGTGGTGTGTAGTTTTAGCGGATAACTGCCTTATGTGAAAACGGTGTGTATGTAGCAATTAAGAAACTATTGCTGTTGAGATAGAATTGATTTATAGTTGATTAATTCTTAACGTCTGCAGCTTTTGGTTTGCTTGGAACGGCATTCCATAATTTCAACATTAATATGGCACCGATGAAAGAAAATCCAATCATGCTTGGTCCCCATATTCCCCATCCATATTTATCAAGCAGATATCCTGCACCATAACCCATTACTGAACCACCTATATATTGCATACCATCGAACATACCTGCAGCAGTAGCACCAGCCCTTTTACCTCCAAAGTCCATTGATGCAGTTCCAGAAAGCATGGAATGAACCATAGAAATCGCCAAAGAATTTATTATAAAAGCGATAACCACAAGTTCAAGACTTTTTGATTGCCAAACAATTGAAAGACTAATTACTTGTAGAACATAACCAAAAAAAGCTACAGGTGGTCTTCGAGACTTAAAAAGCTTATCGGAAAGCATGCCAGCTATGAATGCACCAACTACACCAGCTAACACAATTGCAAGTGCATTTCTTTGAAAGATTGGGTTATCAAGTTGAAGGTTTTGTACCTCCTGCATATATCTTGGGAACCATTCTTCAAATCCTTTGCGGACAAGTCCGGTGCAAAATTCTGCAATGGCAATTGTGATAGTTATTGGATTGGTAAAAACTTTTTTTGCAACATATTTGAATGTAACCTTTTCTGTATCACCACTTGTGGCGTCTTGAGTATCAAAGTCAGGAAAATTTGAGTCTTTTGGGCTATCTTTCACAAAAAGGAATGTCATGATCGCAAAAAATCCTGCGAAGCAAGCTGGTAAAAAAAACTTCCATTGCCAGGGTAACGCTACAACAAAAGGAATTGTCATAAGTGCATACACACCAAACCGACCCATTTGTATCATTGACCCAAATATTGCTGAAAAGACACCTCGTTCGCTGACATGGAACCATGCCGAGTTGACTTTTATTATTGCCAAAGCACTATACGACTGAAAGTACATATTGAGAGTCCACACAGTTGCCAAGAAACCAAGCAGTAATGTACCAGTGCCAAGGAAACCCAAATATGCACTAAATCCAAAAATCAAATTGAAGAGAAATGCACCAGAAACTCCAATAAGCATTGCGCGTTTACCACCGATTTTATCAGCAACGGGACCATTTAACATTGCAGATAAACCATATAATAATGTTGAAAAAGTTATTATTGAGCCGATTTCACTTTTTGAAAATCCATAAACATCAGAAAGATCTTTATTTGCAAAGGCGAAATTATATCTTGCCATGTACATTGAGGCATATGTTAAACCGAGTGTAACCCAGTTCAATGCTCGCCTTCGCCTAAATTCGGTGGTATGGTTTAGTTCATGTTTTTTTAAAATTGGCATTAATTAATGTTGTTTGTATTCGTTGGTAATCAGATAATTAAGTAAAAATATTTATTCTTAAGTGAAGAACAATTTAAATTAACAAATTTTTTATTAACATCAAAATATTATCTGAATTTTCTTTCTAAGAAATTCATTATTTTTGGGAAATATAGCATGAAAATAAGGGATATTAGTATTGCAATAATAAATATGCTAATGTTAAAAACTATCATTTTTAGTCCTTTCTTTTTAAAAATTATCTAAGTTTACGACACGCTTAAAGTTTCCAATAATTTTATTAAATTAATTCACCATTTATTGATGTTGTCCAGCTCGAGTGCAACTTTGTAAGTTATTTTTTTATGTATAAAGCTATTATAATTTTTATCTGAATTTATATTTTGAGTTTTTAATCCTAAGCGCAACTGATGAGTTCGTTTTGTTATCTTCAAAATTAATTGTTGGATTACCATAATAAACCCGAAACCTAGAATAAAATTTGTATAAATATAAAAATTATAGGTTACGAGTAAGTTAACAGAATATTAAGAAATTGTTAAGAAGAAAGATGTGGAACCACTATAGAAATGGCTATAAATATTGAAAAAACTTAATATTTATAAATATTTTATGCCGGATAAGTGAATTTTTCCGTTAAAAGTCTTGTAATTTAAATGTTTTTCAAAAATAATTAATCAAATGATAAAATATTAGAAAATAGGTTGTTAATTATATTGCTCTTTTTTTATATAGACTCTAACTCTAAATCTCATTATCCATTTCAAGATATGGAAAATATATGATGTGCTCATCCGTGAAGTTTTAACATTAGTGCATGAACACAAATCTGCAGAAAATGAAGAATTTTAGTTTAAAGGATCAAATCTCGCAAGTGGTGTATGCTTTTACCGCTTGAATGTTTGTGGCAATATTTCAACTAAAAAACTTTTTCTAGTAAAATTAAAATTGTTACTTTTGTTTGTATATCAGCTGTTAATGTGAAAAACCAACAAATTACTTCTTTGTATTTTAAATTAAAATAGATTATATTTTTACAAGTTCTTTGATAAAACTCCGAGTCTGTCTACCTAAGTCAGATTGATATGGTAACAGACCAGTAAGTCGGAATAGACTTCACAGCTTTAATAAAGCTGCGACGGGTACTAACCGAAAGATTAGTGCCTCCCGTGTTTGGAAAGGAGAATGATGTAATTGACAATTTGTTCATTTAGTCATTGGATCGTTAATATTATGATTTAAATTGCTGAAGCGATACAATGAAAAAATGAATTAAAAATAAAGTTTTTATAACCCCTTCCTTTCCAAAAGGTTGGGGTTTTTTGTTATGCTCAAATCAAATGTAAATTAATAATTAATTGATGAAACAAAAATATAAAAATTTAAATCCTTTATGGATTAAAGCTGCATTACTTGGTAGCATCTGGGGATCAATTGAGATTATAATTGGTAGTTTCCTTCATAATTTGCGTATACCACTGGCTGGTACGATACTTTCAGCAATAGGGGTATCGCTTCTTGTTGGAGGAAGATTTCTCTGGAAAGAAAATGGTCTAATTTGGAGAGCAGGTGTTGTTTGTGCGTTGATGAAATCTATTTCACCGAGCGCTGTAATTTTAGGTCCAATGATAGGAATAATAACTGAATCAATTGTACTGGAAATTATTATTCGTCTGTCGCGTGGGAATACACTTGGGATACTGATTGGTGGGGCAATAACTACCTGCTTGCCATTTTTACAAAATATTATAAGTTTGATAATAACATACGGTTTTAATATCGCAATACTTTATGTTGAAGTATATAAATTTGCTACCAAGAATATTGGAGTAACAGCTATCAATGCATATCAGGCAATTGGTATTTTATTTCTATTGTATGCAATGTTCGGTATTTTTGCAGCCATACTTGGAATTGCAATTGGTAAAAAAGCGGCAATTATCGACTTTATTACACCTTCGAGAAGTGAGAGCAAATCTATTTTTTCTTTAAATGCAGCGAATTCATCAAAAAAGTTTTCAACACTTTTATTAATAACGAATGTAATTGCTATTCCATTGGTATTACTTGCAATTGGTAAATTATCTTTAATATGGTCATCAAGTATTGTTATGATTTATACAATATTTGCATTGTTTTTGTATCCAAATTTATTAAAGCGTTTTTATCGGCCAAAGATTTGGATTGAATTGATTATTATTACTTCACTTGCAGGATTATTACTTGGGAATATACCCAATAGAGGTTCTGAATGGACCTGGAGTGGTCTTATAGCTGGTATTCAGATGAGCTTGCGAGCATTGTTCATGGTTATAGCATTTAATATTATTAGTATAGAATTACGTAATCCTAAGATAATTGGTTGGTTTTTGCATATCGGTTTTGGCAAGATCGCCAATGCTATGGAAGTTGCCTTTGATGCTTTACCAACGGCTGTGTCGTTGCTTGAAGATCAGCGAAGAATATTGCGGCATCCAATTACTTCGCTTTCACAACTATTAGCAATAGCAAAAAATCGATTAGAGGAGATAGAGAAAAATGTCCAAAGGCAAAACAACATATTCGTCCTTACTGGAGATAAAGGAAATGGGAAATCAACATTGCTATTAAAACTTGTTAATGAATATAAAATTAACAATCTTAAAATATGTGGTATTATTTCGCCTGCTGTTCATAACAATTTTAATCGTATAGGTTATGACGTAATGAATATTCAAAATAAAAATAAAGTTCCTCTTTGCAGAATAGATAGTGGTGTAAATAAAATTAACGAAGGAGGCTTTCTCTTTTTTGAGGATGGTATTAATTTTGGTAATTCTGTCCTGGATTTGAAAAATTTATCTGATTGTAAATTAGTCATTATTGATGAAGTCGGTCCGCTTGAACTCAATAATAAAGGATGGTCAGATTCAATTGATAAAATTATAAATCAATTGTCTGTTCCGGTTCTTTTGGTTATTAGAGAAAGTTTAATAGACAGAGTAAAAGAGCGATGGCAGTTTATTCCAAAACATATATGGAAAATTCAAAATGGAAATAGCAGTGATATATATAACGAAATTGTTAACACACTTATAAATGATAATGTTTAAAATTTAGAGGAAGAAATGGAAAAACTATATAATTTTATCTCAATAGTAATAATATTTTTGATTTCTCTTTCAGAACATGCTATTTGTTTTATTGACAATATTCCCGATACTTCGAAAGTATTTTACCTTGGAGGAATTGAGATTTTTGCTGATAAAAGTGATCAATTATCCCCATTCCATCAAACAATTTTGCAAATATCGAATTCTAATGATCGTCAAAATATTGATGTATCCCATTCGTTGAGAATGTTAGCGGGCCTTAATATCTCTAAAGTTGGTGTGCGTAATGAATCAATGGTCTATATGCGCGGGTATGATTTGAGGCAGGTACCTATATTTATTGACGGTATACCTGTGTACGTTCCATACGATGGTTATGTTGATTTATCTCGTTTTATTACCTTGGACATTTCTAGAATTTCTGTTAGTAAAGGATTTTCTTCAGTTTTGTTTGGTCCTAATGCAATGGGTGGAGCTATCAATCTAATATCACGAAAACCATCTTTAAAATTAGATTATGATATTTCCGGCGGAGTCGTGATTAACAGTGGGTATAATTATTCTGTTAATGTTGGTTCAAATCAGTCTTTGTATTATTTTATGGGAAGTGTTTCAAAAATAGATCAACAATCTTTCAGATTATCAAAATCATTCACAGCTACTACAACCGAAGATGGTGGTGAAAGGGATAATTCTTATAGGGAAGATACCAAATATAATTTCAAATTAGGATTTACACCAAACGAAACCGATGAATACTCTTTCAGTTATATGAATCAACAAGGTGAAAAAGGTAATCCGGTTTATACTGGTATCAATCCGAACAGTCCAGTTCGTTATTGGCGGTGGCCTAAATGGGATAAGATTAGCAAATATTTTATTTCGCAGACAATGTTAGGTAATAAAGAAACAAATGATAACATAATAATTAAATTGCGTTTATTCAACGACAAATTCAAAAATATGCTTAGAGCTTTCGACGATGCCTCCTATTCAACGCAGAACAATAAAAGTTCATTCAACAGTTATTTTGATGATGATTCCTGGGGGATAATGTTAGAAGGCAAAACGAGATATTTTTCTCGACATAATACAACTCTAGCATTTAATTACAAGCACGATATTCACAGGGAGAATAATTTGGGCGAACCGGTAAGGTTGGTACGCGATGCTATAGTCTCAGTAGGAATTGAAGATGTGTATAAAATGCTTGAAAACTTTTCGCTCGTCGGGGGGTTAAGTTACAATGTTCGTAAAAGTTTACAAGCTCAGGATTATAATAGCAAAACTGGAGTTATTTCAGATTTCCCCAAAGATAATACTAATGCGTGGAACATACAACTTGGAGGTATATATGATATTTCTTCTATGCAAAAAATTTTGTTTAGTGTTGCCAGAAAAACACGATTTGCGACAATGAAAGATCGGTACTCATATAAGCTAGGAATCGCAATTCCGAACCCATATTTAATTCCTGAAAATGCCATTAATTATGATATTTCTTTTTATGGAAAATTTAATGAAAAAGATTTTTACAAAGTTAGTGCATTCTTTAATGATATAAAAGATGTAATTACACTTGTAAATAATGTTCAAGGAAGTTTATCTCAAGTGCAAAATATGGGAAAAGCAAGATACTACGGCGTTGAAGTTGAATTGAATGCTCATCCGATTTCCGCAATCAATATTGAAACAAATTATACTTTTCTTAAAAGAAAAAATATTTCAGATCCAACTCTAAAATTCATAAATACGCCTGAGCATAAACTAATTTTGAATATGCAAATTAACCCATTTTCTATTCTTGAGATTGCAGGTGAAATGGAATCTAACTCAGAACAATATAGTACAAGTGATGGTATTTATAAAGCTGGGGCATTTACACTATTTAATTTAAAATCTGCTATAAAGGTGTCCAGAAATATTCAAATTTATATGGGTATTGATAACATATTTGATCGTAATTACTCTATAGTTGAAGGTTACCCGGAAGCTGGAAGAACAGTTTATATGTATTTAAGATTATATAATTGATTTACTCCCATATCATTGCTTTTTAAATAAACAAATCGGTTCTATTCCATGAATTAGCGTGGATTTTCTGACTCCTTGAGTAATACTTTTTACAACATCTTGTTTATTTACAACTTTGACTCCAGCAAGTACATCAGCCCCAAAATCAAATAAAACAGGTGAAAGTGGAGTTGTTGGACCTAGTACGATATTAATTCCATTTTGTCCTAACTCTAACAATCGTTGAAGGGAGTGATTTATTAATGCTGTTGCACTTATTACGTTTACATCTGATTTTGGCAGGATTTCTTCGCACGCAAATGATGGTAATTCATCTCCAAATGCGTTAATTTCAAGTAGAAAGGATTTTTTTGCAATTTCGGAGATCTCTTTGTAAAATGGAAAGCGTCCAACAAAAGTAACTATTTTTCCACGCGATTTTTCTCTGATGTAATCTTTTATGTTACCTTTTTTTCCTCGTGGTTCGATTAATGAGTTAATTGCAGCAACACCGATAGAAGCTTCAAGGGGTTTCCAGGAAAGTATACGTTTTGTAAGGTCAGAAATTTTACAAGAAGTCAATTCGCCGGCATTTTCGATGTCAACTATTTCAGATGTACAATAAGTATGGCTTAATCCTACATATTTAGATTCAATAGCAGTCCAGGTAATACCTATCCAAGCCCCCTTTACGATATTATCATTATCAGAAACACTTTTTAATAATTTTTCTTCAAGTTTCATTTTTTAACAATTTATCGAAAAGATAACAATTTATTTAGAATAATAAAAGTAAAATTTATATATCTTTTTTTTATCAAAAAAAATTTTCCAACAGTTTATAAGATTGGAATATGTAAATTATGTTAAATTTTCTAGGATTTTGGTTAAAAATAATTAAATTTATATAATTTTTTGTATTTGTAACCTGTTTGGAATTTGCAAATATAAAATCTATATTATTTACAGAATTTAAAAGGTATTAATTGAGTCCTATAATTTTAAATGAACAAGTTCTGCATAAATGTTTAATTGATTCGGATATTTCGGGATGTCGATTTAGAACATTTAAATTATACTATAATAACCTCATTTTTGGGAGTATAATAAAAACATATGTCCAATCAATACCATAATTAATACGCTTTAATCTTATAAATAGTTATTACAATAAAAATTTTTCTCTTTTCCTACTTCTTAATATTTTGCGACATCATCAAAATCTGGATTCTCCAATTTACAGTACATGGAATTATGGACATTGGCCGTTTTTGTCGCAAAATAATTCCGGTGCGATAATAGTGGGTGCGGGTGCAGCTCCAAGCAGTTTTTTTGGATCGGATGTAGCACGTTCGAGATTGCCTTTTTCAAATTATGGCTCCAGAGTTAACTTACAAGGATGGGGTGAAAAAGTGACAACAACGGGTACATTTCTAATATGTCCACCACTATATATTGCTTCGGGGAAAAATTATTATTATGATAGTTGTTTTGCGGGTACATCAAGCGCATCTCCGATAGTAGCTGCAGCAGTGGCATTGGTTGAGAGTAAATATGAACAACTTAATAATCGATCATTATCACCACTCACAATGAGATCAATCCTGATGAGTACAGGCTCAGCACAACAAAGCGGTAATTTCCCAGCAAGCCAAAATATTGGTCCACTTCCTGATGTTCAAAATGCATTAAGTTATAATTTTAGTTCCTTAATGTTTGCCGGTGGTACTTATTCTGTTGGAAATTCTTATACCTTTAAGAAATTAAGTCAGATAGCAGATACATTAAATAAAAAAATTCTGACTGGTAATGTAATTTTTGAATTACAATCAGATTATGACGGCAATACGGGTGAAACATTTCCAATAAGGTTTAATCAGTATCTTACAAGTGGTGGAAACTGGACTGTTACAATTCGTCCGGCAAGTGGTGTAAGTATGAGAACAACTCAAGGAATTACAACAGGTGCATATCCCTTGATTGACCTTAACGGTGTTGAAAGACTAACATTGGATGGAAGAGCTGGTGGAGTTGGTGATTCTATTTATTGGACTATTCGTAACATTAGTATTGCATACGTTGGACCAACCATCCGCATAAATAACGATGCTACTTATAATACTTTGAAATACTTGAAAATAGAAGGTCAGAATACTTCAAGTTACAGTGGAACAGTTTACTTTGGTGAACATACTTATGCACAAGGAAACAGTCATAATGTTATTAATAATTGTGAAATAAGAGATAGATCTGATATCTCTTCAGTTCAACCAATGAATGCAATCTATTCTGATTGGACTACAGGTGCTCCAAATGATTCTAATACAATTCAGAGTTGTAAAATCTATAATTGGAGTAATTATGGGATAAAATTATACGGACTAAGTTGGAATCTTATTTCAAATTCTCTTTATCAAAGTTATCCTCAGTCTCAGCAAATGACAGGTATATATTTACTACCTTCAACTTCCCAAAAGAGCGGGGGGCATTTTATAAGTGGGAACTTTATTGGTGGTAGTAATCCAATGGCAGAAGGTGCTCCACTTATTGATATGAGTAACTCCACATTTACTGGAATTGATCTAAGTGTTGATACTGTATTGTTAAATACAATTCGAGATAATGTAATAAGAAATATATTTATTGTCAGTCCAGCAATATCTTCAGGTTTTACAGGTATAAGTTTTAATGGAATTAGTATGTTAAATCCTACGCGAGTAAATATTAATGGAAATATTATAGGTGACACAAGTTTGAGTAAAGAAGTTAGAATTGATGGTGGTGGGGTTGTTTCTGGTATTAAAATCATGTTTGCTGATACTGCAAATGTGATCAAAAATACAATTGTCAATGTTAATCAATCTCAACCAGTTGCCAATGATTTTATTGGCGTATTTATTATGTGTAAATATACAAATATTTCCAAGAATTTTTTATACAATGTTGGGCCAAATAATGTTAGTGCATCAAGTAATGTTGTTGGATTTTTACTTGGCAATTTAAATGATAGTGTAACAATTGTAAATAACATAATTTCATTAGGTGTTGGGCTTTCAAATAAATGTACTTATACTGGCATACATGATATAATAGTTACTGGTAAATTTTACAATAACCTATTTTTTAACTCCATCTACATTGGTGGAAGTTCAACTGGTTTGGATTCCTCATATTGTTACAGAAGGGATGGTATATCACTAGTAAATATCAAAAACAATATATTTTCAAATGAGCGATCAGGAAGCGGTTTCCATATTGCGATTTCAAATTCAGTTCAACCAGTAAATTGGTTCCCGGGTTCTTCAGATAATAATGTTTTTTATAATCTTAACAATTCCCACCTTACTCGGTGGATAAATTTTTATTCTAACCTAACACAATGGAATGCTCTTGCTATGTGTGATTTTGCAAGCTTTAATGCTGATCCAAAATTTGTTAATACTGTCGCAAATAATTTGCATATTGATTCAACGGTATATTCCTATGCAGATAATAATGGAATTCCTTTAATAGGAATTGTTGATGATTTCGATGGAAATGCAAGAAGTACTTCACCAGACATTGGTGCTGATGAGTATGTTATAAATTCACCAGCTTCCTTTACATTAGTTTCTCCCTCAAATGGAATTCTTAACCAACCTACGAATGGAAAATTAGTTTGGCAATCTTCAAAAGCAGCAGGTTATTATTTAGTTTATCTTGATACTATACATCCACCTAATTTTGTAAGTAACCAAACAGATACAACTTACTCATATACTTTACTTGATACTAATAAAAGATACTACTGGCAAATTAATGCTTTAAATTCAAGTGCAAATATACAAGCTTCCGGATCCCCATGGTCATTTTATACTGGTGCAATGTCTGGTATGATTTCGGATACTTATGTTTTTGATAAGGGCTGGAATTTGCTTTCAGTACCTCTACAAGTTTCTGATTTTAGAAAGGTTGTATTGTATCCAACATCGAGTTCTAAAGCTTTTGTGTATAATTCTGAGTATGTGGAAAAGGAAACCTTATCTGTTGGAGTTGGATACTGGTTAAAATTTAATGACACAGGAAATGTAGTAATGACCGGCTATTTATGTGATCCTGAAACAGTTGATGTTAATGCGGGCTGGAATTTAATTGGTTCAGCTTCAAATGCTGTTAGCATTAATTCAATAACTTCAATACCCGGCAGTATTGTAACCTCTGATTTTTATAAGTATTCATCTGGTTATTTAATAGCTGATACAATTTATCCAGGTAAGGGATACTGGGTGAAGGTTGATCAAAATGGGAAGCTTATACTTTCATCTTCAGGAATTTATAATGCTTTGTCTAGGATCAGAGTAATACCTACGAATGAACTTCCACCTAAACCACCGTTTGAACAAATAACTGAAATTCAGGAAATACCAGAAAAATTTATTCTATACCAGAATTATCCCAATCCATTTAATTCAAGTACTGTAATTAATTTTGGTTTGAAAGTGAATTCTATCGTGTCATTAAAAATATTTAATACACTTGGACAGCATATTATGAACTTGATAGATAATCAAGAATTTCAATCAGGATATCATCAAGTTGAATTTAATGCCAGTAATTTACCGACTGGAGTATATGTCTATAGAATATGGGTTAATGAGTTGAATAAAACACATGATGTAGGTTCGGATGTTAAAATTCAACAAAGAAGGATGTTGCTTGTGAAATAAAAATCTCTTAGTATTTGTTTTTGTATTTTATAAATTTAATACTCTAATGTAAAAAACACTGTTAAAAAAATTGCAGCAAGTGTTATTTGAATGATTCTGTAGAGGTTGTATTTTTTCTCTTTCAGGTAGCTCCATAAATATGCCAATGCTATCATTAAAATTGCAAAGGCAATAAATATTGGAATTGTTTCAATAAGTTGTAAGTTTGTCCCAAATATAGTTTTCAAACTTATAAAGGGGTTAATTACAGAGCCATATAAAATTACTAAGTGAACTACATAAACCAACAAAGATTCTTTACCAAGGATTGTTATCCAGGTAGGTGGTTTCTTTACTTTTTCTGTAATATTCCAAATTAATCCAAATAAGAATAATAAAGCACCAATTCTAATCAAAAAATAATTTGGACTTGTATACCAGAAATTATAGACGGGATAAATCTGAAATGGTAATGTATCTAAAAGTAAACCAAACACGAAAAAAACTACTCCTAAGTATAGAAAACGTCTCATAAATTTATGTTCACGTTTATGTTCAACTGCGTACATAAACTCCCATGAAACTATTACACCAGCAAATAAAAAACCAATAAAAGGGAAAAGAGGGAAAATTGATCCATGCTTGTTATTAAGTAGTTGTGCGATAAATGCTGGGTAATAGTTTAAAAAATCTATTTCCCAGATAAGTGGTGTTAATAATGGTACTGCAACAGTTGCTGATAACACTAATCCATAAAATCTTCTCTCTGTTTTGAAGAAAAATAACAATGCATGAAGAAATAATAATCCAAAGCCTATACATTGTAGAACATCACTCTGAAATAGTTGTAGGTAATGTTCAAGTTTACCTTCCGTAATTAATTTTTTTGCGGATAAAAAAGGTAAATGTAGAGCATATCCAAGAAATAGAATTGTTAATATTCTACCTAATCTACGAGCGAATGGTGGGTCCCAGTGATGATAATCTTCCCATCTTTTTCTGGTGGATAGAACGAATGTTAAACCTGATCCAAATAAAAATGCAGGGGCACTTATTCCATGAAAAAGATCGTGAAACTGAAATAAAGGTGATTTTATTACATCCTGATGTAATAATTCACGGAATAAATGCCCTTCAAGCATGAATAAAACAACAAGTCCTCGATACAAATCTATAAACAGGTATCTTGTTTTAGGACTTGTTGTTTGCATTTTTTAAATGCTCATAACGCAGTTAATTGCAGTTGTGTTTACAATATCTTCAACACTGCAACCACGTGATAAATCAAATGCTGGTTTTTTTAGACCTTGTACTATTGGACCGATAGCTTCAGCACCACCAAGTCTTTGTGCAAGTTTATATCCAATATTACCAGCGTCTAGATCAGGGAATATAAGTACATTTGCATTTCCCTGAACAGGACTGCCTGGTGCTTTTGAATTTGCAACTTTGGGAACAATAGCTGCATCGAGTTGCAATTCACCGTCTACTATTAGGGCTGGTGCTTTCCTACGTACAATTTCTGTAGCCTTCTGTACTTTTTCTACAAATGGATGTGATGCACTACCTTTTGTAGAGAAAGAGAGCATAGCAACTCGAGGTTCTTCACCTGTAAGTTTCTGATGGTTCTCTGCAGTCGTAATAGCAATGTCTGCGAGTTGTTCAACGGTCGGATCAGGAACCACTGCACAATCGGCGAATGAGAATACCTTATGAGGGAATACCATTAAGAAGAATGATGATACTATGTTTATTCCTTCCTTCATACCAATTACTTGAATTGCTGCCCTAAGTACATCTCCGGTTGTGGAAACTGAACCAGCTACACTTCCATGAGCCATATCTTCTCTAACCATCATTGCACCAAAGTAAAGTGGTTGAGTCATCGTTTTCTGTGCATCTTCAAATGTTATTCCTTTTTCTTTTCTGAGATTATAAAATATGTGAGAAAAATTGCTTAAATTATCTGACTTTTTTGGATCAATTACTCTAATACCTTGGAGTGATACATTTAAACTTTCTGCTTTTGCTCTTATTTGTACTTCATCTCCAATTAAAATTGGATTAGCTATACCTTCATCGAGTATAATTCGGCTGGCTTTAATTGCTCTTTCATCTAAAGCATCGGGAAGTACAATAGTCTTTTTTTGTTTTTTAGCATTTTCTTTGATTGAAGTTAATAATTCAGAGGGTACCATTTTCTCCTTTCGTTATTATTTTTGAAATAGTTTTTGTTTTTCATATTCTAATCGTTCAATTTCAAGTTGCATTGCAACAATTCTGCGTCTTAAATACTCATTAAATTCTTCAGGAGATTTGTTAGCATAATCTACTAAATATGGTTGTATGTTTATGTTGTTTTTCATAATTGTTTCAAGGATGTATGAATATGATTTTGCTAAATCAATATAAGATCTTTGAAGTTCTTCATATTTCTCTTTATAGTAAATTAGTGGTTGATCAGCTCTCCTGAGATCTTGGTATGCAATTACAACTGCTGCAAGTATAATTACTGCAATAAATAAAATCATCCAAATATTTGTTTTCATAATGAATAATAGCTTTTTTATACAAAATTTTCTAAAATTTCGTTAATTTCTCAAGGAAATGCAAATTTTGCTAATATCTATTTGATTGATTATTTTATTTTATATGAAACGTGGATATGTAATATTGGATCACCCTGCTGATATGGGCATTGAAGCATACGGAAAAAATCTCAAAGAAGCCTTCGAGGAAGCTGCACTAGCTCTAACTTCTATCATTTTAGATATAGCAGCAATCGAACCCAGTCAGAATAGAAAGATTGAAATAAAAGCATCTGATTATGAACACCTACTTGTTAAATGGTTAAGTGAAATTTTATATTTATACGATGGTGATAATTTTGTTTGTTGCGATTTTAATGTAGAGGATTTGCAACCGAATTATTTAATAGCTGAGGTAAAAGGTGAAATATTTGATAATAAGAAACATCTTACAAAACTTGATGTTAAAGCAGTTACTTATCATCAAATATTAGTTTGTGAAAATGCTGAACGTGGATTGGTACGAGTATTTTTGGACATATAATAATAAGGAGAAAAAAATATGATTAAAAAAATATATGATTATAGATTTTTAATCCCTAAAAGTTACAAGTCGGGAATGCGTATAGATGGTCTTATATACGCTGACGAAGAGATGATAAAGCATATTGAGAAGGATCAAACAAAAGAACAGGTAGCTAATGTTGCAACTCTCCCGGGTATGATTGGTAGATCTTTAGCGATGCCTGATGCACATCAAGGGTATGGTTTCTGTATTGGGGGTGTTGCTGCAGCCGACATTGAGGAGGGAGTTGTTTCAGCAGGTGGTGTGGGATTTGATATTAATTGTGGTGTTCGACTTCTTGCAAGTCCTTTTATGGAAAACGATGTAAGACCAAAGCTTGAACAACTTTTAAATCAATTATTTAGAGATATTCCCTGTGGTACTGGTAGGAGTGGTTTACTTGAAGTTACTAAAGCTGAATTAAATAATGTTTTGACTAATGGTGCATCATGGGCAGTTCGAAATGGTTATGGTAGTGAAGAGGATCTGAAGCACATAGAAGAATATGGTAGAATTACAGGTGCTGATCCTGACCTTGTTAGTTCGAGGGCAAAAGAACGAGGACACGATCAACTTGGAACATTGGGTTCGGGGAATCATTTTCTTGAGATTCAGGTGGTTTCAGAGATTTATGATGAAGAGACTGCAAAAAATTTTGGGATGCAAGAAAAACAGATTGTTGTTTTGATCCACAGTGGTTCAAGGGGACTTGGTCATCAGGTTTGTACAGATTATCTGGATATAATGCAGGAAGGTATGAAGAAGTATGGAATTAAAGTTGTTGATAGGCAACTTGCCTGTGTTCCAATTAAATCTCAAGAAGGTAAAAATTATTTAGCAGCTATGGCAGCAGCTGCAAATTTTGCGTTTGCAAACCGACAAATGATTACTCACTGGACGCGTGAAGCATTTCAACGAATAATGGGAAGTGGTGATTTGAGGATTGTTTATGATGTATGCCATAATATAGCCAAGTTTGAAGAACATGAGATTGATCCTAAAATTTTTGGTGTTGATGGAGGACGGAAAAAAGTTCTTGTTCACAGAAAAGGTGCTACACGTGCTTTTCCGAAGGGGCATCCTGCGTTGCCTGTTGAATTACAAAAGTTTGGCCAGCCTGTTTTGATACCAGGTAGTATGGGAACTTGTTCATATGTTCTTGTTGGTACAGAACAGGCAATGAAGGAAACTTTCGGTTCATCCTGTCATGGTGCTGGTCGTGCAATGAGTCGGACTCAAGCAAAGCGTGAAACAAGCGCCGAAAAACTTTTAGAACAAATGAAATCACAAAATATACTGGTTCGCGCTCAAACAAAATCTGGATTAACGGAAGAAAAACCTGATGCATATAAAAATGTTAGCGAGGTCGTTGAGGTAGTACATAATGCTGGAATTGCAAAGAAAGTTGCTAAAATGACACCAATTGCAGTGATGAAAGGCTAAATTGTGGATTATAACTAATTTTCTTATATTAATTCAAAATTAATTTGATTGTTATGAGACAATTTTTAAAATCAAAAATACATAATGCAACTGTTACTGAAGCAAATCTTAAATATATAGGCTCTATTACAATTGATGAAGCTTTAATGAAAAAAGCTAATATAGATGAATATGAAAGAGTACTTGTAGTAGATAATACAAATGGTAACCGACTGGAAACTTATGTGATTAAGGGGAAAAAAAATTCAGGTCAGATATGTATGAACGGTGGTGCAGCTCACCTGATTAAAAAAGGAGATGAAATTATAATAATGACTTTTCAATTATCTAAAAAGCCTATTAAACCCAGAATTGTAATTGTTGATGAGAATAACAAGTTTGTAAAATACTCAAAAAAAGAACTTTCCAATCTTAACAAACGAGGTTGTTAAAAATAATTTCTTTCGTCTCTATCCTCAAATAGATTATTATATTCGTTTATTTTTTTATTGAGCGCTTCTTCTAAATTTATTTCTGCGATTCCAACCCCTTCATTTATTTCATCCAATCTGCAAAGAATTTCTCCTTTGGGATTTATAATTTCGCTCTTTCCTATAAAACTTAGTTTGAGTTCTGTGTTTTCTTCTGATCCAACTCTGTCGGCAGTTGCTGCAAAAACTTTGTTTTCAAGACAGCGCGTTATCATTGCATCAGGACAATATGGTAAAACAAGATTAGATGGATGCGCAATTAATTGAGAACCTTTAAATGTAAGCGTCCGCATTGCTTCTGGAAAAAACCAATCAAAACAAATCATTATACCAACTTTACCAAAAACAGTATTGAAAACAGGTAAACCTAAATTGCCTTTTTTAAAAAAGAGTTTTTCTCTATAGAATAAGTGGATTTTTCTATATAATCCTATCAAACCTTCTGGACCTACCATTGCTGCGGAATTAAAAAAAACAATTCCATCAGTTTCTGCAAAACCATAAACAATATAACACTGCCGTTGGCGTGCATATGCTTGAAGTATTGTATATGTTTGTCCATCTATTGGTTCAGCAAGATCTTCAAGTTCGTCTTTATTTGAGAAATTGTATCCAGTATTAAATAATTCAGGTAACACATAAAAGTCTGCTGGAGAGCTGCTCATTATTTTTATTGCATCGTCTATATTCTTGTGAACATCTCCAAATTTTGGATTTGTTTGTACGACAGCTATTTTCATATTTCTATTCTTTATAAAGTTCTACTTTTGGATATTTGTTGAAGAATTCCTTTGTTATCTTACTGACTATACCACCAAGTAATGTAAGGGCAATCAAGTTTGGCAGTGCCATAAAGGCGTTTGCAATATCTCCAACGAAAAATACTAATTCTATAGAAGCAACTGAACCTATTAGCATTAGAATTATATATATAATTCTGTAAGTATATTTGATTTTAATTCCAAATAAATATTTTAAGCATTGCTCGCCATAATAGCACCAACCAATTAAAGTTGTGTAACCAAAGAGGAATGAAGATAGCGCAACAACAAATCCTCCAAGGTAAGGGACGCCTTCAGAAAAAGAGGCTGCCGTCATAGCTGTACCAGTTAACCCACTTTGCCACATACCAGTTGATAAGTTTATAATAGCTGTAAGTGTGCATACCACAAGGGTATCGATAAAAACTTCCATAGTTCCAATCAGACCTTGATGGATAGGAGATGGAGTTTGAGCTGCAGCATGAGCTATTGGAGCGCTACCGAGTCCAGCTTCGTTTGAGAGAAGGCCTCTTCTGAAACCAAACTGTATAGCTTGTTTTACGGTTGCACCTAAAAACCCTCCTAAAGCTGCAGAAGGAGTGAATGCGTACTGGAATATTAATCCAAAAACTTTTGGAATTTCAGTGTAATGTTTAAATATAACTACAAATCCCAAAATAAAATAAATTATTATCATTGTTGGCACCAGCCGTTCAGCTACCATAGCGATTCTTTTAATTCCACCTATGATAACCAAACCTACAAAAATTGTAATAATAATTCCTGTTGCAATTTTTGGAATTCCAAATTGACTATCAAATGCTAACGCCATTTGGTTTGCCTGCATCATATTGCCAGTTCCAAAAAGTGCTGCAAAAGCACCACATACTGCAAATATAGTTGCAAGAGGTAATGCAATTTTTTTATTAGTTATTCCATTTTTAATATAGTACATTGGACCTCCGGCAATAGTACCGTCCGGATATTTTTCACGATAATAAACGCCGAGTAGTGCTTCTGCATACTTTGTGGCCATACCAATAAATCCGCACACCCACATCCAGAAGATTGCGCCAGGACCACCCCAATAAAGTGCTGTTGCCACTCCACCAATATTCCCGTTACCAACTGTTGCTGCAAGTGCAGTTGAAAGTGCCGCAAATGGTGATACATCACCTTCAAGTTTTTCATTTGATCTTTTTCCCATAAATCCTTTTATTAACAACTTGTATGCATCTCTAAATCTTCTAAATTGTATAAAGCCAGTTTTAAATGTTAACCATACTCCAACTGCAAAGAGAATATAAACCATATAAGACCAAATCCATGTTGCAATTTCATCAATTGATTTTACAAGTTGTGCATATAATTCGTCCATGTCGTAATCCTTGTTTGTTTTTAGAATATTTTAAAAATATTGAGGAGAACCAAAAATATTACTATAGGGCATATGAATCGTATAAGAAAACTCCATCCACTTTTCAGGAATTCATAATTTTTATAAATGCCGTAATTTATTTCATCGAGTGCGTTTTTTGCACCCCATTTCCAGCCAATAAAAATTGAAAGTAAAAAGCCTCCAAATGTTAGTGCAAACGAACCAAAAAGGAAATCCATTATGTCTAGAAATCCTGTTTTATTAAAGAGATTCATTTCACTTAAAAACTTGCTATAACCCTGTGACAAAGCTGATGGTATTCCTAAGATAAGAGCGATCAGTGTTAAAAATATTGTTGCATTTTTGCGACTAAATTTCAATTCATCAACTGCCCAGGCAACTCCAACTTCGAGCAAGGAAATGGAAGAAGTCAGTGCAGCTATTGCTAGAAGTATAAAGAAGAACATCCCAACAATCGTACCCCCTGGCATTTGGCTAAATATTGTTGGTAAAACATTGAAAACTAAACTTGGTCCTTGGGCTGGTTCCATTCCTGCAGCAAAAAGTGCTGGAAAAATTACTAATCCAGCCATAATCGCAATAAGTGTATCTGAGAATGCAACAATGGTTGCTGACGAGATCAGGTTTGTATTTCTTGAAATATAACTTCCATATGTTATCATGGCACCCATCCCGAGGCTTAATGAGAAAAAAGCTTGACCTAAGGCAGCAAGAATAGTCCTTCCGTTTATTTTGCTGAAATCAGGTTGTAAATAAAATTTAATTCCTTCACTCGCTTTCGGTAAAGTTAAAGCATAGATAATTAATCCAAACAATATAATAAAGAGCAGTGGCATAAGAATTTTTGACCATCTTTCGATTCCACTTTTAACTCCTCCTAATACTACAAACATTGTGAGGCTTAGGAAAATAATAAAATAGAAAATTTCATTGATTGGATTTGCAACAAACGCTCCAAAGTTAGTTGTTTCATGAAATGCTGTTTTAAAAATGTAGCCAATAGTCCATCCTGCAACAACTGAATAGTAAGATAAAATAGCAATTCCAGCTATCACTCCAAGATATCCAAGAATTTTCCATAATCCTCGAGGCGTAATTGCTTTTATTGCTCCAACTGGATTTCGCTGTGTATATCGACCTAAAGTTAATTCAGCTATTAGGACTGGTATACCTATTAAGATTACACATAAGATGTAAATGAGAACAAATGCGGCTCCGCCATTCTCTCCAGTTGTATATGGGAAACGCCATATATTTCCAAGGCCTATTGCAGATCCAGTTGCGGCAAGTATAAAACCAAATCTTGTACCCCATTGTGATCTGTTTTGTATCATTATTTTGGTACCTTTGTTTTTGTTTGTGTGAATTTAATAATAAGAAAAACTTAATTTATAGAAAAATTATACAATTTTCTTAAATAGGAATGCATCTTCATAACAATTAGTATTGTTAAAAAATATATATGCGGTTTTGTGATCTTGAGAAATTTCTTTTAATTTTCTATTTAATTGATGAAGTTCATTTTCGTTAAATTTGTATAAATACATTTTTTTACCAAGGCCATGCAATCTAAAATATAAAATTTTTTGCTTTTTCATAATAAAAGGATTATTCATAAAAATATCTACGCAGTGAATTAAGTTATATTTTTTACAGAGTTCTTTAACGGTATCAAAGTTCCAGTTTCCTCTTGGTTCCCATACCAGGATAAAATTTTCCCTCTTGATATTTTTAAAGAAATTGTCAAACAATAAAAGATTTTCATCTTTAGGAATAAATGAAGCTGGTGTCTGAAATAAAATTATTTTTGCGTTTAAAAGTTTACATAGCTCAATTAGTGTATCAAAATATCTGATAGAAGCATCTCTAAATCTAAGCTTGTGTGTGATAATTTGGAAAGCTTTTATAGTAAATTCAAAATTGGGATTGATGGCGTCAACTTCCTGGCGCCATTTTATCACGGTTTTTGTTTGTGGAATTTTATAAAATGTATAGTTTATTTCGACTGTGTCAAAAATAGTTGCATAAGATTGCAATAAACTTTGATTTGGAAATACTTTTTTTATTGGTAAATTTAGGGGTTTTAAATATCCCCAGCCACAGCAACCGATTTTTAAAGTTAATGACATTTACTCTTCTTGAATTTGATAAATTTTGTTTTCTTCAAGTATGTAGAAAAGCGGTGCAGTGATTATTTTGGGATAACGAGTTCTTAATCTTTTTGCCTCGCTTACTAAAAAGTTTATCTCACTTTCTATTTCAAACATTGGAGCAAAATTTATAAAATGTTCCTCTGCTGATTTTTGATCCCAGCCGGCGTTCTCTATTAATCCTTTAATAAATTTTTCTTTTTTAGACATTAAATTAACCATACCACAATTGTTGTGACCTAAGAGTGCTATAAATTTTACACCTCCAACTGCGACAGCATAAGAAATTTTAAATTCACTGTATCTCAAATTCGCTCCTCCAGTTCTTAATATGTAAGCAAAATTGTCGGGTATATTTAGTTTTTTTCTATTATCCATACACATTCCAATAAGTAGTTGAGCAGCACTATAAATTTCGAAAGGTTTATTAATATTATGATATTCTAATAACAATTCTATTGGAGTATTTTTATATTTTATCAAAATATCGCTTGATTTTTCAAAAGGAATTAAATTGTGCATAATTGTTTTGCTTTTATTAAATTAAACTTATGAAATTTAATCAAAAAAAATACACTTTTCCAAATTATTGTGATTTTAATTGTAAGTACGCTGGTTTTGCTGATAAGTCTGTATCGGGTGATTGTAGAAGGGAAATTGCAATCTATTGTAGATACTTTAAGAATTATAATTCTAGAAATGCAAAGTGTCTTGCTTTTAAAAAGTAGTTTTATTTATACTAACAAAATCGTACTGATAACAATTGCAGCTGTTTCAGTACGCAATCTTCGTGAGCCTAATGAAACAATTTTAAATCCATTATTAACAGCAAGCTCCACTTCATTATCAGTAATGCCACCTTCCGGTCCAATTAGAATTAATGCATCTTTAAGATTTTGTGAAAGAATAGATTTTAAAGTATATATTTTATGTCGGGGATTGATAAGATTATGTAGAAGGATTTTCTCAGAATAATCTCCTGAACTTTCAATCAGGTCCTTTATATTCATTGGTTCGGAAATATTCGGGAGAAAAGATCTTCCACATTGTTTCATCGCGGCAATCGCAAGTTTTTGCCATCTATCTGTTTTAGCATGTTTAGGTATTGTGCGCTCGGTGAAAATTGGAATTATTTCGTATACCCCTATTTCAACAGTTTTTTCAACCAAAAAATCATACTTTGATGGATTTTTTAAAATACCTATTGCTAATGTGAGTTTAATTTCTGGTTCGTTATGATTATGATATTTTTTTAATATTCTTGCTTCCGCTTGCTTTTTATGGATATCAACTATTGTTGCTTCATACGCATTACCTCTACCATCAACAATCATTATAGAATCACCAATCTTTTTCCTCATTACATGTACGAGATGGTTAAATTCATCTTCAGTTATTATAATTAAGCCTGATTTTATAAATTCTGGTTGTGTGTAAAAATAATCTAACATAAAAATATCTTCCTAAAAAGAAGAATACAGGTCAAATATAAATTCGCTTTGTTTTTTTTCGTTTAAACCATATTCGATTCTAAAAACTAGATGATAAGGTAATATAAAGTTGACACCAAAACCATAACCTTTAATTAAATTAGTCCATCTAAATTGGTCTTTATTATCCCAGACTTTACCTGCATCTGCAAATAATACTGTTGCAATTCCAAATTTCCATGTATTAAACTCTGGTATTGGAATAAAATCTATATTAATATATTTTGGTTCGATAATCAATATTCTTAATTCAGCTGATGCATTAATAATATTTTCTCCCTCAAAAATTTTTGAAAAATGACCTCTTATCTTTTCACTATAACCCAAATGGTTTAGGTTGTAGCTGGGAATTTTTTTACCGTGCGATAATACTAAATAATTTCTAAAGGCAAAGGTAATTTGTTTAATTATTGGAATATATTTTCTCAAATCAAAATAGTTTTTTGAATAGTTTATATTTTTCTGGAAGAACCCAAATTTTTTTAATTGATAATTAAAAAAAGTTCCTGACATTGTAAAATCGTTTAAATCTCGAGTGTCATATCTATAACCCAGTCCCAAAATTGGAAAATAATCAATGCCGGATTTATTTAATGTAGCTGTTGAAAACTCTTTATCTACCTCTAATATTTGATATCCAAAATTCATCCAGATATCTTGATGCAGATTTAATCTTTTTCCTAAGGATATGTACGTGTTGTAATTTTTAATATTGAAGTTTTTTGTTATAACTGGAACATTTATACTGCGATTTTCAGCTTTTGAAAGCGATAAAGTGAATTCTAAAAATCCACCTTGAAATAGAGTTAGGTTTGGAGTTCTATAAAATATTTGAAGCGATGGTTCATATCCCAGGTTCCCAAATAAATAAATTTTCTCGTTCATTCCTCTGAAATTTGTATTGAGAAGTGCAATTCCATAGTATAATTTTTTCCAATCATGATCTTTTATACCAAATATTGGTACAGGATAGATAAACCATCTTTCGTTAACTTGAATAATTACATCATAATGATTTTTTTCTTTTGGATAAGTAAATATATCAACGCTGTTAAAGAGTTGTAGACTGTAGAGTCGATTTTTTGTTTCATCAATGATTAATTGTGTTAAGGTATCTCCTGGATAGATTTTTATTTCGCGAAGGATTATAAATGCTTTAGTTTTAGTGTTGCCTAAAATTAGTATACTATCAACAATACCGATTATTTCTTGATTTGAGTTTTGATAAATTCCTTTTTGTGAGTAGCTAAGAATGGGAATCATCATGCATATCAATAATGATATGATAAAAATTTTCATTTGTTAATTACAATTTCGATTAAATATTTTGTGATGTGGTAACTATCTCTAGTATTTGATGGAGAACTCCAGACAACAGCGATTGTCTTTATATTTTTCAAGGTTAAATCTACATCGGTATTGGCTAATTTTATTCTTTGTAACATACATTAAGTTGTTTTGTTCCTCGAGCATCATCGAGTCGCTTTACCGGAGTATTTTGTGGAGCTGTAAGTACAATTTGTGGATTATTATGAATTTCTTCATTTATTTTAATTAGAGCTTCAGCGAAAGCATCTAAAGTTTCTTTTGTTTCAGTTTCTGTTGGTTCAATCATAAGTGCTTCTTTTACAATTAATGGGAAGTAAGTTGTTGGAGCGTGAAAGCCATAATCTAACAAACGCTTGGCTATGTCTAATACTTTCACACCCATTTGTTTTTGCTTTTCACCGGAGAGTACGAACTCATGCATTGGTGTATTTTTATAAGGAAGTTCAAAATGGTCTTTTAATTTACTTAAAAGGTAATTAGCATTAATAATTGCATTTTCGCTGATTTGTCTTAATCCATCTGATCCGATCATACGAATGTAAGTGTATGCCCTTAGCATAATTCCAAAGTTTCCGTAAAACGAATGTACTTTACCTATCGATTTGGGTAAATTATCAATAAGTTGATATGAATTTTTGTTTTTAACAATTTGTGGGACAGGAAGGAATGGTTCAAGTCGGTTACTTACTGCAACTGGTCCTGCTCCAGGTCCACCACCACCGTGAGGTGTTGAAAATGTTTTATGTAAGTTAATGTGTACTGCGTCGAATCCCATATCGCCTGGTCTAACGATACCCAATAATGCATTTAGATTTGCACCATCCATATACATTAATGCGCCCACCTGGTGAACCAGCTTTTCAATTTCTAATATGTTGTTTTCGAAAATGCCTAATGTATTTGGATTTGTTATCATTATGCCAGCAACATCTTCGTTCAAATTTCTTTTTAAATCTTCCAGGTCTATTGTTCCTTCAGAATTAGATTTGATGCTGACAGCTCTAAATCCAGATATAGTTACACTGGCTGGATTAGTTCCGTGAGCAGAATCAGGGACAAGTATAATATTTCTTGGTTTTCCTAAAGAGTTATGATATGCTCTAAACATTAACAAGCTTGTGAGTTCTCCCTGTGCACCAGCAGCTGGCTGAAGAGTAATACCTTTCATTCCAGTTATAGATTTTAAATATGTTCCAAGTTCGTACATTAATTTTAGTGCACCTTGTACTAACTCTTCAGGTTCTAGGGGATGTAGATTTGCAAATCCTGGTAGTGAAGCCACATATTCATTAACTTTCGGATTGTATTTCATTGTGCAAGAACCAAGAGGATAGAATCCTTTGTCGATATGATAATTCATTAACGAAAGTCGAATATAGTGGCGGATTACTTCATTTTCGCTTAATTCTGGTAATGCAGGCTCAGTTTTACGCAGAAATTTTGAATGAATTAATTTATCGAGCGGTTGTTCAGGGACATCTAACTTAGGAAGAGTATAACCTTTTCTATCAGATTTACTTTTTTCAAATATTAATTTTTCAGGCATTTTCAAATTTTCCTTTTAAATTTTCTAGGGCGATTGCAGCAGCTTGTTGTTCTGCTGCCTTTTTATTTCTACCTTTGCCAATTCCGCAAGATTCATTGTTTACAATTACTTCTACTGTAAAAATTCTATCATGGTCGGGTCCATCTACCTGAATAGTTGTGTATTTTGGAGGACCATAACCTTTAGATTGTGCATATTCAAGTAATATACTTTTATAATTTGTATCTTCAATGTTTATAGAGTTTGATTTAATTGCTGTGGTGATGCACTTTTGTATAAATTTTCGAATTTGCTCAAATCCGCTATCTAAATACATGGCACCCAGCACTGCTTCAAATGCATCAGCAAGTATTGTATCTAATCCTTGTCCACTTGTTTGACTTGCGCTTGAGCTAAGAAGTAAAAAATCCCACAAATTGATATTTCGTGCATATGTGGCAAGCGCTGTACGATTAACAAGGCGTGAACGCATTTTGGTAAGTTCACCTTCGTCAGCATTTGAATAATTAGAATAGAGATACTCTGCTACAATTAAGTTAAGTATTGAATCTCCTAAAAATTCTAACCTTTCGTTTGATAATACATCTGTTTTATTGATATATTGTAAGTAAGAGCGGTGAGTGAAGGCTTGATAAAAGAATATTGGATTGTTAATTTTATACCCGGAAATTTTTTCAAATTTTTTCAGGTTGATTCTCTTATAATTTTCGGGTATTTCAAGTTTTTGTTTCTTTTCTTTATGATCAAAGAATTTTTGCCATATTTTCAGGAAAAGCATTCTTAAAATTTTTCATTGAATTTTGTAAAAAGTAGTGAGGCATTATGACCCCCGAAACCAAATGTGTTACTAATTGCAACTTTAATTTCTTTTTTGACTGCAATATTTGGAACATAGTTTAAGTCGCACTCTGGGTCGGGATTTTCTAAATTAATTGTTGGTGGAACGATTCCATCTGTAATCGTTTTGATTGTCGCAACAGCTTCTACTGCACCAGCTGCTCCTAACAAATGTCCTATCATAGATTTATTTGAACTAATTAAGAGTTTGTAAGCATGATCTCCGAATACTGTTTTAATTGCTTCGGTTTCTGTTTTATCGTTAAGTGGCGTTGATGTCCCATGTGCATTTATGTAATCAACATCTGTTGGTTTTAAATTGGCATCTTTTATTGCTAGAGTTATCGAACGGACTGCTCCTTCACCACCTGGAGCCGGTGCTGTGATATGATATGCGTCAGCTGTAAGGCCGATCCCATTAAGCTCGGCGTATATTTTTGCTCCTCTGTTTAGGGCATGTTCAAGTTCTTCAAGGATTAAAACAGCGCCACCTTCGCCCATTACAAATCCATCTCGTAATGCATCGAATGGGCGACTTGCTTTTTCTGGTTCATCGTTACGAGTTGACATTGCTTTCATAGAGTTAAAGCCAGCTATGCCAATGGGACATATAGCAGCCTCTGAACCACCACAGAACATTACATCAGCATCTCCACGCTGTATATGTAAAAACGAGCTGGCTATCGCATGTGAAGAAGTCGCGCATGCTGATGTTGTAGCATAATTTGGCCCTTTAATCCCATATCGCATTGAGATATATCCAGCTGCAATATCAGATATCATCATAGGTACAAAAAGTGGACTGACTCTTTGAGGACCATTGAAAAATAATTCCCTTGTTTGATAATAATATGTCCACATACCTCCAATCCCTGATCCAAAAATTACACCTATGCGATCCTTATTTTCCTTTTCGAGATTTAAATTCGAATCTTGAAAAGCCATCTCAGCTGATGCTAATGCATAATGAGTGAAAGGGTCCATTCTTTTAACCGATTTTTTATCGATGTATAAAGTAGGATCAAAGCCTTTTATTTCAGCTGCTATTTTTGTATCGTAATCCTTGGTATCGAAGCTTGTAATGTTTCCAACTCCACTTTTACCCGCAATTAAATTTTTCCAGAAATCATCTACATTATTCCCAATTGGAGTTACTGCTCCAATACCTGTAATTACGACACGTTTTTTTATATTTTGAATTCCCATTGGCTATAATATTTTAACCTAATTTTTGAGTTAAGTAATTAATTGCATCACCTACGGTGCTAATTTTTTCTGCATCTTCGTCTGGAATCTGAATATTAAATGCTTTTTCAAATTCCATTACAAGTTCTACAGTATCCAGGGAATCTGCACCTAAATCGTTTGTAAAAGAAGCTTCCGGTGTTACAGCCGATTCTTCAACACCCAGTTTGTTCATTATTATTTCTTTTACTTTTGCGCTAATATCACTCATTATTGTTTCTCCTTTGTTTTTGTGAATATTAATGATTAACTATTTTCTTTTTTACATATATAAACCACCGTTAATACTGATAACTTCACCAGTAATATAATCAGATTCTGGTGAAGCTAAAAACCTTACTACCTTTGCAATTTCTTCAGGATGAGCTGTTCTCTTCATTGGAATGATATCAGTAAGTGCCTTTCTTTGTTCAGGTGTTAATTTCTCAGTCATCGGTGTTTCGACATAGCCAGGTGCTACTGCGTTTACCTGAATATTTCTTGATGCTACTTCCCGAGCTATTGATTTTGTAAAACCAACAATTCCAGCCTTTGAAGCTGCATAATTAGCTTGTCCTGCATTTCCCATAAGTCCAACAACTGATGCAATGCTTATTATCTTACCTGATTTTTGACTCATCATATATTTTATTACAGCTTTTGTATAATTAAAAACACTTTTTAAATTAACATTAATAACAAGATCCCAATCTTCTTCACTCATTCTTAAAAGAAGATTATCTTTTGTAATACCTGCATTATTTACCAATATATCAATTCTTTTGTAATATTCATAAATTTTATCGACTACTGTTTGAGTTTCAGAAAATGATGCAGCGTTTGATCTGAATGCAATTGTTTCAACTCCAGCGGTTCCGATTTCCTCTTTTGCCGCATCAAGATCAGCATCAGATGCAATGTCGGTAATCGCAATTTTGGCTCCTGATTGTGCAAGTTCTTTAGCTATTGCTTTCCCAATTCCACGAGCCGCACCAGTTATAATTGCAACTTTATTTTCTAATTCTTTCATTTTTATAGCTTTTTTCTATTTCTTTTAGCTTAATATAACCATCTTTTCCTATTATATGCAAGAGTTCCATCTTACAGCATTCTATAAAATTAGGATTATTTGATTTTTTAGCACTGCAACAAGGTGCAATGTCTAATAAAAAATCATCATAAGTAATTGTATGCTGTGATATAACCACAGGAAAAGTTATACAAAAGTATGGCTTGAATTTAAATATATCAAAACCATTTTCAACTGCAGCAATCTGTAATACACATTTAAATTCTTTATTTAAAAAAACGCATTTATCATTAAATACATTAGTGGAATCACATAATCCTTCTGGAAAATCTTCATCGCTTGTTATATTGTTTTCAAACCAGATAGTTTCGTCTTTTGTCTGAGTTTGATCCATAAATTGCTTAATTAGATCTTTATGATCAAGGATTGTATTCTTTTCGTTCAAACTAACCCATACACCGCTTTTGCAACATAAACCAAGGCAATGATCAGGTGAAGATTTCTCAAATCTTAATTCAAAGATTATAGGATCAATTTTGTATCCTTTGATTTGTAATAAGTCTTGCTTCATTTAGTTGAATAAACTTAGGTCTAAAATTTTTTCGATACCAATGGTTTTTGTATTTGGGGCAATTCGTTTGATTAAGCCTTGTAAAACTTTTCCAGGACCAATTTCTATAAATTCTTCGGCACCATCATTAATCATATTTTTTATAGATTTTTCCCACTGCACAGCACTTGTTAGTTGCTCTTTTAGTGCAGATTTGATGTCAATTGGACTGTTTATCGGTTTACCTGTAACATTTGTATATACTGGTATTTTTGCGTTAGAAAATTGAGTATTATCAATTGCTTTGCTCAAGCCATCTTTTGCTGAAGCCATAAGAGGTGAATGAAATGCACCACTAACGGGCAATTCTTTTACCATTTTCGCACCGGCTTCTTTTGCCATTTGCATTGCCGTTTGTAATCCTGCAACTGAGCCGCTAATCACGATTTGCCCTGGGGAATTGAAATTTGCACATTGAACAACACCTTTTTCACTCGCTTTTTTACATATTTCCTCTAGTACCGAAGCTTCCAAACCTACAACTGCAGCAAGGCTACCTTTCGACTCTTCACCAGCCTTTTGCATAAGTTCACCTCTTAAACGGACAAGTTTTAATCCATCTTCAAAAGTTATTGAACCTGCAAATACTAATGCTGTATATTCACCTAGCGAATGGCCTGCTGTATATTTTGCTTGTAAGTTTTGTACGAGTTGAGTAAGTATATAGCTGTGAAGAAAAATTGCGGGTTGAGTGTTTTTAGTTTGTTTTAATTCTTCTTCCGGTCCTTCGAAACAAATTCTACTCAGGTTAAATCCCAAAATTTCATCAGCTTTCTGAAACAATTCCCTGGCTTTTGGAATGTTATCATATAAATCTTTTCCCATTCCAACATATTGTGAGCCCTGACCGGGGAATATGACAGCTATGCTGTTCATTTTAATAAGCCCATTTTAATAATATTGCACCCCAGGTATAACCTGCACCAAAACTTGATAAAACAAGTGTGTTACCTTTTTTTAGTTTTCCTGCCTGCCACCATTCTGATAAGCAAAGTGGAATTGTTGCAGCGGTTGTGTTTCCATATTTGTCGATGTTAATCATTACTTTGGAATAATCAATACCCAACCTTTTTGCAGCTGCATCGATAATTCTGAGATTAGCTTGATGAGGTACAAAATAATCTATGTCGTTGCCTGTTAATTTGTTCTTTTTTAAAATTTCTTCTGATACATCTGCCATTCCAACTACGGCAACTTTAAATACGGTTTTTCCGTCTTGATATATGTAATGCCATTTTTTATCTACGGTTTCATGTGTTGGTGGATTTAAACTCCCTCCTGCTTTCATATGTAGAAATTCTTCGCCTGTCCCATCGCAATAAAAAATATGATCTAAAATACCAACATTTTCATCCTCTGAAGGTTCTAATAATACTGCACCTGCTGCATCTCCAAATAAAATGCAATTATTTCTGTCTGTGTAATCTGTTATTGAGCTCATTTTATCGCTACCAACTATCAGAACTTTTTTATAGTTTCCAGTCTCAATGAATTGTGCACCAGTTATGAGTGCGTAGAGAAAACCAGAGCAGGCAGCTTCCATATCAAATCCCCAGGCATTCTTTGCACCAATTTTTCTTTGAACAATTGTAGCTGTTGGAGGAAATAACATATCTGGTGTTACAGTAGCCACAATAATGATTTCAATCTCTTCAGGAGAGATATTTCTAATTTTTAGAAGATTTTTTATTGCTTCAGCAGCCATATCTGAAGATGCACCTTTTTCTAATATTCTCCTTTCTCTTATTCCTGTTCGTGTCACAATCCATTCATCTGTGGTATCGACCATCTTTTCGAGATCGAAATTGCTTAAAACCTTATCAGGTACATAATGTGCAACCGCAGTTATAGCGGCTCTCTTTTTTTTGATATTGTTCATATTTATTTCAGATTTTTCATTTTTGATTGTATATGTGAATTTATATCTTTTTGGACCATCTCTTCAGCACGAAAGATCATGTTTTTTATTGCTTTAGGTGTCGATCCACCATGGCCAATAATTGTAACACCATTAACACCTAATAGTGGAACACCACCATGTTCTTGATAGTCTATATCTTTTAATACGGATTTTAATGTGCCATATATTAGTCCAACCCAGAGTTTCTTAAAGAAACTTTGTGAAGCATAGTTCTTAAATTTAAACTTCATCAAAGATAATATACTTTCTGCGAATTTCAACAAAATATTCCCAACGAATCCATCACAAACTACAATATTTGCTTTTCCTTTTAATATATCTCTACCCTCTATATTACCGATGAAGTTAAGTGAGCTTTCTTTTAGAAGTTTGTAAGTTTCGAGAGCTATCTCATTTCCCTTTGAACTTTCTTCACCTATGTTTAGCAAACCAACTGTTGGGTTTTGATAACCAAGAATATAACTTGTAAAAATGGAGCCCATCATTGCAAATTCGAGTAAATGTTGTGGTTTACTATCTACATTTGCTCCCGCATCAAGTAATAAACATTTGCCTTTTTCTGTTGGGAAGAAAGTTCCAATCGTTGGTCGGCTTACTCCTTCAATTCTACCTAAAATAATTGTTGATGCCGACATAACTGCGCCTGTGTTGCCAGCGCTGATAAAGGCGTCTGCTTTTTTATCTTTAACTAATTGCAAACCGACTGTAATAGAGGAATCTTTTTTTTGTTTTAACGCAGCGGTTGGTGAATCCTGCATCTCAATTACCTCAGAAGCATTAACAATCTGGTAATCAAGATTTTCGTGCGGTAATTTGTTGATTATTTCTAAGATACTTTCCTCTTTACCAACGAAAATAATCTGGAACCTGTTATTGCTTTCTTTTAATGCATTAATTCCACCAGAAATGATGTTGGCAGGTGCGAAATCACCTCCCATTGCATCGACTACTATTTTTATTTTTCCGCTGTTAGTGAACAAGTTATTGAAAACAAATCCTTAATAAATGATTATACTAAGATTTCTATTTTGTTTCTTTTGGAATAAGTACTGTTCGACCATTATAATATCCACAATGTGGGCAAGCACGATGCAGTAATTTTGGTTCCTTGCAATTAGGACACTCACCCAGTTCTGGTAGTGAAGCTTTGTAGTGTGTTCTTCTTTTCCTTGTTCTTGAGTTTGAATGTCTTCTCTTTGGATTTGGCATTTATTTCTCCATTATTATTTGTTCTTGTTTCTAATTAGTTTAGATAAAGCTTCCCATCTTGGATCTATAGCATCTATAATACAATCACATCTGCCTTCATTTAAATTTTTTCCACAGATTGGACATAAACCTTTGCAATCTTCTTTGCAAAGTAGCTTTATCGGTATTGCTAATAATATGTATTGTCTTACATCTTCGGCTAAATCTATATAAACTGTATCTTTATTGATAATTTGTATTTCATTCTCGATATCAAATTCCTGTGTCTGATATAGATACATTAGGGTGTATGAAGTATGAATATGCTGTGAAAAAGTTGTTAAGCATCTATCACATTCAAAATTTCCATTTGTATCAATTTCTGTTTTAAGTAATATCTGTGAAGCTGTTTTATCTAAAACTACATTAAGATCTACATTATCATTAAATCTTTCATCTAATTCTAAATTTATTGATTTAGTGTTTAGATGATAATTGTGTATTCCCTCCGAAAGTTTAGATATATTAATTATCAAGTCAGAGTTTTTTAACTTACTATTTTCTTTTTTTATGTGATTTATACTCGGAGGTTTCATTTTTTGATTACCTAAAATTTCAAAAAAACAACTCAAATTAGCAAATTTATAAAAAAATCATTTAAAATATAGTGAAAAAAGTGTTCATAATCAAGGAATTAAAGTATTACTAATTTTTTATTTGTACTTGATTTTATCCATGTATAAGCAAATCGTAAATTCATCCTATGTATTTTGACACTATAAATTTTTCTTAATTAATGTGTACCTTTTGGAAAAATTTGATGAAATAGGGCTTAAAAATAAGGAAAATTGAGAGAATTAGCAAGAGTAAATATCTCTGTGCATTTATAATTTGACTTTAAAAATTTATTCCCTTATATTAAAATCAAAGATTAGGAGGTTATATGAAAAAAATTTATTTTATCATAGGGCTTATCCTATTGAGTGAAGCTGGATTGATTACTTGTCTCCAGGCACAAGCTGATAACTTCGATCTCACCGCATACAAGCAGTTCCTAACTAGTCATAAGAATTTAACAGCCAGTCAATTGCTCGATATGCATCCCGCTGATAGTTTTGCTCTTAAAATTTCACAAAATCAATCGCCTCTTTATCTCGATAGCATTATACTAAAATATAATCTAACAAGCTACGAGCAATCGCTCATAGATAACCATGGTTTTATGGTGAGTGAGCGGTTAAGTAAAAACACATTTGGTAATGCATTTCTCGATATTTGGCATAAGGATTTACCGGTTTTCATTTCTACAGATGCTATCTTGCATGCCTTACATATGTCGTACGATAATATTCTCATAGATGTTGAGCGCCAAATTCTTGTACCAAAATTAAGCGAATTACTTACAAAACTGCACTCACAAATTCCAGCTCTTGCAACACGCTACGCAGCAGATAACGCTATGATACAATCGCTGAAGGATGTTGATGTATATTTAACAATCCCTCGCTTATTGTTAGGACATGATGTAATTCCATATTACGATGAGAATACTACAATCGTAAATCAATTAATGAGTTTAATACAAAATGAACAAGTTGTAAAATACCCACTTTTTTCAAGCGAATACCGAACATTAGATTTCAGTCAATTTAATGTGCGCGGGCATTATACTAATCACGACTATCCTGAGCTTGCAAAATATTTCAAAGCAATGATGTGGTTAGGAAGAACAGAAATATATCTTCTTCCACCAAAATCAATTGATACAGGAATTCCATTGGAAGATATCAAAAGACAGACGATTGATGCTGTATTAATTTTGGAAGCTGCTAAATTGGCTAACGCCCTCCCAATTATCGGAGAGATTGATGAGATAATAAAATTTTTTGTTGGCGAATCTGATAACGTTACTATCGAAAATATACAACAGCTTGTAACCGCAGCAAATATTTCGTACGCAAATCAACTTTTGGATAACGAGATACTTCAGAAATTTCAGGACACATTAAAAACAAAGTCGTACGCGTTACAGCGGATTTTATCGCAGATACTGTATAACGACCCTATGAATCCAGATAGCATCGTGCCTGCCTCGGCTTTTTTACTTCTCGGACAAAGATTCATCATCGATTCCTACGTTATGGGTCAGGTTGTATTCGACAGAATTAATTATAACGGATTCAGAGTCCCGCGTATACTTCCATCCACATTGGATGTCCTTTTTGCTCTCGGTAACAATGCATCCGCACAGCTTTTGAAGGACGAGTTAGAACAGTATCACTACGGGACCAATCTCGCTGCACTGCGATACCTTATAGATTCATACGGCTCCGATTTCTGGAGTGTGAGTTTATTTAATCTCTGGCTAAATTCCATACGTAAACTGAATCCACCACTTGAGAGAGATAACCTACCACCTTTTATGCAAACTGCAGCTTGGTGGCAAGAAAAGATGAATACACAACTTGCTTCGTGGGCTCAGCTAAGGCACGACGTTCTGCTTTATGCAAAGCAATCCTACACCGGCGGAATCAGATGTTCATATCCTTATAGTTATGTTGAGCCTTTTCCTGCTTTTTACGACGCATTGAAGAATTTAGCAAAAATTGCTAAAAACAAATTCAACCTTATCAATTTTCCCGACAGTTACACTAAAACAAAGATTATTAACTACTTTACATACTTTGAGGGCGTTGTGGATACTTTAGGAATAATCGCTCAAAAAGAATTAAATAATACACAACTCACTAATGCAGAAAAATCATTCTTAAAGCGAATGCTCTTTACTCAGCAAATCTGCGGGCTGGAAATTGAGGGCTGGTATTATAGACTGTATTACACTGGGAACGAAGGATTTGAGAAAGAAGATTTGATAGTTGCCGATTTACACACAGCCCCAACTGATGCTTATGGAAATTTTGTGGGATGGGTGTTACACTCTGGGACCGGTTTAATAAATTTAGGCGTTTTTGTTGCCAATCTTCCAACCGTTGGCAGTGTGGCTTTTGTTGGGCCGGTAATGAGTTATCATGAGTATGTTTCAACAAACTTCCTGCGACTATCGGATGAAGAATGGAAGTCGACTTATTTAATGCAATCCAACAGACCATCGTTTGTGAATTTATATTTAGCTGATAGTACCGGGAATTCTAAAGGGCTGGGTCTGAATTTATTTACTTCATTAAACACTAAACCGAATAAAAATCCTGATCAGTTTGTTCTGCATCAAAATTATCCAAACCCATTCAACTCATCTACAATTATATCCTTTACGATTCATGCAAATTTAGCTTATTCGGACGTTAGACTTAATGTTTACGATATACACGGACGTTTGGTAAGAAAGTTGTTAAATGGTAACTTACCTGCAAATAATTATTTAACTCGTTGGGATGGGACTGATGATAACAACAAAGCTGTTGCAAGTGGTGTGTATATTTACAAACTACAAGTAGGCAATAATTGGTTAAGTGGTAAAATGATTTTGGTAAAATAAAGGAGTAGATTATGAAAATATTATCTCTTTTATTTTTTTATTATCTATCCTCTCATTTAACTTTCAACAATCCTACTCACAAGGAGTACAGGATACTATCCAAGGATTTATCAGACCTGATTTAGGTTCATTCTGTATGTGTGGAATCAAATTTGAATTAGATTCAGTTGATAGAATTGATCCAGAAAAAAGATATATTGAATTAGCAAAAGATTACTCCGAAATAGATTTTGTTGCATACAGCAATTTCCATGTTGAGATAATAGGTTATTGGGATATTTGCGTTGAAGGCTGTCCGGTTTTTCGTGTACATTCGATTTAAGTTGTAGTTCAAGGTTATGTAAAAAACATTCCTATGATATGTATGTGTGGAACAGTTTTTGAGTTAGACATGAAGTATAGACACAATCCTAATTTCAAATATATTATCTTAAATGGAGATTATTCTTCTTACGAAAACATTATATTGCGATAAGAGGTGATTCTGGTGAATGTGCAGGACTATGTATAGCAATGTCTGTTGATACAATAATAATTCAACCGATAACTGTAAGCGAGAATTCCATTTCTCAACATTCAGATTTCATTTTACTACAAAACTATCCAAATCCTTTCAATTCTAAAACAGATATCTTGTTTTCTATTGCTAAAGATGGTTTTACAACACTCAAAATATACAATATTTTAGGGATTGAAATTTCGACTTTATTCATAGGTAGAACAAATCCTGGTAAATTGTATCGAGTGGAATTCGATGGAACAAAATTAACCAGTGGTATTTATTTTTATAGACTTAAAACCATATCTGAAAGAGTTGGGGATAACATTTTAACTGGAAAAATGATCTTAATAAAATGAGACTGCTAACAATTTACAATTGAGGTTTTATGAAACTTTTATTTTCCTGACTTTATTCTGTAACAAATGCTCAAGCTGATATTTTTTCTTCGTTTTTTAAGTTCTTAGCTCGGCAAGATTTATATCTACATAACCACTTTTTAAGTAGAAGTAATAAGTTGACAGATTGTTACCTGAACAACTTTCATTGTGAAATAAATATTTTCAATTATTTGTATGAAATTATAATTGAGGATAAGTACGCTATTTATGTTTTAGGGATGTTAATAAAAAAGCCGATCTGGTTTATCAGACCGGCTTATGATATTACTTATAGAATATAATTTTATTTCATTAATATCATTTTTTTCGAAACTAAATAATTATCTGTTTCAAGCTTATATAGATATACACCACTGCTTACGGGCTTTCCGGCATCGTCTAAACCATCCCATTGTACGATATGAGTACCAGCTTCGAATCTACCATTAATCAGTGTTCGTACCATTTCGCCAGTTGAATTGAAAACTACAATTCTTACATTGTCGTCGGAAGGTAATCCGAACGAAATTGTGGTATTTGAATTAAAAGGATTAGGATAATTTTGTTTAAGATAATAGGCGCTTGGTATCTGCTTATTGGATGTAACACTTGTTATGCTTATTATCTTGTTGTGTATATCAGTTGCATGACCAGATGCCCAGGTAACATTGCGAGTTGTATGGCAACCTAAACATGCAAAGTCAAGTGTATGGGATACTATCGAATCTGGCGGGATAATTACATTTAAACTAACTGTATCAAACATAGCTTCGTGTTTTGTTACCGGATTTGTGTTTATTTTCCATATATGACTTGACAAATCGCCACGATTGTTATTCTGTTTTACAGCAGTAAGACCAGTGTATGGCATATGGCAATCTCTACATTCATTATGTTGAATTTCTACACCGTCTTTAATTATTCTTATTTGTTTATTCTGGTGGCATGGTTGGCAAGTTTTTGCAGTCGACTTTAAACCACCAAGATCATAGACTGTACTCTTATGTGGATCGTGGCAGGTTACACAAGTCATAGATGCACTACGACGGTGTTTTGTAAATAACATTTGATCATATTGTTCACGATGATCCAGAAATTGTTTATCTGACTTAACTGGTATTCGTAAACCTAATCCCCTTGCATGACACGATTTACACATATTGAACCCATCTTTCGGTGGTTTGATTGATGCTGGATTTTGAGTATGAGCCTTTGCAGGACCATGGCAACCTTCACATTGTACACCAAATTCGAAGAATGTTCCGTCGAAGCCTGGCCTATCCTCGAAGCGATAAGGAGAATTTACAGGATCGTATTTTTTCCATCCAGTAGTATGGCAATTTCCGCATGTGTATATTGCTCCTACTGGTGTACGCAAAGCAAATGGTGCATTCCCGACCTGCGATGCATTATAAGAAGAATGTCCACGCATATCAGGATGAATTGTGCCAAGATTATATTGAGCTTTAGTACCTTCAAAAATATATCCATCTTTATTCATCCAGCGTGCCTTCCATCCATATCCTCCTAACATAAAAGATACACTTGAATCCTGATATAGCTCATCATAACGATAACCAAGTGCTAATGCCTCTGGGGCAAGTGGTACTCCTAGCTCGTTAGTTCCAGATGGAAACGGTTTAAACACACCATCGACATCAACTTTTGTACTATCAACACGTATAATTTTCCATGGATGGCCTGACCTATTGAACTCTGCTAAATCTATCGGCTTAATGCTTATATGACAACCAAAACAAGCTTGTTTTCCTGCGTAATCTGGCCATAAGTCTTGAGAAAAAGTCAAACTACACATCATTAAGATGAATACAAAAATTAAAATATGTCGCATACACCCTCCTTTTTGTTATTTTGAATATTTTTTTATAATTAATTAATCAAATAACTTATATGCAATATAGTAAATAAGGAAATTATTGTCAAGTAGAACATTAAATTTCGGATTTAATTTTTTATTCTCCGTCGAGTTATGAGTTTTTCTAAAAATTTTAATAAAAATAAAGAATTTTTATTGTTTGATTTTTTTTTGAAATGGTTTGGATATTCATTATTTTACAAAAAATATAAAGTTTATCAATTTTAAATTAAATTTTATGATTAAATATGTTTTTTTAATACTAGTTTTTGCAATTAACACATTTTCTCAATTTACTGAAAATGTTTTTATTGTAGTTATTGATGGTCCAAGATATTCAGAAACTTTTGGTGACTCTACTCATACATACATTCCAGTTATGTGGAATATTTTAAAACCGCTTGGTACTTTTTATAGCTCATTCTACAATAATGGTACAACGAAAACAAATTCAGGTCATTCAAGTATTTTAACAGGAACATGGCAATCAATAAAAAATGATGGCTCAGAGAGACCATCGATGCCAACCCTCTTTGAATGTTACCGCAAACAAGTAGATACTTCTGCAAATGCTTGTTATGTAGTCCTTGGTAAAAGTAAACTTGATGTGTTGTCACATAGTTTACATCCTGATTATGGACCGGAGTTTTCAGCTTCCATTAAGTATTCTGAAAAAGAAGAAGATGATTGCAAAACTTTAGAAAATATAAAAGAAGTCGTTACAAAGTATCACCCCAAAATTTTAGTTGCTAATTTTGCTGGTGTGGATATAGCTGCTCACGATGAAGATTTCGTAAGTTATACATCAAAAATAAAAACTGCAGATAGTTTAATGGGAGAACTCTGGACTTTTATCCAGAATGATTCTATTTATAAGAATAAAACTACTCTTTTTATAACAAATGATCACGGCAGACATCTTGATAGCGTAAAGACCGGTTTTCACGATCATGGTGATGACTGTGAAGGTTGCAGACATGTAAGTTTGCTTATAATTGGACCTGATACACCAGTTGGAGCCGTAGATACAACTATTTATGAGCAAATAGATGTTGCTCCAACGATTTCACGAATGTTAAAATTTGAAATGCCTTATGTAACAGGAAAAATAATTGAATCAGCTTTTAAACAAGAAGCATCAGAATAAACCCCAAGTTTTCAAAGTAGTCATATTTATCAATCATATTATTTTTCAAAAGTTAAAAATAAAAATCTTTAAAAGCTTTTATAAATATTAGCAAAGGAGTTACATATGTTTTTAAAAAAGTTGTTGATAATTGGTTTTATAATTATAATCAATTTGAATTTTTCATTAGCACAGATTAGTAAAAAACCTTTAACACCACAGGATTTGTGGAATTTAAAACGTGTCTCAGCATTAACAGTATCAAGAGATGGAAAATTTTCTGCATTTACAGTTACGTCATATAACATAGAGGAGAATAAAGGAGTATCAAATATTTATATATTAGATAATCAATCAGGATATATTCAGCAGCTAACTACTGCCAAAGCTATGGACGGATCACCTGCATGGAGTCCTGATGGTAAGAGTATAGCATTTGTTTCGAAAAGAGAAGGTGACTATTCACAACTATATGTAATTTCAATTAGTGGTGGTGAAGCAGTAAAGATTGCAGATATGCCGCTTGGAGTTTCAAATCCCAAATGGTTTCCCGATGGAAAAAGAATTGCTTTTGCAGCAAATATAATTCCTGAATTAGCTAATAATCTGGATTCAATGAAAAAAGTAATCGAGCAAAAGAAAAAAAGTAAAGTGACGGCAAAAGTATCTGAAGATAGATTAATTCGTTACTGGGATAGGTGGTTAACTGATGGTAATTATCCGAGATTATTTATGATAGATCTCGAAACTAAAAAAATAATTGATTTGCTACCTAACTGGAAAAATTATTTTGATTTGATGGAAGGTGCCGATTTTGACATATCCCCAGATGGTAAAGAAATTGCTTTTGCAGCTAATTCTACAGATTCACCTTATGATTCATTAAATATGGATATATTTATAGTTCCAACCGATGGTTCAGGAAAGCTTGTTAACATTACAAAGGAAAATATTGCCAGTGATTTCGGTCCCAGATACTCAAACAACGGAAAGTATTTGATTTATGGAATGCAAAAGATCAGAGACTTTTATGCTGATAAGGTTAGATTAATTAAATATGATCGAAATTCGGGGACTAAAATTCAAATCACTGATGAAAGTTATGACCGCTCACCAGAGCAATGGAAACTTTCGTTTGATGATAAAACTATAATTTTCGCAGTTGAAGATCGTGCTAAGAAATCAATCTTCAGAATAGACATTGATGGAAAGAATTTAAAAGAAATTGTTAGAATGGGAACGAGTAATTTGCCTCACCCATTAAAAGGCGGTAAGGTTGTATTTCTAAATCAATCTTTTATGTATCCGAATGAAGTTTTTATTGCAAGTATGGATGGGAAAAATGTAAAAAAACTTAGCTCATTTAATGACAGTTTGCTGAGTCAAATTGCTATGGCTAAGGCAAAGGAATATTATTTTAAAGGTGCAGATGATGATTCAGTTCAGATGTATGTTCTTTTCCCTCCTAATTTTGATGAATCTAAAAAGTGGCCATTGTTACAAATAATTCATGGGGGTCCACACAGCATTTCTGGTGATGATTTTCATTTCAGATGGAATCCACAGTTGTTTGCTGCTCCAGGTTATATAGTTGCTCTTGTAAATTTTCACGGTTCTACAAGTTTCGGTCAATACTTTGCTGATTGTATAAATGGAGCACATCCTGAAAAACCATTCGAGGATATAATGAAAGCCACTGATTATTTAATTAATTTGGGTTTCATTGATGAAAAACGAATGGCAGCAGCTGGTGGAAGTTATGGTGGTTATCTGGTAAGCTGGATAGCAGGTCATACAGATCGGTTTGCAGCCTTAATTAATCATGCTGGTGTTTATAATTTAATGGCACAGTTTGCATCTGATGTTACATATGGTAGAGATCGTTCGTATGGTGGATCCCCCTGGTATAACAAACAGAGTGTGCAGAAGTGGAGCCCCGCAGAGTATGCAGAGAATTTTAAAACTCCGATGCTGGTAATTCATGGTGAGAAGGACTATCGTGTTCCTGTAAATCACGCTTTAGAATGTTATGGAGTGTTGAAAGGCAAAGGAATTCCTGCTCGTCTGGTTTATTTCGTAGATGAGAATCATTGGATTCTTACGCCTCAGAATTCGATTTATTGGTATAAAGAATTTTACGATTGGTTAAAACGTTTCATAAAATAGGAATTTTAATTAAAAAAGTATCTTATTCCTAAACCACCATTTCCGCTAATTGATGTGGAGGGGATTAAATCAAAGATTGGTGCTATTTCCATAAAAATGTCTATTGGTGTATTTCGCAAAAAGAAATCTATTCCTATCACACCCCTTACTCCAATTCGCGCATCATCTTTGCCCGCAAATTTTATTCTTCCACCGATTCCGTAATATAGTGGTATGCGTTCTTTAGTATTAAACACATTATATGAATGCCATAGGTAATCGACATGTAAGTGAAGAGCTGGTTTGTATAATGTCCATGAAAAGCCCGCATCGATTGCATTGGTTGTATTCAACCAATTCTTCAGGCTGATACCGGTTGGTTCACCAATGATTATACCGACGCCGAAACCTTTATTTTGTGAATAGACATTTAAGGATAATAATAACAAAATGATGAATAACATTTTTTTCATAAATTTTCCCAAATTTTTATATAAAATAAAAAAATTTAAAATAGGTTGCAAGTATATACAAAAATTGCTTATTTTATGTATATGAAGATACTTGGAATTGAAACATCTTGTGACGAAACATCTGCATCAGTATTAAGCAATGGTAAGATACTATCAAATATTATTTCTTCACAAATGATTCATCAAAAATATGGTGGAGTTGTTCCAGAATTGGCTTCACGTGCTCACCAGAAAATGATTATTCCTGTGGTTGAACAAGCACTGCAGGTGGCAAACACCAATTTAAGTGAAATTGAAGGACTGGCAGTAACTTATGGTCCGGGTCTTATTGGTGCCTTAATGGTTGGGTTAAATTTTACAAAAGCACTCGCATATCAATTAAGAATTCCATTTGTTGGTGTAAACCATATGCATGCGCATCTTTATTCTAACTTTTTGGGTGATTATAAACCTGATTATCCATTCATTTGCTTGATTGTTTCTGGTGGGCATACTCAATTAGTGTATGTTGAGAAACCTCTTGAGCATAGATTACTTGGTGAAACTCTTGATGATGCTGCTGGGGAAGCATATGATAAAGTTGCTAAAATGCTTGGTCTCGGTTTTCCAGGTGGACCAAAGATTGATAAACTTGCTTCTGAAGGAGATCCGAATTTTGTAAAATTTCCAAGAGCATACCTTGATAAAGAAGGATTTGAATTTAGTTTCAGTGGAATTAAAACATCAGTTTTATATTGGCTGAAGAAAAGAAATTATTTATCAGGATCGTACGAAAGAAAAATGCCTGAAGATGAGATGAAAAATCTTTGCGCAAGTTTTCAAGCAGCAATTGTTGAGGTTTTGATTAGTAAAACCTTTATGGCTGCAGAAAAATTTCAAGTCAAAAATATTGCTGTATCTGGTGGTGTATCAGCTAATTCTGAACTCCGCCGTCAACTTTTAAAAATTGGGCAAGAAAAAAATATCCGTGTGTTCATACCAGATTTTGAATATTGTACAGATAATGGAGCAATGGTGGCTCTCGTTGGTGAGATGTTACTTGAGAGAAAAATTAGATCTTCATTTGACCTAAACGCAAAAGCTAATTTAAGTATTCAGGAATTCTGAGATGAAAAAAGTTGCAAGACCTCAAATTTCTCAACGCCTGATTTATGATCTAAAAATAACCCCAAAAGCCCAAAAGGCTTTATTTTTTTTAGTATTACTTCTTTCTTTGTTATATCTAATTTTTGTACTTTTGAAATCCTTACATATAAATGGTTATTTTTCATTTCCACTTGATGATCCATGGATTCACCTTCAGTTTGCTAAAAATTTAAATGAATATGGTAAATTTTCGTACTTTAAAGATTTGAATATTACCTCTGGTTCTACAGCACCTTTTTATACTTTTTTGTTGTCTATAGGATTTTTCTTCACAAGTAATGAGTTTATCCTAAGTTACTGCTTGGGAATTATTTTTTTTATAGGTTCGATAATTTATTTCTATAATATTTTGAGGTTAGAATTTCAAGATTCCTTCTTGATTACAATTTTCGGAACCATTCTTTTCGCATTTATGTGGAAAATTCAATGGGCTGCCTTATCTGGTATGGAAACTACTACGGTATTATTTTTTCTGCTTGGAGCAATTTATTATTATAAAAAAAATAGCTGGTTAATTTTCTCTGTATTTGCGGGAATTTTATTATGGGTAAGACCAGAAGCTTTGATCTTTTACGGAGTACTTTTTATTGATTTGCTCTATAAAAAATATTTGCTTAACAAAAAATTAAACAATAATGAATTTATTTTCAAGAACAAACAGTTTAAAACTGGTTTAATAATTTTTGTTTTATTATTAATCTCATATTTTGTTTTCAATTTAAGTTTATCAGGAACGTTGTTTCCAAATACATTTTCTGCTAAGATAAAATATTATTCAGGGGGTAATGTTAATTATATAACTCAGGTATACAATTTATTTACTGAAAATGAACTGATAATATTAAGTTTATTCAGTGTTATTGGAATCTTAGTTGTTCTTTATGAAATTTTGAATCGTAAGCAAAATGGAAAGCTAATTTATACTTTCTGGTTATTAGGAATTATATTGGCTTATGGATTATTTCTGCCTTACTTATATCAGAAAGGTAGATACTTATTTCCAATTTTTCCAGCATATCTAATAATGGGCATATATGGTATTGTGATTACCATGAATTTGATTCAAAAAAAAATTGAGAGTATCAAAAATTATTATAAATACATGTTTTTAGTATTGGTAATAACTATCATCATTACACTTCAATTTTTATACGCATCTATCAACTTTATTAAAATTTATATTGATGATGTTAAATATATCCATGATCGTCAAATAATAACTGGTAAATGGTTGAATAAAAATCTATCTCCACAATCTATTGTTGCAACTCATGATATTGGCGCAATTGCTTTTTATTCGAAATTACAGGTAGTTGATATGGTGGGGCTCATCAGCCCGGAGATGATACCCAATATTGGGAGTTTTGATCGATTAAAGAAATTTTTAAGTTCAAAAAAAGTTACACATATAGCAACACTTAGAAACTGGTTCCATATTGGTAATCAATACCCGATATTTACAACCAATGAAAAAACACCTGAAGTAATGGAGGTATTTGAGTATACTGATAATTCAGATTTCGTACCACAAAATATTGTTAGAATTAATGAAGAAGCTGAATATTTACTTATGACAGGCGATATTCAAAGAGCTTTGTTATTGTTAAATCAATCTATTAATTTTTATCCAAATTTGGATTGGACAAACTTTTTGATTGGTAAAATTTTTATGTTATTGAGAGAAAATAATAAAGCGAAGGTGTTTTTTGAAAACACTTTGCGTTTGAATCCAAACCATTTAGGAGCGAAACAATTAATTGAGAATTTAAGATGAAAAAAGCATTAAAAAAATTTATTGCATTTATAACTGCGCTTTTAATAATTTTGATCGCTGGGTTTTATTATTTAGCATTTGAAGCAAAATTGGGCTTCGAAGGGGAAAAGATTTTTAAAGTATCTAAGGGTATGAATTTTTCTCAAGTTGTAGATTCTCTTAAAGCCAACGGTATTATTAAAAATAAATTTCTGTTTGCACTTGCTGGAAAAATAAAAAAAATGGATAGAGAAATTAAAGTTGGTAAATATTTATTTCATGGGAAAATGACAAATTCAGATGTTTTAAAATGTTTACAAACTGGTGAGTCGGCAATGCAGATTGATGTAACAATACCTGAGGGTTTAACTGCGCGTGCACAGGCTCGAATACTCTCGAGAGAATTAGATATTGATTCAGCTAAATATGTGAAACTCGTCTATGATGAAAGTTTTGTAAAAAAACAAGGTATCAATGCTATCTCACTCGAAGGTTATCTTATGCCTGACACTTATCAATTTTACTGGCAACCTGAAGAAGAAGAAGTAATAGAAAGACTATTGCAACAGTTCTGGAAAGTTTATAATGATACACTTCAAAAAAGGGCAAGCATTCTTGGTTTATCCATAAATGAAGTCCTAACAATAGCCTCGATTGTTGAAGGTGAAACAAAAATTGATTCTGAAAAGGCAACAATTGCCGGAGTATATTACAATCGCTTAAAAAAGAAAATGTTATTACAGGCAGACCCAACTATTCAATATGTACTTGAGGATGGTCCTAGATTGTTAAAATACAAAGATTTAAAAATTGATTCTCCATATAACACTTATCGTTATGTAGGGCTACCGCCAACCCCAATTAATAATCCCGGTAAAGCAGCAATTTTAGCTGCACTTTATCCTGCTAAACATAATTACCTATACTTTGTTGCCTCAGGAAATGAAGGACATATCTTTAGTCGTACTTACTCGGAACATTTAAAAAATGTAAATAACTATAGAAAGTTGAGAAATAGTATAAAGGGAAATAATGAAAAAAATTAAAATTGGGAACTTTACTCCAAATCTTTTTTCAATTTCTTGCGTAGCTTTCTTGATTTTCATGCTGTTTAGATGTGCTGGTCAATATCCACCTCCAGGAGGACCGATAGATACGACATCACCTAATATCATTTACTCCGACCCAATGCTCAATTCGACTTTTTTCAGGAAAAATAAAATTTTTCTGGAATTTGATAAATATATGGATCAAAGAAGTGTTCAAGAAGCTATTTTTGTTTCGCCTGATCTGGGTACACTGGAATTTGATTGGAGTGGTAAAGAACTCGAGATATCTTTCGAAGGAAAACTCAGAGATAATACAACCTATGTATTAATTGTTGGAACAAGTGCAAAAGATAGAAGAGGAAATAATTTAGCTGAAACATTTTCACTTCCATTTTCAACAGGAGAGAGTATCGATTCATGTTATATAACTGGAAAAGTTTATTCTGAAAAACCTGAAGCAATAAAAATTTTTGCATTTAAGATTTTAGACCGACAATCGGATACAATAGATCTAACTCACACAAAACCTGATTACCTTTCTCAAACATCTAAAGATGGATCATTTAGTTTAAAGTATCTTGGCACGGGAAAATATAGGCTGTTTGCGATAAGGGATGTTTATAATAATTTAATATATGATGCACAGGTGGATCAGTATGGTACAGCACAGTTTGATGTTTTACTACAAGATTCGATTACTTTTTTTAATAACTTAAACTTCAGAATTACTTTGGAAGATACAACCCCACCTTTTATATCAAATGTAAAATCATTAAATAAACACCAAATCCAAATAGTACTTAGCGAACCGGTTAAAGATTCTGCAGAATTTTTTATTTCTGATATTTTAAATTTTAATTCTTTACAAGTAAATTCTTACTTTTTAATTAAACCAAATACTTTTCTATTGTATACTAATAGTCAGGATAGTATTAAATATAAACTAACAACATATAAAATCTGTGATACTGCAGGGAACGAAATAATTCCGGAGAAAAATCAAATTGAATTTTATGGCTCGATAATCAATGATACAATTGCCCCGTATTTTGAGTTTCAAAATATAAAAAACAATGAAAATAATGTTATGATGAATAAATATTTTTTAGTCTCATTTAATGAGGAAATAATTCAAAATAGTTTTGTGAATGGTTTTCACCTTCTGGACTCTGCTGGAAATGATGTGCCAGGTAATTTCGTATGGGAAACAAAACTAAAGGTAAAATTTTTACCTATAGAAAATCTTAAAAGTAAAATGAAATACAAAGTAAAAATTGATTTAGACTCATTAATAGATATCTTTGGTAATTCAATTAAAGATAGTACAATTATTTTGGAATTCTCAACAATTGATAAAAACAAATTGAGTTCAATAAATGGTAAGGTAATAGGCAAAACAATTAATCTGGATTATAAAAATGTAATTATAGAAATTTTTGAGGTCAACAAAATTAGACAAAAAATTATGGAGACTAAACCCAACGATACAGGTGAATTTGTGTTTAATGATATTCCGGAGGGCAAATATATTTTAGAAGCATTTTCTGATAAAAATGGGAATATGAAGTACGACTTTGGAAGGATTAAACCATTTGTACATTCAGAAATTTTTACTGTATATCCTGATACGATTAATTTAAGAGCACGTTGGCCTATTGAAAATGTATCAATAAAATTTTAGGAAACAATAAGTAATTAAAGAATTGTAATTTATTTTGGATATATATTTTTCACAACTTTATCAGGTACAACCCAGGCGCTTTTAAAACCTTTGTCTATTAGATTGGGTAAAAAATTATTAGCAGATTCTCTATCCAGAAAATCTCCTAACCTAACCTTATAATAAGGTGCTTCAAAAATTACATAAACATTTTGTTCAGGGAAAAGTGCAATTAAATCATTTTTAATTGTATTAGCTTCTGTAATTTCTTTAGTCATAGTAATCTGGATTCTAAAACCATTTAGGATTTCCTGGTTGATTTTTTCCTTTGGTTTTATTTCAATATTTTCTTTTTTCTTTTCTTCAATCTTGATTTCCTCGTCGTAATCAGATGGATTGAACGATTTTTCAAATTCTGAGAATGGATTATCATGCCCTGATTCGATTTTGCTTGCATCCTTTTGAGATGCACAACTTAGAATTAGAAATGGTATGATAAGGATTAAGTTTCTCATTAATACATTTCTGAACTTTTTTTCGTATCTTTTTCAGAGCTTATAATTTTCACGCTTGCACTAGCACCAATTCGATCAGCTCCAGATTGTACCATTTGTAAAGCTTCTTCTCTGGTGCGAACACCACCAGAGGCTTTAACTCCCATAGCACTACCAACTACTTTTCTCATCAATGCAATATCTCCTGCTGTTGCGCCACCTTTTGAAAATCCAGTTGAAGTTTTAACAAAGTCGGCTCCAGCTCTTTTCGCAAGTAAACAGGCTTTAACTTTTTCTTCATCTGTAAGAAGTGCTGTTTCGATTATAACTTTCACTAATACATTATTTCGTTTAGCAGCACTCACGACAGCAAAAATGTCGTTTTCGACATAATCGTACAATCCGGATTTAAGCATTCCAATGTTTATAACCATATCTACTTCTGTAGCCCCATCTTCTATGGCTTGTTCTGTTTCGTATGCTTTAGCTTTTGTTGAAGTTGCACCAAGTGGGAATCCAATTACAGTACAAACTTTTACAGGCGTATCTTTCAGAAGCTTAGCACATAACGGAACATATGAGGGATTAACACAAACACTTGCAAAATTATATTTTTTTGCCTCCAAGCATAATTGTGTAATTTGTTCAACTGTTGCTTCTGGTTTTAATAAGGTATGATCAATCATTCGGGCTAATTCATTTTCGACTCCACCAGCAGCCTCGACGCCAATACTGGCCGAAATTCTACTTGCACCTTTATCAACTATATTCTTGACGCCAGCTTTGTTATGTATTACACAAAGCCCATCTGTACATACACCATCTTTACAGGTAGAATTATTTGAGGAGATTTTTAGTTTCTCAGGTGCGTAATCCTTTAAAACAAGCTGAATTATCCGTTCTATTTCAGAGTTGTCCATTTTTGAACTCTCAATTTTTTTAAAATTCTAGTTAAATATAGAAAAAAATTTGAAAAATACAACCAATATATATTTTTGCAAAAGTAAGCTCTATTTGTTATATTGCTTGAGCATCTTAATTCTTAAAAATTTTCAATGATATATAAAAAAAGAACACATACCTGTGGTGAATTAAACTTACAACATCTCGACCAATTTGTTACTTTAAACGGCTGGGTTGACAGTCGCAGAGACCTTGGTGGAATAATTTTCATTTATATTCGTGATCGATATGGTAAAACTCAAGTTGTTTTTAATCCTCAAGAGAATAAATCTTTGCATGAATTAGCAAGTGCACTCAGAAGCGAATTTGTTATTTCTGTTACTGGGATTGTGAAAAGAAGACCTCCTGGACAGGAAAATAATGAAATTACAACGGGAGAAATAGAATTAATTGCAAATGAACTAAATATTATTAATAAATCTGAAACTCCTCCTTTCCAAATAGAAGATAATATTGATATCAGTGAAGAAATCCGCTTAAAATATCGATATCTTGATTTGAGACGGCAGACATTGCAAAGAAATTTGTTAACCCGTCATCGGTTATATCAATTAACCAGAAAATATTTTGATGAGAATGGTTTCGTTGAAATTGAGACCCCAATTTTAATGAAAAGTACACCGGAAGGTGCCAGAGACTACCTTGTCCCGAGCAGAGTACATCCAGGTAAGTTCTATGCTCTTCCACAATCGCCACAAACATACAAACAAATACTGATGGTGGCTGGATTTGATAGATATTTCCAGATTGCAAAGTGTTTCCGTGATGAAGATTTGAGAGCTGATCGACAACCAGAATTTACACAAATCGATGTTGAAATGTCGTTTGTAGATGAGGGTGATATATTTAAATTGGTTGAAGGGTTAATTGTAAAAATGTTTGAAGAGATTAAAGGAATTAGTATTAAAACACCTTTCAAAATTTTAACATATAAAGATGCAATTGAGAAATACGGTACGGATAAACCAGATCTGAGATTTGATTTAAGTATTAAATATTTAAATGATATATTGTCCAATACTGAATTTAAGGTTTTCAAGGATACAATAGAAAAAGGTGAGATTGTTGCAGGAATTGTTGCTCCAAGTTGCGCTCATTATAGCCGTAGTCAAATAGATAATATTACAGAATTTGTCAAGAAACTTGGCGGAGGTGGATTAATCTGGATGAAAATAACTGAAAAGGGAATAGATTCACCTGCTTCAAAATATATTTCAAAAGATGTTCTTGATTCAATAGTAAGTAGAATTAATGCTAAAGTGGGGGACCTTATTTTAATTGTAGCTGATGAATACAAAAAGGTATATAATATTTTGGGTGCATTGAGAATTGAAATTGCAAACAGACAGAATTTAATTGATCCAAACAAATATGAATTGCTCTGGGTGATTGATTTTCCATTACTTGAATATAATCCGGATGAGTCACGTTACATTGCTGTACACCATCCATTTACATCTCCTAAGTTTGAGGATCTTGAATTGCTGGATAAAAATCCTGAGAAGGTTCGAGCTCGTGCATATGATCTTGTTCTAAATGGGAATGAAATTGCAGGTGGAAGTATAAGAATTTTTAATAGAGAATTACAAAATAAAATGTTTTCTTTATTAGGTATTTCAGAGGCCGAAGCACAAAAGAAATTTGGCTTTTTGCTGGATTCTTTTAAATACGGGGCACCACCACACGGTGGAATTGCATTTGGATTTGATAGAATTGTTATGTTACTTACTGGACAAAAATCCATTCGCGATGTTATTGCTTTTCCCAAAACTACGAGTGCAATGTCGTTAATGGACGATTCACCTTCTGAAGTTGACGAAGAACAACTTCGTGAACTTCATATTAAAATTGAAAAATAAAAAAATAATTAACAAAAGTCATATCAACAAGTTAAAAGGAGTTCTTATGATTGGAATAGTAGGATATGGGGCATATTTGCCCAGGTACAGGATCAAGTCTGAGACAATAGCTCTACAATGGGGCAGCGATCCTGAATCGATAAAAAGAGGATTATTGTTAAATGAAAAAACAGTACCGGGTCAGGATGAGGATACAATTACAATATCTGTAGAAGCTGCAAAGAATGCACTTAAGAGAGCCAGAATTAATCCACAAGAGATAGGAGCTGTATATATTGGATCAGAGTCCCATCCTTATGCTGTAAAACCAAGTGGTGCAACTTTGGTTGATGCACTTGGTATCGGACCTCATGTTCATGTTGCGAGTTATGAATTTGCTTGTAAGGCTGGTAGTGAAGCAATGTATGTTGCTTACAGTCATGTAAAAGCTGGAGAGATGAAGTATGCTTTAGGTATTGGCACTGATACTTCACAGGGTGCACCAGGTGATGCTCTTGAATATTCAACTGCAGCTGGTGGAACAGCATACATCATGGGTAAGGATAAAGTTATTGCAGAAGTATTATTTACACATTCGTTCACAACAGATACACCTGATTTCTGGCGTCGTGAAGGTGAATTTTATCCTCGCCATGCTGGACGATTTACAGGTGAACCAGCTTATTTCAAACATATTATTGGAGCTGGCAAAGCGTTACTGGAAAAATCGAGACTCTCTCCAAAAGATTTTAAACACGCCGTTTTCCATATGCCAAACGGAAAGTTTCCACAGGAAGTCGGAAAGAAACTTGGCTTCACTAAAGAACAATTGGAAGTAGGATGGATAGTTCCATGGATGGGAAACACATATTCAGGATCATCACCTACTGGTTTAGCAGCGATATTAGATGAAGCTAAGCCTGGAGACTTGATTTTCATGGTTTCGTTTGGTTCTGGTGCTGGAAGCGACGGGTTTATCTTCAAAGCAACTGATGAATTACCGAAGGTTCAAAATCTTGCTCCTAAAGTTAGAGATTTGCTGAATAATAACAAGATATATTTGAACTACGGCGAGTACGCAAAATTCCGTAAGAAAATAAAATTAAATGAGTAGGAGGGAATTATGAGAGACGTAGTTATAATTGGAGCTGGCATGACAAAATTTGGCGAGCTCTGGACAAAATCAATAAGAGATATTTTTGTTGAAGCTGCTTTAAAAGCAATAGAAGATGCTGGAGTTGAGTATATAGATTCGATGTATATCGGATCTATGTCGCCTGGTTTGTTTGTTGAACAAGAACACATAGGTGCACTAATGGCTGATTATCTTGGTATAACACCTATTCCTGCAACTCGTGTAGAGTCGGCATGTGCATCTGGTGGTGCAGCTTTTCGTCAAGCATTTCTGGAAGTTGCTTCAGGTGCAAGTAACATAGTTTTAGCTGGTGGTGTAGAGAAAATGACCGACGCTGAAGACGTGACGGCTGCTCTTGCTACTGCAGCGGATCAAGAATACGAAGTCTATCAAGGTATAACATTCCCAGGTTTATATGCTTTGATTGCCAAAGCCCATATGCATCAATTTGGTACCACCAGGAAACAGCTTTCAGATGTTGCCATTAAAAATCATCGTAACGGTTCAAAAAATCCAAATGCACAATTCGGCTTTGAAATTACCCCCGAACAGGTTATGAATTCAACTATGGTTGCAGATCCATTGAGATTGTTAGATTGTTCTCCAGTGACTGACGGTGCAGCGGCAGTAATTGTAGCATCCGTCGAAGTAGCAAAGAATATCAAAAAAGATTTTGTGAAAGTCATAGCATCTGCACAAGCTTCTGATACAATCGCATTACATAGTAGAGAAAGCTTTACAACACTTGGTTCGGTTGTAAAGGCAGCGGAAAAAGCTTATCGTATGGCAGGTATAAAACCTAAAGATGTAAATTTAGTTGAAGTCCATGATTGCTTCACAATAGCAGAGATATTAGTCAGCGAAGATTTAGGTTTCTTTGAAAAAGGTAAAGGTGGTGAAGCGGTGGAAAATGGACTAACTTCAATAGAAAGTGGTAAAATAGCAATCAACACGAGTGGTGGTCTCAAAGCAAAAGGTCATCCAGTTGGTGCCACAGGTATAGCACAGATAATTGAAGTTTATGAACAGCTCTTAGGGAAAGCAGGTGCAAGGCAGGTTAAAAATGCTCGAATCGGTATGACACAAAATATGGGCGGTACTGGTGCAAGTTGTGTAATTCATATATTGGAGGGAAAATGAAAAACGTAGCAAGATATCAAAGAGAAATACCACAGCGTTATCGTCTTGAGGCAGGTAAATGCACATCTTGTGGTTATATTGCATTTCCACCTCGTCTGATATGCCCTAAATGTAAATCTAAAAATTTTGAAACTATTAAACTTTCGGATGAAGGAAAAATTCTAACCTTCACTATTATTCGTGTTTCGGCTGAACAGTTTTCTAAGCAAACTCCTTTTGCAGTCGGAATTATTGAATTAAACGATGGTGTTAAAATCACAACCCAAATTGTGGATACTGAATTAGATAAAATAGAAATTGGTAAGAAAGTTAAAATAGTTTTCAGAAAAATCCAGGAAGATGGTCACGCTGGAATTTTATGCTATGGTTATAAAGCAATTATGTTATAAAACCAATAGAGCCGATTAATCAATAATCGGCTCTTTATTTAATGTCGAGAATTAAAATTCTAAATATCAAATCCGACTTACCTAAAGTTGAGGAAGCCAGGGAACGTTTGAAAAAGGAGTTAATTCAAGCTTATAATAATGGTGAAAGATTTTTGAAAATAATTCATGGATATGGTTCAAGTGGCGTTGGTGGTAAATTGAGACAAGCTATTCGTAAATCTTTAATTTTAAGACAAAAGGAAGGCTTAATAGAACATATAATATTTGGTGAAAAATTTAATAATTTAAATGATCAAATTGAATTTATATTAAAAAACTTTCCTATACTCAGATGTGATAGTGATTATAAGAAAAATAATGAGGGTATAACAGTTGTTATTTTAACTAAAAAGATAACCTGATTTTACTTTATTTGCTCTCTCTTTTTGTTTTTCACTTCAAGATTGATTAATTTAGTTTTTAAAAGTGACTAAAATGTTTGAAAATCAGAAAATAAAAATAGAAGAAATGTCCAATCGCCTCACAAAGCTTCGAGGTTATCTTTGAATTGGACGAAAAAGAAAATCTTGTAGCTGAGCTTGAAGCAAAAACACATGCTCCAGATTTTTGGCAGGATAATCTTTACGCACAGAAAATAATGCAACAAATTAGTTTGCTTAAAGATTGGATTGAACCGTGGCACAATATTTATCGTAAACTATCTGATCTAAAAACCTTAATTGAACTTGCTGAAGAATCTAAAGATGATTCTTATGAAAAAGAAATTGATTCAGAAATTTATGTGATTGAAAACCTTCTGACCGATCTTGAATTCAGAAATATGCTAAGCGGTGAGGATGATAATAAAAATGCAATTTTAACAATTCACTCAGGCGCAGGAGGAACTGAAGCTCAGGACTGGGCTGAAATGTTGCTGCGTATGTATTTACGCTGGTGCGAAAAAAAAGGTTATAAAACATTTTTACTTGATGAACTCGAAGGTGAAGGTGCTGGAATAAAAAGTGCAACAATTGAAATTCAAGGACCTTATGCTTATGGACACCTTAAAGCTGAAATCGGTGTTCACAGATTAGTTAGAATCTCTCCATTTGATGCTAATGCACGTCGACATACTTCCTTCGCTTCAGTATTTGTTTATCCAGAAATTGAAGATGATATTGAAATTGAAATCAACCCTGCTGATATAGAATTTGAAACATATCGCTCTGGGGGAAAAGGTGGCCAAAATGTAAATAAAGTTGAAACTGCTGTTAGAATAAAACATCTTCCTACTGGTATAATTGTAGCTTGTCAACAAGAACGCTCACAGTTCCAAAATCGTGAAAGAGCAATGAAAATGCTAAAATCTCGACTTTATCAACTAAAAAAAGAAGAAGAAGAAGCCCGATTATCTGCCATCGAGAGTTCAAAGAAAAAAATTGAGTGGGGTAGTCAAATTCGTTCTTATGTGTTTCATCCATATAATCTTGTAAAAGATCACAGAACTAATTATGAAACGAGTAACACTCAAGCTGTTATGGATGGTGATATAGATGAATTTATAAAAAGCTACTTAATGATGTTTTCTCAAAAAAATAGGACAATTTAAAATGGAATCTTTTTCAACACTAATAATATCTACAATTACAATTGGAATCGTACATGCACTTGCACCTGACCATTGGTTACCTTTTGTGATGATCGGAAAGGCTCAGAAGTGGACAAAACCCAGACTTACATTTGTTACTTTTATTGCTGGGATTGGCCATGTTGGCTCTTCTGTGATACTCGGTGTACTCGGTATTCTTGCAGGTATAACCTCTATAAAATTACAAGGTGTGGAAGCAACAAGAGCAGAAATTGGTGTTTATCTGCTTATAGGTTTTGGAGTGGCATATGCTCTATGGGGGCTCAAACATGCCAAACACCACCATTCTCATATTCCGGACCTTTCACAAAAAAAAGTTATTACAGTTTGGACACTGTTTGCGGTTTTTGTACTTGGCCCCTGTGAACCATTAATACCTTTAATGTTTCTTGCAACAGCTTATGGTTGGATAGGAATCTTAACGATTTCTTTAGTATTTTCAATTATCACACTCTTAATGATGATGGCTCAAGCATTACTTGGGTATTCGGGTATACAACTCATAAAACGTGATTTCGCTGAGAAATATTCTCATGCATTGGCAGGTGGCGTTATTGCCTTAACCGGAATTTTCCTGTACTTCATATAATGTCATTCAGATATTTCATAACTCGTCGCTACCTAACTTATACAAGACAATCAGGTTTCCTATCTTTTATAACTTCTTTTTCAATTGTTGGTATTTCGCTTGGTACTGCAGCTCTTATAATTGCACTATCTATTTTGGCTGGTTTTGAAAAAGAAATTAAAGAAAAAGTGTTTAGCTTTATGACTCACATTCAAATTGAGGGTTATCAAAATCAGCCTTTGAAAGATTATGAAAATACAATAAAGCTGGTTCACAAGAGAGTTTCAGGTGTTAAAAAAATTTCACCATATGTTTCTAAAGAAGCTATGATACGTTCAGGTGAGAATGTTGATGGTGTGTTTTTAAAAGGTATTGATGTAAATTTAGATGCTACTGCAATTAAAAAATATATCAAATATGGTAATTATTTATCAGAAGATTCTAATAAGGCTGAAATTGTGATTGGAAGAAAACTTGCATTTAAGTTGAACGTAGATGTGGGAGATAAAGTAATTATATTTGGTTTGCCATATGATCAAAATAATTTCCAACCCAAATTTTCTGTCTTACAAATTGCAGGAATATTTGAATCTGGTATGTCTGAATATGATGATATTTATGCATTAACTAATCTTTTTCAAGCGCAAAAACTTTTTAACCTCGAAAATTATGTTACTGGCTATGATATATTTGTGGATAGCGTCCAAAATATTAATATAATTGCTAAAAATCTTCAAAAAATTCTTGATTACCCTCATTTTGTAAGAACGGCTCCTCAGCTTTATCATAATCTCTTTGCCTGGGTGGAATTGCAGAAAAAACCAGCACCTTTATTTTTAGGACTTATAATTGTTGTTGCGGTTGTTAATATTATTGGTACACTGTTGATGATGGTAATTGAAAAGATGCATGATATTGGTGTGTTAAAATCACTTGGTGCAAGTGCTAAGGATATTGAAGCAATTTTTGTAGCTCAAGGCGTAACAATTGGAGTTGTAGGTACTATTATCGGAAATATAATTGCCTTTGTATTATGTGAAGCGCAGATTCAGTTACAATTTTTTTCACTACCTTCAGATATATATTTCATGAGCGCAGTTCCAATTTTGTTAAAATTTGAAAATTTTATTCTGGTAAGTTTGTTAGTAATTCTACTTTCTTATGTTTCCTCTTTAATACCATCAAAAACGGCATCAAAGCTTGATACAGTTAATATATTGAGGTTTGGATCATGAGTTTCGAATTTTTCATTGCTAAACGATATCTTGCATCCAAAAGAAGAATTCAGTTTGTAAATATCATTAATATGATTTCCATAATTGGAATTACAGTTGGGGTTGCTGCGTTGTTAATAATTCTCTCCGTTTTTAATGGGTTTACTGGTATTGTAACTTCAATACTGATAAATTTTGATCCTCATGTGCGAATAACTCAGAAAGGTGGAATTGAAAATTCTGAGTATAAAAAAATAATTGAAATTCTTGAAAAAGAACAGGTTAAATATGCCCCCTTCATATCAGGGAAAGCAATGATAATTTCTGGTAGAAGTAATAAAGTAATATTTACCAGAGGCGTTGATGAGAAGATAACAAATGTATCAGGTTTAAAAGAGAAAATTGTACTTGGGAATTTTGATATTAGTGATGATGATAGAGTTCCAAAAATGATTATTGGAATTACTCTTGCAGATCGTCTTGGTGTGATAGTTGGTGATGAAATTGATATCTTAAGCCCATATTCAATTGCAACTGCTACTTCACAGTTAAAGATTCCTACTGTGCTGAGATTTAAAATTTCTGGAATATATGAGTCAAATAATAAAGAGTATGATGCATATTATGCTTATGTACCCTTACGATACGCTGAAATTTTGTTTGTAACAAATAAAATTACTGGTATTGACATAAGAGGTAAAGAGATTTCGATATCGGAGAAGTTGAAATCATCTTTGAAAAGCAAATTAGATAATAGATTTGAAATTTCTACTTGGTATGATTTACATTCAGATTTGTATTCAATGATGAAAATTGAAAGATGGGTAGCATACATCCTTTTATGTCTAATTATAATTGTTGCAAGTTTTAATCTGATTGGATCTTTATATATGACTGTATTAGAAAAGCGTAGAGATATTGGTGTTTTACAATCAATTGGTGCACGCAAGGAAAGTATTGTTAGGATATTTATGTTTGAAGGTATTTTAATAGGTTTCATTGGTAACTTTCTGGGAATTAGTCTTGGTCTTATTTTGATTTTACTTCAAAAGGAATATCATATTTTTTCGCTTGATCCAACGGTTTATATAATCCCGGCAATTCCTGTGGAAATACAATTTGTAGATTTCCTTGTTGTAACCTCAGCAACTATGTTATTAACTATAGTAGCTTCATTTATTCCTGCTAAACAAGCTGCTAAAATAATTCCAATAGAAACTATAAGATGGGAATAAAAATGAATGATATAATTTTACAAGCTGAAAATATTCATAAGAAATTTCTATTGGATAAGAAATCTAGCACTTACTTACATGTACTTAAGGGGATTAGTTTGAAAATTAATCGTGGCCAGATAGTTTCGATTGTAGGTGCATCAGGTGCTGGTAAAAGTACATTGTTGCATATTTTAGGTGGATTAGATAGACCAGATACCGGAGATGTATACTGGGGGGATATAAATATTTTTAATCTAAACGATGATGAGTTATCTAAACTTAGAACTCGTGAAGTAGGATTTGTTTTCCAGTTTCACCATCTGTTAAATGAATTCACAGCTGTGGAAAATGTTGCAATTCCCAAAATGATAACAGGTGTTTCATTAGGGGAAGCGTTAAAACAAGCTGAAAATATTTTAAAATTGGTTGGCTTATCCGAGAGAATCAATCATAAACCAAATGAACTTTCGGGAGGCGAACAACAAAGAGTAGCTATTGCAAGGGCTATGATTAACAATCCAAGGATCATTTTTGCCGATGAGCCTACAGGAAATTTAGACTCCAAAACTTCTGATGAATTGTTTGAACTGATTAAAATTTTAAATAAAGATAAGGAACAAACTTTTATAATAGCCACACATAATGAGAAACTTGCTGGAAGCTCACATAGAATTTTGAAAATTGTAGATGGATATATAAGCAGTGAAGAATAGAATTGGTTTTTAACTGGAAAATGATTAAATTTCCACTAGAAAAAATTTGAAGAAATAATGGCAAAAGTTAAAAAGAAAATTACTAAGAAAGCTGAATTAATATTTCCGCTGGAAAAATCCAATTATATAATTATTGGGATTGGTATATTAGTTATTATTGCTGGGTATATTGCATTATCGGTACCAACTGTTGAGGGATTTTTCCCATTAGTTTTGGCTCCAATACTTCTTGTGTTAGGCTATTGTGTTATTATTCCTTTTGGCATTTTATACAGCAAAAAGAGTAAGAAACCACAGCTTATAAACGAACAGAAGGGTGGAGAAATCCAAGGATCTTAACAGTTTGTAAATCTTACCAAATATTCTTATATTTTTAAAAATTTGTGGGCCTGTAGCTCAGGGGTAGAGCATCTGCCTTTTAAGCAGAGGGCCGGTGGTTCGAGCCCACCCAGGCTCACTCAAATTTAACCAGTTTTACATATTTTGCGCGAGTGGTGGAACTGGCAGACACACCATCTTGAGGGGGTGGCGCCCGGAAGGGCATGCGAGTTCAAGTCTCGCCTCGCGCACAAAATTTGACTTTATCAGAATAAAAACTTATCTTTAAATTGAATGAATACTAAAATTCATATGAAAATATTTGTATCAGTAATTTTATTAAGTATAGCTGTCTCTCCCCTTTTTAGCCAGGTAATCAAACCAAATTCGCTACAAGCTTTTAGTGATGGATCAGTTATAACAATAAAATTCAATACAGAATCTGAAATAAATGTTGAAAAATTTTATATTGAAAGAAGACAGGGAACAGAAGGTAGCTTTGTTAGAATTGCTACATTAAATCCAAAGGGTCCATCACTATATGAATACATAGACCAAACAGCCTTTAAAGCTAGTGCTAATATCTATCAATATCAAATCAGAGTTATATTTTTTAACAACAGTTCTGATGAAGTTGTTGGTCCGATAACTGTGTCTCATTCGGTGAACAGTGTAAAACGCACCTGGGGTAGTATTAAAGCAATGTTTAGATAAAATAAAGTTTGAGGTATTTAAAAAAGCGACATTATTATTGTCGCTTTTTTTTTAATTATTATGAAATTCAAAAAAAAAATAATTTTGGCATCTTCATCGCCCAGAAGATTCAATCTGCTGAGTATGATTGGTGTTGATTTTGAAATTCAACCAAGTCAAATAGAGGAAATTTTTGATCCTCTAAAATCACCATCTGAAAATGCTATTTTTATTTCAGAAGCAAAGGCTAATCAAGTTGCAAAAAATGTTGAAAATGGTTTTGTAGTAGGAGCTGATACAATTGTAGTTTTAAATGGCGAGTTAATCGGAAAACCCAGCGATAAGCAAGAGGCATTTCAGATACTTAAAAAATTGAGTAACAGGGAACATAAGGTTTTTACTGGATTTACTATCATTGATAGACCAAGTAATAAAAAAATTTCAGATTACGAATTGACACATGTAAAATTTCGTGAGATTGAGGATGAAGAAATAATTGAGTATATTGCCACACAATCACCAATTGACAAAGCTGGTGCATATGGTATACAGGACGATTTTGGAGCTATCTTTGTGGAGAAAATTAACGGCTGTTTTTATAATGTAGTTGGTTTCCCACTTACAAAATTTTATCTAACATTAAAAAAATTCCAGGAAGAAATTTGAAAGGGTAGAAAGTATGGATAAAAAAATTAGAGTAATTGTAGCAAAAGCCGGCTTAGATGGCCATGATCGTGGAGCTAAAGTAATTGCAGCTGCCTTAAGGGATGCTGGTATGGAAGTAATTTATACAGGGTTGCGTAAAACACCTGAAATGATCGTTGAAGCTGCTCTTCAAGAAGATGTGGATGCAATAGGGGTTAGTATTTTAAGTGGTGCACATATGACTATATTCCCCAAAATATTGAAGCTGATGAAAGAAAAAAATTTAGATAATGTTTTACTTTTTGGTGGTGGAATTATCCCAGAAGAAGATATTATAGAATTAAATAAAATTGGTGTTGGAAAATTATTTACACCTGGTTCATCAACTGCTGAAATTGTCAACTATGTGCGTGATTGGGTACTTAAGAATCGCAAAACAGTGATTTAATCTTCTGAAAGCCAAATTTTATATTCAAGTTCGTCTTTCTCTTCGGTTTCTGAGCTTATATCTTTACCGACTTTTGTGGTTAATAATCTTATAGTTTTAAAACTTTCCTTTTTATAATCTGTGGTTGAAAATATTTTTAAAAAATCTTCTTTCGTGAAAAAGATTTCAAACTTGTTTGTGTATTCTTCTAATCTTTTTAAATAATATGCGGTATTCTCATCAGGGAAATTTGGATCCCATTCATCTGCAAATTTACAATTATCGTAAGCTTTAACATTAGCATTTGTTCCTGTGACATAATATGCAATTTTGTCACCTACACTGAATTCTTTTCTGGATTTAATAGCTAATTCATATGCTGCATTTCTGTTTCTTTGATCTTTTTGAATATCATTAAAATACTTATAAATCGGATCTTTTAGTGTTTCAACTCTAATAAAATCTTGTATATTCCATCTGTGGTTTACGATATTATTATGTAGGTTTTTGTAAAACAAGTGTAAATCATAAAATTCTTCTTTTAAAATGTATTCAATACATTTCTGGATCAAAATCTTTCCAAATTTTTCAAGGTTTTTTGAAATAAGTGCTGATCCTTTGATCTGAATCTTATCATCATATCTAAGTATTGCATAGTTTTTCTTTTTGTAGCTCAAAAATTTTTTGTATTTATTACTTAAAATTAGATTAACTTCACTGGGTAAGTAACTTTTAATTTCTTTTATCAGTTTATCTACATCATCATCCGATTCCATTTTATAAGGTGGTACAAAGAAAACTCCATCTGTATCAACCTCAATAACAGTACCGTTATGAAATTGTATATGATAAATAATCTTTTTTAGAATTTCCTGCCCCATTTCAGAAACTTTACTAGCTTTTTCGTAATCATTAAACAAACCTTTATAGTAGGCAAGGTATCCATAATATGTATTTATCAATACTTTAAAATCCTCTTGCATGTAGAAAAGGTGTTTTAAATTTTTGTTTTCAAGAAATTCATTCTTTTTAAGAATTCTTATTTTGGTTAATTCTCTCAAAGAATCTATAAATGCATTCAGGTTATCTGAGTTTGGTCCCAGATTATGCAATAAAATTAGGGTTGGATACATTGACTCAACATCTATATAATAAACATTATCAAAGACTCCTATATAAAACAAGTCTGTATAACCACCAGATATAGATTTTGGAGTTTGTGGTGTGGGCAATGAGTATTTTTGATTTACATATCGCCTAACAAAGAGCGATTCAATTTTTTGTGAAGGTGATAAATCAATTATTTTCCCCAGATTTAGTGGAAAAATCTTAGCTTGCTCAATAAATGATGGTAGTAAAAGATTGCTTATGTGATTTACAAACTTATTTTTTTCAAGGCATAAGTTTGCTGGATCAGAGGGATATTCTGTATTGTTTTTAAATTCAAATTTGAAATAATCTGCAATGGTTTTGATATCATAGTTATAAAATATTCTTTTATAAGGATCGTATTCCTGAAGTAAATTTATTACATCGACAAGATTTCTACCGGCAATTGAATACTTTTTATTTTGCAGTGATTCTCTTATCTGTAAAGGATTTTCGATTAGTTTAGGAATGGATTCATCTCTACCTATTGTAAAATTTATATCGTATAGTTCACATCTGGTTAAGATATAGTAAAGTATATCGTTATGTAGATCAAACCCTTCAATAATATCAGGATTTATTTCATTAATTATTTGTATCAACTTTTGTAATATTGCTTTTTCAGATTTTTCTTTTTTCCCTAAGATTGTTTCAAAGCCTTTATTATCGCTTAATGCGATAAATGTTATTTTATCTGATTCTCTGCGTGGATCGCTTGATTTTTTCCCTGTGGTAATTAATTTATCAAGACTGATTTGTAAGCGGTGGAGTTCTTCGAACTCCATGTTTTTGTAATGTGTAATTCCGGTTTGAATTAAAAATTGGGTTTGTTGATCGGGTATGAGATAAATGATTGGTAAGTCTTCATAACTTGTAGCTTGTGTGGGATTTGATTTGTTATATAAATCTAAAATTTGATGCACACACTCCCACATATCTGACCATTTTTCAAATGCTACAATGTATTGAAAAAAATTATTTCCTTCTAATTTCTTCTTATAATGTTTTCTTTTAAAATTTTCAATGAATTGGATATTTTGTAAAAAAAAGAAAGGATAAAAATTGATATCAGAATTTTTAACCGTGTTGTCTTCACGGACATAAATCCGCATTTTGTTATCAGCAACTGTGTGAAGTCCAACAACTCTTACTTGTGGATTATGTCCATAAATCAGTGCTTCTATCAAAATTTACTTTTTATCTTTTTGTATGAATGGTGTTAAAAGATCTATAGGTACTGGGAATATCGTGGTTGAGTTTTTCTCTGATGCAATTTCAGATAAAGTTTGCAAAAATCTAAGTTGCAACGACATTGCATTTTTGCTTAATTCATTTGCTGCTTCAGCCAATCTTTGACTTGCCTGGAATTCACCTTCGGCGTGGATTACTTTAGCTCTTCTTTCTCTCTCAGCTTCTGCTTGTTTTGCCATTGCCCTTTGCATTTCCTGCGGTAAATCAATATGCTTTACTTCTACATTTGAAACTTTTATACCCCAAGGTTCGGTTTGATGATCTATAATCTTTTGAAGCTCTCGATTAATTTTTTCTCTTTCTGCTAATAATTCATCTAATTCTGACTGTCCCAAAACGCTTCTTAATGTTGTTTGTGAAAGTTGTGAAGTGGCAAACAAATAATTTTCAACTTCGACAATTGCTTTATCTGGATGCATTACTCTAAAGTAAACTACAGCATTAACTTTTATTGAAACATTATCTTTTGTTATAACATCTTGAGGAGGTACATCCATAACTACAGTTCGTAGGCTAACTTTTACCATTCGATCAATTATTGGAATTAATAAAATCAAACCAGGTCCTTTTACCGCAATCAATCTCCCTAAACGAAAAATTACGCCTCTTTCATATTCTCTTAAAATTCTAATTGCATTTGCAAGTATAATTAAAAAGAATACTACGGCCATAAAAATTAATGTTATTAACGGTTGCATAGTTTTCTCCTTCTTTTAATTAGTTTTCTAATTTTCTAACTTTTAATTTTAAATTTAAAATTTCTTCAACTTTTATCTTTGAACCTCGACTTATAAATCCTTCAATGCTGATAGCGTTCCAGAGTTCACCATGTACGCGTACCTGTCCTTCAGGATTTAAATCTTCAAGCGCTTCTCCAGTTTCTCCAATCAATCCTTCAATTCCAGTAGCAGGTTTTTTAAGTTGTGCTTTTATCCCATAACTAATTGCGAAAATGAAAAAGGCAGTTGTAAGTACAACCGCTATTAAAATGACTTGCCAGGATATTTCTATTACTTCCAAGGTTGACTCCGTATCTATTAACATTAATGAACCCAATACTAAAGAAATTACTCCACCAATGGTCAATATACCATGGCTAATAATTTTTATCTCTAATATAAACAAAATTATTGCAAATATTATAAGTGCTAATCCTGCGTAATTAATAGGTAATGTGTGAAGTGAATAGAATGCTAATATTAAACTAATTACACCAATTACGCCAGGGAAAATTGCACCTGGGTTATAAAGCTCAAACATTATCCCATAAATTCCTATCATCATTAAAATATATGCAATGTTTGGGTCGCTCAGTAAGTCTAATATTTTTTGCTGAAAGTTCATTTCTAGATCAATTATCTCAGAGCTTTTTGTGTTTAGTTTTTTTATATTTCCATTTACATCGATTTCTTTTCCATCAATTATTGTTTGTATTTCATACACATTTGCTGCAATTGTATCAATTACTTTAAGTTTTAGTGCTTCTGTTTCTGTAATTGATAAGCTTTTTCTTACAGCATCTTCTGCCCATTGTATATTCCTTGCTCTTTTTTCGCTTATCGTTCTAATGAATGCAGCTGCATCATTAGTAGCTTTCTCATTCATTATTGAATCCCGTTCACCTTGAAGTGTAACTGGATGTGCTGCTCCAATATTTGTGCCTGGCGACATTATAGCTATGTGAGCAGCAAGTGTTACGAATACCCCAGCTGAAGCAGCCTGAGAACCTGAAGGCGCAACATAAACTACGATTGGAACGTCTGAATTTAAAATATTGCTTACAATTACCCTTGTTGATTTTAATAATCCACCAGGTGTGTTAAGTTTTATTATCAAGCATTCAGCATTTTGTTCTTTTGCCTTTTTTATCCCTGAATTAATATATTCAGCACTCGCAGGATTTATAGAACCATCAATAGTAATGACGATAATTTTAGATTTTAAACTATTATCGCCTATAACATTTTGGTAAACTGAAAAAGCTGAAGTTATTAGTAAAATTAGTGATAATATTTTATATTTTTTGCTCATAAATTTCTAAATAAAAATAAACAAAATAAACCTATATTGCAATTTTGAAAATTTCAAGATTTTATTTTACTAAAAAATGGAATTATAAGAAAAATTATTATATTTAATTTGATTTTTTCTAAATTTTTAGAAAATATCCTAATTTGGCTTGAAATTTGCGATAATTTAATTGTATTTAATTAAAAAAGGATATATAAAATGCCAACAACAACAGAAAAAAAGATAAAAGGCACTGTAGTAATAAATGTAGAGCGTTGTAAAGGTTGTGGATTCTGTGTTGAATTCTGCCCTTCAAAAGCTCTTAAACTATCTGATCAATTTAATTCAAAAGGTTATCACCCACCTGTGTTAATATCACAAGACCTTTGTAACGGTTGTGATATGTGTGGACTATTGTGTCCAGACTTCGCAATATATGGTATAAGAATAAAGTAATAATTAGGAGATAAAATGAAAGCAGATCCAAAAGCAGTTCTAACTGGTGCTCATTTCCTTGACGGAGATCATGCTTGTAGCGAAGGTGCAATTGCTGCAGGCTGTCGATTTGTAGCCGGTTATCCTATTACACCATCTACTGAAGTTGTGGAACGTATTGCAGAACGATTTCCTCTTATCGGTGGTGTATTTATTCAGATGGAAGATGAAATAGCTTCATCAATCGCAATTCAAGGTGCTGTTTGGGCTGGTAAAAAAGCAATGACTGTTACTTCTGGTCCAGGATTTTCTTTAATGATGGAACATATAGGTTTAGCTGCAATGACAGAAACTCCTTGTGTTTTTGTAGATGTACAACGAGGAGGACCATCGACAGGATTGCCAACTCAACCAGCCCAGGGTGATATGATGCAAGCTCGTTGGGGTTCTCACGGAGATTATGGTATCATTGCACTCTCACCAAATTCTCCTCAAGAATGCTTCGATTTAACTATAAAAGCTTTTAATCTTTCTGAACAATACCGAGTTCCGGTTCTATTTATGATGGATGAGTGTGTTGGGCATATGACAGAACGTGTGATAATTCCACCCGCAGAGGAAATTAATATCTTCCCAAGAAGATTTTATGAAGGACCTCGAGATGAATACTTGCCCTTTAAACCAGATGAAGATCTAGTACCAAAAATAGTAAAAGCAGGTGATGGTTATAAGATTCATGTAACTGGATTGACCCATGATGAGAAAGGATACCCTGTTATGACAGCAGCTGCTCAGGAAAAACTAATCCCAAGGTTGGTTAATAAAATTAAGTTGAATGCTGAAAAGATAATCGAATATAAAGAAGATAATATCGATGATGCTGAAGTCGTAGTTGTTACTTATGGAATTACTTCCCGTGTAGCTATTCCAGCAATCAATCAAGCGCGTCAAGAAGGAATCAAAGTTGGACATCTGAGATTAATTGTAGTTTGGCCATTCCCTGAAAAAAGAATTACTGAACTTGCTGGAAGAATAAAGAGTTTCATTGTGCCTGAATTAAATCAGGGGCAAATTTTCTACGAGGTAGAAAGAAATGCTTACGGAAAAGCACCTGTTTATTTGGTCCCTCATGCTGGAGGTACTGTTCATAATCCAAAAGATATTTATAATGCAATTATAAAAAGTTTAAAAGGAAAATAAATGGACGAACAAATTTTAGAAATCGAAGAATCAATTCCTGTAAATCCTATTGAATCATTTTTAAGAACTGATCGCATACCTCATATCTGGTGTCCAGGTTGCGGTATAGGTACAACTGTAAATTGTTTTACAAGAGCACTTGAAACTAGTGGATTGGATTTAAATAAAGTTAGTATAGTTTCAGGTATCGGTTGTACTGGAAGAGTTGCAGGTTATTTGAACTTGGATTCATTCCACACTACTCATGGAAGACCTATTCCGTTTGCCACAGGCTTAAAATTAGCAAATCCAGAATTAAAGGTGGTTGTGTATAGTGGGGATGGAGATTTATTTGCAATCGGTGGCAATCATTTTATACATGCTGCAAGAAGGAATCTGGATATGACTGTAATTTGTGTGAATAACTCGATTTATGGTATGACAGGTGGGCAGGTTGCCCCTACAACTCCAATATTTGCAACGGCAAGCACAACACCTCATGGAAACTTTGAACAACCATTTAATTTACCATATCTTGCTGATTCATGTGGTGCTGTTTATGTGGCACGTTGGACAGCTTATCATGTTCGCCACCTTACAAAATCTATTAAGGAAGCCTTAGCAAAAAAAGGATTCTCATTTATTGAAATACTAGCTCCTTGCCCAACTCTTTATAGTAGAAGGAATAAATTAGGCGATGGGCTTGATCAAATGTTGTATTATAAAGAAAATAGTGAAATTAAACACGGTGCAAACACGAAAGAAGTCGCACTGGAATTTCAAAGTAAAATTATCGTCGGGAAGTTTGTAGATCGCGATCGACCTGATTACTTAACTTTAATGAATGAACATTATCAAAAAAAGTTTGGTGATAAATATACCCCATATAAAGGATAAAGGAATCAATTATGAGAACAGAAATTAAAATAGGTGGATTTGGTGGACAAGGCGTAATCTTAAGTGGTTACATACTTGGGAGAGCTGCTTCAATTTACGATAACAAATACGCCACAATGATCCAAGCATTTGGTCCAGAAGCAAGAGGAAGTGCCTGTAGTGCTCAAGTAATTGTAGATCCCAATATTATAGATTATCCTTATATTACAAACCCACAGATACTTGTAGTAATGTCTCAGGAAGCTTATGCAAAGTTTTCCTCTGAACTTGCACCTGGTGGAATTTTGATCACTGAAGAAGAGTTAGTTAATCCGATAAATCTCAGAAAAGATGTTAAGCACTACTCTATTCCTGCTACTAGATTCGCTGAAGAGCTGGGGAAAAAGTTAGTTGTGAATATAGTTATGATTGGTTTTATGACTGCTGTTACAAAACTCATCAATCCAGAAGCAATGCGCAAAGCTGTCATAGCTTCGGTCCCTAAAGGTACTGAAGATCTTAACTTAAAAGCATTTGATAAGGGTTATCAATATGGATTGAATGTTGTTAGTGGAAAGTCCAACTGAATTGTTGAATAAAGTTAGAGGACTTTAAAGATATAAATGCAAATTTTTGTTTTTATCGAAAGAGATTTCCCAAAGCTCTTTTATGTTATTAAATATAATTTTGCGGATATTGAAATTATACTGATTAAAACTGCAGAAAATATTTTAATAAAAAGGTTTAATCCTTATCTGGTAATTATTAGTTTTTATAGCGAGGCAAATCTTAATTTAATCATACAAATATCTTCGAACTATCTTCTTTCTCAACAATCAATAATTATGAGATAAATAATAGTTATATAACTAATATCGGAAAAGATAACAAATGAAATTTAATTTTAAAATAATATTGTTTATTTTGTTTTTTATACTCGGATTGTGTACATGCAATCAAAAAACAGAAGACAAATATAAATCAGAAGACAAAAAGAAATATGGTGGAACACTCCGCTTTATGCAAGATGTTCCTTATTCCCTTGATCCACTTTACATGAGAAATGTTTATGAAAGCACAATCCTGAATCAGATTTTTAATGGACTTTTGGATTTAGATGATAATTTAAATATAGTGCCAAGTATAGCAAAATATTGGGAAATATCAGAAGATAGAAGAACATATAGATTTTACCTCCATGATAGTGTTTTTTTCCATAATGGGAGAAAACTTACAGCAGATGATTTTGTGTATACTTTTAAAAGAATATTAAACTTTAGCAAAAGAGAACCATTCCTTGGTATAGAATATATCCTGTTAATTGAAGGTGCAAAAGATTTCTTAAATAATAAAACAAATGATATTTCAGGATTAAGATTAATTGATTCTTTAACATTAGAAATAACTTTAACAGAACCCAGTATGCCGTTTCTGACAGTTCTATCAATGAATAATTTTAGCGTTGTACCCAAAGAGGTAGTAGAAGGCAATCTTAATTTTGGGTCCTCACCAGTAGGAACAGGTCCATTTAAGTTTGGAAGTTGGAAAGAAAACGATCACATAATTCTTGAAGCAAATGAAAAGTATTTTGAGGGTCGACCGTTCTTAGACTCTATAATTATTTATACTCCAACACATTTTACTTATGATGATGAAATAGATAAGTTTATAAAAGGTGAATTAGATATAACTCATGTCTCATTTAAAAGATTGAATGAAATAAAAAATTCTAAAAATTACAAAATTTACCAGCGTCCAGAATTATCAATATATTTTTTAGGTATAAACAGTAGTATCTCACCTTTCAATGATGAAAATATTCGAAGAGCAATTTTTTATGCAATTAATAAAGATAAATTTAATATCTTATATGGTACAAGTAGACTAAGTGCTAATGGATTTATTCCTCCAGGACTTCTGGGCTACGATCCAGCTAATACTCATCAATTTTATAATCTTGATTCTGCAAAAAAAATCCTTAACAAGTTTAAGCTTAATTTTACTAATAAAATTCCTCGGCTTAAACTTTTTACAATCTCAGGGAATGAAGAAAAAGAAATCAAAAACGATCTTAAAGAACTTGGTTTAGAAATCGATATTGTGGGTTTGAATTGGATTGAGCTCTCAAAAAGGTTGGATAGTAGATCGCTTCCTATGTTTACACTTGGCTGGGTAGCTGATTTCCCAGACCCTGATGCTTTTTTCTATAGTTTGCTTCATTCTTCAGGAAGTGCAAATTTCTTTAATTTGAAAAATAAGAAGATTGATAGTTTATTAATTTTGGGTAAAAAAGAAAGCAATACTAATAAAAGAATAGAAATATATCAACAAATTGAAAAAGAACTCGAATCAGAAGCAATAATAATACCTTTATATTACGGAATGAATACAGTTGCCACATATGATTATATAGAAAATTTCAACATAACACCTCTCGGTTTTATAAATCTTAATCTTAAGAATGTGTGGATTGAAAAATGAAGTTAAACGTGTTTTTTAAAAATTTGAGTCTGCAGAGTAAATTGATATTTTCCATATGTTTTCTATTTATTATGATATTTTTAACTTTGTTGATAATTTTCAGGATTCAGATATCAAATCAGCTTTTTGATCTTCAAAAAGAAACATTATTAGCTTTGGGAAATAATATAGCATCTTCGAGCCTTAGGCCCTTGTTTATTTATGATTACACAACAATACAGAGGGATATTAGTAATATCTCAGGTGTTAATGATTTGAGTTATATAATAGTTTATGACAGAAATAATTCTCCGGTTGCCTCTAAATATTATTCTGAAAAATATAAAGTGTTACTTGAAAAAGCTCTTGAAGAAAAAGTTCAAAGTTTTGAAAGTAATAAAATTGATAGAAAAAATGTAATTATAAATCAAGTTGAATATAATTTGAGAGAATTAACACTACCTATTAAATATAATGATCAGACTTGGGGAACATTAAGATTGGCTATGTCACTTGATTATTTATATTCCTCTATTAAAAATGTTGAGATGTTGTTTCTTTCTTTAGGTCTCATTGTGATTTTTATTGTAGTTATTGGTTCAAGATATCTATCAAGAATTGTTTTCAAACCTTTAAATCGCATGATTGAGGCAACTGAAAAAATTGCAGGTGGAGATTTAAATGTAAAGGTTGAAGTTGAGGCAGATGATGAAATAGGAATACTTGCAAAATCATTCAATAAGATGATTGATGATTTAAAAAATTCTCACGAAGAAATAGAAAGATGGGGTAAAGAACTTGAAAATAAGGTGCAGGAAAGAACTATCCAGCTCGAAAGATCAGAAAAAGCTCTTTTAAATATTTTAATGGATATTAAAGAAGCTAATGAAAAATTAAGAGCATCTGAAGAGAAATATAGAAGATTTTTTGAAGATGATTTAACAGGCGATTTTATTTCTACTCCAGATGGGAAATTATTGGAATGTAATCCAGCATATGCTAAAATATTTGGCTATGATTCTGTAGAAGAGGTAATAAAAGAAAATACATATCAAAGATATCCATCTTTCCAGGTTAGAGAGGAATTTTTAAGATTATTGAAAGAACAAAAAAGATTATATAACTATGAAATAGAGCTACGGAAAAAAGATGGTACTCCATTGTACATTATTGAAAATGTTTTCGCTGAACTCGATGAGAATGGTGAAATTAAAATTATAAGAGGTTACCTATTTGATAACACAGAGAGAAAAAAACTTGAAGAAAAGTTGTTACATTCTCAAAAAATGGAAGCAATTGGTACTCTTGCAGGAGGTATAGCACACGACTTTAATAATGTAATGGGAATTGTACTGGGTGTTTTGGATATGATTGGAATGAAGATTCAATCAGATGAAATACAAAAATTATTGGATATGGGGAAAAAAGCAATAGAAAGAGGAGCTGGTGTTGCTAAGCAACTCCTTTTATTTGCAAGAGCAGAAAAAGGTAAATTTGCCCCTGTAAAATTTTCTACAATTGTTAGAGAAGTTGTTAATATATTAAGACATTCCTTCCCAAAAAATATAGAGATTGAAGTAGTCCTTAAAGCTCAGAATGAAAATGTTTATGCTGATAGCACACAATTACATATGGTGCTTCTCAACTTATGTGTAAATTCAAGAGATGCAATGCCCAATGGTGGTAAATTAACAATCTCAATTTATAATATTTTAGGGTCAGAAATAATAAATAAATTTTCACAAGCTAACAAAGAGTTGTATGTCGTTTTAGAAGTAAAAGATTCAGGGATTGGAATGACAAAAGAAATATTGAGTAGAATTTTTGATCCGTTTTTTACAACAAAAGAAATTGGAAAAGGTACGGGTCTGGGTCTCTCAATTATATATGGAATTGTTAATGCACACAATGCATTTATTGATGTTGAATCAGAACCGGGAAAAGGTACAACATTTAGAATATATTTCCCAACTTTAGAAATTATTGAACCCCAGCCACAAGATATAACAACAATTGTTGATTATAGAGGTACAGAAACTATATTACTTGTTGAAGATGAAGAATTTTTGTTGTCGACTATAAAAAATTTGTTACAGGATGCAGGTTATTCAGTTTTTACAGCATCAAATGGTTATGAAGGTTTAAAACTTTTTATGGATAAACATAATAATATTGACCTAGTTATTACTGATCTGGGGCTTCCTAAAATGACAGGGGATGAAATGTTTTTAGAAATTAAAAAAATTAAACCGGATGTATACACAATTATTATGACGGGTTATATACAACTAGAGAAGAGGTCAGAGCTTTATAAACTTGGGATTAAGGAAATTTTATCTAAACCATTGCATTTTGATCAAATCCTAAAAACTATTCGAACCACACTCGATATGGCTAAAAAATAACTCATGTATTTTTCTAAATAAGAATTTTTACATTGAGTTAATTTTTATATATTTGTTTTAATGGACGATACCAAACGCATAATCAAGGGTTTTTTTTGGAACCAATTAGGAAGATCATTTGAGTTTATCCTGATCTTCATACTTTCAGTATTGATTGCAAAATATCTGGGTTCTCAATTAAACGGAATATATGCATCAGTACTTAGCATGGTGTTTTTGTTCGGTGCACTGTCTTCATTTGGACTTGAAACTTCAATAAATTCTACCTTTCCTAAATATTTCGGTGCCGAGATTTCCAAAGCTGCAACAACCATTAGAAAATTATTGTTATTTCGCGTTTCTACCACAATTCTTATTAGCCTAATAATATACTTTTTCAAAAATAATCTTCTTGAACTACTTAATATTTCTGAACATGTTCTGAATTATCTTGTTTTTGTAATCTGTTTTTTTACATTGAAAAATATTATATCCCTCCTGAATTCTTTTTTGATCTCTTTTTTTAAAACAAAAGTTGTCTATTCAATAGCAGTTTCTACGCGAATCATGGAAGTAATTACTGCTTATGTTATTTTAATTTATGGATTTGGGCTTAGAGAAATATTCATTTTGCTCGTTGCTTCAAATTTATTACAGGTATTGATGTTGTTGATTTTTTTAAAAGGTTTTATTTTTAAAGTTGATGGACAATATATAGCCATTAAGAATATTTTATCTCTGGGTGTAAGATTTTGGTTTAACTCGATGCTTGAATTTCTGTTCGGTAAGCAAGCAACGATTCTTATTTCTGGAATTCTTGCTGTGGGCTTTTATGAAATAGGTAACTTAGATGTATCATTTAGCTTTGCGCAAGCACTTAATTTCGGACTTACGATTGGTTTATATGGTGTTTCTGTAGCTGCATTCTCGACTGTTGAGGAAAAAGGGAAAAAGATCTTAGAAGATTACTGGATTACGATTAATAGATTTATTTTAATTCTCATAATTCCTTCTTTTGTTTTTTTTATAATATTTGCTAAAAGTATTATCTTAACGGTTTATTCTGAACAATATCTGAAAAGTGTATTATGGTTTCAACTATTTTCCACTGTTTTTATTGCAACAAGAATATTTGGTGGGGGATTGTCAGCAGATTATTTACAATCTAAGGGAATGGTTAAAGAACTTTTAATTTCGAGTATTATATGTGGTGTTTTAAATATTACACTTGCTCCAATATTAATTTATTATATTGGAATATACGGTGCTGTTATCGCTCTCGCTATCTCAAACTTATTAATTGCATTGTTACATTTCCATTTTGTTAAGCAAGCATTTAATGCAAAATTGAATACAAAATTTGCATCGAAAATATTAGCTATAAGTATAATTTGCGGTATTTCAGTGCTTGAAATTAACAAATTTTTAAATTATTCAAATCTCCTCATCACAATTATTATATATTTGATTCTTATATTTGTTGTTTTTAGAATATTCAAACCACTTAATTATAGAGATATTGAAATTATTTCCAAGATTAACCCTCGCATAGCAGGTATTGCAAAAAAATTTGCAGGTTTAAGCATTCCACTAACGGACAGACAAAAATGGGCATTTAGCTGGTTACCAGAATCAGATATTGTTCTAGATGTTGGTTGTTCGAATACACCATTGCTCAATTATCTATCAGCAAAAAGTAGAATTGTGATTGGTATAGATACCGATTTGAATGCCTTAAGATCTATAAATAAAAAAAATTCTTATCTAATTGCAGCATCAGCAGAGAATTTACCAATTGAATCTGAAGTAATTGATACCGTTCTAATGCTTGATGTTATAGAACACTTGAGTAGTGATAAGATGGCAATAGCAGAAGCTTGGAGAGTATTGAAAAAAGATGGAATTTTAATTTTATCTGTTCCTTATAAAGGTTTATTTACTTTTCTTGACCCAGAAAATCTTTCAATAAAATTAAAACACAAAAAATATGCACGGCATCATAAACATTATTCATATAAAGATTTAAGAATTTTGTTGTTTAGATTATTTAAAATAGAAAAGCTTCACTATGGTGGTTTGTTTTTATATCCAATTACTTTTGGATTAAATAATTTTACGAAGCGGCATTTTGGATGGGATTTGAGTAATTTCTGGAGAAAATTGGGAGACCTTGACAATAGCATCTCGTGGGGACGGTTGAGTTACAATATAATTTTGAAAGCTAAGAAGATATGAAAATATTAATAATTGATAACCTTGCTGTTAATTCGAGCAGAAGAGGGATTTATAGAGAATTAGCCAGAAAAATTGGGGAACCGGTTTTTCTGTTAGTTCCTAAATCCTGGAAGGAACAAGGAATCGTTACACATTGTGAGGAAGAAGAGAGCGAACTATTAAAAGTTTATACCAGCCCATTTATATTTGGGCATCGGCATCAGAGAATAGTTTATATTAAATTAAAATCTATAATGATGAAGGTAAAACCACGAATTGTTTTTATAAGCAGTGAACCAGAAAATTTCAATACATATCATTTAGTAAGATTAGTTAACAAATATTTTCCAAACACAAAAATTGTTTGTGCTACATGGAGGAACATTGATTACCGTTTCAATCCATTCCCTTATAAAATGGGTTTTTTAAATAGAATTATAGAAAAATACACAATAAAAAGAATAAATGTATGCATTGCTCATTCTTATTCAGCTGTGAATATTATGGGAAATATTTCTAACTGGAAAGTAGTCTTTGTACCGCCAACAGTTGATTTAAATAATTTTGCATTCAATCCTAATAATGAAAAAGAATTTTTTGTTGGTTATATTGGCAGATTATCATACGAAAAAGGTGTGGATGTACTTATAAAAGCTATCGCAAAGCTTAATTTAAACTGTTTAATAGTCGGTCGTGGACCTGAACAAAAATATTTGATGAATTTAGCTGCTGAATTGGGGATTGAAAATAAAATAGCCTGGGTTGATGCTGTAAAATATAGCGAAGTACCTAATTATTTAAATAAAATAAAAGTGTTAGTTTTACCATCACGCACAACCCAGAAGTGGAAGGAACAGTTTGGTCGAATATTAATTGAAGCGATGGCAAGTGGTGTATATGTTATTGGATCCAATTCTGGCGATATCCCCAATGTTATTAGGGAATATGGCTTTGTTTTTAATGAAGAAAATGTTGATGAATTATCAGGATTAATTGAAAGAATAAAAAATAAACAAGTGCCGGACAATCTTCTTTTTAATGCCAGAAAGATGGTTGAAGAAAATTATAGTGTCGACAAAGCTGTGGCTGTTATATATGAACTTTTTCACAAGCTTGGTTGCAATAGTTGAGTTTGTTATGAAAATTGTTTTGGATATAAGTTATTTTCAGATTGAACGTGCGGGCTATGGACATCATACTACTGAATTGTTAAACACATTGTTAAATTATGATAGGGAAAATGAGTATATATTATGGGGTTGGTCATTTTCTATTGATAAAAAAGCTGTCTGTAAATTTGCAAGGGAAAATGTTGTAATTAAATTATCAAAAATTCCAGGATTTATTAAAAGATTTTATTTTAATAAATTGAAATTTCCAGACGTAAAATATATTGTTGGTGATTATGACATATTTCACAGCTGTGAACCATTAATGCCACCAATTAAAAATAAAAAATCAATTATTACAATACATGATCTTGCATATAAAAAGTTTCCAAATTTATTCCAATCACAGGTGTTAAAATGGGATAAAATTATTGCTCAAAATGTTTATAGAACGGACTCTATAATTGTTCCTTCAGAACAAACAAAAAATGATGTTATAAATGCTTTCAAAGTGCCTGAAGATATGGTAAATGCAATATATTTACCTGTAGATGATAAATTTTATCACTCGATTGATAAATTGTTAATCGAAAAAGTAAAAGAAAAATACAAACTTTTATTTCCTTTCATTCTTTTTGTAGGGACTATAGAACCAAGAAAAAATATCACAGTGTTAATTGAAGCTTTTGAAAAGTTACACAAGTTAAAAAAACTTGAATTACATCTTGTTTTAGTAGGTAAACTGGGCTGGTATTATAAACCGATTCTTGATAGAATAAGTAAATCCTCAATCAAAAATAAAATACACTTGCTTCATTACATTCCATTAGATGATCTTGTAGCAATTTATAGGCTTGCAGAATTTCTGGTTTATCCCTCAATTTATGAAGGTTATGGTGTTCCAGTACTCGAGGCAATGGCATCTGGAACTGCTGTCATTACATCACGGTCATCATCGCTTATTGAAATTGCAGGTGATTCAGCACTCTTTTTTGAACCTTCTGACTCAGATAAACTTAGAGATGCAATACTAAATCTATGTGAGGATACCAACCTGAAGAAGAATTTAATCAATAAAGGGTTGGAAAGAATTAAAAAATTCGATCGAAAAACAGCTGCAGAAAAGATTTTATCTATTTATAAAAGAATTATTTAGTTTTGATAATAACAAAATCTTTAATACATTTCAATAAAGGAAAAAAATGAGTTCAATTTATCATAAAATAATACAACCTCAAAAAAAATCAGATGCTAAATCTCCTTGTATGATACTGTTGCATGGCAGAGGAGCTGATGAGAACGATCTAATTGGTCTAAGCGATTATTTAGACAAGCGTTTTTTAATTTTAAGTCTTCGAGCTCCATATAAATGGGAATTTGGTTTTGGTTATACCTGGTTTGATATGAATTCAGATTTTACACCAGATTTGAAAGGTTTAAATACAAGTTTAAAGCTATTAGATGAATTTCTTTCAAAGGTAATAAATGATTACGAAATTGATAAAAATAAGATATTCATTTTTGGGTTTAGCATGGGCGCAATGATAGGAAATTTGTTTTCAACATTGTATCCTGAAAAAGTTTTTGCGAATATTTCTCACAGTGGATACTTACCTGCAATTTCGGAGTATGAGTATAAAAAAATTCCAAATAAACCAGTATTCATTGCTCATGGAATTTACGATTCCATAATTCCTGTAATGCTGGGTAGAGAAACTAAAAAAGTTTTTAAAGAGCTCGAAGCCGATGTGAACTATAAAGAATATCCAATTGAACATCATATTTGTGAAGAGAGTATAGATGATATTTCAAAATGGATTACAAAATTACTGGATAAAAAATGATACCATTACGTGATACTAATCCCAGATATACTTTTCCAGTTGTAAACTATGCACTGATAACAATGAATGTTTTGGTTTTTTTATTTCAAATTTCATTAGGAAGAAATTTTGAAAGCTTTATATATGCCTTTGGACTTGTTCCTTCTCGATTAACAGAGCAAATTCAATATTATGATTTTGGATTGAGAACTTTTTTCCCAATTTTAAGCTCTATGTTTATGCATGGTGGTTGGATGCATCTTATTGGGAATATGTTATTTTTATATATTTTTGGTGACAATGTAGAAGATCGACTTGGTCACTTAAAATATATGATATTTTATATTTTATCTGGTGTTGGAGCAGCAATGTCTCAATATCTAATAAATCCAGCTTCGGAAATTCCAATGGTAGGGGCAAGTGGTGCTATTGCAGGAGTTTTAGGTGCATATATTTTTATGTTTCCGAGAGCAAAGATATTAACACTTGTTCCAATTTTTTATTTTATCCAGTTTGTTGAGCTCCCAGCGTTTGTATTTTTAGGAATCTGGTTTTTTATGCAATTTCTAAGTGGTATGTTAATGCTTGGAATTGGGAGCGATGCAGGTGGTGTTGCCTGGTGGGCACACATCGGTGGATTTGTATCGGGCACATTTTTACTACTTATTTTTAGAAGAAAGAAAATTTTTAGAACATATAACTTTTTATGAAACCAATTATAGTTGTACATCATCATGAAATTGGATTAAAAGGGAAAAATCGCTCATATTTTGAAAAACATCTTCTTAGAAATGTACGACTCTCGATCAAAAATTTGATTCCTCAAAATAACATAACTGGCGGATACGGTAGATTTATAATTTACTTGAATCAAGAAAATATTCAGGATAAAGTAATTGAGCAATTGAAGATGGTATTTGGTTTATCAAATATTTGCTCTGGTTATGAGGTTGAACAATCTATAGATTTATTCAATACTACTGCAGAAATATTATTGCGTAATAAGCAGTTTAATACAATTAAAGTCAAATCATCACGTGCTGATAAAAATTTTCCGATGAATTCTGTTCAAATTAACTCTCAAGTTGGTGAATATCTTTGTAAAAGATTTAACGTGCGAGCAAATCTCTCTAATCCAGATGTAACAATTTTTATAGAATTAGCAAATAAAAAGGCTTACATTTATCTTTCAAAAATTGATGGAGCAGGTGGTTTGCCAGCAGGAATAAGTGGTAGAGTTGTATCCCTAATATCTGCAGGGTTTGATTCACCCGTTGCTTCTTATAAAATTATGAAGCGGGGTGCATATGTAATATTTGTACATTTTCATAGCTATCCATATGTTTCAAATAATTCAATTGAGCAGGTTAAAAGTATTGTTAATAAATTGACTCCTTTTCAATATCATTCGAAACTTTATCTTGTGCCTTTTGCTGAATGTCAGAAAGAAATTGTGCTTAAAACGGATCCCAAATTGCGGGTTATACTATATCGCCGAATGATGATTAGAGTTGCTGAAAAGTTCGCTGAGTTAGAAAAAGCAAATGCACTTATTACAGGAGAAGCACTTGGACAGGTAGCTTCGCAAACGCTTCAAAACATCAGAGTTATTGATGCATCATCAAACTTACCAATTTTTAGACCTCTAATAGGATACGATAAAGAGGAAATAGTTAAAATTGCAAACCAGATTGGGACTTACGAAATATCAAAAGAGCCATATGACGATTGTTGTTCTTATCTAACACCCAGAAATCCCGAAACCTGGGCAGATATTAACGAAGTTTTAGAAGCAGAGAAAAATCTTGAGATCGATGAGATGATTAAAATGTTAATTAAAAATTCAGAGAAAGTTGAATTTAAATATCCATAAGGAGAATCTTATTATGAAGAGGAGAACCTTCGCAAAGGCATTGAGCAGTATTGCAATATTACCAGCTATATCTCCAATTAAAATATTAGAATCAAAAAATTATCAAAAAAATGATATAGATGAACTATGTGGCCGTGTTTTGACTGATGATGAAAAGCTGTGGATGAAGAAATTTCTGGCAGAATATGATAAAAGTATGAAAAGTGTGAGAAGTATTAGTTTACCGATAGAAGTTTTCCCGGGATTTATACCTAAATATCCAGAAAAACGTTCAAGAAAAAAATAAACTTTAGAGAAAAGTTGTGTCAAAAGAAATAATTTTTAAATCAATTACCGAATTAAGCAAACTTATAAAATTCAGGAAGCTTTCACCATTAGAGTTAACAAAGATATATCTAAAAGAAATTGAGAAAATTTCACCTAAACTAAATGCATTTGCAATTGTAACTTCTGAACTGGCACTTCAAGAGGCAAAGATTGCTGAAACAGAAATAATGAATAATAATTATCGAGGTAAACTTCACGGTATTCCTTATGCAGCAAAGGATTTGTTTGCTGTTAAGGGTTATCCGACAAGTTGGGGGTCGAATATTTATAGTCAGCAAATTTTTGATTATGATGCTGAGGTTATAAAAAGACTAAGAAATAATGGAGCTATATTGATCGGAAAAGCAGCAATGAGTGAACTTGCTGGAGGTCCGCCTTTTGCAACTGCAACCGGTGCTTGTCGTAATCCATGGGATTTATCTCGCTGGTCCGGTGGATCTTCAAGCGGTTCAGGTTCAGCAGTTGCTGTGGGTCTTTGTGCTTTTGCTCTTGGTACAGAAACTTGGGGTTCTATTATGACTCCATCCTCATATTGCGGTATAACAGGTTTACGCCCAACCTTCGGACGAATTCCTCGCACTGGTACAATGCCCCTCTCCTGGTCTATGGATAAAATTGGTGTTATGGCTCGTTCAGCAGAAGACTGTGCGCTTGTGTTTAAAGAAATTTCTGGTTCATCTGAATCTGATCCATTCAGTATTGATGCACCTTTCAGTTTTAGTACTAAAAAAATATCTGAAAAAATTTCTAATTTAAAACTTTGCTTCGTAAAGGAAGATTATGAAAAATTTGGGGATATAGAAGTTGGCAAAGCTTTTTATAATGCTATTGATGTATTTAAGACAATGGGACTTACATTTGAAGAGTTACAATTACCTGAATATGAATATGAAGCAATTGCACTTACGATAATTGTTGCAGAAGAAGCCTCAATTTTTGAACCACTCGTCAGAACTGCTAGAATAAAAGATCTGATTGATCCAGAAAGGAGTGGTGAAATTTTAGGCGGACAAACTTTAACTGCTGTCGATTACTTAAAATGTCTTAGAATAAAAACAATGATGCAAGCTGATTTTGAAAAAATATTTGAGAAGTATGATGCAATTTTAGGATCTAGTACTTTAACAACAGCACCACCTATAAATGCAAAGATGAGTGATGTATTCAAAGGTGGTAATATTATAGAAGCAGCTGAAAATATTTTAGGTATTCCAGCTGTTTCTATCCCTTGTGGATTTGATAGCAAAAAGCTTCCAATAGGACTTAAAATTATTGGAAATTACTTTGATGAGAAAACTATTCTTGAACTGGCTGCAGCATATCAATCTGCCACTGAATGGCATAAAAAACATCCCAATTTATGATAATATGAAAGATATAGAAATATTATTCGAAGATGACGACTTCGTAATAGTAAACAAAACTGCTGGACTTCTTACTTTACCAGATCGGTTTAATCCAGCATTACCAAACATCTACGAGAAATTAAAACAAAAATATGGAAATATTTTTACTGTGCATCGGCTTGATGCTGATACAAGTGGCGTTATTGTGTTTGCGAAAAATCAAACTGCCCATCGCGACTTATCAATTAAGTTTGAAAAAAGAAGTGTAAAAAAAATTTACATCGCACTATTAAATGGTCGCTTAATAAATAAAGATTCCCAAATTAATCTGCCTGTTGCTGAAAGAAAAAGTAAACCTGGAACAATGAAAATTTATAAGTATAATGGTAAAAAAGCTGTCACAAATTATAAAGTGATTGAAGAATTTAGAGACTTCACTCTCGTGGAAGTTGAATTACTAACAGGTAGAATGCATCAGATAAGAGTACATTTCCAGGCAATAGGGCATCCATTGGCTGTTGATCCAGTTTATGGTGGAAGAGAAGCTTTATTCCTATCCGAAATAAAATCGAAATATCAAAAAAAAGAAGAAGAGGAAGAAAGACCACTGATTAAGAGATTAACTCTTCATGCAAAATCTATCGAATTTGTGCATTATCGTACAAATAAAGTCGTAAAGATCGAAGCACAATTACCCAGAGATTTTAAAGCTATATTAAACCAATTAAGGAAAAACAATAAAATATAAGGAGAAACTTATGAGTACACTTCATACAAAAAAATGTACACCCTGTGAAGGTGGTGTCGAACCAATGAAACCAGAAGAATTTTCAAATTATCTTTCGATGATAAATAATTGGCAGGTTGTTGAAGATAAGTTGATTGAAAAAACTTTTTTATTTAAAGACTTTGTAAAAGCAATTGAATTTATTAATGCAGTTGCTCAAATAGCTGAAGAAGAGGGACATCATCCGGATATCTTACTATTTGGTTGGAATAAAGTAAAAATTATGTTAACCACCCATGCCATTGGTGGTCTATCGATAAATGATTTTATACTTGCCTCAAAAATTGATAGAGTATGAATGAAAAGGTTACAGTAATAATTGCGACATATAACAGATCGAAATTATTAAAAAAAGCCATTCAATCTGTAATCGCACAAACCTACACCAATTGGGAATTAATAATTGTTGATGATGGCTCAACGGACAATACTTTTGTTGTTGTGAATAAATTTTTTCAAAAGATTGATAACCTGATTTATCTAAAACAAAAAAATTCAAAACTCTGGGCAGCCAGAAATATTGGTATTAAATTAGCACAAGGAGATTTTATAACATTCCTGGATAGTGATGACGAATATAAAAGAGATCACTTAAAATTAAGGATCGATTTTATGAATAAAAATATTAATGTTGATTTAATACATGGTGGAATTGAAATTATAGGAAATCCATTTGTCCCGGATAAGTTAAATCGGAAAAGGAAAATTCATATTAATGATTGTGTTGTAGGTGGAACATTCTTCGGCAGAAGGAAAGTTTTCGTAGAACTTGAGGGATTTAAAAATATTGATTACAGTGAGGATTCAGAATTTTTTGACAGAGCTAAAAAAAAGTTTGTTATTGAAAAAGTTGATTTCCCGACTTACATATACAATAGAATTAACACTGATAGCATAACGAAAAATTTCAATTAGAGGGATTAGTAATGAACAAAACAGCATTAATTACAGGTGCTTCAAGTGGTATTGGTTTAGAATTTGCAAAATTGCTAGCTAAGGAAAAATACAATTTGGTATTAGTTTCAAGGGATGGGGCTAAACTTAATTTATTGAAGACCCAACTTGAGAAAGAATATCAAATTGAAGTAAAAATTTTACCAATTGATTTATCGGCAGAAAATTCCTCAAAAGAGGTTTATGATCAACTAAAAAATGAAAAAATAGATATTGATTTACTTATAAACAATGCTGGTTTTGGGGCTTTAGGAAATTTTGATGAACTGAATTGGGAACTTCAGAGAGATATGATAAAAGTTAATGTTATCTCATTGGTTTATTTGACAAAGTTGTTTATAGAGGATATGAAGGAGAGAGGTTACGGAGGTATATTAAATGTTGCTTCAACTGCGGCTTTTCAGCCTGGACCCAGGATGGCAATCTATTATGCAACTAAAGCTTTTGTTTTAAATTTTACTTTGGCAATCGCTCATGAATTAAAAAATAGTAAAATTAAAATTATGGCTTTGTGCCCAGGTCCAACAAAGACTGATTTTCAAACACGAGCAGGTATGACTGAAATAAATTTGATGAAGTTTACTAAGTTCCACACTGCAAAATTTGTTGCTGAATATGGATATAAAGCATTTCTAAAAGGTAAGACCATTGCAATTCCTGGAACTTTAAATAAGATTTATTTATATTTGATCAGGTTTATACCAAGAAAATTAGTATCTTCAATTATCTGGTTTTTAAAAAAGTGAACAGAAGTTAGAATTGATGTTATAAGAAAAGTTATGTTGGAATTATTTAATTACTTCCTTTCGAGTCCATATTTTTTCATTTTTGTATAAAGATGTGCTCTTTCTATGTCCATCGACTCAGCTGCTTTGCTGATGTTCCAGTTGTGAATTTCAAGCTGATGTTTTATAAAAGCTGCTTCTGCTCGCTCTTTGAATTCCTGAAAAGTTTTACTGGTAAAAATAATATCATCTACCACTGAACCCTTTGTTACTGTTAAAATTTCAATATCTTGAATGTCAATCGTGTCTTTGCGTGTTAATATTATGAATCTTTCTACAACATTTTTTAACTCCCTAACATTTCCACTCCACTCCAATCCCTTTAAGTAATTAATTGCTCTTTCAGTAAAATTTTTAATTGGAATGCCGTTCCTTCTACATATTTCTTCTGTAAATGCTTTTATTAAAATTGGAATATCCTCAAGCCGCTCACGAAGTGGTGGAACATTTATCGGTATCACATTTAATCTATGGTAAAGATCTTCTCTAAAGTTTCCTTTTTTAATCTCTTCCAGCAAATTTTTATTTGTAGCCGCAATTACGCGCACATCTACTTCAATAAGCTTGTTTCCACCAACTCTCTCAATTTTACCTTCTTCAAGCGTTCGTAATACTTTAGCCTGAGCCGATAAATTCATATCTCCGACCTCATCAAGAAAAATTGTTCCACCATTTGCCTGTTCAAATTTTCCAATTCTTTGTGAAGTTGCACCTGTAAAGGCTCCTTTTTCGTGTCCAAATAATTCTGATTCAATTAATTCATTAGGGATTGCTGCACAGTTAACTTCAACAAATGGTTTATCTTTTCTTTTACTTAGTCTATAAATTGCTTTGGCAACTAATTCTTTTCCAGTGCCATTTTCACCTGTAATTAAAACTCTTGATTCAGTTGGAGCTATTCTTTCAATCAATTCAATAATTTCTTTTATTTTCGCACTTTCACCTAAGATTCTTTCTTTACCCTCAAGCTGAACCTTAATTTCTTCAAACTCAGTTAATAATTTTTTATGTTCAAGAGCATTTCTAATTGTGATTAATAGTTTATCTCTATCAAGTGGTTTCGTTATGAAATCATATGCACCAAGTTTTGTAGCTTCAACTGCTGTTTCAATTGTACCATGACCTGAAATCATAATTACAGGTAAGTCTTTATTCAGTTTTTTAATTTCCTGTAAAACTTCTATACCATCCATTTCTGGCATTTTGACATCAAGAATTACTAAGTCGATTTGATGTTCGGAATTTTCTATTAACTCAAGTGCTTTTTTACCGTTTTCAGCATATAATGGATTGTATTTTTCGTAATTAAGTATTATTCCGACTGAGTCACGGATACTTTTTTCATCATCTGTTATTAAAATTGTTTTCATGTTTGTTGTAATAGTTTTTTATAACATCACTTAATTTTGTTTTTTTATTATTTATGAGTGAGAAACCAAATGTTTTTCCAATTTCATTTGCAATTAAATCTCGTTTATCGTATGAACCATCTTTAATATATCTATCTTCGAACTTTTCTACAAAAATTGAATATAAATTAGTTACACTTGATGATTCAAAAGCATAAGACAAAAATGCTGAACCGAATATATGTTGGAGTTTATCTTTATCACCATAATAATATTTAGGTGAATCTGGAAGGAAATGTGATGGGATATTCTTAAGGCGTTTTTCAAATTCAGATTTAGATTCATTTGTAATTGGAATAGGTAGATTTAAGATTGGAAGTTTTATCTCCAGAGTATAATGATCGAAGCAAGCAATTGAAGAAACGAGAAGTGAGAAACCAATATTGTTATTTGTAATTTTTAAAGAATATTGGAAAATAGAATCAACTGCTGCAAGGTCTCCATCTTTTTTTCGTATTGATTCGAATTCGTTACTTCGGATATATTCTTTTAGTTTATAAATATTTGATAATAAAAATGGAGGTAGTGAAGTTAAAATTGATTCGAATTTAAAATTAGAAGCTTTTATAGAATCGTTGTGTGAGTAGGTATTGAACGAAAATATAAATATCAAAATTATAGTAATAGTTTTTTGCATCAGGTTTGGATAACACCAGGGTTAAATCTTGGAATGTTCGGATTATTTGCAGCAATTTCAATACAGTACGAGATAATTTTTCTTGTTTCAACTGGATCGATAATTTCATCAACCCATAGACGGGCAGCTGCATAAAGAGGATCTAATTGCGAGGAATATCTGTTTTGAATTTCATTAAGGAGTTTTTGTTTTTCTTCTTCGGAAATTTGTTCTTTTTTGGAACCCGATTGAAGTCGTATGCTTAAAAGTGTTTCACTTGCCTGTTTTCCTCCCATAACAGCGATTTGTGCTGTTGGCCAGGCAAATATAAATCTTGGATCGTATGCTTTTCCGCACATTGCATAGTTGCCTGCACCATAACTGTTTCCAATTATAAATGTAATTTTGGGAACAACGCTATTTGCGACCGCATTTACCATTTTTGCACCATCTTTAATAATTCCTCCTTGTTCAGCGCGAGTGCCAACCATAAAACCTGTTACATCCTGAAAAAATATAAGAGGAATCATTTTTTGATTACAATTAAGTATGAAACGGGTTGCTTTATCTGCACTGTCACTATAAATTACACCCCCAAATTGCATTTCTCCCTTCCTTGTTTTAACTATTGCTCTTTGGTTTGCAACAATTCCAACTGCCCAACCATCTATTCTGGCATATGCAGTAATTATGGTTTTACCATAACCAGCTTTATATTCATCGAATGAGTCAGTATCAACTATTCTTGCCAGGAGTTGATATGTGTCGAAAGGTTTAGTTCGATCATCTGGAATTATTCCATATATTTCTCTTGGATCAAACTTAGGAGGTTTAGCGTTAGTTCTATCAAATCCAGCTTTTTGTGAATGACCAAGTTTTGAGATAATATTCCTTATGGTTTCAAGGCACACTTCATCATTTGGCATTTTGTAGTCCGTTACACCGCTAATTTCACAGTGCATTGTTGCACCACCAAGTTCTTCAATGTCAGCATCTTCACCAATTGCAGCTTTTACAAGATATGGACCTGCAAGAAATACACTTCCAGTTTTATCAACTATTAATGCTTCATCACTCATAATTGGTAAATATGCTCCACCGGCAACACAAGGTCCCATTATTGCAGCAATTTGTGTAATACCCATCGACGACATAATAGCATTGTTTCTAAAAATTCTGCCAAAATGTTCCTTGTCAGGGAAGATCTCATCCTGCATTGGTAGAAAAACACCAGCCGAATCTACTAAATAAACTATTGGCAATCTATTTTCAATTGAAATTTCCTGAGCTCTTAAGTTTTTCTTACAGGTAATTGGAAACCAGGCACCAGCTTTTACTGTTGCGTCGTTTGCAACAATTACAACATCTCGACCATGAATTTTTCCAATACCAAAAATTGTTCCTGAAGCAGGTGCACCTCCGTATTCCTCATACATTCCATATGCTGCGAAAAGCCCAAGCTCCATAAAGTAACTACCTTGATCTATCAGTTTTTCAATTCTTTCCCTTGCTGTAAGCTTGCCCCGTTTATGCTGTTTCTCTATTGCTTCCTTTCCTCCTCCAAGTTTAATTTGCTCAGCTTTAGCATTTAATTTTCGCAGAAGATTTTTCATAAAATCTTCATTCCGACTAAAATTTATATCTCTCTGAATTTCTGTTCCAATATTTGTCATATTTTTCTTGATTTGTTTTTACATTCCCAATAACATTCTTGATATAACAAGCTTTTGAATTTCTGATGTACCTTCACCAATTGTAACTAATTTTACATCTCGATAAAACTTTTCAACAGGAAAATCTTTTATAAATCCATATCCTCCGTGAATTTGAACAGCTTCGTTTGTTACCATAACTGCGACTTCCCCAGCATAGTATTTTGCCATCGATGATTCAAGTATAACTTCTTTTCCAAGATTTTTTAAATAAGCAGCTTTAAATGTTAATAATCGAGCTGCTTCTATTTGAACTGCCATCTCGGATAATTTCCATTGTATAGCTTGAAATTCCGCAATTGGTTTTCCAAATTGTTGTCTTTCTTTTGCATATTTCACACTCGCTTCGTAGGCTCCTTGAGCAATGCCAAGAGCGTTCGCTGCAATACTTATCCTTCCACCATCTAATATCGTTAATGCTTGTCTGAATCCAGTACCCTCTTCTCCAATTAAATTTTCAGCAGGTACACGACAATTATCAAAAGCGAGTGCTGCCGTATCAGATGAACGCATACCAAGTTTGTTTTCTTTCTTGCTGACTATAAATCCTGGTGTGTCGTTTTCTACTATGAATGCAGAAATACCTTTTTTGCCTTTTGATTTGTCAGTAAGAGCAAGTACAACAGTTATTTTTCCTACCGATCCATGTGTTATAAAATTTTTGCTTCCGTTTAAAACATAATAATTACCATCACGAGTTGCAGTTGTTTTTAAACTTCCTGCATCACTTCCAGAAGTTGGTTCAGTCAATGCCCAGGCACCAATTTTTCTTCCGCTTGTCAAATCAGGTAAGTATTTTTTCTTCTGTTCTTCGTTTCCGAACATGTAAATGTGATTTGTACATAAACTGTTATGTGCAGCAATTGTAAGTCCAAGTGAAGGATCCACTTTTGAAATTTCTTCGATGATTGTTACATATTCAAAATATCCAAATCCAGCTCCTCCATATTCTTCCGGAAAGATAATTCCCATAAATCCAAGTTTGGCCATTTTCTCCACAATCTCAAAAGGAAATTCCTGTGATTCATCAAATTTTGAAATTACTGGCTTAATTTCTTTCTCTGCAAAATCTCTTGCCATTTGTTGTACCATTTTTTGACTATCGGTCATCTGAAAATCTGGTAGATTTTCAAAATTGGTAGACATGTTTTCTCCTTAAATTATTGTTGGTGCATACGGATATAATTTCATTCAAGTATATGATAATTTTTTCAAATATACAAGTAAATAAAGGTGATATTTAATATCAATTATGGAATATTTAAATATGGATAGACGATTTCAATTTATCGGGAGTTTTAAAAGATTTTATAATAATTTAAATAAAAACAAAGTTTTATAATGATTTTGTGTCTTGATTTTTTGAGAAATTAAAGATTTCTGACCCTCTATTTTATAAATTTCAAACGCGAACTGAAAACCCTAATTTATTAAATTTACCAGTTAATTAAGGCAAATTGTCGAAGATTAAACTTGTTGTTTTCTCTAAGAATTTGTGATTTTTATAAATTTTATATTTGTACCGGGAACTTCTAATTAATTAAAATGGTTTAACAATTGCATATATTTTGTCGATAGCGGAGTTCGTATATTTTTTTTATTAGTTCCAGATTCCCAGAGGAAATTAAAATAAATAAAAATAAGGAGAATTATTATTATGTCTATTAAACTTGAATGTAGTTTGGATGAAATCAGAAAAGCTTTCTCCTACTTAGGTGCAGCTCTTCCTAAACGTATATGTGACAGAAATGATGCAATGCTGGAAATCTTCTTCCTTCCACAGGAAATACGTCTTTCTGTAATAGGTGCTGTATATAAAATGCTTATTTCGACAGGATTATATCAAAAAGTTATTTTACCCTTTATTCTACTTGAACGAATTACATCAGTCTATCCAAATAAAAATTTTGTAATTTATTTAGATGAAAATTCTGTAACATTTGATGGAAAAACACTTAAGAGGGATGATATAATGTTTGTTGACCCTGAATGTCAACATACAATTGAGTTAACAATGAATTTTTCAGATAGGGACCTGCTTATACTTGAATATCTATACCCAAATGAGGACCTTAAAAGAATGAAACTTGAAAAGAAAATTGATGAAGCAAAGGAAAATTTTGAGAATGCCGTTCAAAATGCTGCCGATTATCTTTACAAATACGGCGTAAAATATGAAGATGTTCTCACATTGGCTATGAGTAAAATTATAAAGAAAAAATTTTGCTTTTGAAGATTAAAGCTTCTTGTAATCAAAATTATAATTGTTTTTATAATTAAATAAGGAGGAATTGCTAAAAAAGTAAAGCATCAAAATAATATCCAATTATAAAATGGCAAAAATATGGTTGTTATTAATATTTTTGAATTACCACATTTTTGTGCGGATTTTCTAAGAAGTACAATTAACATTATTTTAATTAATAATTAACTAAACATTAAACTTTTTAAAAAAGAGGAATTTTATGAACATCAAAGTCAACTCGTTTTATAGGTATAAGAATTTATCAGTGTTACAGTTCTCGACTGAGGAGAAAAATTCGTTTGAGTATATTTCAGGTCCAAGTGCCATCAAATCCGGTTTAGTAAAAGTCTCTGAGATTAGTATGGCAGGAAGTGTTAACGATCTAATTGTAGAAAATTTACTTGATAAATTCTTGTTTTTTAGTGATGGGGATATTTTAATAGGGGCAAAACAGAACAGGGTTATAAATTCCTCAATGTTATTAGAACCAAATTCAAAAACTACAATACCCGTTAGTTGCGTAGAAGCAGGAAGGTGGCATCATGTTTCCAGGCATTTTACCAGTTCGGATAATATTGCCCCAGTATTTTTAAGATTTTTGACACGAGAATCAATCTATGAGAATTTAGAAAAAGGTGGTTCATTTTATGCTGATCAAGCGAAAGTTTGGAATTCAATAGATCACTATTTTAAGCGGATAAAATTTTCTGAATCACCAACTAGAGATCTTAATTCAAGTTTTGATGCAAACAGGGAAACAATGGAAGAATACTTAAATCATTTCACTGCTGATAAAGAATCTAATGGTACGGCATTATTTTTTGGCGATAAAATTTTAAGTATTGATATTTTTAATAGAGATGAAATCTTTAAAGAATATTTCCCAAAACTTATTCGAAGTTGTGCAGCAGAAACTTATTACTTGATGGATAAGGAGATAGATTTTAGTGAAGAATTAGCAATGAAACAAACTAATGACATGCTATCAAAACTGCAAAATCAGAATTATATTTCCAAAAAAACTCCAGGTGTAGGAGAATTTAAAAGTTTTTGTGATGACAAAATTTCAGGATTTATATTGAGTTATGAAAATCATTTGATACACCTTTCTATTCTAAATATTATCAAGTGATGTTTAAGATGAAATCTGAGATTTATATTTGAATTTTTAGTGCTTAATGTAAATACTCCATCTTGGAATAATTTTCTTATTTTTGAAACTTCAGGATGGGGTATTTAAATTTTAAAGTCTATTGATTAATGTAAAATCAATTCTTTAATGGATTATAACATTTGAAGAATTGTTAGATTATCTCTGTTTTATATTTAATTCCAGTCGTGTATCCCTTTCTCATCTATGAATGCATGGACTAGTTTTGGTGGAGTGGATGGTTCGGTTGCTATAAGAATTGCCTTTTCAAGGCGTTTGATAGACTGGTCTAATTTTTCAATGTTATCACAATATATTGTTGCGATGGTATCCCCCTTTTCTACAGAATCCCCAACTTTTTTATGAAAAACTATTCCTGCTTTAGGGTCAATCACATCATCTACTTTCGTTCTTCCAGCACCAAGAGTTATGCATATTAAACCAACTTCTAATGCATCAATGTTCACTATATCTCCTTCATTTTTGCTTTTTAATTCTTTTACATACTTGCTTTCTGGATATTTTGATGGATCCTCAATATATTCTACCTTTCCACCCTGTCGTTTGACCATCTGCAGAAATTTATTATAAGCATTACCTGATTTAATAGCTCCCCTACAAATTTCAATTCCTTCTTCAATTGAGTTTGCTTTTTTCCCAAGCGTTAACATAGCACCACCAAGTAAATAAGTTACCTCCATCAAATCGGAAATGTTTTTACCCTTTAAGCATTCTATACATTCTTTTATTTCGAGCCAGTTGCCAACTGCATATCCAAGTGGTTGCGACATATCAGTAAGAAATCCTATTGTCTGCTTACCAAATTTGTTCCCAATTGCAATTAGAGTTCTTGCCAGTTCTATAGCATCTTCTTTTGTTTTCATAAAAGCACCTCTTCCCACCTTTATATCTAAAACTAAAGCATCGATACCTTCAGCTAATTTTTTACTCATTATACTACCAGCAATTAGTGGAATACACTCTACAGTTCCTGTAACATCTCTTAAAGCATACATTTTTTTATCAGCGGGTGCAATTTCTGCGGTCTGACCAATCATTACAATTCCAATTTCTGAAATTACAGATTTATATTCAGCAATTGATAAGTTGGTTTTAAAACCAGGAATTGATTCAAGTTTATCTAATGTTCCGCCTGTATGGCCTAGTCCACGACCAGAAATCATAGGTACAGGAACTCCACAAGAAGCTACCATCGGTGCAAGTATGATCGAAACCTTATCCCCAATACCACCTGTTGAATGTTTATCTACTTTTATACCTGGAATATCTGATAAATCTACAATTATTCCTGATCTTAGCATTATATCAGTAAAAATTGATGTCTCATCAAAGTCCATTTTGTTGAAGTATACTGCCATTAAAAATGCCGACATTTGATAATCGGGAATTTTGCCATCCACATAACCTTTAATCAGGAATTCCATTTCTTCTCTTGTAAGTTTTTGCCCATCTCTTTTTTTTCTAATTATTTCAACAGGATTCATAATTTTTAAACTCATTTATTTTTCTTATTCAATTTATGATAAGCAAGTAATATTCCGCATATTGTTTTTGCATCAACAATTTCCTGTTTTTCTATCATTTCGATAGCTTTTTTTAAAGGTACTATTTCCAATGTCATAGTCATCTCACCTTCCTCTAGATTTCTTCCATTCCTTGATAAACGCAAATCGGAAGCAAGATAAATATGTAATTGTTCGGTACAGAACCCAGGTGTGGTATAAATTGCAGTTAGTTTTTCCCATTTATTGGCTATATATCCTGTTTCTTCTTCCAATTCTCTTTTTGCGCAGTCAAGTGGATCTTCATTTGTGTCCAATTTTCCGGCTGGGAGTTCATAAATAAATTTGTTGATTGGGTATCTGTGCTGTTTTATCAGTATAATATCATTATTAGGGAAGACAGCAAGAATTACCGAACCACCTGGATGTTCAGCCACTTCTCTAATTGAACGATTACCGGATTGATACATTACATCATCTACAATTACTGTAAAAACTTTACCATTGTAAATTATATTTCGATTAAGTAGTTTGAGTTCCATCTTCTTTTATGATTCTTACTACATGTTGAGGTAGCGGAATAATAATATCTTCTTGTTGAAATATTTTATAAATACTTTCGCGGATCGATGTTTCAACAAACCATTTATTTTTGAATTCACTTGTTCTCATGTTTAATCTCAGTATGATTCCTGAAGGTGCGAGTTCAATGACAAAAACTTCTGGAGGTGGGTCCTTTAATACTTTGGGATGCTGATCTGCTAACTTTAATAATATTTCCCTTGCTTTATCAATGTCTGTTCCATACGCTACTGAAACGTCTACAAATGCACGAATTGATTCAAATGGGAAAGAATAATTTATAATTTTTGATTTTACTAGATCAGCATTTGGTGCTATTATATAATTATTATCGAAATTTAAAATTCTTGTACTTCTTAGTCCAATTTCAACTACGTCTCCAACTTCTCCAGTAGGGAGTTGGATTCTATCTCCAATACGATAAGGTTGGTCAAGCATAATAACAAAACCAGCTATCATGTTTGCAATTGTATCCTGAGCTGCAAGAGCGATTGCAAGAGAGCCAACACCGAGTGATACGAGCAAACTCCCAATATTTATGCCGAAATGATCTAATACTACAATGACTCCAATCAAGAATATTACAACTCTGATAATTTTATTAGTCAATGGTGCAATTGTAGCAGATACATTTGATTGTGTTCGGTCGGAAACATTGTCTATATACCATTTAAATATAGTTTCAATCAATCTGCTAACAAATCTTGCAACAGCAAAAACTGCAACAATATATAAAACAATTTCAGCGTATTTTAGGAATTGCGTAGCAGTTATGTCTGCGGGAAGGAATGCCTTGCGTAGTTCTTGAATAGCAAAATAAATTCCGAGCAAAACAAATAATAATGTAATGTGCTTGCGAGATTCATTTATTAATTGATCGTCAAGTGTGTTCTTTGTTCTACTGGATATATATTTTCCAATAATTTTTAATAAGAATTTTCCTATTTTTCCAAGAAAATAAGAAGAAACAATTATAAAAACTGAAATTATTATATGGCTTAATAATTTATTTTCGAACATTTCTCTCCTCCGGAAAAATTTCCCGACTACCAGGTTTAACAATAGGGATATTTTGTTTACATAATGGACATTCTTCTGGTTGATAATTTAAAATATTCATTTGCAGTATAGAAAATTGTTGTGGAACATTAAGCTTCACTTTGCCATTACTTCGGTCAACTATGCTTGCGGCACCAACTACGTTGCCATTCAAGTTTTTTACAAGTTCGATTACTTCTGCAATTGAGCCACCTGTTGTAATAACATCTTCACACACAAGTACATTTTCTCCTGGTTTAATTTCAAAACCTCTTCGAAATTGCATCTTACCTTCAGAACGTTCTGCAAAAATTGTTCGAGAGTTTAATTGTCTACCCACTTCTTGTGCTACAACTATAGCACCTATTGCAGGTGCAGCAACAACATCAATATTTTTATTCAAGAAATTTTGAACAATGATTTTACATAGTATTTCGGCATATTTTGGGAATTGCAATACTTTTGCACATTGAAAATATTGTGAGCTGTGTAAACCTGAAGTTAATCTAAAATGTCCTTCAAGCAAAGCTCCTGTAGATTTGAATATAGATAAAATTTCTTCTTTATTCATTTGTCAAAATATAATGAAAAAGTAAAAGAGTTCAAAAGGTAATAGCTTTATAAATGTACAGTCTTTACTCTCCCCATTTTTTTCCCAAGGAAAAGTTCTCCAATTTCAGTAAATTTGTGTGGTATATCGCTTACATAAAACTCAACATTAGCCTTTAATTTACTTGGGTTCTTAAGCCCTTTCTCGTTTAATAAAATTTCTACTTTTTCCGCTGCACATTTGCCTGAATCGATTAGTTTCACCTTGTCCCCGATTACTTTTTGAATAACATTTGATAAGATAGGATAGTGTGTGCATCCAAGTATCAAGGTATCTATCTTTTTTATTTTCAATTCGAATAAATATTCTTTTGCAATTAACTCAGTTGCTGTATGATTAATAAAACCTTCTTCTGCTAATGGTACAAATAATGGGCATGCTTTCGAAAATGTTTCGATAGATGAATCAATCTGTCTGATAATGTTTGGATATGTTTTGCTCAAAATTGTATTAATAGTTCCTATTACCCCAATTCTTTTATTTTTAGTTTCTTCAATAGCTTTCTCTGCGCCGGGTTGAATCACTCCTATTACAGGTAATTTAGATACTTTTTGAACCACATCTAACGCAACAGATGACACTGTATTGCAAGCAATAACAATCATTTTTACATTTTTAGAGAGCAGAAATTCTGTATCCTGGAGCGCATATTCACGAATTACCTGTGGAGACTTTGGCCCGTATGGAACTCGTGCTGTATCTCCAAAGTAAATTAAATTTTCATAAGGCAGTTGTTCCATCAATGACTTAACAACTGTTAAGCCACCTATTCCAGAATCAAATATTCCTATTGGATTTGTGTTCATATTAAGATTTTTTAAATAAAATACAACTTTTTAGAAAATAAAAAAACCCTGAGTTTAACTCAGGGTTTTTGAAATAAATCTTGATATTATTTAAGAAGTAAAAGTTTCTTTATCGAGTTGTAAGCTGATGTATTCAATTTATAAAAATATACACCACTTGCAAGGTTGGTAGCATCAAAGTTGATCTGATAACTTCCCGCTTTTAATTCTTCATCAACCAGTGAGGAAACTTCCTGTCCAAGTAAATTGTATATTTTCAGCGTTACATGACTCGTTACAGGTATGCTGAATTCTATTGTTGTTTTGGGATTAAACGGATTTGGGTAGTTTTGCTTCAATTCGAATGATGTAGGTGCTTCATTTATCTGTTCAATGCCAACTCGAATTGAGTCGCTCCCACCAGCTTCGTAATATCTTGCTGCAAATTCCTGTAAATATAAATTTGCAACACGATTATCTTTTAGAATAATTGTATTTTCGTCGTTTCGATTTTCTGCCGAACTTGACCAGTTGTGAGAACCTGTTAGGAGCCAGGATTGGTAGCCAAATGGTTCTGCATCAATGATTGCATATTTATGATGGAAAAGTCCATTACCAGATTTTAATCGAACATCAACCCCATTAGTAAGAAGATAATCATATTGATTACCAGTATCAGTATTATTATCCATTATTACTCGGACTTTTTTGCCTGTATTTTTCTTTGATATCAGCGTATCAGCGAATTCTTTCCAGGTAAATGTAAGCATTCCAATGTTTATTGATTGTTGAGCCTTTCCAAGAGTTTTCGCTATTGCTTTGGAAGTTTTGTCGCTTGGACTGAAATAACATTCTAGATATTTTTCACCAATATAAAATTTATGTGGGGTATTGTTTAACTTGCGTGCACCGAATCGAGCATTTGTTGGATTGGGTGTTTCGTTACTACTTCCAAACATTTCTTCGAATTCTCTGGTATAGGTGGCTGCCAGTGCTACATCCTGAAATTCAATTACATTTTGACGATCATCGTTTGTACCAGGGTCTGTTGGATTCCAAGAACCTGTCCATACCCAGATACTGTCAGGCTTACCACCTCTATAATCGAAAACAAAAAATTTGTTATGCATTAAACCGGTTCCATCATTTGCTCCAGATAAATCATATAGTACAGGAATACCATTTGAAATTAATGTTGAAAAAGGTGCATTATTTCGACTGTCATATTCGGCGACAATACGCACTTTAACACCACGATTTTTAGCATTTACTAATGCAGACGCAACTGTAGCACCAACTGTACCACTTATATTGTAAATTGCTGCATCAATTGAGTAGCGTGAATTATTTATTCTTTCGATTAGTTTGTTCATTAAATTATAATTTCCCAGAGCATATTCACCAATAGATATCGATGTGTTAACACTCTTGTTAAAGTAAACATTTATTTTCCCGGTAGTTGGTGAGGCTGATGTTGTACTTACAATTAGATTACCCGCAAAACTTGTATCTCCTCCAGAAACAGAAAATGCTTGCATATTATAAATTGTGGCTGGAGTAAGACCTGTAACAGTAACATTATGTTCTGTTGTGTTTGAACCTGCATCACCAGCAACACCTATTTCATAATTCTGGGTTATACCGTACCTTACTAATGAGGTACCTGGATTTAATGTTTTCCAATATATTGAAATTGAGTTTGAATCAATGTAGGTTTCTTCAGGAAAATATGTAATTATTGGACCAGTTGAAATTATATCTGATTTTGATCTAGGCATCAATTGGTATCCACCAATGAAAGGAGAAGAGGTTTTATATTGACCAAGAACTCCAATTATATCGAACGGACCTGCAGGGGCAGGTTCACCAACTAGATTTGTATTGTTATCAATTCTTAATTGTATAGTATCTGCTGAAGAACTACCTGTTAATCTGTAATTTGTATTAGCTGCCCAGGTGCTTACAGGTGTACCATTTAGGTTTGTAACAGTAACATTATTAACCTGAACAAGCTTTCCTTCATAATTTTCAATACCACCAATTCCATCAAAGTTCAAAATAGTTGGAGTTGAAAGTATCGGATCAATTGTATTGCCTGTACTGATGATTTGATGTAAAATTGGGTATTCAATTTGATTGAGTCCGTTGAACTGTGTAACTCGACCGCTTACAAGAACTTCATCGCCAATGTTCACCTGCTGTGAAAATATTGGACCAAAAATCGACATACCAGCAGTGTTATCTTGAATGTAACTTGGACTTCCAAACTCGTTAGCGACTGTAATTATTCCACGAACAGTTACCAAATCACCTATTCTCAATGAAACACCATTTTCATCGTTTACTTTTACTTCAGAAATTGGTATAGGTGCACCATAAACTGTTAACACTGGAACAGGTGCCACATCTCCATAACTTCCGTTAATTCCAGATTGAACTTTAATTTTGTAATATCCAGTATAAACCGGTGTTAGTATATTCGTAATTGTGATTACAGTTGAATCAGCAATTAAAGTGTTCAAAAAATAAATTGTATCCCCAGATATTGAAATATCAGCCGACATTCCTATAAAAGAAATATCATTAGTATTATGCGACCAAACAAATTCATTTGGTATTATTATTCGTAAATTGTTAATATTAAAAGCTGGATCCCGAGTATAAGTAATGTTGATTGTTGTATCAGTATTCCCATTAACTACGGTTGGATTTAACGAGACACTACCCGATCCTTCTGGCCTGGCTCTTAACAGAGCTATCCATGCAGAGTTGGCAGTTGTATTTCCCGTACCTCTTGTTATCGTTGCTGTATTTTGTGCCCAGTTTGCGACATCTGTTAGTTTAGAGACAGCATCTTCTTTAAATGCAGTAGCAGTGTTGGAAGTGGATGTGCCAGTAAAATGGGCTTTTGGATCAGGAATACTGTTAGCATTAGCTGTGCCCCAGGAAACTCCAAATATGTGCGTCTGTGAAGAGTTTCGTATCTGGATCGCCTCACTCGTTCCCGCTATCGAAAATACGTTTCCTGAAAAAAATGTAGTGTTGTTTGATTTCACAACCATAGTATAGTCAGATGGGTCTAAATCTTCTGAAAATGTATTCTCTGGTCTTGCAACAACAATTATGGTTCCAGATTTAAGATTGCTCCAAATTGTGTTATTACTGAATACAAGTGGTGCTTGCGGACTGCCAGCACTTGAAAAGTCTCTAATATCCCAGTTTCTGATATCCAAACCATCCTGAACTACCAGAAGTTCTATCCATTCATCGTTTCCACTTGAATTATATATTTCATTGATGATAATTGGTTGTGTGAAAACAGTGCTATAAGCTAAGGTTAGCAGAAAAAGAACTAAGTAGAAAATTGTTCTTCTCATTAATTTTTCCTTTATATTATTAATAAAATTAAAGAGGCATAGCGCCTCTCTTTAATTATACGGATTAATTTAAGTGAAAAAAATACAATAATCAAATATTTATAGATTTTTGATAACTTTTACTACTTTCCAGATGAAAACTACATCTTTCTTTTTAACGGAAACTGGTTCAAATTCTGGATTGAGGGGGATTAAATGAATATGTGTTGTATCGATTTTTATTTTTTTTAAAACATCTTCATCATTTACTCGCACAACGCAGATGTCACCGTTACGAACTTCTCTTCTGGGGCTTACAACTACTATATCGCCATCTTCTATTTTAGGAGACATACTTGTTCCTTTTACAATTAGAGCAAAAGCATTTGGATCATTGATGTTGTCAACTGCTACGTATCTTTCGATATAGTCTGGATGAAAAATTGCTGTTGTTTTACCAGCTGGAACTGATGATAGGACTGGAATGTCAACAATTGGAACTTTTCTGAGAATTGTTTCCTTTTGCAGCGAAATTATTTTTCCTTTTTCTTGTGGATATGCATACATTTCACCTTCACCTGTTAACAACCATTCAGGTCTTACACTTGTTGCTTTAGCTATCTTCATCAAATAAATGCTATCTGGTACCTGTTCACCTTTTTCCCATCTTTGTAATGTTCTGGTGGCTATACCCACTTTCTGCGCAAGAGTGTGTTGATCTAATTCTTTATTAATTCTGGCTTCGTGTATTCGACTTCCAATTGTTGTTTTCATATTTATTTCCTATTTAAATTGACAAATATGTCTTTTAAGTTATTATAAGTGTCATTTTTGTCGCAATAAAGATAATAAATAAAATAACAAATGTCAAGTTTTTGAATTTAATTTCATTTTTATTAGGTTTTATAAAATTCAGATTGATTATGAAAATTTTAGCATTTACAGATATTCATTCAGCTTATCAAAAAGTCCAAAAAATAATAGAATCCGAAAAGTTTGATATACTTGTTATTGGCGGAGATATAACAAATGTTGGTACTTTGGGTGAAGTTAGAACGAACCTGAGTAATTGGGAAAAATTTGCTCGGCAACTTTTAGCCGTAGTTGGTAATATGGATTTACCTCAACATGATAATTTGATTTTGGAGCTTGGGTATTCTATAAATGGTAGAGGTATCATAATCGAGGATGTAGGATTTTTCGGTTGTTCAGCTGCTCCAATTTCACCACTTCGAACACCATATGAAATTAACGAGAGTCGCATCAATGAAATTTTACACAGTGGATATGAAGCTGTAAAAGATGCAAAATATAAGGTTTTGGTTTCGCATTCACCCCCATATGGAACTAAATTAGACATTATTCATTCTGGTATTCATGTAGGAAGTACTGCTGTGAGAGATTTTATTGAAAATTCTAAAATAGATTTAGTAATTTGTGGTCATATTCATGAGGGGCGAGGTACTGATTTGCTTTATAATACAAAAATTGTTAATTGTGGTACAGCAGCAAAAATGCAATATGCAACTATTGAGATATTAGATGACCAAATTAATATCACTAATCATACGGCAAGATATTGAGTTGGAAACAAAAAATAAAAATAGTATTCAAACAATTATTTTTGATTTAGGTAATGTTCTAATAAAAATTGATTATACAAGATTTCTTAAAAATTTATCTTTGGATGGCAGATATAACGAGAAGGAGATATACAATTTGCTTGTCGAACCCACGAGTTTATATGAGAAAGGTATAATCGATTCCAGAACTTTTTATGAAAAGGCAATTAACAAAATTTCAATAAATGTTGATTACGAATACTTTTATAATGCATGGTGTAGTGTTGCTTCAGAAGTAGTAGAGGGTATGGAAGAAATTGTTGAAAAGTTAAATAATGTTTATCCGCTTTATCTCTTGAGTAATACTAATGAAGCTCATCTGGAATATATTCTGGATAAATTTCGAATATTAAAGTATTTTAGAGAGATGTTTTTATCATATAAAATAGGTAGTATGAAACCCGAACAGAAAATTTATAAAGTTATGCTCGAGAAATTGAATGTTAATCCTAAAGAGATTTTATATATTGATGATAAATTAGAAAATCTTGAAGCGGCAAAAGAATTTGGAATAATATCTTATAAATTTATAAATTCACTGGAATTAAACAAATATTTAAAATTTATTAAGTTAATGGAGTATTAAAATGAAAATTGGATTTATAGGTACTGGAATGATGGGTTTACCAATGGCAAAAAGATTGCTTAATGCAAATTATCAACTGGTTGTTTACAATAGGACTAAATCCAAAGCTGAGGAATTATTAAACAAAGGAGCACTGTGGGCTAATAACCCTAAAGAAGTAGCTGAGCAATCCGAAGTAGTTATTTCGATGATTTCTGATACAGGGGTGTTAAAAGAAATTTCTATTAGTAATGATGGGGTAATAAAAGGACTTAGCACTATTCATATAGATATGAGCACTGTATCCCCGGAAATGACTTTACAATTGTATTATCAATATAAAAAGCATCAGAAAAATTTTATGCATTCGCCGGTTCTTGGAAGTGTACAAAATGTTATTGAAGGTTCGCTGTTAATTTTTGTAGGAGGTGATAAAGAGGTTTATGAAAAATGTGAACATATATTTAGATCACTCGGGAAAAAAATTTATTTTTTTGAAGATATTAAAAAAGCAGGATATCTAAAACTTCTTGCAAATCAGTTTATTGCAACTATGATTATTTCATTATCACAAGGATTCATTATTGCAGATAAGGCAGGTATATCAATTGACACGGTTTTAGATGTTTTAAGCGAATCTACATTAAATTCCGCTATGTATCAGATAAAAGGTAGATCTATAAAGGAAGGAAACTATACTCCAAGATTTATGACGAAGCACCTTTTGAAGGATATCAATTTAATAATTGATGCAGCTTGTAATTTGAATGTGGAGTTACCAATAATGAAAAAAGTTCAAGATTTATTTGAGGAGGCAATAAAAAAAGGTTTAGCAGAAGAAGATTATTCATCTATTTATAAAATATTAAAAAAAGTGTAGATTTTCTTATAAGTCTCATTTTCGGGAAGAATTCAATAAAATGGGGGAGAGTATATTTATTATTAAGGCTTAAAAACCTTTGAAATTTGCTTATTTTTTGAGTTTTTTAAATTAAATTTCTTACCCACCTAAAAAAGTTCAAAAAATTGTTTTTTTTACTTGACTTTTACAATAAAAATATTAAATTTAGTGTTAAATTTATAATTAAGTGGGTAAAAGTGTTTAAGAATTTACCCAAATTTTCAAAAAATTTATTTTAACTAAATGGCTTCTTTCAAAGGAACATATAAGTATAGTGTTGATACCAAAGGACGTATCAATATACCATCAAAGTTGCGTAAACAATTATCTGATGATAGTAAAGATCATTTTGTAATAACTCGTGGCTTTGATAAATGTTTGTTTTTGTATCCTCACAATATATGGTTAGAAGTTGAAGAAAAATTAAAAGACCTTTCAGAGTTTAATTCTGATCATAGATATCTTGAAAGACAAATATACTCAACTGCTGAAGATGTTGTTTTAGATGTTCAAGCAAGAATAATTATTCCAGCTGTATTACGAGAATATGCTCAGATAAAAGATGAAGTTTTTATTATTGGAGTTTCGAACAGGATCGAGATCTGGAATCCAAAAATTTATGAGGAATATCTAAACAACAGAACTTCAAGTTATGAGGATGTAGCTGAGAGAGTTATGACAAATTTAAAATGACGTTCCTTGAAATAATTAAATGAATTATGAATTTCATAATCCAGTATTGGTTGAAAAAGTCCTTGATTTGTTGATTACTAATCCAGGTGGTGTTTATGTTGATGCTACAATTGGAGGTGGTGGGCATTCGGAAAGAATATTTAAAAAACTCCTTCCCACAGGAAAACTTATCGGAATAGATGCTGATGAAGATGCAGTTGTTTTTTCAAGAAAGCGTTTTGGAGAAAGAGTTTCAATATATAATTGCAATTTTTCAAATCTTTCCGATTTACTTTCCGATCTCAAAATCTCCAATATTGATGGCATCTTGTTCGATTTGGGAATTTCTTCCTATCAAATCGATAATGCTGAAAAAGGTTTTAGTTTTTCTAAAGAGGGAATTCTAGATATGCGCTTTGATAAGAATCAAGCTTTGAATGCTCGATATGTAATTAATAATTATAAGGAATCAGAGCTTACTCGATTGTTTAAACTTTATGGTGAAGAAAAGTTTTCAAGCAAGATTTCAAAAGAAATAATTAAACAGAGAAAATATAAATCTATAGATACAACAACAGAGTTGTCTAATATTATTAAAAATGTTGTGAATAAAAAATTTATCAATAAAACGCTCGCAAGGATTTTTCAAGCTTTACGTATTGAAGTAAATCAGGAACTGGATGTATTAAAAAAAGGCTTAATCGATGCAATAAATTTATTAAAGGTGAATGGTAGAATTGTTGTTATATCGTATCATTCACTCGAAGATCGAATCGTAAAAAATATTTTTAAAACTTCTGCAGAACAAAAGTTGGTAAAGATTCTAACCAAAAAACCAATTATTCCTGACGAAGATGAAATAAAATTCAATCCACGTTCAAGGAGTGCAAAATTGAGAGCAGCTGAGAAAATTTTGAATATTAAAACATTAGCTAATGTACAGTGAACCGAAAAATAATAATTATTATTCTTCTGAATTACTTAGAAAGAATAGGCCAGTTTTAAAAAAGAGGCCTTCGGTTTTTAAAATTATTATGATAATTTTTTTTATCACACTTATAGGTGTTATGGTGATAAATAATATTATTGTGATCAATCAACTTGTAAAGACCAATTACGAACTGGAAAAGGAATATAAATACATTGTTAGTATTAATGAAGCTTTACTGGCAGAAATTAATAATAGAACCAGCTATGAAAATATTATACCAATTGCAGAAACAGAGTTGGGAATGAAAAAGCTTTCGGCTTCTCAAGTAATTTGGTTTGAATTGAATGTAGAAAAGTAACTTATGTTTAATGAATTTATAAATATTGAAAAACAAAAATATATTCAAACAATAGCTAGGAGAACAATATTTTTTAAATTCTTGATTCTTTTTGTTTTTTTAGTAATTGTTGCTCGTTTAATACATATACAGGTTTTTAGATCTGAAGATTTGCAAAAAGAAGCCCTTTCACAATATGTTCGTCCAAGTAAATTGCCTGCAATAAGGGGTAAAATTTTTGACACAAATGGTAATGTATTGGCTTCAAGTACAATAGCTTTAAAAGTTGCAGTTGATACAAGATTTATAAAACCTGAAACTGAAATTGCCTTAACAGAATTTTTATCAAGAATAACTTCTCGTGATCAAAATTTCTATCGTACCAAACTTAAAACTTCAAAAAATTATATTTGCCTTGAAAAGGAATTAAACCCAATATATAAAGATGAACTTTTTAAACATAAAAAATTTGGTGTCATTGTAGAAGAAGTACAAAAAAGGCTCTACCCATATGGTACGATTGCTGGTCAGATTTTAGGTGGGATGTTCCTTGAAAACGAGGGGAGGAATGGTATAGAGAAGTTTTTCGAATATGATTTAAAAGGAAAGGATGGAAGTGTTGTAAATTACAGAAATGGAAAGAGAGAAATAAAAAGAGTAATTGACTATCCAAAAATTGAACCTATAAATGGTAATAATATTTATCTCACACTTGATTTAGCTTATCAATCGATAGCAGAAGAAGAATTAAAGAAGGGTGCTAAAAAATTTACAGCTGAAAATGGATTGGTAATTATTATGAATCCTAAAACTGGAGAAGTGCTTGCAATAGCTCAATATCCTGAATATGATCCTTCTAGTTCAGATTCTCAAAATCTACAAAATCAGTCTATACATGCGATTGCTGATGCTGTTGAACCTGGTTCAATGTTTAAAATTGTTACAGCCGCTGCAGCCCTTGAACATAAAAAGGTAAAACCCAATCAGTTATTTTTCGCTGAAAATGGCAATTATAGATGTCAAATTGGTAAAAAAAGCTTTGTTAATATCTCAGATACACATCCATATGGTAATCTAACATTTAAACAGGCCTTAGAGGTATCAAGTAATATTGTATTTGCTAAAATTTCTTATTTAGTGGGAGGAGAATTGTTTTATAGAATGGCTCGTGATATGGGTTTTGGAAGTAAAACAGGTATTGAATTGCCTGGTGAAACAATGGGAAGATTAGTCCCACCAATTCGATGGTCAGGTAGTACATTACAGGCAATGTCAAGAGGATATGAAGTTCAAGCTTCTCCTTTGCAAATTATTACCGCTTTCGCTGCAATTGCCAACAACGGAATTCTCGTTAAACCATACATAGTTAAAAAGATTGTTGATCAAAATTCTGAAACTGTATATGAAAATCAACCAGTTATTATTAGAAGAGTTTTAAGTGAATCTAATGCTAAAATTCTTACAGATATGTTAGTATCAGTTGTTGATGGGGAGCACGGTACCGCCAGATTAGCCCGTATTGAAAATATAAAAATTGCTGGAAAAACAGGCACTGCTCGTTTATTGGTTAATGGAAAATACTCTAATGAAAATCTTTTAGCCTCTTTTGTTGGTTATTTCCCTGCAGAAAATCCTAAGGTAGTATGTCTTGTTATGTTGCGCAATCCTAAGATTAACGGTAATGTAGCGGGAATGGGTGGAACTACAAGTGCGGTAATTTTTAGAGAAATTGCCGATCGGCTCAGGACTCACTTTGATTTATACGAAAAATCTCCTGAGATAAAATATGCATTTGATTACGATAAATCTTCGGAAGTTGAGATGATAGATCTGCGAAACCTCTCTCGTTCTGTAGCTATTAATATATTGGAGAAATATTCATTAAAAGTTAATGTGATTGGAGATGGAGAACTTATTTTAGACCAAATTCCACAAGCTGGTTCATTAGTTCAAAAAGGTTCTGAAGTAAAATTGTTTTGTTATTCGAAAAAAGAAAATTATAACAATGATTTAATCGAAGTGCCAAATGTGATTGGGTTACCCGTAAAAAGAGCAATTAATATTTTAATGTCTGCTGGATTGCAGTTCTCAGTTTATGGGACTGGAGTTGTAGTAAGTCAATCACCGGATTCAGGTGTTAAAGCTGCACCAAATACTATTGTAGCTTTATCGTGTGAAGAAAGAAAAATTGCAGAGATATATTGATGAAATTATTTATTTACATATTAATATTTTTGAGTTTTTTTTATATTTCCTTTTCGCAAAATAAAATTATTAAAAAGGAAACTCAAACAAGCTTTATATTAAACAAAGATGGTAAATTAATCCCAGATGGTAATGTAATTGAAAAGCATTATAACAAATCAGGAAAAATAATATTTGAATCTAATAATACTTTTTGGTCCGAAGTAAATAAACAAGTTAATTATATAAAAAAATATTATTACACTAACGATGTTGTCTTAGACTCTACACTTGTTTTCGAGGGAGATAAACTTTTACTTAAAGTTGAAAATGAGACAGATTCATCAGGTCTTGAAATTGGAGCAGTGGAGATTTTACCTAATGGTAAAAAGTCTTTTAAGGCAAAATATTATTACAATGAAAAAAAACAAAAAATAAAAGAACAACTTTTTAGTCCAGATGGTGTACTCTTTACATTAAAAGAATACTTTTATGATCCGAAAGGAAATTTAGTAGAAGAGAGGGGCTATGATCGTGGTACACCCAAATACAGATTTCTCCTTAAATACGATAAGAAAAAATATTTAATTGAAAAAAAACAATTTGATGGTAAAAATAATCTAATAAAATTAATAAAATATAAGAATGATAAATCTGGTTTACCTCTCGAACATAAAGAAACAAACTACTCAGGAAAAGAAAAAATTGTAAAGGTAGTGAAATATAATTATGAGTTTTATTGATATTTTATGTTATTATCTGACTTAATAAATAATTTAAGAGTTAAAAAAATTTTCCAGACAAAGTATGGAAAATCTGTTCCATTTCATGATATTCAAATTAATAAAATTGAATGTGATTCAAGAAATGTAACTCATGGCGATTTGTTTGTTGCAATTCGGGGAAATGTTGCTGACGGACACAAATACATCCCAGATGCACTTGCAAACGGTGCAATTGCTGTAATACTTGAGGATGATAAACTTTATCCTGATTCTTATTTTATGCATAACAATGTGGCTAAGATAGTAGTTGAAGATTCACGACAAGCATTAGCAGTTATTGCTGCAAGTTACTATAAATACCCATCTAAAAAATTGCAATTGATAGGAATAACAGGTACTAATGGTAAAACCACAACTACATATATCCTGAAATCAATCATTGAAAATTACATAAAAGCTCAAAATATTAATTACAAAGTTGGTTTGATAGGAACAATTGCAAATCTTATCAACGATAGGCAAATACCAACTAAATTAACTACTCCTGATTCTATAGAACTTCAAAAATTGTTAGCAAATTTTTATGAAGAAGGTGCTAAATGGGTTGTTATGGAAGTATCCTCCCATTCACTAATTCAGCAGAGAGTGCATGGTATTGATTATAAAATTGCTATTTTTACAAATCTAACACCTGAGCATCTGGATTACCATGGGGATATGGGAAATTATTTTAAAGCAAAAAAAATATTATTCGATAATTTGAATAACGATGCTTATGCCATCTCGAATTTCGATGATATGTATGGAAAAGATATTGTTATGGATACAAAAGCAACAAAATTCTTCTATGGATTAAACAAAAGTGCGGATGTTTATGCTACAGATATTCAAATTAATTTTGAAAATTTAAAGTTTAAAATTCATTACGGGATAGATACTATTGAAATTGAAACACCTATAGTTGGCAAGTTTAATGTTTATAATTGTTTAGCCGCTATTTCAGCTGCATTATTGTTAGGAATAGATCTCAATTTAATTAAAAAATCTTTAATGAACTTAAAACCTGTGAATGGCAGATTTGAATCAATTAAACATCCCAATGCACCTGTCGTTATTATTGATTATGCACATACGCCAGATGCGTTGGAAAAATGTTTAGGCACTATAAAAGAAATTATTGCTACAAATAAAAAATTTGGAAAAATAATCAGCGTTTTTGGGGCTGGGGGCGATAGAGATAAAACTAAAAGACCTATTATGGGAAAGGTTGTGAGTGAAATTTCAGATTATGTAATAATTACTTCGGATAATCCAAGAACTGAAAATCCTGAAAAGATAATTGCAGATATATTAACAGGAATATCAGAAAATAAAAATGTTTTTATAGAAGTTGATAGGAAAAAAGCAATTGAGAAGGCTTTCGAAATTGCAAAAAATAATGATGTAATTTTGATAGCTGGTAAAGGTCATGAAGATTATCAAATTATTGGAAAAGAGAAAATAAAATTTTCTGATAAGGAAATAGTAAAAAATATAATTCAAAAAATTTAATGAATATAACTTTTAATGACATATTGCAAATAAATTTCTTAGAAATTATTCATCTAAACGGTATTGGTACACAAGCATTTAAAGGAATTTCAATTGACTCTCGCAAAATTAAAAAAGGTGAGATATTTATTGCTTTAAGAGGTAGAAATACAGATGGGCATAATTACCTGTTACAGTCATATAAAAATGGAGCAACAGCATTTGTAATTGATAAAAAGTATTTCGTTAAGAATCAAAAAGAAATTTTGGAAAAATATAAAATAAACTCACCAATTGTCGTTGTAGAAGATACATTATCTGCATTGGGTGAGCTTGCTAATGTCTATAGAAAAAAATTTAGTATTCCTTTTTTAGCAATAGCTGGAAGTAATGGTAAAACGACAACAAAAGAAATGATATCAGCTGTGTTATCACAAAAGTATAATATTTTAGCCAGTGAAGGTAATTATAATAATCAAATTGGGGTACCTCTTACTTTATTCAAATTGAATGAAAATCACGAGATTGGTGTTTTGGAACTTGGTACAAATAATTTTGGTGAAATCAATTATTTATGTAAAATTCTCGAACCATCTTATGGGTTGGTAACTAACCTTGGAAATGAACATTTAGAATTTTTCAAGAACTTGAAAGGTGTCGCAAAAGAAGAATTATCTCTTTTCGAATATCTAGCTTCCAAAGATTATGGGAGTTTTGCATTTGTGAATGCAGATTATAAAGAAATTCGAGATGCTGGTAAAAAGGTTAAGAATAGAATTTTGTATGGAATCAAAAATACCAGGGTAGATTTAAAAATCAATAATTTGAGTGAACGAGAAGGAAAATATTCATTTGATATCTTAAATGATAAAACAAAAGAAAAAGTTTTTATTAAACTAAACATACCTGGGATTCACAATGTTGAAAATGCTCTTGCTGCAGCTTCTGTTGGAATTGTATTTGGGATTCCAATAAGAAAGATCAAATTTGCTTTAGAAAATTTTAAATCTGTTGATAAGAGAATGGAAGTTTTAAATATTAGAGATACAATTATTCTCAATGATACATATAATGCTAATTTGGATTCAACAATTCATGCGTTGCAAGTAATGAATTCTATAAAAGTTAAAGGGAAAAAAATATTTGTGTTTGGTGATATGCTAGAACTTGGAAAAGAATCCTATCCTAACCATACGAAAGTTGGAAAAAAATTTTCTGAATACGCAAGTAAAAGTCATTCACAGATGTATCTAATAACATATGGTAAGGATACGAAGTATACATATAAAGCTGCTGGTAATGTTAAAAAAGTACATTTTATGAATAAAAAACAGCTAATAAATCATTTAAGTGAATTAGTAAACTCAAATGATCTAATTTTAGTTAAAGGTTCACGTGGAATGAAGATGGAAGAAGTTGTTAACTCAATTGTTGAAAAAATAAAACAAAGATAGTGTTATATTATTTATTCGATATATTAAATAAAAAATTTTCTATACCTGGCTTTGGAGTTTTCAAATATATTACATTTAGAGCAGGGTTAGCGACCATTACAGCACTTATTGTTGCATTTTGGATTGGTCCTAAAATTATTCGTTTGTTGAAGAAGTATCAAATTGGGGAATCTGCAAAATTAGAAGCCCCAAAGACACATCTAAAAAAAGCAGGAACTCCAACTATGGGGGGATTAATAGTTTTAGGTGGAATTCTCATTCCAACTTTATTTTGGGGAGATTTGAGTAACGGTTTTATTCAGTTGATTTTGTTTGTTACAATTTCTCTTGGATTAGTGGGTTTTCTGGATGATTATTTAAAAGTTGTAAAGAAAAAACCTCGTGGCTTAATAGAGGAATATAAACTGATAGGACAAATAATAGTTGGATTGGTGATTGGAAGTGTAATTTATTTTTATCCACAGTTTTTAGATGCATCAGTGATTAAATACAGGTCGGCTACTACAATGCCATTTTTTAAGCATATGGAGTTGGATTTTGGATATCTTTATATACCTATGGTAGTATTTATAATCACCGCCACAAGCAATGCCGTTAATTTAACAGATGGATTGGATGGACTTGCAATAGGCACAGTAGGAATTGTTGCCTTAGCATTGGCCATTATTTCATATATAAGCGGCAATGCAATATGGAGTGAATATCTAACCATTCCTTTTTTAAGAGGGAGTGGAGAACTGAGTATCTTTTGTGCGGCAATGGTGGGAGCCGCCCTGGGATTTCTCTGGTTCAACTCCTATCCAGCGCAAGTGTTTATGGGTGATACCGGCTCACTTGCGCTTGGCGGTGCAATAGGCGCTATAACTGTATTAATTAAAAAAGAACTCCTACTTCCAACTCTTGGCGGTATTTTTCTTATTGAAACTCTTTCTGTCTTAGTCCAACGGTATTACTTCAAATATACCAGGAAAAAATATGGTGAGGGTAAAAGGATCTTTAAGATGGCACCTCTTCATCATCATTTCGAAATGCTAGGTTGGGAAGAACCAAAAATTGTCACAAGATTCTATATTATAACTGTATTATTTGTAATACTAAGTTTAGCAACATTTAAGGTGAGATAAAATGACAGACATCAAAATATCAAAAAACTATTTTGAAAAAATTCTTTCAGCTGCTGAGGTGGCAGAGAAAAGAATTAGTATAACCAAACAAGCTTTGAAATTTTTCCCAAAACCATGGAAAGATTTCTGGCTTGATTTTGAAGGCACTAAAATTGCATTACATATTGAATCTGTAGCCTGCCAGTGTATGGGTCCACAAAAACCACATGAACATTACTGGATTCAGGATACTAAAATTAAACAATTGTTACCTTGGAAAACTGGCATTAAACTTATTTTTGAAAAAATTAATGAGAAAAATTTCACATTAAGAATCGGTAAGTAAATTGTTGGATTTAAATAATAAGAAAATAACTATAATTGGTGCTGCACGAAGCGGAGTTTCAGCAGCTCTTTTACTTAAAAAAAGAGGTGCAGATGTTTTTGTAAGCGATTTCTCAGTTGCTGAAAAAATTGAAGAATATTTAAAGATTTTAAAATCTAATGATATTCAATATGAAACAGGTGCGCACTCTGAAAAAGTTTTTGATTGCTCATTGCTGGTAATAAGCCCAGGTGTTCCATCAAATTCATCAATAGTTAAGAAAGCTATATCCAGAGGTATTAAGGTTATAAGTGAATTAGAGCTTGCTTATCAATTTTGTCCAGCACCAATAATTGCTATTACAGGTTCAAATGGAAAAACTACTACAACCAGTTTGATTGGTAAAATTTTTGAAACCGCAGGTAAAGATTATGTCGTTGCTGGAAATATTGGTGTAGCGTTTTCTTCAGTTGTAGAATCTTTAACAGAAAAATCAACAGCAATAGTTGAGGTTTCAAGCTTTCAGCTAGATCATATAGATAAATTCAAACCTAAAATCTCCGTGCTACTAAATATAACTCCAGATCACCTGGATAGATATGACAATTCGATGGAAAAATACTCGATCTCAAAGAGTAAAATATTTAAAAACCAAACAGCAGAAGATTTCCTGATATATAACTGTGATGATCCTGTAATCTCGAAATTAGTCTATACTGCGAAATGTACTACAATTCCGTTCAGCACAAAAATTGAGTTAAGCTTTGGAGCCTTTATAGATTGGAATAATAAAAAGTTAATAATTGCCAATAATATGGATCGATATCCAGTTATTAGTATTGATGAAATAGGAATAAAGGGAATACATAACCTTTATAATTCTTTGGCTGCAGTTTTAGTAGCAAGACAGATGAACGTAAGTTTAAATTCTATATCTACAGCTTTAAACGATTTCAAAGGTGTCGAACACAGGTTGGAATTAGTTCGTGAAATCAATGGTGTCAAATATATCAATGATTCTAAAGCCACAAATGTAGATTCTGTGTATTATGCTCTGACTGCTTTTGAAAATCCAATTGTGCTCATATTAGGAGGAAGAGATAAAGGGAATGATTATTCAAAACTTAAGGCTGTTGTGCAAAAAAAAGTAAAAAAAATCATAGCCATTGGAGAATCGGCTGAAAAAATTAAAAAAGAATTTAGTAATGTTGAAATTGCTAATTCTATGCAAGAAGCTGTTAACATTGCATCTAATCGTGCAATTGCAGGCGATATAGTCTTGCTCTCACCAGCCTGTGCTTCGTTCGACTGGTTCAATAATTATGAGCATCGTGGTAATGTATTTAAAGAACTGGTAATGAGATTATGAATGATATAAAAAAATATAATTATATCGACTTTACCACATTTATTGTTGCATTTATTCTAATGGCAATCAGTGTGCTTGTAGTTTATACAGCTTCTTCATCTGTAGCATTGTCAAAACTTGGAGATAGTGAATATTTTTTAAATCATCATGTAATAAAAATAGTTGTTGCGGTTATAGTATTACTTTTAGGAATACTGATAGATTATAAGAAATATAAAAAGTTTACAAAGTTTGCTCTACTATTTGGTATTTTATTACTGATATTAACTTTAAAGCTCGGAGACGAAGTTCATAATACGAAAAGATTTATCTCAATTGGTTCAGTTCGAATACAACCATCAGAGTTAGTTAAGTTTTTATTAGTTGCTCACATTGCAAAATTATTATCCGTCAAATCCTATAATGTAAGAGACTTTAAAAATGGATACTTACCATTATTAATATGGATTTGTATTGTTGTTGCCTTAATAATTCTTCAAAAAAGTTATAGTATGGGAACTATAATATTTATAACTTGTATTATAATGATTTATCTTGGTGGAGTTCGATTAAAACACCTGATGTTAAGTGCCTTCACAGTGGTCCCAGTTTTAGTTTATTTTCTTTTAAGTGAGGATTATCGATTAAAAAGAATTTTACTATACATAGAAAATTTCGAAAAAATGATTGCTATAAAAATTAATGAGATTAATAATTATTTCCAGTTTACAAATAATTTGAATAATTCTCTTGGCCAAATATGGCAAAGCATTATTGCTTTTGGTAATGGCGGAATATTAGGAGTCGGATTAGGCAACAGCAGACAAAGGGATTTTTATATTCCTGAAGCTTACAACGATTTTATATTTTCTATTATTGGCGAAGAGTACGGTTTAATAGGTACTTTAGCAATTATAACCCTGTTTACGATTTTATTTTTAAGAGGGCTAAAAATTGCTCGATATGCTAAAGATGATTTTGGTCGTTATCTAGCAATTGGGATCACCTTAATGATTACAAATTTTGCTCTTGTTAATACTGGAGTCAGTTTGGCAATTATTCCTGCTACTGGATTACCAATGCCGTTAGTTAGTTATGGAGGAAGTTCTTTTATAGCAACTGCATTTGCAATTGGTGTGTTATTGAATATTTCTAAACAAACTGATCTTAATCCAAAAATTTCTCATGTGCCTTTAGTTGGAACAGTTAATGCAGAAGGAAAAATTTAGGTGATTGATCCAAAACAAAATAATTATCTATTTGCTGCCGGCGGAACTGGTGGTCACATTTTTCCAGCTTTATCTATAGCAGAAGAACTTAAAAAAATTGATAAGAATGCTAATTTTATGTTCTTGGGTACAAAAAGTAAAATGGAAGCGTACTTAATTCCTCAACATGGTTATAAATTTAAAGCAATCTGGATAAGTGGAATTTCACGTAAATTTAATATTAAAAACTTAATGGTTCCAATAAAATTAATTGTATCACTAATACAATCGGTTCTTACTATAATGAAATTTAAACCTTCGGTTGTGATAGGAACCGGTGGATATGTTTGTGCACCTGTATTGATAGTAGCATCATTGTTAAATATTAAAACTGTTATTCATGAATCTAATAGTTATCCTGGATTGGTCACAAGATTACTCTCTGCAAAAGTAGATAGAGTATTTACTGCATTCGAGATTACAAAACAGTGGCTTAAAGATGTTTCAAAGGTTGAAAAAGTAGGTAATCCTACGAGAAAAAGTTTAATTGGAGTATCAAAGAAAGAAGGTTTAGAATATTTTGGATTGCACGAGTTTAAAAAGGTTTTGTTGATTATAGGTGGAAGCTTAGGGTCGACATCTATCAATACTGCTATCCTGAAATCTCTTGAGTTATTTTTAAAATCTAATATACAGGTAATATGGCAGACTGGTGAACGGGATTATGGAAGAATTCAAAAAGAAGTAGATAAACTTGAACATGAATTGAGATCAGGGCTATGGTATGGTAAGTTTATTGATAAAATGCAATATGCTTATGCTGCAGCAGACTTGATAATTTGTAGAGCAGGCGCGATTACTATTGCAGAAATCACATTACTTGGTAAAACCGCAATCTTAGTTCCTTATCCGCATGCAACTTCAGATCATCAGCGAATAAATGCTAAAACACTTGAAGATGCTCAAGCCGCTATTATGATAGAAGACCACGAGTTATATCAAAAAATTGAAACAGTGGTTTTAGATTTGATCAGAAATGAAAAACGTTTAAAGTTGATGGCTGAAAATATTAAAGTGTTCGGTACACCTAATGCAGGCGAAATTATAGCAAAAAAAATACTAGAACTGATTAGCTGAAATGGAAAAAGTATTTAAATATAAATTAGATTTTTATTATCAACAATCTATCATTTACTTGATTACATTAATTGTATATGCAGGTTTTAGGGGGAATTTTATAGAAAATGAATTCTCTCTAGTATTTAAAGATCCAATATTATACATAATTATCATATTTGTAGTTGGCTCATTTTTGGTATTAATCCTAAACTTGATTAGAAATCGGAAGCTGATAATTCAAGATGATAAAATTATTTTTTACAACAAATTTAATCAGCGAGAATTAAATATTCCTGATATTGAGTGGATTTATATAGGTATCGAAAGATCTGTTAAAACAGCTGGTCGTTCACAAGCAGTTGTGATAAAATTGAAGGGTCGCTTGAGATTGTATAGGATAAGATTAGGTAGATATGAGCATCAAAAAGAGTTAATGAATTTAATAAATGAGATTGCTAAAAAAGTTCCACAGAAGAAAAAATTAACAGAAAGGATAATAGATAAGTTTTAATTATGTTTTCTTCAATTAAGAAAATACATTTTGTTGGTATCGGCGGTATTGGAATGAGCGGTATTGCTGAAATTTTACTCGACCAGAATTTTAAAGTAAGCGGTTCAGACAAGGTGCTGAGTGAAATAACGGATCATTTGAGGGAACTTGGTGCAGAAATTTATGAAGGTCACTCAGCTGCAAATGTGAAAGATGATGTAGATGCTCTGGTTTATTCTTCAGCAGTACCGCTTGATAATCCTGAAATTTTAGAAGCAAAGCGTAGAAAGATTCCTATAATCCGACGCTCGGAAATGCTGGCAGAAGTAATGCGTTTGAAATATGGAATCGGAGTTGCTGGTACTCATGGTAAAACTACAACTACCTCAATGATAAGTTTAATCCTCATGGAAGGTGGCTTAGATCCAACAGTAATAGTTGGTGGAAGGTTACATGGTTTAGGTGGTTCTAATGCAAGACTCGGCAAAGGTGAGTTTATTGTTGTAGAAGCAGATGAATTCGATAGGTCGTTTCTATCTATTACCCCAACAATTGCAGTTCTTACAACCCTTGAAACTGATCACTTAGATTGTTATAGAGATCTTGAAGACATTAAAAGTGCTTTTGTTCAATTTGCTGGTAAAGTGCCTTTTTATGGTTTTGTTGTATTATGTCTGGATGAGCCAGCACTTCAGGATATTATTTCAGAGTTATCACATAAAAAAATTATAACTTATGGATTAACTCCACAATCAGATATGCAAGCAATCGATATTAATTTTAATAAAGATTCAAGTACCTTTACTGTTACTAAAGATAAAAAAGAACTTGGTAAGATTAATCTCAAATGCCCTGGTGTTCATAATGTACAAAATGCACTTGCTGCTATTAGTGTTGGTTATGAATTAAGTATTCCGTTTGAGAAAATTAAATCTGGTATCGAGAAATTTAGTGGAGTTTTTCGCAGATGGGAAAAGAAGGGTGAAGTGAAAGGTATTGCAGTTTATGATGATTATGCACATCATCCAACTGAATGTAAGGCAACATTACTTGGTGCTAAACAAGGATGGAAAAAAAGAATTGTTTGTGTATTTCAACCTCATCTGTATACTCGAACTCGAGATTTTTATGAAGAGTTTGGTAAAGCTTTCCTACTTTCGGATGTTTTAGTAGTTACGGATGTATATCCTGCAAGGGAAGAACCAATTCAAGGTGTAAGTGGCGAATTAATTGCTAATGCAGCAAAGCAATTCGGTCATAAAAATGTGCATTATGTAGCTAATAAAAATAATTTACCCGACTATTTAATTAAAATTGTAAACTCAGGTGATATTGTTATCACAATGGGTGCTGGTGATATTTATAAGTATGGTATTGAATTTCTTAATAAACTTAGAAAAGATTTACGTTAATTATGATTTCTATTGATGAAATAAAAAGTTTTTTTGAAGGTGAAATTCTGGTAAACGAACCGATGAGTAATCATACTTCTATAAGAGTAGGTGGACCAGCAGATTTGTTCCTCATACCAAAAAATAAGGTTGATGCTGTAAGTTTAATTCAATACTTAAATCAGAAAGAAAAAAGATTTATTGTTATTGGTAACGGAAGCAATATCCTTGTTTCAGATGAAGGTGTTCGAGAGACAATAATTTCTTTGTTTCCAAATTTAAATCAACTGGATATAGAAAAAAATATAATTTATGTTGAAGCTGGTGTTATGCTTGCTAGGTTTGTAGATTTTTGTATTCAAAATTCTAAAAAAGGAGTAGAAAAACTTGCAGGAATACCCGGTACAATTGGTGGTGCTCTTGCAATGAACGCAGGTGCTTATAACACTCAAATATCTGATTTTTTGTTATCTGTAGAATTTGTTCAAGGATCTGAAGTTTTAAAAGTTAAAAAAGAAAATATCGAGTTTAGATATCGATGGTCCTCATTATACGATAAAGTAATTTTAAGCGCAGAATTTAGTTTGCCTGATGGAGATATAAAAGAATTGCAAACAACACGTTCAGAATATTTACTAAAAAGAAATAAATCTCAACCATTAAACTTCCCCAATTCAGGAAGCATATTTAAAAATCCTCCGGATAATTATGCAGCAAAATTGATAGAATCTGCCGGACTTAAAGGAAAGCGTATTGGTAATGCAATGATTTCTGAAAAACATGGAAATTTTATTGTTAATCTGGGAAATGCCAGTGCTAAAGATATTATCGAATTAATTAATTTTGCCAGAAGAGAAGTTTATCAAAAATTCAAAATTATATTAGAACCAGAAATAAAATTAATTGGATTTAAAAAACAAATTTTAGAAAATGTTTAAATGAATTTGAAGACTACATATATAATCTGGATGCTCTTAATTGTGATTTCGTTTTTTTTGCTTTGTGGTTTTGCACATCAGTGGAAACAGATCATCATTCTGGAAAATGTAAATATTGCTGAAACTAAATATTTATATGAAGATGATGTCTATAAACTGACTGGATTAGTGAATGGAAAACTTTTATACTCCATCGATTTGGATACCGTACGAGAAAGATTATTATCAAATCCATACATTCACGATGTTATAATGGTAAAACAGATATATGGATCAATAGATATAATAATTTTTGAACGAGAAATAAAAGCATCAATTTTTTTGGATAAATTTTATTATCTGGATAGTGAAGCGAGATTATTGCCTAAACTTAGATTAAAAACTATTCCGAATGTGCCTGTAATTTCAGGTGTTGAATCCCTAAAAGAAAATAATATATCAGGAGAAATTTTTAATAGTGAATATATATTGACTGCAATAAGAATGTTGGATACCACTAAAAATATCGATGAGGAGTTTTATTTATTAATTTCTGAGCTTAAAATAAATAGAAATGGTGATTTTGTGCTATTGACGGATGATTATGCTATTCCGATAATAATAGGTAAAGAAAATTATGCTGAAAAGATTTTAATGTTAAGCTCGTTCTGGAGACAATTTGTTATGCGAAATGGCTCACAGAATTTGATATATATAGATGCAAGATTTAAGAATCAACTTGTAGTAAAATGGAAAGATAATAATAACAAAAATATTTTATAAAGGGTGAATATGAATAATCAAGAAATTATTGTAGGTCTGGATATTGGGACAACCAAAGTTTGCGCTGTTGTAGCTCAAGTTGGCGAGCAATCGAACCTGAATATACTTGGTGTTGGATATAGCCATTCAGAAGGGCTTACCAGAGGTGTGGTAACTAATATCGAGAAGACAGTAAGGTCAATACGAAATGCTATTGAAGAAGCTGAAGTTCGTTCTGGTATAAGGATACGTTCAGTGGTAGTGGGAATTGCTGGTGAGCACATACAAAGTTTCCAGAGCCGTGGTGTTGTAGCTATAAGTAATCCCGAAAAAGATATTAAGAAAGAAGATGTAGAACGATTACTTGAAGATACTAAAAAAGTTGCTTTGCCCATGGATCGAAAAATTATTCATGTAATTCCACAGGAATTTATTGTGGATAGTCAGGATGGTATAAAGGATCCAATAGGAATGTCGGGTGTACGCTTAGAAGCTCATGTGCATATAATCACAGGTTTGGTATCTGCTGCTGAAAATATATATAAATGTGTTGAAAGAGCAGGACTTGAAGTGTATGATATGGTTTTGGAACCATTAGCATCAAGTTATGCTGTGCTCAATGAAGAGGAAAAAGAAGTTGGTGTTGCTTTGATTGATATCGGTGGCGGCACAACCGATTTAGCAGTATTTGAAGATAGTGTGATTCGACATACAGCCGTAATTCCTTTCGCGGGAAATCAAGTAACGAACGATTTGAGGAAGGTGCTTGGAATTTTAACCGAACAAGCAGAAAAATTAAAGAAACAGTATGGATTTGCTTATCTACCATGCGTAAATGATGATAGTCCAATTATCTTACCAGGAATTGGCGGTAGACCTCCTTTAGAAATTGACAAACGGCTTGTAGCCCAAATTATCCAGCCAAGAATGGAAGAAATCCTTGGAGTTGCTTTAATGGAAATTAAAAGATCAGGATCATTCAAACATCTTTCTGCTGGTGCTGTTCTTACTGGAGGTGGTTCGTTAATTAAAGGTACTAAGGAATTGGCTCAGGAAGTACTCGGTATGCCAGTTAAAATTGGTTTTCCAACGGGTTTTACGGCAGGTTTAGTGAGGGAAATTGAAAGTCCAATTTATACAACAAGTGTGGGACTTGTTTTGTATACATTGCAGAATAGAGACCGAATTTATGGAAATACAAATGGATATAAAAAACATTCGCTTAAAAAGATATTCCATGAGATTAAAGAATGGTTTAAAAATATGTAGAAAAAAAACAAAGAATTTTATAATAAACATTTATCATTAACAAAAAAGGAGCTATAAAAGTGATTGATCTAGATATCAAATCAGACCCAGGGGCAAAAATTCGTGTAGTGGGCGTGGGTGGCGGTGGTGGGAATGCCATCAACAGTATGATTGAGATGGGTTTGCAGGGTGTTGAGTTTTTTGCTATCAATACCGATTTGCAAGCTCTCGAAAGAAACCAAGCCCCTAATAAAATTCAAGTTGGTAAAAATTTAACCAGAGGTTTAGGCGCAGGTGCAGACCCTAATATTGGACAAAGAGCTGTAGAAGAAGACCGAGATGAAATTGCACGAGCCCTGACTGGAAGTGATATGATCTTCATAACGGCTGGAATGGGTGGTGGAACTGGAACAGGTGGAGCACCAATCGTAGCAAGCATTGCTAAAAGTCTTCAAGCTCTTGTAGTCGGTATTGTTACAAAACCATTCCATGTTGAAGGCAAAGTGCGTATGTCGAACGCAGAAAAAGGTATCGAGGAATTGAGAAAGTATGTCGATACACTAATTGTGATTCCAAATCAAAAATTACTTTCGATAGTAGAAGCAAATACACCATTGACACAAGCATTTGATAAAGCTAACGAAGTACTTTATAATGCCACTCGAGGTATATCTGATATTATCACCAAACCGGGATATATAAATCGTGATTTTGCCGATATTAAAACAGTAATGAAAGAAGCTGGTGATGCACTTATGGGTACTGGTGTTGCAAAAGGAGATAACCGTGCAGTAGAAGCAGCCCAGCTTGCAATTTCCAGCCCGCTTTTAGATGGTATATCTATTGCAGGGGCTCAGGGCGTCTTGGTAAATGTTGTGGGTGGACATAATATGTCTTTAATTGAAGCAGATGAAGCTGTTAGTGTGATTAAAGATGCTGCTGGTGATGAAGCTAACATTTTACTAGGTTATGCTATTGATGAGACTTTCGACGACCAGCTAATGGTTACAGTTATAGCAACAGGTTTCGGTAAGAAGGGTGTTGCTAAAATTCCAAAAACACAACCTACAATTATTGACAGAATTCCTACCGGGATTCACGACATTAAAGAAATGGATGAACCAACCGTATTTAGAAAAGGTCTAAATATAAATAATCCACAAGCAAGGAGTATAGCTTCAGATATAACTGAACGGAATGAAAGAACAGGATCAGAGAAACCACCATTCTTAAGAAAAATTATGGATTAATTAACAAGCCGTCTTTAAAATATTGAAGACGGCTTATTTATTTAATAACTAATAGTTAGGAGCTGTTATGAAAAAATTATTCTTTACAATGGTATGTTTTTTATTTTTATCATTTGTAATTTATTCTCAAGAACTTCAGATTCATCACATTAATGTTGGACAGGGTGATGCTACACTAATTATTTCACCAACAGGTAAAAAAGTGTTAATTGATGCTGGCAATACTGGCAAAGGTACTAATGTTGTAAAACCTTATCTAACAAGTCTTGGAATCAATTACCTTGATTATGTCATTTGTTCACATTACCATGCAGATCATCTCGGAGGGCTGGATGAGGTAATTTATGGATTGGGCACCTCTAACATTGGCTCTGTATACGATAGAGGCAGGAACGCTCCTCTTCCAACCTCAACCGCATTTACTGAATATGAAAATGCTGCAAACGCTACAGGTAGAAGATATGCAATTCAATTAGGCCAGACTATTGATATAGGTGGTGGTGTAACTATGAAATGTGTGGCAACAGATGGATATGTTATAAACTATGGTAAAGTTGTAAATTCAACCTCAAGCGAAAACGATTTGAGTGTAGGTTTTTTGTTGAATTATAGTTCTTTCCAATACTTTACCGGCGGTGACTTAGGTGGTGAATCAACATATTATGCTGATAATGAAACTCCACTTGCTCCTCAAGTAGGTGATGTTGATGCATTTAAAATTAACCATCATGGCAGCCAGTATAGTACCAACCAAACATTTGTGAATACACTTAAACCAGAAGTTGGTATTATTACTGTTGGAACAAATACATATGGCCATCCTACACAAGTTGTTCTTGATAGATTAGCAAACGCAAATTGTTTTATGTATTTAACAGAAGCGGGTTCTGGAGGTACTGTTCCCACTGGTAAAGGTGTTGTGGCAAATGGAAATATAATAATTAAAACAACAGGAAAAAGTTATACAGTAAGCTATGGCTCAACAACTCATTCTTATCCAGGAGATGGCACTAAAAATTATTCTCCTACATCAGTTACAGTAAGTGTCGGAACAATTAGTTCTGGCAGTGTTTCGAATCTCAGCGCAAATGATGGAAGTTATTTTGTTGTTAATTCAAGTACCAGCTCAACTTATACAACTGATTGGTATAGTAGTGTTACTATATCTGAAAATAGATCTAGTGTTAGTAAACTTACAATTACTTATGATGGCAAGTATTCGCGAAGTGTAACACAAAAACTTTATTTGTTTAATTATAATACAGGTGCGTGGAATCAAATTGATTCCCGTACAGTTGGAACTACTGATGTCACAATTACTTATTCACCAACAACACCTTCTAATTATATTTCAACAACTGGTATTATTCGCTTACGGGTGCTTGGTACTTCTACAGCAGGTACATTTAAGTGCTCAGGTGATTTTGTAAGATATGCAGTTACAACTGGTATACCTAAGATTGTCTTTACCGAAGAGATTCCTGAGCAAATTTATTTATCACAAAATTATCCCAATCCTTTTAATCCCGTGACACAAATAAATTTTGCATTACCCGAAGCTAATTATACCACACTTAAAATTTATGATATACTTGGGCAAGAAATTGCTACATTAGTTGACGGTTATAAAGAAGCTGGATTTTATGAAGTTAGTTGGGATGCGACAAATGTTCCAAGCGGCGTATATTTCTACAAACTGAATGCTGGTAACTTCACTTCAGTAAAAAAGATGTTGCTGATGAGGTAATAAGTTTACACATCGTTATTCTGTCAGATATTTCAACACAAGCCCCGCTTAATTATAGAGCGGGGTTTTTTGTTTAAAATTCTGCAAAAATGAGCTATTTTTAAGGATTTTTTTAAAGCACTTGACTTTCATTATTTTGTTTGTTATAGTTACAATAGATAAATAACATTACACAACAAAATTAATAGAGGCTTAAAAAGTGTGTAAGAAAATAGATGGCGCGCCCACTACTAAAAATTTCTGTGCAAAGATTATTGTATTAAAAACTCGTGCTGAACTAATGCGAACCATCCTAAATCGCAATTCGCCGATCGCAAATCTTAAATCCCAAACTCATGCTGATCAAAAAAAAACCATCACCAATATCTTATCACTAATCACTTATCCCATATTACTCTTCATATTATTTATTTTCATTTCCTGTCGCGAGCGAGTAACACCACCTGATCTGCCGCGATATATATCACCGATAATTCTTGCAGTTGAAGATACCTCCTGCACAGATGCTTTTATAAGGATAAAGACGACAAAAGCGTTTGAGAGTGGAGTTATACAACTTAGACGAGAAGGTTCTACAAGGATTGAGATAAGTAATATAAGCTCGCAACTCGACACATTAGTTATTGATGAAGGACTTTTACCAAGGCGTGAATATAGATACAGAGCGTATCGTTTAGATGGAGGTTTGGAAGTAGACTCGAGTTCGGAGTTAAGAGTAACTACGATGGACACAACGAGTCATGAATTTAGCTGGGAGATAACATATTTGGGAGATGGGGGCGGCAGTGT
>CALCJK010000017.1 GCA_937967455.1 uncultured bacterium | reverse complement strand
GAGCCAATATGTGAAGCACCGCCATACATAATAAATCTACCATTAGGATGAATATAAATGTTAGGAGTTGTAGCTTGTGTGCCATCTAAGTTTCTGCCTTGGATATCGTCGGTGTTTGTTAGAACAAAAGTTCCATTGATTATTTCGAGGCTAATGCCTAAGTTAAATTTCATATCGTTACCTGCAGTTTTAACAGTATCGGCAGATTTATCGACGATCATTTCCATGAAAGTAGTGGACATAGTAGTTGTGCTGGTATTCCAGCCAGAAAGTATTTGTTTATTAGGGCCGGTAAATCGTATTTTAGCACCTTCAGCCCAGGATGAAAAGGCATTGTGTGTTGTACTTGCTAATGTAAAATTACCATAAATGTTTAATATCCCACCACTGAGTAATGCAAGTTGAGAAGTAGTATCAGTAAATGAGATAGAATTACACTCAGCGGTTGAAGAGGAAATTTCAATAATATGACCTGAAGAAATTAAGACATTATCAGCCGAAGTTGGTAAAATATTGCCCACCCAGGTAGTAGGTTCACTCCAATTACCACTCTGGGCTGATGTAATTTGGGCGAAAGTTGAAATTGAAAAAATTAATGTAAATATAAGAAGTGTAAAGATTTTAAAGTTTTTCATAGTAATACCCTTTCAAAATGTTTATAAAAATTTTTTTAAAAATTAATTTGCCATTCCAGCATAAACCGTGTTCGAGAAATTCTATCTTCAGAAGAAGATATATTTCCATCATTATTAATGTCTTTATCTGTTCCATTAGGGAAGTATTTACTAAATCTAAGCTGAAGTTGAGATCGTTTCGATATGATATAATATATTCTCAATGAAAATTCATCATCGAAAGAATTATACGCATCGTTGTCGATATATTCATTCATTTTTATATATTGAAATTGAATTCTAAGATTTGGAATTATTTTAGGTGTGACATAAAATCTTGAATACCAGATTCGACATCCTTCTAAGTTACGATTTCGATTTGGGTAATTACCCCCAATATCACCATTAACATAACCTGAATGTTCACCCCAGAAAAAACTTGGATAAAGCGGACTAAATTGCTCGATTGAATTGGTAGAAGCGTCATCACCTTGATAGGCAGCATATCTGGTCTCAACTTTTATTACACGAAAGGGTCCGATTGCAAACCGATAGCTGATACCACCCATATATCCAATGCCTTGTTTTTTAGGTAGTCCTGGTGCGGTATTAAACTTTTGATAAGCGAATTCTGTAAAATATTCTAGATCATTTGATAAAAAAGTGGAAGTTGAGCCACCGCCAATTATATAACTATCGTTAAACAAGCCACGTAATTTGTGTAAGAGAAAGTAACCCATAACTTGTTGTTTTAAGACTTCAGAACCCAGTCGTGCAGCGTAAATTTGATCACTTCCCGGTTCTGGGTACAAACCTGATATACTAAGGTTTTGTCCAGTAATGGCACCAAAAAAAGAAAGAGTAACTGATTTATATAGAAGATCAACACGTGCACCATCAAATTTATCTAAAAAATAATACGATTCTCCTAACGATAGTCCCTTGCCAATAGGGAATTGTTGTCGGCCTATTCTAAATCTTGCCAAGTCAAAAAATGGTAAATCAGTTCTATTCATATCTGCATATAATCGAGTAAGTCCTAATCGCATTACTCCTGTTCCAGCAAGGTTTGTACCACCGAGATTTGATTCTATTCTACGATCTGAAAGGGAAATGACTTCTGCAAAGAACGAAGTTCCTCTTTCAATTGTTGCATTGGCTCTGATTCTGGATAGGTAATTCATATAATTTTCATGTGCGCGTTGGTCGAGTGTTTTTGAAAAACTATCAGAATACCATCTTGCGCGGAAATCTCCTTCAAAATTAACTTGTGGATATAAATTCTGATTTATTATGATTATTAATACTATTAATTTAATTGTTGTTTTCATAAATTGTTCCTTCTAATTTTTGGTATATACAATGCCTGTAATTTGAGCTGGACCAATGCGCGGTGATTCGAAATACCAAAGCACAGTACCACTTTGACTAACTTTGAAAACATGGTCGTAATTTCCTGTGCTATTTGCAATCCAGAAATTTGCCCCATCCCAGGTCATACCAGTTGCAAATCGGTTTGCTGTTGTACCACCTGGAGGAGTTGGAGTTGCAAATACTGATATCCACTTTGAATTTTGCACATCATATACAAAAACTGAATCTATGGAGGTATCGTTGCAGTATAATAAACCATTGGCAAAAGTTATTCCACGTGGTTCTAATCCAGGGGTCGTTAGAGAATCGACTGCGGTTCCATTGTCTGGATTAATTTTATAAATTTTTCCATTCGAAGGTGAAAGTCCACTTATTACTAACCAAATGAATCCATCTTCCCAGACAATTCCTCTTAAAACTCCAAGAGTGGTTGGACCAGGAACTGAAGTAATTGTAGAAATGTGATCTTCAGCTAAGTTGAGTTTCATTATCGTTCGGTCAGAACCTGAGGCACACAGCCAGATATTTTGTCCATCAAAAGCAAGCCCTTGTGGACTTCCGCCCGGGGCAACAAGTCTTGTGTTCCACTTTCCGACTATCGCGGTATCCTGTATTCTGATTTTGTATAAAGTATCCATATCCTGCTCAACAAGCCATAGGTGAGGGATCATCAATACATTACTAACTTCAAACAAAGAATCACCAATACCAAATTTCCCATCTGGGTTTGTTACAATAATATTTCTTTTCCCAAGCGTTGCATTAATATCTATTGTAATATTCGATTTAATTAATGAACTGTTAACAAATGTTACAGAGTTAATAATTATTCCATTTTCTAAGCTCACAGATAAACCTTGACCTTTTCTAAATTCAGAACCATAAATATCAATATTTATTGTGGATCCTCGTAAACCGGAATTTGGGAATACCGCTATAACAATTGGTGGTGCTTTTTCCTGGACATTTACTGTAGACCATACCAAAGGACCGGGTCGTTGATATGGCATATCAAATCGATCAAGTTCTACTCCTCGATAATTTAATTTATATAGATGATCTGCTTCGCCACTTGAATTTATCAACCAGAAACAAGCCCCATCAAATGATAAGCCAACTGGATAAATATTGTAAATACCTCTTGGAGGTACTGGAGCTGAAAAAGCAGTATCAAATTGTGGTCTATCAGGTGTAAATTTATATATTACTTTTTTAGCAACATCTGTAAAATATAAACCAGCACTTGCTCCACGTCCATAAACATCAAAATTAGTAGAGACGTATGTTAACGCCCTTGGTTCAGGAGTTGGGATTGCATACTCAAATATTATGCTACCATCTTGTGGATTTAATTTATAAAGTGTTGCTGGAATATTATAGGTTGAAGACCCACTGTTTATTGCCCATAAATAAAAACCATCCCAGGCAATATCTCTTATTGTTCCTCGTTTATTAGGGGGGGCAGGGAAAGATTTTACTACAATCAAGCTATCATCTGAGGCGTCTATTTGAAAAATCATATCCGTATTTCCAGCAGATGAAAACCATAAATATTTCCCATCAAAAGTTAACCCCTGTGAGCTTGAATCGGGTGTCAAAATCGATAAATCCCATCTCTTAAGTTCGAAGAGTTGGGAATCTAACATTATTAATGAGTTTGTATTGCGATCAATTAAATAAAGGTAGCCTTTTTTGGGATCTATAGTTGTTTTTTTAGATCCATCATCATCGAATACACTGCAACCAGATAATAATAAAATGAATGATAGAATAAGTTTTAGAAATCTCATTATGATATACCTATTTTATTTTATAATAAGCATTTTTTTTGATTCTTTATAGTTTTCACTCTCTAGCTTGTAAAAATATATTCCACTCGTTAAATTCATTAAGGGTATTTGGATGGAATATTTACCAATTAACTCAGCATTAATTGATGAAGAATAAGTTTCCTTTCCTAATAAATCATATATGCTTAAATTGAAAATTGCTTTTTTTGGGGTTTCAAATTCTATTATTGTACGGGTGTTACATGGATTGGGATAATTCTGAAAAAGTTTAAATGCAATAAACGAGGCAACTGTATCTTGATTGAAAAATGTCCTGTGTATAGCAAATTGTATTTTTTGAATATTTGTTTCGTTTGTTCTTAAAGGATAATCAAACTCTATATGTATAAATGTTTTGTTATTGTTGTTTGACCACTTTCCCTGAATATTTGTAGTAGCTCCTAATCGAGATAGTTGTGTATATGTTATTTGACTGAAAACTCCTGTTGAAAAATTAAAGATTTCGAAATTTTTTGAAAGTGTATACAAAATTTCTTGAGGATACAATGTCCCATTGCTAATTACTATATCTGGATATCCTGAATAAATACTGTTTGATTTATTGAAGCCATGAATTTGGATCGAAATTGGTGTTGCAAAGGTTTGGTGTGCTGTGTTAAAAATTGAATTGTTATTGTGTGCGACATCTGAGGATGAATCGGTATTGGTATAACGATGTGTTCCAGCCATAATAAAATATTTTGCTTCAAGTTTTATATACACTTTAATACCGATATCCCAGGAATTAGTATCCCATATTGGATGAGGTACTTCAATTGTAATATCAGATTTCCCGTCCTTAGAGTAAATAATCGTACCCCATCCGAATTTTATAGGTATTTCTTCTAATAATATGTAATAAGTTCTATTATACAATGTATCGATAAACTCATAAAATTTGTAGTTAAAATTCTTAACTTCGTCTGAAATTTCTATCAGATTATGATTTTTAAGTTTTATGAATACATTTTTAAATGTATCCATTTCATTAGTACTTGGTATTACAAATTTGTTTGTACCAGCGGCTGGCAATGCATTCCGAACAGATTTAATCAATTCAATTAAATCTCCTTGTAATGTAACTTGTGAGTCACAAATTGTATAATGTGCTATACAAAGAAAGAATATTTTTACAAAAATTTTGCCAAAATACATTGTAAATTAATAACTAAAAAGGTTCTCGTCATATATATAGTTTATTAATGCATCAGCTGTTTTTGAGGATATTTCATTTATTGCATTTGCAATAGATTCACATTCTTGTTCAGATATTAAAACACGGGAATAAATTTTAACGTTAGTATCTGTATTTGTATATCTGTTTTCATATTTTCTGTTTAATAAAATTTCACTCATTAACGAATTAGGATTTATTATATCAGAATCTGGCACTAATTTTTTTAAATTATATCTAAAGAATTCTTCACTATAACCATAATGAGTACAACATAGAGCTACAAACAATTTTTTTTGAGATAAAGAATGATTTTCCAGGGCATCAGAAAGGTATAATTCTATTAGTCCTTCAACAGTTTCACTTTTGGGATCAATTTGGATTTCACTTTCCAGATATTTGAGTGCTACATTCAATATTCTTGAAGAATCAATACCTTTCTGGATTAATAAATTTTTGTGAACTTTTGAATTTATGGTAGTTTCTGTTCCACAAATTAGAACATGAGATGAATCGAACATATTCATCTGTTTATAGATTTCATCTACACCTATATTTACAATTTCAATTATTGGTATATTTGTTTGATGGAAATATTTAGTTTTCGGATATAATACGGATAGAGTATTACATGCGATTAGTATTAGATCGGGTTTAAATTTATTGATCATACTTTCGAGAGCATTTTCGAATATTATGATTTTGTCTTGTTCATTTTTTATTTCGTTATAAGTTCTGTTTAAATCAGGTAGAGCGTTAAAGAAAATTATATTAACGTTTTCAAAACCCTTGAAATTAGTTAATTTTTGTTCTGTTTCAGCACATATAGAAAGCCCCCCTAAACCGGAGTCAGTGATGAGAATAGTAATCGATTTTCGTTCAAATAGTCTGTCATAGTTATTGGGGGGCAATGTTTTGCATCCAAATAATCTCGGAGTAAAAAAAATAAAAATTATAATATTTAGAATAGTCGATAATTTAATATTTTTCATATACTAATTAAGGTTCTTTAATAAGAATTTTTGCTCAAATTTTATACCATCTATTTTGCTTGTTTAATTTGTAATTTTTCAGATATTTTATAAAATGTGTGTTTATTTGACACAGCTAGCTGTGTTAATTTGGAACAGTAATAATTATTTTCTATTTTATTGAAAATGAAATTAAACAATTTGCTCTGGCACTTTATATGATGATTATCTTTTAATATGAAATTTAAGAATATATATATAACTGAGAGCCTTTTTATCGCAATACTTGCTTTTTTTGTTTTAAGTATTATTATTTCTTTAGATTTTATAATGCAGAAGTGGACAGATAAAATTTATATATCCAAAAGTGAATTGATTAATGGGCTTGTAAAAAAGATATCGTTTTCAGCTCAGCCTACATTAGATAGTCTATGGCGCAGCTCCTTTTATAGTTTAGAATCAATTGATAGGATGGAATCAAATATTTTGGATAATAAATTAAGAGATGTTGTTTTAAAAGAGTTTAATGATTTTCCTGGTGTTGAGGGTGGTTTTTATATTTTACAGTTTGATGGATTTTATGGTTATGCATTCCCAACATCACCACCACCCGTACCAGCTTATGGTCCACCACCGAGGTCATACGAAATAATTAGAAACCAAATCTTTGAATCAATTATAAATGATTCATTAATTATTGATATACATCAATTTGATCCTGCAATATTTCCTCTTGCTACTGTGCCTATATATGTGGACAATCATGTAATTGGTGGTGCGTGGGCAAGAATTCATGTAGAAAGGGATTTACCATCTGCGAAGCTTTCAGACATTTTTAAAATTGCTACAATAATTTCAATCACTGCGTTCTTTATTACAATATATATCGCTTGGTTACAACATAGATGGATTAAGGAAATAAAATTAGGATTGGAGTTTTTGAGAAGTGATGGTAATTATAGATTTTCCCGGAAAGGTGGACTATTAGGATTTATAAATAATTCTATCAATAATCTGATTGATGATTTGTCTAAAGAACATGAACGGAGAAAGCAACTTGAATTAGATTTAATACATAAAGAAAAAATGGCTGCACTGGGGAAATTGATAGCTGGTGTTGCTCACGAGGTTAAAACTCCATTAGCTATTATAAAAACAAGACTTCAGATATTAAAGAGAGAATATGATAATCTTAGAAGTGTAGACCGAAAAAGTAATGAAATTTCATTTGATATGATTTTGAAAGAAATTGATAGATTATCTCAGCTTGTTAATAGATTGCTATATTTTTCAAGACCAATAAGAAATAAAATGCTGCCAACAAAAATAAATAATTTAGTCGAACAAGCAATATCAATGATATATGATAGGGCGGAAAAAGAAGGGATTGAAATTGTGAAATATTTAAATGAAAAATTACCATTAATAAATTTAGATCCTTTTGCAATCGAACAGGTTTTATTAAATGTATTTATTAATTCATTAGATTCCATGCCTAATGGTGGAAGGTTAACAATTAGAACTGTTCTTAGTGAACAGAATGGGAATGTTAAAATAATAATTGAAGATACTGGGAATGGAATTTCTGAAGAAATCACTGAAAAAATTTTTGAACCATTCTTTACTACAAAAGATAAAGGTCTTGGATTGGGATTATTTATTTCAAAAGAAATAATGAAAAGTCATTATGGAGATATTATTATTAAAAACGCAAAATCACAAGGAACTGTTTGTGAGTTGATATTACCTGTTAGATTAAATGGAGTTATGTAATATGAAATCTAATAATAAAATTTTAGTAGTAGATGATGAAGCTGCAATGCGTAAAAATATATCTGATTTGCTAAGTCAAGAGGGTTTTATTGTTGAGGAATCAGTTGATGGGATCGATGCAATGAATAAGTTAAAATTTATACAGCCTAAAGTAATTTTATTGGATATAAATTTACCAAAAGTTAGCGGTCTAAGTATTCTTCGTGAAATAAAGAAGTTGTATAATGATATTCCAGTTATAGTTTTTACTGCTTATGGTACAAGTGAAAGAGCAATAGAAGCAATGAAAGCAGGTGCATATGATTACATAGAAAAACCATTTGATTTAGAAGAGTTTGTTATGATTGTAAAAAGAGCTGTTAATTATTCTGAACTTCTTGAAGAAATTAGAAGACTGCGTGCAAAAGTAAACAGCGAAGTTTCATATGATCATGATCAGGAATTGATCAGTAGAAGTCCTAAGATGCAAGAAATTTTTAAGGTAATCGGAAGGGTCGCCCCTACAGACACCACGATTTTAATCCAGGGTGAGAGTGGAACAGGTAAAGAATTAATTGCTGATGCTGTTCAAAGACATTCTAACAGAAGGGATAAGCCTTTTATCAAGGTAAATTGTGGTGCACTGCCAGAAACTCTTCTTGAAAGCGAAATTTTTGGGCATGAGAAAGGTGCATTTACCGGTGCTATTCTACAACGACAGGGAAGATTTGAACTTGCAAATGATGGGACTATATTTCTAGATGAAATAGACAGTATGCCAAAAGCTTTGCAAATTAAGTTGTTGAGAGTACTTCAAAATGGCACCTTCGAAAGGGTTGGTGGTAAAGACACTATTTTTGTAAATGTAAGAGTAATCGCTGCTACAAATAAGGATCTCGAAAGTGAAGTTAAAGCAGGTAATTTTAGAGAAGATTTATATTACCGTCTGAATGTTGTAAAGATTATCATTCCACCATTACGTGAAAGAATGGAAGATCTTCCATTATTAGTTAACTACTTTTTGAAGAAGTATAGCACTGATAAATCAGTTGTTATTCATCCAGATTCAATGTTAAAATTACAGAATTATAATTGGCCTGGTAATGTAAGAGAACTTGAAAACGTAATTCATAGTTCAATTGTTTTATCAAAAGGTAATGTTATTACAATTGATAATCTTCCAGAAATAAATAAAATACAAAATGAGAAATTTTTATTTCAGGACTTGCTTAGAAAAGGTTTTTCATATAAAAAAATCTTATCTGATATAGAACAAAAACTTATTTTACAAGCTCTTGAAGAAGTTAACTGGAATAAAAGTAAAGCGGCTCAATTATTACAAATTCATCGTAAGTATCTCTATGATAGAATGAAAGAATTAAAGATTATAGATAATAAAAATAGTTGAATTATATATTTAATTTATTTTTGATATCTCCCTCCACTCCCCCGGTTTTAAATTGCCTAATTTTATATTACCAATTTTTGTTCTAATTAAGCGCAGAGTAGGATGACCTACTGCAGCCGTCATTTTACGTACCTGTCTGTTTCTTCCCTCATATATCGTCAACTCAAGCCAGGATGTTGGTACATTTTTTCTGTATCTTATTGGTATCTCTCTTTCCCAAAGTTCTGGCGGATTTTTCAGTAGCTTAACCCTTGCAGGTAAAGTTTTTTTACCTTCAATAAGTACTCCTTCCTTCAATCTTTTGATAGATTTTTCATCCGGGATTCTTTCAACCTGAACAAGGTAAGTTCGTGGATGTCTGTACTTTGGATGAAGTAAAAAGTTTATCAAACTTTTATCATTTGTTAACAATACCAATCCTTCACTATCATAATCTAATCTACCTACTGGATAAACATCTTTTGGGAATTTCCCTAAATTAGAAAGAGTTCTTCTTCCAGATTTATCAGTAAATTGACACAAAACTCCATAAGGTTTGTTTAATATGATGTACTTGAATTCATGTTTTTTAAACATGATTTCTTAACATTAATTCTTTGGGATGGGGATTTAAATATGTTTGAAATTTAATGTATTCTATATTATGCTTTTCTATATAATGACGGATGAGCGTAAGTGGGACAATGAGAGGTACTAACTCATTCTGGTAATCATTTATTATTTTTATTATAGCTTCTTTCTCAAATTTGTCTAACATATTTTTTAAATAACCTAATATATGAAACAGTACATTCGCATTTTTCTTTGTTGTTGTTTTTATCTTTAATGCATCCATGAATATTTTGGAATATTTTTCCTTTAATTCTGAAGTACTATAAGATTTTGCTCTTGCAACTATGTTGCCTAACTCTCTGTAATGCTTTTCACTATGAGAAAGTAATTGAAATTTTCCATGAGTATGAAATTTTACAAATTCACCTCTTGAAAATTTTTTAGAAAATAAATTTAGTAGTCGATTATATGCGAATACTCGCTCAATAAAATTTTCTCTTAGTTTTATATCATTTAGTCTTCCTTCTTCCTCGACTGGTATTAATGGAAAATATTCAATAAAACTTTTTGCGAAAACCCCTGTTCCTTCTTTACTGGGTGAGCCAGATTGAGAATATACCCGAACGCGTTCCATACCGCAAGTTGGAGAATCTTTCTTAAATATAAATCCACTTAAATTCATTTCTGCAAGTTGTTTGTTACGCATCTGAGAAAATTTTTTCATTTCATCTGTCCAATCCTTACCTGATTTTGTACCAACCAAATTTGGATTATTTGGTTTTCCAACTAAACGGATTGCTTCTCTCGGTACCCCCATTCCAACTTCTACTTCCGGACAAACAGGTATCCATTCAACATACTTTCCCAAGATATTGGTTAGATATAAATCTTTTTTATGTCCTGCATCAAATCTCACTTTTTCGCCAAGTAAGCAGGAACTTATACCCACTCTTATTGGAATTTCATTGTTCAGCATTTTTTTTATTGAATGTTTTTTGTATGATCAATTTTCTATAATTAAATATATCATTTAATTTTCTTTGAACAAAAATTTTGTTTACTAGACCTGCTAAAAATTTACCATATAACTCATATTCAACAGAATCAACAATTAATATATGATCAGGAAATTCTTTAAACAAATGAGTATGACACCATTTTTTATAAGGACCATTTACTTGGATATCAGTAAATTTATGAGGTGGATTATAATCTGAAATTATGGATTTCCATTTTATTCTAAATCCTAAAATTTTTATTGAATAATCAAATTCAGCATTTTTTTTCACGATGTAGGGTTTTTTGCTAAGAATTTTAAAGTTAAGCCAGGGTGGTGTAATTTTTTCTAAATTTTCGACATTTTCAAAAAAAGCAAAAACTTCACTTATATTATTATATACTTTTTGCTCTCTGTATAAATGAAATTTCATAGTTCTGCACTTATCCCAATAGATGGAATAATTCCAATTGATTGCGCATCATCGACTTTATTATTTCTGGAATCCCAGCGAATAAAATTAATATTTTTGCGATTATAAATGTTCTGAACATCAATGTAAGTTATCAAAACCCATTTTTCAAAAAACCACCTGCGATCTATTCTGATGTCAAGACTATGATTTGGTGGTAATCTTCTGGTGTTGTAATTTACTAACGATTGAGTTCCATCTGGATTAAATGGTGTGTATGGTTTTCCAGTTGAGTATCTGAATTTTAATGTGGCTTGCCATCTTTCGTTAAATATGTAACCTCCACTCAAATTTATGATCCATTTTTGGTCGTATGAGCCAATTCTAGTGATTCCATCAAGTGCAGTAAATTTTGACTGACTGTATGTAATACTGAATAAACCAAAATGTGGAATATCTGAGGATTTTTTTTGTAATGATAATTCAATTCCGTTGGAATTACCTTTTCCTTTGCTTAGCAGAGGTTCAAGTCCAAATGATGAGAAATTGTCATCAGCTCCAGCAAAGCCGGCTCCAGTGTTAGAAAGAATAAGATAAGGTCGTAATTCACTTGTAGGATAATTCTGATAAAATTTATTGAAATATTCTAATTTTAAATTGATATCTTCTCTCAATAATTGTTCTAAACCTACGATTATATGATTTGATCTAATGTGCTTAAGATTTTTATTTTTTTCATTTCCAGTAAGCCATATATACGATGGACTTTGATGATAGAACCCAGTACTAAAATTCAGGAAAGTTTTTTCAAAAAATTGATAAGATAAACTAAATCTTGGACTGAATGCGGATTTGTTTAATATTGCATTAAAATAGTCGTATCGTGTGCCAATAGTCATTCTTAATTTATTAAAATAAAATCCACCATATTGTAGATATATTCCAAATTTGTAGAATCTATTTTTACCAATCTGCTTTAAATTTAATGTATCTCCAAAGCTTGTAATAAATTCAGGTACTTTAATATCATAGTTAAATTTTATTGATTTAATTTCAGTTCCCAGGCTAAATTCGGATTTTTTTGTGAGTTTGTAAACCAGTTCAGATTTTAGAACATTTTCTCCTTCACTTGATTCGTTTAGAAAAATTGGATTTAAAAGGGAATCCCTTTGTGAAGTGTTAAAATCTGCAAAATTTCTGCTTAAGCTAAATTTAAAGAAACCTTTATTGAAAAAATATTTATAACTTAGTCCGGTAAGATATTGTAATTGATCACTGCCGAGGGCTCGTGAGTTTTTGTAGCGTTTATCAGGATCGGTATTGAAGAAACGGACATAATCGAAAGCGCCAATAAATAAAAATGAAAGTGAATTATATGGATTGATATCGTAATCAATTTTTGATATGACATCATAGTATTCTGGAACAAATGAGAACCCAGCAGATTTAAATATAAAATCAAGATAGCTTCTTCTTGCTGAAAAGAAGAACGAAGATTTATTCGAAATGGGTCCTTCAAAATTTAATCCAAATTGTGTAGCTGAAATAGTAATTTTTCCCCCGAGTCTGTCGTTTCTTCCATTTCTGAGATTTATTGATAAGACTGAAGAAAGTTTATCGCCATAATTTACTGAAAATCCTCCAGTTGAGAAGAATGATTCTTTTACAAAATCTAAGTTAACGAAACTTAATGGGCCACCAGTAGCACCTTGTGTACCAAAATGATTAATATTTTGTGCAACATATCCATCTATTAAATATAAATTTTCTGAGGGCGCACCACCACGTACAATTAAATCGTTTCTACCTGCGTCTGCTTGTGCAACACCAGGTAACACTGATACTGCTCTTACAACATCTTCAAAACCACCAGGGAAGCGCCTTATTTCTTCATAATTAAAGTTTGTAATACTTGTAAGCTCATATGGATTGCGAGGGAAGATTTCGTTTGTTACAATTACTTGATCCAGTTCAATTGGCGATTCATAGAGTTGAAAATCTACTTGTACTGGTCTTGAAGTCATAACCATTATGTCAGTTTTTATTTCTGAGCTATAACCTAAAGATGAAGCACGGATTTGATAAATATTGACTGGGACTTTATCTATCATATATCTTCCATCTAAGTCGGTGACTGTTCCGTAATCGGTACCTATGATTACAATATTTGCGTTAGGTATTGGTTGTTGAGTAAAAGCATCATAAACTTTTCCAACAATTTTACCATATTTATCCTGAGTGTTTGCGATGTTCAGGAACAGACTAAAAATTAAAAATATTTTAATATAGTTTTTCATATTCTTTAAGATGATTTTTAGTGGAGTTCCTGTGCAACACACAGGAACTCCATAATTTAATTAGTTAAAATAAAAGTGGAAGCCAAGGTTGTTAAATCCAAGTGCTCGCAGGGCTGTAATTCCCCATTTGCTGTCATCAGTTGGATGGTTAATTTGTTCAAATTGCAAACCATGTCCCACACTTAGTGTGAAGTTTTCTGTTATCCACCATTCTGCACCTAAATCAGCGGTTATTATCATTTTTGATTTAACTTCGCTACCAACAGTACGAGCATTTGTTTGAAGTTCTATTCCTGGTCTGATAAAGAAATTTACTGAATTGGTTTTAAAGACATTAATAGGTAAACCAGCATTGAGATGAAACCTATCCTTGTCAGAACCTAATGCATTCTTATCTGCATACCCTAAACCTAAGTCGAAACCGATGTTAGGATTGATCCATACACGGCCACCAACTGGTGCAGATGCTGAATACCAGCCCAATCCATATTTCATATCTTGAGCTAATAACCCAGAAACGGATAATAGGGTTAATAATGTTGTTACTAGTAATGATTTTTTCATTTTTATTTCTCCTTTTTTGTTTAAGTTATTGTTGTATTGTTTATTTTTTTACCTGGTTTTAATTTAAAAACTTCTTTTACAAATTCAATTGTATCTGTGGTGGAGTATGCGATTAAATCTACTTGAAGCTCTTTCTTTTCAAATAAATTTGAATAAATTCCACCACAGATTATTTTGCCGTTATAGCTATGAGTAAATTTAGCTATATCTCGGACGGCTTCTTTAAATTTATGTTCAGGAATATTAGGTGCTGTTGCTGATAGACATACAAGTTGTGGTTTATTTTTTTTTATAAAATTTTTTAGTGATTGAAAAGGTGTATCAATTCCTAAATTGGTAACTGTTATTCCCTCAATTTCTAAAGCATATGAGATAGCAGTTATACCAATGTCATGTAATTCACCTTCAACGCATGCACATAGAGCATTTACGTTGTGATTTGGTTTATGAAATAATACTGAACTCAACTTTATCAGAGCTTCTTTAACAGCCGTGGAAGCAAGGTGCTCCTGATCAATATCAATTAATTTTTCTTGCCACAGCTCTCCAATACGAGAAAGTGCAGGATGTACAACCTCATCAATGATAGTAGTGAACGGTATGTGATTTCTATATAAGTAGAGTAACAAATTTTCTAAACCTGCTTTATCACCTTGAAGCGCTTCTACTTTAAATATATCAGCAATAAGGTGATAATTTTTTGTATATACACCATATTCTAAGTTTTTTATTTGTTTTGTAGATAAAGGTGGAGGAATAATTCCAGTTATAGAAAATGAATTATCTTCTGCAAATTTGAGTATTTCATTAAAGGCAAACTTTCTATGACCTCCAATAGTTTTGGAACAGGGTATTTTTCCAGCTTCTGCCCAGCGTTTTACTGTGGTTTCAGTGATATTTAGTAGAGCCGCAACTTCTTTTGTTGATAGAAAATTTTTCATTAAAAGTTCGTTATGTATATTATGTTTGTTTTAGACGATTTAAATATACAAAATATTTTTCTATTTGTCAAGTTTTTGTAGAAAGATTACTGCTTTTTAGATGTAAATTTACTTATATATTCTAATACATTAAATTTTCTTTTACAGCCCGAATAATTCATATATCGGATTTTACCGAAAATTTTTCTTTCTCCCCAGGCTCTATCATGTACACCACCAATTGACCATGCAATACCAGTATAGCCATTAGGATCATTACCATCTAACTCGTATTTATCATTTAATTTTATAGCAATATTCAATGCATCCTCTGGATGCTTAGTCCATTCTAAAATTTTCTTTGCCCAGTACATTCTCATATATCCGTGCATTTTTCCTTTCTCTATCAATTCGATCTGAGCTGCATTCCATAAAGCATCGTGTGTTTCTGCATTTTCAAATTGGCGCAAAGAATAAATATATTCTCGTTTATCATATCTATGTAAGTTTAGTGTCTCTTGAGCCCATCGAGGGAAACCATTAAATGAATCATAATCCTTGTTATAATAACAAAAATTATCTGCAAGTTCTTTCCTTACAATTAATTCTTCTAAAAATGATTTTTCATAATCCGATTGTGTTTCAATTTTTTTGATTTCGAGTGCTATTCTTTGTGAACTGATCTGACCAAAGTGTAAGTAGGGTGAAAGATTTGATTGCCCATCAAGGTTAGGATTATTTCTTCTTTCGTTGTAATACATTAGTTTATTTTTTAAAAAGTTGTTGAGAACTTTTAAAGCTTCCTTTTCTCCAGGTCTTATCCAATTTATATTTTCATTAAATTTGTTAATTTTTAAATTTTTAATAAGGTTTTGCCAGTTAACTTTCGAAATATTTTTATCCCAGGATAGTGTTTGTTTTGTGATTTTGGGATATTCTTCAAGGTACAAATTCAAGTGTTTGTGTATTTTAGGTCTGATAGTGTATGCGCCTATTTCCATTTTATCGGATGCAATCCAGACTGGAACTATATTGTGAGCGTCAACTTCATAAAAAGGAATTTTTAATTTTGAAAGCAATTTTTGCTTATTAAGCCGATCGTTTCTTAGTGGGGAGAAATCCGAAATGAGAATTCCAATATTATTTAAATGTATATAGTTTGAAATTACTTCGGCTGGATTACCTAACAAAAAAATAAATGGTATGTTTTTCTTTTTTAAGTTCTCCTCTACTTGCTTTAGATTCTCAATCATAAATTTTAGCTGTCGTGAGGATATTCTGGTATCATTTTCAGATAAAGAAAACAGAACTGCAAAAGGTTTTTTATATTTAAATGATAACTCCTGAGCAAAAATAAGAGCCCAGTTATCGTTGACTCTTTGATCTCTATTCATCCAATATAATATTAAGCCACCTGAGTATTCAAAGGAATTTATTTTTTTCACTCGATCGTAATTCATATAAAAAACCTCTTACCATTCTACCAACTTACTTGTACCCCAGCCTGGTCCGAGAATAATACTATTTAATAATAATCTTTCTGTAGCGTGGAAATATCCTCTAAATGCAGGTTCACCTGCAAATAATATAATCTGCCCGTTTCCTGATGATTCTCTTGTAAGATATGCACTTCTTTGCCATCTTTGTCTGGCTTCCGTCCAGAGTAATCCGGATAATCGTAAATTTTCAAAATTTTCAAATCTTGCGGGGGTTTGGACTGGTGGTCGCGATAAAAATACATTAGGTGAATATATAATTGCCGAGGTTTTATACTTCATACCAAATGTTAACCAATGCTCGGTATCTAAATTTAAACTTAATATTGCACCTCTTGGCATAAAAGTTCGTAAGTATTCATCTTCTCTTTCCAGTGTTTTAATATCTGTGATTTGTTGCTTGGTGCTTGTATTTTTTAGAGAATCTGGAAAATCCCATATTTTTATGCTATCAATTTTGATATTTGCAATACCCAGTTCTCTTTTTAATTCATCTTCATAGATGCTCAGTTCACTTAGTGCCTGATGGCGTAATTTTACTTTACTGATTCCATTAGCCGTGTCAGCAAAAAATGCAGCCGAATTTCCGATTCCTACAGCTGTACCACCATTCTCAATCCACTTTTTGAGTTTATTAATACCTTCCTTGCCAAGTATTTGTGATAATGATTGTGGATTATTAGCTGATGGAAATATTAAGATGTTATATTTCCTTAAATCCAAGTATGACAATCCTTCTACATTTAGTATGCTTGTTCGCAAATTCATTTTGTAATCTAAGAGGTGCCAAATTGTGGAAAAGCTTCCTAAATTTATAATTGAACCTGTAATTAATCCAACTTTTGGTGGTTCTAATAAAATAAAGTCATTTCCACCCAGATCTGGACCATCACTGCTTAATGCTGTATTAACACCATATATCTTAATGGAAGTCTTTTCAGAAAGTGATAATATATCCTGGTGAATGTTATTTTGATTTTCGTTAATGCGTATTAATATAGCTCCTCGACCAAATGATTGTCCTTCAACTTTAAATGGCTCTCTGGCTGAGCGAAGTTTATACCCCTTTTCTAATAAATCTAAAACTAATTTTAGTGCTGAGTCATCTGTGTAATCAAATATGTATCCATATTTCGGTTTTTGATTGATAATTTCATTTGCAGGTTTATCTACTTTCTGAATAAGTCTAATATTTTTATTGATTTTCTTATCTGTCCAATATGCTTCAACATCATAGGCAATTGGCAATGACCAGGCAGTTACATCATACATTTCACTTTGTTTATTTTTTTCAAGTTTTTTTCTTTCACGTTCAAGTGTTTCGTTATCCATTCTTGGATCGAATTCTAATATTGTTTTAGCAAGTCGTCCCATTGGTTGATCTAAATTTATTATATAGCTGCCTTTAGGTAGTTTTTTTCTAACATTTTTTTCCCTTATTCCATATAAGTTTTTTAATTCTATTTCTTCATCTAATACATTAACTTCAATATTTTGCATCAGCAATTTTTCAATTAAATTGTTCAGTCTGGTAATGTTTTTATCTGGTACAAAAATAAAGCTATTTGGTTCTCCTTTTTTTAGAATTAGATCATTTTGCTTCGATTCATAATATTCCTTCAACATTAGTTTGCGATTATTTGCTGCTGTTTGCAGGTTGGAAATTGAACTCACAAATTGATGATGAACTGCGTCTCTAAAATTTAAGTAAGTACCATCCGGACGTTTTATAATTGAACCATCTGTCTGAGCTTGTTCATATAAGATGCCAATTGCTCCTATATATAGAGACCATCCACTACCATAACCAGGATACCACTCGTCGTTCCATTCGCGAGTGTAATAACTCCAACTGTATTTATCAAAAGCTTTTGCTTGGTCCTGAGAGAAGATTTTTCTCCACTTATGATTGAACTCATTCATATTTGGATTAAAAGGTGGACCTGCAGGCGAAAAAAGATATGTATCGTAGGATCCCATTTCATGTGCATCAACAAATAATTGAGGGTTCCAACTTAAAACAGTTTTTACACGCGCTTGAGTTTCTGGATGAACCAATAAAAACCAATCTCTATTCATATCAAAAAGGTAATGGTTGCCTCTCCCCCAAGGCCAAACACCAGTGTGCTGAATTGTCTGGGCATCTGAATTTGCAACCTCACTTTTCCATTGTTGCATTTGTGCAAGATATCGTTCTCTTCCATCTGGATTTTGTATTGGATCGATTAAGATTATTAATTCTTTTTTTAACTTAATTGTTGATTCATCCATTCCAGCTGCAAGATGATATGCGAGTTGCACAGCCGCATCAGGGCTTGAGAGCTCATCGCCATGAATGCCATATGCAAGCCAGGCAATTGCTGGTGTATTTTCGATTAAATAATCTACATTATCACCTTTTTTTATTTTTCTTGGATCGGCAAGTTTAGAAATATTTTGCTTGATTTCCTCAATCCTATCTAAGTTTTGTTTTGAGGTAATAATTAAATAAAATAAACTTCTACCTTCATAAGTTTTTCCCATTTCGACTAACTTTACTTCATCTGATTGCTCGTCTAAAGTTTTCAGGTATTTAATCAGATTATCATATCGAAGCGGTTCTGTTCCTATATCATAACCTATGATCGACTTAGGGGTTGAAATTGCCGAGTTGTAGATTGCATCTGGATAGAATTCAAATTTATTAGATTGAGATAATGATTTTGTGTATATCAATAAAAATATCAAAAATAAAAAATATTTTTTCATAACTATAAACCTTTTATTTTAATGAATTGGTTGTTAGTATTATTCTTCAATAGATTGATCTGTTTCAAAGTCTGAATTTTCTAAAACCTCAATAGCTTTCGCTTCATCTTCTTCTCTTACCATAATTTTAAATCCTTTTGTAGAGAGATTTCCAAGTATTGCTTGCCCAATTGAGTCAGATTTGATAATGGAATTAATCTCGTGCATTTTCAGATATTGCTGAATCATTTCAGCGATAAATCTTTCATTACATATTTTCACGCATCTAAGTTCTGCCATATATTTCCTTTTTAAAAATTTGATTTAATTTAAGATAAAACCTATTGATAAACAAAAATAATTTTATTAATTATTGCATCTATTCATCCGATTTGCTAAATTGTTTTATGTTTAAATAATAATTTTGGCAATTAATATGTCGTTAATTACAAGCATATCTGGTGTAAGAGGAATATTTGGAGAAAGTTTAACTCCTGATATTATAATTCGGTACACTGAAGCGTTTGTAGCCTATAATCGAATTAAAAAAGCTGGAAAATTAAAATTTGTAATTGGTAGAGATGGAAGGATTACAGGTAAAGTTATAGCAAATTTAGTTTCTTCTACACTAATCTCACTTGGTTGTGATGTTGAGGCTATTGGTGTTTGCCCAACTCCAACTGTATCGCTTGCTGTTGAAAAATCAGATGCTGATGGAGGGATTTCTATCACTGCAAGTCACAACCCAATCGAATGGAATGGATTAAAGTTCTTTAATGAGAATGGATTATTCTTGGATGCTGATGAAACTAAAATATTCTTGGAGATGCTTAAAAATAAAAGTCCAAAATACGTATCGTGGGATAAACTTGCTAATTATCGAATAGATCAAAGCTGGATCGATAAGCATATCGAGCTTTCTTTAAATTTGAAATATGTAAACGTAGAGAGCATAAGAAAAAAGAAGTTTAAGATTGTTCTCGATTGTATTAATGCAGCAGGTGGCGCAATTATTCCAGAGCTCTTAAAAAAATTGAACTGTGATATAATTGAAATGAATTGTGATATGAGTGGAGTTTTTACCCGAATTCCAGAACCATTACCTGAAAATTTGACTGAAGTTATGCAAAAAGTAAAAGAAGAAGGTGCTGATTTAGGAATTGTTGTTGATCCTGATGTAGATAGACTTGTGTTGATAACTGAAAAAGGTGAACCTTTTGGGGAAGAATATACAATTGCATCAGTCATCAATTTTATTTTATCAAAAGAAAGTGAGAGTGGTAAAAATAATTTAAATGTTGTGGTAAATCTTTCTACGACACGTGCAGTAGACGACATTGCAAAAAAGTTTAATGCATCGGTATATCGAGTTCCAGTTGGGGAAATTAATGTTGCAAAAGAAATCATCAGAAGAAAATCGATTGTTGGTGGAGAAGGAAGTGGTGGAGTAATTTTACCAGAGTTGCATTATGCAAGAGATGCTCTGGTTGGTATTGTATTAGTTTTACAAATGCTTTCAGAGTTTGATGGAACTATTTCTGATTTGAAATCTGAATTACCTGAGTATTTTATAAATAAAGATAAAATTGATATAAAAGGAATAGAGCCAGATAAAGTATTAAAAGAAATACATTCCAAATATTTAACTGAAAGAACAGACACTCAGGATGGTTTAAAAATTGATTTCTCCGACTATTGGGTTCATCTGCGAAAATCGAATACAGAGCCAATAATTAGAATTATAGCTGAAGCAAAATCTCAAATAATTGCCAAGAATTTAGTAGAGGAATTCAAGAAAGAAATATACAATTTTACTTCTTCTCTGCATAGGTAGCAAGAAAAATCTAGCTTTCCGGATTTTTGCATATTGAAGAGATTTATTTATATTTGTGTGTAATGTTTTTAGCTAAAGTCATAGGGACTATTGTTTCAACGCAAAAGAATGAACATTTGCGGGAACATAAAATTTTAATTACTCAACCAATTGATTTATCTGGTAAGTTTATTGGTCGAGATGTATTAGCTATTGATACAGTTGATGCTGGTGTAGGCGATACAGTTTTAGTGATGGCAGAAGGGAATTCTGCAAGGCAAGTTTTAAAAGATGACAAGATTCCAGTCCATTCTGTTATTATTGCAGTGGTGGATGGAATTGAAATTGTTGAATAGTATTTTATCTACCTCCCGAGCGGCTATATAATAGTTTATGGTCGATATTAAAAGTTTATTAATGCTAACTCGCATTCCGGGCATTGGTGCTAACCGGTTGAGGCAACTTATTTCTAATTTTAAGGATTCTCGAGAAGTTTTTAAAGCTACACCAAAAGAACTTATCCAAATTGAAGGGTTTAATAAAAAATTAGCATATAAAATTGCAAATTTCAAAAACACACCCGAATACGAAAAAGCGGAAGAATACGCTAATCTTCAATTATCTAAATTAAATAAAATAAATGGCAGAATAATTACATTCTGGGATAATGAGTATCCAGAGTTGTTAAAAAAAATTTTTGATCCTCCTGCATTTATTTATGTTCTTGGGAGGTTAGAAAAAGTAGATAAATATTCAATTGCAATTGTAGGAACCAGGAATCCAAGTAGATATGGAATTTCAGTAACAGAAAAATTTACCGCTGAATTAGTTAAGTTAGGAGTAACTATTGTTAGTGGGCTTGCTCGCGGAATTGATACACTGGTACACTCAACTGTATTAAAAAATTCCGGTAGAACAATTGCAGTTATAGGTTCAGGCCTTGATGTAATCTATCCTCCCGAAAATAAAAGTTTATTCTGGAAAATTGTAGATAGTGGTGCAGTAATTTCAGAATATGAAATGGGTGCAAAACCCGACGCAGTTAATTTCCCTAAACGAAACAGAATTATAAGTGGGCTAACACTTGGCACATTGGTTATTGAAACAGGCATTGATGGTGGTGCTATGATTACAGCTCGGACTGCTTTTGATCAGAATAGAGAAGTGTTTGCAATTCCAGGTTTAATTACAGAATCCCGCTCCTGCGGATGTAATACCTTAATCAGGGATAATCGGGCAAAGCTTGTAATATCGGTGGAGGATATACTTAGTGAATTGGGGAACAAACTTAAACCAATTTTAAAAATTCCTATCAAAATGGAATTAAAACCAGAGTTGGAACTAACACTTTTTGAAAAAAAGATCTATGAACTGCTAAGTGATGAAGCAATACATATTGATCTTATAGCTGAAAAATCTGGTTTGTCGGTTTCTGATGTACTTGTCAATCTATTAAATCTGGAATTTAAAGGTGTTGTGAAGCAACTTCCTGGCAAGATGTTTGTTAGGATTTAATTTTTTCTTTTTTCTGCAAAAAAAAGTTATATTATATACGAAATGTTTTCAATTGGTAATAAAATAGTTGATGAGAGAATACCATACATCAAATTTTCTTGCAATTTAGAAGTTTGCAAGGGTGTTTGTTGTACCGTTAAAGGTGGTAAAGGCGCTCCTTTGGCTGATTTTGAAGTTTATGAGATACAAAATGGTCTACCAGAAGTAATTAAATATTTGCCCGAAAAAAGCTTAAAAATTATTCAAGAAAATTCCGGAATTGAAGGATATTCAGGAAATTATACCACAAGTTGTATAGAAGATAAAGATTGTGTTTTTGTTTATTATGAAGATGATATTGCAAAGTGTGCTTTCGAGAAAGCATTCCTGGATGGAAAAATTGAATTTCGAAAACCAATCTCCTGTCATCTCTTCCCTATTAGGGTCTCTAATTTTGGTGGTGATGTTATTAGATTTGAAAAATTTATTGAATGCAAGCCAGCTCTAATTAAAGGTCAAGTTGAAGATATACCCCTTTACATTTTTTTAAAAGAGGCGTTAATTAGAGCATTTGGTGAAGCCTGGTATCAAAAATTTAAAGAAATATGTGAATCGAAATTAAAAATTAGTAAAGAAGTAGAATTCTAAATGTTAAAATTAACACAACATCAAAGACTTCTTCAGAAATTATCTCCTCAGCAAGTTCAGTATCTTAAACTTTTACAGTTGCCTGTCATTGCTCTTGAACAAAGAATTAAGGCTGAGCTTGAACAGAATCCTCTACTGGAAGAAGGAATTGATGAAGAAATGGAACTCTTGCAGGAAGAACCTGAAGAAGAGCAACCAGAAATAATTGAAGAATTAGGTGAAAATAAAACTGAACCAGAAGATGATAAATATTCAATTGAAGATTTTATGAATGATGAATTGGATGGTTATAAATCTTTGTATTCACCATCTGATGAAGATGATAAAAGAGAAGAATTGCCAATTCCGGCACAGGTTCCACTTTCTGAAAAATTACTTGAACAAATTCGTTTATTAGATATTACTGAAGAAGAGTTTCAATTGGCAGAAGAAATTATAGGTAATATAGATGAAGATGGATATTTACGAAGACCACTTGAAAATATTTTAGATGATCTAAATTTAAGTCGGAAATTAAATCTTACGCTTGAGCAAGCCGAGCAAGTATTATATCAAATTCAAAGACTTGACCCACCTGGCATAGCAGCGAGAGATTTACGCGAGTGTTTAATTGCACAACTAGATGTAATGGAATTTGATAAGAAATTGAAATCTTATGCTCAGAAGATTCTCCTTGAGCAATATGAAAATTTCACAATGAAGCATTATGATCAATTAGCAAAGTATCTTAACATAACTCAGGAGCAATTGAAACAAGTACTTGAGCTTATACAAAAGTTGAATCCCAAACCAGGTGAGGGACATTTTACTCCACAGGAAAATTATATAGTTCCCGATTTTATTGTAGAACATGATGGAGATGATATAATAATAACACTTAACGAACGCAATGTTCCACCACTTAGGATTAATAAAAATTATAAGGAATTGATTTCACGGAAAAAAAATAAGAATATTCCACCTGAGACAAAGGAATTTATAAAAAAAAGATTTGAAGCAGCAAAATGGTTTATTGCGTCAATTCATCAAAGAAGGGACACCTTGATGAAGGTTATGCGTGCAATTGTTGAAAAGCAAAGGGAATTTTTTGATACAGGTGAAAATCTTAAACCAATGATTTATAAAGATATTGCAGAAACAATTGGTATGGATATTTCAACTATTAGTAGAGTGGTTAATGGAAAATATGTACAGACTGAGTATGGAGTATTTGAGTTGAAATATTTCTTTAGTGATAAAATTGCTACTGTAGATGGTGGGGAAATGTCAAACAAAGAGGTTAAGAAAAGAATTAAAGCCATTATAGAAAGCGAACCTCCAGATAAACCATATAGTGATGACGAAATATCAAGGATGCTAAAGGAAGAGGGTCTTATCGTGGCAAGGCGCACAGTTGCTAAATATCGGGAACAGATGAGAATCCCGATCGCCAGACTGAGGAGGAAAATTTAACTATCTTGTGAGATTTAGAAAGAGACAAATTAAAAGGATACAAATATGTCGCATCTAATAAAAGCCACAACCGTCATTGGATTGAAACACAAAGGCAAATGTGTGATGGGAAGTGATGGACAAGTAACAGTTGGTAATACAGTTATGAAACAAAACGCGCGTAAAGTAAGGAAGCTGTATAACGACAAAGTTTTAGCTGGTTTTGCAGGAGCTGCTGCTGATGCTTTTACACTTTTTGAAAGGTTTGAAGACAAACTTCAACAATATCAGGGTAATCTGGTACGTGCAGCAGTTGAACTTGCAAAAATGTGGCGAACTGATAAATATCTTCGTCATCTCGAAGCTTTACTCGCTGTTCTGGATAAAGAACAATCGTTAATAATATCTGGTACAGGTGAAATAATTGAACCTGATGATGGAATTGTTGCAATTGGTTCAGGTGGTAGTTATGCGCTTGCAGCTGCTAGAATGCTGATAAAATATTCAGACCTTTCTGCTCGTGAAATTGTGCAGGAAGCACTTTCAACAGCTGGTGATATTTGTATTTACACTAACAAGAATTTCGTAATAGAAGAAATATGAACAAAAAAAATAAAGTAAATTTAAAATACGAACTTACTCCGAGTGAGATTGTAAAAGAATTAGATAAATACATCGTTGGTCAGGATGCAGCCAAGAAATCCGTAGCAATTGCGATAAGAAATCGGTGGCGTAGAATGCAGGTTTCAGATAGCCTGCGTGAAGAAATTATGCCAAACAATATTATTATGATTGGACCAACTGGTGTTGGGAAAACAGAAATAGCACGCCGACTCGCAAAGTTAGTTAATGCACCATTTATTAAAGTGGAAGCATCAAAATACACCGAGGTTGGTTATGTTGGTAGAGATGTTGAATCTATGGTCAGAGATTTAACGGAGTATGCGGTGAATATGGTAAAAGCTGAAAAGAGCGTTGAAGTTCAAGACAAAGCTCGCATTATGGCAGAGGAAAGAATAATCGATATACTATTACCAAACAAACCAAAGCGACAATCAATTGAGCAACCTGCCGTTGAAGAAGAATCAATGTCGCAAACAAGAGAAAAATTTAGAGAGAAACTTAAAAGTGGTGAGCTTGATCATAGGATAATTGAAGTTGATATACCAACTGAACAGGTTCCTGCAATGCAAATTTTGGGACCATTTAGCCTAGAAGAAATGGGTGTAAATCTACAGGAAATGTTTGGGAATATTTTACCTAAAAAACTAAAAAAACGTAAAATGACAGTATCCGAAGCAAAAACAATTTTGGCGCAGGAAGAAGCACAAAAACTTATTGATATGGATCTGGTAATAAAGGAAGCACTAAATCGTGTACAGAATTCTGGAATAATTTTTATAGATGAGATCGATAAAATTGCAGGAAGTCGTGGAGAAACACACGGACCAGATGTGTCACGTGAAGGGGTTCAGAGAGATTTGCTCCCGATTGTTGAAGGAACAAGTGTGATGACAAAATATGGATTGGTAAAAACTGATCACATATTGTTCATTGCCTCTGGTGCATTTCATATTTCAAAACCATCCGATTTGATTCCTGAATTACAGGGTCGTTTCCCGATAAGAGTAGAACTCAATAGCTTAACAGAAGAAGATTTTTTCAAGATTTTAACAATGCCTCAAAATGCTCTCATAAAACAATATTCCGCATTACTTGAAACTGAAGGAATTAAACTGGAATTTTCTGAAGACAGCATCAAAGAAATTGCAAGAATAGCAACGGAAGTAAATGAACAGGTCGAAAATATTGGAGCACGTAGGCTGCATACTATTATGACAACCTTATTAGAAGAATTGTTATTCAACGCTCCTGATAAAGTCAGTGAAAATAAAATTTTGGTAACTAAAGAAATGGTCCGAGAAAAGTTGTCGGATATAGTTAAGAATCGTGACTTGAGTAGGTATATCTTATAAAAAATACACTAATCTTAAAGCTAATCCATAAATTAATCACAAATAGGAGATTAAATGGAGACAACAAAACGCAGTTTACCAGCAAATGCTTATCGAGAGCTTCAACCTGGTGAAAAGTACATACCCGTTGTTCCTGCCGAAACAATCCTGCCTGAAGTTACAAGTTGGTCGCTGGGTTGGGGACTTATTATGGCAGTTATTTTTTCTGCAGCAGCTGCTTATCTTGGTCTTAAAATAGGTCAGGTTTTTGAAGCTGCAATTCCAATTGCTATAATTGCTGTAGGTCTGGCAGCAATAACAAAAAGAAAAAATGCTCTCTCTGAAAATGTAATTATTCAATCAATAGGTGCTGCTTCCGGAGTAATTGTTGCAGGTGCTATCTTCACTATACCTGCACTTTATATTTTGCATGGAGAAGGTGCAATCGAGCAGACAGCAAATTTCTGGCAAATATTTTTTGCTTCATTGTTCGGTGGGTTTCTTGGTATTTTATTTCTGATACCTTTTAGAAAATATTTTGTTCAAGAAATGCACGGACAATTTCCATTCCCCGAAGCAACCGCTACTACAGAAGTTCTTGTAGCAGGCGAAAAAGGTGGTCAACAAGCAAAAGTTCTTGTATCAGCTGCTTTAGTTGGTGGTATCTACGATTTCTTAATCCAAACTTTTGGTGCCTGGAAGGAAGTATTTAATTCTAAAATCTTGCCAGTGTTTGATAAACTTTCAGAGATATATCGACTTGAGTTTAAGTTAAATGTTGGCGCTGCCGTTTTAGGTTTAGGTTATATTGTAGGATTAAAATATGCCTCTATAATTGCTGCTGGTTCATTTCTCTCGTGGTTCCTCCTTATTCCGGTTTTTTCTTATGTTGGTTCTGGTTTAGAAACAACACTTGGCTCGACTGCAACTAAACTTATCGGTCAAATGAGTGCTGATGAGATTTTTAGAACTTATGTCCGCCATATTGGTATTGGTGGAATTGCAATGGCTGGCTTAATTGGTATTTTTAAATCCAGAAAAATTATTGCTGGGGCGTTTAAACTTGCTTACCAGGAAATATTTCATCCAAAAGCTACACACGAGAGAAGTGTATTACGCACTGAAAAAGAGCTTTCTATGGGACTTGTAGTTGGTTTAATTGTTGTTGTAGCTTTGTTTATCCTGATATTCTTCGCTGTTGCAGTTGTTGATACTTTCTGGTTTGCTATAACAGCACTCTTAATTGTGTTAATAGTTTCCTTCTTATTTACAACTGTTGCTGCTCGAGCTATTGCTATTGTGGGTACAAATCCTGTTTCAGGTATGACTTTGATGACATTGATACTTTCTTCATTTATACTTGTTTCAATTGGACTTAAAGGTAGTGCAGGGATGGTTTCTGCATTAATCATCGGTGGGGTAGTTTGTACTGCACTCTCAATGGCTGGTGGTTTTATTACCGATTTAAAAATTGGTTACTGGCTTGGAACAACCCCAATTAAACAGCAAACTTTCAAGTTTTTAGGTACACTTGTAGCTGCAGCTACAGTTGGACTTGTAATTATGTTACTGAATGAAACCTATGGGTTTGTCGGGGAAGGTGCACTTGTTGCACCTCAGGCAAATGCTATGGCTGCTGTTATTAAACCACTAATGTCAGAAATGCCTGCCCCATGGGCGTTGTACATCGCAGGCGCATTGGTTGCTCTTACACTCGAAATGATAAAAGTTCCACCACTTGCATTTGCACTTGGTATGTATATTCCACTAGAATTAAATACTCCAATCCTTTTTGGTGGATTGATTGCACATATTGTTTCCACAAGCACAAAAGACGAAGCAGTAAACAATGCACGACGTGAAAGAGGAACACTCATTGCCTCAGGTTTCATTGCTGGCGGTGCAATTATGGGTGTGTTGAGTGCAGTATTAAAATATTTTGGATTCAATTATGAAAACTTTGGCTGGCACTGGGGTGAATCAACTGGTGGTGAATTGCTCGCAGTAGTAATGTTTTTATTAATCGCAGCTTACTTCATCTGGGATTCGAAAAGAGCAAAGCTGGAATAGAAAAATTTTTAATGAATAGTTGAAAGGTACTGGATAAAAACTTCCAGTGCCTTTTTTATTTAATATACTGAATTACCCAGATCTCCTTCTGTGGTTTTGAAATAAATTTACAACCACTCTCAGTAACCTGAACAATTTCTTCAACCGTTGCAATACCATAACCTTCGACTGTTAATCTCGGCTCAAGTGTAAAAACCTGTCCTGCTTCCACTTTTTGATAAGGCAGTTTTCCGTATCTATCCCATCTTGGGCATAAGAGTACACCTCCATCGTGGGCTGATCTTCCAATTTGATGACCAAGTGCATGTGGGTATTCTTTATAACCCTGCGATGTAATATAATTTCTTGCAATTGCATCAATTTCATAACCCTGAACACCTGGCTTAAGTGCTTTGGCTGCTCGGTTTATTGATTCAACTATAACCTTAAATCCACGCGTCACTTCCTTTGGAATTGTTTTTTCTCCCTTTCTTTTTATATACCAGGTTCGTTGTAAATCGGAACAATAACCGTTTTTCTTTACTCCAAAATCTATGTTCAAAATATGTCCAGCTTGAATTTTTCTTTTTGTTGGTTCTGCGTGTGCACCTGCCGATTCAGGTCCAGAAAAAACTGCTGGACATTGTTTTTCTTCCCAAGCCGTTTCAAGTTTAGATTTTCTAACCAAATCTAAAATATAATTTGCAACATCCTGTTCCGTTTTCCCCGGTTTTATAAATTTGGAAACCTTATCAAAGATTTTTAATGTCTCATCTATTGCTTCTTTTATAAATTTTATTTCAGTTTTTGATTTTCTACCTCTGAGCGCACTAATTATTTCTTCAGCAGAAATTAACTTATCTTTGTATTCTGTATCTTCTAAATATTTCATCAGAGATAAATACATTCCATGTGTTAATCCATCCGATATTATTGTGTCGATTGAGAAATTGATTGCAATTTTGTTAGGTTTTATTCTGTTTAATACTTCTAATAATGGTTCTTTTATGGACTGCACATATCCAATAACTTCTTTGTAGTAACCATATGCTTTAATGTTTGCTACATCTAAACTTCCTGCAATAGCAATTGTATCACCATATTTTGTGATAATAAATGCAGTTTGCCAGGTACTATGAGTTCCAACAGTTATTTCAATCATAGGATCGGGAATTAATGAACTTTCCCTTACAAATGTTAACCACATATCAATATTTTTCTCTTTTAATATTTCGATAGCTTGTTTGATTTTTTCTTTTATCATGGTTTTCCTTTTTTAAAATTTTTAACAATTTATGGAAGCTTTCTGTGAAAAGCAATTAGATTAATTAGTTTGTGTCTAGTACTTGCTTTTAATCTCTAAAATAACTATAATAGTTTAATAAAAATCCAAAAAATCAGGAAAAATTATGCAAATTAAAGAAAAAATTGTGGATGATATTGCAATTTTAACACTCAATGGTGACTTAATTGGCGATCCGGAAACGACAAAATTAAGGGAAAAAGTTAAAAGCTTAATTACAGATGAAATTAAAAAAATCGTTATTGATTTATCTGGTGTATCTTATATTAATAGTGCGGGATTGGGCAGTTTAATATCAGTTCTTACAACAGTTCGAAATGCCGGTGGCGACTTGAAGTTAGCTAGAATCGGAAAAAGAATTAAAAGTATATTTGTAATAACTCAACTTGTAAAAGTATTTGATAGTTACGAGACTCAAGAAAGAGCTATAGCAAGTTTCAAGAAAAAATAATTTAAATCAATGCCAGGTAAATCACCTGGCATTTTAATTATAATTATTTGGAGGTGTTATGATTAAGTTAATCATTATAATGGGGCTCAGTATTGGAGTTAATCTCCATGCTTTTACACAAACCTACAAACAAATTCCATCTTATCCTAAAATTCAAGCTTCTTTAGATGTAAAAATAATTCAGCAACAGAAACTTGATGTAAATAATATTTCAGCCTTTTTCCGAAATAATGGTGAGTTTTACTCTAATTATATTAATTTCGGTCCTGGTTTTGAATGGCCTAAAGGTAGTGATAAGTTTGCAATTTTCTCAGCTGGGCTTTGGATAGGTGCAAAATATAAAGATACTGATACAACAGAAAGTATAAGGGTTGCAGTATCTGGGCACTTCGGTTCCGAATACCGTCCGGGATTAATTGATAAAGAAACAGGTTTACCGGACGACTATACAAAACCCGAGTACAAAATCTACAAAGTTCGCCCACTGTTAGATAACCCAAACAGTAATCCTGACTACTACAATTGGCCTGTAAATCAGGGTGCACCCTGGGTAGATATAAATAAGAATGGAGTCTGGGAACCTGATATCGATAAGATAGGTATTGAATTTCACAATGGAATAACTTTTCCCGATATGATTTTATATTACGTTTATAACGATGCCGATCCTGCATGGCATAATTTGATTGGAGGGAGCTCGAAACCCCTTGGAGTGGAGGTACACAAAACTGCTTGGGCTTATAATGCTTTACCAAATGTTCAATTCCTTAGATTTCAAATTTATAATAAGAGTGCTAGACCCTGGGATAGTGTTTATGTAGGTCTTTGGTCAGACCCTGATTTAGGAAATCCTTTTGATGATTTTGCTGGATGTGATATTAGATTAGATTCGAGGGGTAAACGCCATGATCTGGGATATTGCTACAATGCTACTAATTATGATGAATCCATTCAAGGCTATGGTGATAAACCACCAGCTGTTGGTTTTAAACTTTTAAAATCTTCCAACCAAGTTGAACATCTTACAGGTTTTAAAGTCTACAAAGAAATTTTTTCTGATAAACCTATTCAAGCTTATTATCATTTAAGAGATACTGTTTTTATGTGTAGTGATGATCCAGTTGCAGATTCCACTTGGATAGATCCCCCATTATGGGAAATAAGTGATGTTCGCTTTTTGATGGCACATGGCCCCTTTAATATGACACCCGGCGATTCTCAGGATATAATATTTGCTTCATTAATAGAACAGGGAACTGATAGACTTAACTCGATTACAAAGTTGCGTAAAACCTCCAGCGATTTGCGATACATTTTCGATAAAGGAATCGGAAGAGTACTGGGTAATTTAGAAGTTACAAGCAATTACTATAAACTCGATTCTACAAAAATATTTATAAAAGCAACTTTGACGGATGCAAATAGTATTGAAGCTAAATTATACAGAAAAGCCGATAATTTTGAAACGAATTTTCAATTATACGACGATGGAATGCATAACGATGGCGCTCCGAATGACGGAACTTTCGGTAATATTATTGAAATTCCACCGCATCCTGAGCTAACACAATTGTCGTTAATAGTCAATTACAAAGATGGTGAAACTATTACATTCGACTCAATAAAACAGTTAAGTACATCAGGTCCAGTTAAGGTTGTAGATTTTAAAATAATTTCGGACAATCTAAACTCTGATGGCGAAGCAAATCCTGGCGAAAATATTAGATGCCTCTTCGGCTTAAAGAACTATGCTCGTGATACATTAAATAATTTTACTATTAACATTTATCCAATCGATAATCAAATTTTAAGAAAGAGAACACCTGATATTAGGTACATTCCACATAAAATCGGTTATAATAACTCCGTATCTATAGACAGTAATAATTATATATCCTTTGATATAAATCCAAAAGCTGTAATAGGCGCAATTGCTAAAGTCATGTTTGAAATATCTGACAGTTATTACAATGTTTGGTATGACACAATCGGTATTGAAATTAAAAAGCCAATTTTTCCCACAACTGAAGTTATGAGTAAACGTGAAGCGGGCGAATCGGAAGGAAGTTTTGGTGTTAGAATAATTGACCCATCCAAATTGAAAAACAATATTTATAATATTACAGTACTTGAACTCGATTCAATAAACATAGTTTTTGATTTAAAAAATACAAGCACTAACGAAATATTACTCTTAAACCATCCTTTACCAGATGAATTAGGTTATAATATCCCTGTTACCGATGGATTTAAAATAACACGTGGAACAACCACGACAAAGAAGGGATTAAAACGCTGGGAATATACTCCCTCAAGCAATATTTGGTTTAATGGTGTAAAAGGATTTACAGCCGACATTTACAAGCCACAGAACAACTACGGATTCATAGCTTATCCTCAGCATCAAAATTTTATTTATATGCCAAGCGGATTACCTATTGATTCGCTTCGCTATGTAATGTTAGAATTCAGCACGACAAATATACAGAAAGCTTATCGTTACATTGATGGATTTGCCCCCTTCCCACCAGTAAAAAGAAGGATAATACATCCCGAATTTCGTCCATTCGTTAAAGATAGTGTAAGTGCAGGCTTTTCATACCAGGATTATGAAAAGTACAGATTGGGTATAGATGATAGCGGTTATGTTGTACCATTTACTGTCTGGGAGTGTGACTCGAAAGGTAAAAAATTAAGACAACTAGATGTAGGAATTGTTGAGAGGAATGATTCGCTTTACCGCTGGGTGAAAACATCACCGACAGACTCTATTAGAAAGTATTTGTATTATGGCAATATAGACGGTAGGTGGAAACCATCGCCTATGGTACTTATAGATGGTTCATTAGTAGTTGGAAGAAGAGGTGATGAATTTATATTAATTTTTGGGACAACATATACCGACTCTCCGAAAGTTATGTATACTGGTGGAACGACTTCAACGTATATTCCTCATTTTAATTTACTAGACTCATTCGATCGTATTCCGGTTATGTATGCTGTTATGATGCGTCAAATGAATGAAGCATCGGATTTCAAAGATGGAGATGTGCTAAGAATTTATCCTTATTATCCACTACGGCACGGCGATGTATTTTCATTCAACCCAATTGAGTTAAAAGAAGAAGTCGTCCCAAGCAATTATCGACTTACACAAAATTATCCTAATCCTTTTAATGCAGGTACAACTATTCAATATGGTATACCTCATCCGGGGCAAGTTACATTAGATGTATTTAACATTCTGGGTGAGCGGGTCATTACTTTAATCAACAATGAGCACCATGATGAAGGAAATTATACAATTAGCTGGGATGGTATAACTTCGAACGGTAGACCCGCAGCATCGGGTGTATATTTTTATCGAATAAGTGTAATCGGTCAGCAGGGAAGTTTTGCACAGACTAAAAAAATGGTTGTGTTGAAGTAAATTTTTTTTGGTAAATAAATATGATACTAAAATTATTTTTAATCTTAATTTTAAATTTTAATTTTATGAGCGAAACAAAATTTAAAATAACTTCAAAATCTTTTGAAGATGGTAAGGTAATACCAACTAAATATGCAACAACTGGTGTAACCGGTGGTAAAAACATTTCGATCCCATTAAAGTGGGAAAATCCGCCAGAAGGAACAAAATCCTTTGCAATTTCAATTGTCGATTTACATCCAATTGCAAATAACTGGGTGCACTGGCTTGTAATAAATATTCCTCGTGATGTAAATTCAATTGATGAGGGTGCATCTAAAACGGATAAAATGCCAAAGGGTTGTAAAGAGCTAAATAATACATTTGGCTGGCTTGGTTATGGTGGACCACAACCACCTAAGGGATCAGGTCCACATAAATATGAAGTAACAATATATGCTCTTGATGTAGAAAAGTTAGAGCTTGATGTGCATACCTCACTTAAAATTTTTCAGAAAGCAATTGATGGCCATGTAATTGGTACTGCAAAAATAGTTGGTATTTTTGAGAGATAAGAAAAGAAATATTTAAATAATTTAAATTCTTATTTTAGAAAGGAATATACAATAAAAAAGATAGCCATAATTACTTTGACAGTATTTCTTTGCTTTCTATATGCGTGCAAAAAATTAATAGTAACAGAACCGTCTCAGCCTCAAAATTTGATTATGAATTCATCATTTGAAATCGACAATAACCCATCAATTGATGGTTGGATATTTTGGAGCAATACATCATCATCAGTTAACTTCGACAATGATGTTCCACCTGGAGGTGGCAGTTGGTCAGTTGTACTAACTGTGGGAGACCTTATTAGTAAGGCTCTGAAAACTACAGTAGCAGTACCGGTTGGTAAACAATACTTAAGGTTATCTGTATGGGCAAAATCAAATTGGTCTGGGCCAAGAGGAACTCCGAGCAACATAGTGTTATCTTTGAATGGTGTAACTCACAAGACAATTTCTATAACAGATTCTGTCTGGAAATATTACGAAGTTTTAGATACTATAACAGCATTTGCTGAAGACAGTCTAACAGTGATGCTGAACTCAGGAGATGCTTATGGATTTCAACAAACGCTATTTGATCTTTGCCGATTGGAATTAATTAAATGATCGGAATAATACACATCACCCGGCAAATGATTACACTACATCTTTTGAAAATAGATTATTTTTGTTCTATTGTGTCTAAAACAAAATCTTGCGAATTACAAAGATTACAACATCAATAAGAGTATTTGAATTGATTTTTTTTAAATAAAATCTTAAATTGGATTTGGGTAATAATAAATTTAAATGAATAAAAATAATTCGATTTTACAGATGTTACCTTTAAGCAAACAAAATAAAAACATAAATAAAACTAAATTTAAACATTATGAAAAAATTTAAATCATTAATTATTTGCATTATAATAATTGTTTTTAGTGTATCTAAAACCAACGCACAACCAAAATTTCAACTTCCTCAATTAGGTTATGCGTATGATGCTCTTGAACCGTTTATTGATACACAAACAATGCAAATCCATCACTTAAAACATCATCAATCCTATGTTGATAATTTGAACAAAGCTCTTGAAAACACAGCCACTGAAAATTTATCAATAGAGGATATATTAAAAAATATCTCTTCATATTCTATCGCTGTAAGAAACAACGCTGGCGGTCATTACAACCATTCGTTATTCTGGACTATCCTAACTCCAGATAAAAACACAAAGCCATCTGAGCGTTTACTTCAAGCAATAAATCAACAGTTTGGCTCTATTGATAGTTTGAAAAAATTACTCATTAGTGCCGCTGCTGGTCACTTTGGATCAGGTTGGGCTTGGCTCTCTGTAGATAATAACAATAAACTCTTTGTTTCTACAACTCCAAACCAGGATAATCCACTAATGGACATTGCTGAAAAAAAAGGAAAACCAATATTAGGAATTGATGTTTGGGAACATGCATATTATCTTAAATACCAGAATAGAAGAATGGACTACCTGTTAGCCATCTGGAATGTAATTGATTGGGAAGAAGTTAGTAGACGATACGAAATGATTGAATAAAAAATGAAAAAAGTCTTGCACATTGTAAATTTTTGTTTTAATATATTGCCTGGATTACTCCTTATCTTTCTATCATCATGCGGACAACAGAGAGTAACTCGATACGACAAAGGGGGAGATCCAAATTTAGTTATCGAAGCAATTACTTATCAGCGAGCGTCTAGCGTTTCCCATGATCCGTATGGTAGACCTTTGATTGCAAATGCCAAGATATTTGATTTCCTTGTGACCATTTCAAATATCGGTGAAAAAGATTTCGTGGGTAAGTTATCCATTTCAAATACAAGATCAGATTTGAACAAATATGAATACACTCAATCCATATCGGATGAAATTGTTAGAATCCCTAGTGGGGGAAGTATGCACGTGACAATTAGTGAAATGTTTCCATATTCTGTAAGATGGGTACGATTCAAACTCAAAGGCGTACCTATCAATGATACAGATGAATTTTCTTCACTGGAGGATAATACTATTGAAGATGTAAAAGAAATTAAAATTCCAGACAGATGAAGAGTGGATCAACTTTAGTGAAGCTGTATTCTTATTGCGGTTGTATATGCCAAGATACTTGAGAAATTCTTAAAATTTATAAAAAAGGATTTAATGAAATATGAAACTATCAATAATTTCCTTAATCTTTATGATCGTTGTAATAGGTTGCTCGAAGAAAGATAACATTGTGGATTCAATTCAAAAGTTTGATTATTCAATAGATCAGAAAGTATCTTGCAATTGTCCAGAAGTCGCTGATGCCAGGATTTTTATTGTTGCAGATACAATTGGGGATGCCATTTCGCTATCCGATGGTTTGCATATTCCACATCAATATTGGGAAAGTTATCGTACAATCAAAGGACTCCATGAATTTATATCTAAGTGCGATACATCTCTTTTTAATATTGAAGTTGAATATGATTCATTACAATTTTATCCATCGTTAATAGCGATGTATCCAAAACCAGATATTGGTCCATAAGATGTTTTTATGGTTATTCAAACTGGTAACTATATTAAGTATAAATAAGCTTGCGAAGCAACAAGTTAAATAATTGATTTGCTCATGTGAAATTGATTATTAACATTTCGGTTCGTATAACTAATGCATTAATATATTGTGGTGGAGTATAAATAAAACCTGATTTGTGATTTTGATTTAGTAAGATTAGTACTGAAAAATGGTGAGTGTTTTGAAAATTTTATATTCATTACTTTAATAATTTCATTTTTTTACTCAAAAAGATCAAATGACTTCTACATTTACAATCGCTTGATCCAAAACCTCTTATTAATTCCTTGCCATTATATAATTGGATTGTCGACTTATGTATCTTACATTCGCTTTGTTTGTTAATCAACTTTTTTATCTGTAGTATTTTACCATTTCCCAGCAAATAATCGATATGCCACTTGTATTTTTTCTTTTTTTTAATATGTCTGTAAATTCTCTGATGGAAGTTCTTTTTAGCGCTTCCAGTGTAGACATAATGTCCCTCCGGGAAGGAAAACTTCCCCAATGATCCTATCTTGATATTTTTTTCGGATTCTAATTTTATAAGTAATTGATAAAACAATTTATAAGTTTTTTGTCGGATTGAAAAAATCTACTTTTTGAGTAATTTTTTTACTCTTTCACAGATCTCGCGAGTGTAATATGAACACCCTCCTTTGATAAGAACCGGTTTTGCTTTTATTGATTGGAGAGCTTTTCTTACTTCAGATGCAGATAGTCCATATAATTGTGCGATTTTTCTTGCAGTAAAATATTCATTAGGGTTTTTGGACATATTTTACTCCTGAATTTTTTTATTATACTAATTTTTACTTAAAATTTTATTTTAAGAACATATATAATGAATTTATTATCAAAAATAATGCAAAAAATTTTCTCAACCAATTTGATGAAGTTTTATTTGCTACTGTAGCTCCATATCTTGCTAATCCAACTGTTCCTATTATCAAAGGAATAGCATGTAAGTAATTAATATAACCTAATGTAAAATTTGGTAAAAGGTCGTTATGCAATCCGTTAATAATATAACCAATTACAGCCGAAGCTGCTGTGATAATAACTGTTGCTGATGAAGTTCCTATTGCTTTTTTAATTTGAAAATTAGCGATGTAATACATCAATGGTATGGCAAAAACTCCTCCACCAATTCCTGTAAGAGAAGAAAGTATACCAACAGTTGTACCGATAGCAACAAGCTTAAGAGGGGCAGGGTGAAAATTTTCTTTTTGTTCAGATACTGATTTTTCGATTAACAGCCTGATTGCTACAATAAATACGGCGAAGGCAAAAATTTTTCTTAGCACATCACCAGAAAGAGATGAAGCAATTATACTTCCCAAAGCGGCTCCAAAAATACTGGCTGTACCAATGTATAGTACACCACGGATGTAAATATTTCCATTTTTTTTGTGTTTGATGGCACTTGAAACTGAAGCAAAAATAACAATGAACAAACTTGTGCCCATTGCCATTTGTGTCACGATTGCTGAATTGAAATTTTGCATTTCAAAAATTGATATAAGTACAGGCACAAGAATTACACCCCCACCAACTCCAAAGAAACCAGCAAGAAAGCCAACTGCACAACCAATCACTAAAAGCAATATAAAAATTGAAATACTCATTTTAATTTAGATTTTTCAAACCTAATAATTTTTTGTAAACACTTTCGTTACTAATAATATTGAAAGCAGTTGTGACAATGTCATCATCAGTATATGATGCCTCTATTCTACCTAATTCACCTTTATACCGACTCATAATTTCCTGGCGTAACATACGCGCTATTTCTTTATGATTTGAAATAAAGATAGTTTGTTTTGCACCTTGAAGCTTAACTTTTAAATTATTTAAATCTACTGCAATATCTTCTTTGTTTGGATAATTATCTGTCAGGGATGTTAACTCTTCAAGTTTTTTTTCTGCATCGCTTTCATAATCGAACTTGTTGCTATCTAAAAATTTTCTAAATTCGGAACAAAGTGTACCATTAATTGAAAAGTCTTCAGGTGGTTCTTTATACTTTAATGTATAATTTGTAGCAAATTTGAAAAACATCGCTTTTCTTAAAAGTTCTGTAAAAAGTGGATTCAAATCTCTTGTTTTGACTACAGTATCAGGTTCAATTCCACCGAGCTCTTTAACTGGTCTGCCATTTTTCGTATAAAATATTTTTTTTAAACTATCTGGGGTCAAAGTAGCAGCTTCTCCTTGATGTGTGTATTCAATCTCCTGTATACATCTACCGCTTGGTGTATAGTACTTTGCTGTTGTAATTTTTAATTGGGATTGATATGGTAATTGAAATACATTCTGTACCAGTCCTTTTCCAAATGTCTTAGTTCCGACTATTATTCCTCTATCTAAATCTTGAATTGCACCGGCGACAATTTCGCTTGCACTTGCGCTGTTGTTGTTTACAAGCACAGCAAGCGGAATATTCTCAAGGATTGGTTCTTCTAATGAGTTGTATTTTATTTCGTTCTGTATTTTTCTTCCTTTTGTAGAAACTATAGGACTATTCTTCGGAACAAATTTTGAAACCACATCTACAGCAGATTCAAGTAAACCTCCTGGATTGTCCCTCAGGTCCAGTATGAGTCCTTTTAAATCACCTTTAAGTTTTAGTTCTTTAATTGCAATACGAAGCTCTTCTCCAGCGTTTCTGGTAAAGCGTTCAAGTTTTATTATTGCTATTCCGTTTTTTAAATAACCTGAGTATGTGATGTTTTTAAGTTTTATCTCCTCTCTTATTAGTACAAATTCAAGTGGTTTTGGTTCACCTTCACGCTTAATTTTTAACCGAACCTCTGTGCCTGGCTCTCCTCTCGTCAGGTTTCGGACACTCTCTGGTTTAGCACCAATCAATGATCTTCCATCAATTTCGATAATTTGATCTCCTATTCGCAATCCCTGTCTTTGTGCGCTATAACCTTCCATAAGTGATGTAATGATTATCATACTATCGCGCAGACTTATTGTTATACCAATTCCACCATACTTACCTGAAGTAATAAGCTCAACATCACTTGCTTCTGAACTTGTAATAAAATTGGTATAAGGGTCGAGTGTTTTTAACATTCCTTCAATACCAGCTTTCATCAATGTTTCAGGGTCCACTTCATCAACATAATTAAATGCAATTTCTTTATAAACATTTCCAAAAATTTCTATGCTTTTATTAATTTTAAAAAAGTAATCTGAGTCCTGTAATTTAAAACCTATAAAAAAAGCTACAAATGTTAATAGAAAAACAATTTTAAAGTTGTATTTACGGTACAATTTTTTCATTTTTAAATCCTCTTTAAGGTATGTTTAATCTCGTTTGAACAATATTCCATATTTCATCGTGAATCGTATCAATATCTCGATTACCATCAATGATAATAAATCTTTCAGGTTCAGTTTTTGCGATGTTTATATAACCTGCGCGTGCTTTTTCAAAAAATGTCTTACCTGCAGCTTCCATTCTATCAGTTGAAGAATTTGAATCAATCAATCTTTGTGTTATTACTGAAAGAGGTATATCTATAAAAAATGTAATGTCTGGCATTGTATTGTGTGTTGCAAGTTTGTTAATTTGTTGAACAGCATCAAGTGATATACCTCTGCCATATCCTTGATAAGCCGTTGTGGAGTCAACAAACCGATCACAAATAACAATTTTACCTGATTGTACTGCTGGCAAAATAACTTCGCTTACAAGCTGAGTTCTAGCTGCTGAAAAAAGTAAAAGCTCAGCTATTTCAGTCATCTCAGAGTATTTTTTATCCAGAAGAATCTCTCTAATCTTTTCTGATATTGCAGTCCCTCCAGGTTCGCGTACCAACACAATACTGAATTTGTGTCTTTGAAGTTTTTCTACCAGAAGCTTTATTTGAGTTGTTTTACCTGAAAAATCTAATCCTTCGAAAGATATTATCATAGTTTTTATGTATAAATTATAGAAAAATTTGTAATAATTCAAAATGTACTTTTATCAGATAGATTAGAAATCTTAATTACATATTTTTATTGAGTGTGGATTTTAATCATTTTTGCAATTAAGTTTGATATATTTTATATTTAGTTTCATTAATATTCAAAGAAGGAACAATTATGAAAATTCATGAATATCAAGCAAAGGAAATTTTAAGAAGATTTAATGTGGCAACCCCAAAAGGGCAGGTTGCTTTTTCTGTGGATGAAGCAGTGCAGGTAGCTCAAAATATTGGTGGAAATGTTTGGGTGGTTAAAGCACAGATTCATGCTGGTGGAAGAGGTAAAGGTGGTGGTGTTAAAATCGCTAAAAGCATCGATGAGGTAAGAACTCTTGCAGAACAAATGCTTGGAATGAAACTTATTACTCATCAAACTGGACCAGAAGGGAAAATTGTAAAAAGATTACTTATTGAAGAAGGGATAAGCATTGCTAAAGAGTTATATGTGGGAATTACTTTAGATAGATCGCGTTCAAGAAATGTAGTAATGGCATCTACAGAGGGTGGGGTGGAAATTGAAAAAGTTGCTGCGGAAACTCCAGAGTTAATATTTAAAGAATATGTGGAACCATTGATCGGATTTTCAGATTTCCAGGCAAGGAAATTAGCTTTTGCACTCAAACTTGAAGGTGATGCATTTAAAAACGGTGTAAAATTTTTAAGTGCTCTTTATAAAGCATATGATGAAATGGATGCATCCCTCGCAGAGATTAATCCACTTGTGATAACAACTGATGGCAAAGTGCTTGCTTTAGATGCAAAGATGAATTTTGATGATAATGCATTATTCCGACATCCAGATGTTGTTGCAATGAGAGATCTGGATGAGGAAGAACCGCTAGAAATTGAAGCTTCAAAGTATAATTTGAACTATATAAAACTCGATGGGAATGTTGGTTGTATGGTTAATGGGGCTGGACTTGCTATGGCAACAATGGATATTATTAAGCTGGCAGGTGGAGAACCAGCTAATTTCTTAGATGTGGGTGGTGCAGCAAGTGCAGAGACAGTTGAAAACGGTTTCAGAATAATATTAGCTGATAAAAATGTAAAAGCAGTTTTGATAAATATTTTTGGTGGTATTGTTCGCTGTGATCGTGTTGCAACAGGTGTTGTTGAGGCGGCTAAAAAAGTTAATGTCACAATTCCTATTGTTGTTCGACTTGCAGGAACTAATGCCGAAGAAGCAGCAAGTATTTTGAATAACTCTGGTTTAAATTTTTCTGTAGCACAAAGTTTACAGGAAGCTGCACAAAAAGTTACTCAAGCGATAAAATAAAATATTTTACAATGGAATATCCGATATATCTCCAACCAGTGGTTTAGTTATTTTTTCGTAATCTTTGTAATTCATTTTTACGCACTCGGTATGTGAACCTGCATTGAAGATTATTTCCTCCTTTTCAGCTAATTGCCATGCTATAAGCATCGGCATATTGTAAAGGTTACCAATTGCAGGTTCTGCACCTAACTCTGAATCAGGGAATAAGTTTCTTAAATCATCCTCCTTTGCTAATTTAACTTCATTCGATTTAAGAATGTCTTTTATTTTTTGCAAATTTACTTTGTGATGTGCAGGAATTACCGCCATATGATATTTCCCATCAACTGTAATTATCACAGCTTTTGCACATATTTTCCCGCTTGTATGTAGTGAATGTGCAACCTCTTGAGCAGTATAAGCTTTTGGATGTGGCAGGATTTCGTATTTAACTTTTTCATCCTGCAATAATTTTTGCAGTTTTTCTGATATCGGCATAAACCCTCCTCAAATTGGTTAAACATTTTGTTGTTTATATACCTTTAGTTAAAATATAAACAAGTAAAAGATTAAAATCAATTAGGGAGAGGTATATCGTAAAATTCACAACTGTATGTTTGTAATTTCATTAATATAAGCTCTTAGCCTTTCTTTGCATACTGCTCGATCAAAACTAAGAGTATGTTCCCGAATCTTTAATGGCTCAAAATGTAGTGTTTTAAATTTTTTAATTGCTTCAATTAAACTGTTTTTACTCTGTTCATGAAAGAAAGTTCCAGTAATGCCCTCAACTACAGTTTCGAGTGCACCGCCTTTTGCAAATGCTATGACTGGTTTGCCAGATGCCATTGCCTCAAGTGGAACAATGCCGAAATCCTCTTCACCAGGAAAAATTAAAGCTTTACAATTTTCATAATATTCAGATAGCTGATTTTCATCTACCCAACCATGAAATTCTATGTTCTTTCCTGCAAGCTTTTTAAGCTTTTCCATTTCACTCCCAATTCCTACAATAACTAACTTTTCATTGAGTTCATTAAAAGCTTCTATAGCTATGTCTATTCTTTTATATGGGACTAATGCTGAGACCACAAGAAAATAATCTCCGGCTTTTTCGGAAACTTTAAACTTTTTTGTTTCAACAGGTGGATATATTACATGTGATTGCCGATTATAAATATTTTTTATTCTTGATTGTACATTCCTTGAATTTGCAATAAAATAATCAACCCTATTGCTGGATTTAATATCCCAATTTTGTAAATGTTTTCTAACTAACTTCATTGCTGTACGAACTAAATAACCAGCTCTATTACGACCAAAATAATTTTCGTATTGATCCCAGATGTATCTCATTGGTGTATGACAGTAACATATATGTATAGCATTGTTTTTCTTAATTACACCTTTTGCTACAGCATGGCTACTTGAAATTATGATATCAAAATTTTCAAGGTTTAATTTTTCAATTGCAATTGGCATTATTGGAAGATAGTATTGGTATTTGGTTTCACTTTTAGGTAATTGTTGAAGGAATGATGTAATTATTTTCATTTTTTCTATTTTAACAGATACACTGTTTTTTTTATGAACTAAAGTGAAAAGTGTTGCATCAGGAAATAATTCGCAGAGTACTTCAAGGACTTTCTCGCCTCCTCTCATACCAGTGAGCCAATCGTGCACTAAAGCAATTTTGGGATTATTGGGTATCATGTTTAAATATATAAAAAAACCTTGCTTTTTAAAACAAGGTTTTGGTGCCCCCAACGAGATTCGAACTCGTGTTCCAAGCTTGAAAAGCTCGTGTCCTAGGCCTCTAGACGATGGGGGCTAATCTTCAGGTTTTCGGATTTAGATTTTTTAAAAATTCAAATCCCAAATCCTGTGGGTGTCCAGAGGGACTTGAACCCTCGACTTCCAGGGCCACAACCTGGCGTTCTAACCAACTGAACTATGGACACCATATTTGCTAAAAATCCAAATTAATTGGATTTTTAAAGCAAGTAAATATAATTAAATCTATAATTAAATGCAAAGTGGAATATTAAAACGAGTTTTGTATGCTCTTGCATTTTATTAAATCTTTACGCAAATTGTTACTAAAATTTCAAGAAAAATAATGATTATAGGAATATTATCTGATATTCACTCAAATTTGGAAGCACTAGAGAAATCGCTTTCAATTTTGTCTTCAAAAAAGATTGATGAAATCTTTTGCTTGGGTGATATAGTAGGATATGGGGCAAATCCTAAAGAATGTCTTAAGCTTATAAGAGAAAATGCTAAATATTTTGTTATTGGAAATCATGACCAGGTTGCATATGACCTTTTGAATATCTCTGATTTTAGTAGATATGCTGCCGAAGCTGCACTTTGGACCCATAAAATTTTATCTTCAGATGAAAGAGATTTCTTTAGAAGCTTATCATATAGATTTGTATTTCAAGACATTTTATTTGTTCATGCATCTCCTTACAAACCTGAAAACTGGTATTATATAACAAGTGTACAGGAAGCAACTTTTAATTTTAAACATTTTGAAAATAAAATTTGCTTTATAGGTCATTCACATATCCCTGATGTTTTTACTTCTGCAGATAAAAAAAAATCTCTAAATCCTTTAAATAATATTATAAATAAAGATTATACATCAAATTTATATTTGTTAAGTAGAGAGGAAAGATATATTATTAATGTAGGTAGTGTGGGACAACCCAGAGATCTGGATCGTCGTTTAAGTTTCGGAATCTTTGATACTGAAAATTTTACTTATGAGAATATTAGAGCTGAGTACGATGTTAAAACGGCTGCAGCAAAAATATATGCGGCAAATTTACCTAGATATCTGGGAGATAGGTTGTCCCTTGGAAAATAATTAATTGTTAAATTTTTTCTTTATAGTTTCTATTTTTGTTTCTACTAATGACTTTTGCTCAGGGGTTAAGTTCTCTGTGTTCAGTGAATGAAATTCGTTTAAAGCTTCCTCATAGAGTTCTGCTCTCTCAAGAGCTAAAGCGGCCAGAATTTTGTAATCCGCAGATTTAGGTAGATCTGGGAATAATCTTAAAACTTCTTTTATTCTAAGAGCACAGCTGCCATAAAAGTTGTTACTATATAAGGTTTTCGCCCCATTTAATGTTTTGATAGCTATATCTAAGTTGCCTTTTTTTAGGATGTCTTCAGAGTTAATTTTCTTTTCACCGTGTATAATTGCAGATGGTGCTGGCATAAGGTCGTTCTGCCTGTCCTGTTGTGGTACTGCAAGTATATGATCCATTGCAAGTTTTAATAATAGTTCTTCTTTGGTAAGATCCCTAAGGTCAGAAATTTCAACAATTGATTCTTCAGGTAATGTAATTTTCTTTTGCTTGTTTATTTCAATTACTGCCATTGATTTTTTACCAATGGAAATTGCATCCTCTATATTTAACAGAGCATTTGCTTTTATATTTTGCCACTCTTCGCTTACACCCTTTCTAATTTTTACATCACCTTTTAAAGAAGCAAGTTTTATTTGTGGTACAATATCTAATGTGATTATAAAAAGTAAAAGTAAAATAATTTTTAGCTTTTTCATAGTTGAACTCCTTAATATGTTAAGTTTAAATCAACAATACGGATCCAGCCTTTTGATAAACCGTTATTTATCAATGCTTCATTGAAATACTCTGTGGCAGCATAATTCCAGGCTTCCATAAAACCTTTTGATATCAGGGTTGTTTCTATTGGAATCCAGATGCTTTCTTTACCATCTGAGTTTTTTCTGATAATATATTTTTTTGAATTGTCACTAATTAAATGGGCATCTTCTGCAAATAACTCGGTATCAAACATTAAATAAATATGTGCATTTTTTGGATTATCTGGTGGGACAACATCGATCAGAGCTACTTTAATTCCGATGCTTTCAAGCAAAGCTGAGTAACAAACAGTTATATCGTCACAATCTCCACCATGTAAATTGAGCGTTTCTGCCGGATATTGAACAAAATCTGTGCTTTGATTTGGGTCATTTATATATGTTATAAATTTTGAAAGCTCATCGAAAATAATCTTTGCATTTTCAAACTTTGATAATTTACTGTTAACATCACCAACTTTGTTTTTTTGAATTGTGTTCCGTGAAAATTTCAAAACTTCTGGATCATCGGGAGTTATGAAATATCTAAGTTGAGATACATCTCCGTTCCAATCATTTCTCCCTCTAATAATAACAGGTGTTTGATAGCGATCATCAAAGTCGTTAGTTGGTTCTGCATAAACAAATATGTTCCCATCATGTATTGAAAAAGTTTTAACAAATTGAATTGCTTTGTTGAAAATTGCAAAAATTGGAACTTCTGAACTTTCTCCAGATAATAATTTTATTGGTTTGGTTTGTGTCGGTTCATTCATGAAATCCTTTATATAAAAACTAATTTTAGCCTCAACAGGTTTTGAAGATATATTTTTAATCCTTGCCTTTCCAATAGGTCTAAATGCATAAGTGTGATACGCTGATGGATATACTTCTCCAAAAATTTCAACATATTCAATTTTTACAAGCTGTTCTTTAATTTTACCTAACTTTATTCCAATAGAAAAAGATATTCTATCCGGAGTAAATAAGTTATAATCTAAATCCAATAAATTTGATTCATAGAATGATTGTAAATTAGAAATTCCTCTTCTATTATTTTGATTGATAAATTTTAGATAACTCAAATCGAATTGAAAGTTTTGATAAACAAGTCCCAATCCAATGGCTGCTGCATCAAATTTATTGAAATTGCTTGAATATATACCAGTTCTAAATTTAGAAAAACTTAATGCAGGCAGTTCAATTCCAAAATTTAAATTTTTCTTTGTGTCTAAATCAAACGCAAAAAGAAAATTATTTTCAGTCTTATAGGATAAACCAAACCTTAAAACTTTAGGTAAAGTTAACTGATAATCTTTAAGATTTTCATTTAATTCACTTTCTCTTATTACAAAAATATTTTTAAATATAAATCCAAGATTTAAATTTTGATTTAATTCATAAATACCACCAAGATCAACACTCCATTGAGTTGATGTGTAATCAAAAATTTGAGATTTGATAATGTTGTTTGTATCGAGTGAATATTTGGTGTCAGAAATATTAATTTCATAAAATCTTGCACTTACTCCGATTGCGAAATCATTTAAAATTTTAGAGCCATAGCCTAAAGAATATGTCTGATTGTAAGAAATTTTTTTATCAAAATTTGCTAATATTGGATTATCTTCAGAATCAAAGAATGTAATTGTGCTCGGAATCAAAAATTCTAGGAAAGAACCTGGAGAGTATTTTACTGCAATAGTGTGTTTGTCTGCAAATTTTTTGGCTATCCCAAAATTATGAAAAGATAATCCTGAATTAATTATAGATGGGTTTATAAAGTTTGTAATGTCTAATCTCCAATCACTGATGAAGATTAAACTTGCAGGATTCCAGTCTAATGAGTTTATATCTACAGTATTAGCAGTTGCAGCTGCCATACCAATGCTCCGGCTTGAGCCAAGATGCTGTGAAAATATTAATTGATTTATAATCATTATAAGGATTAGAATGATAGTAAAAATTTTAAATCTGGATTTTTTCATTCAACCTATGGTTGTAAGTTCATCATAATGCTATGGACTGAGGCGGTATAGATTAGAATTTTTTCTGGATATCCTGAAATTTCTCTTGTAAATTTGTTTTCAGATGTAAATGTGAACATAAAACGAGAATATTTCCTTACGGGAAGCAATTCAAGAATTCTGACAGGTATAGTTATTTCCCCCTTTGTGTTTTTTATTTTGAGATGAAGTACTGGAATAAGTTGACGTTGTAGTAGACTTCCAGATTCTGCACTTATGAATAAATTAATTTCGGGGTTTGAGCAGTTCCATTTAATATTTAGTGGTTCAGTTACACTAATTGAGCCAGCTGTTAAATTTGTAATCCGAATTTGGGCAGGGGTGTTTATTGTGAATTCCATAGGAGGAAAAGAATCGTTGCCACTTGAAGACCAACTGTTTATATAATTGTATTCATATGAATTGCGCAAGTGATATCGATAACCAATTGCAGAATCTCCATGCATCGGGACCATAATTCTACGTTGAAATTTGTTAAGAATCTGATTGTTAAATCTCAATAGACCAATATCGAATGATGGATATGCAATAGTTCTATTGTTGTGCCTGATAGGATTGTTTTTATCAAAAAAGATTGCTTCTGCAATCACAAAACTATCTGATTTAATTGCTCGGTCGATTCTAATGGCTTGAAAAACCATTTTAGCAAAGAATTTTGAATTCCACATTCCAATATTTCCACTTGAATCTTCACCTGATATTATGTAGAGTGAATCTACGGATGGAGGCAGTGTTTGAATGTTGATCAAATTTGAATCGTCAGTATTATCAACCAGTTCGACTGGTGTTTGTTTTTGACAAGCATTTAGTAATAGAAGCAGGCTTATTGTTATTTTTAAGAAAGTTTTCATAATTTTAATTTAATATAAAATTTTTTATTAAAAAAACTTCTTTTCCCGCCTCCAGCATAAACTGGAGACGGGAGAGGAGTTATGAATTCGAAACACTTAAAATCTTTTTACTAAATATGGCATACCCCAGAATGAATTCATATATGGGTCAGTATCATCATTAATTGAATTATATGACATCACATCAACGATTGCATTCATATGTCCAAAAGAAATTCCCATAGGAAGTCGTGCAGCAAATATTTTTTGGTAAACTCGTGTATAAACACCGTTTGATTCAGTCTCACTTACCAAATCCATCAGAAAGCGTGCGCGATGACGCTTAAATCCAGCATCAATACCTGTTCTTAAACATGCATATTCAGGTTGAGGGATTTCGCTTGCAACTGTGACTCTGATAATAAAAGCATCGCCGGGTTTTACAATAGCAACACCACCTTTGCCAGGTGCCAACTTTACCCAGTAGGTTAATGGATCGTTTATAATTGCTGTATCAGCTGATGTCATGACTTCAAGTGTTGAAATTGAGAAATTCTTGATGTTTGTTTTCCCTTCAACTAGTGTTATTGCAATCGGTTTCCAGTTTTTCTTAAAGTCGTTGTTATTATTTACTTTTAAAAATCTAACTTTCCGAGTAATTGTTGATGTATAAGGCTTTATAATTCTTATTGTATCTAAGACATTGTTAGAATCTTTTACAGCTTGAATGATAAATCTACCCGAAATATCCTTTACAATAGTCACAACTTTTATTGTATCGTTAAGCTGTTCAACAAATAATGTTTTTACCACTCTATCAATTTTTCTAGCCCATTTTAGAGGTGTTACTGGATATGTGGTTTTTAACATACCGAAATCGTCGTAGTTCATATCTTTTTCGTATTCATCATCAATTGATATTTCTTCTGTATTTATGTATCCGGCAACTTCTTCGGCACTAATTGCCTGTTGTTTTAAATAATCATCTTCTGATATTGAACCTGGATCAACTATGGTGTCTTTTTGACAACCAGTGATAAGAAATATGGAGATAAGAGCTATTATTAATGTTGATATTTTTAAATTATGCATATAATTACTCCTTATATTTTTTGTAATAATGATTTTTATAAACTCTACCATCCCGCTGTTTCTCCCCACTAGCCCAGTTATTTAAAAAAACAAAACTTGTGGACAACGGGATGGAATTTTTTTCAATGTTATTTTGAATTTTTCTTTTCATACTGGCTGTATTAGCTCCAATTATAATGCCAGATAATTTTATATTACCCTAATACTAAGAAAGTAGTAAATAATTTTTTCAATATCTTTATTTTTAACAAATTTTAAAGGTTTTACTTATTGGAAAAATTAGAAATACATCGGGTACATTTTTGTTCAACTGCCGGAATTTGCATTTGAACTGCCGGAATGCTAAAAATCCGTCGTATTTTAAAGATTAAATTTAAATTCTCCCTTTATGTAATGCTTTATTATTTCTTCAAGATAGAAGTGGAATTTTTGGGGTAAATTTTTAAATTTAGGCCTACTTTTCATTAAATTTTCTTCCCAATCCTTGTTTTTTTCGATATTTTCTAAAGTGTTTTTGAGATATTCAATAACCTTTTTATTTACTCGATTTATTATTTCCAATTCATTTGTGCCAGCAATTTCTATAATTGCCTCCTCAAGCTTATATTCTTTTTCTACTATCTTTTTAAAGCAAAAACCTCTAAAATATTCTGCTACTGTACTGCGGTTCATTCCACTAAGTTCTTTTGCTGTCTCAGATATAGAGTTTTTAGAAAAATTTTTTCTTCTCAATGAATCTATAATGCGTTCAGCAAGGTCTTCTTTGTTTTTTTGTAATTTCTGGATTTCTTCAGGCAAATCCACTATTTTTATATAGGTACGCTTTTCGGCTGTAGCAAGCACTACAGCTCGTTTTATAATACTTTGCAATTCTCTCACATTTCCATTGAATTGATATTTTAATAAGAGATCAACAACTTCACTTGAACATTTTATATCTTTGTTTTCAATTTCTATGAAATGTTTGATTAAAATTGGAATATCTTCTTTCCTATCTCTCAAAGGAGGCAGGTTTATAACAAATACGCTTAATCTGTAATATAAATCTTGACGAAACTTTTTTTCACTAATATCATCAGCTATATTCTTATTGGTAGCTGCTAGCACTCTTACATTCACTTTTTTTGTCTCTGTTCCACCTACCCTTTCAAATTCTCCTTCCTGAAGCACTCTTAATAATTTTACCTGAAAAGCTTCGCTTGTTTCAGCTATTTCATCTAGAAAAATTGTACCTCCATCAGCAAGTTCAAATCTACCCGGCTTTTCTTTTACGGCACCAGTAAAAGCACCTTTTTCATATCCAAATAGCTCGCTTTCAAGTAATGTTTCAGTTAATGCACCACAATTCAAAGCTACAAAAGGTTTGGCAGCGCGTTTACTTTTTCTATGAATTGCTCTTGCTATCAACTCTTTGCCAGTTCCGCTCTCTCCAAGTATCAATACGGGCGAATCATTATCTGCGATTTTTTTTAGAAATTCAACAACACTTTTCATAGGACTTGTTTCAGAGTAAATTATACCTTCAAAGTTCTCGTAACTTTCTGGTACTTGTGCAAATTCATCATATTGTGTAATTTGTAATTTTAGAAGATCTACTTCTTTTTCAAATTTTTTAATTTCATTTACTAATTTTCCTTTTTTCTGTAATGCGTTTTCTAACTCAGCTTTTCGTAGTTCATTTTGAAGCTTGATCAACTTTTCTTCACGATCGTGAAGTTTCCTTTTAATTGTATCCCTTTCGTTTTCGAGATTAAATATTTTCTCTTTTACAAGGTAGTTTCTGTAAATCAAAATTGAAGTCATCTGGATTATTAAAATTATAAAATGTTTGGAAATTGTTAAGTCGAAATTGAAAATGCTGAACAATAAAAGGGATAAGCTGAAATAGAAAATTATATATATAAAAAGAAATACAAGTGTTTTCAATTCATTATGTTTAAATGCGAGATAAGAAAATATTAATCCGGCTATTAAAATTAAAAAGATTTCTAATAATGTTGGTGTTGGATATAAAAATCTGTTTCTAAGAGTATTATCTATAAAAATTGCATGTAAACCAATAGCTGGAAATTGTGATGAAAATGGAGATTTAACAAATGTACTGCGACCTGAGGCTACAATACCAATAATCACAATTTTTTCCTTAACTGATGTCACATCTATATCAGTAATTCCACCTCTTTTGTGAAGATTGTATGCCTGCAAGAATTCGACAAGGGGTATTGCATTTAAAGTTTTAGCGCTACCAGTGTAATTTAAATTTACAATTCCATTTTTGTTAATTGGTATGATATAATTTCTATCTGATGCTTCTATTAAAACTCTTGCATTATTGATTTTCAGTTTATCTTTTTCGACATTAACAAATGCTCTAAAGAGTTCAAATGCAAAAGCTGGCATAAGTCCATTTGTTTGAGTAATGAATAAGGGAATTTTCCCATCCTCAGTAAGATTTTCATGACCAATTGAATAAGCTGCTTGTTGAAGTTCAGGAAATGGAAGGTTTAGTTTTTCACCTGAGAGGAATTTTGTTGAAGTATTGATTTTATAACCTATATTTTCAGGTAATCTGGATGTTAGATTCGGCTCCTCTTCAGATATTGCATTAAAGTAGCTGTTGAGAACAACATTGTTTTTTGCACTTACAGTTTTTGTTAATAATCCATCGTATTCAGGTTTGTCTACACTGCGCTCTGTTAAGGCAACGTCAAGACCAATAACCTTTGCATTTAACTCGTTTAAAATATTTATAGCGAGTGCGTAATAATTTCTTTTTAATGGTAATCCTCCAAGTGCATTTATATCTTCATTGTCCAGATAAAGAATAATTATAGATGAATCGATAGGGATTTCTCCACGCAGTTTGAACTTTAAATCGGTTATATGTATATCAAGTGTATTAAAAACTCCTGATAAAATGTATGAAAGAGTGATAAATATAAAAATGGTTATGAATATAAATTTTGATTCTTTGCTTTTCATCTCTTAGCAAATTCCTGTGGGTGCAACCATAATTCAGGATTTTGTTTTTCTCGTCCTTTCCAGATTTCAAAGTGGATTTGTGCACCGTTTATTGATTCTCCACTTTTACCGATAATTGTTCCCTCGGTTACTCTGTCGCCTTCATTTACGTCTATTTCAGACAAGTTTGCATATACCGTGCGATAATTATTGAAGTGATTGATAATTAGAAGATTTCCATATGAAGGTAACCACCAGATAGTTGCGACAACTCCTTCTGCAATTGCGTGTACATTTGTACCTTGAGGCACTGCAATGTCGATGCCAGTATTGTTTGAGTAGGTTTTCAAAATTGGATGTTGCTGTGTACCAAATTTTCCAATTAATTTACCGGATTTAACAGGCCAGGGAAGTTTGCCTTTTCTTAATTCAAAATTACCAGGCGTTGATTCAGAGTAAGATGTTTTTATATCTTTTTCTTTATGTTTTTCTTCTTCCTCGATTAACTTCGCTATTAAGTTTTCTAAATCTTTAACAGCTTTCTTTTTCCTTTCGAGTTCCTTTTGGAAGTTTTGTTTGTCTCGTTTTATTTGTGCTAATATTTTTTTCCGCTCTTCAGATCTGGCTAACAGTCGTTTTTCTTCCATTGCTTTGCTTTGAAGAATCCGATTCAATTCCACAAGTTGATTTTCAAGTATATTTTGCTGTGTTTGAAGTTCTTCAAACTTTTCTCCAATTTTTTGAATGTCTCTTTTTCTGTATTCAGAAAATTTTTGTAAATATTTTGATCTTACCAATAATTGATTATACGATTTGGCTGTAACTAAAAGTTCTAAATCGTAAATTTTCCCATGTTTATAAGCATTGATTACATACTTTGTATATTGTTTTTTAATATAACCAAGCTTCTTCTCAATTTCATCTATTTTTAGTTTTGTCTTATCAATTTCTTTTTCAATAGATTTTTGATCATCCCTTAAATTTTTTAGCAACTTCCTCAATGTAAGTAATTGCTGATCATAGGAATCTAGAAGTTCGAGTGTGGCTTTTTCTTTCTTTTGTCGGTTTTCTAGTTTCTGTTCCCACAAATCAATTTCTTTTTGGAGTTTTTGTAATTCATTCTGTTTTTTTTTAATATCATTATCCCCTGCATAAGAATTCAAACATAGAATGGTGATAATTATGTATCTAATCAAAAGTTTCATTCTGAAAGTTTTTCTTTTATTATTTGAGGGAGTTCAAGATCAATTGTTTTGTTTATTTGAATATCATTATATGTAAGAGTTAGGCTGCTACTTTTTGGGTTTAGAATAATACGCATCCAGGTAGGTATATTTAATTTATTATCGTAAGATTTTGCAATTCCCTCGAAAATATTTTCACCTACATCATTGTATTCAATGATCTTTTTAATATACAAATTTTTAGAATCAATCCACATTCTTTTTTTAGGGTGATTTGTAATTGTTTCAATAATGATGCTCTCATTGTCGGTTATAAGTTCTGATGATTTATAGTTTATGTAATTGTAAAAAAATTTTCCTGCAAAGAAATCAATAATTTCTCTGGAGGATAAGTTCAAATTTAAGTACTGTTTTTCATTGAATTTATCAAAATTGCCTTTTACAATTTCGTTCTCCATTTGATTGTAAAAGATGTATGTTTCATTTGTTAAGAGAAACATTCCGATTGATATTCCAAATATTCCTTTAAGTTCTATAAAGAGCGTATCCGGGTATATAATTTTAACTTTACATTTTGCGCTATTTGATAACTCTGGCGATTCAATTGTGATGCTTCCAGTACCGTAAAAAGTTTTTATGTTTTGCATCTTTTGTTTAAAATACTCTTCAAAATCAGTGGCTTTTATAAATTTCATCGAAGTTTCCCTAGTTGGTGCACATGATCCAATAAATAGAAATAATGTGAGAGTAAAGTATATCCAGATTCTTTTCACAAACTCCCTTTTTCAATTTTTTTTCTTAAATCTTCGTTGTTTTTATCTTTTGTATATGCTTCTTTCCAGTATTTCAAAGCATTTTCAGGCTCACCCAATTTATAATACACATCACCAAGGTGTTCCAGCACTACAGAACTTACTTCACCCTCTTCAACTGCTGATTTTATATATTTTAATGCTTCTGAGTAATTGCCAAGTTGGAAGTAGATCCAGCCGTATGTATCAAGGTAAGATGGATTTTTGGGTTGTTGTTTGAGAGCTTGCTGTGCCATTTTTAAAGCTCGATCCAGTTGTAAACCTCTTACACTTAAACTGTATGCATAATTATTTAATAACAAATGACTATCGGGATAAAATCTTAACCCCTTTTCATATAAGCTATCAGATTCTTCATAATTTTTTAAGTCGTCATAAACAAGAGCCAGGGAAATAATTACATCTAGGTTTTTTTCATCTATTTGATATGCTTTTTCGAGAGTAATAGCAGCACTATCTAGGATATTAATTCTTTGATATGAAATTCCCATTAATAAATATATTCTTAAATCTTCTGGAATATAATTCTGAGATAGGACTAGCAAATCTATTACTTTTTGATATTCTTGTTTTTCGAAATATAATGAGGCTAAGTAAACCCATGGATCAGTATTGGTTTTTTCAAGTTTGAGTGCATTTTCAAAATTTTGGATAGCCAATTCATTGTTTTTCATGCTTGAGGCAATCAGTCCTATGAAAAAATAGGATCTCCAGTCATCTGGATATTGAGATTTTATTTTCTCGAAAAGTTTTAATGCATAAGGTGCAACTGCTGAGTCTTTTTGAATGAAAGATGCAATAAGTTGTCCATACCTTAATTGAGATTCCAGTGGGATTAGTTCATCTTTCAGTATAAAATCAAATTGTTCAGATGCTTTTTCATAATTTTGTTTCAATAAATAAATATGTGATAAAGAAGCTCTGGATTCTACATCGGTTGGGAGTTGTTCTACTATATCCTCGTAAATGATGAGTGCTGAATCTAAATTTCCAATAGAGATATATAATGCTCCCAGTTGTTTTTTGAAGTCAATATTACCTGGTTCGATATCTAAAGCGAGACGCATTAGTTTTATAGATTCTTCTGTTTTTTTCTGTAAAGAATACAAAAAAGATAATTGAGAAAGCACTTCGGTTTCAGGACCAAATCGATTTAAAATTTGTTGGTAAGTCTTAACTGCATTTTGGTAATCTCTGAATATCTGATAAATTCTGGCAAGATTAGTCCAAGCTTTATAATCAGATGAATCAAGGGCTATAATTTGTTGGTAAGTGCTGATTAGTTTTGTCGAATTACCCGAATTCAAGTAGAGGTCCGCAAGATTAAAGTAATATTCTTTTTTCTTTGGATCAAGTTTAACTGCTGAATTTGCAGCATCGATTGCTAAATCAAGTTTACCTAATGCAGCGTAACTTTTTGATAGAGCATAGTAGATTGCAGGGTCATTATCATAACGCAAGGCATCCTGGTATTCCAGAATTGCTCTGGCATAGTCGCCTTGTTGATCATATATCGAACCGTTTACAAAGTGATCGAGAGCGCGTTCCCGGTTTTCAACTTTGTTTTCTATTGCAGTTTGTTCAGTTGTCTGTTTCGAACCTGTACACCCAAGGAGGGGAAGAAGAATTATAAGTGCATAAAAATATTTGAAATGGAGTTTTTTCATATAAACTGAATTTTTATAAAATATATCAAATTTAGCATTTATTAACAAAATTCCGTTTATCTATCAAATAGACGAAATAATTAAACTTGTGTATTTCCAAAAAAATGTTTAATATAATTGTAGCTAGTTTATTAATTTGAAAACAGTTTTGAAATGTTTAATAGAGAATTTGCTGAAAATCATCAAGCACATCAAAGAACTTAAAGGAAGGAGGTGGATCGGGACTTACATTAGTTACAACTTTAACTAATAATCAAAAAATTAACCAGGAGATAATAGAATGTATCTAAAAATTCACCCTCAAAATCCACAGGGCAGACATATCAAACGTGCTGTGGAAATCTTACAAAATGATGGTATAATAATTTACCCAACAGATACAGTATATGGAATAGGTTGTAGCATTTTCAGTAAGAAAGCTATTGAAAAAATTTATCAGATAAAAAATCAAGACCCTTCCAAACCTTTCAGCTTTATTTGTTCAGATTTAAGTCATATAGCTGAATATGCTGTGGTTTCGAATACAGCCTATAGAGTTATGAAACATTTAATTCCTGGACCATATACATTTATATTGCCAGCCAGCAGGCTTAAACAGTTACCCAAAAGTTTAATCTCTAAACGAAAAACGGTTGGTATAAGGGTACCGAATAATATAGTTTCACAAATGATTATAAGGGAACTTGGACATCCAGTTTTAAGTGCCAGTGTTACTGATCAATCAGGAAATGTGTTGCAAGATCCCGAAATTATTAAAAACCAATATGAAAACAAGGTAGATCTAATTTTGGATAGTGGTATGCAAGTATCTGATTTATCTACTATAATTGATTTTACTGAAGAACCACCAGTTGTTTTGCGAGAAGGTGCTGGTGATGTTAGTAAAATATTAGCTGTTGCGTAATTATGATTGATGGTAGATATATAGCAAATTATCTTTTGAAAAGTAAATCCCAACGCCCAATAAAAGGTATTTTGAGAAATTTTTTTTACAGCTTAATTTTTACATTGTTGGTATTCATGTTAACACTCTTTTTCCCAGTTGAAATTAGCTTAAAATATTTTTATTCTATATTAGTCATATCCTGTTTTATTTTTTATTTAGGATGGGGTGCAGAACGATTGTGGTATGCTTTCATTTCTCCAATTTTTAATGATCCATTTTCTATGAAAGCATTCCTATCAAGGATTCCGTTTTGGTTTATTTCTGGTGGAGTGGCTCTGTCAGCGTCGTCTTTAATTGTGTATAAACTTCAGTTGGTTGATTTAATAACATGGACAAGGCAATATGTAATTTTTTTATATGGAGGAATTTTAAATTGGATTCTCCAAATACCATTACAATATTACACATATATATCGATCACATACAAAATTAATAAGTCTAACTTAACTTCTAATTATGAAAAAGCCTAATTTTGTAACCAAGAATTATCTCTTCATTCAATAAAAAATATTTCGGAAGGAAATATCTATGACAAAATCTGAACAACATAAAATAATTGAAACTTTAAGAGATTATACTCATAAAATGGATAGGTATGAACTTGAAGATTATGAAATGTTTAGAAAAAGGGATCGTGACGATGAAGATCTTGATTCAATTTCTTTGAAAAAGTTGCTTGAATTATATGAAAAGTATGTACCTGCTCGTTTTAGATATTAATTAATTGTAAACTTGTTATATGCCGATTATTTTATACAAAAATTGCGCACCAATTGAGGATGTATATAATGAGGTATACCTGAATGTAAAAAATGGTAAGTATAATAATTTTATATTAATTGTACCAACTCGAAGAAAGGTAAGAGAACTTCAAAGAGAATTATTAAAGATTTCAAATAATACAGCCGCACCTGCTTTTAATTTGTATACATTAGAAACTTTTGCTATAAAATTATTTGAAATATTTTTCCCTCCATTAAAATTTCTTAATACCACAACTCAGGCTATTTTATTTGAACAGGCAATAAAAAATTGTAGAAATGATTTAAAATATTTTATTTCAGCAACTCATAAAATTTCAATACCTAAAGGTACTTTTAATAAGATTATATCGGTTATCAATTATTTAAAAGAATCTGGAGTTTATATTTCAAATTTATATTCTGAACTTGATAATGCTGAAGAGAGTGAAAGGGAAAAGTTAAATGATATACTGTTGATTTATCAAGAATATGAAAAGTTGCTTGATAATTCTTTTATTGATTTAGGTGGAATTTATAAAAAGTTAAATGAATTAGTTTTTGATCATTCGATAATCGAGAAATTTTTTGATACTTTTCCAGAGCTGGAGAAAATAATAATAACTGGCTTTGATGAGTTTACTGATCCAGAAATCACATTAATTGATAATGTTTCTAAATTTTCATTCAACACTCGAAATGTTGAAACTATAATTTCTTTTGATTATCACTTTGATAATGATGAATTATTCGGTCATTTAAAAGAAAATTATGAAAAATTCAGAAAAATGGGATTTAATCTGGTCACAAAGACCACCGAGAATTCGGAAAAATTCAGAAGTTATATAATAAAAAGTTTATTTAGAGAAAACAATGTAATACAGAATACAGAATTCAAGAGTAAAATTACATTAATTACTGCAGAAACTCGTCAAGAAGAAGTTGAAACTATTGCGAAAATTATTAAATTCATCATAAATGAGAATCCTCAAAAAGATTTAAGTAAAATATGCGTTTGCATGTATCAGCCTCAACTTTACACAAATCTTTTCCATGAAATTTTTAGTCGTTATGGTATACCCGCTAACATTACGGACAGATTTGCACTTGATCAATCACCTGTAGTAGTTTCAATAATTTCTTTGCTAAATGTTCTGCAAAATAATTATTTACGGCGAGATTTGATGAGAACTCTCTCAAGCCCTTATTTTACGTTTGAGGATGATGGAGTTAAAATAAGCTCTGGTAATCTTATCACTGTTTCCTCAAATCTAAAAATTATTTATGGAAAAAATCTCTGGACAGAAAAAATTGATAAAAGGATTTCTCAAATTGAAATAGAATTGAATGAAGTTGATGATGAAATTACACTAATAAGTTATCAGAAAGAAATAGAAATCTTAAAAAAAGCAAAAAGAGATTTTGAAATATTCGATAGATACTTAAGAAATTTAAAGCATGAATTTACACCATTAGAATTTAGAGTTAGTCTTTTAAACACTTTGGAAAGTTTAAAAATATCAGAAAACATCTTGAATTATAATTATGATAATATCGATTTACTTGAAAAAGATACACGAGCATATCAAAAATTTATTAACATTTTGGATGAATTAACAGGATTGTTGATTTTAGAAAACGGTAAGGATGAAGTATATAATTTAAGTTTCTATATAGATAAGTTGAAAGCTGCTATTTCACAAACAAGATATAACATTCGGCAGAAGTATGGTTATGGTGTTTATGTTACTTCATTTGAGGAAACACGAGGTTTGAAATTTGACACAATGTTTATTATAGGTTTAGTTGATGGGGAGTTTCCACAAGCATACACACCCGAAATATTTTTTAGTAAAGAAAGGCAAAAATTAAAAGAGAAATATTACTTAACCGAACATCGTTATCTTTTCTATCAATGTTTAACAAATTTTGATGAACAACTTTATTTGAGTTATCCAAAACAGGATGAAGATGTGGAGCTTGTCAGATCACCTTTTTTAGATGATTTACTTGAAGTTGTTGATATACAAAATTATGAAGATGGATTAAAGCAGAAATTAAATGATATTGAATTTAACTACGAAGATTTATTAAGTAAAATTGGTTTTAATGTTGGGATAAATCCTGAATCAATAGTACTCAATGAGTTTGATGATGGATTGAGAAGTGTTATCGAATATATTAAAAATGCAATGAATGTGGAAAAGAATAGATATTCTGATGATATTGAGTTTGAATATAATGGATTTATACAGAATAAATTAAATCAACCTGCTCTAAAGAAGTTAAGTTCACAAAAAAATAAAATATACTCTATAACACAATTAGAACAATATGCAAAATGCCCATTTAATTATTTTTTGAATAATCTTCTGAAGGTAAGTGCGATAAAAGAACCAGAAGAGGGGATAACTCCACTTGAAAGGGGAAGTATTTTGCATGAAATTTTATTTGAATTCTATAAAAAAAGAGTTCAAAATAATTTGCCAATACTAAGAGATTGCAATGATGTTGAGATAAGTTTAGCAATTCAAGAAATTAAAGAAATCGCAAGGAAAAAATTAGAGGCAATTCAAACAGAGGATTTGCTTGTATTTTTAGATAAAGAATTAATAATTGGTGGAGTCGATCGGGGTGGAATATTGGAAAAATTTATTTATTATGAACAGGGAAGAAATGTTGAGGTTAAGCCGACATATTTTGAAGCTGCTTTTGGAACAAAAGTCGGAGGTAGTAAAAGGTTTGATACAAGAATTAGTATACCAGAGCCAATTGAAATCGATGGATATAAAATTCGAGGAAAAGTTGATAGGATCGATATGGGAGATGATTTTTTTGTAATTATTGATTATAAAACAGGCAGTAATTTAGCAAAGTTTAAAGATATCTTAGAAGGTCTGGCACTACAGCTTCCGATATATCTTTATGCAATTGAAAAAATATTAAGTTTAAAATATAATAAAAAATATACTCCATCAGCAGCTATCTATTATACTTTGAGTGATAAAGTTAGCGAAACAATATTAGTAGCATGCGATCGCTATATCGATAAAGCGTATCCAAAAACAAAACAGAGGTATGGGATCCTAAAAAAGGAAAATGAAATGAAGGAAATTATAGATCAATCAATTAATTATGTAAAAAGATATATTGACGAAATCTCGCTGGGGAAATTTCCTCTTGCTGTTGATAAGAATTCAAAAATTGCTTGTAAATTTTGTGATTATGATAAAATTTGTAGAAAACAACTTGAGAAAGAATTTTGAAATGCAACCATTAAAAATATATAAGTCTGATGTAAATGAACTAACTGTGGAATGGGACGATAGACATTATGGAAAACATACATATAGAAGACTCAGAGATTCATGCCCATGTGCATATTGCAAACTTGAAAAAGAAAAGTTAGAACAGCTTACTGATGATAAAAAATATGATATAGCTGATATAGAACAGGTCGGATTATATGCAATAAAAATAATCTGGATGGATGGGCACGATACGGGCATTTATTCATTTGAATATCTTAGGAGCATTTGCGAATGTACCAATTGTGAAATTGTTAGAGAAAATTTAAATTTATAAAAATATGACAGAACAAATTATCGATTACACTCCCGAATACTGGGAAAAGAGATATAAAGAAAAATTATCCGAGTTGGATACAAATAATCCTACTCCTTCTTTAAAGGAACTTCTGGGAAGTGAGTATTTCTCGGAAACTGGTAAAATTGCAATAATTGGTTGTGTATTGTGTCAGGATGTCACGCGGTTTGCACAAAATAATTATCTTGTTACAGTCATTACTCCTTCTCAAAGTGTGATTAATCAGACACGCAAAAAAGTCAGAAAATTGAAGTCAGTAATTGAAACAATTTATTTAGACCTTTTTGATTTACCTGGCAGATTATTGCATAAATTTGATTATTTGGTAGAATATTCTTTAAGTACAGAAATTCATCCTGATAGGCAGCTGGAATATTTTGATAACATTCAAAAGCTAATAAAACCTGGTGGTTTTTTGATTATTTTCTTACAAATAAGTAAAAATTTTAAAAACGATGGACCACCTTATCCTGTCGATATTCAAAAATTAGAAAATCATTTGAAGGAAAATTTCAAATTGATCGAATCAAAACCTAAACCAACTCCAAAACCAGAAAATGAGTTCAATCAATTATTGATGGTATGGAGAAAATTTTTAGTATAAATTTAAATAATAATATTAAATGTCAGAAGAGGTTGTTATGTTAAAATTACATTCAATATTTAAAAAAATGTTAAATGAACAATCACAGGAAGTTCTCAGTGTTTATCTTAATATGGACCCATCACAGTTCGGTAAAAACAATAGATCGATTGCTTTAATCTGGTTAAAAGATTCTTTGAAGGAGATAAAGAAGAGTATTGCTCAGGATACATTGAAGAAATTTGAACAACTTGAGAGAAAAATATTGGATGAAGTTGAGTATGGTGATCTACATGGTAAATCATTTATTGCTTTTCTCTCTCTTGAATTTTTTGAAATAGCACATCCAAGGGTAAATGTTATTAATGAAGTATGGTGGGGGAAACCGAGTTTGGGACAACTTGATTGGCTTTTAGAAGAATACCGAAATATTGGGATAATTAAAGTTGAAGCGGAAAAAATACATTATTATGTTGTTTCAATGAATGAGGTTGTTAAGGAATGGGAAGAGCGTATTTCAGAGAATACTTTGTTATGGCAGATCAAGCACTCACCACCGGAAAAAGTGTTAAGGGAAAAAGCAATTCCTGGCTTACGTGGTGGAGATACAAAAGAAATAATAGAAAGACATATTAATGAAGAAATACAAAAATTCTGGAAAGAAAGTTTAACTTCGCTCGAAAATATGCAGAGAAATTATTATATTAAAGAAATTGTTCTCGCTGGTTTAGATTCTCAAACAGAATTATATCAAAAGAATATTCATACTGATCAAGTAAGAATTATTGGCAGTATACATGTTTCTAAAGAAACATCTATTAATGATATGATTGCTGCAGCACAGGATGTATTTAAAAAATATGAACGCAATATAGAAATGAAGCTTATTACAGAAATTTTGGAAAGATCTGAAAAAAATACAAATGCAAGTTTAGGTATTAAAAATGCTTTGAAAGTTATTCAGGAAGGAAGAGCCGGAATTGTAGCTTTAACTGATAATACTGATAAAATATTGATTGAGTGTGCAAACTGTGGTTATGTTATGACCAAAGACGCAAAGGAATGCAGTCAGTGTCTGTCAAAAAATTTAAGAGTCGGTTCTATTAGAACATTACTTCCTCCGCTTTTAAGAAAATATAAAGTATCTATGAATATTGTCTCAAATAGTATATCTGATAAATTTTCAAAGCATGGGATTGGTGTACTATGGCGTTATTAAAACATAAAGGTGAAAAATGCAATTAAGAAGAGTTGGTATTCTAACTGGTGGTGGGGATTGTCCTGGTTTAAATGCTGTAATAAGAAGCATTGCAAAACCTGCTATGAATTATTTTAATGCCACTGTCATTGGAATATTGGATGGTTTTGAGGGACTTGTCGAAGGCAGAATGCGTGTACTTACACCACTTGATGTAACAGGTATAATAAATGTAGGGGGAACAATTTTGGGAACGTCTAATAAAGGTGATCCTTTTAACTATCCAGTTGAAGGACCAACAGGAGTTAGAATTATTGATGCGTCGGAACAGGCATTTGAAAATTATCGTAACTGGCAACTCGATGTGCTTTTTGCTGTAGGCGGCGATGGAACTATGCATATTTCTCATAAATTTGGCAAAATTGGTATGAACATAATTGGTATTCCCAAAACAATTGATAATGATTTAGATGCGACTGATATAACATTTGGCCACGACTCTGCAAGGGCAGTCGCCACCGAAGCAATTGATAGATTACAAACGACAGCTTCATCTCATCATAGAGTTATGGTAGTTGAAACTATGGGACGATATGCTGGTTGGATTGCACTTGGAGCTGGTGTCGCTGGTGGAGCTGATATTATTTTAATTCCAGAAATTCCTTTCCACTGGGAAAATGTTTATAAAGCAGTGCTACAAAGAAGTAAAGGTGCAAGGTTCAGTATCGTGTGTGTAGCTGAAGGGGCAAAACCTGTTGGTGGTGATATAGTAGTCAAAGAATTAGATAAAAAAAGAACTGACCCAGTCCGATTAGGTGGAATAGGTGAATTGGTTGGAGAAAAAATTTCTCAGGAAACAGGACTTGAAACCCGTGTAACTGTACTTGGACACGTTCAAAGAGGTGGAAGTCCTACACCATATGATAGAATTTTAGGAACAAGATTTGGTTCAATTGCACTGCAAACAGCCTCTCAGGGAAAATTTGGTGTAATGGTTAGTTTACAAAGAAGAGAAGTTGTAACTGTTCCTATCGAAAAAGCAATAGGTAAATTACGTCTTGTGTCACCAGATTCACAATTAATTTTTGCTGCAAAATCTGTAGGAACATGTTTTGGTGATTAACTTGGAAACAAAAAGAAACAAATTAAATATTATTCCATCTAATTTATTACTTGCTGCCTATACTACTGGTTATTTTCCAATGGCAGATCCAGAAGATAATAAAATTTATTGGTATTCACCTGATCCAAGAGCAATTATTCCATTGGAAGATTTTAAAATATCCCGAAGTTTAAAACAGGTTATTAAAAAAAATATTTATGTGATAAAAATTAATACCAGGTTCGAGGATGTAATAAATGCTTGTGCTGCTAGAAAGGAAACCTGGATTTCAGACGAAATTATTGGTAGCTATATTAATTTATATAAATTGGGTTATGCACATAGTGTGGAATCGTGGTATAATGATGAACTTGTAGGAGGTCTTTATGGTGTAGCTGTTGGTTCAGCATTTTTTGGTGAATCAATGTTCAGCCGAATGAAAAATGCATCGAAAGTTGCTCTTAATGCTCTTGTAAATATTCTAAAAAATAATGGATATTTACTTTTGGACATACAATATATTACTCCCCATCTAAGGCAATTCGGGGCAATAGAAATCCCCAAAGAAAACTATTTAAAAATTTTAGGGAATGCTCTTAAAAAAGCAAATAAGTTTCCATAATATTAAATTAAGCCAATAACTGTTACAGGGCTACCTGAGCCCTCAACAATTTTTAGCGGAAGTGCGATCATTTTAAAATTCTTTAATGGTAAAAATTTAATATTTGTAAGGTTTTCAATTGCAAATTTATTGTTTTCAAATAATATTTTATGAACTAAAAAATCCCTTGAGTATCCTGGATCAATGCTCAAAGTTTCAACCCCTATTCCACAAATGGCTCTTTCCCTCACTAAAAATTCCACTGAATCAGGTGAAAAACCTGGGAAATGCATAATACCTGAGTTATCCATGTTAAGATATTGAGCTGGTTTATGCCAGTATTCGCTCCAATCGGTTCTCATTATTATAAATGAGTTACTTTTAATTTTGCCGTTTATTTTTTCCCAGAATAATATATCATCTATTAGTAATTGATAATCTGGATCTTTTTTAACCTTTTTTGTTGTGTCAATAACACAAGCATTCATGATAAAATTTTCTACCGGTATCTGGTCTATAGAATATTTCCCTTCACACAAGTGAACTGGAGCATCTATGTGTGTGGCTGTGTGTTCTGGGAAGCTTATTAGATTATAATAGAAACCATTTTCTTTATATCTTGATAGGATTTTCTTTAAAAAAGGTTTTTCTGGAGTTTTGTCGTCAGGCCAGCTTGTTACATTTTCATCGAGTGGTTGAGATAATTCTATGATTTTTCTATACTTAATTGTTTGCATATAGAATATTTTTTGCCGCTTTTAGTGTGTTTGATAAAAGCATTGCAATTGTCATTGGTCCAATTCCTCCTGGTACTGGAGTAATAGCATAAGCGATCTTTGAAACTGATTCGAATTGTACATCTCCAACAATTCTATATCCAGTTTTGGATTTTGAATCGGGTATTTTATTAATGCCAACATCAATTACTATTGTGCCTTCTTTAATCATATCGCCATTTATGAATTCAGCTTTTCCCATCGCACAGATTAGGATGTCTGCCTGTTTTGTATATTTCGTGATGTCATCTGTAGAGCTGTGTACAATTGTGACAATTGCATTTGCGAAATTTTCTTTTTGTAAAAAAATGTTTGCTGCTGGTTTACCAACAATATTGCTCCTACCTAAAATTACAATATGCTTTCCTGTTGTTTTTATGTTATATCTCTTTAATAATTCCTGAATACCAGCAGGGGTACAAGGTTTTAAGCAGTCTTGACCTATTACTAATTTACCTACATTTATTGGATGGAAACCATCTACATCTTTGCGGTAGTCAATCATCTCAATTATCTTGTTTGTGTCCAGATGCTCTGGTAATGGTAGCTGTACAAGAATTCCATGAATGAATTTATCTTTATTATATTTTTCTATTAAATTAATGAGAACATTTTGTTCTATATTTTCTGGAAGTTTTTCTGTTATTGAGAAGAATCCAATTTCATTGCATGCTCTATTTTTTGCTTTAACATAAGACTCTGATGCAGGATTACTACCAATTAGTATAAAAGCAAGTCCAGGGTTTATTCCAAATTGTGTTTTCAGTAATTCGGTTTCAGCTTTAATTTCTTTTTTTATTTCTTCGGCAATTTTTTTTCCGTCAAGTATAATAGCTGGCATATTCTTCAGCCTTACGAAAAATTTGGGAAAACTATACTTTCAAACTTAACTGCTTTACCTGTAACAGGATCGACTTCAATAAAAGCTGCACAGAATCTTATATCATGACTTGCCATTTCATATTTGTAAGGTACTCCATGTAAGAACCGTTTAATGGCTACTTCTTTTTTCATTCCAATAACAGAATCGTAAGGACCTGTCATACCTACATCAGAAATAAATGCTGTGCCATTAGGTAAAATTCTTCCATCTGCAGTTGGAATATGTGTATGGGTACCTATTAGTGCACTTATCCTTCCATCCAAGTAATAAGCTAATGCCAATTTTTCAGCTGTTGCTTCAGCATGCATATCCACAATAATTACTTTTGTGTGTTCAGAAATTTTGGTTAAAGCCCAATCAGCTGTCCTGAATGGATCGTCAATCGGTTGCATATAAACTCTGCCCTGCAAGTTCATAACGGCAATTTTTCCTTTTTGGGCTGTATCATAAATTATATAACCATTACCTGGATTTTCTTTCGGATAGTTGAGTGGCCTAAGTACATTTTTATTTTCTGATAATATTTTCCTAGCTTCCCACCTATCCCACAGATGGTTACCACCAGTTATAATATTAACTCCAATGTTTAAAATTTTATTGATACTATCGGAAGAAATACCTTTTCCCTCAAAAAGATTTTCACCGTTTGCTATGCAAACATCAATTTGATATTTTTGGATATAATTTTTTAGAAGATTTTCTGTAAGCTCAATGCCTGGTTTACCGATTATATCACCAATAAAAAGTATTTTTACATTATTATTTGACAAATTCACTTAAAATTATGTTATATCTTTGAGTAATATAGAAAAAAATGTGATAAGCGCAAAAATTTATTCTTTGTTTTCTATCATGTGTTTGGCGTGTACAAGTATCTGGAATATCTCGTCGATATGAAAAGGTTTGGATGCAAGAAAGTCCACTCCAGTATTTGTCAAATCTTGATCTTTTAAATCTCTGCCCCAACCAGAGATTAATATTACTGGTGTATTTGGATTAATCTTCTTTACTTCTTTTGCCACTTCCCAACCATTAACATCTGGCATTCCCAAGTCAGTAAATACAATATCTATCTTATTGTTTTTGAATTTTTCTATTCCTTCTTTACCGTCCTTTGCTATAACTACACCATAGTTTGCCTGTTGTAAAATTTCTGATAGTAATAAGCGTATTTCTTCTTCATCATCAATAATTAACACATTATATGGATTTGTACTGCTTACTTTACGGATTTCTGTGGTATATATTTTATCGTTTGATAAGTTTTTCTCAACGTTTAATTTTGGGAATGTAATTGTGAATTTTGTACCAACACCGACCTGGCTTTGAACCTGTATATCTCCTTGTCTTTTTGCAACAAGTGTTTTTACCATTGCAAGGCCTAATCCTGTGCCTCTTTCCCCTTTTGTTGTGTAGAATGGATTGAATATCTTAGGAAGTGCTTCCTCAGGAATTCCAACTCCTGTATCTTCGACTATTATGCTATACAATCTGTCTAAGTTTTTTGTAGTAATTTTAATTGTACCACCTTTAGGCATAGCATCGACTGCATTTAATATTAAATTTGTAAGTATCTCTCTTAACTCTGAACCGCTGCCAAAGATTATTGGCAAATTATCGAATTCTTTAATTATTTCAATATTTATACCTTTTTGATGTGCAATATCTTTCCATTTCGTTTGTGTTAATTGTATTACATCTTCAATTATCAAATTTACATCTATAGCTGAAGCGTTGTCGTCCACTTTTTTCTTGGCAAAATCCTGTAATCTTCTGACTGTCTCAGCTCCATCCATCGCAGCTTTAAGAATAACATCCAGATCGTTTTTTGTTTTTTGATCAGTAGTTCTTAGTTGTAAAAGTTGAGCACGTCCAGAAATTATGCCCAACAAATTATTGAAGTCGTGTGCAACACCGCTGGCTAAATCTCCAATGGCTTTCATTTTTTCACTGTGAATAAGCATTGTTTGTGATTCGTGTAATTTCTCATAGGCGTTCCTGAGTTCTTCATTCGCCTGGGTGAGACGTTTGTAAAGTCGAGCATTTTCTAAAGCTGCATTTAATTGTGCCGCATAAAGGTTAAAGATAGGAATATCATCTTGTTTAAATTCGTCTGAATTTATTATTAAAACCCCAATTACATCATTAAAAACAACAAGTGGTAAAGAGATGGATCGATTTTTATAACCGATTTCATTTATAAAAGTTTCAATTTCGTTACGTGGTATATGTCCCGGTAAAATTTCTATTAATCTTTCGATCGATTTTTCGTTGAGAACGGTCTTTTTCTCATCAATAACACTTTTTAATCCTGCAAATTTTTTGTATGGAATTAAGTAAGTTGAAAATCTAAAGTTGTACATTTTTTCGAGAGCACGAGCCATATTTTCATCGAATGTACTTCTTGCAATTTTTAAACTATTACCTTGCCGCATTAATATGATTAAATTATATGCTAATCTTTTAATTGCTTTTGCAATTGTGTCAAAAATTTCTTCTTCAGTGGTTGTTCTTGAAAATGCCTGGGAAGCGATTAAAAGAGATAAAATTCTTTCCTGGTGTTGTTTCTTTTCTGTTAAATCTCTTCCTATACCTCTGTATCCAATAATTTGATTATTATCGTCGTAAACAGCTGTTGCAGTTTCCATCAAAGTGATCTTATCGCCGTTTTTCCTTTTAAGATGAACTTCGAAATCTATAACATATCCAAACTTTTCTATTTCGGACTTGAATTTTTCTCTTTCCTCTGGATTGATATATAAATCTTTTGCAATATCTATTTTTAGAATTTCTTCTTTTGAATCATAACCCAGAATTTCGACACCAGCCTGATTAATTGAAATGAATTTTCCATCAGCTGAAGTTTCAAATATAAAATCCTTTGATTCCTCAAAAAGTTGTCTGTATTTTGCCTCTGATAGGTAAGCTTGTTTTTCAAGAAGTTTCTTTTCAGTAATGTCCCTGATAAATGATGATATTCCAATAACTTTTCCTTCTAAATTTTGTATTGGAGATACAGTTAAAAGTAGATTAATAATTTTCCCATCTTTTCTGATTCTTTCAACCTCAATATTTTCATATGTTTTTCCTTGTAGAACGCCATGGTAAATTTTTTTCCATTCAGGTAAATGTTTTTCAGGAACAGTGTTTAGAATTGTTTTACCTAGAACTTCTTCATATTTATAGCCATAAATTTTTTCACATGCTTTGTTCCAAGTTACTACCTTTGCATCAAGATCAAATGTTGCAATTCCATCAGCTGAATTTTTAATAATGTTCTCAATGTAATTATATGTTTCAGCAAGCTTCTTCTCTAATGATTTTAATTCGGTAATGTCAATTCCATTGCATATTATACCGTTAATGAGTCTTTCTGAGTCGTATCTTGGGCTTAAGTTACAAACAATGTTGCGTTCATTTCCTGATTTGGTTTTAATTGTTGAGTTAATGCCCTGAAGTGATATACCAGATAGGATTTTATCCATAATGTAATCTTGTTGAAGTTGATCTTCAAAATTAAAGAGCTGGAAAAAATCAACATTTACAAGTTCGTCGAAAGTGTAATCCAGGATTTTCTCTGTAGCCTGATTAACAAATTTGATCTTGCCAAAAGGATCAAAGAATATTAATATTCCATTAATACTTGTAATAAGTGTTCTGTACCATTCTTCTGATTCTATTAGTTTTTTTTCAAGTCCTTTTTTATTTGTAATGTCCTGAGAAGTGCCTAGTATTGCATATGGGCGCCCGTCGTCAGTTTTGAGTAGCTTACTTGTTAGATGTATAGTAATTTGGGTTCCATCTTTTTTCAGTTCATTTATTTCACCACTCCATATACCTTCTGTTAGAACTTGTTTATGTACTTTTTGAATTTCGTTTATTATAGCTGGATCATTTCCTGATAACACCGAAACATCTTTACCTATCAATTCATTTACATCATAGCCCAACATATCCGCTTTAGCCTTATTCACAAAAATAATATTTTTGTTTAAGTCTGACAAAATAATTCCATCAGAAGTATTAAGTACTATGTCGGAAAGAATATGAAGCTGCTTTTGAACTTCTTTATATGCTGTTATTTCTCTAAACTTTAATAAAATGAATGTTGAATTTACTTTTTCAAGATAAACTTTTGTGATTTTTAATTCTACGAAAATTGTGGTGTTATATTTTGTTGTTATTTTACTTTCAACGGATACTGTTTTATTATTATTTATGATTTCATCAAAGGTTAAGTTCTCTCCGTTATTGCTGAATTTTAATTTAATAATAGAATTGAATTTTTTGTTTAAGGTTTCGTTCTTATACCATCCAAATAAATTTTCTGCTGCATTGTTCCAGTATTTAATTATGTGATCTTTATCAAGGATACATATTGCATCATCTATTATATCTATGAGTAAATTTTTAATAATTGAGTTGTCAATCTGTTCTGTTTGAGAAATTATAAAATCTTTTATAGTAGAGAGATAATCTGATTTTTTGTTGAGTACTTTTGTATTTAGTGCAGGTGTAAAATTCATAATTTCTGATTCGTCATCTGCTAATAGAAAAATAGGATGGTCTGGGTTGATGTTTAGGAGGTTATCCAGGTATTCGGGTTGGGATGGAACTGATGCAATGATTAATTGAAAGGAATTGTTTTCTATCAATTGCTGACAGGAACAATAATTTGAAGTTATAATGTTTACTTTGATGTTATGATTTTCTAAAAAATTTTTTACAATATCTATTTCTTCATGATTCTCTGTGATAAAAAGTATTTTACTCATTTTTCTTTTTTTTAATGGTATATTAATTTATTCTTTTAAAGATAAAATTTTGCGAAGTATTGTTTGTTCGACCTGCATTTCTTCTCTTACTTTTCTTAGATCGGTGATTTGGCTTTCAATTTTATCTATGTTATCAGAGATCATTTGAATGTATTTATTTAAGGATTCATCATTATTTGATTTATTTTTTATTTGAAAAATTGCTAATCTCATAACTCCAAGCGGATTATTTATTTCATGAGTTATTTTAGCTAAAGCTGTATAAAGTGATAAAATTTTTGCTCTAATGGTTTCAAATTCTTCAGCCTTCTGTTTTATCTCAGATTTCTGAATTAAACTTGTAAGGCTCCATGCAAATGTTTCTGATTCGAATTCGTAAACATTTAGACAATCATCAATACCAGCTTCAATTTGTTGGATTGTTAATTTTGTATCTTGCACTTGTGTTAATAAGATCAATGGCATATAGAAACCACTTTGTCTGAGTAAACCTGAAATTTTTATAGTTTCCTTGGGTTCTATCAATTCACCAATTAATACCAGATCATAAATTGGAATCTTATCTTTTATGAAATCTTGTATTGTTTGATAATTGACTTTATCCAGTATAATATTGTTTTTTAAAGCTTTTTTAAATTGATTACTTAAAGTTTCGAACGCCAATTCAGTTGGCTCAATAATTAAAATTGAAATTGTTTCCATAAAATTATTCATTTTAACACTAAAATATGCATAAATTTTAATTAAATATCAAGAAAGTTTAAAGTAAATTCTTAAATACTGATAATTTTTATTTAAATTAAGTTCTAGGGTGTATGATAAAATATTTGCTTTTTAAATTAATTTTTCGGAATTTTTGTTAGAACATAGAAAATAAAAGGATTTTTATGATAATAAGAATTTATAAGATTTTGTTGATTTTAATTGTGAGTATAAGCACTTCTTTTTCCAGTACCGGGATAGGTAAATATGCTGGTGAATTTTTAGCTATTGGTGTGGGGGGTAGAGCTTTAGCTTTAGGTGGTGCATATACAGCCATTGCAAATGATGTCAATTCTATTTACTGGAACTCAGCTGGCCTCTCGAGAATAAACTATCCACAAATGTCGTTGATGCATACCGAACAGTTTGGCGGAATTGTAAATTATGATTATGCCGGAATTGCTTTTCCAGTCTACTCCAACGCAAGTATTGGTTTAGGGATTATAAGACTTGGTATAGATGGAATTGCAGATACCAGAAATGCTTTAATTGATGAGAATGGAAATGGAATTTTTGATGAGAATGAAAGACTTGACAAAGATAAAATTACATATTTCAATGCAGTCGATTATGCTTTTTATTTAAGTTATTCAATAAAACAATCTGATTTATTGTCATATGGTGCAAATTTGAAGTTTATCCATCGAAATATGAGTGTAGGTAATGCAGTAGGTATCGGATTTGATATAGGTATGCAATTTTCTCCCTACAGAAATTTATTTTTTGGAATAAATTTACAAGATGCTACAACAACCTTAATTGCATGGAATAACGGTACAAATGAATTAATCAGTCCAACTTTAAAGATAGGCTCTTCTTATTTTATTGAGGCATTAGGTGGAAGATTTATTCCAGTGTTAGATTTTGATATCAGGTTTGAAAATAGAAAGTATGCATCTAATTTTAATATTGGTGGTATAAGTTTTGACTTACATTCAGGTCTCGAATTTGATTATAAAAATATTATCGCACTGAGAGCAGGCTATAGCGAGATAGGTACAACCAATTTCGGAGCTGGGATTCACCTGCCAAAATTTGATATAGATTACACTTTTGCTACTTCAAAACTCACTGATAATAGATTTGATGATACTCACAGAGTTTCAATTACATTTACATTTGAAAGTGAAAAATTTTCACGTAAATTAGATTAATTTGTGTTAAAAAATTTATTTTATTTTATTTTATTCATATTTTTTTTTGCTTGTACAGCATCTTTTCATTATTCATACGATTACCCATTAAGTTCTGAGTATGTATCTACAAAAGATGGATCATTATCAGCATTTATCCCTCAGGGTTGGTTTGTACCAAATGATAATGCTCAATCTCCGAACTATCTTTTTTGGTTGTTAAAAGAGGATTATTCCAGTTCTATAATAGTGGAAGAAATAATTTTAGATAGTGCAACTGTGATGAAAATTCAACAAGGTGGATTAATTCTGGTTGCTAATATTAGTTTAGCTTTTAAGTCTGAAATCTCACAAGATTTCAAATTGAGTAGAAAACCAGAAATATTCAAAATGGGAAATAAAAATTATTGTGCATATGAATATTTTTCTGATTGGACAAGTAAGAAAATCCGAGTTATAATATTTGAAATAAATAATAGATATTATGAATGTTCAGCAGTTCCCCTTTCAGGTGTTTGGTATGAAAAAGATTTAACTGAATTGTATTCTGCTGCACAGACTTTTGTATTTAGTATATCTAAATTTTCTCTATGATTTTCTCCTAAAGAGGCATAATTCTTGCATTAATATCTTTTATTATATGTAAATTTGATAATTACAAAAAATTATTCGACAGCGAGATTCTATATTTTGAGAAAATGTTTATAGAAATTATTAATTTTAAAAATTTATATATTTTATATTTGTGTGAATTTTTTTATATTAAAAAACCAATCAATTAGACTGATCAAGTTTAATTTTCCAATCGTTACTTTCCAAAAGAATTTAAAAATTATTAATAAAATGGAGATTATATTTAATGGCACGTAAAAAAGTTACAATTGATGGTAATGAAGCAGCTGCGTATGTTGCTCATAAAACCAATGAAGTAATAGCAATTTACCCAATTACGCCCTCTTCAAATATGGGTGAGTGGGCAGACGCCTGGTCGGCAGCAGGTGAGAAGAACATATGGGGCACAGTCCCTACTGTTGTTGAGATGCAAAGTGAAGGTGGCGCCGCTGGTGCAGTACACGGTGCTTTGCAGGCTGGTTCATTAACAACAACTTTCACTGCATCTCAGGGCTTGCTTTTGATGATTCCCAATATGTTTAAAATAGCAGGTGAATTAACACCTACAGTATTTCATATATCTGCGAGAACAGTAGCAACTCATGCTTTATCAATTTTTGGTGATCATAGTGATGTAATGGCTGTGCGTTCTACTGGATGGGCAATGCTCGCATCAAATTCTGTTCAAGAAGTGATGGATAACGCACTTATTGCTCAAGCAGCTACATTAGAAGCCAGAATTCCTTTTGTTCACTTTTTCGATGGATTCAGAACATCACACGAAGTTATGAAGATAGAACAATTATCTCTTGAAGATATCAGAACAATGATAGATGAGGAATTAGTAATTGCTCATCGAAAAAGAGCACTATCACCTGATCGTCCAGTTATTCGTGGGACTGCTCAAAATCCAGATGTATTTTTCCAGGCACGCGAAACTGTAAACCCTTTCTATTTAAAGGTTCCTGATATAGTTCAAAAGGTTATGGAAAAATTTGCAAATCTTGTGGGGCGTCAATATCATCTTTTTGATTATTTCGGTGCACCAGATGCAGAAAGAATAATTGTTATGATGGGTTCAGGTGCCGAAACTGCTGAAGAAACGGTTGATTATTTAACCAGTAAAGGTGAAAAAGTTGGATTAATAAAAGTAAGATTATATAGACCTTTTTCAGTAAAACATTTCTTACAGGCAATTCCTGCTACTGTAAAATCAATTGCGGTTTTGGATCGCACAAAAGAGCCAGGAGCTGGTGGTGAACCATTATATAAAGACGTAGTAACTGCAATTAGTGAAGCTTTTTCTTCAGGAATTTTAAGCTTAAAAAATTATCCAAAAATTATTGGTGGTAGATACGGACTTGCTTCTAAGGAATTTACTCCGGCGATGGTAAAAGGCGTTTTGGATGAACTTAAGAAAGATAAACCAAAAAATTCTTTTACAGTTGGTATTTTTGACGATGTTACACATACATCTATTGAATACGATCCAGAATTTTCTATAGAGAGAGAAGATGTAATAAGGTCTCTTTTCTACGGTCTGGGCGCTGATGGTACTGTTAGTGCAAATAAAAATTCTATAAAGATAATTGGTGAGGAGACTGATTTTTATGCTCAGGGTTATTTTGTTTACGATTCAAAAAAATCTGGTGCAGTAACTGTTTCACATTTACGTTTTGGACCAAAACCAATTAAATCAACATATTTAATTGATAAAGCAAATTTCGTAGCCTGTCATCAATGGGTCTTTCTCGAACGATATGATATGTTAAAGAATGCTCTTCCTGGTGCTACTTTCTTACTCAATAGTCCATTCGGCCCAGATGAGGTGTGGGATAAATTACCCAAAACTGTTCAACAACAAATTATTGATAAAAAATTGAAGTTTTATGTAATTGATGGATATAAAGTTGCTGAGCAAGCAGGAATGGGTGAAAGAGTAAATACCATAATGCAAACTTGCTTCTTTGCTATTTCTAATGTATTGCCCAAAGATGAAGCAATTCAAAAAATTAAAGATGCCATCAAGAAAACATATGGCTCAAAAGGTGAACAAATTGTTAAAATGAATTATCAAGCTGTGGATCAAACTCTTGCCAATTTACATGAGATTAAAGTTCCAAATAAAGTCACAAGCAACATTGAACTCGAACCTGTAATGTCGGATCCAAGAGCCCCTGAATATGTTCGCAATGTCTTGGCTAAGATTTATGGTGGACTTGGGGACACATTACCTGTGAGTGCTTTTGCACCGGACGGTACATTTATGACTGATACTGCTCGGTGGGAAAAAAGAAATATTGCACTCGAAATACCTGTTTGGGATCCGGAAGTTTGTATTCAATGTAACAAATGTATACTTGTCTGTCCACATGCGGCTATCAGAGTTAAAGTTTATGATGAAAAATATACTGCACAAGCACCACCTACATTTAAGTGGACAAGAGTAAAAGGTAAAGAATTCGAGCCAAATATGGTTTACACAATTCAAATTGCTCCAGAAGATTGTACAGGTTGTGGATTATGTGTTGAAGTTTGTCCGGCTAAAAACAAAACTGAGACTCGACTTAAAGCACTTAATATGGCTGATCAAATTCCACTTCGTATAACTGAAAGATCGAATTACGATTTCTTCCTCGAGCTACCTGAATATGATAGAGCAAAAGTTCAGATCAATACAGTTAAAGGATGCCAATTACTAGAACCACTATTTGAATATTCAGGAGCATGTAGTGGCTGTGGCGAAACGCCATACATTAAATTATTAACTCAATTGTTTGGTGATAGAACTTATATTGCAAATGCAACCGGATGCTCTTCAATATATGGTGGAAATCTACCGACAACTCCATACGCTAAAAACAAAGAAGGTAGGGGACCAACTTGGTCGAATTCACTTTTTGAAGATAATGCTGAATTTGGTTATGGATTTAGACTGACTATAGATAAGCAACATGAATTCGCAATTGAATTAATGCAAAAACTTGCTAATGAAATTGGTTCAGAACTAATTGATGCAATTATAAATGCTGATCAGTCAACAGAAGCTGGTATCGCAGAACAACGCCAAAGAGTAACATTGCTTAGACAAAGACTGGTTAGTATTAATTCTCCAGAAGCAAAACAACTTGATGCTATTGCTGATTTCCTAATTAAGAAAAGTGTGTGGATAGTTGGTGGCGATGGATGGGCATACGATATTGGTTACGGAGGACTTGATCATGTTATTGCTTCAAATAGAAATGTTAATCTTTTAGTTTTGGATACTGAAGTGTATTCAAATACTGGTGGACAGATGTCTAAAGCGACACCTCGTGCTGCGGTTGCAAAATTTGCAGCCGGTGGAAAACCCGTTGCAAAAAAAGATTTAGGTATGATGGCAATGAGCTATGGAAATGTTTATGTTGCACAGGTAGCTTTCGGTGCTAATGATCTACAAACTGTTAGAGCATTTATTGAAGCCGAAGCATATGACGGTCCATCTCTGATTATTGCATACAGTCACTGTATTGCACACGGAATTAATATGACAAAAGCACTTGAAAATCAAAAAGCTGCTGTAGAGAGTGGACACTGGCCATTGTACCGGTATAATCCTGTTTTATTAAAAGAAGGAAAGAATCCATTAAAATTGGATTCAAAGGCGCCAACTATCTCATTTAAAGATTATGCATATCTCGAAACTCGTTACAAAATGTTAACTAAGAGTAAACCAGAAGAAGCGAAAAGATTAATAGAATTAGCAAATAAAGATGCAAAGCTGAAATACCATTTATATGAACAACTTGCTACAATCCGCTATAATGGTGGAAATGGCGAACAAAAATAAAATTTTAATTTAGAAAGGGAAAGTTATGGATTTATCAACTAACTATATGGGTTTGAAATTAAAAAATCCCATAGTACCTTCAGCTTCACCATTAATGTATGAAATATCAACTATTAAAGCACTTGAGGATGCTGGTGCATCTGCTGTTGTGCTTCACTCGTTGTTTGAAGAGCAGATCACTCACGAAGCACTTGAACTTAATTATTTGACAACTCAAGGAAGCGAAAGCTATGCTGAAGCACTAACATATTTTCCTGAACCTGAAGTTTATCACCTTGGTCCCGATGAATATTTAAATCACATTCGAGCTGCTAAAGATGCAATCGATATTCCAGTTATTGCAAGTTTAAATGGTGTCACAACTGGGGGTTGGCTGGAATATGCTAAGAAAATTGAACAAGCTGGTGCTGACGGTTTGGAATTAAATATCTATTTCATCCCAACAAATCCGAATCAAAGTGGTGTTGAAGTTGAACAACTTTATGTTGATATATTAAGGATAGTTAAAAGTGAAGTTAAAATACCAGTTGCAATCAAACTTTCTCCATTTTTTAGCTCAATAGCAAATATTGCATATAAGCTTGATCAAAATGGTGCAAATGCTTTAGTTCTTTTCAATAGATTTTATCAACCAGATATTGATTTGGAAACATTAGATGTTGTCCCAAATATATTTTTAAGTACTCCACAAGCTATGCGCCTGCCGCTCAGATGGATAGCAATTTTATATGGAAAGATTAAAGCTGATATCGCAGCTACAAGTGGTATTCATAACGCTGAGGATGTATTGAAAATGTTAATGGTTGGCTCAAGTGTAACAATGATGTGTTCAGCGCTCTTAAAAAATGGAGCTTCACATATCACTAAGGTACTGGATGAGATGCAAAAATGGATGGAAGAGCATGAATACGAATCTGTGCGTCAGATGATTGGAAGTATGAGTCATAAATCTGTTCGCGAACCTGCTGCATTTGAAAGAGCTAATTATATGAAAGTGTTAAATAGTTATAGATGATATATCATCAATAAAATCTATTTAGAAATTTGCATTTATTCAGACTAATTTCTATATTGATATAGCATGAAAATGAGTTATTTAAAATTTCTTCTTAAATTTGAAATATTCGAAGACCAATCCAAAAAACAGAATAAAAAGAACTAAAATTTTAAATGTCCTGAAGAAAAAATTCAGGACATTTTTTTTATAAATGATAGTAAAAGAGATTGAAAAAATACTTGAAGATATAGCACCAAAGAGATTGGCTTGGGAAAAGGACAATGTTGGATTACAGGTTGGGAGTCCTGAAAAACCAGTCCATAAAATTTTATTAACACTTGATTTAACTGAAGATACTATTGATGAATGTATTAACAAAAATATTGATTTGATTATTTCTCATCACCCTTTAATCTATGTACCAATAAAATCAATAAACTCAAACGATACAAAAGGTAAACTAGTTTTTAAGCTTGTTTCAAATAATATTTCTTTGATTAGTGTACATACAAATTTAGATTTTACAAAGCATGGAGTTAGTTACGCACTTGCGGAAAAACTCGAACTGAAAAAAATCAAAGTATTGAAACCTGCTGAAGAATTCTTAAAGAAAATTATAGTTTTTGTACCCGTGGATTATGTCGAAAAAATTATAGAAGCTATGGCTGTAGCTGGTGCAGGTAAAATTGGTGAGTATGACTATTGTTCATTCAGGACATCTGGCATAGGGACTTTCAAAGGTAGCCAATTTAGTAAACCATTCATTGGAAAACCTGGAGAACTTGAAAAGGTTGAAGAAGTAAGATTAGAAATGATATTCCCAGAGTGGAGACTAATTGATGTAGTAAATGCTATGCGTCTTGCTCATCCTTATGAAGAACCAGCATTTGATATATATCCACTAACTAACACGCTAACAGAATATGGAGCTGGTGCTATTGGTGAATATGAAAACTCTATAACACAAAAAAAATTTTTACAAATTGTAAAAGATAATCTACAATGTGAAGTATTAAAGTATGTTGAAGGTAGTCAGGATAAAATCAAATCAGTTGCAGTATGTGGCGGTTCAGGAAGTAGTTTGGTACAGGATGCAATAAATGCTAAAGCTGATGCTTTTGTTACTGGCGATATTGGATATCATGACTTTCAAGAATTTGCAGGCAAAATAATGTTAGTTGATGCCGGCCATTATGAAACAGAAATAATAATTCTTGAATCTTTAGCAAGCACACTTAGGTCAAAGTTTGCTGAAATAAAAGAAAATATTCAGCTTATTATTTCTACAAAAATTCGAAATCCAATAAAAATATTTTAGGAGATATTCTTGGAAACGCGATTAATTAATTTGTATACTCTTCAACTCATCGATTCACACTTAGATGAGCTTGAATATTTTAAAGGTGATTTGCCACAATTAGTAAGAGAATTAACCGAAAAAGTAGATAACTTAAAAAAAAGAATAAGTGAAAAGGAACAGGAAATAAAAAATTTACAGCTTAAGAGTGATGAGGCGGATCTAGAAATGATAACTCTAGCCGAAAAAATCGAAAAATATAAAAAGCAATTGTTTCAGGTAAAAACAAACAAGCAATATGATGCTTTGACCATAGAAATTGATAATGCTGAAAAGAATATCGAAGAGTTAACCAGACAGATTGTAATCTATGAAGGTAACATTCAAAACGCAAAGAATGATTTGGAATCATTTAAGAAAGAGTTAAGTGAACTTGAGGAAGAATTAGGTGAAAAAAGGGAAGAGTTAGCTAAAATATCTAAAGAGAATGAAGAAGAAGAACTGATGTACAAGCATAAAAGAGAGAAGATTTTGGTTAAAATCTCAAAAGCTGATTTAGCTTTGTATGAAAAAATACGCAAAGCAAAAGACGGGAAGGCAGTTGTAGGAATTAAGAAAAACTCATGTGGTGGATGCTTCAATACTGTACCAATTCAAAAATTAGTTGAGTTACGGCAGAATAAAAAAATATTTACATGTGAACAATGCGGAAGAATTCTGGTGTCGGACTTTATAGTTGATGAAAGCAAGAAGATAATATGAATTTAGTGGCTTATATTGATGGTGCTTCTCGGGGAAATCCAGGAGAGAGTGGAATTGGTATAATTATTAAAGATGAAAACAGGAACATTATAGATACTATTTCGGGTTATATAGGCAAAGCAACTAACAATATCGCAGAATATACTGCGTTAATTACTTGCTTAAAAAGAGTAAAAGAATTAAATTTAGATAGCTTAACTGTATATTCTGACAGTGAACTTCTAGTCCGGCAAATTCAAGGTAAATATAAAGTAAGGAATGCTCGTTTAAAACTGCTTTTTGAGAATGTGAGAAAATTGTTGAATGAAGTGAATTTTCAGTTTAAGATAAAGCATATAAGTCGAGAAGAAAACCAGGAAGCTGATCGACTGGCAAATACCGGTATCGACAACCGGTCTAAAATAAAGTTTAATTAACATAAATCCATTCGGTAAAACTGTGCTGGATGGCCAGGTAAATCGTGCAATCGCCCCGCTTTAAGCGGGGAGGAAAGTCCGAACTCCACAGGACAGGATACCTTGCGAAAGCAAGGGTATTATAAGTGAAAACTTATAATAACGGAAAGTGCCACAGAAAATATACCGTCCGCCTCTGGCGGATAAGGGTGAAAAGGCGTCCCGTAAGGGTCTCTCTTTTGAGAGAAGGTAAGAGCTCACCGCTCCGTTAGTAATAACGGAGGTCTCTTTTTGAGATCTTGAATCAGGTTTAGACCTGCTTCAGGACACGGCAAACCCTATCCGGAGCAAGACCAAATAAGAGACGAACGGTGTGGTCCGCACCAATTTCCACTTATTGTGGAAAATAGTCTCGGGTGGGTCGCATTAGAGAAATGATTGCAATCCCGTCAGGGATACAGAATTCGGCTTATAGATTTACTTGAAGCCATCCTCAGTTATTACCGAAATAACTAAAAATAAATAACAATATGGTAAAAGAGAATAGATGGACAATTGTAAATCCCCCAAATTATGAAAAAGTTGAACGACTAGCTAAAGAAATCAATGTACCACATACAATAGCTAGAATTTTAATAAATAGGGGTGTGGATACATATGAAAAAGCTAAAATTTATTTCAAACCTAATATAAGCTATCTTAATGATCCGTTCATTATGAATGATATGGAAAAAGCAGTAGACAGAATTATAAGTGCTATTAAAAATAAAGAAAAAATTTTAATCTATGGCGATTACGATGTAGATGGTACTAATGGAATTGCAATGCTGTATCTGTTTTTAAAACATTTTGATGCTGATGTATGTTATCATGTGCCAGATAGGATTAAAGAAGGGTATGGAATTTCTGAATATGGTATCAATCTTGCAAAAGATCAAGGCGTAAAACTGTTAATTGCAATTGATTGCGGTATCACTGCAATAGATGAAGTTGAATATGCAAAAAAGTTTGGTATTAATGTAATCATTGCAGATCATCATGAACCAACTTCTGATGTTCCAGATGCTGTTGCTGTACTTGATCCATTGTTACCAGGTTGTAAATATCCATTTAAATATCTAAGTGGAAGTGGCGTGGGATTTAAGCTAATTCAAGCAATTTCCAGTAAGTTAAATAAAGTAGATATTGCATATCAGTTTCTTGATTTTGTGACATTAGCAACCACTGCAGATATTGTACCTTTAGTTGATGAAAATAGAACAATTGTGAAATTAGGTCTAAAGATGATTAATGAAAATCCCAGACCAGGTATAAAAGCTTTAATTAATAGTTCCGGATTAAAAAATGAAATATTAAATTCGAGTCAAATTGTTTTTATCCTTGCTCCGAGAATTAATGCAGTTGGAAGGCTGGGAGATGCTCAACGTGCAGTTCAACTATTGATAAGTTCAAATCAAACTGAAGCAGATCAATTAGCAAGTATTTTAGAAGAAGAAAATAAAGCCAGAAGGAAAATTGATGAAGAAACATTTCTACATGCACAGGAACTTGTAGAAAATTATCTGGACCTTGAGAATAATTTATCAATAGTATTGCATCAAGAAAACTGGCATCCTGGAGTGATTGGAATTGTAGCATCTCGACTCGTCGAAAAGTATTATTTACCTACTGTGATGATGACAACTGTGGATGGGGTTATCAAAGGTTCAGCTCGAAGTATAGCTGGCTTTGATATTTATAAAGCTTTAAAAAAAGTTGAAGATAAATTGTTACAATTTGGTGGCCATAAGTATGCTGCTGGTGTATCTGTAGAAATAGATAAACTTGAAGAATTTAAAGAAGCATTTAATAATGCAGTTAAAGAGTTAATGAAGGATGAATTGCTAAAACCCGAAATAAAAATCGATAGTGAAATAGAACTTTCAGAAATTACACCAAGGTTTCAGAAAATCCTCAAAGAATTTGCTCCTTTTGGTCCAGAAAATCTTCGTCCAGTTTTTCTTGTTAAAGAGGTGAAGGTTATTTCTCCTCCCAAAATTGTGGGTGATTCCCATCTTAGATTTAAGGTAAGACAAAACAACATTACGTTTGACGCTATTGGTTTTAATTTAGGTCATCTCAAAGAAAAAGTTGAAAATGCAGTTTTAACCCAAGAAGGTTTAGATATTGTGTTTTCAATTAACGAAACAAACTGGCAGGGAAGTGCACCTGCAGGTGAAATGTTTCCACAACTTAAAGTAAAAGATTTACGTTAAAAAATCAAAAAAGGAAAAAATTATGTCAGGACATTCGAAGTGGGCAACTATTAAGCGTAAAAAAGCTGCAGCTGATGCAAAAAGAGGAAAGATTTTTACACAAATAATTAAAGAAATAACTGTTGCAGCAAAAATGGGCGGTGGTGATCCAGAAGGTAATCCACGCCTCAGACTAGCTATTGAAAAAGCTAAAGCTAATAATATGCCTGCGGATAATATTAAAAGAGCAATTATGAAAGGCACGGGTGAATTACCTGGCGTAAATTATGAAGAAGTTACATATGAAGCCTATGCTCCCGGTGGCGTTGCGCTCATCATTGAATCAGTTACTGATAATAAGAATAGAACAGTTTCAGAATTAAGACATTTACTTGAAAGAAATGGTGGAAAGTTAGCTACAACTGGTTCTGTGGCTTGGAGCTTTCATAAAAAAGGTATTATTCAAATTTCAAAAGGTAATTATTCTGAAGATGATATACTTGCAATTATCCTTGAAGCAGGAGCAGAAGATATGAAATTGGAAGATGATATTTTCGAAATAAAAACTCCTCCAGAGTCATTTGAAAATGTTAAGAAAGCATTAGAAGCGAACAATATTAAAATAGAGTCAGCAGAATTACAACTTGTTCCAGAGAATCTTGTAAAAGTCGAAGGCAAAGAAGCTGAACAGGTGTTAAAACTAATTGAGGCTCTAGAAGAACATGATGATGTACAGAATGTTTATCCAAATTTCGATATTGATGAAAAAATTATGGCTAACTTCCAGGGATGAAATTGAACAACAACGAAATTATTTTAATGGGTATTGATCCAGGTACACTTATAACAGGTTATGGTATTATACAAATTAAAAAAGGTAAAATCAAAATTTTAAAAAGCGACGCAATAATTTGTAAAAGTAGCACAAAACTATCTGATCGATTGGGTTTGATTTTCCAAACCCTGGATAAGTTAATACAAAAATATCATCCGGATGAAATTGCTATTGAAACTGCATTTTATGGAAAGAATGCACAATCAGCATTAAAGCTTGGACATGCCCGAGGTGCTGTGATGCTAGCTGGTTTCTTAAATTCTGTTCCCATGAGCGAGTATTCCCCCAGAGAGGTAAAGAAAGCTGTTACTGGTAATGGTGCTGCATCAAAATTACAGGTAATGAAAATGGTTAAAACCATCCTCTCACTAAAAAGTCTACCAAAATATTACGATACTACAGATGCTCTCGCAGTAGCTTTGTGCCATTCATACAAAAATTTTATGTTTAAAAATTTACCTATGAATAAAGATTTTAAAAAAAGTATTAGAAGTACAAACCGGTATAAAGACTGGAAAGATTTTATAAAAAAATCAAATTGTAAAATCCAATGATCTCCTACTTGATAGGTAAAATAGTTCATAAATCACCAACAGAAATAATAATTGATGTAAATGGTGTGGGGTATAGTTTAAATATTTCACTTACAAGTTATGAAAAATTTTCTTCAACAAACGGTGATTTAAAGATATACACTTATCTTCATGTTAGAGAGGATGTCCTTCAATTATATGGTTTCGCGGATGAAGCTGAGAGGGAAATGTTTCGTCTGTTAATTTCTGTTTCAGGTATTGGACCTAAAATTGCGCAGGGTATGCTCTCTGGAATGACTCCAATTGAATTAAAAAACGCTATCCTGAATGCTGATATTCAAGCACTCACATCATTGCAAGGAATAGGTAAAAAAACAGCAGAGAGAATCGTACTTGAGCTTAAAGATAAACTTGGTAAAAATGATGTTGAAATTTCGATGATAATATCTTCTCAAGGATCTAAGCTTCTAATTGATGCGGTTAATGCTTTAGTTTCACTTGGTTATAATAGATTAAATGCTGAAAACGCAGTTAAAGCAGTTCTAAAAGAAACAAACTCGGATAAGCTAAATCTGGAAGAATTAATAAGATTATCATTAAGACATACATTAAAGTAAAATTTTAAAATGGTGGGATTGAATATGAAAAAAACTATACTAATCGTAGATGATGAACAAGATATTGTAGAGTTATTAGAATACAACCTAAAAAAAGAAGGATATAAAACACTCGTGGCATATACTGGCAGCGAGGCAATTGAATTAGCCAATTCTAAACCAGATTTAATATTACTTGATATAATGATACCAAATATTAATGGATGGGAGGTTTTAAAAAGTTTGAAAAAGAATAAATCTACTTCCGAGATACCTGTAATTTTTCTTACCGCCAAAGGTAGTGAAATAGATGAAGTACTTGGTTTAGAACTAGGTGCGGATGATTATATAGTCAAGCCCATCAGTATACCTAAATTATTTGCTCGTATAAATACAGTTTTTAGAAAAAAAGAAATTCATACTGATACAAAAACTCAAAAGATAACAGTGGGTAAAATTGAAATTATTCCTGATTCTTATAAAGTAAAAATCGAAGATGAAGAGGTTTATTTCCCTAATAAAGAATTTAAAATTTTGTTATACCTCGCAATGAATCAAGGAAAGGTAATTAATCGCGAGACTTTACTCAATGCAGTTTGGGGAAATGATGTTTATGTAGTTGATAGAACCGTAGATGTTCACATAAGAAAAATTAGAGAAAAACTTGGGAAATATGCTGATTATATAGAAACCATTAAAAGTGTTGGTTATAGATTAAAAGAAGTGTAATGAAGCTCTGGATTAAACTCTCCATTATTATTTTTTCTTTAGGATTAGTTATAACCTTAAGTGGTATTATCTTTATATATCGCTTCTCTGAAAATTTTTTTAAACAGAGTATAATTCAGGAAATGAAATTGAAGGCAAATGGGATAGAATTTATTCTATCAACTGTAAATGATTTGGATTATGAAAGTCTTAGAAAGTATTCTTCAATTTCAAATGTTAGGACTACACTTATTAAAGATGACGGGAAAGTAATTTTTGAATCAGGTTTTCAGGAAAATGAGTTAGTAAAAATGGATAACCATTTAAATCGCCCTGAAATACAGAAAGCAATATTATACGATTCAGCTATAGTAGAAAGATATAGTAAAACACTTAATTGCAATATGCTTTATTTTGTGAAAAAAATTGTATTAAATATTAATCAAAATAGTAAATTTGTAGGAGCTTCATTCATTAGAGTAAGTATACCAAAAGATATTTTTCAAGAAAAAGTTGTATGGCTTCAATCAAGGATTATATATTTTAGTATCAGTCTAATCTTGTTTATGATAATAATTACAGTCATAGCTGCCAAGAAATTTACTAATCCAATTACCCATATTGTAAATGTAGTTGAAAAAATTAAAAATGGTAATCTACACTACAGAATAGATATCCAATCAAAAAATGAAATAGGTAAATTAGCCGAATCATTAAATGGTATGATCGAAAAACTCAATCATGACATCGTTAGGTTAGAGAAACTTGAATTAATAAGAAAACAATTTTTAGGAAATGTATCACATGAATTGAAAACACCAATTTTTGCACTTCAAACTGCTTTAGAAACTTTATTAAATGGTGCTGTAGATGACAAATCTGTTAATCGTGTATTTTTAGAAAAAGCCCTTAATAATACTCAGAGATTGGATCGCTTATTAAGCGATTTAATAGATATATCCAGAATTGAATCTGGTGAAATGAAAATGGACTTTAAAACTTTTTATTTAAATAACTTCCTTTTAAATATAGTTGATGAATTTAAAGAAGAAGCTTTGAAAAGTGGAGTTGAGATAAAATTTATTCCTGGAGATAACGAGATATTAGTTATTGGTGATACTGAAAGATTGAAACAGGTAATTGTAAATTTATTATCAAACGCATTGAAATACACACCCGAAGGCGGCCAGATAATTGTTTATACAGAAATTAAAGATTTTAAAGCATATATTTTTGTTAAGGATACAGGTTGTGGAATTCCACCACAACATCTTGATCGTATTTTTGAAAGATTTTATAGGGTCGATGAAGATCGTTCCCGTAAAGTTGGAGGCACTGGATTAGGATTAGCTATTGTAAAACACATTGTTGAAGCCCATGGAAGTAATGTAAAAGTTGAGAGTGAAGTTAACAAAGGAAGTACTTTTAGCTTCTGGTTGAAAATAGCTAATTCATAAATCCATTATTTTGTAAATAGTTTTAAATTTCCTTATATTTTCCACAAATTTAAGCATTACCTAATGATTTTAAATGTTAAATAAAAAAAACTCACGTAAAAGAGAAAAGAAAAAATTTACAGTTATTATTGTTCCTGGAGATGAATCTGATCGTACAAAAAGTTATATTTTTGGGAAGCTTGGTTTAATATTAATTTTTTTAATAGCTTTTTTGTTAATATTTTCAATCACATTTTTTATTTTAATATATACACCTGTTGGCCAATTATTTCCAATAGCAAATGTAGAACTCGAAAATAAATACAACAAACAAATTGTTCAAGTCCAAGAAAAATTGAATAAACTTATAAACGAGATTATTCTCTTGAGGCAATATAATATACAACTTCGAAAAGCGTTAGGTGAGAAAGTAGATGAGCTTGATACATTAACACCAAGAATATCGTCTAAAGCCATAATAGCAAGTGATTTGCAGAAACAAATTGATACCAATATCGAGATAGAAGCGTTTGATTCCAAATCTAATGATAACAGAAAAAATAATGAGAGAATACGACAACCTTATTTTTCGATTATAGAGGTAGAATTACCCTTAACTAGACCTGCATTTGGAATAGTGACAAGAAATTTTAATCCCCAGGATGGACATCTTGGAATTGACATATCCGGAAAGATTGGTACAATGATTTATGCTCCTGCCCCTGGAACTGTTATCTTTGCTAACTGGACATTTAATTATGGATACACGATGATCATTGCACATAGTTCGGGTTATAGAACAGTATATAAACATAATCAGCATTTATTAAAAAGTGAAGGAGAATTTGTTAAAAGAGGTGATCCGATAGCTGTTATGGGTAATACGGGCACTGAAAGCACTGGACCTCACTTACACTTTGAAGTTTGGAAGGACGGGAATCCATTAGATCCTGAAAAATTTTTATTAAATATAAACAATTAAAGGAGATGAAATTTGGCACAAAAAAGTGAAATATCGAATGAATTAAATTTAATAGGACCTGGAACAATAATAGAAGGTAAATTGAGAAGTCGGGGAAATATACGAATTGATGGAAAAGTTGTTGGAGAACTTTATGCCAGCGAAACAATATCTGTTGGATTATCTGGTGAGGTTGAAGGTTCAGTTTCTGCAAAAAATGTTTCAATTGGTGGAAAAGTTCGTGGAAGTATTAATGCTCAGGAAAAATTAATATTTGAAAATAAAGCAGTGGTTCAAGGAGATATCAAAGCAGCTAGATTGGTAATTGATGAGGGTGCAATTTTTGATGGAAATTGCTCAATGACAAACGCAAAAACTTCTGTTCAATCTGCTGAACAAAAACAGAGTTGAGATATTTTGAATGAAACTTGGTGATCTGAATGGGCTTGTCAAGGCTTATCGCGAAGCTATGCCGTATCTTGCTGTTGGTGTCCAAATGGCTGCAATGGTGGTGATAATGTTTCTCTTGGGTAAATGGGCTGATGAAAAATTCGGTACATATCCGTGGTTGATGTTACTTTGTATTTTCTTTGGTATCTCAGCTGGATTTTATCATTTTTTCAAACAAACTAATGCGCTTGCAAAAAAATCTAATAAAAAAGAAGATAACTCAGATGAAATTAGATAAATATTTTTTCAAAAATTTATTAATAATTTCGCTGGTATGTTTGTGCTTAACTCTAATTCTTCTTATGTATTATAATGATAATTCAATAACAAAAGCTATATTAGCTGGTTTTTTTCTTGGATTTTTAAATGTTGTTATGGGCTATATTTCAATTGAATATGCTAAAAATGAATCAATAACTAAATTTATGAAAATTTTAATTGGAACAATGGGCATTCGATTGGTAATTCTAATTTCATGTTTGTTTATTTTTATTAATGTTTTAAAGTTTAATACCCTGCCATTCATTCTGGCACTTTTTGTTTTTTATTTAATTTTTCTTATTTTTGAAATTGTTTATATCGAAAAAAAGCTAAAATCAAAGTTATCATAATATTGGATAGTTCTATTTTAAATAATTTTGAACAACATTCAAACGCATTTATAGATTCAACAGGTGCACATGCTCAACATTCTGAAAATGTGTTTGTTGAATTACTTCATCATATAAGGGATTCTAAAACTATTGAAGTTCCTTTTGCTCATTTTGAATTTCCTCCAATTCCTACAATAAATATTTTTGGTATTCAAATAGATTTGACAATCACACGTCATGTTTTCTTTCTCTGGGTATCAGCGATTATTGTTGCGATAATTACTATTGTTGCGGCTAGGAAAAATGTAAAATCTAAAGTACCTAAAGGAATCGGCAATTTAGTTGAAGTATTTGTCGAGTATATTCGTGATGAGATAGTAATACCAAATATGGGAAGAGATGGAATTAAATACATGCCTTATCTTTTAACAACATTCTTTTTTATACTTGTGATGAACTTGATAGGACTTGTACCATATGGAGCTACATCAACTAGTAATGTAAGTGTGACTGGAGGTTTAGCTTTAATTGCATTTATTATGATTCAGGTCGCAGCTATTAGAAAACAAGGTTTAAAACATTACCTGGCTCATCTTACTGGTGGGGTTCACTGGACTCTATGGCCTATAATGATTCCCATTGAAATTTTAGGATTGTTTACTAAACCATTCGCACTTTGTATTCGTTTGTTTGCGAATATGACTGGAGGACATATAGTTATAGTTTCTTTGATTGGTTTGATATTTATCTTTAAAACAGTTTGGATTGCTCCAATTCCTGTTGCTTTTGCAGTTGGAATAAACATTCTGGAACTTTTTGTAGCTTTCCTTCAGGCTTATATTTTCACTATGCTAACTTCACTTTTTATGGGACTTGGAATGCAATCAAGTGAGCATTAATTAAATTAAATAATTGTAAATAAAATCTAAAAACAAAATTGGAGATATAAAATGGAAGCAAATGCATTAGGTTATTTAGCAGCCGGTATTGGAGCTGCCTTAACAGTAATAGGTGCAGGGCTCGGAATTGGTAAACTTGCCGCTGCAGCTATGGAAGCAAGTGGTCGCCAACCTGAAGTCGCTGGACAAGTTAGAACTTCTATGCTTATTGCAGCAGCTCTTATCGAAGGTGCTACTTTTTTTGCTCTGGCAATTTGTATAATTTTAGCAACAAAATAACCTGGAATTACTGAAATGTTAGAAATAAACCCCGGATTAGTAATCTGGACAATTATAACCTTTTTGTTATTACTTGCTCTGCTTAAAAAATTTGCCTGGAAACCATTGCTTGATGCACTTGAAAAAAGGGAAGAAAGAATCCGCAGCTCAATCGAAAGAGCTGAAAAATCCGCTCAGGAAGCTGAACAACTAGCACTTGAAAACAGAAAGAAAATTGAAGAAGCAGAAATTAGATCAGCAACTATTATTAAAGAAGCCAGAGAACTGGGTGAAAAAATGAAAAATGAAATCCTTGATAAAGCTCATCATCAGGCCCGACATATGCTGGAACAGGCAAAAGCAGAAATTGAAAGAGAAAAAGAAGCAGCTCTGCTTCGACTTAGAGGCGAAGTAGCTGATTTAGCAATTTTGGCAGCCAAAAAAGTTATTGGTGATTCTTTAAACGATGAAATAAATAGAAAGTTAATTGACGCGTATTTAAATGAACTTCCAAAAAATTAACTTGGTATGAGAAACTCTAAAGCTGGACATAGATACGCTTTAGCATTGCTGCAAATTGCTGAAGAAATTCACAAAATAGATGTGGTAGAAGCTGATCTCAGAAATATTGAAAAAGTAATTAAAAAGTCCAGAGATTTTCTTCTATTCCTAAAAAGTCCGATTATCAACACTGAAAAAAAGAAAAAGACAATTATTTCCATATTTCAAGATAAGGTTGATGATCTAACTTTAAAATTTTTGCTGTTGCTGGTTACTAAAAATAGAGAATCTTTGATTCCGTCGGTAATTGAAAACTTCTGGACATTACTTGATGAAAAAAATGGTATAGTCAATGCTGAACTTACCACAGTAGTTACACCTACTGATGAGCAGATACAAAAAATTAAAAAGCAACTCGAGCTGATAACAAAAAGAAAGATTAGATTGATTAACAGAATAGATTCTTCATTAATTGGTGGCTTTGTTATAAAGATTGAAGATAAAATTTTTGATGCCAGTGTTTTGAATCAATTTAATGTTTTAAAAAAGAAATTTCTTACAGCACATGTTTCTTTAAAAAGTAAAATTTAATATAAAAGGAAATTGAAAATATGGTAGAAATTAGACCAGATGAAGTTTCTGCAATACTTCGTAAACAACTTTCTGATTTTGAAAAAGAAGTTGATACTTATGAAGTTGGCACTGTTTTACAGGTTGGTGATGGTATAGCCAGAATATATGGACTTCAGAAAGTGATGGCAAGTGAACTGGTAGAATTCCCTCACGGTGTTTTTGGAATGGTATTGAACCTTGAAGAAGATAATGTTGGTGCAATATTGTTCGGGGAAAGCCAATATATAAAAGAAGGTGATATTGTTAAGCGTACCGGTCGTGTTGCATCCATACCAGTTGGCGAGCAAATGCTCGGGCGTGTAGTAAATCCACTTGGTCAGCCTATAGACGGACGAGGTCCGATTACAATTGAAAAATACTTACCAATAGAAAGAAAAGCATTGGGAGTAATTCAGCGACAACCTGTTAAAGAACCTTTACAGACAGGAATAAAAGCAGTAGATGGAATGATTCCAATTGGCCGTGGTCAACGCGAATTAATTATCGGTGATAGGCAAACTGGTAAAACAGCTATTGCTGTCGATACAATTATTAATCAAAAATTTACACACACAGAGAGAGCACATGAACTTGGAATTAAACCAGTATATTGCATTTATGTAGCAATTGGTCAAAAGGGTTCAACTGTAGCTCAGGTTGTAGCCAAGCTTGAAGAAACCGGTGCAATGGATTATACCACTGTGATAGTTGCTAATGCAAACGAACCATCCCCTATGCAATTCATTGCTCCTTATTCAGGTGCCACACTTGGGGAATATTTTAGAGATAGTGGAAGGCACGCTCTTGTAATTTACGATGATCTTTCAAAGCACGCTCAAGCATATCGCCAAGTTTCGCTCTTGTTGCGTAGACCACCTGGTAGAGAAGCTTACCCTGGTGATGTTTTCTATCTGCACTCACGATTGCTTGAAAGAGCATCTAAATTAAACGAAGAATTAGGCGGCGGAAGTTTGACCGCACTTCCTATCATTGAAACTCAGGCTGGTGATGTATCTGCATATATACCTACAAATGTTATATCAATTACTGATGGGCAAATTTATCTTGAGTCTGGACTTTTCAATTCCGGTGTTAGACCTGCAATTAATGTTGGAATATCTGTATCCAGAGTTGGTGGAAATGCTCAGATTAAAGCAATGAAAAAAGTAGCGGGGAGATTGCGACTTGATCTTGCCCAGTATCGCGAACTTGAAGCGTTTGCAAAATTCGGATCTGATTTGGATAAAAGCACACAAGCACAACTTAGAAGAGGTTCAAGACTTGTTGAACTCCTGAAACAAAATCAGTTCGATCCTATGCCTGTGGAAAATCAAGTTGCTGTTATATTTGCTGGAACAAATGGTTATCTCGATGAAATACCTATTGAACATGTGAAAAGATTTGAAAGTGAATTTCTTGAAATGTTAATACTTAAATATCGAAATGTTTTAGATGAAATTGCGGAGAAAAAGGATCTGACTGAGGATTTAACATATAAATTGCATTCAATATTAAAAGAGTTCGTTGCATCGTTCAAGGTTGAATAAAAATGGCAACGCTGCGTGAAATAAGAAGTAGAATCTCCGGAGTAAAAGGTACTCAAAAAATTACCAAAGCTATGAAAATGGTTGCAGCTGCAAAACTGCGCAGAGCTCAAGATGCTATAATTGCAGCTCGGCCATATGCCAGGAAGATTAAAGAGTTAATTCAAAATCTTGCTGATAATCAAAAAGACTCTGAAAATCCATATATTAATCCAGCCCGAGAAGTTAATAATATTGCAATAGTGGTTGTTACTTCCGATCGTGGATTATGTGGAGCTTTTAATGCAAATATACTCCGTACTACACTTAATTATATTCAACAATATGAACAGGATATATCTGCAAAGAGAATTCATGTTATCTCAATAGGTAAAAAAGGATATGATTTTTTATTAAAACATAAATATAAAATTGATTATAAACATATTAACATTTTCCACACATTAAATTTTGGTGTTGCAAAAAAAATAATGGCTGAATTAACAAAAGATTATTTGGATGGGAAATATGATAAAGTAGAAGTTATTTATAATGAATTTAAATCGGTGATTCAACAAAGGGTAGTAATAGAGCAGTTGTTGCCAATACCTCCATCAGAGTTGATCGGTTCACAGAGTAAAATCAAACATGTAGAAAAAAATTACATTTTTGAGCCATCTCTAATTACTATTTTTAAATCTTTGATTCCAAAGCATTTGAATTTTCAAATGTGGAGAATATTACTTGAATCAAACGCAGCTGAACAGGGCGCCAGAATGACAGCTATGGATAATGCAACAACTAATGCGAATGAATTAATTAGAGATTTACAATTAATTTACAATAAAGCAAGGCAGGCATCCATTACAAAAGAATTACTTGAGATTGTGGGTGGTGCGGAAGCACTTAAGTAATTTTATATTGCTAATCCCGGAATATCTAAATCTTTCAATTTTGAAATTTCCTTCTCAATCTTTCTTAAATTTTCTACCAATTCTTCCAAAGTTATTTTGATTTCGGGTGGTAAATTCTGTTTTGCTAAAATGTCGGTACTAATTTTTATTGCTGCAAGTGGATTGTTAAATTCATGACTTATAGTCACAATTAATTCTTTTATCGCATTTGCTTTGCCTTCCGATATTATCTTTTCCTTTTCTGCTTTTTCAAGTTGTTTTTTAATTTTAAATCTTTCCAGCACTGTCACAATTGTGCGTGGTAACATAGTATCTATGGCTTCTTCCTTAATAAGAAAATCCTCCACATTTAATTTCATAGCTTCAATTGCTATTTTAAAGTTTTTTTGAGTTGTAAGAAAAATTATTGGAATTGAAATATGTAAATTTGCAATTTCTTTTACGATTTCTAACCCGTCTTTATCTGGTAAGTAATAATCTATTAATATAAGTTTAATATTGGGGTTATTTTTTAATTCCTGGATTGCTGCTTCCCCATTATCTTTCCAGATTAAATTAAATTTTTTACTTGGATACTTACTGAGATGATGTCGTGCAACATTCGCATATACAGGATCATCATCAACTAACAGTATGTCTAAAGTTTCAATTTCCATATCTTTCTCATGTTACTTTTTAAATTATAGCATATAAAAATTTAAATTGCAAATTGCATGGTTAAAATCCTAATTAAGCGCTTTAATATTATATTTTTGATGTATCCTTAAAGTCTTAGAATTTTGATTAAACTTTATGTCTTCAACTTTTTTCAAAAAAATATTAGCAATTTGATTTTCTGATATGAATTTCTTAATTTAAGAAAAAATTTATTGTTGATTTTAATAATATATAAGGAGTTTATATGACTGAAAAAACCAGAATCTTAGTTGTTGACGATGAAGACCCATTAAGAACTGTTTTAAGTCAGGAACTGAGAGGGGAGGGGTACGAAGTTGAAACAGCTGCTGATGGCGAAATGGCTCTAGAAGTAATTCAACAAAAGCCATTTGATTTAGTACTACTCGATATCAGGATGCCAAAAAAAGATGGCTTTGAAGTGTTAAAGTTTATTAAGGAAAATTACAAAAATTTAAAAGTCATAATGCTAACTGGTTTTGCTGATTTAAAAAATGCAATTGAATCAAAAAAATTGGGAGCTGAAGATTTCGTAAGCAAACCTTATGATCTGGTAGACCTGTTATCAACAATTGAAAGAGTACTAAGTGAGTAGCAATATTAAAACGGATTATGTTACAAAGAGATAGAATTCTTATTGTAGATGATGAAGTTCAGTTGATTGATCTTTTACAGGATGAACTACAGGATACAGGAAAATATGATGTGGATTTGGCATATGATGGTGTGGAGGCAATAAATTTAATTCAAAAAAAAATTTATGATGTAATTTTGTTGGATATTAAACTTCCAAGAATTGGAGGCTTGGAAGTACTGAAGTTTATTCAAGAAAAATCACCCGACTCTCAAGTTATTATACTCTCCCGATATAGCGATGTTAAAACTGTCGTTGAGACTATTCGCTTAGGCGCATACGATTTTATAGGTAAACCTTATGATATTGATGAACTTTTTAATGCTATAGAAAGAGCAATTGAAAGAAAAAAATTGCTTATTAAAAGCAAGGTTATGGAAAATGAACTTGCTAGAATTTCTAGTACTGAGATTATCGGTGAAAGCCCTATATTTAAAAAGTTGCTTGACGACGCAAAAAGAATTGCAGCTGAGGATTCTTATGTTTTAATCGAAGGTTCAAGTGGTACAGGAAAGGAATTAATTGCACACCTGATACATAGAGAAAGTCCAAGAAAAAATTATCCATTCGTTGCTGTAAATTGTGCATCAATTCCAGATACTTTAATCGAAAGTGAAATTTTTGGACATGAAAAGGGAGCCTTTACAGATGCACATACACTGAAACCAGGTCTTGTTGAAGTAGCAAATGGAGGTACTCTCTTTCTGGATGAGATTGGTGATATAAGTATGCATATTCAACCCAAGTTACTCAGGTTTCTTGAAACAGGAAATTTTAGAAGAGTTGGCGGTACAAGTGAATTACATGTAGATGTTAGAGTGATTTCGGCTACAAATAAAAATCTTTTATCAGAAGTCAATAATGGTAAATTCAGACAGGACCTATTATATCGTATAAATGTTGTTACACTAAAAATGCCTCTGCTTAAGGAAAGAAAAGATGATATTCCTTTACTTGCGGATTATTTTTTGAGGAAGAAATCGAAGGAACCCAAAATTTTATCACAGGAGGCACTCCAGATTCTTCTGGAATACGACTGGCCAGGAAATGTTAGGGAGCTTGAACATGTTATTGAAAGCGCAATAATTTTATCAAATAGCGACATTATTCAACCGCAGGATTTAAAAATTGCACAACCTAATTTATATCCAACCAGTCGAAATAATTTAGAAGAAAAACAGATGGAAGCTGATACTAAGTTTGGGAAATTGCTTTCTATGGATGAGCTGGAGAAAATACATATTGAACATGTTCTGAAACTTATGAATGGTAACAGATCAAAAACTGCAGAAGCACTTGGTATCAGTCAAAAGGCACTCTATCTAAAAATAAAAAAATACGGTATTAAGGTAGATTAAAATATTCCCCAAAAAAGTTTAAGGGAGTTTTTTAAACTATTGCAACATATCTGAAATTTTATTAAATTTTAGAAAAAACTAAAAACCAAATTGATAAATTACGAATGAAAGCCATCATAATGGCAGGAGGATTTGGTACACGGCTCAGACCTCTTACTGCCAACATCCCGAAACCCATGGTTCCAATGGTTAACAAACCAATGATGTATCATATTGTAAAATTATTAAAGGAACATAACATAAAAGAAATAATAGCATCTCTTTTCTACCATCCAGAGGTAATATCAGAATATTTCCAAAATGGTGAAAAATTTGGTGTTTCAATGAATTATGTAAGAGCTGAAGCTGATTATGGAACTGCTGGCAGTGTTAAAAATGCCACTGTAACATTAGGATTGATAAACGATCAGTTATTAATTATAAGTGGTGATGTTTTAACGGATGTAAATCTCACAAAAGCTATAGATTTCCACAATTCCAAAAAGGCAGATGCTACATTAGTTTTAACCCGTGTGAGTAACCCACTTCAATATGGGGTTGTTATTACAAATGATGATGGTAGAATCACACGATTTTTAGAAAAACCTACCTGGGGTGAAGTGTTTTCTGATACTATTAATACAGGGATTTATATACTCGAACCAAAAGTTCTCGAGCTTGTACCTTTTAGAGAAGAATTTGACTTTAGTAAAGACCTTTTTCCTTTAATGTTACGTAAAGGTATGAATTTGCTTGGTTATATCAGTGATGGTTATTGGCGAGATATTGGCAGTTTGTATGACTATCAGGAAGCCCACCTGGATATTCTTTCTCAAAATGTTGGAATTGAAGTCGAAGGTAAAAAAGAAAATAACATAATTTTTGGTGAGAACTCAGTACTAAAAACACATCACGAAAACTTACACGGAATGAACATTATTGGTAAGAGAACAATTATTGAAGAAAATGTTAAGCTCTCGAATACTGTAATTGGAAATAATTGTATAATTCATTCTGGAACTATATTAAAAAATTGTGTAATATGGGATGGAACTACAATAGGAAATCATTGTGAGCTTTCAGCAGACGTGGTTGGATATAATTGCAAAATTGGTGATAATGTAATGATTGGGGATAATGTATTCATTAGCGATAGATGTGTTATTGGTGATGGAGCTCGTTTATTTGCAAACATAAAACTCTGGCCTGAGAAAACTATTGAAAATTCTGCTGTATTAAATCGGAGTCTGGTTTTAGAAGATCGTTGGTTAAAAGAGTTGTTTACAGATGCGCGAGTCAGTGGTATATCCAATATTGAAATGAACCCTGAGTTTGGAGCCAAATTAGGTGCTGCATTTGGTGTTTTTATTGGTGAAGGTAAAACAGTTGTAACCAGCCGAGATTCCGATAATGTATCCAGGATGATGAACAGAGCTTTAATTTGTGGATTGATTTCAGCTGGTGTAAATGTTAATGATTTGCGTACTATGCCAATTCCATTAGTTAGACACGAATTGAGTACCGGTAACGAAGCTGGTGGTATTCATGTTAGAAAATCTCCATATAATAAAGCTATGACTGATATTATATTTTTTGACTCTAATGGTAGGGATTTGCCCGTTCGGAAAACTAAATCAATTGAAAGAATATTTTTTGGTGAAGATTATATGAGAGCACCCGCCCAAAAAGTGGGTGGTATATTTTTTACTGAAAGAACCACAGAAATTTACAGGCAGAAATTTTTATCTAATTTGAAATTAGATGCCATAAGAAAAGCAAAATTTAAAATTGTGCTTGACTATTCAAACGGTGTTGCAGCTACAATTTTTCCAAATCTGCTTGGTTCGTTCGAATGCCAATCTGTTGCTTTGAATTCTCATCTGGACCCAAGAAAATTAACTCGCGAGGAAAATGAAATAAACGAATCACTAAAACAAATTTCGCATATCGTTACTTCTCTTCAGTATGACCTCGGTTGTATGTTTGATGCCGGAGCTGAACGAATAACAATTGTGGATGAAAAAGGAGAAATTTTAAGTGGTGATAGACTGCTTACACTGTTTGTAAAATTGTATCTTGATGTTTATCCTGAAACAAAAAGAATTGCAGTTCCAATAATTGCGCCATCCGAAGTTGATATTATTGCCAGTGGATGTTCTGTTACAAAAACAAAAAATTCTCATTTAGCAATGATGGAGGCGGCTTCAGATAAATCCGTTTCTTTTGTAGGTGGTACAAAGGGTGGATTTATTTTTACAGATTTCTTCTTTGCCTCTGACGCAATGTTTTCTCTTGCAAAATTGTTGGAACTTCTGGCAATATCTGGTAAGAAGTTGGGCGACCTGAATAAAGAACTGATTCGATATTATTCAGTTGAGCAAGATGTGCTCTGTCCATGGAATTTAAAGGGAAAAGTTATGCGCAACCTCAGCATCGAAACAGAAAATATGGATAGAGAAATTGTAGATGGTGTAAAAATTAAGTTTCATGAAATTGATGATGCGATTGCAGTACAAGTTATACCGGATAAGGAAAGACCACTTTTTCACATAAAAGCAGAAGCTAAATCAGAAACAAAAGCTCTCTATCTCGCAGCAGAATACTCAAAATTAATTGAAAAATGGCGAGATGAATAAAAAAATCATTCAAGGAAAAAACTGATGAGAATATCAGAAATTTTAAAGGAAGATTTAATTAGTACCAACTTAAAAGGAAATACAAAAGAAGAAATAATTAACGAAATGATAGATTTGTTAATTAAATCTTCAGTTTCTGATAAAATCATTGATAAAGAGAAAGTCAGAAATTGTATTTTCGAAAGAGAAAAAATAATGTCAACAGGTGTGGGAAATGGTTTTGCTATACCGCATGGCAAAACCGATGCTGTAACTGATATAGTAGCAGCATTTGGAATAACTGAAAAACCAATCGATTATCAAGCACTTGATGAAAAACCTGTAAGATTGGTGTTCTTGTTGGTTGCACGCGAAAACATGGTTGGTCCTCACATCAAATTACTAAGCAGAATTTCAAGATTAATGAATAAAGAAGAGTTCAGGCAAAAACTTTTAACATTGTCCTCACCAGCGGAAATCTTGGAAACATTCAATAGCGAAGAATCATCTTATTTTGACATTTGATTAATTCTAAAAGGGATAAGTTGAAATACAAATCAATAAAAGGTACAAAAGATATCCTACCAGATGAGTCGTATATCTGGATAGAAGTAGAAAACAGAATTCGTAATATAATGCATACCTACAATTACAAAGAAATTCGTACACCAATTTTTGAAGAAACAAAACTTTTTGCACGTGGTATTGGCGAATTCACTGATATTGTAGGTAAAGAAATGTATACTTTTGTTGATCGAGGAGGTGATAGTTTAACTTTAAAACCTGAATTAACTGCCTCAGTGATCCGTGCTTATATTCAGCATAATTTAGGAGAGAAGCAACCTTTAACCAAAGTTTATTATATAAGCCCTGCCTTTCGCCAAGAACGGCCTCAAGCTGGTAGATTGCGGCAATTCCATCAATTTGGCGCAGAAGCAATTGGCAGTAAATATCCGATTGTGGATGCTGAAATTATATCCCTCTCTTCAAAAATTTATGAAAGCTTTGGAATAAAAAATTATAAAATAAAAATAAACTCTGTTGGATGCGAAGTTTGCAGAAATGAATATAAAACTATTTTAAAAAAATTTTTATTCGAGATCTCAGATAAACTTAGTCCAGAAAGTCAAAAGCGAATTAATGTTAATCCAATGAGAATACTGGATTCAAAAGATGAAGATGATATAAAAGCCACAAAAGATGCACCGCTTATATTGAATTATTTGTGCGATGATTGCAAAAATCATTTCAATCAACTTGAAGAATTACTTAACTTTTTAGATATAAAATTTGAAGTGGATGGTAGAATAGTTCGTGGATTGGATTATTATACAAAAACCGCCTTCGAAATAATAAGTACTGAACTTGGTTCTCAAGATGCTCTTGCTGGTGGAGGAAGATACGATTTATTAATCAAAGAACTTGGAGGCAAGGATACACCGGCGGTTGGATTTGCAGCCGGTATGGAAAGATTATTAATGGTACTTCAAAAGCAAAATCAAAATAAATTTCAAGCTCCAAAACCAAAAGTATTTATCGCTTATACCGATCAGTCTTTTGAAAAGATAACTTTTAATCTGGCTCATAAATTAAGATCCAATGGAATATCATGTGAGTTCGATTTCTTAAAAAGGAGTTTGAAATCTCAAATGAGAGAAGCTAATAGACAAAATTCTGATTATGTTATAGTTATAGGTGAAGAAGAAATAAACTCTAATTGGTTACAAGTTAAAAATATGAGGACTGGAGAGATCCAGAAAGTTGGTATTGAAAATTTAGAAAATTACTTTTTAGGTTTAGATGAATAAACTCATAAATCCGTCAGAAATTCTTTATAATCTCCATATATTCAGGTTGCATGATAGTACATTGAAGAAATATTTTGTCGTTTTTAGAATTGAAACAGAACAAGAATTTGAAAACTATAAATATGAAATCGATGTAAATGTTTTGCGTAAGGGAAGCGAAATAATTTTTAGAATGCGGGGTTTGAAACCGTCACAAATTTATTTGCCTGGAGGTGGTAAGGCATACTTTGAAAAAAAATTCGAAAATCTACAAGGAAATTATAAAATCAAAATAATCGGAATTAATAAGCAAGTGAATGACTTCGAAATTAATATTGTAGGTGATTTAATTAAAATTGTATCATATCCTAAAGAGTCTTTTTTAAACATTCAGGTATCATAATATGTATCCAGAACTTTTTAGAATTGGACCTCTCACAGTTTATAGTTATGGATTGATGCTGGGTATTGCGTTTATTGTGGCGAGTTATATTCTTACCAAAGAGCTAAAAAGAAAAAATTTAAATCCCAACTTAGCATCAAACATTACCATGTTAGCCATAATCTTTGGAATCGTAGGTGCAAAGCTTTCTCATTTAATTGAAAATTGGGATTATTTTTTACGTGCTCCTATTGAAATGATGTTCTCAGCTGCAGGACTGACTTTTTATGGCGGATTTATATTAGCAACAGTCGTAATAATTTACTATTTGAAGCGTAAAAAAGTTAAAGTTTTAAAAGTCACTGATGCGGCAGCACCAGGTTTAATGCTCGGTTATGGTATTGCTCGTATAGGTTGTCATTTATCGGGTGATGGTGATTATGGGATTCCAACCGATTTGCCATGGGCAATGAGCTATGAACGCGGAACATATCCACCTTCTGTTGCATTCCGCGATTTCCCTGAAATTGTGGAAAAATACGGGGTCAATGGTGTTGTACCAGATAATATTCTTGTACATCCTGCTCCACTATACGAAACGCTTATGGCAGTTATTCTCTTTTTAATTCTCTGGCAGTTGAGGAAAAGAATTTCTATTGATGGAAAGTTATTCATGATTTATTTAATTTTTGCTGGTATCGAAAGAATGTTAGTAGAGTTTATTCGAATCAATCCAAGAATTTTGTTTGGTTTATCAGAAGCTCAGCTGATATCTATTTTTTTAATCATAATTGGTATTACTGGATTAACTATTCTTGATAGAAAACATGCCAGTAAATAATTTTATTTATGGTAGAATACCAGTTTTAGAAGCGCTCCGTTCAGATTTAGATATTGAAAAGATTTTTGTCTTATTTGGAACACATGGGAAAAACATTTCTGAAATTTATAGGTTGGCTAAACAAAAAGGTGTTAAAATTGTGCAATTGGATCGTAAGAAATTTAGTGAGGTTTCTGAAATCGAACATAGCCAGGGAGTGATCGCAATTATTGCACCTGTGAAATTTAACAGTGTAGAGCTCATATTGAAGTATGCAGAAAATAAGAAAGAAAAAAATTTTATTTTAATTTTAGATGAAATACAAGATCCACAAAATCTTGGAGCAATTATTAGAACTGCTGATTGTGTGGGTGTTCATGGAATTATCATCCCAAAACATAATGCAGTATCTATAACTTCTACTGTTATTAAAGCTTCTGCTGGAGCTGCTGAATATTTTCCAGTAGCAAAAGTTAGCAATATTGCACAAACTATTGATGAACTTAAACAAAATGGTATATGGATAGTTGGAACTGATTACTCTGCTGATAAATTTTATAATGAAATGAAATACGATTTTCCAGTTGCTTTAGTTATTGGTAGTGAGGGTAAAGGGATACGTCGACTTGTTAAAGAGAAATGTGATTTTCTGGTAAAGATACCTCTTTACGGTAGAGTGGATTCTCTTAATGCATCTGTTGCAGCTGGTATTGTATTATATGAAATTAAAAATCAAAGATTAAAATTATAAGTCAGAATGGGAATTGTTCAGGTATTTCAATCTGCTCTTGCTTTTTTATTTCTGGTTTCTTTGCTTTCTGATGAACTGCATTTGGTATAATATATATTGCTTTTCTTGGTGTTGTGGGGCAAGCATGTTCACAGGCTCCGCAGCCAATACATATATCATTATTTAATTCTGGGATTTTTAAATTACCTTTATAAGGTACCATATAAACTGCCTTTGTAGGACAGTGTTCCGAACAAGCAGCGCATTCCTTCTCTTTCGCTACAACCACACAATCATATTTATAAAATTCTGCTTTCCCAATCTGTATTAATTTTTTGTTTTCTTGATTTTGTGGTAAAATAGCGCCAGTTGGACATATATTGCAGCAAATTGTACAATCGTAATTACAGTAACTTGCTGTGTAATTCATGCTTGGTTGGAGTATACCACCTAATCCATATTCAAAAAATGTCGGATATAGAACTTGAGTTGGACAGGCACTAACACATAGATGACATGCAGTACATAAATTTGAGAAATGTTTAATACTCTGAGAACCTGGAGGTGATATTGGAAGTTTTTTAATTTTGAAATAATTGCTTTTCTCAACTTGATTTTTTTCTAACTGATTTATTTCGGTAACAAGCATTCCAATTACAGGCATCATTGCACTTTTTAAGAAATTTCGTCGCGGAGTTTCTGATAAGTTTACCTTCAGCTCTAAATATTTTGTTTTGTTGTAGATTACAGCGTCTGTTGGACAAACTTTTAAGCAGTTAAAGCAACTAATGCAAGCTGGATAATTAATTTTTTTAGTTTCACTATCAATGCAGTTTGCTTTACAAACTTTTTCGCATGCGCCACATTCGGTGCAAGTTTTTGTATTAATTGCAATTTTCAAAATTGATGTTCTTGAAATTAACCCAAGAATTGCTCCAGCTGGACAAAATGAATTGCAAAATAGTCGACCATGGTAGTATGAAAGATAAACAATTACAACTAATAGAAAACTACTTAAGAAGAAAATTAAAGCATTTGTATTTCGAAGAGGTATATTAAAAAGATTATAGATAGAAATCTTCTCCAATAATGAAGCAATAATGTTATTAATTAAAATGAATCCTGGTTCAACGAGATTAGTTATCGTTCTTGAGTATATACTGTATGGTTCAAAGATATTTAGCAAACTTGTAAATCCTAATAATACTCCTGAAAACAATAAAATTGTAAAAGAATAATGAAAAAGATAATTTGGTTTTTGATATTCATATTTCTTTTTTTTCTTAATTTTCCTACTTATATAAATTATAATATCTTGAAATGTGCCTAAAGGACAAATACTTGAACAGTATACTCTTCCAAAAAGCAGGCTTATTACCAGAACAAAAATTAAACCCAGAGTTGAAAAACCAATATAAAAAAAAGTTTTTAGTATCGAGGGGACTAGTTGTAAAGAGGTGAAAAAGATTATTATGTCTTGTGGGAAATTTTTTTGTGGATTAATAATCATAATTGTAATAACAACGAAAAAGAGTAGAGACACAATTACCCGAATCTTTTTTAAGTATTTTAAATTCACAACCTGTTAAACTGTGATTCTTTTGATGTTCAGGTTTTCAATATCTTTCCTCCCAATTTTCATTTCTGCTGCAATGTTTATGTATCTTATATCGTTTGGATTTAATCCAAACAATTTTGTAGCTGCGGTATCAACTGCAACTATGTCGGTTGATATCAACTGACTTTTCATTAATGTTACATCGTCTGTTGAAACTCCTCGTGGACCGTTAGTTTTCATAACTCTATATGCATCAACGATGTTCAGAGTAGGTTTTCTGTAAGTGGCGAAATCAGCTATACATTGGTGCAAGTCGTTTCTGTGCCAGTATCTTCTATCCCAGACGTTGCCCATTAGATTTTTCATTGCAATTGTAAGTGTTGTTCCACCATGATTTTTTAGCACAGGAACATTTATGAATATGTCAGATGAAAGTATAATTTCGTGCTCTTTTGTTTTCTTTAATACTTTACCTTGCGGAATCTCAATTTCCTGATAATAACTTTCGCTGTTAGCTGGAACGACTTTTGCCTTTGTATCTTTTGCGGCTTTTTCGATTCCACTGTTTTTATAACATCTCTGCCATTCGTCACAAGTATGATCGAGTACATAAACTTCCTTTGCACCAGCATTGTAACAATGTTCAATGATTCGAGCTACGAGTTTTGGGTTTGTATTTGCTGCTCGCTCAGGTACTGTGTCCCAGCCGATGTTAGGTTTGATAACTACTTTTTGTCCCTTATTTATAAATTTCTTCATCCCGCCGAGGGCTTCTATACCTATATCGAACATAACATCGGGTTCACCACCTTTAATCGCAATTAAATCATAATTCGTTTCTTGTGCAAATAGTAAATCATCTAAATTACCCAGGACAAATCCAGCACCAAAAAGTGCGGATATTTTATATGTAGTTTTTAAGAACTCTCGTCTTTTCATAGTTAATTATTCCTTAAATTTGATTTAATTTAGTTTATTTTTTTGGGAAAGTCAAGTCCCAAAAAAATTTCATTTAATGATACCCGAATTTGTAATTGAATAATTAAATTACAGGTGAAAATTTCATTATTCTGTGGTGTCGGTGTATGGGAGGAACACCACACCAGATAATTTGTTTCTATGATCCTTTCAGTTTATATTTAATTTAAAAAAGTTATTATGCAAATTATAAAAATATTGTTCTTGCTGTTATTTGTTTACATTTCTTCACAAACACAAAATGATAAAGATATGAAACTTAAAAAACTAACTCCCGAAGAAGAAAAAGTTATAGTATATAAAGGAACTGAGTATCCATTTACTGGTAAGTTTGTTAATCATAAAGAGAAAGGTACATATATTTGCAAACGCTGTGAAAGTCCACTATATCGCTCAGAGTATAAATTTGATTCACACTGTGGCTGGCCAAGCTTTGACGATGAAATTCCAGGTGCAGTGAAAAGAATCCCTGATGCCGATGGGCTGCGTACTGAAATTGTTTGCGCAAAATGTGGAGCCCATTTAGGTCACGTATTCGAAGGTGAAGGTTTTACACCCAAAAATATCAGACATTGTGTAAATTCTATTTCACTCGAATTTATACCAGAAAAAAAATAATATGCTTAAAAATACTTTCTGTCATTTACCCAATTTTAATCTGAAAAAAGAAAATGAATTGTGGGGAAAAGGTATCAATAACTGGAAACAGATTACAAACTATTACAATGATAATTTTATCAAACACTGTATTGATCAATCAGAAATTTCAATTCAGGAAAATGATCCATATTTTTTTGCTCAAAGAATTCCTACTAAAGAGCACTGGCGACTATTTAAGGACTTTCGACATACTGTAGTGTATCTTGATATTGAAACTACAGGTATGTCATACTATAGTGATCACATTACTACACTTGCACTATATGACGGTCAGGAAATAAAAATCTTTGTGAACGAAGATAATCTTTATAAATTTCCATCTGAAATTAAAAAATACAAAATAATAGTTACTTATAATGGAAAAAGATTTGATGTACCTTTCATCAATCATTACTTCGGTATAAATTTAGAACATGTACATATAGATTTGATGTACTTCTTAAGAAGTTTAGGATATAAAGGTGGATTAAAAGCTTGTGAATATAAATTGGGTATTTCAAGAAATGACCTTAGAGTTATAGATGGCAGGTTTGCCGTTTACCTCTGGCATGAATATAAAAGACATAATAATAAAAAAGCGCTTGAGACCTTGTTAGCTTATAATATACAGGATGTGTTAAATCTTGAAAAGTTGATGGTAATTGTGTATAACATGAAAATTCAAAACACTCCATTTGCAAATATTCATAGAATACCTGAGCCTTTGACACAGAAAAATCCGTATTATGCCGATTTGGAAACAATTGAAAAAATTAAAGAAAAGTATTATTCGTGGGGAAATAATTATTTTTAGAAATGTTTATGTGCCGAAGGCCGGACTCGAACCGGCACGGAGGGTTCAGCTCCACTAGATTTTGAGTCTAGCGCGTCTGCCAATTTCGCCACTTCGGCAAATTTTCACTACAATATAAAAAATTCTTGCCTTACCATCAAATTTTTTTAAATTTACATCCCTTTCTTATATTAAATGTGATATGGTAAAAAAACAATTCGTACAAATTTTCAATATATTTTTTATTCTGAGTATTTTCTCCACAGTTAATTATATGTCTTATTCACAAACACAATTCTATAAAAAAGTTTTTTCCATAAATGTTAGTAAAGATGATAGTGTCTATCAATTAAAAGATAATTTTATTATACAGAAATCACTTGAAATTTATCTTGATTCATTGTTGCTTATTTATGGAGAAGATTTTATTTATAATTCGCAAAAGAATTTAATAAAATTTTTACCCGGATTGTTTATAAAATATGATAAGTCAGACACAATAAATCTCAAAGTAACTTATTCTGCACTTCCATTCGATTTTAAGAAGGAGTATAAACATAGAGAATTAATTGTAATTGCTGATACAAGCTCCGAAATGATTATGAAATCAGTGGAAATTTCTGATAAAAATTATTTTGATGATATGTTTGGGAGTGGAATTCAAACAAGTGGAAGTTTGGTGAGAGGATTTACTTTTGGTACAAACAGAGATCTATCTCTAAATTCTGGCTTTAGAATTCAGATGAATGGAAAATTATCTGATAATTTAGATATTAATGCATCTCTTACAGATGAAAACACTCCAATTCAACCCGAAGGCAATACTCAAACTCTTCAGGAAGTTGACAAGATATTTATTGAATTAAAAACAAATAAGATAAATGCAACTCTAGGAGATTTTAATCTAAATTTGCAGCAAGGTGAATTTTCCAGGATTAGCAGGAGACTCCAGGGCGTGCTTGGCACAACCAACTTTGACTTCGGACAAAATAAATCTAATTTTCTTATTTCAGGTGCAATTTCAAAGGGTAAGTATCACACAAACTATTTTAACGGAATTGAAGGCGTGCAAGGTCCTTATATATTAACAGGTAAAAATAATGAGAGATTAATTATAATTATTGCTGGAACAGAAAGAGTGTATGTAAATGGCGAGTTAATGAAAAGGGGTGATGATAACGACTACATTATCGATTATTCTACTGGAGAAATAACTTTTGCTCCACGTAGATTGATAAACGGGAATTCCAGAATTGTGGTCGACTTCGAATACACTGATCGTCAATATGCAAGGAATTTTTTTACCGCAGGTAATTCAACAACATTTTTTAATGACAAATTTACACTTAATAGTTCAATATTTTTTGATGCAGATGATTATAAAAATCCAATTGATCTGATATTAAGTGATGAAGAAAAAGAAATTTTGAAAAATGCGGGTGATGATCGAAATAAGACAATGCAAGATGCTGTTCAGTATGTTGGTCGGGGGAAAGGTCAGTACATAAAAAAAGATACCTTAATTGACGGCGTTTCCAAATCAATTTTTCATTATGCTCCAACTGATTCAAATGCTGAATATGCTGTAAGTTTTTCTTATGTTGGCGAAAATCTTGGTGATTATCAAAAAATTAGCTCCGGTAATTTCAAATTCGTTGGTTCAGGAAAAGGGAATTATCTGCCTGTAAAATTCTTACCTCTCCCTCAACAACACACAATTGTAGATTTTAATCTGATAACCAAACCGTTTCAAAATACTAAGATTTATACTGAATTGGCTCTTTCTAACTTTGATGCTAATAGGTTTTCAAAAATTAATGATAAGGATAACAGTGGGAAAGCTGTAAGTTATTATTTTCAATTTAATCCAGATAAATTAAACATTTTTAAATATAATGTAGGTACAATTGATTTTAAAATTGGGCAAAGATTTATTAATAATAACTTTAACACAATTGATAGAATAAATGATGTAGAATATAATCGGAAATGGAATCTACCTTCAAATGTTCAGCAGGGGGAAAACACAACAGAGATATATTTAAATTACAAACCCAAACATTATCTTAGTTTGAGTTCAAGCTATGGGAATATAAATAAAAACAGAAATTTTAAATCCGAAAGATTTGAAGGTGGGATCGGTCTAAATGAAAATACTTTACCTGTTACAAATTATAAAATAGAATTTATTAATAGCAGGGATGAATTAATATTAGAACGAGGTAATTGGTTACGACAACGTTTTGATATTGAATATGTTTATAAGTTTGTAAAAGCAGGTTTTAAATATGAAATGGAAAATAAAGAATTGAAAGATTATTATACTGATAGTTTAAGAATAGGGAGTTTAAGATTTTTTGAATATACACCAAAAGTATCTGTAATAAATATTTTTAACACAAATATAAGTGCTGAATATAATTTTCGCAGAGATTATAATATTCTAACCCGAACTATTCTTAAAGAATCAGATACATATACACAAATTTACTCTTTAACTACAACTCCAGTATATAATTTTTATAATGGGCTTGATCTGACTTTTAGGAAAAGATATTACACACAGGAATTTAAAACGATTTCTGGTGGGAATGCAGAAACAATTCTGATACGCTGGTTATCAAGATATTTGCATCCTGCACGAGCAATTGAAGCCGACTGGTTATACAATATATCTACACAAAAGTCGGCAAAATTAGAAAAGGTATTTCAAAAGGTACAAAAAGGTAACGGTTCATATATTTATCTAGGGGATCTTGACAATAATGGTATTGCAACTGAAAATGAATTTAGACCAACTCGTTATGATGGTGATTATATTTTACTTACAATTCCATCAGATCTTTTATATCCAGTTATCGACTTGAAGTTGAACTGGAGATTCAAAATTATGTTTTCAAAGATTTTTAGTAGCGAAAATATTGCAGGTAAGTTATTATCACAACTTACTACAGAAACATTCTGGCGTGTAGAAGAGAAAAATTCTAATCAAGATCAGAAAAAAATTTATCTATTGAATTTTAATTATTTCCAGAATGACCAATGGACAATCTATGGAAATAACTCTTTTCAACAGGATATTTATCTTTTTGAAAATAATGAAATGATAAATCTACGTTTCAGATTTAACCAGAGAAGAGGTTTAGCTAAATATTCTCTCTCAACTGAAAGAAACTATTATCGTGAAAGAAGCATTCGACTTCGCTGGCAGTTAATCAAAGAAATAATAAATACTATCGAGTATGAAAATAAAACTGATCGACTGAGTGCGGAAATTTTAAATTATAGAGTTCGTAACTTAAAAGGAAATTTCATTTCATCTGATTGGTTATATAAACCAGATAGAAGAGTTGAAATTGGATTTAAAATCAGGTTGGGAAAATATGAAAACAGACAATTATCAACAATTGACCTGAGTAATATAAACATTCAAGGTGTTAGATTTAGTTATTCATTTAATGAAAAAGGGATTTTAAGATCTGAAATTTTACGTGAGGAAGTTGTTTTTGAAGGCAAAGGGGAAAATATACCATATGAATTGACAGAAGGTCGAATAATTGGTAAAACTTATTTATGGAGATTCGGAGCTGAATATCGAATTACAAATTTTATACAGACAAGTTTAGGTTATGATGGAAGAAAAGAGGGACTTTACAAAATTATACACCAGATGAGGGGTGAAGTTCGTGCGTTTTTTTAATAACTTATAGAAAACATTTTAAGAAAAGTTTAAAATTTGTTTCACAATGTTTCATAATAAAAAATATTTCATTAGATAAAAATTTAGTCATAAAAGTAGAAAACAATTTTTTAATTTTTTTTTTAAAAACTCTTGCATCTGTTTTAAAATATCATTATAATTAACAGCGGTTTACGGTATAAATCTGGCTTCCAAAAGTTATTAATCAAAAAATGAAATCAAAAGCTTTTAAAAATCAAGTCTGATAATGACTACAGAAAAATTTTTATCGGAAATTGGAAAACCATCAATAAGCATTGTGAAGAAAAAATCAGAGAATATTGCCATTCATCAGAGAGGCCAAGATGATAGAATTTATAATGGAAAAGTTTATTGTACTTCGTTTGATTCGAGGATTGGGCATATTTACATTGCTTCAACTGAACAGGGAGTATGCAGGATAAGTATACCAAAAGAAACTCGACGTGACTTCTTTTCATGGTTACATACTCATTTTGAATTAGACTCTGTTGTAGAAAACAAATCACGAAACAAAGAGTATATCGATCAAATCAATCGTTATTTAAATGGTAAACTTGTGGAGTTTACATTCCCGATTGATTTGATTGGTACTCCATTTCAAATTAGGGTTTGGAAAGAGTTAATGAAAATACCATATGGAACCACGATTACCTATCGGCAACTTGCCAAGAGAATTGGTGTACCTAAGGGCTTCCAGGCTGTAGGTCGAGCAAACGGTGCAAACCCAATCCCAATTGTTATTCCCTGTCATCGTGTTATTGGCTCAGATGGTTCGCTTATTGGTTACGCTGCTGGAGTGAAAACTAAAGAATTCTTACTTCGCCTCGAGGGTGCAATTATAATTTAAAATTGATTTTTATTTTCCCTCCTCTGTTTTTATATTATCAAGAAAGAGGTTTGCATTTTTATGTCTTTTTTAAAAGATTTAAATGAGGTTCAACAACAGGCTGTAAAATGTGTTAACGGTCCATTGATGATTGTAGCAGGCGCTGGTAGTGGAAAAACTCGCGTGTTAACTTATCGAACTGCTTATCTAATGCATATTGGTGTTCCAGCTTATCAACTTATTGTGTTGACCTTCACCAATAAAGCTGCAGAGGAGATGAGAAATCGAATTGTTAAACTGGTAGGTGAAAAAAGTCAAAATTTTTGGATGGGTACATTCCATTCAATGTTCGCTCGATTATTAAGAATTGAAGCCGAAAAATTAGGATATACAAGTAATTTTACGATTTATGATACAGACGATAGCAACACTTTGATCAAAAATATATTAAATAAATTTGGGAGATCAGTTCAAAATTTTAAACCAGCTGCAATACGATCAAGAATAAGCTCATGGAAAAATACTCTCATTAGTCCCGACAAAGCATCTAAAAACATCAAAACTATTTTTGATGAAGTTGCACTTGATGTATACCAGGAATACACAAAACGGCTCAAGGAAAGCAATGCTATGGATTTTGATGATTTATTAATAAAACCAATTGAGTTGTTCAAAAGTTTTCCATCGGTTCTCGATAAATATCAGGAAAAATTTAGATTTATACTTGTGGATGAGTATCAGGATACAAATAAAGCGCAATATGAAATGATAAAACTTTTAGCAGGGAAGTACAGAAATGTTTGTGTTGTTGGAGATGATTCTCAAAGTATCTATAGATTTCGTGGTGCCGATATACAGAATATTTTAAGTTTCGAAAAAGATTTCCCTGATTGTAAAATATTTAGACTTGAGCAAAATTATAGATCTACAAAACTAATCTTATCGGCTGCAGATCAGGTAATAAAAAATAATAAGTACCGAATTGAAAAAAATTTGTGGACCGACAATCCAAAAGGTGAAGCTATTACATTACTTACTTGTGAAAATGAAATGGATGAGGGAGAGCAAATAGCTCAAAAAATAAAATCATCAATTAAAAAATATAAAATTGATTTTAAAGATATTGCAATACTCTATCGAACCAACGCCCAATCCCGTTCTCTTGAAGATGCTTTGCGCAGAAATAATATCCCATATGTAATTGTGGGTGGAATTGAGTTCTATAAGCGTAAAGAAATAAAAGATGTTTTAGCCTATTTAAAATTGATAGTAAACCCCAAAGATGACATAAGTTTTAGAAGAATCGTGAATTATCCAAATAGAGGAATTGGAGATGTTACTTTAAAAAATCTGGAAAAAATTGCAAATAAATATGGTACCTCCTTATTTGAAGCAATCGGCTTATTGGATCAGATTATAGATTTCTCTGATAAATCTGCTGAGAAGCTAAGAATTTTTAAAAATCTTATTGATAAATACATAAAGTTGAAGTCGGTGCTAAAACCAGGCGAGCTTTCACGGAATTTAATAGAAGAGATTGGTATATTAAATGAATTCAAGGAAGAAGCAACTCCCGAATCTATTTCACGCTGGGAAAATGTTCAGGAACTTTTATCCGCAATTATGGAATATTGTTCCAATAACGAAGAAGGTTCACTGGAATCTTTTCTGCAAGAAGTTTCCCTTGTTGCTGATGTAGATAAGTGGGATAATTCTCGTAATGCAGTAACTTTAATGACTCTTCACAGCGCAAAGGGATTGGAATTTAATGTTGTGTTCATTGCCGGACTTGAAGAAGGGCTTTTCCCTATTCATCAATCTTTAACAGAAGATTCTGAACTAGAGGAAGAAAGAAGATTATTCTATGTTGGCATTACAAGAACAATAAAAAAATTGTTTTTAAGCTATGCACTTAAAAGATATTACATGGGAGATTTAATCTATCCACAACTCTCAAGATTTTTTTATGAGATTGATGATGATTTGATTGAAGTTGAAAAATATATGACTTCCAGAAAAGTTAAAGTTGATAATTTTTCAGTATCTGAAATTAAACCTCCAAAAAATAAATTTTATGATTATGAAAATGAATCTCAGATTCCTGCTTACCTTGATATAGGCGCATATGTCTTACATAATTATTTTGGTAGAGGTAGAATAGTTGAAGTTTCTGGAATTGGGGAAAATACAAAAGTTGTTGTAGATTTTGAAAATGTTGGCAGGAAAAATTTAATGTTAAAATATGCTAACCTGAAAGTGTTATGAAAAAAATATCATTCCTATCAATAAAAAATAAGCTTGCAAATATAAAAAATGAAGTAGTAGATTTTATTAAGAGATTTTATAAAAATATTTATGAACAGGATGTACTTTTTCTTGCATCTGGTATTGCTTTCAACGGCGTTTTGTGTCTGATTCCAATTTTATTATTATTCACATCATTTTTGGGCATTGTGCTTAATTCTTCCGAATTAGCAGTCCAAAAAATAGATCAAATTATTAAAGCTGCATTTCCAGATCAACAATACACACAACATATAAAAAACTCAATCCAGCAAATGATAAAGGATATAATAACTTATCGTAAATCGTTTGGGCTTGCAGGTTTGGGGATTTTAACATGGACTGCAACATTTTTATTTAGTTCTTTAAGAACTGCACTTAATAAAGTATATAAAATTCAACCAACTAAATTGGTAATTTTAACAATCCTTGAAGACATTTTATGGGTTATTATAATTGGATTTTTGTTTTTAACAATAATTATAACAACCTGGGTGTATTCATTAGTTGAAGCATTGCTTGAATTAATATCAGGATTCGTAGCTTTTGATTTTTCAATTTTCGAAGCAGCATTTTCGATCATAGCATCTTTAATATTGACATTTATAATGTTTTATCTGATTTATCGTTTTATACCAGACCAGAGAATAAAAAGCAAGATAGCTATAATATCAGCTCTTACATCAACGATTCTCTGGTTCATCGCAGCTAAAATTTTTGCATGGTATATTTCAACTTTTCAGTCGTTCGACAAATTATATGGGACTTATGCATTTATACTTGTACTTCTTATCTGGATTTATTATACAAGTTTGGTATTTTTAATAGGCGGAGTTGTGGGGAAGGTGGTGAAAGAGAAAATGGAAATTTAGTTTTTAAAGGAAAATTATTTCTTGAATATAGTTTTTTATATTTTGTTTTTTTCTACTAAGAATTAGCTTATATAAACTTATAAAAGTTGTACAATTGTTATTTTGAAGGATTATGTTTATAATATTAGCAAATTTCTTGTGATCATTTATAAACTATTTTCAGAACTTTTTTATTGAAAGCGCATCCGAAAATATTATTTTTATTTTTGCTTTTTTTTAACATTTCTTATTCTATCGAATTAGATACAATAAAATTTGAAATTTCATCTCCCAGAATTGTTTTAAAAGACATCCCTTTCCAGCTTAATATTGAAGCCCACAACTCTTTAGGGAAGAAACTTGAAGATTTTAATGATTCAATTCTGATTAAAAATGTTTCATATTTAAATTCAGTTGATGATCATATTTATGCAAAGTTTAATAATGGAAAGATTACATTAGAAAATGTAATAGTAAATTTTACTGGGAGAGATGAAATTATAATCCAGTATAAAGATTCAATTTTTAAGAAAAATATTACCTCATTACATGGAATTTTAAGTATACTTCCTCCATTACTTGCAATTCTTTTGGCGCTAATATTACGTGAAGTTGTTGTTTCTCTCTTTGCAGGAGTCTGGTTAGGTGCTTTTTTATTGTACGATTATAATCTCTTTGGCGGTTTACTTCGTGTGGTCGATCATTTCATAATTAATGCAATCAACAGTACAAGTCATGTACAGATAATAGTGTTTAGTTTATTGTTTGGTGGTATTGTAGGTGTGATTACACTCAATGGTGGGAGTGTGGGTATAGCTAATCTTGTAACAAAGTTCGCTAGAACAGCTCGAAGAGGTCAAATCTCTACATGGGCATTAGCTTTTCTTTTTTTCTTCGACGACTATGCGAATGTCCTGATTCGAGGAAATTTGATGCGCCCAATTACAGATAAACTGAAAGTATCTCGCGAAAAACTTTCTTACATCGTGGATGCCGGTGCTGCGACAGTTGCAAGTATTTTCATTATCTCAACCTGGATTGGTTATGAAATTGGTCTAATTGAACAGGGATTAAAAAGTATTGGTTCAAACGAAGATGCTTATTCAGTTTTTATCGCAACAATTCCATATAGATTCTATCCCATATTGACTTTGATATTTGTTTTTTTAATTGCTCTTACCAAGCGAGATTTTGGTTCAATGTTAGTTGCAGAACGCAGATCAAGAAACGAAGGAAAAGTTACCCGTGATGGTGCAGAACTTGCAGCTAATTTGACAGCAATATCAGAAGACCAACCTGCAAAAAATAATCGCTGGTATAATGGACTTATTCCAATTTTTGTTGTAATAATTGTTGCTTTAAGTGGTTTGTACATTACAGGAACAGAGAACTTAAAATTGAATGGCATTCAAGAATATTCAATAGGAGAAATCATAAGCAAATCTGATTCGTATTCTTCATTGCTTTGGGCATCTTTTAGTGGTGGACTGGTTGCTATTTTATTGAGCGTTTTTCAAAGAATTTTGAGTTTAAGAAAAGCTGTAGAAGCCTGGTTTAATGGAATCCGTTCTATGATTCTGGCGATAATGATTCTGGTATTAGCCTGGTCAATTGGAAATGTTGCAGAAGAATTACACACTGCTGATTATTTAGTTCAAATATTGCGTGGTACAATTGATCCACATTTCCTGCCTGTCTTAACATTTTTAATTGCTGCAATTATTAGTTTCGCAACAGGAACCAGCTGGGGAACTATGGCTATTATGATGCCGCTTGTAATCCCACTTGGACATACACTCTCGATTGATGCTGGCTTAATGCCACAAGAAATTACTTTGATATTACACGGGAATATTAGTTCCGTACTTGCTGGTGCTGTGTTTGGGGACCACTGTTCACCAATCTCAGATACAACAATTATGAGCTCAATGGCTTCGGCTTGCGACCATATCGATCATGTTAGAACTCAATTACCTTATGCATTACTTGTTGCATTAGTGGGTATGCTTGTGGGAGATATTCCAACTGCATACGGTTTTTCACCTTATATTTCAGTAATTCTTGGCTCCGGAATTTTGTTTTTGTTCCTATATTTATTTGGTAAGAAAGTTGATTGATATTTTTTATTTCACTTTCAGATAACTTTCCAATTATCC
>CALCJK010000016.1 GCA_937967455.1 uncultured bacterium | reverse complement strand
CAAGGATTATTAAATTTGTTAGGGATTCAACTATTGGAGGTGTCATACTCTGGAATATTGGTGAAGCTTATCTGCCTTCTTCTGTTACTAAAGTACCAAGAGATTATATGCTACAACTCGTAAAAAAAATTGTAAATGCACCAATCCAAACTCCTTTAAAAAAAATAAAAGGTAGTATTTTTTTTGATACCAACAATAATAGCGTATTAAATTCAGGAGAACCATTGCTACCTGGCTGGGAGGTAAACTTAATTGGAGAAGGTAAAACATTTAAAAAAATTACCGAACAAAATGGTACATATTTATTTGATTCGATACCACCAGGCATTTATAATTTATCAATTACAACTAAATCTCAATGGCAACCTACTTTTCCGTCCAGAGTTAATCCATATTATGTGATTAATGCAGATACTTTATCTGAAACACATTTTTTTAACTTTGGTGTTTACACAAACAATTTCGTTGAGGTAAACTTATCTCAAGGTTGGAATATTATTTCTCTACCTGTTAGAACAACAGATAATAATGCAAAAACAATTTTTCCAACTGCTACATCTAATTTTTTTATCTATTATCCCGCTACAGGATACAATTTAACAGATAACCTAGAAAATGGTTATGCCTATTTTGCTAAATTCCCATATTCTCACAAACTATTAATTAGTGGTGAAATAATTCTAAGCGACACTATCGAGGTATCAGAAGGTTGGAATTTTATCGGTTCAATTAGCAGGCCTATATCAGTAGAAAAAGTTACCTCTATACCTCCCAATATTATTGCATCAGATTTCTGGTATCAAAACTCAGGTTATGTGGTATCAGATTCAATTAGACCTGGTATAGGATACTGGTTAAAGACATCTTCCAATGGCAAATTAATATTAAAGTCCAATTAATAATAAAATTATCTTTTATATTTTTTATTTTGTATTGCAGATAACTTGTTATACAATGTTTTTCGACTCCACCCTAATATTTTAGCTGCTTTTGCTTTATTATTTCCTGTAGACTCCAACGTTTTCAATATCATTATCTCTTCGGCATCTGTTGTCGTTGTTCCAATTGGAATATTTATATACTTATCAAATTTTAATGCTTGCTGAATCCTCTGAGGAAAATATCTGGAAGATATTTGTTTGTGGGGACATATCACTATTGCTCTTTCGACAACATTCTTTAACTCCCGAACATTTCCAGGCCAATCGTATTTATTTAAAATTTCTAACGCCTCATCCGTAAAAGTAGGTATAGACTTTAACTCATACTTTTGGGAAAAGACTTTTAAATAATAATCCAGTAAAAGATTAATATCTTCTCTTCTCTCTCTCAGTGGTGGAATATATATCTCTATGACACTTAATCTATAGTACAAATCTTCTCGAAGTTCTTTCATCCTAAGTGCTTCAACAATATTTTTGTTCGTTGCTGCGATGATTCTGACATCTACATTAATCTCTTCTCTTCCACCTAAACGTCTAAATTTTTGAGTTTCAATTACCCTTAACAATTTTGCCTGCGTTTCAATACTCATCTCACCTATTTCATCCAGAAGTATTGTCCCACCATTAGCAATTTCAAAGCAACCCAATTTCTTTTGTATTGCACCTGTGAAAGCACCTTTTTCATGACCAAATAATTCATTCTCTATTACATCTCTTGGCAAGGTAGCACAATTCAAGGCTACAAAAGATTTATCTGCTCTATTACTTTGTAGATGAATATTTCTTGCCACAACCTCTTTACCAGTACCACTCTCACCCGTTATAAGCACTGTAGTTTGTGATTTTGCAATCAAACTTATAGCTGATCTTATTTCAGATGCAGCAGAACTATTTCCCAAGAAAATTGATTCGCTCTCAGTATATTTCCCTTTTGAACCATCTTGATAATTATTTTGTCTTCCGAAATCCGTTATAAACCTCATAATTGCTTCAATAAGCAACGGATCAGCAAGATTTCCAACAAAATAATCAAATGCTCCAGATTTAATCACCTTAATCGCATCTTCAACAAAACCAGTACTTGAACTTACAACTGTTCCAAGACTTGGTTTATCCCGATTTAATTTTTTTATAAGTTCTAAAATTCCTTCATCAACTTTATTACACCTAATTATACAAACTTTATATTCTTCACATACAAGTTCATCATGAAGCTTATTAGAATCAAAAACTTCAATGAGATCTATGCCTGTTCGGTGAATTTTTGACTTTATCAAATCGCCTGATTCACCTGTTAACGAATAATATATAATCTTTTGATTTATCAATTTTCTACCCAATTTTATATATAAATATATGCATTAAAATACCCAAAAACTGTGATTTTCAACACATTTTTTAATAATATAAGTAAACTAATAATGATTACAAAATTTAAAAAAGACTATTGGTGTTTAATTTTTACGATAAATTTGAAAAGTAGCATTCAATAAACTTGTGTAAATATACCTCAATTCAAAGTTTAATTAAGCAAGAAATAGGCTTTATAATAAAAAATCCCGAACAATTTGAGTTCGGGATTTTCTTTGTAGCGGGGGTAGGACTTGAACCTACAACCTTTGGGTTATGAGCCCAACGAGCTGCCAATTGCTCCACCCCGCGATCATTTCATCAATAATATAAAGATTTTTTTTAAATTTTTCAAATTTGTTTTTTTCTTCTTTTTTAACTATCTTTTGATAAAATTACAATATTATTTTAAAAATTAGGAGACTTGATGATAAGACATGCCTCTGCGCTCAAAAAAGCCAGACAAGCAACAAAAAGACGTTTGAGAAATAAAGCTTATCTTTCTAAAATGAAAACCGCAATAAAACAAGTAAAAAATGAAAAAGATAAGTCTAAAGCTCTGGAACGTCTAAGAAAAACTATAAAAATTATCGATCAACTAGCTGCTAAAGGAATTATACACAAAAACAAAGCTGCTAATCAAAAATCAGCATTAACAATATTTGTAAACAAGCTACAATGATTTTTCAAAGCCTCTGTTCTAAGCAGAGGCTTTCTATAATAATCCGCTCTTCTTCCTTATAAACCACTCGACTATAAAAATCATTACCACAAATCCACCAATAATTTCGGCAGTCCAAAGTTTAAATTCTTTGACCACTTCTCTTTGAACAGTTTCCAGACTAACGCTGGAAATTGCATTAATTAATGTATTTATTGAATCAGCATCTAAATACATTCCGCCCGATTGAAATCCAATTTTTTTTAATAAATAAATATTCATTTTAGTATCAAGGTATTCCAAATTTATATTCCCTACTGAAAATTTACCTTTCATTTCACCTATACTTGTGCCATTCACCTCTATTTTAGCTGAATAGGTATAATCTCCTGAAATTAAATTATTCATACTAACTTCATATCTCCCATTGCCTATATTTTTCATTAACATTTCATAATTAAGTTCATTTGAAGATACATTTATTTTAACAATTGCATTATCAATTGGCTGGTATTGATCATTATATATCTCCGCTGTAAATTCAATAGGATCCAAGGTGGTAAAATTTTGTTTTACCGGTGTAATACGAATTTTTTGCTTGTCTTCTAAAATTGTTAACCAACCAACAACTGTAGTAAGAAAATTGTACAGAAACTTTTCATTATCAGGACCATATGTAAGTAATTTCCACCTCCATATACCATAACCAAGAAGGGCAAAAGTTTTATGCCTGTTAATATTCCTGCTAATGAATAATGGTTCATTTAATTTTAAATCTTGGGCTTTTACATATGCAATTACATTTGATTCAGCTCTGGATTGATACTGCATTGTAAGTTTGTATATTGGAGGTAATTGTTGATATTTATCCTTAGTCAGTTCTTTGTTTATCAAAATTGACCCCGCTATCTTTTCATTTAACTCCGGGAATACTAATATCTCCTTTGAGTTATAAGATTGCCATCCAAATGGTAGAAAAGGACTAAGATACTGTAATTTTGAATAATCTACATTCTTCCCAAGGATTAACAATACCGGTATTTTCTTTTCCTGTATCTTACTCAAAATTTTATTTAAATCGCTAATTTTTGTAACTTGTGTTGGATAATTTATTAAAACAAGACAGTCAATGGTATCGAGTATATTTTCGTTAAATTTTAATTCATATTTACCATTTCTATAAAAAGGATAAAACTCCTCAGCATTTTTCTGAATAAAGCTCATTACATCAAAATTATCATTTTCAATGAGAGTATTATAAGTAACTGAGACATCAGGCGATGGTTCACCAGCTATAATTACAATCTTTAATTTACTCTTTAAGACCTCTATAAAAAAGTCCTTATAATTATTCTTTTCTGTTAATTCGTCACTAAAATTGGTAATTCTAACGTTTAGTTTTCTAACACCAATATTATTAGCATCATAATTCAATGAAATGCGTTTTTCAAACTCACCTTCATTTAATTCAATAACCGTTCGAGAAATAATGTTTCTATCTTCAATAAGAGTTAATTCAGCATTCTCCTTATTAAAACCAAACCAATTTAAGGTTACTTCTACAGGTACTTTACTACCGGCATAAGCAATATTATTTGTCTGAACTTTCGATATCATCACATCTTTTTGTTGCATTGTATCCCCAACTCCAATGACAAAAATTGGCACTCCTAATTCCTCAACTTTATAAATTGGGTTCCCACCTGAATTGTAATTTCCATCAGTAATTAAAACTATTGAATTATAATTTTTATTTTTTATTGCTGTTAAAGCAGATGATATATTAGTAAGCTCTCCATCAAATTTTAATGAATCAAAAATAAATTGATTATACATTACAACATCTTCTTTAAAAGAATAATATTCAAAAGATACATCTGGATATTTTTCTTGAAGCCTTTCACTATCTAAAAATTCTTTCAGCTTTTGTATATGCTTATTCGAGTTTTTAGAAACCATCATACTATTTGTATTATCAATCAATATTCCAATTTTTGGCTTTTCTTTTACAATACTTACTATACTTAAAATGGGTTCAAAAATTAATAAAACCAATAATATGAGAACAATAGTTCTTAATAAAGATAAAACTAACTTTTTATAAAAAGTTATAGTTGGAATTGTGTACCTATAAAATACATAAGTGAACAAAATAAGCATGATGGAAAACAAGAAAAATAGTAATAATTTCCCTTGAAGAGTAATGTAAAAAAATCCAATTATCATAAATTACCTAAGAAGGAGCATTTTCAGATCTGCTGAATAATAGTTACCCGCCTGAACCTTCAAAAAATATATTCCACTTCCCATCTCAATTCCTGCATCGTTTTTGGTATCCCAATAAAAATAATTATTCCCTATATTAATAATCCCTGAAAAAAGAGTTCTTATTCTTTGGCCTAAAAGATTATAGATAACAATGGAACCAGAAGTGGATATAGGACTATCAAGTATTACAGTTGTACCTGAATTAAACGGTGTAGGAAAAGGATTGGGATAATTATAAGATAAAGAGAATTTTTCTGGTAATCCTGGTTTAACTACTGAATCAAGTACAACTTCGTTTATTCCATCTACAAAAGCGAATAATTTTATACTATCCTCAGGTATCCTTATATATTGATTATTTGAATCAAAAGCCGATATAAAAAACCGCACAATTGTTCCACTTTGTATTCCATTAATCGCTGCACGATAAGCACCATTAGAATTGGATAGATTACCATAATATCGTTCCATAGCTAGTGTATCGAAACTATAGTTATTTACTGTATAAACAAGTTTTACAGATTCAGTAAAAATACCATAAGTACTTCCTAAAAATGTTGAAATGTAAGATGAATTACCAGCTTTGTGAACAGAAGGATAAAATAGGGCTTTCAGAGCATTTATTCTACCCCAACCGACGAAATTATTAGGTTTTTCTGGGAATCTCACAACTTCTATTCTATCGGACGAATTACGAAGAATACTTCGGACTTGAATAGGTGTTAAATCTGGGCGAGCTGATAAGATCAATGCAACTACACCTGCTGTAATTGGGGTAGAGGCAGAAGTTCCCTGTGAATAACCATATGAAGACGGACCTGGAGTCACAGCGCTATATATACTGACACCTGGTGCAACTACATCTGGTTTTGTTCTTCCATCATTTGTTGGTCCTGTTGAACTAAAATATGCAAGCGTTCCTTGTATTGTAACTGCACCCACTGAAATAATACTATCAGCATCGGCAGGACATAGCAACGTACCTCTGACACCGTTTCCATTACCCTCATTTCCCATTGCAGTTACAACGACTACACCAAGTCGTGCGGCACGTACTGCGGCACGTGTTGTTACTGCTGTTTTACCATCAAAACTACCATCTTCCCATCTATACCCAGAACCATCATCAAAAATATTATAACCTAATGAGCTGCTTACAACGTCAGCGCCTTGATTTTCTAACCACTCTATACCTGCTGCCCACCAATCTTCTTCAATCCGTGTTTCAGTCGGAACATATTCTGTTTTCGCTAAAAGAAAATATGAGTTATACGCTGGACCTATAATTTTTTTCGGGTAATATGAACACAGTATCGACATTGTCAATGTCCCATGAAAATCCTGCCCTGCAGGATCGTTTGATTGATTTGCAGTTGTATCATCATTATTTATAAAATCCCATTCTGCAAGCACCTTTGTATTCTTGAGCGATTCATGACTCCTCCACCGAAACCCTGTATCTAACATACCAACTATTACACTATCTCCAGTTATTCCTAAATTATGTACTTCTGGAATTTTCACAACTGAGTATTGTGAATATGATAAACCATAATCAGAAGAATCCAGGGAAGAAATATCTCCATATTTTTGTAAGTAAGTTTCAGGTAATTTTCCAATTAATTGCTTAACAGGTTCGACTGATTTAACAAATTTAAGATTTTTTACTAAACTAAGTTGCTTTTCATCCAAATAAAATGTAGCAACATTTAGCCATTTAATTTTTTGTTGCAGGACACCACCAATTTTTTGGATCGATTCGATGTATGATTCATTTATTGGTAAGTCATCATAATTAACTATTTTATCTGGTGGAAGAACTTTTAATCGCCGTTTGATAGCTCGTTCTGTAAGTTGACTAATTGCAATTGAATATTCGATTGATCCTTTATTAAAAAATATATTACTATTAATTCCTTTATCATGGAAGTAGACCCAATATTTTTTAGGTTGATCTGAATAAGAATTCAAACAAAAAATATTTATAAGGGAAAAAATTAACAATAATTTTTTTATCATATTAAAGAGTGTTTAATAATTTTTCTATGATTTGTATTGAGTTTACACCATCTGCTTCTGCATTAAAATTAGTCACAATACGATGGCGGAGGACAGGACCAGCCATTTTTCTGACATCATCGATATCTGGAGTTTTTCTTCCATCTAAAATTGCTTTAGTTTTTGCACCCAAGATAAGATATTGAGAGGCTCTTGGACCAGCTCCCCAACTTAACCAATTTTTAATAAAATCAGGTGTTGAGCTTCCATTGGGTCTTGTTCTACCCACTAGATCAACTGCAAACTCAATGACATTATCAGCAACTGGAACACGCCTTACCAAATCCTGAAAAAATATAATTTCTTCAGCACCCAAAATCTGGTTAAGAGTGGTGGTGTAAGAACTTGTTGTAGATTTAACGATTTCAATCTCTTCGGCTCTGGAAGGATAATCAAGCCACAGGTTAAACATAAAACGATCAAGTTGTGCTTCAGGAAGTGGATAAGTACCTTCCTGTTCTATTGGATTTTGTGTAGCAAGAACAAAAAATGGTTCATCAAGAATATACTTTTGGCCTGCTGCGGTTACATGATGTTCCTGCATTGCTTCAAGTAATGCTGCTTGTGTTTTAGGTGGTGTGCGATTAATTTCATCAGCAAGAACTATATTTGCAAACACTGGACCCTTTACAAATTTGAATGTTTTTTCACCTTTTGTAATATTTTCTTCAATAATCTCTGTTCCAGTGATGTCGCTCGGCATAAGATCTGGTGTGAATTGAATACGATTAAATTTCAAATCCAGAACTTGTGCCAAAGTCTTTATTAATAATGTTTTCGCTAAACCTGGTACGCCAACCAAGAGACAATGTCCTCTTGATAAGAGAGAAATAATTAATTGTTCAATTATTTCATTCTGACCAATAATAACTTTTGCAATTTCATTTTTAATTTCCTTATAACTCTTATTCAAGAGTTCAACCGCTTCAACATCATCTATGTTTTTAAAGTCTATATTCACTATTTAACCTTCTTATTATAATTTAACTTCCCAGTAAATTTCTTTTCTTAATTCCTCTAACCATTGTTGATAGAGTTTATTACGCTTATAATTAGTCGCATACATCTCGAGCCGTTTCCAATCAGTATCCAAAGATAATTTGTGTTCTGGAATTCTTTTTTTCAGGTAAATAATTTGAAAACCATAAGAATTACCTGAAGGTACACGAATTGGTTGGCTGATATCACCTTCACTAAGTTCACTTATCAAATTTTCCATATCAGCACTAAGTTGCGATATCGGAACAATTCCGATGTAACCACCAATCGATGCTGATTCCCGATCTTCAGAATATTTTCTAGCAAACTCCGAAAAATTACCACCATTTCTTATACTGTCGGAAATGCTTATAAGAAAATCAATTACATTCTGATCTGAGAGCGAATCACTTTCCACTCTGAACAATATATGTCTGGTGTGAATATTTTCACCTTTTCGTTCCAGTAATTGTATAATATGAACACCAAATGGAGATTCAATGGGTTCTGATATTTTACCTTCTTCCAAAGCAAAAGCTGCTTCCTCATATTCTTTTACAAGCGTCCCTCTACGAGTTACACCCAAATCTCCACCATATATTGCTGTATTTGGATCTTGAGAGTATCTTCGTGCAAAATCTGCAAAATCGCCACAACATTTAATACTATCTAGTATTATTTTTGCTCTAGCTTTAACTTCATTTAAAATAGCTTGATTTTTCTTGGGAAATTTTAGTATGTGGTATAATTCAACTTCTTCTTCTACCTCAGGTAGACTATCCTTATATACTTCATAAAATTCTTCAATTTCTCTTCTAGTAACCGAAACATTCCCGAATTTGAATTGTTTTATCTTTTCAGCAAAAAGTTTTTTCTTCATTTCATCACGAAACTCACGCCGCATCCTACTTATTGGCATACCATAAATTTCTTCTAACTTCTGTTCTGAGCCAATTTGTTGAATATTTTGCTGAATTATTTGTTCCAATTGCTGAGATATTTCTTCATCAGTCACATTTACATTGGTATCTTCCATTGCTTTGGCAACTATAAGCCTCTCATTAATCAATGCATCTAATACTTGATTCTTAAGATTTGGTGTATTAGGATCGAGTCCAGTATTAAGAATAAAAAATTCAATTTGTTGTTGGAGATCAGATTCTAATATAATATCGTTGCCAACAACCGCAACTATCCTATCTAATACTTTGGTTTGTGAAAACAGTGTACAAAATTGAATTACAAATAATAAACAAAAATATAATATTTTAAATTTACACCTATTCATTAATTTTTATTTCTACCTTATGTTTTTTAAGTAGTGAATTGACCAATTCATCATAAACTCTTTTCCGTTTATCAATCGTCAAACGATTTTTTATTTCATCTTTCACAAAATTAATAGGAGCTATCGAATTTTTTGGATATTTTTCAAGAAATTGAACAATATAAAACAAATTATCTATTTTAACGGGAAAGCTAACTTCATTTTGCTGAAGGTTATTAGCTATCTTCCACAAATCAACAGGGAATAATGTAAGTTGCGTATATAATTGGGCAAAGCTTGCTGATACAATTAATTTATTGAATACTGTATCGGTAAGGAATAAATCAATTGAATTATTCCAATCTTCACTTTTCAGTAAGTAAGTTCTAAAATCACTTGCTGTTTTCCGATCACTAAATGAGACAATATTTAACTTTACAGCATCTTCTCTTAAAACAAACTCGTCTTTATGTTCAAAATAATAATCATTTATTTCCTTATCGCTGAAATTTATATTTTTAGAATAAACTTCATTCTCTAAATACTCACTAATGGTTAGTTGTTTTTTTACATCTTCAAGTTGTTTTGCAACTTTAGCTGACTTATCAATATTCTTTTTCGTTGCTTCAAGAAACAAGAGTTCGTTATCAATCCATTTTTTTAAAAATATTTTAAATTGAAGATCTGATGTATCCTTTGAATGTTTTAAATATTCTTCTACATCTTCATTTGTTAAATATGAATCACCAACTCGAGCTATATAGCTTTGTGGAGCTTCATGTTTTCGACAACTACTGAAAGATAAAAGAAATATGAGGATAAAAATTAGTCTCATTTCAATGATTGTTCTAGAAATGCTTTCTCTAATACATCTGGAAATTTCTCTACTGGATATTTTTGTTTTATTCTATCAAGCCATTCATTTTCAAGACGTTTCTGTTCATATTCCTGGAATGCATTAGAAAGTTCTATTCCAGCTTCCTCAAATGTCTTTTCCCTGCTCTCTTCTTTTGCATGGACTTTTATTATAGAATATCCACCTTCTTCAGTATAAATCGGTTTGGATATTTGATCAATTTCCATTTCCCACGCCATTTCAGCTAATTCTGATTCATCAACTGGCACAAAACCGTGTGCACCTTTACTACTCTTTAATTCAGGTTCTTCATTATACATCGCAGCCAGTTCTTCAAAATTTGCTCCATTTATTAACTCATTATATATATTTTCTGCTAATGTATCAGACATCACGTATATTTCACTATAATTGACTCTATTTGGATGTTTAAATAATTCTCGATTCTTATCAAAATATTCCCTCATACTTGAATCATTTATAGTTAATTTATCCCAAACCTCAATTTGTTCAGCTTTATATAGCACAACTCCATCTTGATATTCTTGCATTAAATTTTGGAATTCAGGATAACGTTTTTCAAGATCTTTTGACGCTTCCTCTAACAAAACGATTTCTCCAATTTTATTAATCCGCTTAAGCAAATCAGATTTTTTAAGTAAAACATCTCTGAAATCAGGACGTGTATTTAAAGTTTTAATTACATAATTAACATCTATGTTCCTAGGGCCAATCTGAAAAATAATTGCATTCCTAACATCTTCGGTTACACTACTATCCCAGGAACTATCTGTTGTCGTATCAGTCGAATCCAATAAAGATACAAAATTATCAAACGTAGATTCATAGAAAACATACCCAATTTTCTTTTTCAAATTTTCAATATATGCATTATAAGCATCATTATAACGCTGGGATTGGAATGTCCTTTGTATTTCAGGTTTTAATTCTTCGTAACTCGGGATAGGTTTAATGCTATCGCATTTAATTATATGAAACCCATATGGAGTTCTGACTATAGGAGATATTTCTCCTGGTTTAAGTTTAAAAGCTGCTTCATCGAACGATTGTATCCATCGACGTCTCTGAAAGAATCCAAGATCACCACCATTAGTTGCACTACCACCATCATCCGAATTTCTTTTTGCAAGCTCACTGAAATCCATACCTTGCTTTAAACTATCTTGAATAGCAACTATTTTGTTATATGCTGTTACTGAATCAGCAGAATCAGGTTGCGCAGATTTAAGTCGTGCCATTATATGTCTTACACGAATTGAACCTTTTGCCGGTCCTCGATCAGTAACCTTTATTATATGATAACCAAATGAAGTACGGATTGGTTTTTGAGTAACTTCTCCAACCTTCATCTCATAAACTGCATCCTCAAACTGAGGTATTAACTGTCCAGTAGTAAAATAATAAATATCCCCTTTATTTTGTTTTGCAGATGGATCTTCAGAAAATTCATAAGCAAGTTCTCCAAAGTCTTCACCTTTATTTATTCTTTCAATTAATTCCATCGCTTTTGTGTATGCTTTGAGTGTATCTTCAGGTGAAGCATTTTGATCTAAACGAATTAATATATGACTGGCCCGTATTTCTTCCTTCATCCGATCATATAATTTTTTTAAAGATGGTTCCACGAGGTCTTTATCAAGCAAGTATGTAGATGCAAGGCTTACTCGATATTCTTCCAATTCTTCTATAATTTCCGGATCGTAAAGTAAATTCTTATCGTATGCATCTTTTAGCTTCAATTTATACTTAACAAGCAAATCTAAGAAATCTTCTCTTTCTTTTCTTGAAGAATTTTTTGCGACCTCAAAACTTCCAGTATTTTTGATATAAAATTTTTCGTATTCTCCAAGTTTTAATTGTGTATCACCAATCTTTGCAACCACTAACTCACTGTATTTAGGACTACATCCTATTAGAAATAAAAATATTATGCTAAGTATAAAAAGATGAGATTTAAACATACAAATTTCCTTTCTTTTGAATTGGATATGCATTTTCTGGCTAATCAAAGTAATTTATTATAACACTTTTTTATAAAATTTCAAAAAATTAAATTACATTCGGTATATTGAGTACTAGTTTCAACTTGAAAATTTCACTAATGATACAAGGAACTTCAAGTGCGGAAGTACATAATTTTGAAATACCCAAAGAAATTAGATAATAATAGAAATGGAAATAAGAATCGCTACTAAACGATAGAAATAATGGAGAAAAATATCAAGGGAATGGAAGTAAATAGAAACTTAGGGATTAATTTGGTAATTCAGCTGTATCAGATTCTGTATTAAAATATTCTTTTATCCTTTTAGCAATATTTTCCCCAACTATTTCAGTTAATTGTTCATATGTCGCAAATTTAACACCTTGAACCGAGCCAAAGGCCTCTAACAAATCCTTAGCCTTTTTCTTTCCAATTCCTCTAATCAAATCAAGCTCAGTTTGAAGGGTTCTTCTTGTTCTCAACTTACGATGATACTCAAGTGCAAATCTGTGAGCTTCGTCCCTTATCCTCTGAAGCAATTTTAAACTTGATGAAGTTCGTGGTAGAGTTACTGGTTCACACGAATTGGGAAAATATATTTCTTCCAGTCGCTTTGCCAAACCAATAATTGGTACTTTGCTGATATGTTTTTCATTCGTAATTGATTGAAGATGTTGTAGAATTGATACTGCACTTGAAAGTTGGCCTTTTCCACCATCTACAATTATAAGATTAGGTAGTTCTTTGTCTTCTTCTAACAAGCGTTTGTATCTTCTATAAATTACTTCACGGATACTTGCATAATCATCAGGACCGGGGACTGTTTTAATTCTAAACATTCTATATTCGCTTTTTTTTGCTTTCCCATTTTCAAAAACCACTAGCGATGCTACAGCGTCTGTTCCTTGAAGATTTGAAATGTCGAAACATTCTATAATATATGGTATATTTTCTAACTTTAAATCTTCTTGAAGAGACTTTACTGGAAATGCAACTTTTTGTTTAATTTTCAATTTTTGAATTTTAATTTCATCTAGTAAATATTTTGCATTCATCTGGCACATTGCAACCAATTTAGCTTTTTCACCAATCTTGGGAATATAAACATGCACCTTCTCGTTTCGTTTTTCAGAAAGCCATTCTTCAATTGTATCTTTATCATCAATATCACAAGGGAGGAATATTTCCCTAGGAAAATAATCAGCTTCTATATAATAACTTTTTACAAGTTGTGAGATTATCTCTTTTTCATGAAAATTTACTTTTCCACTAAGATAGAAATTCTGACGCCCAATTAATTTTCCATCCCGAATTTTAAAAATAACACCACATGCTGTATTGTTATCAATAGCAACTGCAAATACATCACGATCTATTAAATCGTTATCCACGACCTTTTGCCTCTCTGTATAATTTTGAATTGCTTTAATCTTGTCCCTAACTTTTGCAGCCTCTAAAAATTCCATATGCTCAGAAAGCTCATACATCTTCTTCTCTAATTCACCGATTAAGGATGTAGATTTACCTTTTAGAATCTGAGCAACCTCTTCAATCATCTTATTATAGGTTTCTTGTGTAACCAAACCCTCACACGGTCCATCACATTTTTTAATATGAAAATCAAGACAAACTCTTATTTTTTTCTTTTTAATCGTGTCTTCATCAATATGATAATTACATGAACGCACCTTAAAAATATCTCTTATCATTTTTAAAGATGTGCGCATATGTTTCACATCAGTAAAAGGTCCGAAATATCTTGAACCATCTTTAACAATTCTGCGCGTTACAAAAATTCTGGGATATGGTTCATTAGTAATAACGATATATGGGTAACTCTTATCATCTCTTAAAAATATATTATACTTAGGTTTATATTTCTTTATAAGGTTTGCTTCTAAAATCAATGCTTCAACTTCAGAATCTGTAACTATTGTTTCAATATTATCAACTTTAGCAAGCATTGATTGAGTTTTTGGGTCGAGATTTTTTGATTTCTGAAAATATTGTCGTACACGATTTCGCAAGTTCTTTGCTTTCCCAACATATAAAATCTTCCCTTCGGAATCCTTAAATTCATAGATCCCTGGTTTAGTTGGAATATTTTTTAGTTTATCGGCAATATTTATTTTAAATTCCTTTTCTGTCATTTCAATTTTTGACTTAACTCAATTAAAACCCCATTTGTTGATTTAGGATGAATAAATGCAATTAGTTTATCGTCTGCACCTTTTATAGGTTGCTCGTTAATGAGTTTAAACCCGTTTATCTTTAATCTTTCCAGTTCACTTTCAATATCTTCTACTTCAAATGAAATATGATGAATACCTTCACCTTTATTTTCAAGAAATTTTTTAATTGGTGAATCATCAGCTGTTGGTTCTAACAATTCAAGACTGAAATTATTTAGATTAAAAATTGCAACATTCACTTTCTGCGATTCCACTTTTTCTAAATGGTATTCAGCATTATTTAGAAAATCTTGAAAAATTTTGATAGAATATTGCAAATCAGAAACAGCAATTCCGATATGGGATAAATTTTTTAACATCTTTATAAACCTTATGTTTTATATTTAATATAGAAAACTTGGATGATTAGAGCAACTTAAAATTAAAAAACATGAATTCAATCATTAATATTAAAACTCACACCCACAAATTTCTATCTAGTGACCTATATTGTATTGCTTCACTTATATGTTCTGGTTTAATTTCGCTAGATTTTGCCAAATCTGCTATTGTTCGCGATACTTTTAATATTCTATCATAAGCTCTTGCCGATAATCCAAGCCTGGTTATTGCCATTTTTAGAAGTTCTTCTCCATCAGTATCTATTTGGCAAAACTCCTTAATATCTTTAGATTGCATATCTGCATTCGAGAATAAGCCTTTTCGTCCTTTGAATCTTCTCATCTGGATTTCTCGGGCGGCCATAACTCGTTCGCGTATTTTCGAAGATGACTCTCCTTCAGTTTTACTTGATAAATCCTTATACTTTACTGCAGGTACTTCAATATGTAAATCAATTCGATCCAACAAAGGTCCTGAAATTTTTGCCATATATTTTTGAATTTGTATTTGAGTACAGGTACATTCTTTTGTTGGATCTGTATAAAACCCACAAGGACAGGGATTCATTGCACACACCAGCATAAAATTTGCAGGAAATTCGAGTGTCATTTTAGAGCGGCTAACTGTGATTTTGCCATCTTCAAGCGGTTGCCTGAGAACTTCCAAAACGTTACGAGCAAACTCAGGCAATTCATCAAGAAAAAGTACACCGTGATGAGCTAATGAAATTTCTCCTGGGCGTGGTATTGTTCCACCACCAACGAGAGCACTATCTGAAATTGTATGATGTGGTGCACGAAAAGGACGTGTAGCCACAAGAGCTGAATTTGGAGGCAATATACCAGCTACAGAATGAATTTTAGTTGTTTCGATTGCCTCTTCAAACGTCATTGGTGGCAATATAGTTGGAAGACGCTTTGCAAGCATTGTTTTACCAGAGCCAGGCGGTCCGATCATAATTATATTATGTGCACCAGCTGCTGCAACTTCAAGGGCACGCTTTACATTTTCCTGCCCTTTAACATCTGAAAAATCTATTGAATATTGTCTCTCCTGTGAAAAAACCTCATCCAAATTTATTTTAAATGGAGTTAGAATTTCATGTTCGCTATTTAGAAAATCAACTGTTTCACTCAAACTACCCATTGGATATACTTCAATTCCCTCTACCATAGCGGCTTCCTTAGCATTTTCTTTAGGCAAGATCATTCCCCTTAAATTATTCTTTTTAACTTCAACAGCAATTGGTAAAACACCGTGTACAGGACGAAGCGAACCATCGAGAGCTAATTCACCCAATATCACAAAATCTTTCAATAAATCACTCTTAATTATTTCTATAGCAGACAGTATCCCTACTGCTATTGGTAGATCATATGCGGAACCTTCTTTTTTTATATCAGCAGGAGCCAGATTAACTGTAATTTTAATATTTGGTATCTTTGTGAAGGTATTTTTTATTGCAGCTATTACTCTTTCCCGACTTTCTTTAACAGCGTTATCTGGCAAACCAACAACTACAAAGCTGTAAAGACCTTTTTCAATATTTGTTTCAACTCTTACTATGTGTGCATTAATACCATAAGTCGCACTACTTAAAACTTGAGATAACATTGATGCCTCCTCAATTATTTGATATCTCAAATTAAGATATTTTTTAAATTAGCGCTTTTAATTCTCTAACAAAATTATCCATCTCACTTTTAGTTCTCTTTTCAGTGACCGCAATTAAAATTCCATCATCCTGAGAATCAAAACTTCTTAAATTGACACCAGCAAGAATACCCTTCTTTGCAAGAGAGTTTATAATTTCATTTTCAGGTCTGGGAGTCTGAATTACAAACTCCTTAAAGAAAGGTCTTTTATACTTAAGATGATAACCAGGGATTTTAATGATCTCATTTACAAGGTAATGTGATTTTTGAAGACATAAATTTGCAACTTCTTGAATTCCCTTCTTACCCATTAATGCCAGATACACCGTGGCAGCGAGCATCATTAGCCCCTGATTTGTACATATATTAGAAGTTGCCTTTTCTCTTCGAATATGTTGTTCGCGTGTTTGGACAGTAAGCACGAATCCTCTCTGTCCATCTGCATCGATAGTTATTCCTGATATTCTACCTGGCATTCTTCTTAACAAAAATTCTTTAACTGCAAAGATTCCCAAATATGGACCACCATAATTCTGACTTATTCCGAGAGCCTGTCCTTCACCCACAACTATATCAGCTCCATAATCACCTGGAGGAGCTAAAATTCCAAGTGAAATTGGATCAACAGCAACTATATATAAAGCGCCATGCTGATGGGCTAAAGTAGCTAATTCATCTACATCTTCAAGACAACCATAAAAATTTGGTTGCTGGACAATAACTGCGGCAACTTTATCGGACATATACATCGATAATTTTTCTGGAAGTAGAGTACCTCTGCTGGATGTTAATTCAGTTACAACTATCCCCTGACCCTCACAATATGTTTTGATGATTCTTAAATAATTAGGATGAATTTTCCCAGCCACAATTATTTCATTCCGACCAGTATGATTCACAGCTAAAAGAGCCGCTTCAGCTAATGCAGAACCGCCATCATACATAGATGCATTTGCAACATCCATACCAGTTAATTTGCAAATCATCGTCTGATATTCATAAATTGCTTGTAATGTTCCCTGACTCACTTCAGCTTGATAAGGGGTATAAGCAGTATAAAATTCCGATCGGCTTAATATTGAACTGATAGCAGATGGTACAAAATGATCGTAAGATCCTGCACCAAGAAATGATACTAACTCTGAAGTTGCACGATTTATTTTTTCATATTGTTGAATCTCTTTAATAACCTCGTATTCTGATATGCGCTCTGGTATATCAATATTCCCTTTTAAAATAATTTCTTCTGGAATATTTTTGATTAATTCATTAAAACTTGCCACTCCAATAGAATCTAACATTTCTTGACGATCTTTTTCGGTATTTGGAATATAAGCCATTTTTACTGCCCTATTAATGTTTTATAAAGTGAAACATCGAGAAGATTATTAAGTTCAGATGGGGCAGATAATTTTATTTTAATCATCCAACCACCTGTATAAGGTTCCTTGTTTATCAATTCAGGTTGGTTCTCAAGATCCTTGTTGACTTCGATTACCGTACCTGATGCTGGAGAGAAGAGATCTGAAACTGCTTTAACAGCTTCAATAGTGCCAAAACTATCACCAGCCTTCAAGACTTTGCCAACCGCAGGTAATTCCACAAATACAACATCTCCAAGTTCGCTTTGAGCAAAATCAGTGATACCAACCACTCCAGTATCACCATTTACTAATATCCATTCATGGTCTTTTGTGTACTTCAAATTTTCTGGGAAATTCATATTTTATTCCTTATTTGTTAAAATGATTTTATCTATAAAAGAAGTATCGTATTTTCCAGCTCTAAAAAACTCATTTTGCATTACTTTCTTATGAAAGGGTATAGTCGTATGAATACCTTCAATAGTGAATTCTTCAAGTGCAGCTATCATTTTATTTATTGCGCTTTTTCTATCTTGTGCATAAACAATTAATTTTGCAATTAAAGAATCATAATTTGGTGGAATTCTATAACCAGCGTAACAATGTGTATCAACCCTTACACCATATCCACCAGGCAAATGAAACCCTGTGATTTCTCCAGGTGAAGGTCTAAAATTATTATCAGGATCTTCAGCATTTATTCGACATTCAATTGCATGACCAACAGGTTTAATGTTTTTTTTATCCAATTTTTTGCCTGCTGCAATTTCAATTTGTAACTTTATCAAATCTCTACCTGTAATTTGTTCGGTAACAGGGTGTTCCACTTGAATCCTAGTATTCATTTCCATAAAATAAAAGTTACGATTCTCATCTACAAGAAATTCTATAGTTCCCGCACCTTGATAGTTTACACTTTTAGCTCCTTTAATTGCTGCTTCCCCCATCTTTTTTCTAATATCAGCATTAATAAATGGTGAAGGAGACTCTTCTATCAATTTTTGATGACGCCTTTGAATTGAACAATCCCTCTCGTTCATATGAACTACATTTCCGTAATTATCACCGAATACTTGTATTTCTATATGATGTGGTTGTTCAATATATTTTTCGATATATACACCAGCATCTCCAAAAGCAGATTCAGCTTCAGTTGAAGCCATAACAAAATTCTTTTCCAGTTCATCCTCATTTCTTACAACTCGCATCCCTTTCCCACCACCACCAGCAACAGCTTTAATAATTACAGGAAAACCTATCTCTTTAGAAACCTTAACAGCATCGTTTAGATTTGTTACTACACCGTCACTACCAGGAATAACAGGAACATTTGCTTTTTTCATTGTTTCTTTAGCAAATGACTTATTTCCCATTGCATTGATCGAATCTGCGCTTGGACCTATAAACTTTAAACCAGAAGAAGTACAAATTTCTGCGAAGTTTGCATTCTCAGCTAAAAATCCATATCCAGGATGAATTGCCTCAGCACCTGTTATTTCAGCTGCTGCTATAATTCTAGGAATATTCAAATAACTATCACGGCTTGGTGCTGAACCAATACATACAGCTTCGTCAGCAAATTTCACATGGAGTGATTCTCTATCAATCTCTGAATAAACTGCGACTGATTTTATTCCGAGTTCGCGACAAACACGGATAATCCTTAAAGCTATTTCGCCTCTATTCGCTATAAGAATTTTTTTAAACAATTAAATTCACCGGAATAAATTATTACATTGGTTCAATTAAAAATAGGACCTGATTATACTCAACTGGTTGTGCATTTTCTACCAGTATTTTTGCAATACGGCCTGAAACATCGGACTCAATTTCGTTCATTAGTTTCATAGCTTCAATTATACACAATACATCACCTTTATTAACTATCTTGCCTACTTCAACATATGGGTCAGCATCAGGTGCAGGTGCCCGATAGAACGTACCTACTATTGGAGATTTAATTTCATGATATTTTTTTGTTTCTTCCACTTTTTGTTCTTTTACAGGCTGTTCAGAACTTTGCATATGTTTTTCAACTACCTGAGGAATATTTGGTTGGGTTATTTGTGGCTGTATTATTGAACTATTCTGAGTATGTTTGGCTATACGAACCTTTAAGCCTTCTTCTTCTATTTCTATCTCTGAAACACCAGATTCGACTAATATTTTAGTTAATTTTTTTAAATAGTTTAAATCCATCACATCACCTTAGATGGTTATTTATTTTACTTTCACTCTTTCTAAATACTCACCAGTTCTGGTGTCAACCTTGATAACATCTCCTTCATTTATAAAAAGAGGAACATTTACAGTAGCACCAGTTTCAACTTTTGCTGGCTTTGATCCACCCGTTGCTGTATCACCTTTAATTCCTGGTACCGTCTCAATAACCTCTAATTCCACAGTTATTGGAAGTTCTACGCCAATAATCTCGTTTCCATTAAACAAAATTTCAAGATTTTCACCATCTTTGAGATATTTGCTACCTTCGCCTACTATTTCTTCTTGAACTGAAATTTGATCATATGTATCTTTATCCATACAAACTAGGGATGATCCATCATGATATAAAAATTGATATTCTTTTCTTTCAATTCTAACCACATCTATCGTTTCACCAGCTCTAAAGCGTGTCTCAATCACTTTTCCACTTTTTAAATTTTTTAGTTTCGTTCTAACAAATGCACGCCAATTGCCAGGATTTACATGTTGGAATTCAACAATGGTCCAAATTTCACCATCCATTCGAATGGTTAATCCATTTCTAAAATCTGAAGTAGTAGCCATAAAAACTTACTTAAACCTTATTTTTTTAATAAATATCCAATAATTATTTAAAAATATACGCAGAATAGAAGTTAAAGTCAAGGAATATAGGATTTGCATCTGTTATACATTTGAATATTTTATTGGCTTGCCCTGTTCTATTAAAAGCGCATTTACCTCCTTTTTTAATTCCATTATTTTATCTTCTCGATTTAAGACTACATTCTTCCATTGTAATAATTCATTTAGCTGATTTTTCAATCTATCTTCCATCTTTTTTCGATCTGTAATATCTACGGCTATACCGATCACGCTATTTATCTCACCTGTTCCTTCCCTCAAAGGCTCAAGATGGCAGTGATAGGTATTACCTTCCCATTCCATCTCATAATAGACAGAATCCCCATTAAAAGCTTTTATATGAGAGTGAATAGGTAAAAATTCATTATCATTTACTCCAAAATATTCATATAAGGTCTTCCCAATAACCTCATTCACCCTTAGATTTAATTTGTTCAATCCAGAGCCATAGGAAGAAGTAAAACGTAGCTGTTTATCAATTGTCCATATTACACTACCTACTTGATCAAATATCAACTTCAAACTTGTATGTCCTTTTAATGCTTGCTCATAATAACTTTTTAATTGCTTATATAATCGGTTAATCATTAAAAATAATAATAAAGCGGTTATCACAACATAAAACCATCCCTTATAAGTTTGAATATCTGTAATGGTTTTCACATCAGTATACAAAGATTCAATCAGCTCATCTGAGAAATATATCCATACCCCACCTAATACACAGTAAAGTATTACTATGTAATATACATTCCACTTTATCTTATCATATCCCAGTTGAAAAAAATTTTCCTTGACTGCGTTCTTGGTTCCCATTTTTATCTCCTTTCATAAAATTTCCATCAAATGATGAAATTTGAAACAATGAAGTTTCTTATATTAATTCATTATAACTTGATTTATAAAGAATTAAAATAAAAAGTATATTTTTTTAAAGTTGATTGAACATTAAACCTTTCAATGATGATTAGATGACCTTCATTTTTTTACCAACTCTTTCGAAAGCATCGAGTGCATTGTCGATGTCTTTTTTAGAAAGAGCTGCTGATATTTGGGCTCTCAATCTTGCTTCACCTTTGGGCACCACTGGGAACCAGAGTCCTTTAATATATACTCCAGCTTTCATCAAAGCATTGCTCATATCTTGAGCAATTGAAGCTTCCCCGAGCATAATAGGAACAATTGGATGTTCACCTTCAATAATTTTAAAGCCTAATTTTTTTATTTCATTTCTAAAATAAAAAGTATTTTTATGTAGGCGCTTTACAATTGATTTATCTTTCATTAATAAATCGAATGCAGCCATTGCTCCGAATATAATTGCAGGAGGCAATGAATTTGAGAAGGTATAGGGTCTAGATTTTTGTCTTAAGTATTTAATCATATCTTTTTTCCCACTAATATAACCTCCAGCTGCACCACCAATTGCTTTCCCGAGTGTACCTGTTAAAATATCAATTTTACCGAATACACCTTTTGCTTCTGGAGTTCCCCTACCAGTTTCCCCACAAACGCCAACGGCATGCGAATCATCAACGAAGACAAATGCATTGTATTTTTTTGCAAGATCAACTATTTCATTTAACGGAGCTAGATCCCCTTCCATACTAAATACACCATCAGTCGCAATAATTTTAAATCGATAGTTTTTATCCATATCTTCAGCTAAGAGACGTTCAAGATCATTCATATCAGCATGATTATAAATTTTTTTATCTGTAGTTTCTGGTCTACATAAGCGCTGTCCATCAATTATACTTGCATGGTTTAATCTATCACTATAAATAACATCCTTATAATTCTCAAAACCCAATTTTTCATTAGTTAATGAAGCAAAAAAACCTTCATTCGCTGCGAAACAAGAAGAGAATAAAATTGTGTCCTCAGTACCAATGAATTTTGAGATCTTTTTTTCCAATTCCAGATGAATATCTTGAGTACCACAGATAAATCGGACTGAAGCTACACCATATCCATATTTTTTAATTCCCTGGATAGCAGCTTTTTTAACAACTGGATGATTAGATAAACCAAGATAATTATTAGAAGCTAACATTATTAGCTTACGCCCGTTTACTTTAACAACTCCGCCTTGAGGGCTCTGGAGAGGAACTTCATACTTATATGTTTTTGTAGCCTCTAACTTCTTTAATTCTTCATTAATAATTCTTAAAATATTCATATTAATCCTTTATATTAATTTTACTTATGGTCTTAAAATCACCTTTAGGGCATCACCTTTCATTATCGCTGAAATGCCCTGGTCAAAGTTTTCAAGTGTTAAATCGTGGGTTATAAATCCAGACTGTATAAACTTCTTTGCTAATCCATTCCTTAATATTTTTGACATTAAATCCCAAGTATCCCAGACCCTTCGACCAATTATACCTTTTACAGTTATACCAGGGAAAATTATATGTTTAGCAAAATCAGTAACCATTTGTCCGCCTGGTATTCCAAGCAAAGATATTATACCGCCCATTCTAACTACCCTGAAAGCATCTTCATAAGCTTTGTAATTACCCGACATTTCCAGGACAGCATCAACACCTGCATTTTTTGTTTCTTCGAGAACTTTTTTATAAAACATTTCTCGCTCTCGATCAATAGAAACATCATAGCAATATTTTGCCCCATATAATCGAGCAAGTCGAAATCTTGTTTTATCAAGCTTTTGGTGGGTAAATTCACCATGCGATGCATCTGTAACAAAGATAGTTTTTGCACCCATATACTTTGCTACGGCAGTTGCCATCAAACCCTGAACCCCACAACCCAATATTGCAATAGATTTACCCTTAACATCAACAGATTGCACTGTGTGCGTAGCATTTCCTATTGCATCCATAAATGCAATCACTTCTAACGGAATTTCTGTCTTTAAAAATAATCGAATGTTTTGGACAGGCACTATCAAATACTCAGCATATGAACCATCAGCGTGTATTCCTTTAATTACGGTATTCTGACAGACATGATAGTCACCAGCTTTACACTGAACACACTTTCCACAGGTTATATGCATCTCGGCTGTTACAAAAAAATATTTCTCAAGAAATTTGATAAAGTCAGGGTCTTTAATTAGCTGTTTTTGATTTTTCTTTCCAAAAAACTTTTTAACAATTGGATTTTGTCCATAATACTTTTTTAATAGATTCAAAATATGCTTTTTTGCTAAAGAACCAGCCTCCATAAGTATTCCTGCAAACTCATGCCCGACGATAACCTCAGGAGTTTGGAGAATCATCATTGAATCTTTAAGAGAATCTTTAGCATTATAAATACCAACATCAGTTCCGCATATTGCGGTTGCAAGTACTTTTATTTTTACCTCTTCAGAACTTGTGATTTTGGGGATTTCCATCCTTACCAATTTGAAACCTCTCTGCCATTCTTTTCCCGGATAAGGTTTCTCTTTAACTACTGCTTTCATGTATTCCATACATTTTCCTCTATTTTTTGTTCTGGATTTTCCATAATTTGTAAGTTTTTTTTATGTCATTTAACACTTCAATATCAATCTGATCATCATCTCTCACGCGCTCATCATAGTTTTCCCACCACATAAACTCTTTTAATTTTCTTTTCACATTCTCATCAAAAATACCATTAATTTCGCCATCGTAAAAACCTCTATCCTTCATTATTTGTTGTAATTCACGACATATCTTATCATCAATTTTAATTAGATTTTTTGGATCAGATTTAAAGAAATAAAGTTTATGAAGTTCATATAATCTTTGTAGCTCATCAAGAGGTCTTGGATGATCGTAAACACTAATATCAATATAATTGTCTAACTCCCCTCCATAACCTGCACCTTTTCTAACAACTAAAATTGCTGCAGATTGCTCACCACGTCTATCACCTCCTGCTTTCCCTCCAGCAACCAAAGCAGATATTAATTTATCAGCTAAAGAACCTGCAGTTCTTTTATAAACATTAACCATTGTATCAATGACATGTTTACCAGTTAAAATATTACCCTGAGCAGCAAAGCCCTTTCCTGAGACAATTGTTCCTCTTGCTCCGAAATTTTCACCTGCACTACCACCAGCCCAATCAAAACAATTTCTTCCTGTCCAGGTTGCTGAATTACCATTTGCATCAACAATTCCGACCTGTCGTTCATCTCTTAATGAATCATTACTTATTAGAATTCTTAATGCCTCTTCGGCGCTTGCGCCGTTTTTCAAAAGTGCAAGACCTTTCGGACCATAGCTTGTATTTGCAAGCGACTGAGTTGCGATTGCACCCACATTAGCCTCTGCCCATGGAACTATTGGCCTTACATTTGGAAATTTTGACTGAACCGCTATCCCTAAATCACCAGTCAAACTATCATACCCAACAATAGAGAAAGTTGAAACCTCATAATTAAATCTAAGATAAAAATTTCTGGATTGAAACGAAGATAAAAATCCGAAAATTACACTAAATATTATTAATAACCAATATAAATATTTCATATTTTATAAAAAATATCAACTTGTTCTTAAAAGTCGGGCTGCAAAGGAGCCATCAATATTATGTTTATGTGGAAATGTTTCCACGCAATTAAATTCATTTATAAAAATCGAATTCACAAACTTTCTAGCATTATCTAACTCAAAGTTAGTATTTTGTTTTAAAAATTTATTTACGACTTCAATATTTTCTTCTGGCTCAGTAGTACAGGTGCTATACACTATCACACCTCCAATTTTAACAAGTCGCGCCGCATTATTGAGCATCTTTAATTGATATTCTGAGAGTTTTAAGATATCTTTGAGATCCCTCTTCCATTTAATATCAGGTTTTTTCCTCAGCACACCCAAACCAGAACAAGGCGCATCCAATAAAATTTTATCAACAGGAGTATATGATATATCTAGTGCATCACCCAAGACCGGTTCAATAATGTTTATACCCAATCGGGAAAAATTTTTCTTTAATAAATTCAATTTATGTGAATATTTATCAATTGCAATTATTTTCCCCTGATTTTCCATCAATTCAGCCATATGTGTACTTTTACCACCAGGAGATGCACACATATCTATAATTGTTTCGCCAGGTTTTGGATCCAATAGAATTGTTGCTATAGCAGCACTTTCATCCTGGATTGAAAAAAAACCATTCTCAAAAAACTTATTTTCCATCAACTTGGTAAGATTCTTTACACGAACGAAGTAATCGATGTATTCAGAACCCGAATATGAAATATTCGATTCATCCAATATTTTCAAGAATCTGGCAGGTTCTATTTTTATTTTATTGATACGCAGACTTATATCAGATATTTGATTATTTGCAGTGAGAAACTGTTTTGTTTCCTCAAATCCGTATCTTGAAAGCCAACGTTTTACCAACCAGCTTGGATGAGAATAATAAATACTAAGATAGTGAGCCTGATCAACATCCGGATCTGGATATTTAATTTCAGATATATTGCGAATGATGTTACGTAGAACCGCGTTAACTAGATTAGCTGCTTTTTCTCCATTCACCCGTTTAACAAACTCAACTGCTTCATTAACGGCAGCGAAATTTGGTATTTTATCTAAAAACAATATTTGATAGACCGCAACTCTGAGAGCGTTTTTAAGATTAATTTCTACTTTTGTAAAAGTACCATGATAAAAGCCATTCAACACCCAATCCAGCCTGTTTTTCCATCTTATTACACCATGAACCAATTCACTGAGTAAACTTTTGTCTAAATCAGATATTTCTCTATTTTTAAATTCATAATCAAGTAGTTTATCAAGGTATGCATCAGTCCTTTCAATCCTATTCAATATTTTTATAGCTAATCCGCGAGCGCCACTATATATATTCTCTTGATTTTCCAGGTTATATGTCATAAAATATTAAATTTACTGCGTTGTTCTTTTGTGTTTTCGAACACTTCCCTAACTAATTTGTTTAACGAATCTGTTAATATTTTATTTCTTCTCTGCATAACTATTTTAGCTGTTTCCAAAGCCGTTTCAGGAGAGTGGGTTTTTAAAGGACCTTCTGGAGTTCCTCGGACAAAAGAAGGGATGTACCGAGGAGGTAATCCAGCACCATACAGATTACAGAATATTCCTACTACAGATCCAGTATCAAACATCATATTAATTCCAGTTTTTGAGTGATCTCCAAACAACATACCAAAATGTTGTAAATTTGTATTTACTAATACTCCATCTATCATAGCTTTTACTTTTGAGTAATTGTTCTTTAAATCACTATTATTTGTACCAGCACCAAAATTTACCCAACTACCAATATATGCATGTCCCAAATAACCATCATGTTGTTTGTTAGAATAAGAATGAATTATTACTGAGTCAAGTTCACCGCCGATTTTACACACTTCACCAATCGAACAGTTCGAATAAATTTTAGATCCTATTTTAACAATTGTTTGATCTCCTATAAATGCTGGGCCAATAATGGTAGTGTGGGGCATTATTATAACATCATTACCAATAACCACTGGACCATCAGTGGCATCAATTACTACATTCGAATAGATTTTGGAATTTTTACCAATAATTACATTTTCCTGCTTTATAATTTCAGAATGCTTAATTTTATATTTTTTAATTCGAGATTTACTTCTAATTAAATCAAAATCTTTTTCGATTTCATCTCCTGTTTGTACAATTAAATCCCATGGATAAGATGCAAGTTTTACATCTATTTGTACTTCCTTAAAGTTTTTTAAATCTTTATCTTCAAACAGGGGAAAACTATCCACTTTCCATTTATTTAAAAATTTTATTAATGTTTTGTTTGTAATACACACCAAAACTATTTCATCATCTCTTTTGTAAATAATATCATTTTTAAAATTCAAAGAAATTTTTTTAACTACATCACTATTTGCGATAAGCCTCCCATTAATAAAAACAGAATCACCTTCAATAAATTTATTAACATTACACTCAGGATATAATTCCTTTAAATAATCAGATAAGACTGTACGAGATAGAAGGTTTGTTTTTTTTATGTTAAAATACTTTTCAATTTTTTGTTTCAGTGAAAATATACCACATCTAAGATCATAAATAGGCCTTAAATAAGTAAGCGGATAAAAATCAGAAAATTTTTTATCTTCAAATATGTAGAAATTAATTTTTCCCATAGTTTTAAATCAAAAAAAAAACGGAATGTTATAATTACATTCCGTTAGTCACATTATTCCTAATGTTCCACCTTAAGCAGTTGGAGTTTCTTCTTTTGATTTTTTGTACTTTTTATTAAATCTTTCTACTCTTCCAGCTGAATCTACGAGCTTTTGTTTTCCTGTAAAAAATGGATGACAGGCTGAACAAATCTCGAGCTTAATGTTACCAACTGTGGATCTAGTTTCAAATGTATTACCACAAACGCAGGTAACAATTGATTTTTTGTATGGTGGATGTATACCGTTTTTCATTAAAAAGCTCCAGAAATTGTTTTTTTTATGGTTTAAATATATGATTTTTTTTGCTTAAAGCAAAATTATAATAGTTAATCACTGGATATTAAGAAATTTACAGAGCTGGTGGTCGGATTCGAACCGACGACCTGCGGTTTACGAAACCGCTGCTCTACCACTGAGCTACACCAGCATTTAATTTCTCTTTTCTAAAATCTCTTTATAGAATCCACAACGGCTTTTTTAGCAGATTGTATATAATCCCACTAAAAGCTTTACAGATTTTCTTCGAGATTTTAATAACTTGTAAAAATTTTATACTTCGATAAATTAAACTACAGTATTAGAAATATCTGATTAACAACTTATTGCAATTAATTTTTTTTAATTGACTATTATAAAAAATTATTTTGCACCTAATCTTTCGAGTCCTTTTTTAGCATCTACATTGTTTGGATCGAGTTGTAATACTTTTTTAAATTCAGCGATTGCTTCTGCTTGTAGTTTCTTATTTATTTCATCCTCACCTTCAATCCTTAGATATAAGAGTCCATTTGCAAGCCAGAGATGAGCTTGAATATTTTTAGCATCGTACTCAATGGCTTTTCTGAAATGTTTTACAGCTTCTTCATCTCTTTTTCTGTTATCATCTGGATCATCGCTGCGATTAAGCATCAAAGCTTGCCCTAATAAAACCCTAATTGAAGCATCATCAGCTCCAGAAGAAATTGCTTTACGAGCCCACTCCATCGCTGCTGCATATTTTTGTTTCTGGAAATAAAAAGATGCAATCATGTTGTATGCTTCAAGCAATTCAGCTTTATATTTTTCTTTTTGATCTCCAATAAGCGCTAGTACTTCATCATACTCCTGTTTAGCAAGGTCCAAAGAATCCATTAGAGCATAAGTTTGCGCTAATCTCAGTCTTGATCCTATGTAAGTTGGTTTTAATTCTATTGCCTTTTTCAACAATTGTCTGGAACGCTCGTAATTTTTTAATTGAATATATGAAGCTGCTGCGTTAAGGTATGCACTAATAGATGTAGAATCAACATTGATTTTCTTTTCATACATTTCAGCTGATTCACTGTAACGTTTCTGACGCATATAAAGTGCACCTAATTCTGAATATACATCAGCAAATGTGGAGTCTAACCTGAGAGCTGTTTCATATGCTTCAATTGCTTGAATTTGTTTATCAAGGCCTTGTAATGTTCTGCCATATTTATAGTAGTCCTCAGCAGTTAATTCCGTTTTCTGTTTTAATTTTAAAAATCCAGCTTCTGCATTTTTATAATCTTTTAATTCGACAAATGCATAAGCCATTATTCTAAAGGCATCAAATTTGGTAGAATCCAGAGAAAGTACTTTTTCAGCAACCTTTACAACTTCGTCATAATTTTTTATCTCAAATAGTGATTTCATATAAAGGTATTGTGCATCAAAAGAATTAGGTGATAGCTCTGTTAGGCGTTTATACATTTTTGCCGCGTTAGCATATTGTTTTGCAAGAAAATAAATATTACCTAACTCATCGTATAATTTTGCATCTGTGGAATCAAGTTGAATTGCTGTAAGATAACTTTTGGCTGCTTCATTCCACTTGCGCATTTTTTTATAAGTTTGCGCTAATTTTACATGTGCCTCTACGATACCATTGTTTATATCAATTGCCTTTTGATATTGCTCAATTGCAGCAGGAGAAATTCCCTGTTGGGCATAAATATCTCCAATTTTTATATAAACAGCAGGGTTTTTATCATCTAATTCACGAGCCTGAGTAAAAGCTACTAAAGCTGCATCAAGCGAATCTTGTTTGAGAAGTGCATCACCCATCAAGAAATATAATTCTGGATTCTTTTTATGTTTTTTCTGAGAATCCCTGAATAATTGCACAGCTTTTTTATAATTACCATTCTTTAATTCTTCTTTCCCCTGTTCGAAAGTGTCCTGTGAAAAAGTAACATTGGAAAATAAAAGTACGCAGACAAATAAAAGAATGGGGATTAATAAATGAATATTTTTTTTCATTATTTTTTCTCCTGTCTGTTTAATTGAATTATTCTAACTGGCATAGTAGAAGGCACAAGTTTATTATTTAAAACCACCTGTTGACCTTGAACGCTTGTAACAAAAGAGACAAATCCACTTGCTAAACCAACGCTTTGGATATTTGTATATATATATATGCTTGATCTTAAAGGATAAAATCCTTGATAAATATACGCCTGCGCTGGTGGAAAATATTGGCCACTTACACCTAAAGAATCACTGGACAGTGATGAATCACTAACCTCAAGAAATTTGATATTATTATATATCGTATCATAATAATTAATCCCAACAAAACCAATAGCGTTAGTTTTTTCTGAAATAGTTCCAATTGTGGAATCAGTTGTAGAAAGAGTAAACAAATTTTCAGGAAACTTCTGGACTTGAAATTTATCTATAAAATAATCAAAAACATCAGAATTACGACCAGGGAAATACATATAAATTTTTGAATTAGAATTCTTCCAACCCATTTCTTTCCAGAATTTTATATTCCCTTTCAATATACTATCAATTTGAGAAGTTCTTATTTGCTCAATTGGATTGTCCTTATTTAGTATTATCCCAAATCCACCTTTTGCAATTTCGTAATTATATATTTTCAAATCTCTATGTTCTATTATACTTTCTTCTTCACTATTAAGTTTTCTGGAAAGAATCACAAGTTCAGTACTATCGCTTAATAAGTATATTACTGCTTCACGAGCTGATGTAATTCTTAAATCGATTTTGGCTTCTGAATATATGTGTTCAAACCTTTCAACTAAATTTTTAGCTAAAGGTGCTACCGTCTCGGAAGCATATATCACTATATGTCCCTTTGTTGGGGATTCTTTTACATCGCCACTCTGACAACCTACTAAAAACAAAAAAAAGAATAATATTTTAAGATGAATGATCTTCATTGTAAAAATTTTTCCTTTGCTTTAGACGAATTGTAACAGAACGATATATACCATATAATAATAAAACAATACCGAACAAAATTCTATAATTTGTATGTGTTTGGGATAATAGTAAACCGAAAATCATAGCTAATCCAACTAAAATAACAATTATAGAAACAATGTAGCCAAAAATATCTAAAAATTTTTGTGTAGTAAGTGCCATGATTTTCGGTTTAAATTTGATTAATTTTTAAGTTTAAACTTAAAAGGTATTGCTACCCAAACAGCAACGGGTCCATTATTCATAATTGCTGGAGTAAATACCCATTGCATCGCAGCATCTACGGCTGCCTGATTAAATATTTCCGCGTCACTCTTTATAACTACTGCTTTCTTAGGTTTACCTTCTTTATCTACCCAAATTTTTACCCAAACAGTTCCTTCCATCTGTGCGCGTTGTGCAAGCTCAGGATAAACTGGAGTTACTTGTTTAACTGGAACTGGTTGTTTTTCAACTGGTACAAAATCTGGTGGTGGACCTTCATCTTCAATCTTTATATCTTGTTCAATTTGGACACCACCCCCCATATCACCTATATCTGATACAATTGGACTTGCTTGCTGACTCATCTCGGTTTGCGTTGCAAGTGTCTGTTCTGGACTTACTTCTGCGTCAGGTACAGGAACTGGTACACCTATTGTAGGTTTTGCAGTTGGAGCAGATATTGCTAATTGAGGAGCAGTTTCTGTGTTTGTTATAGATGGTGGAGGACCTAATTCAGATAATTTGATAACACGCATAGTATATACTGGTTCTTCTTCCTCACCAAGATATTCTATAAGATAATAAACTCCAATTATACTTAAGTGAAGTGATACAGCTATGGCTAATGCAATTCCAGCGTACCGGTTATATAATTTACGGAGTTCCTGGAATCCATAGTGTAATGTTGCTGTAGCTTCTTTTACCATTTTTCATTCACTCCTTTCCTTTTATGAAACCTTTGCAAGTACTTTAAGATCAGCTTCAGTTAGTGGTGCAATGCTAAAACGACCGATACCACTTATATTGAACTCATCAATAATATCAACCATCATTCGATACTTTCCGTCACGATGTATTTTAAGTAAAACAGTGAGTTTTGGATTTTGCTCTATTCTTTCCTTGAGTAAAACCTTAAGATCTTTGAAATCAATTCTTTTAGGACTCTCAATACCCATATTCCAGTAAATTGAACCGTCACTTTTAACCCTAAGTGTCATCAAATTACTTTCAGCAATCTCAACTTTTACATCTTTAGACGGAGGGAGGTTAATTTCCATAGTTTGAGGTTTACTCATCGTGGTTGTTAGCATAAAAAAAGTTAATAGCAAGAATGCTATGTCAACCATCGGTGTCATATCAATTCTAATACCAAGACGACGTGGTTGTCGTCTCTTTTTACCTTTTTTTCTTTGAGCTCCTCGCGGAGCAGCAGTATCTACAGCACCCATATCATAACCTCCTTAATTCCGTTCTAAATTAGTTATTAAATTGAAACGAGTTATTTGAGTTTTTTCCAGAATATCCATAGTATCCTCAATTAGCCCATAATTAGCATCTTGATCACCTTTTATGATAGTTCTCAACTTGGGATTTGTTATCCTTGCTTTGATTAAAAGCTCAGGGAGATCTTTCAAGTTAACCTGAACGCTAGGTGCTAACTTTGCCATATTCTCTGGTGTCCCATATTGCTTTCGTATTTCTGGAGAATAATATTCCCAATTCTGTTTCACAACATCACCTAAGACTCTTAACTTTGTTGTTTGCGCATCTAAGCCAAGAAAAATTCTATCGTCTTTTGTGATCGTAATAAGCATAACATCAGATTCAGGTAACTTATACTCAGAATGGGAAGTAGGCAATTCAATTACAACTTCTTCCGCTGGTTTAAATTGCGTTGTAAGCATAAAGAATGTAAGTAGGAGAAACGCAATATCCACGAAAGGAGTCATATCGATGCGAATCGCAACACGCCCTTTCTTTATTTTTGGCATAATTAATTCTCCTGATGATTATTTTGATTTTGTCATAAGTGTTTGAACGATATTATAACCTGCTTCATCAATCATATATGTAAATGTATCTACTTTATTAACAAAGAAATTATAAGCAACAATTCCTGCTATTGCTCCAAATAATCCAAAAGCTGTATTAACAAGCGCTTCAGAAATACCAATCGAAAGCTGAATTGCATCAGGTGCACCGGCATGAGCAAGCGCTCTGAATGCACGTATCATTCCTACAGTTGTACCAAGTAATCCAACCATAGTTGCAATTGATGCTATTGTAGAAAGCACAATTAGATTTCTCTCTAGTACAGGTAGTTCAAGAGATGTAGCTTCCTCTATTGATCTTTGAACTTCTGCCATTTGTTTTTCAGCTTCCCATCCTTTTCCTTCTCGAGCAATTGCTTGATATCTTTCAAGTCCCGTTTTCACAATATTCGCAAGAGATCCTCTTTGACGATCACATGCCTTAATCGCTTCATCAATTTTTCCACCATCAAGATATCGCTGGATATCACGAATGAAGGTAGCCATATTGCCTTTACCTTTAGCTTTACCCAGAGAGAAGATCCTCTCAAAAACAAATGTAATTACTAAAATTGATAACATTATTAATACTGGAACAAAGTATCCACCTACAAAAATAGTTCCCAATAGATTTATTGGTTGGTGTCTTCCTTCACCATCTTTAAAATTGGCTGGATCACCAAGAATAAACCACCATATTGCAACTGAAATAACTAGTGCTAATATGAATACAACTGTTGAAAAAAGATTTTTTTGCATTTCTTATCTCCTTTTAAATTAATAATTGTTATTGTTTATATTTTTACATATGAAAATTTTTTTATTGCTTCATCTTTATTATCACTTATTTCAAATATCTCAGTTAATTTAGTAATAATAAATACATTTCTAACAGATTTGCCAACCCCAGTCAAAATAATTTCACCACCATTCTTTGTAAATGTAGTATAAGCAGATATCAGTGAACCTAATCCAATACTATTTATAAGATTAACTTTTGACAAATCAATAATCAACTTCTTATTACCTTGTTCAATGAAGTCAGCTACAGCATCCTGAAGTTCATTTATAATATCTTCACTTATAAGCGAACTTCTCAATTCGATAATACCAATTTCTCCATTTTTAACTGTTCGTATTTTCAAACTCACATAAAATCCTGAACTTTTTTAGAATTAGTATTACAATTATAATACCATAGAAATTCTGCTATATAAGCATTAAAATATTGGGATTTAAATTATATTAATTGCAAATTGCAAATTTTTAAATAATGATTTTTTAAAAATACCTGATAATTCATTGATAATGAATAAATTATAATGTCTTGCAAAATGCAATTTTCACAGATTATATTTTTTTCTTTTTCGCCATAATGTTGCAGGATCAATTCCTAAAAGATTTGCTGCCTCATCCAAATCTTTTGCGACCCCAAGAACCTTTTTGATATGTAATTTTTCCATTTCTTCTAATGATAAAATACCAGATTTACTGAAAGCCACATTTTTAATTTCATCTGGTAGGTATTCAGATCGAATAATTCCATCTTTAGCGAAAACTAAACTACGCTCTATTACATTTTCAAGTTCACGTACATTTCCCGGCCATCGGTAAGAGGTGAGCAATTTTATTGCTTCCTCAGATACATCATACGATTTACCACCACCGTATTTTTTTATAAAAAATTGTATCAATATTAATACATCCTCAGGACGTTCTCTCAAAGGTGGAATTTCAAATTTTACTGCATTCAAACGATAATATAAATCTTCTCTAATAGTGCCAGATTTGAGTGCCTCTGTCAACTTTCGATTTGTAGCTGCTATAACACGCACATCTACACGACGTGTTAAATTTTCACCAAGTCGCTCAAATTCCTTACTTTGTAAAAATCTTAAGAGTTTTACCTGAATGTTTTGTGGAAGTTCTCCAATTTCGTCAAGTAATAATGTTCCACCATCAGCAGCTTCAAACCTCCCTGCACGATCCTTTAGTGCACCAGTAAATGCACCCTTAACATGGCCAAATAATTCACTTTCAAGAAGAGTTTCTGGAAAAGCTGCACAACTCACCTTGATAAATGGTTTATTCTGCCTGCTGCTACAATTATGAATAAATTTTGCAAGCATTTCCTTTCCAGTACCACTTTCCCCCTCAATAAGTACATTAAGATTTGAATCTGCAATTTGCTGTGCAATGTCGAGAAGTTTTAAAAGTTCTGGATTTCGAGTAATGAACTCTTGTTCACCTTTTGCATCTTCTATTTGTTTCTTTAAATATCTAATTTCTTTTTTTAATTTGTGATATTCGTAAATCCTTTCTGTAAATAATTGAAATTCTTGCATATCAAATGGTTTTTGCAAAAAATCTTCTGCACCATTTTTAATTGCTTCAACAGCACTTTGGATAGAGCCATGTGCAGTTATAATCACTACAGTTGTATTGGGAGATTTCTGTTTACATTCCCTTAATAATTGCATACCATCTATAGGAGCCATCTTCAAATCAAAGAAAGCTATGTCATAATCCTTTTCTCCTAATTTTGCACTTGCTTCTAAAGGATCGATATATGCATCTACTAAAAAATTTACAGATTCAAGGTATATTTTTAAAGTTCTAAGTATATTTTGTTCATCATCTACAATAATTATATTACCACGGGGTTCCATTTCATTTCCTTCTTTCAATTGGGATTGAAAAAATAAAAACACTGCCTTTTCCAATTTCACTTTCTACCCAGATACTACCACCATACATTTCTACTATCTCCTTGGCGATAGATAAACCCAGACCAACACTACCTGGAGTACTTTCCATACTCTCTTTTAATTGAACAAATTTATCAAATATCTTATTTAAATTTTCTGATGATATTCCCTTGCCAGTATCACGAACTTTTACAAATATAAAATTATTTTCCGTTAATGACTGAATTTCAACCATACCACCTTCTGAGGTATAACGTAAAGCGTTATTAACGAGATTACTTACAACCCAGCTAAACTGTCTAAAGTCTCCCACAAAATTCGGAATATTATTTTCGAGCTTCAAGACTAACTCCACACCCTTTTCCTTGAATGGTAAGATCAATGGTTGTATTGTATCTTTAATTACATCATTAATCGAAATTAATTCTTCTTTCAATTGAATTTTCCCTGATTCAAGTTTCGATAATTCAAGAAGTTCTCTTACAAGCTTTGTTAACCTCTCAGCATCTTGTTTTGTAGCTTGGACAAGTTCTTCTTGTTCTGGAGTTAATTTCCCAACAATGCCTTGTCTTAAAATATCTATGGACATATTTATAGAAGTAAGAGGTGTTCGAAACTCATGAGATACTGTTGCCATAAATTCTGATTTCATTTTATCAAGTAATTTAAATTGCGTTACATCTTGTAAAATTAGAACAGTACCCAGTTTCTCCCCACCAGGTAGAGGTATTTCAGAAACTCTTGGTCTAATATATATCTCTTTTTCTCCATCTTTAAAAAGGATGTACGGTTGTTTTTGGTATTCTTCCGATTTTGGATTTAAAATTATAGCTCGAATTCTTTCGTCTTTTATAATACTACAACTTAAACCTTCGAGATTTTTACTATCTATTTTCAATAATTTTCTAGCAGCTTCATTTATCAAAAGGATTTTATTTTGTTTATCGCAGACAATTATCCCATCTGAGATATTTTCAACAATTGTCTCTGCTTTTTGCTTTTCTGTGAGAATTTTTTCAATATTCATGGCTTCAAATTTCCTAAGTCGCTCAGTCATTTTATTGAATTCACGGCTTAACTCACCAAATTCATCATTGGTTAAAATGTCAGTTTTTAAATCTAACCTTCCTCTCCCAATGTTTCTGACTGTTTCAGTTAATCTTTCAGCAGGTTCGACTATAGAACGAGTAAATTGAATACTTGCAAGAATACTAAAAGTAACAGCAATTAAGGATGCAATTAAGACAGCAAATGTGGCTTCACCCGAAATTTTTTTTGCTCGAGCATCCATTTCAAACATCTCTTTCTGATTAATCTCAACTAATGTAAAGCAATATTCTTTTAATTTCTCATTTATTGGTCTAATTGCATTAAAATGATAACCTTTAGCAATCTGTTGTAATTTTGGATCAAAAACCAGCATCATTATATTTTCAGCTTCTTCTTCATATTTTTGATGAAGATTTGAGATACTATCAATTATAGATTTTTGTTCAGTTTTATTAACTCTTTCTTGAGTTTTTTGTAACCATTGGAAAAAATCCAGTTTTGATTGTTTATATAAATCTATATTTCTTTGACTTGGATTTGTAATGATCGCTGCAAGATAATTATCTTTTACTTCAAGAGCACGAACAATATTTTCTGCAGCAATAACATTTAAATAATTTTCCCTGATTATTTGATCAACTGAACTCCCAAGTCTATTAAAATTAATAATTGCCCAAATTGTGATCGCAATACTAATTGTAACTAATAGTATGTAGCTAAAAGAAATTTTGAAACGTAGGCTATTAAAAAATGTGATAGGCATTGTTTAAATACATCAATCATGCAAAATCTTGTTAATCATCTTGTTAACCTGATCCATGTCGATTGGTTTAGTAAGAATCCCAAAAAGCTCTCTGTCGTGCAAACCTCTTAAGATTTTTTCATCTTCGAAACCGCTTATAAACAAAAACGGCGTGTGAGAAAACTCAGGTAAATTTCTAACTTTCTGGTATAATTCAATTCCTCCTATTCTTGGCATCATAATATCGGAAATAATTAAATCAGGTTTATATTCATTCAATTTATCTAAAGCTTCCTGGCCATCATAAACCAAAACCACCTCATATCCTTCCATTATTAAAAGTTCCCTCAAAATCTCAGCAAATCCAACTTCATCATCTACTAGTAAAATTTTTCTTTTTTTACCTGCATCCATAGTCAAATTGTATGTTTTTATTTGAATATAGATAAACTATAATATAAAATCAAATTTTGATTTTAATTTAAGATTTTAGTATGTTTTTTAAAAATGGAGAATAAAATTTGAAAGAATTTGATAAATTTGTTGAAATAGTACGAAGGCTACGTAAAGAATGTCCCTGGGATAGGGAACAAACTCATACTTCAGTAAGGCATAGTTTAATAGAAGAGACTTACGAAGTTGTAGAAGCGATCGATAAGAATGATTTGATAGCATTAAAGCAAGAGCTTGGAGATTTACTCCTTCATGTTGTATTTCATACTTCGATTGCTGAACAATTTAATGAATTTACATTAGAAGATGTTATTGAAGAAATCAGTACAAAGCTTATTCGACGCCATCCACATGTTTTTGGTGATGTTAAGGTAGATAGTTCGAAACAAGTTATAAAAAATTGGGAAAAGTCCAAATTAAGTGAAGGGAGAGAATCAATTTTAGAAGGAGTCCCTAAGGAGCTTCCAGCTTTGTTACGCGCGCATAGATTGCAAGATAAAGCTTCGAAAGTCGGATTTGATTGGGAAAAAAAGGAAGATGCCTGGAGAAAAGTGGAAGAGGAAATGAGAGAGTTACATTCAGCAATCGAGTCAGGTGATCAAAAAAAAATCGAAGGTGAATACGGTGATTTACTTTTTGCGCTTGTTAATTATTCCAGGTTTATAAACGTAAATCCAGAGAATTCATTACGCCAAACAATAGAAAAATTTATACAAAGATTTCAATATATAGAGAAACAACTTAAAAATAGAGGGAAGGATATTCAAAATACAAGCCTTGAAGAAATGGATATGTTATGGGAAGAAGCTAAAAAAATCTAATTCCCATTTACTGGTTGTTCATTGGAAAAATTTGCTTTACCATTAGCGGTATATTTATCATAAGCATCAATAATATCCTTCACAAGTTTATGTCTGACCACATCATTTCGGTCAAAATAACAAAAAGCAACACCATCAATTTGTTTTAAAATCTCTTGTATCTGAACTAAACCAGATACAGTTTTTGAAGGTAAATCAATTTGAGTTATATCACCAGTTATGATTGCTTTAGAATTCATACCCAATCGAGTCAGAAACATCTTCATTTGCATGCTAGTAGCATTCTGAGCCTCGTCCAAAATTACAAAAGAATTATTAAGTGTTCTACCTCTCATATAAGCAAGCGGAACAACTTCAATTACTCGCTTTTCAATGTAATTCTTTAACTTTTCTGGAGGAATCATGTCATCGAGTGCATCATATAAAGGTCGTAGATATGGGTCAACTTTTTCTTTCATATCTCCGGGTAAAAAACCTAAACTTTCTCCAGCTTCTACAGCAGGTCGAGCTAGTACAATTTTCATTATTTCCCGATTTTTTAATGCAGCCACTGCCATTGCAACTGCCAGATAAGTTTTACCAGTTCCTGCAGGCCCAATTGCGAATACTATATCATTCTTTCTTATCTGTTTTATATACTCCCTTTGTCCTGGAGTTCTTGCCCTTATGATTCCATTTCGGGTAAACAATACTGCATTATCGAGTTCACTCTCGCTATATTGTTTAGTTATTGATTTTGGTAAAGCAGCTTCGCCATTAACTAAAACAAGATCGATTACTGTTTCTACATCGTTAGTGGTAAGAGTTCCATTTTTGTTTAAAATATAAATTAATTCGTTAAAAATTTTTTCTAACTGTTCAACCTGATGAGTTTCACCTTTCAGGATTATTGTATCTCCCCTTACGATTATATCAACATCAAATCGATCCTCAATAATTTGTAGATTTGCATCGTTAAGCCCCAATAATCGGAGCATATCAACACCATCAGTTTTTATTTTTTTATCAGCCAACTATAATTTTATCCTTTCATTAGTTTATAAATATAAAGAGCCCTTTCCACTTGGAAAAGGGCTCTTCAAACTTTGATTATACAAATTATTACTAAATTTTTGCAAATCAATTATTGTGTTGGTTCTGCGGCTTCTTTCTTTTTCCTGTAATATGAGTTCGCCGCAGCTTTTTCTTCTTTTGTTAATTCTGTACCAGCAGGAATTTTTAATACCCACTTAGGTTTGATTATATCTGGATTTTTAATTTTATCCTTATTGCCCTGCCAAATTTTTGGCCACAACCATGCATTATTATAAATGTCCTTCTTTTTTGCAATATTCCAGAGGCAATCTCTATCTCTTGCCCAGGTACCCACGGTATATGTCTTTTCTTTTTCTAATGTTTTCTTTAAGCTGGCAATATTCGATTGTAATCTTTCAATTCTATTTTTAATCCGTGGAATAATTGCAATCTTATGTTTAGCCATTTCTGTAACTCTCTTGTCCATGTTCATAACTTCATCACGATATTTTAAAAGTTCTTCATCAGAGAGCCGCATTAATTCATTAGTCCTATTTTCATAGCGACTGAGTTCCTCTAAAAATGCATCATACTCGGCTTGAGTAATACCCAATAATTTCAAAAGATTATCAAGGCAATCAGCTACATCTGTGTCTAACTTTTTTGATTGATCTTGAAGGTTCTTAATATCAGCATTTAGTTTATCCATCTTCGCTTTTAGATCATTACGCTTTGCTGTGAATTGACTCATTTCCTGTTGCCACTGTTCTTTTGTCATTTCTTGTGCAAGAGCAACTTGCATATCAAAAACAAGAAACATAGCAATAAAAAATGTTAAGAATAATTTAGTTTTCATTGTTCTTTCTCCTTTCCTTTAATTATTGACCTAGAGCTTTTCTGACTGCAGCTTGATCATCCTGACATTCCTGGAGTTTACCATTCTTTTCTGCAACTTCTCTTTCGATTATGGCTTTTTCCTTTTCTTTGTCAGAAATTTGTTTTTCTAATGCAGACACCTCAGCTTTTAGATCATTTAACTGCCGAAGTTCCTCTTCTGTTGGTCTGCTTGTACAGGCACTTAAGAACAATGAAACAGATATTGCAGCAGTAACCAAAATACCGCTTCTTTTTAACATACTATCCTCCTAATATTTATTTGAGATTTCAACATTATATTATGTAAAACTTTACCTTATTATAACAAAATAATTTTAATTTGTCAAGTTTTTTAAGGTCTAAACTATGAACCAACAAGCAATCCGTTCTCCGCGAAACTAAAATATGCATTTCCAGCTATAATTATATGATCATGAATTGTAATTTCTACAACCTTACTGGCTTGAACAAGTTGCTTGGTTATTTGAATATCCTCCTGACTCGGTTGAGAATTACCGCTGGGATGGTTATGTAATAATATTATTGCAGCAGCCGGTTCAATTATGGCACTCCGAAATACTTCTCTGGGATGTACCAGCGACGCATTTAATGTACCTTTTGTAATTTCCACATCTTTGAGTAATTCATTTGAGGTACTTAATAGAAGTACTTTAAAAACTTCCTGCTTTAAATCCTTTAAAAATGGTCCATAACGCATGTAAACATCTTTTGGAGAAGAAATTTTTATTCTTTTATTAATAGTCTCGGTTGAAATCCTCTTAGCAAGTTCAAATGCTGCAACTAAAGTAATAGCTTTTGTCGATCCTATCCCTTTGTATTTCTTAAGTTCATTGATCGATTTACCTAATAATGAATTCAGTGAACCATAATCTGATAACATTCTTATTGCAAGATCAACTGCAGTAATTTTGCCGGAACCACTTCTTAACAAAATTGCTATCAGCTCTGCATTTGTAAGAGATTCTGAACCATATTTAACTAATTTCTCTCTTGGTCTTTCATCGATAGGCCATTCTTTTATTCTTGTATGATATTTTAGCAAGTCCTCCGATAACTTATTATCATTTTTCCCCATACTAAGTCTCCATTACAATAAATTAAAATTTATTACTTAATATCTCCAACTTTTTGAATTTTTCCATTTGAAAATTTTAATATATTGAACTGTGTATTAACCCGTTCATCACTAAAAGTGATTTTTGAATGTATAGTATTAAAATCTCGTACTTCCAACAAACTTTTCCGTAATAATTCTGAATTTATACTTCCCTGTTTAATAAGTGTAATAATTAGATTCATAATATCATATCCATAATAGGAGTGCTTGGTTGGTAAGTTTTTATATTTAATCTTATAATTTTCTATGAAATTTTTATTTCTTTCATCTCCTTCGTTAATGTAAAATTCTGAGATAAAAACTATATTATCCAAATAATTTCTATTTTTTTTCAGCTCATTCTCGTCGTACCATTCACTTGTTCCAAGGATTACAGTTTTAATATTGTAATAACTCAATTGAGGTACAATTATACTAATGTCCTCAGGTGAACTTATTGGAAATAGAATTCCATGTATTGAATTTACCTCAAAATCAGAAGAGTCCGTGTAATAGTTCTGATAAGAGTAAACAATGCCTAATGAATCAGCAATTGTTCGTCCTCTTTTACCGAATAATCTATTTACTCCAATACTACTACCAGACTCAATTAAAGAATCCAAAAACTTAGCATCAACCCCAGCACGTATAATTTTGATTTTAGAAAGGGTATTAATTTTGTTAGAAAACGATATTATGGGTTCTAAGTTTGCTCCAATCTTCCTTAAATTAAGAAATTGTTCACTTAAGTCCTGTGCGTTTTTCTCATAATATTGGGTAGATACAATATTAGCACCAAGTTCAGTAGCTTCCTTAATAAAATTTTCCACCACGCTTCTTGAGGATTGTTCATCAGGAGCAATAACGGCTAAGTTTATTAGTTTCAAATATTTAACTGCAATTCGTGCAAGTGCTAAACCTCGGTTTTTATAATCAGGGTTAGCCTGGAAAATAAAATTTCCAATTGAAGCTATACCATTTGCTGTAGCAGTTGGAGTGATCATAATAATTTTATTTTTTTGAGCCAGTTCTGCGCATAAAAATGCCTCATTGCTAAAAACGGGTCCTATTACGCATAAAATTTTATCATTCTGTTCAATCAAATTTTTGAATTCATTCGCAGCTTTTGATGGCATTCTTTCTGTGTCTCTTATGTCAAGCACTATTTCGTAATCGGAAATTTGATTGGAATTAAATTCCTCTACCGACATTTTTATACCCGCAAGAATGTCGTTCCCAACTTCACTAAATGGGGAATCTGAATAGTTACTCATCAATGGAACTAAAACCCCAACTTCCAATTGAAATTTATTTTGAATTATTTTCCATATCTCACTAACGAAGTCTCTAAATTTATTGGAGGTAGGACGTTCAATTACCCTCCTTAAAAAATCCCTTGACGCTTTCACATTCCCAGAATCATATAATTTTTTAGAATAAAGTGCAATAATTAAGTCATAAATTTCTTTATTTTCATTTTTATGGGCAATGTTCTTTAAAACATCATCTGATAATTTTTCACTTGATATTATTTTTAAAAGAGTGATAGCATTTCTATAAAGTTTTTTATCATTTGTAATCATCATTAAATTCAGAAGTGAGTAAAACGAATTTATATAATCGCCATCTTTATACTGTGAATAACCAAGAGTGAAGTATGTATCATCAATATAGCTACTCTGAGGAAATTTGTTTAAAAACTCTTTAGCAATTTCTATCGATTCTTTATATTTTCCCAATTTTTGATAATTTTTTGACAGCATTATCCAAGAAGCTGTTGAACGATGATTAACTGGCAAATTTATTAAACTTTCAAAAATAATCAGAGAACTATCATAATTAGATTCCTCAAACTTCTCAATAGCCTTAGAAAAATATATTTCGGCTTCATTGTTAAATTTGATAACCTGTGCAATTACCGAAATGGGTAAAACAAAAATTATTAATGTCTTATATACTTTTAAAATCATAAAAAATTTTCTGCATCTCTCCAGTACTTTTAAAAATAATTTAAACAAATTGCGATATAATTACAAAAAGTCTCTTTTCTTTAAGGCATTGATTCCAATGATATAGGCAGGAACTGAAATGATAACTGAAATAAAAAAAATAAATAATAACAATTGATAAGCTATTTTTTCATCAAAAATCATATTTAATTTCAAAGCTTCAAAATACTTATATGCCGTTATTGATAAAAATAGTGATACAATCCCCATATAAATCAAACTCAGTAAAAAAACTAAAGAAGCCGCTTGAGTAGAAGCAATCCTAACTGCACTTTTTTCAGAATAATTAACAAAATAACCACCGCTCGAATAATTTATAACAGTCAGAACAAATGATGTTATTAATATCGAAATTAATGAAATTTTAAACAATAATGTATATTTCATAAATTGCAAATGTGAAAATAATATTAATAATACTGCTAACAGAATGGTTGGAATTGCATAATAAAATAATTTCATTATATAAAATTTGTTGATATTAAGAGGGGCTGACTTTATTTTCCAAAAGTTTTTATACTCAATACTCAAAGCTGGAAAAATAAATCTTAAAGATAGTGAAGCAATTAAAAAAGCAACAAAAATAAAAATAGAAATATAAGAGACTGTCTTTAAAATTGGATCACTTGTTTTATATTCATAGTTCATTATACTAATACAAAACAGTGACATAAATAATATCATAATCAATAAATGTAACCATTGGCTTGGCTCTCTGAAAAATTGAAGAAACTCTTTTTTTAAAATAACATCTTGTTGAATATCTGAAAATATTTGTTTCCGAAATATATTTTTTTTAATTCCTGATCTAATGGAAAAAATATTGAGATCCTGCAAAATTAAAAAACTTTTCCGATAATAAATTGAAGCAAGATAACAAACAAACAAAAGCATCAACACCGAGATAGAGAAAACTAATAACGCATAATAAATACTCACTAATTTGTTTCCCTTTACCCACCAATAAAGAAACTCAGAAATCCAATAATTTGGTAAGTATTTCAAAAAAGGAGATTCAAATTGCGAAATTGATTGCTCAGAAATTGAATAACGCAATGCATTCTCTACTAATGTAAAAGGGCTTGATAAATTAAAATATGCTAAAAGTACTAAAATATATACAAATATAAGTGAAAGAAATACTTTTTGGGGTTCAAATCTGTTCAGTAATTTAATTAATAAAAATAATATAATAACTGCTAATGTTGCTGCAATTAATAAAAATGGGAAAAAAATTAGAATTAAAACAACAAAATAAAAATACATAGGAACAAAAAAATAATTGCCATAAGCATATATTACTGCAATACCAATTACCAATAATGTAGTAGAACTGTAAAAGAAATTATCCAAAAATTTTAATAAAAAAATATTTGTGAAGTTTACAGGTTTACTAAATAGATATAAAACTTCCTTAGATTTATAAAATGTAGAATAGGATATTATAACATTGCCAATGTGAACACTTAAAAAGAAAACAAAAAATATAATTGAGAGAAATTTATGGAGAAGATATAAGCCTACTTTAGCTTGTAATAATAAATAGTTAATTGAATGAAATGTAAATTTATATGCCCCGTAAATAAATATTGAATAAAGAAATAATGTACCAATATTTTTTATTAATCCCTGTAGACTAAAATCAAACGATAATTTTAGATTAGATTTTAGTTTATAAAATAAAAGATGAGTAAATTCTTTCAACATTATCCAATGAATTCTAAATAAAAATCTTCAAGTTTCTGGTTATTCTGCTTTTGAATTTTTTTTAATTCTTCGATTTCATAATCGAGCATAATCCTTCCATTTTTAATAAACACAATTCGATGGCACAATTCTTCAGCAACAGATAAAATATGCGTGGACATAAATACAACACTACCATGCTTACACTTTTCTTTTAGAATTTCTTTTATTATGTTAGCACTTCTGGGATCGAGACCAACCATAGGTTCATCAATTATAATAACTTTTGGATTGTGCAATAATGCTGCTGCAAAAACAACCCTCTGCGCCATACCCTGGGAATAACTTTCTATTCTTTTATCAATCCATTCTTGAATCTCAAAAATTTTTATTATGTCATCCACCACTTTATCTAACCTGTTTAATGGAATTTTATACAACCCTCCACAAAAATAAAGGTATTCCCTACCTGTTAACTTATCGTATAAATAAGGCTGGTCAGGAATATATCCTATATTCATTTTAGCTTCAATTGGGTTTTTAACTACATCATATCCATTTATTACAATTCTGCCTGAAGTAGGATTAAAAAGTCCCGTCATCATCTTAATAGTTGTTGTTTTACCAGCTCCATTTGGCCCAAGAAATCCTAAAAATTGTCCAGCTGGCACTTCAAGAGAAATATTATCAACAGCGAGTGTTAAATTAAATTTCTTTGTTACATTTAATAATTGAATCATCAGATTTATAAAATCTTTCGACCAATTGAGTTGGCAATAACTTTTATTTCTTGTACCAATTTTGTTAAATTTTGAGGTGTTAGTGATTGTTCACCATCCGAGCTTGCGTTTTCAGGATTTGGATGCATTTCAACAAGCAAACCATCAGCACCAGCTGCTATTGCTGCTCTACTCATTGGTATTACATATTCTGATTTACCCGTACCGTGACTTGGATCAACAATAATTGGAAGGTGTGAAATTTGTTTTATAGCCGGAACTATATTTAAATCGAGCGTATTTCGTGTGTATTCTACAAATGTTCTGATTCCTCTCTCACATAAGATTACATTTTCATTTCCTTTGTTCAATATATATTCTGCACTTAATAAAAATTCGTTCAATGTAGCAGAAAAGCTTCTTTTCAATAAAATGGGTTTACGAAGTTTACCTAGAATCTGAAGTAATTTTGTATTTTGCATATTACGAGCACCAATCTGTAATACATCTGCGTAATCAGCAACTATATCTACTTCAGCTGAATCCATAACCTCGGTTACAATTTTTAAACCTGTTTTTTCTCTTGCCTTAGCAAGTAACTTTAATCCACCTTCTCCCAATCCCTGAAATGAGTAAGGGCTAGTTCTAGGTTTGAAAGCACCACCTCGTAGAAATTTTATCCCAGCATTTTTAACAATTTCAGCTGATAACATTAACTGATCTTCGTTTTCAATCGAGCAAGGTCCAGCAATAACAACTATTTCTTCACCGCCTATTTTTATACCATCTACATCAATAACTGTGTTATCTGATTTAAATTCCCTGCTTGTTAATTTATAAGGTTTATTTATTTGAATAACATTATCAACATTCTTCATAAAAATAAATTTTTCTTTACCAAGTTCTGGCTGGCTATCCAGAACAACTATCAATGTATTTCCTTCACTATAAGAAATCTGGTAATTATATCCCATTTCCAGAATTCGATCGAGTACATTCTGAATATCATCTTTAGTGGCATGTTTCTTCATCACTATTATCATAAAACATCTAATATTTTTATTTAACATATTAATTATAATAATAGTAGCACTTAAAATCAAATAATGTATCTTGTATTTTTAAAAATCTTTGGTTATCTTAAAAACAAATTTAGCAAAATGGTGGATAAAAAATATACGACATCTCAGGTAGCAAATCTTTTCAATTCCATTGCCAAAACATATGATTTTTTAAATCATTTTTTGAGCGGTGGAATGGATTTTTATTGGCGAAGAAGAGCCATTAAATTCTTAGGACTACCAGCTCCAGAACTAATATTAGACGTCGCTTGTGGAACAGGAGATTTTGGAATAATTGCAGCAAAATATGGATGTAAGACAGTTATTGGTATCGACATAGCTGAAAATATGTTAGAAATTGCAAAAGTCAAAATAGAAAAAGCAGAATTACAGAAGAAAATATTTTTTCAAAAAGCAAACGCTGAATATCTACCATTCAAAAATGAATCATTCCAAGCTGCCATTACAGCTTTTGGAATCAGGAATTTTAATAATCTAAAAAAAGGATTATCTGAAATTCATAGAGTACTCGCAAAAAATGGAAAGTTAATTATACTTGAATTTTCTAAACCAAAAAATATAATTTTCAAAAAAATTTACTTTTTTTACTTTCGAAATATTTTACCATTGATTGGAAAACTTATTTCCAAGAACAAAATTGCTTATACATATTTACCAAATACAGTAATGCAATTTCCTGAAGGAACGGAATTAAACAAAATTTTGGAAGAAATAGGTTTTACGAACGTACAGCACAAAACATTAACATTCGGTATAGTTACAATTTATTATGGGACAAAATTATGAGGTTATAATGAATAATAAAGTTTTAAAAATTGGACATAGTCCTGATCCTGACGACGCATTTATGTTTTATGGAATCGCATCAGGAAATGTAAAAATTGATGATTATAAAATTGAACATGTATTAGAAGATATTCAATCCTTAAACCAAAGAGCTATCAGAGGTGAACTTGAAATAACTGCAATCAGCGCACATGCCTATCCAATCGTTTCGGAAAAATATTGGATTATGAGAACTGGTGCAAGCATGGGGGAATGTTATGGTCCTGTACTTATCTCAAAAAATTATAAATCGGTTGAAGAATTAAAAGGTAAAAGAGTTGCTACACCAGGAGCTTTAACTACAGCTACACTTTTATTTAAAATTTTTACTGAGGATATTTATAATATCGATATTCCTTTTGATCAAATTATGGAAAGAATTAACAATGGTGAATTTGATGCAGGAGTAATTATTCATGAAGGCCAATTAACTTTTAGGAATTTAGGTTTCCATAAAATAATCGACTTTGGAGAATACTGGAACAACTTTACATCAGGTCTACCTTTACCACTTGGATTAGATGTAATAAGAAAAGATTTAGGAAAAGAGTTGGCATATAAAATTTCCAAAGCACTGAAGGAAAGCATAGAATTTGGTTATAACAACTTGGATGCTGCAATAAATTACTCTTTAAAATTTGGTCGTGGACTTGATCGCAATTTAGGAGAAAAATTTGTAAAGATGTACGTTAGCCAGTTAACAATCGACATGGGAGAAAACGGAAAATCTGCACTTGAATTACTTTATAAATTAGCTTATGAACGTGGACTTATATCTAACATTCCAAACATCGAATTAATTTAGATGCTTAAAAATGATAAAATATCATTCACATTAATTGGTGGCGAAAAAGAAATTGGCGCAAATTGTTATTATTTAAATGTGAACGGAACAGGAATAATTCTTGAAGCAGGATTACATCCGGAAAAAAAAGGTATTGAATCACTACCTGATTTTGAAATACTCAAAAATTTTGACACAGATTATGCGTTAATTTCTCATTCACATATTGACCATATTGGAGCTCTACCATATTTAATACAAAAATATCCCCATATTAAAATATATACAACTCCACAGACGCGAGATATAGCAGAAGTGATGCTACACAATAGTTTGTTCTTATCACAAAAAGAAATTTTAGATACAGATCCACTTCCATATTATCCCAGAGAACAAATTGATTTGCTAATTGAAACATTTAATATAATAAAAGTTAAAGAAAGTATTGAATTAGAAGGATATCATCACAAATCTATCAAACCTATAGAGATTTCGGTTTTTGATGCAGGTCATATACTTGGATCAGCAGGATTTTTATTGAAAACAGCCAATCATAAAATATTCTTCACTGGCGACACATGTGCAAGTAAACAAACCATTATGGCTGGTGCTGATTACCCAAATGAAAATATTGATATTCTAATCCTTGAATGTACTACGGCAACAAATGAAACTACTATAACCAGAAAAGAGGAAATCAAACGTTTTATAAAAGCAATAAATAAAATTGTTGACAACGGAGGATCGATTTTAATTCCTGTTTTTGCACTAGGAAAACTACAGGAAATGCTTGCCCTGTTAAATACTCTGATGAAAAAAGGTTCAATTCCAGAACTTGATGTTTATACAGGAGGATTAGGTACAGAAATTTCTTCAATATATGATTTACACAGATACACCTCCAAACGTACTAACAATAAAATAATATTAAAAAATATACCTCAATCGCAACTAAACCAAGAAAATCTATTAAGTGACAAGTATTTTAAAGTCCCAAGTATAGTGTTAGCCTCAAGTGGAATGGTTTTTGAAAACACAGTATCTTATTTACTCGCACAAAGATGGTTAAAATATAAGAATTTTGCAATATTCTTCGTTGGTTATCTGGATCCCAAATCACCAGGTTATAGAATATTAAACTCAAACAAAAATGATGTTATTAAACTAACCGCATCGACTGAAGAAATTAAAATAATGTGCGATGTTGATTACTTTAGGTTCTCAACTCATTCTAATCGGGAAGAATTAATTAACCTTGTAAAAATTTTAAAGCCAAAAACGCTAATACTTGTACATGGTGAACCAGAAGGAATGAAATGGATACAAACTAAAGTTCAGGAAAAAATAACCGATATTAAAATAATCATTCCAGAACTAGGAAAAGAACATCAAATTACCAATTAAAACTTCTCATATTTTTCCTTCGACAATCCACAAACAGGGCATTTATCAGGTACTTCATCAATTACTGTATGACCACATACTGGACATACATAAATATTGTTCGCAATGATATCTTCTCCTTTTTCTACTGATTCCTTTGCTTTCTTGTACATCGACTCATGTACTTTTTCAGCTGTAACTGCATAGTAGAATGACTGAACCGCAACTTTTTCATTTTGTAACCTCGCAACTGCATCAAAAGCTGGATACATTTCTTCTACTTCATAATTTTCGCCCGCAGCAGCATCATAAAGATTCTCAGTGGTACTTCTAATTTTTTCAAGTACACGAAAATGGTTTGTAGCATGAATCTTTTCAGCAAATGCAATTGCTCTGAATAACTTAGCAACTTTGTGAAATCCTTCTCTTTCTGCTTTTTCAGCATATATTGTATACTTCATATATGCCTGACTTTCACCCGCAAAAGCTGCTTCTAGATTCAATTTTGTCATATTTCTCATAAATCTTCTCCTTTTTATTTACGATCAAAAAATATATTCTTAGAAGATATACTTAATGGTATCCCAAATGCTATATTTACATCTTCACCAAGTAAATTTAAATTAACAGCTGCAAAACCAACTGAATACATTACACGATTATCAATACGATTATTTGCCGCTATACTTACAGCCGAACCAATCGCAATACCTAAATCGTTTACATTAAATACACATGGTATTTTGGGGTGTTTATCTTTTTCCTCACAACTATCAAATCCACACAGATTGCAATTTTTTAAGCCCAAACTTTTAATTCTGGTTCCGATCAATAACAAAAACTCACAATTCAATATATTGTTTGCATCTCGAGAAAAAAAAGAAAATCCCTCACCTTGCTTTGATAACTCTTGCATTCTCTCTGCAATTTTTTTTATCCCTTCTTTATCTACAATTGCAATAATGAGGTTATCAATGCCTCTAGCTTTAGGAGCAGTCCTTGCAGCAGCTGACATTTGTTGCGCTATTCTTAAAACATTTTCCAACCTGAACTCTTCTTCTTTTAAAATTGCCATAATTAATATCCTTATTTTAATAAAATTCCAGTTTATCTTTAAAAATTATTTCAAATTTTTTTGCAAAAAGGAAATTATCAATTAGTCTATCATTAACCTTCTTCACTTTTATGATACCATTTAAGGAATTAGTCAAGAAAATCTCATCGGCATACAAAAATTCATCGTAGGAAATTAACTTTTCCTTAACAATAATACCTGCCTCTCTACCGCTTTCAATAACAAATTTTCTTGTAATTCCTGGTAAAATTCCACAATCAAGTGAGGGTGTATAAACCGCCCCATTCTTTACAATAAAAACATTTGTCCTTGTACCTTCGATTATGTGATTTAGATTATCAACAAAAACTGCTTCATCATAACCAAATGCTTTAGCTTCTTCATAAGCAAAATCATTATATAAATAACTTGTAGATTTGTGCATTCGGATTATGTCACCATGTATAATTTTACTATCAAAAACCATAACTGAAACAAATTCTCCAAATGTTGGTTTGAACTCATCAATATTAACCAAGATATTGTTTCCGTTTACTAAATTATGATTTACAGTTACTCTTACTCGTGCTGAATTTAGATTGTTAATTTCAATTAATTGATTGATAACTGTTTCGATGTAATCATAATTAACTTTTTCAAAATTAAAAAACTCCAGAGATTTATTAAGTCGTTCTATATGTTCTCTCAACAAAATAGGTTTTTTTTTAATTACTCGAAATGTCTCAAAAAATCCCTTCCCATATAAAAATCCCGAATTAAAAGGATTAACTTTAGCATTGTTCTTTTCTATAAAATCCCCGTTTAAAAAAATAATCATAAAATCTTCGCTCCGATTGCTTCAAATATTGCCTTGCCTTTGTGCAATGTTTCTTGATATTCAAGCTCAGGTATGCTATCTGCAACAATTCCACCACCGAGACCAATTGCAATTTTACCTTTATTATATGCAATAGTTCGAATTGCTATATTAAATTTTGCTTTGTTATTAAAACCTATATAACCTATCGATCCTGTATAAATGCCTCTTTTATGTGGTTCAAGCTCATTAATTATTTGCATTGCTCGAATTTTTGGCGCACCTGTTATTGAACCACCAGGAAAAGAAGCTCTTATTAAATCAAAAACATCAGATTCATCATCAAGTTCACCAAAAATACAGGAAAATAGATGATGAACACTTGCAAAAGTCTCAATTTGTTTTAATGGATTAACCTGTACACTATTTGTTTTACAAACTCGATTCAAATCATTTCTCTCAAGATCTACTATCATAACTAATTCTGCTTCATCTTTTTTACTTGAAAGAAGTTGCTCTTTCAATTTTTCGTCTTCTTCAATTGTTTTTCCGCGCTGAATCGTACCTTTAATTGGTCTGGTCTGAACTCGTTTACCATCAACATCAAGGAATAATTCTGGAGAAGAACTTAAAATATACCTATCTTTATCGACACATAATATAGCAGAATATGGAGCTGGATTTGTTAGTCGCAACTTCGTATATATATCAATTGCTTTTTCTTCTGTGTGTCCATAAAATTGATGGGTAAGATTTGCCTGATATATATCTCCATTTTTAATATAATCTTTAACTTTATTAACTGCATTTATGTAATCATTGTACAAAAAATTTGATTTTAAATTTACAGATTCCTGTGAGTCTACAAGTAACGGTTTCTGATTCAATCGCTCATAAACTAACTTTATTATCTGATTAACATCTTCAATCCCTGTTGCAAACCAACGCTTTGAATCATGATCATAGACTAATGCATTTTCATATACTCCAAAAAACAATTCAGGTAAATCAATTAAAGACTCATTTTTTGATATGACATTCTCAAATCTCAATCCAAAATCGTAGCTAAAGTAACCAATTAAACCTCCTGGAAAATATTTGTTATTTGATGTTTTATATGCATTAAACATCTGTCTTAGTTCTTGTAAATATTCCTCAATAAAATAATTTGTATTTGAAGGTATTTTTAGATCAGAGGTTTCCAATTCAATAATCTTTTTCGGGTTAAAGGCAATTATTGATTGATTTGAAATTTGCGGATGATATAATGAGCTTTCAAGCAATACATTACCTCGTTTTAGTTCAAGACGCCTGAAAAGCTCAATAGGAGATAGCTCAATGTTTAGTGGAGTAATAATTGGTTCGATTTCCATTTCATCAATTATATATCTTTAATATCTCGTATAGAGTTGTTCTTTGTACAGGAATAAAACCTGCTTTCTTTATCAAACTAATAACTTCATCAGTATTGGATTTACTTACATAATTGGCTGCTGCATGGACATTCTCTTCGAGTAATGTTCCGCCAAAATCGTCAGCACCAAAATGTAGTGCTATCTGGCCAATTTTTTTACCTTCTGAAAACCATGATGCTTGAACATGAGGAAAATTATCCAGATAAATTCTGGATAATGCAATTATTTGTAAATATCTGGTGCTTGATGCATAATGTGGTATAATTTTTTCAAGCGGGGTATTACCTGGCTTAAAAGACCAGGGAATGAATGCAGTAAAACCCTGTGTTTCGTCTTGCAATTTTCGTAGACTTTCCAGATGCAGAATAATATCTTCATCCGTTTCGAGGTGCCCATACATCATAGTTGCCGTAGTTTTAAATCCAATTCGATGTGCAACTCGCATAACGTTCAGCCATTGCTCGGAAGTTTCTTTCTTATGCGAGATTTTTTTCTTAATCCGATCTGATAAAATTTCAGCACCTCCACCAGGGATAGTTCTTAAACCAGCATCCCACAATCTCTGCAAAACTTCTTCTATCGGAAGTTTTGATACCTCAGCCATTCCAACAATTTCTGAAACAGAAAAAAAATGAGGGTGAATCTCTGGAACTTCATTACGTGTCCGATAAACCAGTTCAAGATAATAATCCAATGGCAAATTGGGGTTTACTCCACCTTGAAGTAAGATTGTTGTAACACCCTTGTTTGCTGATTCTTTAAACTTCTGAATTAATTCATCGATAGAAAGAGTATATTCTCCTTCTTCTCCTGGATGGCGATAAAAAGCACAAAATATACAATCAATTGTACACACATTTGTATAATTTGGATTTGTATCCACAACAAATGTAACATGTGGATCAGGATTTTTTCGAAACCTAATAATATTTCCAAGTTCACCAAGATCTAGAATATCAGTTCTTCGTAAAAGATATAATGCCTCATCAAAATTTATTCTCTCACTTGAATTTATTTTATTTATTATACTTTCAAGCATACATTAATTTCCTCAAGTAAATTCTGGAATTTATTAATAGCTAAATTTTCTTCCTCATTAATCTCATACTTAAATCCTTTAATGTATTCAATTAATTTGTCATCTGATAAAGAAATTGTACTTTTGTAATAGCTAATTATATTTCCAATGTTAGATAAATTCTTATCTATATTCTGCTTAATAATAATATCATCAACGATTATTTCATCAGTAAAATTCTGCTTTTCAACCCAAACAGCAAACACAAAGGGTAATCCCTGCCAGCTATACCACTCCTCTGAAAGATCATAAGTATAGCTAAAATCCTTTTTAGGGTTGTATAGTTCTCTAAGAGCATTATCACCAATTAATAAAATCGCATCGTACTCAGAATAGTTTTTCAATGAAGGGTTAAATATTTCAAAATCAGCTTTTACATTGTACTTCTTCAAAAGTAAAATTTTTAGTAAAAGTACTGAAGTTGATGTTTCTTCAGATATTCCAATTCTTTTCTTATGTAAGTTTTCCCAGGAAAATTTGGAAAAGAGTATCACACTTTGAACTTTATTACGACTCGATACACACCATTTAGAAATTTTTAATTTATCCTTATTTTTAAAATAATCAACAAGAGATATCAGCCCAGCACTAATATCACCATTAGCAATCATTTTACCAAGTTGGCTTGGAAAGAGTGTTACAGTTTTATATCCTTCGATTTTCAGGTTGTGATAAATTGGAATTGAATTTAAATAAGGAATTTTGCCTATAATTTTATTTCCATATATTTTTATTGGATTATAAAACACATCTCTTTCGACAGCTACTTTTCCGGCTTCTTTAATTATTCTGATAATTTGTTCTTTCGCTAACTTCATTGGACTAATTGCACCAGCATCGTGTGCTATGTGTTCTTCGCCAACTGTTCCATCGATATCGTCTGCTCCGAAATTCAATGCAACCGCAGCCACCTCTTCAGTTAACATTACCCAGTAAGCTTTTATATGTGGAATATTATCAAGCATCAAACGACTTACAGCAATAGTTTTAAGATCATCAATTGCCGAAGTGAAATCCTCTTTTGGTTTTATACCTGTTTCACCAGGTTGAAATGCAAGTGGGATAAAGCTCAGAAATCCTCCAGATTCGTCTTGAGCTTTCCGAAGTTTTACCAAATGTGACACTCTCTCTTCAACAGTTTCTATATGTCCATATAGCATGGTTGCATTACTTGGAATTCCAAGTCTATGCGCAATTTTATGAATCTCAAGCCAGCGTTTTTCTCCAATTTTTTGATTGAAAAGCAATCGACGAACTCGTTCTGAAAATATCTCTGCTCCTCCACCAGGTAAAGTTTTTAATCCAGCATCTTTCAACTCGAGCAGAATATTCTCAACTGGTATTTTAAATTTCTTATGGAAAAAATCAATTTCAACCGCTGTATACGCTTTAATATCAATTTTTGGAAATTTAGAGTGAATTGATTTAACGATATCTATATATCTTTCCCAATTCCAATCAGGTGGCATTGCACCAGTTATATGAACCTCCTGTATTTCATCAGAAAGCTTGGATAATATCTCTTCCGTTGTCATTTCATAAGCACCGGGTTCACCTTTTTTCTTAGCAAAATCACAGAATTTACAGGAAAGAACACAAATATTTGTATGTTCAATTTTTCTGTTCAACACGAAATAAACAGAATCACCACTTTTAGTAAAGCTATACCAATTAGCCATTTTACCAAGTGAAATTAAATCGTTTGTTTGAAACAGCTTAATTCCATCTTCAAACGACAATCTTTCAGAATTCTGTATTTTTTCCCAGATTGGTATTAAGGATTTATCTATAAAATTAATTTTCATATTTTTGATACTATTTTATTTAATAATTTTTTCACTTTTTCCAATATGTATTCCATTTATTGTCTACTAACCTGATAATTGACTCATCCATCAATAATGGTTTTGGATAACCATATTTCCAGGTTGCATCAACTCCCATAGGTCCAGAATACACAGGTGATATTCCAATTAATTTTTGTTCTTTGAAAATTATATCCCTTTCACAGTCAAATCGTGTGAAAATACCCCAGATATAACTTTCCTGATCGTGAATATTCACATCTTCGCTAACAACTGCAATTATTTTATAATCTGAAAATTGTGGATCTAAAATAATTTTCTGGACAATTTTCTTACCAATGGATTGTTCTGGTGTTTCTATTCCAAAAATGTTTGAATTTACTTTAACAATTAACAATGTATCTTGTAAAATATTTACATCAAGTATTCGATTGTTAAGATTTAATAGATATTGCATCACATCTTTGACATTATATTTTGGGATATTTTGTGTATCATATTTCCGAGTTCTCTTCTTACACGCATCAATAATCATTTTACTTCCGAGGTTCATCTTGTAACTTGTAAAGTCGAGTGTATCCAGTGGAACTTTTGGAACCATTACAAAATCATACTTCGGATCAAAATTCTGTTTAATTTCATTTAATACAGCACTCCAATCTCTTGGGTTAACATCTGCAGAAACAGTAATTACACATTTAGTTAGTGAGAGCTGACCTTCACCTACTACTGAGAGGGCTGTTTTGAGAGCTTCCTTTTCGTACCTTTCTTCTATTGCAATTACAAGCAGGTTATGAAATCCCGCTTCGTAATATGCCCATAAACTTTTAATCTCAGGATGGATTAGTCGAATAAGTGGACCAAGAATTTGCTGAGTTGCATTCCCTAAAAATTTATCCTCCATTGGTGGTTTGCCTACAATAGTACCCGGATAAATTGGATCTTTTCTGTGAGTGATTGCACTTAACCTAAAAACTGGAAAATTAGATTCTGCCGAATAATGGCCAAAATGATCTCCAAAAGGTCCTTCTAATCTTGATTCCGTAGGTGAGATTTTACCTTCCAAAATAAATTCAGCATTAGATGGGACATCAATTGAAATTGTTTTAGCTTTTGTTAACCGAATCCTATCATTTCGTAAAAAACCTGCAAATAAAACTTCATCAATACCTTCAGGTAGTGCTGCTACACTGGCGAGCAAAAGTGCTGGATCACTACCTATTACTACAGCAACTTCGAGTGGTTGATTTAGTTTTTGAGCTTGATAATAATGAAAACCACCACCTTTCTGAATTTGCCAGTGCATACCAGTCGATACATTATCAAAAACTTGCATCCTGTAAATGCCAATATTCCTTTTTTTACTTAATGGGTCATAAGTAATTACTTGTCCAAGAGTAATAAATTTTCCACCATCACCTGGCCAGCATTTTTGTATTGGTAGCTGTGATAAATCTGGGTCTTTGATCACATCCTGTGAAAACCCATGAGATTTTTTAGGTATTGCACGAAGAAATCTAAACAACATTGAACTATGTTTCAATAAAACTTTAAAATTCGGGGGAAAAATAATTTCGATAAATTTTATTAATTTTTCTCCCAACTCTTCAGGATGAACACCAAGGGCATGTTCAATTCTTTTTTCACTTGCCAGAATATTCATAGCAAGTGGAAACTTTGCCCCTTTGGGATTTTCAAAAAGTATGGCAGGTTTGTTCTCTTTTAATGCCCGTATTGCAACTTCAGTGGTTTCTAGGTATGGATCTGCTTCGACTTGAATGCGATGCAAATCACCAATAGATTCAAGATAAAACACAAATTCTTTTAAAGAAGTGAATTTTCTGATCATTCTAACTCTTCATACCTCCAACCCTTAATTTCCTGAACTCCTAATACGCCATTCAGCTTATTTACAAATGCATCAACATATTCCTGTATATTTTGTGGTTTAAAATACAATGGTGGAGATATAGGCATAATTATCACACCATCTCTTGATAATTTCCATGCTTGTTCAAGTGTAATTGTTGAGAGCGGAGTTTCCCTAACACACAATATGAGTTTCCTTTTTTCTTTTAATGCGACCTGTGCCATTCTTGTTAAGAGTGTATCACCAATACCAGAAGCAATTTTTCCAATTGTAGATGTTGTACATGGGATAATAATTACAGCATCGATCGAATTTGTTCCTGAAGCTAATGGTGAAGTAAGATCATCATTTGAAAATTGTCTTTTAATATAAGGCTTAAGATCCTTGTCTGTTAGTCCAACTTCATCTTTAAGCACCACTTTACCCCACTTAGATACTACCAAAAACTTTTCTGCAGGGCAATTCTTCAAAAATTCCACTGCAAATATTGCACCTGATGATCCTGTAATTCCTACAGCAATTTTCATAATTTTATTCCTTTCATCATGATCATAATAAAAACGACAAATCCTACTATTGCATTTATCTTAAAAAATGCAAGTTCGACATCTGTAGATTTTTTTTGTTCAAGATACAGCAAGTAACCTGTGAATAACAAAAACGGAAGCGCAGCAATTTTATTTATTGTAATTATATAGGTAATAATTAACACAATAAATGAAAGTACATGTAAAAGAGCTGAAAATTTTAGTGCTTTTTGTGAACCATAAACAGCCGGGAAAGAAAATAGTCCCTCTTTTTTATCAAACGATTCATCAAGAGTGGAATATATAATATCGAAGCCTGTTGCCCAAAAAAAAGTAAACAAAGGTAATAACAAACCAATATGTAATTGTTCAAAACTATTTTTTACTGCAAACCACCCTCCCAGTGGTGCCATTGAAAGTCCTAATCCAACACCGAAGTGTGCTAATTTTGTAAACCTTTTCAAGTAAGGGTAAATTACAAAAATAATTAATGGTATTGGAGAAAGAAAAAAGCAAAAGATAGAAATATAATATGCTGAAGATAAATAAATTATCAATCCAGCAATCGCAATTGCAAATCCTTCAAATATATTCATTTGATTGGAAGGTATTTCTCGATTTTTTGTACGAGCATTTCTCTTATCGATTTCAGCATCAATGATTCTATTTATCGACATTGCAAATATTCTTGCACCAATTGCCGCTAATAGTACTAAAATCAATAATTTCGAGGATGGAAAATCTTCAACTGCGAGAAATACTCCAGCGTAGACTAAAGGTAGTGAAAATAATGTGTGCTCAATTTTTATAAAACGGAGATATTTTTTCATAGTATATCTATTCCCATTCTATAGTAGCTGGTGGTTTGGAACTTATATCATATACTACACGATTAATTCCATGAACTTCATTAATAATTCTATTAGAAACTTTTTCGAGTAAGTCCAGTGGCATTTTATACCAATCAGCGGTCATGCCGTCCACACTTGAAACAGCTCTTAATGCTATAACATTTTCATAAGTTCTTTCATCACCCATTACGCCAACTGTTTGCACCGGAAGTAATACAGCAAATGCCTGCCAGATATCTTTATAAAGATCAGCTTTTTTGATTTCCTCTATGAAGATTGAGTCAGCTTTACGGAGTATCTCAAGTTTTTCTCTTGTAACTTCACCGATGATACGAACAGCTAAACCTGGACCGGGGAATGGATGACGATTCAACATTTCTTCAGGGATTTTCAATTCACTGCCAATTTTTCTAACTTCGTCTTTAAATAATTCTCTGAGGGGTTCAATCAATTTTAAGTGCATCTTCTCAGGTAATCCGCCTACATTATGGTGTGATTTTATTTTTACAGATGGAGAAGTAGCAGAACTCGATTCAATGACATCAGGGTATAAAGTTCCCTGTGCAAGATAAGCTATATTCCCTATTTTAATTGCTTCTCTCTCGAAAATTTCTATAAAAGTATTTCCAATGATTTTTCTCTTCATTTCAGGGTCTTCAACTCCAGCAAGACGAGATAAGAATTCTTCTGTTGCATCAATATAATCAATATCTATATTGAAAAACTTCCTAAAACTTGATACAACATCTTCACTTTCTGATTCCCTCATAACTCCATTATTAATATGGAAGCAATATAAATTCTTACCGATTGCCTTGTTCATTAACACAGCAAGGACTGTTGAATCAACTCCACCACTTATTGCACAAATTACTTTTTTATTTCCAACTATTTTATTAATTTCTTCGATTTTATTATCAATAAAATATTTTGGACTCCATGTTCCAGAACATTCACAAATTTTATAAACAAAATTCTTAAAAATGTTTATACCATTTTCTGTATGCACTACTTCGGGATGGAATTGAACACCAAATATTCTCTTTTTTGAGTCTTCTATTGCACAGAATTGAGATGCTTCTGTGCGGGCAATAATTTTAAAAGAATCGGGAATTTCTGTAACAATATCCGAATGGCTCATCCAAACATTTATTTTTTCATTTAATCCTGAAAATAAATTAGAATTGCTATCCAGAAACATTTCCGCTTTTCCAAATTCGCGTACTTTAGCTTGTTTAATTTTTCCACCCAACATAGAGCAAATCAATTGTAGTCCATAACATATCCCAAGTATTGGAATATTCAAACTAAAAATCTCTCCATCAGGAACTGGTGAATTTACTCCATAGACACTTGCAGGACCACCAGAAAATACTAATCCACGTGGATTAATTTTCTTAATTTCCTCAACCGAAATTGAATACGGGACAATTTCAGAATAAACACCAACTTCCCTTATTCTGCGTGCAATCAGCTGTGTATATTGCGAACCAAAATCTAATACTAATATTATATCTCTTTGATTCATTTGATATTGACTTCCTTCATTCTTTATATTCACCCCAAACATCTCTTAAAGCATCTGATATTTCGCCAAGCGTTGCATACGATTCTACAGCATCCAGTATTTTTGGAATTAAGTTTTGTGATGTTTCTGCAACACGTTTCAAATCTTCCAACTTTTGCCGAACTTCCTGATTATTCCTCTTCTGTTTTAGAGCCTTGAGTCTTTGAATTTGCTTATCTCTAATTGTTTGCTCGATTCTTAAAATTTTTGGTTGAATTTTACTTTCAGTTACAAATTCATTTAACCCAACAATTATTTTTTCTTTCTTCTCTATAGCTTTTTGATATTCATACGAACTATTTGCAATCTCATTTTGATAAAATTTTGATTCGATTGCTTTTACAGAACCACCAAGATTCTGGATCTTTTCAATGTATTCCATTGCATTTTGTTCAATCCGATTGGTTAATTCCTCAATAAAATATGAACCACAAAGTGGATCGATTGTATCTGTTACACCACTTTCATAAGCAATGATTTGTTGTGTACGTAAAGCAAGCTGGACTGAATCCTCAGTTGGAAGAGACAGGGCTTCATCTTTACTATTTGTATGAAGCGACTGACAACCTCCAAGAACAGCAGCAAGAGCTTGTAATGTTACCCTTATAATATTGTTATCGATTTGTTGAGCAGTTAAGGTTGAACCTGCAGTTTGTGCATGAAAGCGCAATTTCATTGATTCTGGATTCTTAGCATTGAATTTATTTCGCATAATTTTTGCCCAAAGTCGTCGTGCTGCTCTAAACTTTGCAATTTCCTCAAAGAAATTATTGTGCGAGTTAAAAAAGAAAGATAACTGAGAACCAAAATTATTGACATCAAGTCCTGCATCAATTGCTGCCGAAACATAAGCTATTGCATTTGCCAGTGTAAAAGCTACCTCCTGAACTGCATTTGCACCAGCTTCCCGAATATGATATCCACTGATTGAGATGGTGTTCCATCTGGGTAAATTACTATTACACCAGCTGAAAATATCTGTAACCAATCTCATTGAAGGTTCAGGAGGATAGATGTAAGTTCCGCGGGATATATATTCTTTTAAAATATCATTTTGTATCGTTCCCGAAATCTTTGATAAATCAGCATTTTGTTTTTTAGCGATAGCTACATACATACAGAGTAAAATAGCAGCAGTTGCATTGATAGTCATCGATGTAGAGATCTTTTTTAATTCAATTCCATTAAAAAGCACCTCCATATCTTCAAGCGAATCGATTGCAACACCAACCTTACCAACCTCACCTTCAGCATAATCATGATCAGAATCGTAACCTATTTGAGTTGGCAAATCGAACGCAACTGAAAGTCCAGTAGTGCCATGATTTAACAAAAAGTGAAATCTTTTATTTGTTTCCTCTGCATTACCAAATCCAGCATACTGGCGCATTGTCCAGAGGCGACCTCTATACATTGTTGGATACACGCCACGCAAGAACGGATAATCTCCAGGAAAACCTATTTCATTTTCATAATCAATTTCTTTAGGTAAATATAATCTTTCTATATTTATATTAGAATCCGTAGTAAAGGATTTTTTTCTTTCCATATTCTTACTCAAGAATGGAGATAAAATTTTTTCCATCCATTCCATATACTTTTTATGGATTTTATCCATCCTTCTTAACCTTTTTTATTTAAAATAATTAAAAAGATGGACTGAAACAAAATTTTTTACGAATTTTTAGAAAGATAAATAACATATAATATCTTTATTCCCTCCAATCAACATTCCATACTTCCTCCCCATCAGAATGAAACAATATCGCACCATGCTGATCAGTTCTAAAAATATTTATATCCATATGCTTCAATCTGTCTAATACTTCTTTAGATGGATGGCCATATTTATTGTTTTGACCAACAGAAATAATGGCATATTTTGGATTTACAAACTTAATAAAATCTTTACTACTGCTTGTATTACTTCCATGATGTGGACATTTAAAAACATCCGATTTCAAAAATTCTTTATATAACTCAGCTAATTCCATTTCATATTCCGACTCAATATCACCTGTTAAAATAATAGAGGTCTTTTTATACAATATCTTTAAAACGATTGAATGATTATTCAAATTACTTGTGCTTAAAATTTTTGCAGAAGGATTCAAAACATATAAACGAATTTTATCATCAATAAAAATTGTATCACCTCGAGTTTTTATAACATAATTAATCTTCAATGAATCCAATAATTTTTTGTATTCATTATACATATCTGATCTTTCCGCTGAACCTGCATCAATCATACGGGTAACATTAAGATTACGCAACATTGTTGGAATACCACCGAGGTGGTCAGAATGTGGATGAGAATTAATTACAAGATCTAACCTTTTAATATTATTCCTTAACAAATATGGTTTAATGAACCATTGTGCAGCATCATAATTAGGATTTTTCATACCAGCATCAATTAAAATTGTTTTATTCTCAGGCGTTCTTATGAAAATTGCATCTCCTTGACCTACATCAAAGAATAAAAATTCTAGATTTGATTTTTCAAATATGGTGGAAAAAACATAAATATTTAATATTAGCAGCATTCCTATAACTATCCTGCCCAAAATTTTCTGTTTTTTTATAGTAACAATATAAAATATCCAAAAATAATACAGTAGCCCACCACTCAGTGAAAAATATGAGTTAATGTGAGAATATTTCAAAGATCCAAAATAATTAACAGAATATAATAAAATTGTTGAAAGTAATTTTGTAACTTCAGAAAATAAGCTGGATATTGAGCTGCTAATAAAGCTGAACACTGTAAACGCAACACCAACAGATAGCACAATTCCCATCAACGGAACAATTAACAAGTTAGCAACAAGTCCAATTATTGATATCTTACCAAAATAGTATGATGTAAACGGAAGTGTCCCAATAGCTGATGTAAATGATACAGAAAATAATGCAATGATATATTTCAAAACCTTCATCTGTTTTAAGTTTTCCGGTAAATAATTTTTTAAATTGGAAATTTTTGGATAAAGTACTACAATTGATATTACTGCAACAAACGATAATTGAAATCCTGGAGAAAATATTTGCCTGGAATCAAGTATTAGAATTATCAAAGCAGCAACTGCAATAGAGTTATAGATATTAAATTTCCGTTGAAACACAAACGAACCCATTAAGATTACTGCCATTATAGTTGCTCGGATGACTGAAGCAGAACCACCTGTTAAAAAGATATAAAAAACCAAACAAAACATAGTTAATAGATATCTAATCCTTTCGGGAAGGCGAAAAAGGTTAAAAACAGCTATGATAACAAAAGTTATTATTCCCACATGCAGACCAGATACAGCAAGAATATGTACTACACCAGAATTTACAAATGATTCTTTCAACTCAAATGGAATTTCGCTTCTATCCCCAATTAAAATTCCCTTCAAAAATGTAGCTTCTAAACCACCAATTTGAGTTTCGATATTTTTAGCAATCAGGGAGCGCAAAGAGTATATAATTGATAGTAAACTTTTGTCAGCTGAACTGTCAATTAATATTTTTTCATCGTCATCAAGTTGAATTCTTGCATAAATATCATATGCTTCCAGATAATTTTTCATATCGAATTCACCAGGATTTCTTGCAGTTCTCAAAGCGTATAAGCCAGAAAAAATCGTGGTTCTATATCCGAACCTAAAACGGTTAATATCTCTAATTTTTTCTAACGGTATAATGATTTGAGCACCACCTGATACAATAAATAATGAATCATTAGTAATTAAAGTATCAGCATCGATAACAAACTGGAGATATTTTGTTTTCTTGATAGGTTGATCAGTTATTCTGCCCTTTACTATCAATACATCACTGCGTGAGATGAAATTATCGATTCGATTATTATGGATATAACGAGCATCAAAATAAAATTTTATAAAACCCAAAAATATTAATAGAGTCCCTAATGAAATAGTAAATAAAACGTTTCGGTTCCATTTATAAGTAATAAACAATAAAATTATTAATAATATTCCGATATATAACGTTATGTAGGATACTAGATTAATGAATTTGCCTAAAATAATCCCAACAGCAAATAGAATTAAAATTTTAACTGCTGGTTTATTGGCAAACATTTATTCATTAAAAAATTTTATAATTTCTGGAGTTATTTGTGAGATATTTTTGATACCTGAATTTATACGTTTTGCCATTTCCCCATAAACAATTAAAGGTACTGGATTCCTTGTATGAGTTCTTACAGATAGGTCTTCAATATTTCCATGATCGCTTGTAATAATCAGCGTCATCTCATTTTTATTAAAGCTGCTCAATATACCTGCAATTAAAGAATCTATTTTTTTTAACTCTTCGGTTGCTTTTTCCATTGATTGATGATGACCCGCATGATCTGTATAAAAATACTCAAAAAAAACAAAGTCATAATTTTTAAAAAAACTTACCAACCTTTTCCCTGCTTCTTCTGGATTAATTTCATCAATCTTAGGGAAACCGAGATTATTCCATCTTTCACCTGTAATATCAGATGATAAAGCTTCAGATTTTCTTAATTTTCTAAAATCATTTAAACTATTCCCAGATAAGGTCCAAGCTAATGTTGTAGCTGTACGGTGTGATTTTCTATTCTTAATATAATCAAAATATTTCGGCGGATAAGCATTCACATAAAAAGGCTTTTTTCCTGAAATTTCTACTTGCAGAAAAATATTTTTATTAGCTAATACATCAACTAAAGTTGAATAAGGATAGGGTCCAAAATGTTTACCAATAAATCTTGCTGCGTTCATACCGCACAATAATGCCGTCTGTCCTGTTCCACTCTGAGGCAATCCAGCAATACCAAGTGTAGCATTGATATTTTTATAAAAAACATAATTATCTCTAATTGAATGTTTATTGATATGAGGCATTCGTTCATTAAGTATAAATTTTAATGCTGGAAAGTCTGTTTTAAAAAAAGGATTTTTATCAGGATTTTTGTTCCCTACTCCGACTCCATCTAGAAATAGCATTAGAACTTTTTTTGCACTTCTAATTTTTTCTGAGATAAACCTTCCAGGCTCTTTCGATTTCATCAAACTTCTCTCCAAAAGCCATCTCAAAAGCTTGTTCCTCTGACCTTTTACCATTAAACAGTCTAAATAAATAATTTAATCTCTCACTACCATATCTTTTATTTACAAACTCAAAAAATACTGAGCTCTTTGACAAAAATGCTTTGTATTGACTTTCCTTCTTGAGTTGAGAATATTCTTGTTTAAAATCTTTAAGACTATAAGAGATATTAATTGTGCTTTGTTGATCAGCATCTCTCATTCCAGACAAATATATCGCATAAGATTCAATCAACCATTTTGGACAACCTTTTTTACCCGATTCTTTTAATAAAGCCAAAACAACAGCATTTGCTAACAACTTATCAGTTAATAAATAATTTCTATCAAAAATTTTGGGAGATAAGTGAATAATATCTTTATAAAGAAAAACTTCCTGATTAAAGTTAACATTTGACTTGTTTTTGTAAGCTTTTTCAGATTTATATAAACGAAATTCTACATTTCTAACTTTCTTAATTTTTAATATGTTTTTCCAGTGATTCAAGTAATGATCCAATTGGTCACCTATTGATTTAACTTCCTCCAAATTTAAATCTTTTTGGAAGGAAATTTTAAAACTCTTGTATTTCATTTCTTCGTATTGAATTGTAATATTTTGTGAGTAAGTGTAACTTAAAAAGATTAAGATGATTAAAAATAAATGGATTATTTTCATTGTAATTTACCTTTATTCTTTGATTCTACCATTACTGTTACGGGACCATCGTTTATTAAATATATTTTCATCATAGCTCTGAATATTCCGTTTGCTACTTTTTCATTTCCGAGTATATTCTTAAGATATTCTAAAAATATGTTATACAATTCTTCCCCCTTTTGTGGAGATGCTGCTTCGCTAAAACTTGGACGGTTTCCCCTGCTTGTATCGGCATAAAGTGTAAATTGAGAAACTACAAGTGCACTACCATTTACATCTCGTACAGATAGATTCATTTTGCCCTGCTCATCCTCGAATATTCGCAGGTTTGCACATTTTTCTGCAAGGTAATATGCATCTTTTTCAACATCATTATTAGAAACACCTAAAAAAATTAAAATGCCTTTGTTTATTTTACCTATAATCTTGGAATCAACTTCTACACTGGCTTCCAAAACTCTTTGTACTAAAGCCCTCATTATCGGCTCCATTTTGCTTTTACTATTCTATCATTGCCTCCATAGTCTTGCATAACTTCAACATCAAAATATCCAAACTTTTCCAGAATATTAACCACTTCTTCTTTTTGATCATATCCAATTTCCAGAAAGAGCCATCCAATTTCATTCAGTAAACTTCTTCCAATATCAGCAATTCTATAATGATAAGATAAACCATCTTTTCCATCTGTTAATGCAATTTTGGGTTCAAAGTTTTTAATTTCATCCGACAATATCTGATATTCATCAATCGAAATATAGGGTGGATTAGATACGATAATATCAAAATTCCTTAATTTTGGTACATCATCAAATATATTTATGAACATTAATTTAATATTTTGTGATAATCCATGGTTCTTAATGTTGAGTTCAGCAACTTCAAGAGCTGATTTACTGGAATCGATTGCTGTAATTTCTAAATCAGGAAATAATTTGGCGATACTGATAGAAATATTTCCGCATCCAGTTCCGATCTCGAGAATTTTTAATCCCGGTTTCTTAATTTTTTTTAATAACTTAAGTACAGATTCAACTAATAGCTCGGTCTCAGGGCGAGGGATTAAAACTCTTGAATCAACCTTAAATTTAAATCCCATAAATTCTGTTTCGCCTATAATATATTGAACCGGCTCTCCAGTTAATCTTCTTTTCAAAAAAACTTTAAATATATCTAACTCGCTTTGTCTAAGTGGTTTATCAAAATGTAAGTATAAATCTATCCGATTTTGATATTTGAGTGCATGACACAATAAAAGCTCTGCATTTAAACGTGAATCATCGATTCCTTTCTCATTAAGATAGCTTGTAGCCCATTCCAGCAATCTTTTTATCGTCCAGATTTTTTCACTTATCATAATTTTAGGACTGCTTAATTTTTATTCTTTAGCGCAGAGTTTGTAATCATAAATTTATCAATATTAAATTTTTGTCTTTTAATAAAATCTTCTTGCAATACCGATTCGGCTGGTTTGAAAATTTGTTTATATTCTTTGAGGAAATAGGCAATTGTTTCGATTCTAATTTTTATAGAACCTTTTGGTTTGTTTTCATCGATATCCTTAAAACAAAAATATGGTTTACCGCTCATTTCTATGATATCCTGAATTAGCGAGTATATAGGTGCATCGTGTCCGCACCTGAAATTCGATAGCTCGAGTGCAACCAAATTTGGGTGTCTTGCAACAAACTTCGCTGCCCAGATTTTTCGATTTGTGTTTTCACTATATGAGTTCTTCCATACATCACTAATTTCCATTGGATGTACCTCGTCATCCTTAAAAACTTTCTTAAGCGTTTCCTCATCTGTTGGCAAAGAATCTTGTGATAGAATAGGATACCCAAGTTTTTGAAATTCCTCAAGTATACCATGATTTATACCTGGATCATTATGATAAGGACGAGCAAGAACAACAATACCAATCCTGTTTTCTCTTTCAAGCATCTGGAGGACTTCCTTACCTTTTCTTCTTAAAATATCTTGAAATGTATAAAGCGCCTTGTAAGCACATTCCACCGCTTTTTTATTTTCAGACTTTGTCAACCCCAGTATATATTCGAAATATTCAAAGAGTTGTAACTCAAGTAATTTTGGTTCACCCATGTTTAAAAAGGGATTTAAATATCCCACTCCAAATTCTTCAAAAATATCTTTTTCTCTGGTAAAGGCTGCATATGTTGAAAATGGGGTCGCAACAGCTGTTGGACATCCACGATGATCCACACAATTTTGCATATCGCTTGGCATACTGTCGATACTTGGGAAAAAAATATAATCAAGTTTCTTCTTTTTATGGTGGACAAATAATAGATTATGTATGTGTGCCATAGCAAGCTTGCTTGGATAGCATGGATCAATTGTTCCACGCCTTGAACCTTCTTTAAAAAGTTTTTCCGAGGTAAAATCTGAATAAATAATATTGCCGGGTTTTATACCTAAACTTTCAAAATAAGCACTAAAGAACGGATTGAATGAGTAGAGATTGAGTAATCTTGGAATCCCTATAACTACACTATCACGCTGTAATTTTAAATTTCTCTTGATTTTAGCTTTCTTTGTGAATACTACAATATGTATTTGGTCTGATACTAATTTAGGCTTGGTTGGTTCCCAAACTTTTTTTGCTGCAAATTCTACAAGGTTGGGATTAACATTTTTTATATCATCAATCTTCTTTTGAATTTCTTGTACAGATTTTGCATTTTCCACAGTGCCTTTTTCGCAGGTAGCAATGATAATTCTCTCCTTTTTGACTTCACGGAGGTCTTGATTATCAACAGTAAATTGAGCAAATTCTACACGAGCTGAGCGTAATTGTTCAGGACCGTGCTTAAACGGGAAATTATTTGAATTATCATTTTTAATATTAAGTGAAGTAATTATATCTATAAATGTTCTCAAGCACTGATTCTTACAAAAGTAGCATTTTGTCTCTTCGTCTCGCTTTGTTTCGTATTTTATTGATTCTATTGCATCAAAGCCTATAAAATTTGACCTTTTTACTCTTTGATAATTTTCCAGAGCTTCCAAAGCAACTCCAATTGCACCACTTTCCCCTGTATGTGGATGTATTTTAATTAGAGGATTGATTTTCATATTTGCAAATCTTTCCTTAATAAAATCAATTTGAGCTTTTACAGCCGCTAAATTATATTGTGTGCCGCCCTGTAGCACAAACCTTGAACCATATTTTGCCATATTAGGCATTTGTGCTATGTATAGCCAAATATTTTTAGGCAAAACTTTTGCAAGTCCAGCTAATATCTCTTCAGGTTTCCATCCTTGCCTTTGAAAGTCAACGATATCAGATTGCAAAAATACTGCGCAACCATAACTGAACTCTGGTGCTCTTTTAGCTTTAAAAGCTACTTCAGCATATTGGTTTACATCTATACCTAAACTTTCAGCTGTTGCCTGTAAGAAATATCCATTTCCAGCTGAGCATTGTGTATTTAATTTGAAATCAACTACTCTTTTATCCTTCAAAATTATTATTTTAATATCCTGCCCACCTACATCACAAATTACATCAACATCCTCAAAATAATGCAAAGCCGATTTCATATGTGCAACGGTTTCAACAAGCGCCACATCCGCACCAATACAATCTTTTAAAATATCTTTGGCATATCCAGTAACACCAACTCCTAAAACATTTAATTCAACATTTAACATCTCAAATTTTTGTTTAAACTTCTTAAATATTTCCCTTGTGTCCTCAATTGGATTCCCTTTTGAAAGTCTATATTCTTTTGCAACAAGCTCTTTATTTTTATTTAATATGACTGCTTTTGTAGATGTAGAGCCTCCATCCAAGCCAATAAAAACGTCAAGCTTATCTATACCAATAATTTCAGGTTCTTTAAATTCAGGAATCTTATATTCTTCGATGAAAGATTTTAATTCATCTTTAGTATTGACCAAACCCATTCCACTAAATTTTGATTTCAAATTGCGACGATCACTTTCCACCAAGGCAACTATTTCTGTAAGACCCTTGTATATACAAACTGGGTAAGTATCTGTTTTAAAAAATTCTATAGCACCAAGTGCGGCATAATATTCAGAATTGAGCGGAACTTTAATCAGTGATTTGGGATCTATATTTTCTGGTAAGTGAATTTTCCTTTCTTCCCAAATTCTAGGAATATTATCCTGCCAAGCTTCAACCAAACCTGGCAGAAATGTGTTTGGACCACCCAAGAGCAAAACTTCTGGATAGAGCGTATTACCTCTTGTAAGTACAGATAAATTTTGCTGTACAATCGACTCAAATAGCGAAGCTATTAATTCATTTTTAGGTATTCCCTGTTTTTGAAGCGAGTTAATATCAGTTTCAGCAAAGACTCCACATTTACCTGCAACCTGATGTAATTTAACTCCATTATATCGCAAATTCTGAATTTCCTCGTGAGAAATATTCAATTTAGCTATAATCTTATCAATAACAGCACCTGTGCCACCAGCACACTTATCATTCATAGTTGCATATTTCTTGCGTTTACCATGCAACTCTTTAAAGAATATCATTTTTGCATCTTGTCCACCCAACTCAATGATTGAATGTACTTCTGGATGGTACTTTTCAACAATTAAAGAAATAGCATGTACTTCCTGAACATACTTTGCATTCACTATTTGATACAAATTATTTGCCCCACTTCCAGTCATATAAATAAAAAATTCACCAGCCCCAAGGTTCAGGTCTTCTTCAATTTTCCGCAGCACTTCCAGAAACTTTTCGACAACTCTAGTTTCGTGTCTTTCATACCATTGCCAGAGTATTGTGTCAGATTCAATATCGACTACCAAACCTTTAATTGTAGTAGAACCTATATCAATACCTGCAACTAATGAAATATTTTTTAAATGCTCTCTCACATTAAAATAATTGTTATTCTTTAATTATGTTGCTCATCTGATAAATAAAATTTGCTGCTCTGGATATTATACCAGGATGTTTCTTTACTTTAAAACCAGCTTGCATAAATTCTGGATTTTTATATAAAAAATTTTGAATTTTTTCTTTTGTTAAATTAGTTTTTTCATATGCATATTCTATCTCTAAATTACATTTTTGTTTTGCTTCACTCAAAGCCATCTGAAGACGACTATAAGCATTAATTTCACCTTCAGCTGATGTTTCGATTGGTAAGAATATCATTTCGGGATATTTTGCTGTTACTAAAGCTTGTACACCATCACTCTGTGTGCTTGGCAAACAACCGAATGGCTTAACTGACAATATCATATGTGCGAGATAATTTTTTGTATAGTATATACTCTTAGCCACTTCTAAATGCCCTTCTCCACCTTTTGCATGACTGTTATAATATGCATCCGCCAGTGAAGCCAATAAATACTGATCGCTTAATTTCTCCGGTATATTCAATAAATATTTCCTGAATTTATTATATGTATAATTGATTAATCTTTCTCCAAATTTAATCAATAACCTGTTTTTATAATAAGAAACCTTTTTAGAAAAATTATCATTAATAATTTTTCTTCTATCAGTTAAGTATTGATTTGCATCGAAAAGAAGATAAAGCAACCAGTTGGTAATTGGCTCAATTATAATCTCGGCACCTTCATTCAATAGATATTTAAAGATCTTAAAATTGCCATCACCTTCTGTAGTTTGCGCCCAGAATTCACCTGTAATCTTTACAATTGGCATCTCTCTTAAATTATCTACCTTAATTTTTTTTAATTCACTGGTTGCAAAAGATAAAGTACGTCGATATTTATTAACTAACAACTCTCTTAGTATTAGAAAATAAAGTTTATTATCTTGGATTTTGTATATCTTTAACAAATTTTTTAGTAATCCTTGCTCAGATTTAAGATCTTTATAAATATCCTTTATTAATTTATCGAGAATCGAATCAGTTTCTCCTTGTAAAATCTCATAAGGTTTAACTTTATAATAAAAATCATTCAACAAATCAGCTATTAATATTGCTTTAATAATACCAAGGAAAAACTCTTCATTCATAACCAAACCACTATTTTCATCTGTCTGCTTAAATCCACTTACTTGTTGAAATACCAATACTCTAAATCCTTCGAATCCTGCATTTCTTAGTGCTAATCGATATTCATTTTCATACATACCAAATCTACATGGACCACAAGCCCCAACTGTTAGAAAAACATAATCTTTTAAAATTTCTTGCTTCGACAATCCTTTCTGGGTTAATTGAAAAAGAAATTGGATTAGATTACCAATTGTAAAATATGCTGGATTACACATTCCATTGTTACAAAATTCTCTACCAGTATGATAGGCTTGAATTTGTGGAGTTGGAAGATGTTGAACTTTATAACCTAAACCCTCAATGGCTGCACGCACAAGCAAGTCGTGCTTCATTGTAAATCCACCCAATAATATAGTTGTGGTCTCTCTTTCCTCAGGGAGAAAGGGTAATTCTTTAAATATTTTATAATGATTGATTTTATTTTGGATTTGAGAATTCAGATTTCCATGTTCATGGTAAAGATGCATTATATATATTCTGATTTTCTTAATAAATTACACGATAATTTAATGCTGGAACTAATTAATAGCAAATTGTAAATGATAATTAAAATAGTTATATTTTTTGAAAATTAAAAATTAAATAAATAATAATTTGCTAAAATATGGAAATTGAAAAATTAAAGGAAATTATTAAAGATCAACAAATTAAGTTTATCGATTTAAAAACAATAGATCTAGTAGGTAGATTACATCACATAACTCTACCATGCAAAGATGGATTACTAGAAAGTTTAATTAAAGAAGGGATAGGTTTTGATGGATCAAGTTATGGTTTTTCAAAAGTTGAACAAAGTGATATGATATTATTACCAGATATTGCTACTGCCATAATAGATCCATTCCGCAACATTCCAACCCTAAGTGTTTTTACAGAAATACATTTAACTGATTCACAGAAATCGAGATTTAACCAGGACGGTAGATTTGTTGCCAGAAAAGCACAGGATTACTTGCTACAAACAGGAATTGCTGATGAATCACTTTGGGGACCAGAATTTGAATTTTATATTTTCTCAAAAGTTGAGTTTGATACAAGAACCGCCTCATCATTCTATCGAGTTGAACATGAAGAAGAATTTTTTCAGAATGCTTACCATGCAGCAAATCCATTTGATATTTACGATGATTTTAGAGACGAAGCAACAATGCTTTTTCAGCAGATGGGAATTGATGTTAAGTATCATCATCACGAAGCGGGTGAAAGGGGGCAGCAAGAAATAGAGATACAATTTGATAACCTGCTTACAATTAGTGACAAAATAGTTTTAGCGAAATATTTATTATTCAACCTTGCTCGGCAACACAACATTTTTATCACATTTATGCCTAAACCAATGTTTCAACAAGCCGGCAACGGTTTACATGTACATCAATACTTAAAGAAAAACAATAAGAATATTTTTTATGAAAAAGATAGATACGGTAATTTAAATGATTTAGCATTATCATTTATCGGAGGATTATTAATCCATGCACCCGCTTTATGTGCTTTTACAAATCCTAGTACTAATTCATATAAACGACTAGTGCCTGGATTTGAAGCTCCAGTCGCAATTACATTCGGGAAAGCAAATCGCTCGGCAGCAATACGCATACCTTCCTATGTTCACAACCCTGAAGAAGCACGTTTTGAGTATAGACCTCCAGATGCAACTGCAAATCCATATCTCTTAATGAGCGCGATGCTGATGGCAGGATTAGATGGAATAGCCAAAAAAATTGATCCAATAAAAGAAGGGCTTGGTCCGGTCGATACAAATGTTTATTCAAACCAAAATATAAAATTCCTCCCAAAAAACTTAGAAGAATCATTAGAAGCACTCAATAACGACCAAGAATTTCTTAAAAAAGGAAATGTTTTTACTGATGACCTTATAAAACAATGGATTTCAACAAAGCAACACGACATAAAATCAATAGCTACTATGCCACATCCATATGAATATAAACTATATTTTAACTTATAAAACATTCTTCTTTATTTTTCTCTTAACTATTGGCTGTAATAAAGAAACTAAATACACAATTATCCCACCAGAACAATTTGCAGATATTTATCTGGAACTACAAATAAATCCAGGTATTGAATTTGCAGACAGCAAATCACTTTCAAAACCAGAGACAGATTCTACTTTATACACAATTTTAAAAAAATATAATTTTACCGTAAGTGATTTAAAATACACAACAGAGGCTTATAATAAAGACATTACAAAGTGGCAAGAATTTTATGAAAATCTTAGGGTCAAACTTGAGAAACTATATTCCACACTTAATTAGCTCTCAAGCTTTTTAATTACAAACTTGAATATGCTCCCTTTCCCAAATTCGCTTTCGACCCAGATTCTGCCTTTATGTGCTTCAACAATTTCTTTACAGATCCAGAGCCCTAGACCAGTACCTTTAATAGTTTTAGTATGTTCAGAATCAACTCTTGAAAACTTCTGGAATAATTTTTCTTTCTGTTCAGGTTTAATTCCTATACCTTCATCTGAAATAGAAAACAATATCTCATCTTTATTATGCTCTTTTATCTCAATGTTAATATTTCCACCATTGGGGGAATATTTAACAGCATTGGAGATAAGATTTTGAACAACCTGTCTTAATTTTGCTGGGTCAGCCTGAACATATGATACATTTGGATCAATATAGTAACTTACTTTATGCCTGTTAGATATTCTCACTGCAGAAATTGCCTCTTTGAGCATTCTTTCAGTATTAACAATTTTCCAGGTAATGGACACCTGACCCGATTCAATTTTTGTAATTTGAAGCGTATCCTCTGCCAATTGGTTTAATCTATTAGCTTGATCCACAATAAGTTGTAAATATTCTCTAAACCTTTGATTGTTCTGTATTTCCTCATTTTTCAGAAGTGATTTACCCGCAAGTATAATGCTTGAAAGTGGAGATCTAAAATCATGAGAAACAATTCCCAAAAACTCAGATTTCATTGTATCAAGTTCTTGAAGTTTTTCGTTTGCTGATTTTACTTCCTCAAACAATTTAGCATTTTTGAGAGCACCTGCAATCTGTTCACATAATGTCTGTAAAACAACAACATCCATCTCATCAAAAGCATATAAATTCTTCTCTTCAATATTCATAACTCCTACAAGTTCACCTTCGATTTTTATAGGTAGCGCAAGTTCAGACTTCGTGGAATGATATTCGTAGGATTTATATCTTGGATCCTGGGTGACATCGTTTACAAGTGCATACTCACCATTTCTTGCAACCCATCCAATTATCCCTTCTGTGATCTTTTGTCTATAATCTCTTGGCAAAAAATCTGCATAACTACCAGAATGGGCTTTTAATATCAATTCTGTTTGATCCTTGGATAATAAAAATAAAGTAACATCAAAATAATTAAAGTTCTTCTGAATTGCTTGAGCGGTTTGCTCCAACAATTGATTTATATTGAGTGTAGTATTGAGAATTCTAGAAATTTCATTCATAGATTCTATTTGTGAAATTCTTTTCCTTGCATCCTCAACAAATGAAGCATTATTTAAAGCTACTGCAACTTGTAAACCATATAACTGAGATATGATAAGATCATCTTCTGTATATTCGTTCTCATCCGTTGTCCCAAAAATAAATGCTCCAACTTTATTTTGCCCACTTTTAATTGGAACAATCATTAAATTATGAATACCCAAATCTTCATATTTGCCTTCAAGAGTGTGACTATATTGTGGGACATCTGCAATTTTAGATCTTATTGGATTTTGGTTCCGAATCACCCAACCTGGCGAACCTTCTTCAAGTGTAAAATAGCTCTCATGTAATCCAGAAGCGTCTGAGATTGATGATAATGAAATTATCTGGTATGTTGTTTGAATTTGACTTAATGTTGCAAGAGCAAGTACTTCAGAATTTATTAACCAATGTGTTTCATTCCTGATTATTTCATAAATCTCTTGTTTATTTCCCGCAGCATCAATTTGAAGTGTTATTTCATTTAAAGTACTTAACCTATTTGTAAGGTTATAGGCTTTAAACAAATTTTTATCTTTATTTCCAAATTTTTCGTTTTGCATGATTTATCTATTTACTACCTTCCCAATTAAAAATGGTTTTTCATTTAGGTCTATTAATAAATTCATAATTTTCTCTGTAGCACGAGGAGAAGCTACTATTACAAGTCCAACACCTAAATTAAATGTTTGCCGCATCTCATCCTCAGAAACCTCACCCAACCGCTGAATTAATTGGAAAATTGCTGGTCTATCCCAGCTGAACCAGTCAATTTCAAGGTCCAACCCTTTTGGAATAATTCTCATTGTATTATCTTTTATTCCGCCACCCGTAATATGAGCAATACCATGAAGGCCAGTCGTATCCTTAACTGCTTTGATAACATTAAGATAAGACCTATGAACTTTTAAGAGGCAATCTCCTAACCTCATTCCTAATTCCTCAATGAAATCATCCACCTCATAACGTTCAAACAAAACTTCACGAGCTAACGAATAACCATTAGTATGTAATCCCGTTGAAGGAATGGCAATCAAATTATCACCTGTCGATATTTTATTACCATCGATTAATTTTGACTTTTCTACAACACCAATAATTGTTCCAGCAAGATCATATTCACCATCATTATAAATTCCAGGCATTTCAGCAGTTTCACCGCCTATCAGTGCACAGCCATTCATTCTACAAGCGCGAATAACTCCATCAATAACTTGTTCACCTACATTCAAATTTAACTTACCTATTGCAAAATAATCCAAGAAGAAGAGAGGTTCTGCCCCACACACAGCTATATCATTTACACAATGGTTTACAAGATCTTCACCAATCGTATCGTGTTTATTCATCATAAATGCTACTTTTAATTTTGTTCCAACCCCATCAGTACTTGCGACTAATAAAGGATGTTTATAATCCTTAAATCTTCCATCAAACAAACCAGAAAATGCTCCAATTTCTGAAACAACACCATCATTGTATGTTGATCTTACTTTTACCTTAAGGTTTTCAACAAAATCATTTCCAACTTTTATGTTTACACCAGCGGATTTATAATTTTTAGCCAAAATTTAATAATAAACGAAATAATTAAACATATAATTTGTACCTAATAAAGTATAATTTTTAAAAAAATGCAAAAACTAAATTTTGCAGAATAACAAATTTGTGATTATATTTTCTAAAATTTTATGAAACAAGTTAAGATTAAAAATACCAACGAATTAATTTCAGTAGGTAAAATTCTATGTATTGGTCGCAATTATATAGAACATGCCGCCGAGATGAAATCTGAAATCCCACAAAAACCTGTATTATTTCTGAAACCGTCAACTGCATTAATATACAATGGAGATATTATACATATACCTAAGATTTCACATAATTTACATCATGAGGTTGAATTAGTGGTTGTTATTGCTAAAGAAGGTAAAAATATTAGCAAAAAAGATGCATATGAATATGTTTTAGGATATGCAGTGGGACTTGATATGACTTTACGAGATGTGCAGGATGAGGCTAAGAAAAAAGGATTACCCTGGACAATTGCAAAAGGATTCGATACATCTGCTCCAATTTCCGATGTCATATTAGCTGACCAAATTGATGATCCTCATCAATTAGAATTAGTTTGCAAAGTTAACGGCAAAATTCGACAACAGGATACAACTAATAAAATGATATTTAAAATTGACCAACTTATTGAATATATATCTTCGATATTTACTCTTGAAAGAGGTGATTTAATTTTTACTGGAACACCTGCGGGTGTTGCTCAGGTGGTAGATGGAGACATCTTAGAAGCTGAAATTAGTGGGATCATTAAAATCAATAATTCAGTAAAATCATCCTATTGATAGTGCTCAAATATAAAATACAATTTTACATTGTTTTGTTTGTTTATTTAATTTTTAATTTTGATAAAATAAATAATCACAACTACTATGGAAACTCTTCAGTAAAGAACAACGATCCCATCAATTTAGTCTACGAACCATTTAGTAAATTAACGCCTGATTTAACGGAATATATTTGGCCAACTGATGCAAGCTACAAAATTACCTCATCATTTGCAGAATATAGACCAACACATTTTCATGGTGGAATTGATATTAGTACTCACTTAAAGGAGGGTTTTAAAGTTTTTGCATCCAGATCGGGTTATGTAGCTAGGATTCAAATTCTTCCAAATGGATACGGAAAAATGCTTTATCTGCGTCACAATGATGGTTATTATACCACCTATGCACATTTAAAAGATTTCAGTAGTAAGATAAAAACTGTATTATATAAGGAACAAATAAAAAGAGCAAGTTATTTTGTTGATGTCTGGTTAGATTCCTCGGTTCTCCCTGTTGAGAAAAATGAATTTATTGCATACACTGGTGGCACAGGCGCTGGTCCTCCACATCTACATTTTGAAATTCTGGATGAAAATTTGAATCCTGTGAACCCCGCACTTTTTACAAATCTTAAAATTAATGATAGTACACCGCCTCTAATTAAAAAATTGTACATAGCTCCTGCTGGAGAATATTCGAGTGTTTTTGGCAAAGAAGAATATTATTTTATAAACATTCAAAGTAATGCTCAAAATTATAAAATTTCAAAACCGATTATAGTAAAAGGCAAAATTAAACTTGGAATTGAGACAAAAGACTTTGGTAATGAATATTCTTCCAGAACAGGCGTTTATAAAATAAAACTTTTTCTAAACGATTCTCTAATTTATCAACTTCAATACGATAGAATACCATCAGAATTCTCAGACCAAATACTTTTACACTATGATCTAAATCTTATTAAAAAAAGAAAAGGGAAATTCCAAAAATTATATGTCGAACATGGTAATAATCTACCAATTTACAATCGTTTCCCATATGGAAGTGGAATTATCGATTGTTCCAAATTATCTAATCACACAAATACATTTAAAATTGTTATTAGCGATTTCTCACAAAACGAATCAACTATAAGCGGCACACTAATAGTTGACAACTCCCCATCAATACAACTTTTGAGCATATCAGATTCGCTAATTAAATTAGAATGTGAAAACATCGAAAAACTTGAATCTATTATTATCGAGATAAAAAATGAAACGAAAAAAAATATTAAAAAATTAGAATTTAAAAAAAGAGATTTCAAGATACTAGATTCCATACTAGTAATTCATCTACAAACAAGAAAAAATGATTATATAAAAATTTGGGGAGTAAACAACGAAAGAAAAACTACAATACCAATAATTTACAAACCTGTAAATAAGACTGGAAATTTTTCAATTCACCATGAAATTTACAAAAATAAAATCAAGTGTATACTTAAAACAAAACAACCAATTCTATCAAATATAAATGTGATTTTAGCAGAAGGCAGTAAGGTTAGAGAAATAGCCTTAAAAAAAACAAAAGACAATGAATATATAGGATATATAGAACCAAACCCGCAGTATAAAGGACATAGAGAAATTAAAGCTATAAACCTGAATGACAATCAAATAATAGGAACTACAGGAAAATTTTTTATTTATCCGTTAGTAGCTAATAAAGCAGATTCATTTAACATTGATAGCGGAAAGATAATAATTAATTATGATAAAAATTCAATTTTTGAGGATTTTATAATTACAATAGATTCGGTTGAAGAAAATGGAATAAAAATTTACAAATTTAATCCTCAGGATGTACCACTAAAAAAAGGTATCGAGATTTTAGTGAGATCAGGTTCAGAATCGGATAGGATCTATTTTGCAAAGAATGGAAAATGGATCATACAAAATTGGAATGGTGGTATTGAATCAAATTATCTAAAGGCAAAATTTTCTAGTACATTAACAGATGTTGCACTATTAAGGGATACATCCCCCCCGTTTATTGGATTATTAAATATTAAGAAAACAAGAAAAACTTCATTTATATCGTTAAAATTCAAAGATGATCTATCTGGAATAGATTACAATAAAATTAAATTTTATATTAATAATGAATTTGTAATACCTGAAATTGATGAAGAGAAAAAAACTCTTAAATACCAATTGGTAGAACAAAGTATAAAAAATTTATATTCTCTAGAAGTAGAAATTTATGATAAAGCAGGAAACATTGGAAAGTATTTTAAAAAATTTTAACATAAAAAAACAAGGTTCCAAGAAAGATGCCCCATTTAGAAAAAACATATAATCCCAAGGAAGCCGAAGAGAAGTGGTATAGTTATTGGGAAAAGCAAAAATTTTTTCACGCTAAAGCGAACCCAAAAAAGAAGCCATACACAATAGTAATACCTCCGCCTAATATAACTGGTATACTTACTATGGGTCATGTGTTAAACAACACTATCCAGGATGTATTTATAAGATGGAAAAGAATGCAAGGATATGAAACTTTATGGATGCCTGGTACTGATCATGCGGGAATTGCAACTCAAAATGTTGTCGAGAAAGCACTTCTAAAAGAAGGAATAACTCGACAAAAATTAGGTAGAGAAAAATTCTTAGAAAGAGTTTGGCAATGGAAAAATGAATACGGAGGTACGATTATCAAGCAACTGAAAAAATTAGGAGCTTCATGTGACTGGGATAGAGAAAGATTTACAATGGATGAGGGTTTATCAGAAGCTGTACAAGAAGTATTTATAAGATTATATAAGAAAGGCTTAATTTACAAAGGTAAATATATTGTAAACTGGTGTCCTAAAGATCATACTGCAATAAGTGATGATGAAGTAAACCACATAGAACAGAATGGACATCTCTGGTATATAAAATATCCTTTAACTGATTCAGATCAATATATAGTTGTTGCCACAACACGTCCAGAGACAATGCTTGGAGATACCGCTGTCGCTATAAATCCTGGGGATCAGAGATACCAGCAACTTATTGGTAAATATGTCAATCTCCCACTTACTAATAGAAAAATTCCAATTATTGCAGATGATTTTGTTGACCCATCATTTGGAACAGGCATAGTAAAAGTTACACCAGCACACGATCCAAATGATTACTGGATAGGAATCAGAAACAATTTAGAACAAATCAATATATTCGATATATCTGCAAATTTAAATGAAAATGCACCAGAAAAGTATCGAGGAAAAGATAGATTTGAAGCAAGAATGGAAGTGGTTAAAGATTTAGAAAATCTTGGATTAATAGATAAAATTGAACCACATACTCATGCAGTCGGTAGGTGTTATCGATGTAACACAATTATAGAGCCATATCTATCCGATCAATGGTTTATAAAGATGAAGCCTTTAGCTGAACCAGCTTTGAGAGTAGTGCTTAATGGTACTATTAAATTTTATCCAGACAGATGGGTCAAAGTTTACGAACACTGGATGAATAACATTAGGGATTGGTGTATTTCTCGTCAACTCTGGTGGGGGCATCGTATTCCAATTTGGTACTGTAACTCATGTAATCAAATAGTTGCCAGTAAGAAAGAACCCGAGGAAGCTTGTACAAATTGTGGGAGCAAGAGCTACAGGCAAGATGATGATGTGCTTGATACCTGGGCATCATCCTGGTTATGGCCATTTTCTACACTCGGATGGCCTCATGATAATGAAGACCTCAGATACTTTTATCCCACAGATACCCTAGTTACTGGTCCAGATATAATATTTTTCTGGGTAGCAAGAATGATTATGGCTGCCATGGAATTTGCCGGAGATATCCCTCTACCCGATGGCTCGAAGAGGACAAAAGACGAAGAAATTGTACCATTTAAAAATGTATATTTCACCAGCATTATAAGAGATTCTCAAGGCAGAAAAATGAGCAAGTCCTTAGGAAATTCTCCTGATCCTTTAGATGTGATTTCAGAATATGGGGCAGACGCATTAAGATTTACAATACTTTATCTTGCACCTCTTGGCCAGGATGTTTTATATTCAAACGAAAAATGTGAAATTGGAAGAAACTTTGCAAATAAAATTTGGAATGCTGGTCGTTTCCTCATAATGAATTCAGAGCAGATACCAGATTTTTACTATAAATCTTCCGATGAAGTTAACGATAAAGATCTGGATTTATCCGATAAATGGATTTTATCGAAACTAAATTCTACAATAACGGATCTTAACGACTCATTAGAAAACTTTCATATTAACAATGCCACAAAAATACTCTACGATTTTATATGGCATGATTACTGCGACTGGTATCTTGAAATGATAAAATCTAGATTATATAAAAATGAACAATATGCAGTTAGTAAAAATATTTTAGAAAGAGCTTTCTATATCTATGAACAAATTTTGAAAATGCTACATCCTTTTATGCCATTCGTCACAGAAGAAATCTGGCAAAATATTGCAAAAAGAAATTCTGGAGAAAGTATAATGATTTCAAAATTTCCAGAATGCCAGAATTCCTGGATCAACAAAGATATTGAAAAAAATACATTATTTATGCAAAATGTTGTGAATGCTATCAGAACAATCAGGGGCGAACTAAATGTACCTATAAACCAGGAAATTAAAATATTAATGAATTTTCACAAAACTGCGGAAGAAAAGTTAGTAAAGAACTATGAAATTTATTTAAAACGTTTAACCAAGGCTTCTGAAGTAATTGTTACTGATCAAAGACCAAAACACTCAGCTTCAGCTGTTGTAGATAATACAGAAATTTACATACCATTAGAAGGTATTATAGATTTAGAGATAGAAAAAAACCGGATTCAAAAGGAAATTGATAGAGTTGATTCAATGATACAAGGTATTGAGAAAAAATTATCCAATCAGAATTTCATAGAAAAAGCCCCTCAGGAGATTGTTGAAAACGAAAAAAGGAAGTTAGAAAATTTTAGATTAACTCTTTCCAAATTAAGAAAAAATTTAGAAAATCTCTTATAAAACAAAACTGCCCGAAACCTATCGGGCAGTTATTCCTTTCTAAAGTTAGAATAATCAATTAATATGAGGTAGTATTTTTTCGACTAGCTTATTTTTAGGTATCGCACCAACTATTTGTTCCACAACCTGACCATTTTTAAATATCAACAATGTTGGAATACTTCTAATTCCATATTGCATTGCTGATTTTGGATTCGCATCCACATCTAATTTACATACTTTTAACTTGTCATTATATTCATTTGCAATTTCATCGACTATTGGTGCAATCATTTTACATGGTCCACACCAAATAGCCCAGAAATCTATCAATACTGGCTTATCTGATTTTAATACTTCATTTTCAAATGTTTCATCTGTGATTGTAATTGGTTTCATTTTGCTCCTTTATTTTTTGTTTTACTATATTATGAAAAACGAATAGATTCAACACCTTTAACCTTCTGAATTTTTTCAAGAAAAGTTTGTTCAAGACTAATTTTATATTTAGCGTCCAAACTAAATGCTCTAATCTTTTCATTCTCAAAACCACTCACTTCAATAATCGGTGTATACTTACCTTTACTTTTCTCAAAGAGTTTTTTTAATTCATCCACGGACGACAAATCAGATTTGTTTATATCAAGAGATATCACAATACCTTTTACAAATTTTTCTTTTAAATCCTCTACTGTATAAAACTCTTCGGCAAGGATTTTACCCCTATCAAATCTACCAATAACATAGAGCATTGCATCTTCTTTCAGGAGATTTGCATATTTATCATAAACTTTTGAGAAGACAGTAACTTCAGCTTTACCTGTAAAATCTTCAAGTGTAATAAAAGCCATCAACTTGTTGTTGCGATCATACTTTTTCTTAATCTCCACGACAATACCTGAATTTTTAACTATAGTTCCATTTTTAACAGTTTCCAAGGAGGAAAATTTTACATTAGATGTGGCTTTTATTTCCCTTTCATATTTTCTAAGTGGATGACCTGATATATAAAAACCTAAAACTTTTTTTTCATTTGCTAATATTTCTGTATCTGTCCAGGGTTTTGCATCAACTAGCGAAGGATACTCGAAAGTAATATCTGAATTAGCAGAAGATTCAAATAGAGTACTTTGCCCACGAATTATATTTTCTTTATGTTTTTGTCCAAATTGAATTGCTTTTTCAATAGAAGCGAATATTTTTGCCCTATCTTTGTTGATAGAGTCAAATGCTCCTGCCATTGTTAAACTCTCAAGAATTTTCTTATTTGCACTTTTTGAACCCACACGCGTGCAAAAATCGAATAAATTTTTAAACTTACCTGATTCTCTCGCCTCGATTATTTTTTCCACTGCACCAACTCCAACATTTTTAATAGCACTTAATCCAAACCTAATCCCGTCTTTTGTAATCTTGAAGTCAATATCGCTCTCATTAACATCAGGAGGCAAGATCTTAATTCCCAGTCGATGTGCTTCTTCAATTAATTCTACTATATAATCAGTATTTCCAATTTCTGCGGACATAGTTGCTGCCATAAATTCAACTGGAAAATAAGTTTTAAGATAGGCATTTTGATATGCTAAAACTGCATATGCTACACTATGCGATTTATTAAAACCATAGTTTGCAAATTTTTCTATCATTTCAAAGATTTCATTTGCAATTTTTTCGCTAATCCCTTTTGACTTTGCACCCTGGATAAATTTACTTTTCATATTAGCCATTGAGGCTGCATCTTTTTTCCCTATTGCTCTACGCATACGATCTGCTTCTGCAAGTGATAAACCAGCAATTTCATTTGCAATTCTGATCACCTGTTCCTGGTATACCATAACACCATATGTCTCTTTTAGAATTGGTTCCATTTTTGGATGCAGATACTGGATTTTCTGTATTCCTTTCTTTCTTTTAATATAATCATCAATCATTTGCATTGGACCAGGACGATATAGAGCGTTCATTGCAACAAGCTCGTTAATAGAAGTTGGTTTAAGTTTTATAAGCGACTCCCGCATACCCTGAGATTCAAACTGGAATACTCCTGTGGTATGTCCTTTTTGAAATATTTCAAATACTTTTTGATCATTTTCAGGAATTTTTTTTAGATCTATTTCAACATTTTGATTTTGCTTTATAAGATTTATTGTATTTTCGTTGATGGTTAATGTACGTAAACCTAAAAAATCCATTTTTAAGAGTCCTACACTCTCGAGTTCGTTCATAGCATACTGAGTCATAGGAGCAGTTTGAGGTGTAGCATAAAGAGGCACATAATCGCTTATATCACCTGGAGCAATTACTATTCCTGATGCATGCATTGATGCATTCCTGTTTAATCCTTCAAGAACCATTGATATTTCAACTAGTTCAATTATTTTAGGATCATTGCTTTCTTTTACCCATTTAAGTTCAGGAACGGAATTAATAGCTTCATCCAGTTTTAAAACCTTACCCTGAATTTGTGGTATTAATTTGGAGATGGAATCTATTACACTTAGTTCTATACCCAATACTCTCCCAACATCTCTAATAACCGCTCGAGAGGACAGTGTTCCAAATGTTATTATTTGTGCTACAGAATTTTCTCCATATTTTTTCCTTACATATTCAATTACCATATCCCTCTTATTATCAGCAAAATCAATATCAATATCGGGTAAGGTTTGGCGATCAGGATTTAGGAACCTTTCAAAAATTAAATCATATTTAAACGGATCTACATCAATTATTCCCAATATGTACGATACCACACTTCCTGCTGCACTACCTCTTCCAGGTCCGACACAAACGCCCATTTTACGAGCAGCATTTATAAAATCCTGAACAACCAAAAAGTAATTTGAATACTTCATCTTTTTAATTACATCTAACTCATATTTAACGCGAGCTTCAATTTCTGGAGTAATAGTTGAGTATCTTTCACCTATTTTACTGTAAACGAGCTCAGCCAGATATTGATCGTGATTCAGAACATTTAAATCTTCAGGAATAGGATAATTTGGTAAATAAGGTTCTTTTGGTCTTATTTCGTAATTTTCAACCTTTTCGTTGACCTCCAGAGTGGATTTTATTGCTTCAGGAAAATCTTTGAACAATTCACACATTTCATCAGAAGATTTAAAGTAAAGCTGGTCAGTTTGGTATTTTAACTTCTTATAATCAACTCCACTATTTGCGGAAACTTCTGAAATAAGCAATAACACATTGTGTGCAATTGCATCCTGCTGACGAATATAATGAATATCATTAGTTGCGATTAATTTTATTCCAAGCTTTTTAGCTAAAAGTGGAATTTTCTCAAGAATCTTTTTTTCATATTCTAAATTGTGGTTTTGAATTTCAAGATAAAAATCATCTTGAAATATTTCTTTATAAATCAATGCTGAATTCGTAGCTGATTCTTCATCATCTTCTAAGATATGAGATGAAACAATTCCTGATTGACAAGCAGAGAGAGCAATCAAACCATTTGAATATTTTCTTATTAACTCTAAATCAATTCTTGGTTTGTAATAAAATCCTTCAAGATGTCCATAGGTTGTTAGCTTGATTAAATTTTTATAACCCTGATAATTCTTAGCAAGTAAAACAAGGTGTTGATAAATTCCCCTACCTTTCCCTGCTTTTAGTTTTTGATTATTAATCTGTTTCTCAAATCTGCTGCCCTGTGTAACCACATAAAATTCACAACCTATTATGGGTTTTATACCTGCATCTTTTGCCTTTCGAATAAACTCCACAGCTCCAAACATAACACCGTGATCTGTAAGTGCCACAGCAGGCATATTATACTCGATAGTTTTAGAAATTAAAGCTTCTATACTTGCAGCACCGTCAAGCAAACTATAATCTGAATGATTATGTAAATGTATAAACTCTCGCATCGATACAGTTCCTCAAGTAAACTTTTTGTAATGATCAGATTAGATAAAATTTAAAATCAAAAGTTTGGACTCGGTCATCTCTTCAATTGCGTACTTTAGCCCTTCACGTCCTAAACCCGAATCCTTTATACCACCATATGGCATATGATCTATACGATATGTTGGGAAATCGTTAATAACAACTCCACCTACATCAAGATTTTCATAAGCATAAAATACGTTGTTATAATTATTTGAAAAAATTCCCGCCTGCAAACCATAACTTGTATTATTTACAGCTTCGATAACCTGATTAAATTCCTCAAATTTATGAAGAGTTAACACAGGACCAAATATCTCTTCGTTAAAAACTTTCATATTTGGTGTAACATCAGTTAGTATGGTGGGTTCAATTAACAATTGATTTCTTTTACCGCCTGTTAGCAATTTTGCACCGTTCGTTATTGCCTCTTGAATCCAATCCTGAACTCTTGTTGCTGCGGTTTCATCAATTAGTGGTCCTGAAATAGTATCAGGTTGTGTAGGATCTCCAAAAATGATTTTATTGGTTTCTGATAACAATTTTGATACAAAGATATCATAAATATTTTTATGGACATAAACCCTTTGAACTTTAATACAACTCTGTCCAGCCTGCCCATATGCTCCAAGCACTATTTTCTTCACAGCATAGTCAATATCAGCTGATTCATCCACCACAGCTGCTGCATTTCCACCAAGCTCGAGTAATACTTTCTTTTTACCAGCAATCGATTTCAGATACCAACCAACTTTAGCGCTTCCTGTAAAAGTTAACATCTTAAATCTATCGTCGCGTACCATCATTTCAGCAAGATCATTTTCACAAGGGACAATATTCACAACACCTTCAGGCAAGCCAGCCTCGATTAATATTTCAGTTAATCTAATTGCTATTATTGGAGTTTGTGGGGCTGGTTTTAAAACAACAGTATTTCCTGATGCAATTGCAGGTGCAATTTTATGTGCAACAAGATTTAGCGGAAAATTAAAAGGTGTTATTGCTAAAATCGGTCCTATAGGAAATTTTTTTACAATACCATATCTTCTTTCAGAATTTCGAGCTAGATCAAGTGGAATAACTTCGCCATTAATCCTTTTTGCTTCCTCAGAGGCATATTTAAATGTAAAAATTGCTCTATCAACTTCAGCATTTGAATATGTTATTGGTTTTCCACTCTCAGCTGTCATAATACTGGCCAGCTCAGATTTACAATCGCTGATGATATTTGCTACTTTTTCAAGTATTTCGGAACGCTTATACGAAGGTGTGTACCGAAAACTACTATATGCACTAATTGAACTTTGAATTGCTAATTCAATATCATCTTTCTGTGCATAATAAACTCCAGCAACTAACTCGCTGTTATATGGATTTTTTATATATTTGAGAACCGGTGAATCTCGATAAATATTTCCTACAATGAATTTTAAAACCTTTTCATTTATCATTTTCAATTAAAAATTTTTTCACAAAAGGTACAACATCATCAATATCAATGATCTGTCTATTATTAGTTTTTCTTTCTTTTACTTCAATTTTATGATTCACAATGTTTTTTTCGCCAACAATAATTTGAAGTGGCATACCAAGCAAATCAGCATCTTTAAATTTATATCCAGGACTAACATTTATTCGATCATCATATATTACATCTATATGATTTTCATTCAACTTATTATAAATTTCCTCAGCAATCTCTACTACTTTTTCAATGTTAGAATTCACTAAAATTAAATGTACAATAAATGGAGCGATTGATTTATGCCATATTATACCATTTTCATCATGGCTTTGTTCAATGCTACAGGCAATGATTCTTTCAACACCAATACCATAGCTACCCATAATTATAGGTTTCATTTCACCATTAACGTCTAAAAATTTAGCGTTCAAAGAATCCGCATACTTCGTACCCAATTTAAATATGTGCCCAAGTTCAATTGCATTTACAATTCTAAGTGGAGAATTGCACTGTGAACAAGGTTCTCCAGCTTCGACTGTTCTAAGATCATAGTAACCATCTACTTTTACATCACGCATCAAATCTATATTAGCTACATGGTAATCGTTTTTATTTAATCCAGAAACAAGTCCATTGGCATTCTCAAGGCGTTTATCGACTATGATTTTAAAGCCTTTTAATCCAATTGGACCAATAGAACCTGCATCTGCTCCAGTTAATTCAAGTAATTCATCTGGATGTGCAGGACGTGCATTTGTACCCAATATTGATTGGAGCTTAGTTTCATTGAGCTGATCATTCCCCATCAGAAGAATTAAATATGGAGTTCTATCTTGAATGTAGACAAGGGATTTTGCCAATATACTTTCATCAACTTTTAAGAAATTTTTCAATTCATCAATTGTCTTTACATTTGGTGTATGAATTTCTTTTAACTTCAAATCTGCTGGAACTCTTGAAGCTTTTTCAACATTTGAAGTTGCAACTTCCAGATTTGCAGCATAACCACATACATCACAAATTGCACATGTATCTTCGCCAGATTCTGATTCAACCATAAATTCCTGTGATCCTGTTCCTCCCATAGCTCCACTGGAAGCTCCAACAATAAAGAACTTCAAACCTGCTCTGCTAAATATTTTTTTATAAGCTTCGGCATGGAGATCATAACTTTTATCTAAACCTTCCCAGTTAGCATCTAAACTATAAGAGTCTTTCATTACAAACTGCCTTCCTCGAAGTACACCCGATCTGGGACGTGGTTCGTTACGAAACTTGGTCTGTATCTGATACCATATTTGTGGTAAATCTTTGTAAGATTCAATATGATTAGCAGCAATCCAGCCAATTATTTCTTCATGCGTTGGAGCAAGCACAAGGGGTCGATTTTTTAGTTGAAAAAGTGTATCCCCGAAGGCTTCAACTCTACCAGTTTTTTCCCATATTTCTATAGGATTAAGTGCTGGAAGATGAAATTCCTGTCCACCAATTGCATCCATCTCTTCACGAATTAAATCCATTACTTTTTTCATTACTCTGTAACCAAGGGGTAAAAAAGAAAAAATTCCTGCAGCCAATTGTCGCATCATGCCAGCTCTCAGCATTAACTGATGGCTTGGAATTATTGCATCCGATGGCACTTCTTTTAATGTTGGTATGAAACTTTTAGATATTCTCATTTTAGAAAAGTGTTTTATTAATTATTAGATGTACCCCCGAGAGGATTCGAACCTCCGACACGCGGTTTAGGAAACCGCTGCTCTATCCTACTGAGCTACGGGGGCATACAATTTAGAACAATATAAGAATTTTTCATATCACTCTCAAATAATTTAAAAATTAATGAACTGGATTTATTATTCCAGAATAAAACTTTACTTCTCGAAATATTTTATTGATTTGAGGGATCGATTTGATTGGACAGATTTACCTTATTAAAACCAATTTTTTTATACTTACAAACCTCCCGGCTTGAAGTTTATAAAAATATACTCCTGTGGGTAAACCTTCGGCATTGAACTCGTATGTGTAATATCCTTTTGTTTGATATTGACCTATCAAACTCTTCATTTCTTGCCCAAGTATATCATAAAGCTTCAATGATACGTATGTATTTTCTGGAATTGAATATTGAATAAGCGTCTTTGAATTAAATGGGTTTGGATAATTCTGAGCAAGATAATATTCGCCCGGAAGATTATCTTTATTGTCTTCAATTTTGGAGTTTATTAAGAATATTCTATCATCTGGATTAGAGATTGTTATGGAGGAAAAACAAATTAAAGGATAATCTTTTGTTTTGCCATCTGAAGCTTTTATCCTTAAAATTAAATTAACATCTTTCCTGAGTTCATTCTCAATAGAAATTTTAATAGGATAGTTATTGGTTTGAACATGAATTTCACTAGAGATATTATTGATACCATCAATTAATTCAATAAATCTTTGAGATTTAAATCTAACATCAAAAATTTCAATTGGAGGTAAAGGTGGTAGTGTATAATAAGCAATGTTTTCTAAATTATTTAGTGTAAAATACAATTGACCCTGATTACCTAAATTATCAGTGATTAGTAAAGAATTAATGAACTCATTGTTGATTCTAATTTTAGAAAGATTATTGTTAGAATTAAGTGCATTAAGTATTAATTTACCATTTTGATCGGATTTCAGCCAGAATCCATAACCTGGTTTTAAGGTATCGGCCATCTTATAACCATCAAAGTAACCATAAATAGGAGAAGAAATAATATTTTCTGGTACTGTTTCGATGTTCTCAACTTTAATGTTTTTACCAATTGCTCCAATCAAATTCCACCCCTGCGTCAGTGAAATTGTATCTATTAATATTTGTGAAGTTGTAAACAAACATTCCCTATCGGACTTAAATTTTAGCCAATAACCTTTTCCAATGGATAAAGTATCAACAGAATAGTAACCTTCAGAATTATTATAACCAAAAGCTAAAGAAACAGAACCAGGAAAAACAAAATTTTTATGATAAAAATCCAATTCAGTTGGTACTGAAATAATATTCCACCCCTTATTAACCTTAACTACAAGTAAAGGATTTATTTCATGGAATATCAACAAGGGAGAAGCATCTTCACCAACTATTATTAATGAATCATTCTTTTTCATATCCATTAAAACTAAATCACCATTCGTAATAGAGTCCTTAAGTATAAATGAACCAGATCCAAACTTGTTTTTATTCCATTTAATTATGATTGTGTCATTTTGCTGCGAGAGCTGATATCTTAATCTATAAATATTTTTAATTTTGGTTTCAGAAATTGTATCCCTAATGTCTATTTTGGAACCATTTGTTCCATTGATAGACCATCTTGCATCATATACTCCTTGTGGTGGTAATTCATCGAGTTCAATTTCTCCAAAATCTGGATCCAGGGTATCGCTTGCACCATCCTCTGCCCCAAAATATAGTGTATCTAAATTCAAATTATATTTAATAATCAAATCAGCAAAAAAACTATTTGATATTATCGAATTACCAAGTAAAGGAACCAAAACTGGATTATCATACACATCACTTGAATGATTAATAATTAAAGTATCAGTAATCAATCCTACCGACTGGGGATAAAATGTTACTTGTAGATTTTCTTCAGAGCCGACTGGTATTGAAAAATTTGATTGAGAACCCAAAATAAAATCAATACCATACTTTAATTGTATATTGCATCGAAGTGAGTCGTTAGAAGTTAAGAGATTTTGAATCAGGATGCTTGAATCTTTTGTATTATACACATGAACATTTCCAAAATCAATTAAGGGTGGAGTGTAAGCCATTTCAGCAAATTTTGCACTGTCCACTTTACAATATAATAATCTAATATTATCTACATAAAAACCATCTGCATTTACACTACCATCACTGCGTAGCCGAAAACGTATTTTGAATTGCGATGATGCAAATGGGGATAGATCCATTTCCTCCTCTATCCAGCTTGATTGTATACCGTCGTAACCATATGTACCAATTGTTTGTACTCCCACACCGCTACCAGGTTTTGTATATTTTCCATTTACTGACGTCCAAGATGTACCTCCGTTACTGGATACTTCAACCATAGCGAAATCATATTTAGCTTCAATGTTCCATTTAGCAGAAAAGAGCAGTTTAATCATAGAACTTGAAGCCAATTTTCTATTATTTAGAAGTGTCAGGCTGTTATCAGTGTTATTAGCATAGTTCCCACTCGGGCTATCTGTAAAACTGAACGGTGGAGATTGCGCATCATTTGATAGCCCCCAGCTTATTCCAGTATCCCAGTTAATTGTACCATCATTGGCGCTATCAGAAAAAGCCAAATTTAACTTTCCGATCAAAATATTTAATGTATCATACGATATATATCCTGAATTATCAATAGTTGTTAGAAATATTTTTGTACTTACACCGGTAGTAGCTCGTTTCTTAACTCTACAATCAAAATTTACAATTTGATTTGAGAGAGGAGGAATATTATCGATGTAAATTGGTTCAGCTGGAATTATCAAATCCTCACTTAAAGTAGACAATTGTAATGATAAATTTTTTGCTGAGTCCAAACCCTTGTTTCGGTATACTATATTTAATATAAATTTTTCATCACGGTCTATAAAATTATCTCCTGAACTATCATTGACATTATGAGTTAACATTTGAGGAAATGCACCTACTGCTTTGGATAAATATTTATTCGGATAAAGATTCTCGAGAGCGAGCGGTAGAATCCTAGGAGTTGGTGGCCAAAAACCATCACTACTCGAACCAACTTCAGGCGTCATAGCAAAAATTTTCCCATTGTTTGGTATGTCCCCATCGTACATATAATCATCACTATTACCTCTGGTAGCATATCCAACTGTCTGTTGATCTGTACCATACACATAACGATTATATTTAGTCATATCTTTTGCATATTCCCTATAAATCAAGGAATCAGGAGTTTCTCTAACTAAAGCACCATATGGATAAATCAGCAAATTACTATATGTATGATAGTTTAAACAGGCACGAATATTTTTGCCGGCTAAAAAGTTTTGGATTGTATTTGTTTCTGGCTCAGAAAATGGAGCTACACCACGATATGTATCAGACGAAGGTGTCGTACTTGATCCACCGTTAGGAGCATTCCAGTATGCATAAGGTCCAAAATTTCTATTTAAATCCACTCCATATGAACCATCTCCATTATTCCTTCGATTTTTACGCCACAGTCCACCACCATTTGGATTAGTGGTCTGATTATAATAATAACCATCGGGATTGATGACTGGAATAAACCATATCTGACGATTATTTACCAAATAATTTGCTTCAGAATTAGAAGAATAATTTTCCAGAAGCCACCACATGTAGTAAATTATAGTCATCATACCTTGCGGTTCACGCGCATGTGTGAGAGCGGTATATAGTACAGATGGCTCCTCAGTTTCATTAATATCTGGATTATCTGAAATTTTCACTGCATAAATATTCCTTCCCTGAATGGATATACCGATAATTTGTTTAGCAGTTATTAGATCGGGGTAGAGTAGCTTCATAGAATCAAGCTGTTGAATGATTTCACTATATGTATAATATCCCCCCATACTTCCGTAACCAAAACCTAAAGCGTTATATGGACCTTTATAAAGGCGATTTTCTAAAAATTTTGAATAATCATCAATGATAATATAATAAGTTAATCCAGTTTGATTTAATAATTTTAAATCTTCTTCATTAACTACTACCTGAAACCAATCACCTATCTTACCTTCAGCTCCCTCGAGATCAATTCCAGTTTCTAAAAGTCTTTGAAAAGAAGTTTGATCGGGAATAAATATTTTTACTTGTTTATATAATTCTGATGAACCACCTGAATTAAAAAAATAAAAAGAAAAGAACAAAACAATTAAAATTCTATTCATAATAAAACACTTTTTTATTTAATAATAAATTTTCGACTTAAAACATCACTTTAACAGTAACATTCTTCTGGTATGTTGTATTGAATGGTTAACAATGAGATTGTAAAAATAAATTCCACTTGCCAAGCCTGAAGCGTCGAAAGTAACTGAATTTCTACCAGATTCAATCTCTTCGTTATCTAGCAATCTGGTAATTTCCTGACCCAATGTATTATAAATAATCAAAGTTACAATTGCTGGCTCTGTAAGTTCAAATTCGATTGTTGTGTAAGGATTAAAAGGATTAGGATAATTTTGGAATAACTTAAGTGATTGTGGTTGATCATCAGGTTCATAATGTGATAGTAAAACAGGAGATTTAGGATTTGTATTATCGAGGCGCAAATATGGGATACTATATACACTTCTAACATTCTTTAATTTAAGTGGTGTGACAGAAATAGTATCGATTGGTCCATAAAAAGCATTATTGATCCTTGTTAGCACAGAGTCAAGTAACAAGTAGTTAAAGCCAGGATAGCTTCTCCACTTAGTTAAAGCACTGTCAGCGATTGCAACTATTCTTCGAATAGATTTCCCGTTAAAACCATTACCTTTAGTGGTATCATAATATATAATTTCTCCAAGTCCACTTTGAATTATGCCATTATCGCTTGCTGCTAAATTTAATTTAAGTGTTAACAATTCACCTACAAGATGGTTGTCATATATTCTTTGGGTTGGATTCTTTAATTCTTTGATAAAATATTTTGTTCCTCTCATATCAAAAGGTCTGGGATAACCAGATTGTGGGAGAAAACGGCGAACATTTGAACTTCTTTGTAATCTAATCCAACCATAAACAGAGGAACTTTCCGGTTTAGCGATACCTATGACAATTCCCTGTGGGAATAAACCACGCTTAAATAGTGTATCTCTAACATTTCCACCATTCGGCATTGGGCGCGGTACACTAGAAGAAACTTTAAGTCGATTTCCCTTCATTATAAAATCACCTTGAGTAAAGGTTCTAAAACAACCACCCGCAATTTTACCATTAACACCTATTCTCTGAGCATAAATATCTGAATAACTATTACCTACCCTGTAATCAGTCCATGATATGATAGCTCCACCATCCTCATCCATTACAATTTTGGGTTCAATTTGATCATAAGGTGCTACTTGAACCGGAACTCCATTCACTGTCCATTTTGGAACTGCATTTGCATCAAGCCTCTGAGCATAAATATCAAAGTCATTACCATTTCTCTTATCTTGCCATACTACAATAGCATTACCATTGGTATCGGATCCAATCTGAGGATAGTATTGATGTCCCGTAGCACTACAAACAGGAACACCATTTGCGGTCCACAATAGTTCCCCAAATAATGAAACATTCTGTATATAGATATTGTAATCGATGCCATTCCGATTATCCTGCCAAACTACATAAGCACCGCCATTACTATTGGATGCAAGTTTGGGATAAGATTTGAAACCACTCCCTGTAGATATTGGGCTACCATTGAGTTGCCAGAGTATAGCACCCGAAGGGCTAACTCTTTGACCATACAATTCATCGTTTGTTAAATTTCGCCGATCCTGCCAAACAATAATTGCACCTTTATATCCATCTTGTATTATCTGTAAATTGTATTGATTATTGCTTGCTGTTGTAATCGGAACACCGTTTGCCTGCCATATCATTGTCCCTGTCGATGAAATTCTTTGAGCATAAATATCTATATATCCATTACCTGATCTATAGTCGTGCCATGCTACTATAGCACCACCATTTCCGTCAGTAACTACTTCAGGATTAAATTGATCATATGGTGCAGAACAGACTATTACTCCATTTGAAGTCCATTGTATTTGTCCATTTGAGTTAATTCTTTGTGCGTAAATATTATTGTCTGTTCCGTTCCTCCTATCTTGCCAAACAATTATTACACCATTTTGATTATCTGGAACTATTCTTGGATTCTGCTGATTACCTGAGGCATTACAAATTACTATACCATTAGCAGCCCATAATGCAGTTCCAGACTTATCAAACTTTTGAGCATATATATCGTAGTCTGTCCCTTTTCGATTATCATGCCATACAACTATAACACCAGTATTTGTAGCAATTGCGCGTGCACCTGATTGATTTCCAGTTGAATTAGCAACTGGAATTCCACCAACTTGCCAATCTGAAACACCTATCTTTTTGAAACACTGTAGATAAACATTTTCATAAGTCACTGAACGCTTGTCTTGCCATAAATATATGATATCTCCATCACCGTCGAGTAAAACACTATGATTCCATTGATTATTTGCTTCAGTTACAACTGGTAAAGCCTCGTTAGAAGAACATGGCCATTGCGAAAGTGCTACAAAACTCTTTATTAACAGAATAATATTTGCAATTAAAAACTTTTTGGGTAGCTTCATATTTTTATACTCGACTTTACATATTAATAATTTTGCTAACCCATTAAATAGCAATGAGTTTTGCTATAATATATAATTTTCTTTGATTTGATGCAAGTGGTTAGTTAATTTTTTTTAAAAAAATATTCTAAAAAATGCCCTAAATCACAAAAAATAGGCAATTTTTTGTCCTACTTGTTTAAAATCATCTTTTTTGCTGTTTTAAAGAGCAAATCTTGCGTATCTACATCTCGAACAATCAATTGGTAAAAGTAAATACCAGCTGCTAAATTTTGCCCATCAAATTCAACACTATTCACTCCTGCATCAAACATCTCATCATCTGCCAATACCGCAATTTCTCTTCCCAACATATCATAAACTTTCAAACTTACCAACGCATCATTATTTAATTTAAATTCAATTATTGTTTTTGGGTTAAAAGGATTCGGATAATTTTGTACTGGTATTTCAAATGTAGATTCCTCATCTAGCAAACTTTCTCTTTCAATCAAAGTTACTGTTGAAGAGGTCCTTCCAGCCGTTAAAAAGTTGACTTCACTCAATCCTCTAGTTCCGGTAAAAACTGTTTTAGCACCAAAACTCACAGTATCAATTTCTCCTTCAAAGGCACGGTTAATTCTGTTAATAGTCTGTTCCAAAATAATAAACATACCAGTTGAAAATTTTGTGTAGAACGTCATTGCCGAATCTGCTTTGAGGGCAATCTGATTAATTGTCAATCCATTTAGTGGACTTGTCGGATCATTGTAAATTAAATTATCAAAACCTACAGGTGTTCTACCATATTTACTTGCCGCAATGTTAAATTTTAATGTTAAAAGTTCTGCAAATAATCTATCATTAAATTTTTTAGGTGATAATAATTTTTGTTCACCTTTAATTGGTTTACCATCAATAAAGCTTTTGAATCCTTGAGGATTCCCTATGTGCATACCAGTATTATCAATTAAGTTTTTCTGCAAATCCTTCCATTTCTTGATTCTAACCCATGCATAATTTGTATTTTTTACCGTTTGAGGTATACCAATAACAAGCCCTTTTGAAAGGTCAGTGCGTTTAAAAAGTTCTTCACCTAAATTTGAGATATTTGGCATCGGCAAGAAAAATTTCTGTTCACCTGGAGGTGATGATCTATTTACAAAACCAACACGATTACCGTTCACAGTCCAATACCATTTTGAAATTTTTAATGCTTTCTTTGTTCCAGTCCCTTTTATTACCACAGATTGACCTGGAGAAATTGTAGCTGTTCCATTAAATTGCCACTTCTTACGATCAGCTGTCAAATTTGATACAGTGTTAAACAATCCAATATCGTCAATATTAATAATACTCGATGCTGATTCGAAATACAATCCATTAACACTATAATTTGTATTATTTGTAAAGGTAAAACTCCATTCACTTGCGCTTACTTGTTTTTTAACAGCTTTCTCTGCTGTAGCCAGATTCACAGGAGAAAAAGATCTGTAGGTCTCACCATCATAACTAAAAAGGTGAAAAGAACAGAATAAAAATATAAAAATAAAAGTTATAAAATATCTGGTTTTCATGGTATTACTCCTTTTAGAATTTTCATTTTTCAGAAAAACTTTTTTGATCCTAATTAATATAGTCGCTGGGCTTTATATATTTTTCATAATGTCCCAGCTCATAAATTTCGAGCCGGGACATTATTTTTTAAGAGCGGTGCTTCTCTTGTAACTAAAATAGTGATAATCTTACTTCAAAATTGTGATCTTCCGCACAAAATTCAAATTTTCATAATCTGCTGATTTTGCGGTCATTTTCGCAAAATATACACCACTTGGTAGTGATTTCGTTGAATTTAAGCTAATTTCAACCGTATGATTACCAGCTGTCATATCCTTATCAATTAATTTTTCAACTTCTCTACCCAATATATCATAAATAGCTAATTTCACATAGGCATTCTTAGGTAGTGAAATAATCATTTTTGTTGTTGGATTAAACGGATTTGGATAATTCTGGCTCAACCCAAATTCTTTGGGCATTAATTCTTTACCACCAGCTTTAAGCTGTAATCCGATAACATTATTATCTGTAATCTGAATACTTCCTGATTGATTAAGTGTAATGTGATTTCTTTGATCCTGATCGATAACCTGGCTTAATTCGTAAACAAGATCATTCGAGTTATTAATACTCCATTCAATTGTAAGCGGATAAACAGCTCCAGATATTGATACTGGATAAGATTCCACAGAATTAGATTTTGATGAAAAGAGCTCAACAAAACGATTTGTTTGATACCTAACATCAAATACATTTGCAGGTGCTGCAGGTGGAAGTTCGAAATAATCAATATTCGCTAATAAATTCTCATCTTCCCCAAAGTACAGTGTTTGTATTGATCCAGCAGCATCTTTAATTGTAATTGTATTTAATTTCTTAACTTTTTCCAATAACGCATCTCTTTGTTTCGAATATTTTAATGTAGAATTCAAATACAACTTACCATCAGCGGATACTTTAACCCAATAAGCTTTACCTGGTTTCAGTGTATCTACAGTTTGATAACCATTAAGATAACCATAGAATTGTGAAAGAATCGTTACTCCAGAACCAGGAGTCACTTGACTGACTAAAACGGGAACACTCAATGTTCCAATCATATTCCATCCCTGTTTAACATTGCAGCTATCTGAAATGCGAGGTATACCATCCATCGAAACAGTTTGGTTAAAGGCAAATTTCAACCAGTAACCTACTCCATTTTCCAAAGTATCTTTTGTTTTATATCCATTATCAAACGCAAAAGCTGAGGAGACAGCTGTTGGGAAGACAACAGATTTTCTGAAGTCTGGAACTATAACCGGCACAGAAATCATATTCCATCCCTGGTTATAGACAATATTTAAAGAAGTCGAGCTTGACGGTATCCAGCTTGTTGCTATTCTCAAACCACCAATTGTTACTGCAGGTGTAGAATTGCCTGCACCCTGCCGTAGTGCAACAGTACCTAAATTGCTTGGATCATTGGTTGAAGTTGTATAAATTATATCAGCTGTTGGTTCTGATCCGCTCAAGTCAGGATTAATCCAGAGTTTAATTTCATCGTCAGTAGTCGAGCCTGTATTAAATGTATATTTCAACACACATAAATATGTAGTACCTAATGAATAATTATAAGCTGTCCATCCAGTATCAGGTGCCGCACCTTTGGTTACACCAAAAGCAATATTTCCAGATGGATCTTTTTTGAAATAAATTCTTGCAGTATGAGTAGTTGGTACTCCAGCAGGACTCAAGTGGAAGAAATATTCGGGTGAAGCCAATGCTGTATCGAATTTTACCATAAACGAAGCATAAATAGATCCGGTGTTAACAGATTCAAATACTCTGTTAACATCCTCGCCATATGTAGTTAAAGTAACAGATTTACCAACACCAGAATGAATGTAACCGCTATAAATTAACGGATCTGCATTTACCGTTATTGAATTAGTTCCAGCACCACTATGTGCACTCCAGTCGTGATCAGTAAGCTTATCTCCTGTTGGATAATCAAAAATCTCTACAAATGGAAGCGTAGCTGGGGCTGTAATTATTGTAACAGTTGGTTGAACACCGATTGCTTCATATGTACCACCAACACCTTTGGTTTTAATAAAAAATGTGGTTGAACCTGTAACCGATGGAGCTGTCAAATTTGTAATTGTAACAATTCCAGTGTCTGAATTTGTTACTGCCGTTGGTTCAAGTGTAATAACCCAGGGATTTCCTGAACTTCCATCTCCACTAATTGCTTTTGATGCTGATGCAAAACCAGGTCCTGAAATATCGACATGAGCGGCATTCCCAGTCCAGGTCCAACTTGATGGTATTGTTACACTCATTCCACCTATTGTATTAACTCCATCACCTTTGAGTACAATGGTCTGTGTCAACGATGTGGTACCAACAATCTGTTGAGTTGGACTTATCGTAGCTGTACCTGAACCATCAGCAGGATTAAGTCCAAGGTCTGCCATATTTCGGATTGCAATTTTATATTTTGTTTGCCCTGCACCAATTATATCATTACGCTGATGTACCACACCGAGAATATTTGCAGATGCAGGAATTGTTTTGCCTACTACAGCTGTGTTAGAACCATGTATAAACAAAGTACCTGTATCAACCGGTGATGTCCTAAAATTATTCATACCACGATCTACCGCACTACCAATAAATGTCTGACCGGCAGAATCGAAGGTTGCATTATTTAGCTGAATTAACCTTCCTTCATACTGTTCAGTTATATCTGAAGCGTTTGTAAGAATTAACGGACTTGGCATTGTACCAGCACCCAGATTAAAGAAATTGGGTGAAGTTCCACTGAATGGGACTATTTGCATACCACCATTATATTGCCCTATTGTACCTCTTAATATTAACTGATCGCCCCTTACCCAGGTTACAACTGGTGCAGCATTTCTAAATACCTGTAACCCGTATGTGCCTTCCTGTATGTAAAAGCTTGTATAACTTGCAGTGTTCAAAACTTGATGTTCAATTGTTGCAACCCCACTAACTGCAACAATCTGTCCCAACATTACCGGTGTATTACCGTCGTCGCTATTACCATAACCATCAACTCCACCAGTTTTGATATTAGAAATTGGAATTATTGTATATGAAATTGGTGAAACGAGGATAGGTGTTAAAGTCCCACCTAATTTTGCAGTTTCTACTAACCAGGTTGAGTTTCCATTCAGTGCCGAACCCACCGGATTCGGGGATGTTAGATTTGAGATAGTAATTGTACCAGGAGTTGTTCCTAATGCAGCATTGAGTACAGTTATTTTGTTACCAACTATGCTTGTTGATTTACCAGCAAATGCACCGCCAAGAGTAACATTGCTACCACTAAAGCCTGAGAAATCGGATGGGACAGTGAGACGAACTTGATCCAATAATCCTACTGATAAACCTGTAATTGTTACTTTTATTGTTTGCCCTGAACTGTTCCTAGAAAATATTGGTGATCCATTTAATATTCCTGCGCCATCATTTACTAATGTTGCAGTTCCATCACCATCGTCAATTGCTGTTTTCAAACCATAAATTGTAACATCATCAATTCGAATAGTTCCACCAGCTCCAGTTCCATTACCCTGATTCCTATATCTAAATTTGACATTACTCAAATTATCAACAAATGAGGGAATTTTAAAAGAATATTTTTTGAAACCACCAGTAGGAATAGAATATACGAGTGTGTCAATTAATTCCCAAGTACTTCCATTGTTTGTTGATACTTCCCAACTTAAGATCGCATTAAATGATGATGATCTTCTAGCATAAAATATAATTGAATCAGCTAAATAACCTGTAAAATTAATTGAAGGAGTGTATAATATTTGTTCTTTTGTTGCATCAATATTATAACATACCTGTGAACCCGAATTAGCAACTAAAGTCGTATCGAACCAGTCACCAGTTGGACGACGGATTGTTGTAGTTGTCCATCCTGGTGGTAATCCTGGAGATGCAGGTGACTCAAATCCTTCATATAATAAAACCTGTTGTGATTTAGCATCATCATAGAAAATTACTAATAAAATAATAATGTAGAACAAAAAGTAAATTATCTTTTTCATATAACAACTCCTTTTTTTATTTTTAAATCTTTATTATCAGAACATATATATTTAATCGGGAGGCGGTGGTGACACAACTGCCAGGCTTCAAGTGGATTATAAGAAAATTTGAATTAAAAAGCAATTATTTAAACACTATTTTTACGGGCTTTTGTAAGAAAAAATTCCTTTAGCAAATTACTACATTTATCCTCTAAAATCCCACCTTTTGTATGTACACGATGGTTTAATCGAATATCGTTTACTATTGTATAAAGAGAAGTACAGGCACCAGCTTTATTATCATACGCTCCAAAAATCAGTGTTGGAATACGGGCTAAAACTATTGCTCCTGCACACATTGCACAGGGTTCAAGCGTTACATACATCTCACAACCTTCAAACCTACGCGATTTCAAGTATGATGCAGCTGCTGTAATTGCGATCATCTCTGCATGCGCAGTCGGATCCTGCAATTTTTCAATCTGATTATAACCTTTACCTATAATTTGATTTGAAAAAACAATGATGGCTCCAACTGGAACTTCATCATTTTCATAGGCTTTTTCTGCTTCTCTGAGGGCAATTTCCATCCAATATTCATATCTTTTCTGTTCCTGTTTCATCCTAATGCTCTAACGACTTCTGATGTTGAAACATCTCCAAGAAGAATTTTTTTAACTGCATTATATCTAATATTTTTAAAACCACCATTGATTGCTATTTCTTTCAATTTTTTAATTGAAGGGTCCTGAAAAATTTGATTTCTCATTTCCTCATCAACTATTAATATCTCATAAATTATGGTTCTACCACTATAGCCAGTCCCACCACAATTTGAACAGCCTTTCCCTCTATAAAATTTTAATTCAAGATTAACATCTTGAATCCCAATTCTTTGAAGTTCCTCTCTGGATGGGATATACTCTTCTTTACAATCGTTACAAATTTTTCTTACCAATTTTTGACTTATTACTCCGAGTAAAGTTGGTGCCAGCCAGTGGTTTGGAATACCCTTGTGTAATAATTGCGGGATAGTACCGATTGCACTGTCCGCAAGCATTGTGGAGAGCACAAGATTTCCATTTAAAGCAGCCTCAGCAGCAATAATCCCAGTCTCAGCATCACGAATTTCGCTAAGCATTATAACATTAGGTCTTTGTTTTAAAATTGCTTTTAAAATTTCCAAATTTGATGATGAATCGGTACCGAGATTTACCTGAGTAGCAAAATCAAGTTTAAACTCGATGGGATCTTCAACAGTAATAATATTTTTTTCTGGTCGATTTAACTCACTCACCATCCCATAAAGAGATGTACTTTTACCACTGCTTGCAGGGCCTGTAATTAAAATCAAGCCAAAGGGTTTATTTAACAGATAAAGTATATTATCAAGATCTTTATTTAAAAATCCCAGGTCTTCAATTGGTTTAATGGTTGCTTTCTTAATAAATAACCTGAGTGCTATTCTTTCTCCAAAGAGTACTGGTAAAGTAATAACACGAATATCTATTTCATTATTTCCGATTTCAACAGTATACGAGCCTTCTTGTGGTTTTTTTCTTTCAAAAGTATTAAGTCCACTTTTAGTTTTAATAACATTGCCAAAAAATTCAATAAACTCCTTTGGGAAAGAAACCAATCTTTCAAACACACCATCTTTATCAATTCTTACGCGGAGTTCATTTTCCAAGGTTTCAAAGTGGATATCGTGTGCATTTGCATTTAATGCTTGAATGATTATTTCGTCGAGTAAAGTTTCAATAGATGGTAATCGCCCGAGTTTGTGTGCCTCTAATATTTTATCCTTACTTACTTTACGAATATCAAATTGCTCGAAATTTATTTTACTAACAATTTTTACTTGTTCTTCTTTAGCAGATGACTTCAAAAGGTTCTTAAAATTTGAATAAGAAATTACCACAGGAATTATTACTTTTTTAGCCTCCTGCTTTAATAATTCAAGCAAATTTTTGTATGGTGAGTTTATAAAAGCTACAGTCAGCTCCGTACCCATTACACTCACAGGAATTAATCGATATTTTATGCAAGTTGCGTTAGATAATAAACTTTCTTTTAATGTAATGTTTCCCTCATTTATGACAACTTCTGGAATGTTATATAATTTTGCAATCTCCTGTCTTATCAAACTATCTGAAATACCAAATTCTTCAACTAGCACATCAGTACAGGTACGGTTTGGGCTTTCTTTCAAAGTTTTTTGCAATCTCTCGTATTGCGTTTTATCTAAAATATTCTTGGTAATTAAGTTTGTAATAAAGGCGATATCTTCATCAAATAACATATCAACTCCCTTTTGTTTTTATGATTTGAATAATTTTTCTATTTCTTCCTGAGTTAGAGATGATTTCCTGGATGTAAACTGTAATGAACACTCCTCAAGAATATTTTTTATATCCTCTTCGGTTATTAATTCGGTATTTAGGCTAAAAATATTTTTACCTTTAATATCAACATCAGGTTTTACCTCAGATTCTTTCAAAATCATGCCACAACCACCACAATAAATATCTGATTCGTTATTAACAAATCCACAAAAGTGTCTTTTAGAATTTAACATACTTCCACATTTAGCACAATATAATCTTTGAGGGGCGTTTTCGTTGTTACAAGTAGGACATAACATAGCTACTCCTTTCCTTTTGTAGTTAGTAAATCTATTACAACTTTTATAAAGTATTGATTATCGAAAGGTTTAACAAGATAATATGCTGCACCTAAATTTTTTGCTTGCTGTATATTTTCTATTGTTGCAAGGGATGAGATAACAATAATTTTTGCCTGTGGATTTAACTTCCTCATTTCTAATAAAACATCCAGACCATTCATTTTGGGTAGCATTATATCAAGGATAACAATGTCCGGATTAATTTCCTTAAATTTTTCAAGAGCAGAGATTCCATCGCTTGCAACAAAAATATTTGTGAAACCTTCTCTTTTTAAGAGAGTGCTTGTAATAGCTTTAATATAATCGGAGTCATCCACGATTAAAATTGAAGATTTCAAAATTGATATTTCCATCAGATTGCCTTACAAATTTTTATTATTGAGTAGATTCATCGGTATTGAAAAATTATAATAATTGCCATCCTCTTTACTTTCGCACCAGAATTTGCCATTATGTGCCTCAATAACGAGTTTGCAAATAGTGAGTGATAAGTTTTTTTCCATGCTTATTTTATTCCATCTGGCTTGTTCGTACCGATCGATTAAAAGATTAATTTCATCTTCACTTATTGGTTCACTGGAATCCTTGATGGAAAATTTAAAATATTTTTCTTCTCCAGACAAGCCATCCATCAGCGATACTCCAAGATGAATATTACTTCTATTAGGTACCCGCTCTATCACATAATTTAATAGCAAAAATAGTGATTGTTTAATGTGTTCTTCATCTATTTCAAGTATTAGCTCATCAGATGGGAAATCGGTATATAACACAATATTTTTTTTATCAATCAATATATTGAATTTTTGTATGTTCTCATTTATCAGCTTGATAATATTTTGAGGTTTACGATTAATTGCAATTTTGGTTGGATCTAATTTTATAAAAAGAGCCGTTTCCTGCAGGAGTTGTATATTTTCATTTAATGCTTTAATAGCTAAATTAACAATTTCTTTTTGTTGTTCATTTAGAGGTCCGAGTGATTCTTCAGCAAGCATTGTTAGTGGTAACTTAACGGCAGTAGAATAATTTAAAAAATCCTGTATAAGCAAATAATGAAATTTCCGTGATAGATTTTCAGCTTCCACTTCGGCTCTGTACATTCTCAAAAGAGCGTTGATTCTGATTAAAAGTTCATCTGCGTTAATTGGTTTAGATAGAAATTCATCGCCACCTGCTTCAAAAGCAGCACGTACTGAATCAGTTGAATCTGCGCCAGTCAGAAAGATTATCGGAATTTTAGAGAAAGATTTATTTTTTCTAATTTCAAGCGCTGTTGAAATGCCATCCATAAGTGGCATATTTATATCAAGGATTATAAGATCTGGCTGGAAAGCTGGAAGTTTTTGTAAACATATCATACCATTTGATGCAGTATCAACTTTAAATCCCGCCTCCTCCAACTTTGAAGATATCAGAAATCTGAGGATTTCTTCATCATCAACTATTAATATTTTGTCTTTTTCTGCAGAATCCATCGAATAGTTAATTAATTAATAATGCGCGCCAGAAGGGAGTCGAACCCCTAACCCTCAGCTCCGTAGGCTGATGCTCTATCCAGTTGAGCTACTGGCGCTTTATTATCTTATGTTTAATTTAAATTTAGATAAATATAAAAAGAATTTAAATAATTATCAACGACTATAATTTATAAGATCTTTAATAATATTCTCACCTGAGCGTTTATCACAATTTAACCAGTAAATATACCTTGATTTCGTGAAAACATAATTAGCTTTATCATCCTTTAATGCCATTATAAAGAATATATTCACATCAAATCGAGGTATAATATGTTTGTAATTAACTGTATCCGATCTCAATTCTCTCATAATATAGTGAAATGCGGAAATAGCACTTATAGTATCTTTATAGCTATACAAATAAAGTTCAGCAGAATTTTGTTTAAATAAATATGTTGCTTTTAAGTTATTTGTGGGTTTTATTGTAGAATGGATTAAAATATTTTCAGTATTATGCTCAATCTGTTCCAGTTCAAAATTACCTAATTTCTCTGGAATTAATTTTTCTAATTCAGATTTTTTCCTGCAACTATTTGTTGCGACTAAAAAAATGAAAAAAAATACAAATAGTTTATTCATTCAGATTCATTTAATTAAAATCATCTTTTTAAATCCAGAATATTTACCAGCTGTTAATTTATAATAATAAACGCCACCCGATAAATTAGTTGCATCAAAATTTACTTTATAATTCCCTGAATTTTTAATTTCGCTAACCAAAGTCATAACTTTACTCCCGAGCACATCAAATACTTCCAGAGTTACAAATGCATCTTCTGGTACAATAAAACTAATTACAGTATTTGAATTAAAAGGATTGGGATAGTTTTGTTGTAATTCGAAACTTGATATTTCAGGAGTGTTGTAATTTGTTCTGCTCGTTTTAAGCAATAATTTCCCCACACCAACTTTACTTATTCTTTTTGAACCCGTATTGTTCATATTTACATAAATATCACCGGCTTCATCCGTTAATTCATAAACATTATTATCAACTATTTTCCATTCAATATTTAAGATACTATTTACAGATTGCAATAAAACTTTATGTTCGCTTATTTCAGCGAAAGATACTAAAATCGATGAGGACTCGAACCTTGCATCAAACACACCTGCAGGTGGAGGTGGTGGTACTTCAAAAAATTGAATATTGTTTACTGGTTTATTGCTAAAATATAATATTTGTTTTTTCCCTTCATCATTACTCAATATAATTTGATTATATGCTGAAAGATCCAATTTATTTGAAATAACTTCGGCTTTTAGCTGATTTCCTGTATTTAAAATCAAATAACCATCACTATTTGCCTTTAACCAATATGCTAAACCTGGTAATATAGTGTCAGCAAACAAATAACCATCACCATAAGCATAAAGATTCGAAACAATTAAATTTTCGGGTACTTGAATAATTTGATTAAAAGCAACTGGATTAGAAATTGAACCAATTAGATTCCATCCTGAACTCATATAGAATGTATCAACAAGGATTGGAATTCCAGATAATTCAATACTTTTTGAAGTTAAATATTTAAGCCAGTAACCCTTAGCATTTTGAAGTGTGTCTTTCGAAAGATAGCCATTTTCAAAAGCATACGCTCTTGAAGAAGCTTCTGGAAAGATAGCGATTTTTCTCATATCAGCACGCTGAACTGGCACAGAAACCAAATTCCACCCATTATTTACATTTGCCATAACTGAAAATGTTTGAGTTGATATAGTATCAAATTCGGAGGAAATTTCTATACCTTCCTGGTTTTTTGCAAATATTTTTATATAGAAAAGAGTTCCAGAAGGTAAATTTAAAATCTTCACAAATCCGTTACTATGCCAACTATTAAGGTTTTGCCAGAATTTATCAGGTGAAAGATTACCATCACCCTGTACATAACTCTCAATCAAAGTATCGGCAGTTACCATTATAGCAAACATCGTATAGGATGGATTATCTGCTGGATCAATATTTAAATATATTGAATTTGTACCGTATTGATATTTATCCAATATAGAAGGTTGTTGAGCGGTTGTGTAAGTTTCAAGTGTAGCATAGTTACCTTCGCCCATTTCATTAAATGCTAAAACCTCATAAGCATACATAGTATTTGGTATAAGACCTGTATCCTGAAAACTCGTAGAATTTGGTGGTAAATCGCCACTTACATTAACTTTATTTGAACCAATGTATCTATATACTCTATACCCTAATTCATTATTTGCATTATCCTGCCATTGTAAATGGATTCGATTATAAGATTTGTTATCTACAGTTAAATTTGTTGGTGCAAGAGGTACGTTTGCTATTGTAAATTTCCATGGTGAGTTAGACGCCTGAGTTGAACCAAATTCATTTTTAGCAACAACTTTCCAGTAGTATGTGGTATTAGCAATCAGGTTTTGATAATAATAAGTCGAATCGGATTGATTCAAACTAACAAGGGTTGTAGGATTAGCTACAGTATCCAGATATACATCATATGCATTTGCAGTTGGAGATGAACTCCAAGAAAGATATCCAGAACGAGGTTGCTCTATAGCGTTATCTTCTGGAGAGGAAAGATTAAACGATGTTGGTGGTAAAGGTACAATTGTCGTAAAATTGTACGGTGAATTATTTGCATCCAAGCTATAAGATTCTGTTTTTGCAACTACCTTCCAGTAATATTTTGTATTGTATAGTAAACCGGAATAATTGTACGTAGTGTCTGTCTGATTACTACTAATTATAGATGTTGGTGGATTAACCGTAGAGAGATATACGTCGTAAGCTGTAGCACCGATAGAGCGGTTCCAGATTAATACACCATTAACAGGTATTTGAATTGAGTTATTTGATGGAGATAATAAGTTAAACGCAGTTAGAGAGGTGAACACATATTTTGCAACAACAGGAATATGATCAGATGCATAATGTAATCCATTAGCCACACTATCTGGCACTGCATAATTTGGTAAACGATTTATAGAATCGTTAAAATGATTTCCGTCGTTACCGTATGCTTTGTAAGAAGAAACTATAATATTATCAAGTAGACTTTCAGATACAAGTTGCATATCGAATCTGTCATCTAATCCACCAATCGCCCCACCACCAAAACTTCTTACTCTAGAAGATTGAGTATGGATGAAACGGAACGCATAATTATTATTCCAATTTCCGACAGCGTTAATTGGATCGAAACAACGGCCATCATTATCAGCTTCACTGCCAGTTAATTTTTGAAATGCAGGTTCATTACTTGTATATATATTAAAATCGCCACCGACTATAAAATTTGTACCAGATGGGAGATTATTTAGATAATTCCTGAGTATTGTTGCTTCTGCTAATCTATCTTGTTCATAACCTTGTGATGCTTTTAAATGGAGTGAATAAATTCTAATAATTTCTCCACTCAAATTATGACGGAATGTATATTCAGCTATTCTTCGGAGAGCAGTATTAATATAATAAGCTCCAAGAAATGTTACTTTATCTGATCTATAGAAAAAGCTATTATCGGTATCTGGACCATCATTGAATGGAACACTTGAATATAGTCCAGCCTGGTATTTATTCATCACATCATTTAGGAACGTATTAACACCTGTTTGACTGGTCATTTCCTGAACAATCAAAACATCTGGTTTCATTGAGTGGATAACGGCTCGGAAATATGGATTACGGACCGATGCATCTGTCCCTGGATAATTGAGCAGATTATAAGTAGCTATAGTCAGTGTATCATTTTGACTTTGCGCAAGACTTACAAAAAAGAAGAACAATATATATATTATTTTTTTAGCGCTCGGGAGGCGGCGCATAAATTTATATTCCTTATGTTATTTGATAAAAATCTACTTTAAAATACTTCTTTTTTATGAAAAATACAATAGTTTATAAAATATATGTGATGCTGATCTCTCAGAAAAGAATCACTTTGCAATCACTTACATTTCTTAGTTTTTTTGCGTTTTTTTTTGAGGTTTTTGAGATCCGATAAGTTTTAAAATGCGGGAACTTACACTGAATTTAAGTTCTGGACTTTTTTGTGCTTTATATAATCTTATTGTGGCTTTTAAGGAATTTAAATATGCCTTACACTTTGGGCAATTTTCTAAATGCTTTTTTATTTCGACACAGGCTGGTGAATTTAAGTTTTCATCTAAATTTTCACATATAAATTTATATGTATCTTTGCAGTTGCTCATTATTTAGAAAAATATTTATTTAACTCGTCTCTTAAAAATATCCTTGCACGTCTGAGTCTCGATTTAACTGCTGGTAAAGATAATTTTAATATCTTTGCAGTTTCTTCTGTAGATTTACCTTCAATATCTCTTAAAATGAAGACCATTCTATAGTCAGTAGGAAGCATAAGAATTGCTCTATCTAATTTTTCCTGAAGTTCTTTATCCATTAAAAGTTCAGCTGGAGATTTATCAAAAGCAGGAAAATCTACAGGCTCAAGATCTTCAGATTTTGGTTCATCATAAGATATCCAGATTTCATCAAGTTTGCTTTTTCTACGCTTCATCAAACAATTATTGGCAACTATGCTATATAACCAAGTGGAGAATTTGGATTTGCCTTTAAATGCTGAGAGATTTTTGTAAACATTCACAAAAGTATCCTGTAATGTTTCCGTGGCTTTTTCTTTATCACGGCAAACTTTGTATGAAAAACTATAAACAATATTCTCATAACGTTTCACCAACTCAGTAAATGCACGCTCATCGCCTTTCTTGGCTCTATCAATAAGTTCCGAATCGATGTTTTTATCTTGTTCTACCATAAATAATCATAATTTAAATTTGCTAAATACCTTTTTTTATTGAGAGATAAACATAAACAGCAAAACCTAATAAAATCAGATCTTCAATTAATCTATATATTGTTAATGGGCTATCTAAGTTACCAAAACAACCACAATCAATTGATAAACCCCGTATTAGAGTAACTGCTATCATAATACTAAAAGCTATAAAAAGAAAAATCGATAATAACGAACTACCTCTTAATAAAAATCCAATTAACATAAAAATTCCAATTAATAATTCTATCCAAGGGAGAATTAAAGCGGTTATATTAACGAGAAATAAAGGAATAATTTGATAAGCTTCAATTGATTTAGCAAAAGTTAAAGGGTCCGCAATTTTGGGGATTGCAGCAATTATAAAAACAAGTCCTATTATAAAGCGAGATATGTAAAAAACAAATTTTTTCATTCCTCTTTTTCCAGTGGTAAATTTTTACTAACCCATTCTTCATAACCTCCGATATAATGATAGATTCGTGAAAAATTCATATTTAGCATAAATTCAGACAGGTGATGACTTAATTCACAATTAACACCTTCACAATATACAACAATTAGAGTATCCCTGGGAATAATATCAAGCTGTTCCACATAATTGAAAACATCTAAGAAAGGAATATTAATTGCTCCAGGTATATGTCCTCTTATGTATGCATCTTTGTTTCGGGCATCTATAATTATACCAATTTTAGTTTCAATTAAACCGAGTAATTGTTGGGTAGTCACATTCTTTTGAGACAACGAATCTGATATTCGTTTCTGGAACAATTCTTCATTCGAAACATATGTAATTATCTCCTTACTTTTAATCCAAGGAATACTTTTAGGTGAAAACAAATTATAGATAAATGCCAGAATTACACTGATGCAAACTATAATTAAAACTTCCTGAGTACTTGTTTTGGGATTTAATTTTTCTATCATTGGAATTTTTTACCTACCTGTAATTTAAAACCTCTTAAAAAATCTTCAGCTGAAAGTTTACGTTTCCCTTCAAGTTGCAACTCGGTTATTTCAAGCTTTCCTGAAAGAGTAGAAACAATTAACTTATTCCCGGCTTCCAAAATCGTACCCGGTTCTGCATTGGATGTATCTTGAATTTTTATAGTACGGTATATCTTTATCAACCTATTTTCATAAAATGTAAATGCACAAGGAGAAGGCGATAAACCTCTAACTAAATTATGAATCTCGTCCGCAGATTTATTCCAGTCTATCTTACAGTTTTCCTTAAAAATCTTAGGAGCTGGTGTTGCGAGGGAATTATCTTGGGGTTTTGGTTGAACTTTGCCTATTTCAATTAATCTAACAGTATGCAAAACTAATTCAGCACCAATTTCAGCAAGTTTATCGTGTAACTCACCTGCGGTTTCATTTTCACCAATAGGTACGCGTGCCTGTAAGATAATATTTCCTGTATCGATCGATTCCTCAATAAAAAAAGTTGTAACACCGGTTTCTTTTTCACCATTAATTATAGCCCAGTTAATTGGTGCTGCCCCACGATATTTTGGTAGGAGAGAAGCATGTAAGTTAAATGTACCAAGAGGTGCTAGTTTGAAAACTTCTGGTGGTAAAATTCTAAATGCTACTACAACAATCAAATCTGGAGAAATTGAATGCAACTCTCTAATAAATTCAATATTTCTTAATGTTTCAGGTTGTAGAATTCTTATATTTTTATCAATTGAATATTTTTTAACTGGAGAAAAATCAATTTTTTGTCCTCTACCCTGTTTTTTATCAGGAGCTGTGACAACCGCGGCAATCTCATAATTGTTTTCAAGCAGAATTTTCAGACTTGGGACCGCAAATTCAGGCGTTCCCATGAATACAATCCGCATCCGAATTATACTTTCTTTTTATAATAAAACCCTTTGATTTGTAACTACAGGATACTTAATTTCTATATCACCATTCTTAATTTTTTCAAGTAATTCTTTATATTCCTTTAATTTAGATTTTGGTACATAGTCTGTGAATAGCACCCCATCTAAATGATCAATTTCGTGCAAGATTACTCTTGCTAAAATCCCATCTGCAACAATCTGTTGTTCATTAAAATTTGAATCTCTATATTTAACTGTAATTTTATCAGGACGGACTACTTCAGCGCGCACAGATGGAATGCTTAAGCATCCTTCTTCCATTGTACACTTCCCAGCCTTGCTTATAACTTCCGGATTTATGAGTGCAAAAGGCTTTATATCTTTAGTATCTTCCAAGCTTGAAATATCCACTACAATTATACGTTTTAAAACTCCAACTTGATTGGCAGCTAAACCAATACCATCTGCAGCGTGCATAGTATCAAACATATCTTTAATAAGAGCAATAGTATTCATATCCAGTTCTTTAACTGGTTTTGCTTTTTTTCTAAGTGGTTCAGTTCCATCTAAATATATAGGTAAAATTGCCATATTTCTTTTTTATGAAAAATATACATTCTAATTATCAAAAAACAAAATTAATTAAGTATCCTTTTCGCTCCAACATATCTTTTTTTATAATAAGAACTATATAGTGAAGAAATTGTAACACCATATGAAACACTTGCGTGAGCAAAAAGATTATCACCCAGATATATACCAACATGAGATGGTATTTTCCCTGTAGTATTAAAAAAAACTAAATCACCAAATTCCAGTTCAGAATCTTTAACACTTCTCCCTAATTTATATTGTTCTTCTGTTGAAGAAGGGAGTTGAATTCCAAATGAACTCTCATATATTTTTCTTGAAAATCCTGAACAATCTATCCCTTTTTCATCCTTTCCACCTGACGAATAAGGTGTACCAATCATACTTAAAACATCCAGCAAAACTTTATTACGTAAAGATTTGTCTAAATTATTTCTGGAAATATTTTCTTTAATTGAATTAATGTCAACCTTCCTATCGTCTTCTGAGGTTTCTTCTTTCACAATATCACTTGAAAAACGATGTTCTTTAGAAATTTTTGGTTCAACTTTGGGATAATCCTCCTTTGATTTAAATCTTGGTTGACTGCCCGCACAACCTAACAGGAAGTAAGTAAAGATGGTAAGAAATGTTAAGTATAATATAACAATTGAAATTCTATTTCTCATATTCTTTTAAAATAAAAGCCCCTTTTGTTGAAAGGGGCTTAATCAGAGTTTAACCTAAATACGCTCTAAGGTGTTTACTTCTTGAAGTATGGCGCAGGCGTCTTATCGCTTTTTCCTTTATTTGACGCACACGTTCACGAGTTAATGCAAATTTTTCTCCAATTTCTTCAAGTGTCAGGGAATGTTCCCTTCCAAGCCCAAAATACAGGCGAATAACTTCTGCTTCACGATCCGAAAGAGTGTTAAGTGCTCTTTCAACTTCCTTTGCTAACGACTCCTTAATTAGTTCATTATCAGGCATTGGACTTCTTTCATCCTGCATAACATCTATTAATCTACTGTCTTCGCCTTGGACAAAGGGTGCATCCATTGAAACGTGGCGACCTGAAATTTTTAATGTATCAGCAATTTCGTATGCCGACATATCAAGTTCTTGTGCAAGCTCGCTTGCACTGGGTTCGCGTTCAAATTCCTGCTCAAGTGTACTAAATGCTTTACCAATTTTATTTAATGCTCCAACCCTGTTAAGTGGGAGTCGAACAATACGAGATTGTTCAGCCAGAGCTTGAAGAATAGATTGTCGTATCCACCATACTGCATAAGATATAAATTTAAAACCACGTGTCTCATCGAATCTTTTAGCTGCTTTTATTAAACCAAGGTTTCCCTCATTGATTAAATCTCCAAGTGATAAACCCTGATTCTGATATTGTTTTGCAACGCTTACCACGAAGCGCAGATTAGCTTTTGTAAGCTTCTCAAGGGCTTTTTGATCACCCTTTTTGATTCTACGAGCAAGTTCAATCTCTTCCTCCTGTGTTAGGAGTTCTACCTTTCCAATCTCTTGTAGGTATTTTTCAAGTGATTGGCTTTCTCGATTTGTATAAGCTTTAATTGCAATCTTTGCCATTTATTTACCTCTTTTTAATTTTTACTTTTTATAAAATTTTTATGGACATCAATACGGTCAACAATTCCAACAATTGTGGCGTCAATTGGAGCAAGCTCAGCCGGTAGAGGAATTACTGCTTCACGGGCTGTAATATAATAGATTGTCTCACCTGGCCCTGCTCCAACTGTGTCAACAGCAATAATTGGATCACCAACTTTTTCACGATTTTTATCTAATGGTTGAACTAATTGTAATTTGAATCCAACCGTGTTTGGATCCTTTCTTGTAGCCCAAATAGTTCCTATCACTCGACCAAAGAACATTAGTTTTCTTCCTCAATATCAAGTTTATCCACAACAGCCATAATAACTGCATCAACAGGTTTGTTTTTTGTCAATGTTGTTTGCCGTGCTGAGCTACCACTACAGACTAATACAACATCACCAATTCCAGCTTGAACTGTATCCACAGCAACTACAAATGTGTCTTTTAATTTGTAATCCAAATCGATGTGTTTAACAATTTGAAATTTGAAACCTACAAGTTCTTCATCTTTCCTTGTAGCCCAAACTGTTCCAACAACTTTTCCTAATACCATTTTTCAATTCTCACTATTTATTAAATGATAAAAACTTTCACCACTCAATTGCTCAAGTTCAGAATTTAAACCAAATAAATTTCCAATTGTTTTTGCTAAGTCGGCGAAAGTTCTTCTAACTCCAATATTTTTTCCAACTTCAATTTTCTTATTATAAGCCAGAATTGGTACATATTCTCGAGAATGATCCGTACTCGGAGTAACTGGGTCATTCCCATGATCTGCTGTGATAAATAACCAATCTGGAGCTCTTAAAGTTTCAATTATTTCAGTTAATTTTGAATCAAATTCTTCCAAAGCTCGTGCAAAACCTGCTGAATCGTTTCGATGACCATAAAGTTGATCAAAATCCACCAAATTTGCTAAAATTAAGCCATCTTTTATCTTACGACTCTCCTGAATTATTGCTTTGATTCCTTCCAAATTAGACCTTGTATGGATGATCTGTTTCAAACCCATTCCTGCGTATAAATCCTCAATTTTACCGATTCCAATCGTTAAAATATTATTCTCATACAAGATATCCAACAGTGTTTTCCCATTTGGTTTAAGAGAAAAATCTTTTCGATTAGGTGTCCTAAAATAATTTCCAGAAATACCCAGAAATGGTCTTGCAATAACACGTGCTACTGCATGCTCTCCTACACAAACCTGATTTCTTGTAACCATACAAATTTTATATAATCGATCAAGTGAAATTATTTCTTCATGAGCAGCTATCTGAAAAACTGAATCAGCGGATGTATAGACAATTGGATAACCAGTTTTTTGATGCTCTTCTCCGAGTTCTTTAATAATTTCTGTTCCAGATGCTGGTTTATTTCCAAGATACCCTTTTAACATATTTGCCTTTAAAAACTCATCCATTAACTCTTTTGGAAATCCGAATGGGTAAGTTGGAAATTCTTTTTCGGTAATCAATCCCATCAATTCCCAATGACCAGTTGTACTATCTTTACCTTTTGATTGTTCAGCCATTTTTCCAAAATGCGCAACTGGTTTTTCTATCGCATGGACAGAAGTCATTGGTATAATATTTCCAATTCCTAATTTTTGCAAATTAGGTATATTAAAATTTTCAATTACAGAAGAAATATGACCAAGTGTGTTACTGCCTTGATCATTATAAAATGCAGCATCAGGGAGTTCACCAACACCAACACCATCCAGAATAATAACAATTATTTTGGGAATCAAGTCGAGATCTTGGATTATACAAAAACCTCTTTTTCGTTACATTTACAAACTTTTACACGACGTTGATTAAATTTCCAGTTGCCAGAAGGACTTAATTCGCTTGTCACCACCAGATACGGTTCCATTACATTATCGCACTTAGGGCACTTTTTATATTTTAATTTTCCAGCTTTCGCAGCTTTTTCAGCAAATGTTTGTGCTTTTGCCATTTTTTTTATATATCTCCTTTTTTAAATTTATTTTTTTTTGTTCAAACTTAAAAAACTCTTATCGTATTACCACCGCTGTCGATGGCTTTTTGTAGAACCAGGTTAGTATTTTTAATGAGGTCCTGTTGAGTGCTACCTTGGACAGCACCACACACACCCATACTCACTGTTATAAAAAAACTTTTATTGTCGATTGTTATAACCATTCCTGTGATTATTTTTCTTATTTTTTCTGCCCATAGATATGCTTCATTTGCGGGAGTTTTGACCAGAACAACACCAAACCTATTCCGATCAAGTCTCCCAACTAAATCATATGGCCTTACACTTGTACGAATTACACGAGACAATGTAACAAGCATTTGATTTAATCCAGCTTGCTCATATCGATCGAGTAACTCTTGAATTTTATCTATGCTGATAAAAATAAGTGAGAGGTCTTCTCCAAAATCTTCAGAACGGATTAATTCATCATTAAACTTTTCCATCCAGAATTTTTGAGAATATACACCGGTTAGTTCATCTATAATAACATATTCATCTATAAGTTTCGACATATAATAAATCTCAAGAGCAGAAGCAGCATTTTCGGCTAATCTATATAAAACCTCAACATCCTGTTTTGAAAAACTATATTTATCTTTATTTTCAACGCAGATTGCTCCGTAACATTTATTTATTGAACTAATTGGTATAGCTAGGAAAGAACCCTGATAGTTAATTTTTTCATTAGAGAAGTATCTAAATCCTGTAAAACCATCCAGGTTTTCAATTAATTCATGTTTATTACTTCTAATTACTCTTCCAATTAAACTATCATCAAAATCAATATTTGTTCCTGTGTGAATATAAATTTCATTATTTCTATTAAGAACTTTATCAACTATCCATACTTGTTTTATTTCATCTTGCATTACTATACTCATAAAATCCCATTTGAGTAATTTTGCACTTTCTTCTATCAAAGCATTAGCTACAGTTGAGGGATTTAAATCAGGTTTTATTTTTTCTTGCAATCTATGTATTGCATTCAGTAATTCAGCATCCAGGAGTAAATCATATTTATCAGTATAACTTTTAATTATTCCAGAGATTAGTTTGGTAAACTGTCCAAGCAGAAGCAAGGTTTCATAACCAAATGCCTCTTCGGTTTTGCTATCTATTGCAATCACAGCTACAGCATCTTCAACATTGTTTTCAGTTGCTTGCGATTTAAAAAAAACCGGTACACCTATAAAAGATTTAATAAATTGTGGCTCAGTATAATATACAAACAATTCAGGCTCAGAAGTGGGATTAACTCTTGAGATTATTTCAGGTTTTGATTGAAGGGCTATTTTACTCACAATATCGTGCCCAAGTGGGAATCTTCTTCCAGTAAAAAAGCTCTGGCTATTTGTAACTTTTTCCTCACACACCATTTGTTGTTTATCCCTATTTGCCCAAAAGAAAGCTACAGTATGAGCAAATGTTACTTCTTTAATTACCAGTAGTATTTTATTTAATAAATAATCAAATTCAGTGCGTGGGTCAGGATTGCTTTTAGATAAATCGAAATTAAAATCAAAAAAATCTGCAATATTGAATTCCGCCTGTAAGTTTTCAGGTTTCGGTTTTGTTTTTGGCGAAGTGTTCTCCATTACTTTCTCCTTAAACACATTTGTTGTCGGTTTTGATGGCTTGTTAATAGGTGCATCATCATGTACTTCTGTCACGACAAACTTCCCACCTTTTTCAGCCTGTAAATCATCGAAAACAATTTTTTTCATTTTTTCTTCCTCTGAAAATTCTTTTCTAAAAAGTTCATAATAAGTTACTGACCCAACTGATAATTCATCTAATTTGCTTTTTAGACTTATAAAAAATAATATTGCTGAAAATACTAATACTGTTAATAGATAAAATTTATAATCATAATTATTCGTTGAGTATAAGAGCAAAACCGACACGATACCTGCGAATAAAAAAAATCCATCAAATTTTCTTAACGAATATTTTATTTTATTATTTATTGAGAACACTCTAGAAAATCGCTTTAATTTAAGGAATTTTATAAATAAAATCAATAATTTATTGAAATTTTGTGAAATATTGTTAAAAATCCTTGTAAATTATGTGTTTTTTTCGAATTTTTAAGTAATTTTCTAATTTTATTAATTCAGATTTACTTTGTGAATTCAATATTCTTCCAGTTTTGAGCGTCTCAGGTTCAATTCTAAGACCTACTAATTTACTAAGGAAATTGTAATCAATTACTAAAAAATCAGGATACAATATGGATAAAACATAGATTATTGATAATCCTGTTTGCACGGGCTTAAAATATTTTCGATCAGTGACATCAATATACACGCCAAAACATTTCTCGTTCACATACTTAAATTCATATTTGGTTTTCTTATCAGAAGCGGGAATAAACTCATATTTTTTAAATTGCACACCAGTTAGATTCAATTTATTTAACTCTTGAATCAGCAGCTCAGAGTTAATCCAGGGTGCACCAAAAATTTGAAATGCTAAATCTGTACCCCTACCCTCAGAGACATTTGTTGCTTCTAAGAAACAAACTCCTGGATATGTAACTGTACTTGAAACACTTTTTAAATTTGGTGAAGGCGGAATCCAACTTATATCCAGTTCATCAAAGTATTTTTTTCGATCCCAATTTTCCATTGGAATCACTTTCATTGATAATTTCAAATTTTTACCTAACCAATTTTCGCCCACAATCATCTTTGCAATTTCACCTATAGTAAGTCCATGACGAACTGGAATAGGGAAAATACCAACATTAGACTTCAACTTTGGATTAAGTACAGGACCTTCAATATCGATACCATTAATAGGATTAGGTCTATCTAGTACTATGAAAATTTTATCATTTTCTGCTGCAGCTTGCATCGCATAATACAAAGTAATTGTATAAGTATAAAATCTGCTACCTACATCTTGTAAATCAAAAATTAGAACATCTATATCCTCCAGCATTTGTCTTGTTGGTTTTTTAGTTTTACCATAAAGTGAATAAACTTTCAGACCCGTTAAGGAATCTATCTCATTTAAAAATTTTACCCCAGCCTGATACTCACCCCTAATTCCATGTTCAGGACTGAAAAGTGCACTAATGCAAGCTCCCCTTTTCAATAAAGAATCAACTAAGTGAACACCATTACTCAAAACAGAAGCTTGATTACATATTATACCAACTTTTTTATCTTGAATAAGATAAAAATACTTTTCAAAAAATACATCTGAACCAAATTTTATTTTTTGATACGGATTTTGTGAAAAAGAAAAATTTATAAGAATTAAAAAAATTGGAAGATATTTCATGTCAAATTTTGTTTCTAACAAGCATCCATGCAGCTATCGACATACCATCCCAAATAAGTCCTGACTGAATCTTTAAATCAATTTCATCTTTTTGAAAAGCATAAATTTCAAACTCTTCTGTTTCATCGGCTGGTACAACTTTCTTTTTCAAATTACGCGCAATATAAACTCGACACATTTCATCCGTCACACCATTATATGGATTAAATGTTCCAGCATATTCAATTGTCTCAGCTTCAACATTTGCCTCTTCCGCTAGTTCCAGCATTGCAGCTTCTTCATAAGTATAACCATTTTTAACACTTCCACATGGAAATTCCAGGCTTTCCTGATCTCTAAGATAACGATATTGATTAACCATTAAAATTCTACCATCATTCAAGACAGGCACAATCATACTTGAACCATTGGTGTGAACATAGTGATATTCACCAGTTTTATTATCAGGTAGTTGCACTACATCAACGATATAAGTCCACCAGTTATTAGAAATTTTCTTAAGTTGATTAATTTTTTCCCACTTCTTAAGCATTAAATTAATAAAGGGGTTTATTGCTTATTTAAAGATTTTCTATCAATTCTTTTTCGGAGAAAAAGAAAGAAATTTCAATTTCAGCATTCTCCGGGGAATCAGAACCATGTACTATGTTTTCGCCTTTATTATCGGCATAATCCTTTCGTATAGTTCCAGGTGCAGCATCTTTTGGGTCTGTTGCACCGATTAGATTTCTAAAATCAGAAACTGCATTTTCTTTTTCTAAAGCTATTGGTAAACATGGACCTGAACTCATGAATTCAACCAAGCCATCGTAAAATGGTTTACCTTTGTGCACAGCGTAAAAAGCCCCGGCAACTTCTTTTGTTAATCTGACTTTTTTTATACCTAAAATTTTAAAACCTGCAGTTTCTATACGGGATATGACTTGACCTGTTAAGTTTTTTCTCACACAATCTGGTTTTAAAATTGCGAGTGTTCTTTCTTTCAATCTTATCTCCTTTTAGCTATCTTTTTATTTTTTTTCGCTTTTGTGACTTTATTTTTTGTTTTTTTCCTGGATTTAGATATTTGCTCTTTATATAATTTTTTTAATTTTGCACTTATCTTTTTAGGTTTGGATTTTTTCTTTAATACCTTTTTGGGAACAACTACAAGTTTTCTCTTGCTCTGTTTTAGAATTACATTCTTTACTGTTTCGCCGATAAGAGCTGGACTTTCGACAACAATTATTCCAGCATTCCTCATTGCTTCCATCTTCTCCATTGCAGTCCCTTTACCACCCGATATAATAGCCCCTGCATGCCCCATTCTCCTACCTGGTGGCGCAGTTCTTCCAGCAATAAAACCAATTACTGGGCGGTCAAATTCTAATTTTACATACTCAGCTGCTTCCTCTTCAGCACTTCCGCCAATTTCACCAATCATTATCACAGCTTCCGTATCAGGGTCGTTCTTAAATAACTTTAAAGCATCAACGAATTGGGTACCTACGATAGGATCACCGCCAATTCCGATGCAGGTAGTTTGCCCGATTCCTCTTTCAGTCAGTTGCCACACAGCTTCATAAGTTAAGGTTCCACTTCTGGAAATAACACCAATTTTTCCAGGAGTATGAATAAAACCGGGCATAATTCCGACTTTTGCTTTACCTGGAGAAATAATCCCTGGACAATTAGGTCCTATTAATCTAACCGATTTTTGATTTAAATATTCCTTAACTGTAACCATATCCTTTGTTGGGATTCCTTCAGTGATGCATACGATTAATTTAATACCAGCATCAGCGGCTTCTTTAATTGCGTCAGCGGCAAATGCAGATGGGACAAAAATGACTGATGTATTTGCACCTTCATTTTTGACAGCATCGTAAACAGTATTAAAAACTGGAACTGGGTGTGCAAACACATCTTTGTCAGTGCCACGATACATAATTCCACCTTTCCCGGGTGTTACACCTGCTACAACTTTAGTTCCGTATGCAATCATTTGTGAAGTGTGAAAAGTGCCTTCACCACCTGTTATACCCTGAACAACCAAACGAGTTGTGTTATCAACTAATATGCTCATATTATTTCTTCAATTTAATTAAACATTTATTAGTAAATATAAAAACGCCTTTATTCTATAGATAAGAAATAGCTTGAAAACAGAGATGAAATTTTGCGGTTTACGAATCTTTATCTTCTTTTTTATTTTCTATCTTGTCTGGCTCCTTAGCTGATTCAATATCTGATTGGATATCGCGAGCAGCTTTTCTAAATTCTCGGATGCCTTTACCCAAACTTTGTGCAAAATCCGGGATTTTTTTCGCACCGAAAAAAATCAAAATAAACAACAAAATAAGCAATATTTCAGTTGTGCCAAGATTTCCAAACATAATTTTACCTTTATTTTTATTAGACTTTCTTAAATATAAAATATTTTATTATGGATTCAAAAATTCTTATTCCATCTGTATTTTTAAGTACTGGATCGGAAGCTCTTTCTGGATGTGGCATCAAACCGAAAATATTTCCTTGCTCATTTACAATCCCAGCAATATTGTTTAATGAACCATTAGGATTATAATCATCGTCTATTCTCCCCTCAGGTGAGCAATAACGCAATACAACTTGATTATTACTTTCGAGTTCACTCAATGTAGTTTCATCTGCGTAGTATCTTCCTTCAGCATGAGCAATTGGAATACGAATAACTTCATTCTGAGCATAATTACTAGTGAAAACGGTTCTATTGTTATCAACTCTCAGATGCACTGTATCGCAAATAAATATCAGTGATTTATTTCTTAACAGCACTCCTGGTAATAATCCCACCTCACATAATATCTGGAAGCCATTACATATACCAAGCACATAACCTCCATTTCGTGCAAATTCTACAACTGATCGCATAACAGGCGAAAACCTTGCAATTGCACCACATCTCAAATAATCACCGTATGAAAACCCACCGGGCAAAACTATCAAATCAACATTTCCGAGTTCTGATTCCTTATGCCAGATATATTTAACATTTTGTTTTAATATTTTATCAAATACATAAAAGCAATCATGGTCACAGTTTGAACCGGGAAATACTACTACTCCTACATTTATCTTTTTTACTTCAACCATCTAATCCCATCTTGAAAGAGATTTTAACAAATTCAGATTGGATAGACAAAGATAAATTATGATACTTGCAAAAAATAACAACAATACCTGTGCTTTTAAAAGAGTGTTTTTATTTTTTCCCAGAAACAGAATTATTTTTAATTTTTCCAATGAAGTTGCGACAAAAATAGCTACCACTCCCAAGATTAAAAGTATCATATTTGATAAAGAATAATAGATAGCATCAGAAATGATTGATAAAAATAAAATTATCACATAAATAAAAATAAAAAACATTAACCAATAACTTTTTAACAAAACACTTATACCAGACATAGTTCACCTTTACATTCTTTCTAAAGTAAAATAATAATTTTCCATTATAGGATTTGATAGTAATTTTCTGGAAATTTCGTTTACAATATTTTCAGCCACTGATTTTTCCTCAACATCCAATTTGACTTCAATATATTTGCCAATTCTAACTTCTTTAATTGAATTATAATTTAAATTTTCTAATGCATGAAGGACTGTTTGCCCTTGTGGATCTAAAATTGATTTTTTTAGTACCACATTAATTTTTGCTAAATACATTTTTTTGCTCCAATTTCAAATATCAATACCCGAATTTTCGGTTTCAGATTCTTCAGTTTTCTTATGTACATAAAAAATTTTTTTATAAGCGCTAAAAATATATCGGATTATTCCTGAGAGAGTATATAATAGGAATAATGGAAATATTGCTCTACCGCCGGTCACTACTACAACTGCGGCTGCAGCTATAAACACTGCGAATTTAATTGGTTGATCTTTTATATTTCTTCGTGTAAATTTTGGTAAAGTATCATACTTAAAATTACTGACCATCAATATAGAAAGTGAAATTACAAGCAAGAAAAGGGCAATTATCTTCCAACCAATAATTCCTCCAACTTCTGTATAGTAAGAAAGAACAAAAGTTGAAATCATTATTGCCTGAGCTGGAATTGGAAGTCCTTTAAAATAGTCTTTGTCGAAACCCACAAGTTGAGCATTAAACCTTGCAAGTCGAATACCACCAAATAAAAGGAGCATTGAACTGATTAAAATTCCAAATCCTTCAAGAGAATGGAAGTAAATATTATAAACCAAAAATGATGGAGCTGCACCAAAAGAGACTAAATCTGATAACGAATCAAACTCTACTCCAAACTTACTTGAGGATTTTGTAATACGAGCCATTATACCATCAAAAGCATCAAAGATCGCCCCAAGTATAATCAACCAGGCGGCTGTTTCAAATTGTGCTTTACTGGAATGTATAATTGAGAAGAATCCACAAAACATGTTCAGAACGGTAAATAAACTTGGAACAACAGCTCTTGTAATCTTCATAATTTCTCCTTATTTATAAATTTTGCTATCACTGTCTCACCTGCATATGTTTTTTCACCGAGCTTTATAATTACTGATGAATTATCCTTTGGTATAAATAAGTCTACCCTTGAACCAAATTTTATCATACCAAATCTCTCGCCTGCTTTCACATAAGAGCCAACTTTAATATCAGCAACAATTCTTCGAGCTAACACACCTGCAATTTGTTTAAAAAGAATTTTTCGATTTCCATCTTCAATTCCAATCAAAGTTCTTTCATTCAATTCAGAAGACTTATCTGCAAATGCGACAATATGTTTACCTTTGATATGTTTGAAATATCCGATTTTTCCATTCATCGGATATCTGTTAACATGTACATTTAAAGGTGACATAAATATACTAATCATTATGGCATCTTTTTTTAAATAATCAGGTTCAAAAACTTCATGAATTAAAATAATTTTTCCATCTGCAGGAGCAATTATTGAATCAGGATCATTTGGTATTTTTCTATCTGGATCGCGAAAAAAATAAATTGTAAATATTAAAATAACAAAACCTATGATAACGAATAATATTTTTAGGAACTGCGGTTTTATCAGAAACAATGAAATTAATATCAATATAGCACTGAAAAAAATTACTATTATTAAAACATCTATACCGTATTTAGTAATCAATCAATTCTCCGTTTGTTAAGCACCCGGGATTAAACGTTTTTTAAATTCATTATACTGTTCATAGATATTATCTCCTTGAAAATTAAAATAATCATAATCGATCTTGTTGGATGAACTTGCATTCCATACTCTAAATGTAGCAGGAGATAACTCTCCACAAACTAATATTTTGTTTTTAAATTTCCCAAATTCTAGCTCAATTTCTGTTAAAATCAAATTTCTTCTTTCGAATAATGGTTTGAGTAATGCATTAACCTTAAGTGCCAATTTGTTTATCGAACGAAAATCTTCAATCGGAAGAATGTTTAATCCAGCAATATGCGATTCATTGATAGGTATTTTTTTAGACTCAGAATTTATAAAATAATTTTCAATAACTGGAAACATCAATGGCGAACCTTCCTCAGATGTAAAAACTTCTCTAATAAAAGAGGTTGCATAATTAAAAATATGCACTGAGACAGGAATATTCTGAGTTTTTAAAATATTTAATTGATTTTTAGACAGTTTTCTAATATAATGTGTCGGAATTTGATATTGAGCTAAATATTCAAACAAAAATGCTGATATATCAGCACGAATATTAGAAATTTTATCTGCCTTAGATTTTGAGATTTTTGAATCATGCACAAATTTCTGTATAACACTTGAATCGGTATCTTCCGTATATATACAAAAATCTGTATCTGAAAATTTTAATTTAGCTTCTTCTTTCACTATTTAAATGCCATATTATTCAGAAACACATATAATATTAGCAAAAAAAAAGCAGAATATCAAGGTTTACTTCAAATTTTAAATATTATTTTGGCGGTATGTTAAAGACTTTTACATTCGGCTTGATTACACTTTTAACCCTTTTAGTTAGGGATTTATTTCCTCCTACAATCAACGCAATACCACCAGAATCACACAACTCAAAAATTGGTAAATCTAATTCACTATCGGAAGCAACAATAAAAGGTAGTGCATTACTATTTAAAAGCTGATATAGCTGTACTTTTCCAAAACAAACTGGTACCGGTTCTATTATCTCATCTGAGAGCTTACCGAGATGAACAACCGACCTTATACCGAAAATAAATTCTGGTGAAATATTAAAATACATTGAACCTGTGACTTTTGCGGAAATATCATTACTTGCAGAAATGATATATATTTTGAAATCTAATTTTTTTAAAACTTTTACCATCTCTTGCAAAATTGTATTTGGTTTAGGGACCTTTATTTTATCTCCTCCATAAATTAAATAATCAGCATTTGATTTAAGTAAATTCCTGGTTAACTGAATAATATATTCAGGATTTAAACCACTCATTGCTCTTACAATCTCCACATAAGCTAATTGTGGATTTTGCAGCCTCAACTTTTTATATTTCTCCCAACTTATATGCGATTTTAAACCTAATATTAATAATTGCGCAAATACTGCATCTCCAATATCACCTACGATTAATGTATTATCAAGATCAAACAGAGCAATTTTATTTATTCCAGTCTTATGACTTCTAAATAAATCTGTTTCCCATTGTTTGATGTATTCCCTTACATAAGATAGGATTTCGATTTTCATGTTGTTGAATATCGACAACTTATAGGATTATAACTATACCCTGGAATTTGGTGTAATTTATTTTTAAAATTATACAATCGCGATGTGGTGGATATTTGATAAGGAATCGGCAATTGATTAATTCTAATATTGCAATAGTCGGTTGAGTATTCAAGTAAATTATATTTTAAATACTTTATTGGGTCATCACAAACAGCACCAGCTCCATTAGCTAATACCATTTCTTTTTGTTTATACAATTCATTCTTATGAACGTGGCCATGTAAGATATACTTGACACCAATTTCTTTGAATATTTTTAAGATTTTATTCCTTTTGTGAAGCTTCATAGTTTTTGATTCTATCCATTTCCAAAAAGTGCTTTCTTCATATTCATAATGGCTAAGTTTATTGAAATGATGATGCATTATTACTATTGGAATTTTATTCTTAATTAACGATGAAGAAATTAACTTTTTTAACGAATGAAACTGTTTAAAATCAAGACCACCATTTGAACCAAATGGATTCTTCAAATAAGACCATGGCAAGACAGAATTTAAACTTATCAAAGCAAAAGGACCTGATATTTTTACAAATGGATATATTGAAGGCAAATTCAAAAAAATGGCATCTTCGAATGTTTTTGCAAATGCAAAATTAAACAAATCGAGACTTTCATTATAATTAACATTCATTATTTTTTTAGGAAAGTTTAATACATCGATAGCTCTATGAGGGCTACCAAAAATATCATGATTCCCTGGGACCACTGTTAATCTCTTGCTATCTAATAATCCTTTACTATCGAGTATAACTTTTGTTAGCAAAAAATCTTCTTCATTACCTGTACTGGTAATATCACCAGAAATTATTATATGATCCACACCATGTGCAATTATAGAATTTAATAGGATTTTAAAAGATTTTATATTCTCACGGTAATATTGGCGACTTAGGTGAGGGTCTGATATGTGGGCAATTCGATATGATTTATTCATAATTATTTAAAATTTTTAATTTACGTGCTAAATTTTCTTTTACAAATATAATTTTTATAAATTAACTCAAAGTTAATTCTATTTTAAGTAATGATTAAATTATAAAATCAGAAAATTACTTAGAATTTAAGGCATTTTTTAAAAATTTGTATATACTATAGCAAATAATTATATTAAGGAAAAAATTGCCCGGTGGTGTAATTGGCAACACACTTGACTCTGGATCAAGGTAGTCCAGGTTCGAGTCCTGGCCGGGCAGCAAATTAAAAAGGGCGCTATCGTCTAAGGGTTAGGACACCGCCCTCTCAAGGCGGTAATACGGGTTCGAATCCCGTTAGCGCTACAACAAATATGTTAGCTTGAGTAAAATAATATTAAAAAGATCCTCCTCTTTCAATAACTCATAAATTTTAATAAATAAATTGAATCTACTTTAAATAAAAACAGGTCGGTGAAATCACCGACCTGTTTCATAACACCAGTTTTCAAAATCTGCAGATTATTTCATAAGCACCATCTTACGAACCTGTCGATATGTAACAGGATTCTCTTCATCCATACCCTCAGCAATAATTGAGTAGAAATACACACCTGATGGTAATTTACCAGCATCAAATGTCAATTCATTTACACCTTCAGAGTATATTTCCCTATCTGCAAGTGTAGCAACTTCCTGACCAAGTATGTTAAAGACTTTAAGTGTTACAATTGCATCCTCGGGTAATGTAAATACAATACTTGTTGTTGGGTTAAATGGATTTGGATAGTTCTGTTGTAACTGGAATTCAGAAGGTATATAGACATGCTCTTTTACTACAGGTTCAATTTTAGATATCTTACCAGTTTCAGGTGCACGCAAGAATGGAATTTCTGAAAGCTCTTTGTTACCTTTGAACACAGTTCGTGTTGCAAAGCTAACTGTATCAATTGGACCAGCAAAGGCATTATTGATAGCTCTTATAACATTATAAAGAACTGTTCCGTTACCAGAACCTAAAGTTAAATACCTGTCAGCATAGTTTGCAATTTGAATCATTGAGCTATCGTGCAGAATGTTACCTGGTTCATAGTAAATTAGATCAGCAAAGCCTTCTGGTGTTTTACCAAGCAAGCTGGCAGCAATATTGAGTTTGAATGTTAATACTTCTGCAAATAGTTTATTGTTATGTTTGCTTGGTGGAACTGTTTTCTTTTCTTTAACGAACGCTTTACCACCATAAAGGTCGAAGAACTTTGGTCCACCAGTATGAATTCCAGTTTTGTCTCTGACCGATTTCATAACATCCGAAGCTTTGGTCATCTTTACCCAACCACCTGCATTCGGATCGGATAAAACTTTACCAATCACTAGTCCGGTAGTTGTATAATTAGCTTCTTTAAATATTTCCTCAATTATATTTGCATGGTTAGGCATTGGTAATTCGAGATATTGATATGTTGGGTTGATATTTGTCTTTGGAGTTCCTGTAATTGGACCAAGCCAGACCTTTTTAATAATTTGGAGTTTACCTTTAAGGCTTCTACCCTTTATTATCAGAGTATCGCCTGGCGCAAGTGAACCTCCAGTAAAGTAAAACTTCTTCTTTTCACCACCATACACAGCAAATGGTTGATGGCTCAAGATAGTTTTTACATCACCGCTAAATTCCACATGAACTTCAGAAACCGAGGATGTTTTATCATTCACGATCTTGAATTCCCAATATGCGCCAACAGGTTTTCTCTTTAGAGCTTTTTGAACTTTTCCATTCACAAGTGCAGCAATAGAATCGTAGCATAGTGTAGTGAATTTTGTTTGGTCTATTGTGCTATTAAATCCAAAATATTTCTCGGAAAATTCCATACCACTTGTGGTTACAGAAATTGTATACGGCATACCACCCGCTGGATATGTCTGATACAACCCAGTTGGAGCAACAGCACTCAACGTGTATTCATCTTTAGCGGCGTAGAATTCATACGAACCATCTAATAGCGAAACAGTAGATTGGTTGTTTGCTGGATTTTCACCTGTCAGGTTTATTGTAACACCTTCGATTCGTGGTTCACCAAGATCTATAACTCCATCACGGTTGTAATCTCTCCAGGTGATTCCTGAAATCCTGGCAAGCTTAAAGTTACCAAAATGCTTGTCGTCAAACACCTGACCCGAGCTTGTAATTTCGACAGTGTAAGTACCAGGTGCCGCAGGTAATGTCTGTACCCATCCTGCTTGAGGAATTTCGCTAATGATGTAAGTTCCAAGATCAAGATTTTCAAAGCTGTAACTTCCATCTGATCCAGTTAATACATCATTTCCACCATTAATTTGTATTGTCCAGCCTTCCAAGCCTGGTTCTTCAGCATCTTTTACACCGTTACCGTTCAGATCCTCAAACTTAATTCCACTAATTATACCAAGTTTAAAGTTACCGAAGTCTTTACCGGTAACAACTTCACCTGCTGTTACGCTCAAAGTATATGAGCCCCCTTCTGGAGCAGTTTGGACCCAGCCAGGTTGTAACTCTTCGATAATTGTATATGAACCCGGGGCAACATTTGTGAATGTGTACACACCAGATGAATTGGTATAAGCAGAATCAACTGAACTTTCACCGATAAGTTTAATTTTCCAATTTTCTAAACCAGGTTCTTCAGGATCTTTTTCTCCATTTTTATTCAAATCGTTGAATTTCGTACCAGAAATTGTAGCTCCTGTTGGTGGTTCAAATTCATAATATTTTATTATACCTCCAGTGCTGCTTACAGCCCATCCATGAATATGGTTACTAACTTTCTTAAACGACAGATGATACCAGGTACCGGTACCAGTGTATGAAGTTGACCAGCTTGTTCCAAAGTTGGTTGTGCGAATAATATTAGATGCAGATGTTACCCACACTTTATCACCAGTACCGTCCATACCATATGCTCTACCTGCAAGTGTTGATGCAATGTTTGTCCAACTCGCACCGCCATCAGTTGATAAAGCTATAGTTGGTGTAGCGTTGCTTGCGGCATTTGTACCAGCCAATCCTTGAGATGAATTCTTGAAGTATATTGATGGGATTTCGAGTAAAGGTGTCGTTCCAGAATTCCAGCTTACACCGCCGTTAGTAGTATAGTATATTTTATTATTATTGGTTCCAAACCAACCAAAATTATTTCCATACCAGAAGTGAGAATTATTCCATCCATATTCAGTTGATGACGACGGTGGTAGGTCTGCTGCAGAAACCCAGGTATTACCACCATCAGTTGTTTTCAGTAAATTAAATTTCAAAGGAGAACCGATTGGATCACCTTGTGCATAACCATTATAAGCATCGAACATTTTTACGAAATTCATAAACGCACCGGTGGCAGTCGATTGATAAACCATAGTCCAGGTAGAACCACCATTAGTAGTTTTATATATACGAGCATCATCAGTACCATTTGCACATACAAAAGCAGTGGTAGCATCAATTGCTTCAATGTTGTGATTATCTAAAGTTGATGGGTTTGTTACTATGGTCCAGTTAGTACCACCATTGGTTGTACGCAGTACTCTACCGCTTGCACCGCAAGCCCAGGCAACCTGATCACTTACTGCTTTTACACTGAAAAGTGCAGTTGTAATACCACTTGTTTGCACAGTCCATCCTGGTGGCTGTGGTGGTTGCTCTGTAGAAATTGTGAACACCGCATCACTAACATCAGTCAGTGCTGGATTTTCATTACAAGTAACTCTGATAAGAGCTTGATTTGTTGGTGTATTTGGTACTGTCCATAAATAACTTCCCTTGCTAATGCCAGCATCTTTATCTATATAACCTTTAATATCCAGTTTTGGATTATATTCAACTGTTTTAGCAGGAGTACTTTCGGTAATTGTAATCCAGGAAGCACCATTATTTGTTGAATATTCAATTTTAACCGTCGTTGCGCCATATTGACTCCATGTAATGTTATATTGTTGATTAACAACAAACCATTCACCGCCATTTGGATATGTAACAGTCAAGAAATCAGTAACTTCATAAGGAAATACTTCTACTAAATCTAAATACATATTATTACCGTAACGGCTTGTACCCAGGAAGCTGATAAATACTTTAGGTTGTCCGCTCCAGGGTGTAAGGTCAACACTATCTTTTCTCCAACCTGTAGTTGGCGAATAACGTATGAAGTTACCCAGTCGTGTCCATGGACCAGTAACGCTATCACCCGTTGTCACCTGAACAGTTATTGAATCATAACTCGTTGAAAAACCTGGATCATGATACATCCAGAAAGTCATTCTCACACCACCAGCAGGTAATGATAAGCGTTTTGTAGTTAATCTTTCCTGAAAACCAGCTGTTGCAGTGAACGAATTAAACTTCATATGGTGATTCCCGTGGTATGGTGGTGCAGAAGGATAGGTACCAGTTCCGACCTGAACAGTCCAGTTTGCAGCAGTTCCTGTTACATCTGCTGTACTCCAGCCAGGGGGCAATGTCGTACCAGTTTCAAAGGATTCACTCAAAATCATACCAGGTGGTGGAACACTAATGTTAATACGTGCAGTATCGTTGCTTCGATCAGCATCATCGGTAAGATTTGTATATGCTAACACACTATGTATTCCGACACTTGGTGAGTACCAAACTAATCTTACAGTATCTTTTGTTCCGGGATTGATGATCTCATCATATGTAACTGGAGTCTGATCTGTTGTTCCAATCCTCCATCCAATATCAAACATTGTTTGAGGTGCAGTTCCATGGTTTATAATCTCGGCGAGAATAACAAAACTGTCGGTCTTTGCCGCAACAAACCCATTATGGAACCATTCTTCTGGTTGAATCCAAGGCACATATTCAGAGGGTGTTGCAGACTTACCTGCAAGTTCTGCTTCGCGTATTTCTGCTTCTCGAATTGCTTCAAGTTCTTTAGCATCCGGTTGCTTGAATAAATTATTAATTTCCATAGCACCATCAACCCAGAGCTTATTAATACCAACATCATTCGCTGGCGCAACTTCAATCTTAATATCATCTAAGCCTGGGTTATATTGGTTAGCAGCTGAATAAACATGCCAACCAACATAATAAGTACCCGTTGTTGGAACAGTTAGTGTCGTTTGAGCTTTTAAGAAAGTAGTATTATTTATATTTTCATTCTGCCATATAATATTTGTTAAGCTGGCTGGGTCAGGAGCTGTACCCCATGCTACCTTAATTTTCTCAATATAGTATGTCGAATTGGTACGATACCAGAATGTAACCCTATGCGGAACACCTCCAGCAAGTGTTAATTCTGGTGTAATTAACCAATCATTCGCTGCATTCGAATAGTTATATGTGTATTTAATTCCTTTTGTTCCACCTGGTGTAATGTTATATGCAGCATCAGAAACTGTCTTCCAGGTATTACCATCACCGTTCACATCAATTCTTGTCCATCCGGTTGGCACTCCATCGACTGGAGTTGTTTCAAAGGTTTCATAAACAAGGATAGTCTCAACTTCAAGATGTAAATTCACTGTTATACTTTCACCATTTCCAACAGCAGTATCTTTCGATGCAGTTTTATAACCTGGCTTAATCGCACGGACAGTTATATTACCAGGTATAACATTATTAAATTCATAATATCCTGTTGAATCAGTAACATAGCTTAAAGATTGCCCAACAATCGAAACTGTAATATCTCTATAATCTGTAGTGTCAGCGAGTGTAATAAATCCAGAAACGCTGGCATTTATTATTGGTGTTAGTACAAAATCAAAACCAGTAACTGGATCAACCCCAACAGTTGTATCTCTACTTAAAGATGTTGGATAATATCCAGCTTTAGATACAGTGATTCTATAATTACCTGGATATAATCCTGTAAAGCTAAATGCACCATCAGTATCAGTGATCATAGAGTCAAGTTTTGAAAGTGTCAATCCCTGTATCTTAACTTTCACACCACTCCAATCGGCTGTATCTGTTAATTCAACAGTTCCACTGATAGAACCAGTTGGAGGCATTTCAGGTGTCATCAAGAATTCTGCTGTATTTTCAATCAGTTGTTTTGCAACTATAGTATCTGTTATTGTATTTAATGCAAATGGCATAAATACAATCTGAGCGCTAAGAGGATTCGGATTATCATCATATACAATCATTGCACAGGTATCAGGTCCCTGTACTGGATAAAATGACCAACCTGCAACTTTATATGCGCCAGCATCTCCAGGTATCAAACGCATAGCATCACGAGCATATATGGATGTACTAGAGAATGCAATTGGT
>CALCJK010000015.1 GCA_937967455.1 uncultured bacterium | reverse complement strand
AATACGATCAGGTGAAGCGGAAATACCGTAAACATGATTTGTATTAACAGGATTAATAACATCAACAGGCCATTGAATACGCTGCCAGGTCTCTCCATAATCGGTACTTTTACTGATACCAGAATAAATTATATTTGTATTATAGGGATTAATTAAAACACCATAAGAATTAATATCTAGTAATTTAGTTGTTATACCACCATCTTTTGTTCTAAAAATTATATCTGAGCCAGCATAGACACTTGAATATACAATCAATGGATTTTTTGGATCTACAGCAACATGATATACACGTCCACCAGGTGGACCGATGAGTTCCCATTGTTGGGAAAAAGTAATAGATGAAAATATAATTAGAATTATTGTAAATATTATTTTAATCATAGCTCAACTCCTCAAATAAAAAATCCGCCTTTGTTGTTAATTAACTCTGGCGGATGTTTTTGTATGAAAAATTTTACAACCTCTAAAAACTTTGTGCAGAATTTTCTTCGTGGGGGGGCAGTATACCAATATGCCTGAATAAATATTCTTTTACACATCTTTAAGCCTCACAAATTTTTATTGTGTAAAGTTAATTATCTTTAGTAATTATAAAAAATAAAATAATTAAAGTCAATTGTTTTTTTAAAAAAATTTTAATTTTTGTTATAAAAGTTTTCCTTTAATCCATTAAAACGGCTTATTTTTGCAGAATAAAACAAAAAGCCCTGCCCTATAATTTAAGCATGGTTTGTGTTAAAATACCCGACAGAACACCATAGATACGCAGTCGAAATACATGGCATACCTATACTCTGAAATTTGTATCCGATCATTTGTCGACCAGGTAATATGTTTGCTGCCGAATTACGTGTAAATAACATAACAGTTATTATTTTTTAGAGAGAGGTTTAACTTGCATTGGAAGCACAATTATGGATTCTACATTTTCAAAAACTCAACAAAATTGTTATATTAAGTCAAAATGGATAATTAAACTCTATGATACTCGTTGTACCTGCACTCAGAATCAAAAAAGGCAAATGTGTTTACAGAATAAAATATTTAGATGGAACAGTATGTTCCGACGATCCTGTTGAGATGGCAAAAATCTGGAGACGCGAAAATGCAAAATCGTTACACATCACGGATGTTGATGGAATAGAAACTGGTGAACTAAAAAATATTGATATTGTAAAGGAGATCATTAGTATTCTGGATATACCTATAGAATTGGGTGGTGGAATAAGAAGTTTGGAACAAGCTGAAAAAGCTTTTGATGCAGGAGTACATAGAATCTTAATAGGTTCGACATTTCTTGACAAACCAACAGTAGCAGTACAAATCTTAAAACGATTTGGAAGCAACCGTGTTGCCATTGGTATATCTATTCAAAATAACCAATTTATTTCAAATGTAACTTTTAAAAATCAAGATATACGAAAGGAAAATGTAATACAAAATGCACGATATTTAGGATTTACACGTTTAATTTATAGGGATGTTATAGTTGATGGAGAAAATGTTAAACCAAATTTTGATGGGATAGCAGATTTCGCAAAGCATAGCGGAATGAAAATCACTTACACTGGAGGAATTACTACTGTTGAAGATTTATTAAAAATTCAAGAGTTAAAGGATCAAGGTATAGATTCAGTGATTATTGGTAAGGCACTATACGAAAACAAGTTTCCATGTCAGAATATCTGGCGTATTTGTGAATTTTATAATTATCCGCATACAGCAAGGGTATAAGGTTCATTTAATTCAACTTAAGTTTTAAATTTAGATTTCATTAAAAACACTTCTTATATAAATAAAAAACCTAGACCTAAAATTATACCTCGATTACCTCAGGATTTATTTTTGTAAATTCGATTAATCCACGCCTGTCGAGTCCTACACGGATCGTATCGCCTGGTGAAAATTTATTAGACAGTATACCTTCAGATAAGCTATTTACTATGTATTTTTGTATTGTTCGCTTTAATGGACGTGCACCAAAACTTGGATCATAACCTAATTTAGCCAACCAGTCCTTTGCTTCATCTGTAACAACCAGTTTAATATCATTTTTCTGTAGCATATATTCGACTCGAGCAAGTTGTATATCCACAATCTTACGGATATCATCTATCGAAAGAGGTTTAAATAAAATAATATCGTCAATCCTATTTAAAAATTCAGGACGAATTGTTTGTCGGAGTAAATCGAACAAGCGTGCTTTTAGCTGACCAAATATCTCATCCCTTTTTTCACTGTTTAACAGATGCATATTGTCTTGAATAAGTGGTGTACCAATGTTTGAGGTCATAATTATAATTGTATTTTTGAAATTTACAGTTTTGCCTTTACTATCAGTTAATCTTCCGTCGTCAAGTAACTGTAATAACAAGTCAAAAACTTCAGGATGAGCTTTTTCTATCTCATCGAGCAACACCACTGAGTATGGTCTACGACGGACAGCCTCTGTGAGTTGTCCACCTTCTTCATAACCAACATATCCTGGAGGAGCACCAATCAGTCGGGAAACAGAAAATTTTTCCATATATTCGCTCATATCAATTCTAATCAATGCATTTTCGTCGTTAAAGAGTACTTCAGCCAGTGCTCTTGCAAGTTCAGTTTTACCAACACCTGTTGTGCCAAGGAAAATGAATGACCCAATTGGACGTTTTTCATCTTGCAAACCGGCGCGACTCCTTCTAATAGCTTCGCTAACTGCGCGAACGGCTTCATCCTGTCCAACTACCCTTCGATGCAATCTATCTTCAAGATGTAACAATTTGTATCGTTCGCTTTCTACAAGTCGTGTTACAGGAATTCCTGTCCATTTTGCCACAACCTGGGCAATATCTTCTGAATCAACTTCCTCACGCAACATTTTTCTATCTTTCTGTATCTCTTGCAATTTCTGGGTTGCTAATTTTAATTCTTTCTCAAGCGTTGTAATCACACCATATTTGAGCTCCGCAACTTTTGCTAAATCACCTTCACGTTCTTTTTCTTCAATCTCTTGTTTTGCGTTTTTAATTTCTTCTTTCATCTTTCGAATTGATTGAATCAATTCTTTCTCATTCTGCCAGTGAGCTTTTAATTCGTTGCGCTTATCGTTGAGATCAGCAAGTTCTTTTTCTAATAAATTTAATCTTTCTTCAATACTTTCCTTCTGAGTTTCACTTTTATAATCAATCAGCTCACGTTTAATAGCTTCTCGCTCAATTTCAAGCTGCTTTATTTTTCTTTCAACTTCGTCAAGCTCTTCTGGCATGGAATCAATTTCAATTCTTAACCTTGAAGCAGCTTCATCCACAAGGTCGATTGCTTTATCTGGTAAAAATCTATCAGTAATATATCGGTGACTAAGTTCAGCTGCACTTATAAGTGCTCCATCAGTAATTCTAACACCATGATGAACTTCATACCGCTCTTTTAACCCACGCAATATAGAAATTGTTTCTTCAACAGATGGCTCATCTATTAAGACGGGCTGGAAGCGTCTTTCAAGAGCTGCATCTTTTTCTATATATTTTCTATATTCATCAATCGTGGTTGCACCAATCGCTCTTAATTCACCTTTTGCAAGAGCAGGCTTTAGCATATTAGCAGCATCTACAGCACCTTGAGCAGCGCCTGCACCTACGAGGGTATGAAGCTCATCAATAAATAAAATTATTTCACCGTTCGACTCTGTAACTTCTTTTAATACAGCTTTAAGTCGTTCTTCAAACTGACCTCTGAAGCTTGTACCTGCAACCAGAGCACCCATATCGAGAGCTATAATTCTTTTTGTTTTTAAATTTTCTGGAACATCGCCCTGAACAATTCTTGAAGCTATGCCTTCTGCAATTGCTGTTTTTCCAACACCAGGCTCACCAATTAGTACCGGGTTATTTTTTGTTCTGCGAGAAAGCACTTGCAATACGCGCCTTATTTCTTCATCTCTACCAATCACCGGATCAAGTTTCCCTTTACGGGCAAGTTCATTCAAATCTCTTCCAAATCTTTGAAGTGCTTGATATTTCTCTTCTGGTGTTTGGTCAGTAACGCGCTGTGTTCCCCGTATGTCCTTCAATGCTTTATAAATAGCTTCTTTTGTTACACCCTGCGCCTGTAAAATTTTAGCTGCATTAGATTGTTTGGTTTCGAGCAAACCAAGTAATAAATGCTCTGTACTAATGTATTCATCTTTCAGTTGCGAAGCTTCCTTCATTGCATTGTCGAACAGTTGAATGAGATTCTGACTTATATACTGGTTACCAACACCAGCACCAGATACCTTAGGAAGTTTTTCGATAGCTTCATTAACTTTAATCTGGATATATTTCAAATTAGTTCCGATTTTTTGGAGAATTGAATAAACAACACCATCAGTATCCTGAATTAATGCAGCAAGGAGATGTTCAGGCTCAATAGCTTGATTACTATAACTTGCTGCTATTTCCTGTGCAGCTTGAACTGCTTCCTGAGATTTTATTGTGAATTTCTGAAAATTCATAGGCAATTATGTTCCATATTTGTTATTCTTATTTATCATCTACAACTTCAAAATCTGCATCTTCAACTGGTTTATCTTTTTTGGGCTCTGTTCCAGGTTGAGTTTGAGCTTCTGCTTTAAATCCACCACCAGGTTGACTTTTTACTGATTCATACATCCTTTGTGAAGCTTCATTCCAGGCATTATTCAGATCTTCCATTTTTCTCTTTATCTCGTTAATGTTACCACCTTTAATAGCAGTATCGAGAGCATCAGCAGCTGACTCAACTTTTGTTTTCAGATCAGATGGTATCTTATCAGCTAAATCTTTTAATTGTTTACGTGTCTGGAATACCAAATTATCAGCTTGATTTTTTATATCTACTTCTTCTTTCTTTCGTTTATCCTCAGCAGCATGAGCTGCGGCATCAGCTTTCATTTTCTCTATTTCTTCTTTAGTTAATCCACTTGAAGAAGTAATGCGGATACTCTGCTCTTTGTTTGTAGCTTTATCTTTGGCAGTAACATGTAAGATACCATTTGCATCAATATCAAAAGTTACTTCTATCTGAGGAACGCCTCTTGGTGCTGGTGGAATTCCATCGAGATGAAATCTTCCAAGTGTCCTGTTGTCGATAGCCATTGGTCGTTCACCCTGCAACACATGAACTTCCACAGATGTTTGGTTATCGGATGCAGTGGAGAATATTTCACTCTTGCGAGTTGGTATTGTTGTGTTTGCAGGGATTAAAACAGTCATAACTCCACCGAGTGTTTCAATTCCAAGCGAAAGAGGTGTAACATCAAGTAATAGAACATCTGTCACATCACCACTTAAAACACCACCCTGAATAGCAGCACCAACTGCAACTACTTCGTCGGGATTAACACCTTTATGACCTTCTTTACCAAATATTTCTTTTACAAGCTGTTGAACTCTTGGTACTCGAGTCATACCGCCGACCAATATAACTTCGTCTATCTGGTTCGGAGAGAGTCCTGCATCTTTGAGTGCTTTTTCAACTGGTGGTATGCAGCGCTGGACTAAATCTTCAACGAGTTGTTCAAATTTTGCTCTTGTAATTGTCATATTCAGATGTTTAGGTCCTTCAGCAGTGGCGGTAATGAAAGGTAAATTGATCTCTGTTTGCATTAATTGGGATAATTCCATTTTTGCTTTTTCAGCAGCCTCTCTCAATCTCTGAAGCGCCATTGGATCTTTTCTTAAGTCGATACCCTCTTGTTTTTTAAATTCCTCAGCAAGATAATCAACAAGTCGTTGATCGAAGTTATCTCCACCAAGATGGGTATCACCATTGGTTGATTTTACTTCAAAAACTCCATCACCTAATTCAAGAATTGAGATATCAAATGTTCCACCACCTAAATCAAAAACAGCTACTTTTAGATCTTTATGTTTTTTATCTAATCCGTAAGCAAGCGCAGCTGCTGTTGGTTCGTTGATTATACGCCTGACATTCAGTCCAGCAATTTCACCTGCTTCTTTTGTTGCTTGCCTTTGTGCATCATTAAAATATGCAGGCACTGTAATTACAGCATCTGTTACTTTCTGTCCAAGGTAATCCTCAGCAGTTTGCTTCATCTTTTGTAAAATCATTGCGCTTATTTCAGGAGGTGAATAAACTCTATCGCCAATCTGAACGCGTGCTGTGTTATTATCTCCTCTGATTACTTTATATGGAACAAGTTTCATTTCCTCAGTTACTTCATCATAAAACCTGCCCATAAATCTTTTGATTGAAAATACAGTATTTTGAGAGTTAGTAACTGCCTGTCGTTTGGCAGCCTGACCCACTAGACGCTCTCCAGTTTTTGTAAATGCAACTACTGAAGGTGTAGTTCTTGAACCCTCAGCATTAGCAATAACAACCGGATCTTTACCTTCCATTACTGCTACTACGGAATTGGTAGTACCTAAATCAATTCCTATTATTTTTCCAGCCATTTTTTTAATCCTTATAATTTGTTATACATATGTGTACATAATAATATAGAGTTAGGAAGTTTTATTGCTTCCTAACTCTTCTTGGTTAATTATTTTTTAATTACTTAATTTCAATTGTCTTTGAGATATCTTTTGGGTTCGATTTCGGCAATTGAATCTTGAGGATGCCATTTTTAAAACTCGCTTCAACTTTTTCTGTATCAACCTCTACAGGAAGAGTTATTGAGCGGTTAAATGCACCGTAGCACATTTCAAGATGGTAGTAATTTTCGTTTTCTTTCTTTTCTTCTCTCTTCCTTTCACCACTGATAGTCAGGACATCGTTATGTAAAGAAATTTTTATGTCATCTTTTTCGATTCCTGGTAATTCAGCGGTTATGTAGAGGTTTTTGTCATCCTCGTGCATATCAATTGCCGGTATAAATGAACCACTTGATCTGCGAGAAAATGGGAAATCACTAAACATTCTTTGAATTTGGTTCTCGAAAGCTTCAAGCTCTCTGAACGGTGAAAATTTTATTAATGTCATATCTATCACTCCTTTCTTTTGTTTTACTTATTTAATAATCTGCCATTATTTTACACAAGCATTATGCCAGAACTAATATTTTATACACATCTAACATATAACTTATTATTTTTTAATAAGTTATAGAATTTTCACTTTAATATTCATAAAAATCTTTTGAACTGACATACTGTCAGATTTATGTCTGATTTTTCAATCCTTGCCGAATTTTGTCAGTTATTTATGAAAAAATTTCATTTACTTGTATTTTCTTTTTGATTTGATTAAATTTGAACACAAATGGATATAAATAAAATTCAATATCAATTAAACACTCAGTACATCGGTAAAAAAATTTTATATTTCGAGCGAATTGATTCAACAAACAATTTTTTAAAAAATTTAGAGAAACATAATTATACTGATGGTCTAGTAGTAATTGCTGAAGAACAGTTCAAGGGAAGAGGCAGATATAACCGCATATGGTACACCCAACCTAAGAAAAATTTAACTTTTTCAATATTATTAACATCTCAAAATTTAAATTTTGAAATTACACCTCTTCCAATTATTACTGCTTCGGCAATTTGTATCGCAATAGAAAACATTACCAATATTCACATAAATACAAAATGGCCAAACGATTTGGTTCTCAACAATAAAAAATTAGGCGGAATACTAATTGAAACTTCTTTCGATAATGAATTATTAAAATTAATAATCGGTATTGGCATTAATGTTAACCAAACTCATTTTGATAAGGAAATTGAATATACTGCTACATCACTTTATTTAGAAACAGGAAAAGAATATGATAGAGAATCATTACTATCTCAAATATTAAATTCATTAGATAAAATGTACAATAAATTAATTTATAATGATTACTCTTATTACATTGATGACTGGAAAAAAAGGTGTAATCATTTTGGTAAATCAATAACATTTGATTATAATGGTAAAAAATACAAAGGTGTTGCATTAGGATTATCCGATAATGGTTGTTTAATCGTAAATTCAAACAATCAAGAGATGAAAATATTATCGGGTGAAATAATAATAAACAATGAAGGTTAAAATTTATGTTATTAGCAATAGATATCGGCAATACGAACATTGTTATAGGAGTATTTAAAGATGACAGGCTTTTATCACACTGGAGATTATCGAGTAGCATTACCAGAACCGAGGACGAAAGCTTTTTAGTTGTTAAATTACTTTTTGATCAAATCAGTATATCACCAAGGGATATTAATGGTGTGGTAATTTCTTCTGTCGTGCCAAATTTTACAAATATATACAGATTACTTTCAATAAAGTACTTTAATACAAAGCCTATCATTATATCATCAGATTTAAAACTTGGTATTAAGATCAAGTATGATAATCCAAGAATGGTTGGTGCTGACAGATTATGTAATGCTGTTGCTGCATTTAAAAAATATGGTGGACCTTCAATAATTGTGGATTTTGGTACAGCTACAACTTTCGATGTGATCTCCAAAAAGGGAGAGTACCTTGGTGGAGTAATTGCCCCAGGTATTGAGACAGCTGGTGGAGAGCTCCACAGGCGTGCTGCTCAGTTACCAAAGATCGAATTAAAGTTTCCGAAACACATTATAGGTAAAAATACAAGCGAGAGCATGCAATCAGGTATTCTTTATGGTGCTCTTGACGCAATGGAAGGGATAATAAAAAGAATCGAAAAAGAACTCGGAACTAAAGCTAAATTAATCGTTACAGGTGGATACTCAAAAATAATATGTATGGAAAGTAAACTAAAATTACACTGTGAACCATCACTTGTACTTGAGGGAGCTAAATTAATTTACGATATGAATAAATAAGCACATTTAGTTTATAACAAAATTATTTCAATCCAAGAATATTTACCGACGCTTGTGCTAAATTTACTAATGGACTAAAATATAATCCCAGTATTAAAGTTGGAGCGACAAGTAATATTGTAATTATAACTTGTATGGGATTGAATTTAAGTTGTTCATGTTCCTCATCTATATTTCGAAGGAACATATTTCTAAAGACTTTTACATAATAGTATAATGATACAACGCTATTTAACACGCCAATTATAGCCAACCAAATCCACTGGTGATTTATGAGTGCAGCAAATAAGTATAACTTACCTATAAAACCCGCAGTTGGTGGTAAACCCGTTAACGAAATTAAGAATATAGAAAGTGAAACAGCCATAAACGGAGCCTTGTATCCAAGTCCTTTATAAGATTCAATATCCTCACTTCCAATTTTATCGGCTATCAACATCACAATAAAGAAAGCACCAAGATTCATAAAAAGATAAACAGCGAAGTAAATAAGAACTGCGGCTACACCTTCACTACTCAATACTACAACACCCATCAACATATAACCTGCGTGTGCAATACTTGAATAAGCAAGTAGTCGTTTTAAATTTGTTTGCCATAATGCTATAAAATTTCCGATAGTCATTGTTGCTACAGATATCACAGCAATAATAATGTTCCAATCAAAGCCAGAGAGCGTAGCTAATGTCCCACTCAAAGCCGCAGTAACTGGATCGTAATATGCTGTAAAGAAGTATCTCATAAAAATTGCAAAACCCGCAGCTTTAGATGCAACAGAAAGAAATGCAGTAATTGTAATTGGTGCACCTTCGTATACATCAGGTGTCCAGAAATGAAATGGTACTGCTGAGATCTTAAAACCAAAACCCACAATCATAAGAACGTTTGCAGCTACCAATGCCAAGAAATTTACTTCTCCGGTTTGAAAAGCTGTATTTATATTATAAAAATCAAGTGATCCAGTTAATCCATAAATTATTGATATTCCATATAACATCATCCCCGAAGATACTGCACCATATATTATATACTTCAGCGAGGCTTCGTTTGAATCAGGAACTTCTTTCTTATAACCTGCAAGTATATAGGAACTTATCGAGGTCAACTCGATCGCAAGATACATCATAAGAAGATTACCCGCTCCAGTCATTAGGAACATTCCTAAAGTAGCAGTCGTAATAAATACATAATACTCACCAAGTTTTCTTTTTCCATTATATAATTCAGCAGACATTAACGAGAATACAACAATAAATATAGATGTTAAAAGTATAAGCAACCTGAAGAAAATGGAATATGGATCTATCAAGAACATATTGCCAAAAGCAGAAACTGTCATACCTGTCATTTGTTGTATTAGGTAATAACCTGTGATAAAAAATCCTATTAATAAAGTGATCGCCAGCATTCTTGGACGATTTTTAAAAACCAGATCAAGGATTATAACAACGCAGGCAACCAGAGTCAATGTAATTTCAGGTTGAAATATTCTTACACTATCAATTATTTGCTGCAACATAAGTTAAAGTCTCTTAATTTATATAATGAATTTTATGGTTTTGGCATCGACATTCCGGCACCATTACTAACAAACTCGACAAGATGGTTGACCGAAGAGTTCATTAGATCAATCAATGGACTTGGATAAATACCCAGTATAATTACAATTATTGCAAGTGGAACAAGTGTGAATAATTCTCTTCCGTTTATGTCGGGTAATGTTTTCCATTTTTCTGGTAGTGTGCCCAGGAAGACCCTTTGTAAAGTCCACAACATATAAGCAGCTGTTAGAACTATTCCAAGTGTAGAAGCAATTGTAATCCATCTATGAACTTGGAATGCTCCGAGAAACGCAAAAGCTTCACTAATGAATCCGCTTAAACCTGGTAAACCCAGTGCAGCAAAAAATGCAACAGTAACAACACCGGTATATTTAGGCATTTGGTTAGCAAGCCCACCAAATTCATTCAATCCTCTTGTGTGTGCTCGATCATAGATCACACCAACAATTAAGAACAACATTGCTGTAATCGTTCCATGATTGAACATCTGCATTATAGCACCTGTAACACCCTGCGTATTTAGTGCCGACATACCAAGTATAACAATCCCCATATGACTTATACTCGAATAAGCAATAAGCTTTTTAAAGTCGGTTTGAGCCATTGCAACCATTGCACCATAAACTATGTTTATAAATCCTAAAATTGCAAGTGGGACAGCGAAGTATACCATTGCGTCCGGAAACATTGGATATGATATTCTTAACAATCCATAAGTTCCCATTTTTAACAAAACTCCAGCTAGGATTACACTAATCGCAGTAGGTGCTTCTACGTGTGCATCTGGAAGCCAGGTATGGAACGGAAATATCGGAACTTTAATTGCAAACCCAATAAACAAACCAATGTAAGCAATGTATCTCCAGAAGGTATGTAGACCTGCTAACAGCGAATTAGGTTCATAATGAGCTGGATTCATCATTAAAAGCATATTAAATGTATGTACTTTCTCCCCGGTTTGTGGGTCAACATATGTTACACTGAAATACAGAGCTAACATAACAAGCAACATTAACACACTACCAAATAGTGTGTAAAGGAAGAACTTAATTGCAGCATATTCGCGTCGAGGACCTCCCCATATTCCAATCAAGAAATACATCGGTAACAACATAACTTCCCAGAACACATAAAAGAGAAAGAAATCCAGTGCAACAAATACCCCCATCATACCAGTATCAAGAAGTAATAAAAGTGCAAAGTATCCTTTAACTGCTTTATCGATATTCCAAGAAGCAAAGACCGCAATAAAAGAAATCAACGCAGTTAATAAAACCATTGCGACACTCAATCCATCAATACCAACGAAGTAATCTATATCGATCTTTCCAACCCAAGGAAAACTCTGGACTGTTATCCAATTTACTTTTTCAACAAACTGAAATGAATTGATATCATTCACTCCAGGGAGTGTTCTATTGTAATTAATAAAAATAATGACTGCAAGGATAACCTGTATTCCCGTAAATAGCGCTGAAGTCCATCTAATAGAATTCCAGTTGGTTTTTGGAAGAATTAAAACTATTATCATTCCAATAATTGGAAGAAAAGTTATCCAGCTTAAAATCCCGATATTTAAAAATTCTAGTTCCATTGAATCTTGTCTACTCCATAATTTTTTAATTAATTTTCAAAATATTTATAAAAATCTGAATATAAAGTATAAGACTATAAATCCAAACAGGACGAAAATGAGGTAAGTTTGTATTTTTCCAGTTTGAAACTTTCTGAATACCAAACCAAAGAAACCTGAGAGATAAGCCACACCATTTACAAGTCCATCTACTATATATTTATCGAATCCGCCAGCACCAGCCCAGAAACCAAAAAATGTGAGCGAACCTGCTATTATTCCGATTATAATTGCAAACAGATAATTAATTATTGATGAAGCTGCAGGCCAGAGTGAGGATGCAGAGAAAAAAGTAACAAGAACTGAAGTAATAATTGCAACGGTCAAATAAACAGTACTACTTAAAGTCTTATATTTCCATTGTTCTTTATAACCAAGTGTGATTGCAACAGTCCAATGACCAACATTATTTACAAATCCATCTATTATGTTATTATCGAACCATCTCAAAATTCTTGTTGTTGCATGTGTTCCAGCAACGAAAATTTTACCATACAACTCATCAAAATACCATTTGTTAAGTAAAAACTGATAAACTGGTTTAAATTTCTCAGCAACTTTATCAGCATCAATCTTTCTCCAATGATATGTAATATAAGCAAATAATATTCCAAGACCAGCAATAATAAGTGACAAAAACATAGCAGGATAATGAGCATGATGAAGTGCTTCATTAAACACATCACTACTAGCGGCTTTAGATGCTAATGGCACAACCGAATCAGGTCGCGGTAAAACTTTATAAATCCATCCTTCTGCTGCATCGAATGGATTAAGTGAGTAGAAAGCAAAGAATGATAATACTGCGAATATTATAAGTGGTATTGTCATAACAGCAGGTGATTCATGGATTAACACAATTCGGTTATTATCTTTATGCTCACCTAAAAAAGTTATTATCACCAAGCGAAACATATAAAATGCTGTAAGTCCTGCAACGAAAAATCCTATAATTGGAATTAGATAATGACCCGTTAAATTACCAAATGCAAGTGTACCTGCAAGTATAGAATCCTTGCTTAAAAACCCTGAAGTAAAAGGTACACCAGAGATTGCAAGTGTAAAAATCAAAAAGGTCCAGAATGTTACAGGCATTTTTTGTCTTAATCCCCCCATATTTCTAATATCCTGCGGATCCGTTTGATGATCATGCTGATGATGTAGTGCATGATGCATTGCATGTATAACAGAACCAGAACCAAGGAACAAACCAGCTTTAAACATTGCATGTGTTGTAAGATGGAAGAATCCAGCAGTGTACGCACCAACACCAAGTCCCATTATCATATAACCAAGTTGTGAGATTGTAGAATATGCTAAAACTTTTTTTATATCGTTTTGTGCAATTGCAATTGTTGCAGAGATAAATGCAGTAATTGCACCGATGTATGCAATGAAAACCAATGCATCGGCGGTAAACATAACAAATACCCTAGCTACCAAATAAACACCAGCTGCAACCATAGTAGCAGCATGAATCAGTGCACTTACTGGTGTTGGACCTTCCATTGCATCAGGCAACCAGACATGTAGCGGAAATTGAGCTGATTTACCGATTGCACCACAGAATATCAATATTCCAGCTGCAGTTAACCAGTTTTCGCTTCCCATTGGAATATTTCCGGAAGAAATCGCGTTGAATATTTGGTCAAAACTGAAAGTTTTAAATGTAAAGAAAATTATCATCACTCCTGCAAACATTCCCAGGTCACCAATCCTGTTCACAATAAATGCTTTAATAGCTGCATCCGAAGCAGATTTTTTTTCATACCAATGTCCAATTAACAAATAAGAGCTTATACCAACAAGTTCCCATCCAACATACATTGTAAAAAAGTTATTGGTAAGAACAATTACAGACATTGAAAAAGTAAAGAAACCTAAAAATGCAAAATATCTGGAATAGCGAACATCATCTTTCATATATCCGATTGAAAAAAGATGAACTAGCGAGCTTACAATCGCAACAACAGTTAACATAATCACAGATAGATTATCTAATACGATACCGAGATGTATATCAAGTTGACCTATAAAAGGGACATTTCCAAATGAAACCCATTTGAAAGATGCTTGAATTGCTTCATCTGGGAAATTCATAAGTTTCTGGAACATCACATAAAATGATGATCCAAGAACTATAAAGAGCAAAGTAGTTGCAATTGAATCGCCACCACGGGGTAATCGCTTGCCAAAAAATATTAGAATCAAAAATGATAATAACGGAATTAAAAGATTACTTATTGATAATATTACAAGCAAATCCTGGTTCATATATCTGGTTACTCTTTCAATTTATTTATTTCATCAACATTTACAGTTTGGAATGTTTTATAAATATTCAAGACAATTGCCAGAGCTACTGCTGCTTCAGCTGCTGCAAGTATAATTACAAAAACTGCAGCAAGTTGTCCATCAATATTTAATTTTCCATAATGGGAAAATGCAATAAAATTTATGTTTGCCGAATTTAAAATTAATTCAATACCCATTAAAACTAGGATTGCGTTTCTTCGAGTAACAACTCCGAACAATCCCAATGAAAACAAAATCGCGCTTAAAACTAAATAATGAGTTAATCCAACACTAAACATAGTTCCTTCTATACATTATTTTTAGGTTTTTCTCTTCTTGCAAGTAAAGCTGCTCCAATTAAAGCAACTAATAAGACAACAGATGCAACTTCAAAAGGTAAAAGATAAGCAGTTAAAAAGGCTTCACCAATCAGATTAGTGGTTGTCTTAATTTGATTACCATTAAAACTTTCTACACTCTTCCATTGTGTCGTTGTGAAAATCCCGATCAAAGTTCCTGCTATCATCGCTATAATTATTGTAGCAGGAAGTATACGCATTGGTTTTACTGCAATATCTACGCTTATTAGCTTATGAGTGAGCATTACACCAAATAACATCAGGACTAAAATTCCACCTACATAAATCAGAAGTTGCGTAACTGCTAAAAAATCTGCTGTTAACAAAACGTAAATAGCTGCTACGCCGAAGAAAGTGAACAACAAGGCAAATGCGGAGTAGATAATATTTTTAGCAAAAACGACTACACTTGCAGAAAAAATGATCAATAATGCGAACACATAAAAAATTAAATCTAACATTTGCATATTTAATTTTCGCTCTTTTTTGTTTCGGGGTTAGTAGTAGCAGGAGCTACAGGTTTAGTTGCAGCTTTTTTCGCAGCTGCTTCTTTTTCAGCTTCAGCCGCACGTGCTTTAACTTCAGCTATCTCCTGTTCAGTCATTGTACTAAAATTGTATATCAAATTGTGACGATTATATTCAGAAAATTCATATTTATCAGTCATAAATATACACTCTGTTGGGCAAGGCGGGACGCACAATCCGCAGTAACAGCATTTTGCTATGTCGATTGTAAATTTAGTTACATATAAACGTTTCTTAGTCCCTTTTGAAGTTAATCCCAAATCTTCAGTTGGTAACGATTTAACTGTTTCGATATCTATGCAATCAACTGGACAGGCATTAGCACATTGTAAGCATCCAATACAATCATCCATATTAACATACAATCTGTTTCTTGCTCGTTCTGGTAATTCTAATTTAACATCAGGATATTGAATTGTGACAGCAGGAACGAAGAGATGTTTGAATGTAATTTTCATTCCCACCAAAACTGTCCAGATAGCTTTAAATATATCTAAAAAATATTTTTTCATTTTATTCATTCAATTTTTATAACATTAGCCAAATACCGATAGCGAAAATACAAAAAAATGCAAAGGGTGTGAGAACTTTCCAGGAAACATACATTAGTTGATCTACACGAGTTCTTGGGAGTGTCCATCTCAACCACATTTGTACAAAGATGAAAAACATTCCTTTAGCCACGAACCAGAAAACTCCCCAGATTGGTCCACTCATAAAGTCTCCAAAAGGACTGTTCCATCCACCGAGAAAAACTGCTGAGGCAATTGCAGAGACTGCAAACATATTTGCATATTCAGCAAGGAAAAACATTGCGAATTTCATTCCAGTATATTCAGTATGATATCCAGCAACAAGTTCTGATTCAGCTTCAGGAATATCGAAAGGGGTACGATTCACTTCAGCCAGCGAAGCAACAAAATAAATTAAAAATGCAATAAACACAAATGGAAACTTTGCGAATACAAACCAGTTCCAGAACCAACCGCTCTGCATCCTGTTAATTTCCTGTAAATTCAAAGTACCTGCGATCATAACAACAGCAAGTAATGATAAAGCAGTAGGAATCTCGTAGCTTACAATTTGTGCTGCAGAGCGCATTGCACCAAATAGCGACCACTTGTTATTTGAAGACCAGCCCGCCATCAACAAACCAACAACCACAAGCGATGAAACAGCGATAATATAAAAAATTCCAAGATTTAGATGGCTTCCAATATATTCACTACTGAAAGGAATTGCAGCAAAGGCAGCATAAGAACCAATAAAAACAACATATGGAGCAAGTAAATGTAATTTTTTATCGGCAGCAGCTGGTACAATGTCTTCTTTCTGCAGTAACTTGACAATATCAGCAATTGTTTGCGCCCAACCATGCCATCCACCTGTATACATTGGGCCCAGTCGATCCTGCATATGTGCAGAAACTTTCCGTTCAAGCCAAACTGCAAAAAGGGCATATGGAACAATGAAGATCAACGGTATAATTGCAATTATTATATATGCGGCAATTTCTTTACCAAAGATATCAATTAAAAATTTTTCCATTTCTTTATATCAGATTATTAAAATTTTTATCTATCTATTTCACCTAAAACAATATCTATGCTTCCAAGTATGGCAATTAAATCTGCTATCATATAACCTCTTGATATTTCTGGAAGTACCGACAAATTTACAAAACAGGATGAACGACCTTTAACTCGATAAGGTGAATTTGTACCATCGCTTACAATATAAAAACCCAATTCACCGCGTGGTGCTTCTGTACGAACGTAAATGTCTCCAGGATTGGGCCTGATTCTTTTGGGTATAGCAGACTGCACATCACCTGGTGGAATTTGTTCAACTGCCTGTTCTATAATTTTCAGACTTTGTTCCATTTCTCTACAACGGACCATATATCGATCCCAGCAATCGCCGACCGTGCCCATTTCACCTTTCCCAACCTGAACTTCCCATTCAAATCGGTCATAAATACTATAAGGATCGTCTCTTCTTAAATCCCAATTTACTCCAGAGCCACGAAGCACAGGCCCAGATGTTGCATAATTTATTGCTACATCAGCCGGGAGTATACCAATATTAGCAGTACGCTTTATGAAAATTTCATTGTATGATAAGAGGTTATTTACTTCCACAATCGTATTTTTGAACTGCTTCACAAATTCACGAACTTTATCTACAAATTCAGGTGGAATGTCGTGCGATAATCCTCCAATCCAGAAATAATTATAAAGCAATCGAGCCCCGCAGGTTCGCTCAAAAATATCCAGTATCATTTCACGATCGCGGAATAGATAGAGGAAAGGAGTAAAAGCTCCAAGATCCAAACCATAAGTTCCAATTGCAATAATGTGTGAAGCAATTCTTTGCAGTTCAGCCATTATAACTCGAATATATTCAACCCTTTCAGGCACCTGAATTCCAAGCATTCTTTCCATTCCAAGCACATAACTCCACTCCATCGACATTGCAGCTACATAATCCATCCGATCTACATAAGGAATTACCTGTTGGTAATTCGTCATCTGTTCACAGTGTTTTTCAAAACATCTATGAAGATATCCAATAATTGGTTTTACATCTTTTACTACTTCACCTTCAGTTGTAACCTCAAGTCGCAGAACACCATGTGTCGATGGGTGTTGTGGACCCATCTGCACAACCATTTCTTCCGTTCTTAAATCTCTTACTTGTTTAGTTTCAATTATTGTATTCATATTAATATGGCACTTTCATTCCATGATAAAATTCTTGCACCTGGTAATCTTTTCGAAGCGGATGGCCATCCCAATCTTCAGGAAGTAGCATTCTTCTTAAATCCGGATGATCTATAAAATTTATACCAAACATATCATATGCCTCGCGCTCGTGCCAGTTGGCAGTCTTCCAGATAGATTCAACTGATGGCACATTTGGCGAATCCAAACTTACTTCTACCTTTAATGTAAATTTATGCTTGAACTTAATTGAGTTCAAATTATAAACAACTCCTAATAAACCCTTACCATAATCCATCCCGCTTAAACACATTAAATAATCAAAGTTCAACTCAGGCTCATCTCGCATAAACTGGCATACATCTTTGATAAATTCCGTTTTAATTTTTGCAAATGGCTCGAGAACTCCTTCAACTTTTGCCTCAAGTATGGCTTCAGGAAATTTAGTTTTTATCTTTTCCAAAATTTCTAATGGATTCATAAATTTATACCTTTTTTTCCACCAAACTATGTTTTCTGATTTTTTCTTGAAGTTTAAGAATTCCTTCGAGTAAAGCCTCAGGGCGTGGAGGACAACCAGGCACATATACATCAACTGGAATAACTCGATCCACACCTTTCAAAACATGATAACCATGTTCCCAATAAGGACCACCGCAATTTGAACAACTCCCCATCGAGATAACATATCTTGGTTCTGCCATCTGATCATAAAGTCGTTTTACTCTTTCTGCCATTTTAATTGTAACTGTGCCGGCGACTATCATAACATCAGCTTGACGCGGGGTAGCACGAGGCATTACACCAAATCGATCAAGATCGTAATGAGATGCACCAGTCGCCATCATTTCTATAGCACAACAAGCAAGTCCGAATTGCATAAACCACAATGATGACAATCTTGCCCAGTTAAGTAGATCGTCCATTGTTGTTATAACTATATTTTCGCTTTCAAATCTTTTATCTAATAATCCCATTATAATTTTCCTTTATAATCGATTTATTCAAGAAATGTTTCATAAAACAGTAACATCTTTTTGTTGTAGTTTTAATGAAGGTATATGAGGTTCAGGTTTATCCCAATCAAGATCTCCATTTACCCACACATAAGCATAACCAACCAGTAGAATGATGAGAAAAATTGCCATTTCTATGAAAGCAAATAGTCCTAAATTTTGAAACACTACAGCCCAGGGGAAAAGAAAAACAGTTTCAACTTCAAAAATTAAAAACACAAGTGCAACAACATAAAATCTAATATTATATTTAATCCAAGATGAACCTACAGGCTCCTCACCACACTCATATGTAGTTAATTTTTCGGGATACCATTTTTTAGGTCTAAGTAAATAAGCGACAAAAAGTCCAGCTGCTACAAAAACTCCGGCTATAATAAAAAACAACAACACTCTACCAAAATCAGTTAACATTCAATAATTCCAATTTGATTTTTGTAAAATTTAAATAAAAATTGGCATATAAAACTCGATAAATATAGAAAAATTTAAAATTAATTGCAATTTTTTTTAATAAATAAGGTGCCGGAGGTTGGCAAGCACCCTTTTAGAAAAGGGTTTATTATATTATGTAGGATACCATGTTGGCAAAACTGGGCTTCCTAAAAATAAACGTATTATATTACTATCAAACGTATTTAAAAATAACTTACCATCAATATACAATCTTCCACAGGAATATTTAAAAGAATGGGGGGAACCCAAATCCACACAAAGATTAAAAAAATTAGCATACTCAATTGCAACATTCTGTAAAAATGCAAAAAGAAAATCAAAACACAACATAGAACAAGCAATAAAAGATTGGGAAGATGATTTAGAATGGCTATACAATGAATATTATTTACCATTAGGATTTAAATTTAAATGGCCTGATACAGAATTATGGTAACCATAATAAACAGAACATCTCAACATCAAATCAAAAACATAATTTATTTGAATCTTGCGTCAATAAAAATAATTATGCTATACGATACACAAGCAATTAACATTACATATCTAAATCCCACTTCAATAGCAAGAATTGGAGCTAAAACTGATGCAATTACAGAAACCACACCATTAACTCCCCAAGCCAATGGAATCAAATTCTTATAGTTCTGTGATAAATTTTTAATACCAGCGGGGAAAAATATTCCCATCATAAATGCAAGAGGTGCAATAGTTAAAAACGACAATAAATATTTATTTATCACTGATAAACTTTCCAATAAGTTAAATATTTGAGGTAGCCCAAAATAATAAACAACAGTTAATAAAATTAAACAAATCGCTATAGTTTTTATTCTCAGATATCCAAATGAAATAATCTTCAACGAGTACAAACTTCCTATTCCTGCAAATAATAAAATTGAGCTTATTACCATTGATACAGAATAAATAGGATGACCCAAAAAAAGTATAAATTTTTGTATCAATAATATTTCAATAAACATAAAACCCAAACCAATTCCACCGAAATATAAAAGGACTTTAATTTTTGTGTTTAAATTTACATTATATTTGGTGATAAAAAATACCGGAGCTATAATAAAAAATCCACTTAATAAAAATATTTGTATAAAAGCCAGTAAAAGCAAAAGATACCCCCATTCATATAATGGTAAATTTTCCATTCCATATTCAGATAGAAGTGATAAAAAGTTTTTTGCTTTTATAAAGTTTGAAAAATATGGTTGATCATCAGTTGGAGTTTTAATATTGAAAAAATATTCTCTTTCAAATCTATCTCTTCCAGTAGAAAAAATTTTTTTGAAGGATTCATAATAATAATCTTCCTCTAAAATGTTATAAATATTAGATTCTTGATCTTGAATTCCAGGATAATAAATTAAATCAAAATAGTTCTCATTACAGAAATTCTTTACTAATTCAATTTCTTCCCTTATAAAAGAGGATTTTTTAGCAAGCAAAGTAACCGTATTCCAGCTCCTGATTGCCAAAATGTTATACTGAGGGTCAATATCATTCTTTTTAAAACTATCAACAACAAGAGCAAATAATTTTATTGCATGCCGCGGTGGATAATTCGTCCATACATTCATACATAAAAATCCATTCTCATTTATTTTTTGAATTGCGTCTGAGATTGATTCAACTGTGAGCAGATAATTTTCAAACAATGAATAATATCCCGCAGCAGATGAAGAAAATCCTTCCATTAACGGGTAAAAAATTAAATCAAAGCTTTTTTCGGTTTGCTTAATGAAAGACCTAACTTCTTTGTTAAGAATTTTAAATCTTTTATGTGAATCATCAGGTAAATAACTTTTCAAAAATTCACTGGCAATTTCAACTAATAATGAATTTACTTCAATACCAATAATACTACCCGCAGAATTTCTTATAGCGCGAATTATTTCTGTTCCAGTTCCAGTTCCAACAATTAGAACTTCATTAACTTGAAATAAATACGGTAACGAAAGCGTCGACTTTTTTAAAAAATCAACATTTTGTAAAGTATCGTGAAAAATTGTACCGATTCCATCCCCATCATTGAACACACCAACTTGAGCGGGTATATCACCATTATAGGTTAAACTTAATCCAGGAGCGAAACGCAAAGCTGGACTGAAAACAGAAACAATCCATCCTTCAGGACTGAACATTTCAGAAACAATATTAGCTTCAGGCAATTTTAATGTTTTACTAAGGGTTTTATAGTCTGAAAATTTTGGCTTGATTGGAAATTTAATAAGATTAAAAATTAACAAAAATAAACAAATGCCGAATAATGAGAAGGGTAAAGATTTATTTTCTAACAGGGATACACATAATACAATATTTATCAACAAGCTTGAGGCTATAATAACATTTAAGTAAAATGGTTTAAAAAGAAACATAATTAAAACAATCCCTACTCCACCAATAGCTGAACCAATCAAATTTAAAAAATATAATTTATTTACAATTTCTGGATATTTCATAAACGATAAGCATAAAATTATCGCAGCAAAAAAGAAAGGAAGAAAAATCGTAAAGTAAAATAATAATATGTTTACATATTCTTTGTGGTCCCAGATTACAAAGAAAGGATCAAACGAAAACTTATTAACAATACTTGTTGAATACAAAATCAAAACGAAAAGAATTACAGACGCAAAGAATAAAATATAACTATAGTTTCTTAAGAAAAAATCTCTGATTAGAAATAACATAATACCACCAGCACCAAAACCTAATAACGCAACACTTATAATCATATAAGCGTAATGATAAAAATGAATAATAGAAAGATATCTCATCAACGCTAACTGAAAAGCAATTATTGAAAATGATGTAATGCCAATAATCCAGAACAACCTTTTCATTATCTACCCCTTGTTAGCGGGACAAATCTAACAGGTATAATATTTTTGGTAGACACTTTACCTTTTTTCTTTTCTACAAGCATCAGGTTTTGAACCTGGTATGGATGTCCGACAGGAATTACAATTTTACCATTTTCACTTAACTGTTCAATTAATGGCGGTGGAATATGTTCTGCTGCTGCAGTAACAATTATTGCATCAAAGGGGGCGTATTCCTTCCATCCATAATATCCATCAGCATTTTTAACTTTAACCTTCGTATACCCAAGTTTTTCTAATCGTTCGATAGCCGACTCTGCAAGTTCCTTAATTATTTCAATTGTAAAAACTGAATCTGTAATTTCGGCACAAACAGCTGCTTGATAGCCTGAACCCGTTCCAATTTCAAGGACTTTCTTTCCTTTTTTCAACTCAACCAATTCAGTCATTAATGCAACTATGTATGGTTGCGATATGGTTTGCCCATATCCAATCGGCAAAGGATGATCGGCATATGCTTGGTGATGATACTTTTCACTAACGAATCTGTGACGTTGTACTTTAAGCATTGCTTTTAATACCGTAGTATCATGGATTCCCCTCTCCTGAATTTGATATTTCACCATATCAAATCTTTGCTTCGAATATTCATCTTGAACTTGAATTTCATTACTATAAATTATCTGGCATAACCCAATCAAAAACCAAATTAATTGGACATTCATAATATCAACTCCTGCTTTCTTTGATATAAATTAAATTCATCATTACATAAAAACCAAATCATATAAATAAAATGCAACATAAACTTAGATAATTCGTAGACATCTTAAAATATATTATATTTTAAAGAAAATTTATGTTTAACTTAAAAATGGAGAGATTCATGCATAACTATATTGCATTTATTTTATCCTATCTTGTATTTATATTTATTCATGAAGGAATCCATATGCTGGCTGCTTATCATTTTAGTGAGTTTGGCGCCTTTACTTACAACCTATTATGGCCAGAAGTAATCTACAAAACTCCTATTCCAGACCGGGAGGGGTTAAAATGGGGAATTATATCAGGGCTTCCCAATATTATTACAATCATTATTGGTTATGTTTTATTTTATTTAAGAAAAAATTTAAACCAAACACCAAAATTTTTAAAATCACTATTCTTTTATCTAACTACGTTTTTCCTATTATTTGATGCTTTTAATCTTTCTATAGGACCTTTTATATATGGCGGCGATATTGGTGGAGTTTCAGCAGGATTTAATATAAATCAGATTTTCATTCAGATATTCTTCTTTATACTTTTATTAATAAACAGGGAAATAATTATACAAAAAGTTTTCCCAGCTTATCAGGTTAAAACAAATCATTTTTTGTTTAGACCTATAATAAAGAAATAAATAATTCTTAAAATTAGATAACTATGAGGAGGAACAGTTATAAAATAATGAAATTCAGATTCCTGCATTGGGAAAACATTGAAAAATATCTTACTTTAAAATAAAAATCTTACTAGAACTCAAATGAAAAAAGCAAACAAACTTATAAATGAAAAGAGCCCTTACCTACTTCAACATGCTTACAATCCAGTAAATTGGTATCCCTGGAGTGATGAAGCATTTTTAAAGGCACGTACCTATAACAGACCAATTTTTCTTTCAATTGGTTATTCTACCTGTCACTGGTGTCATGTTATGGAAAAAGAAAGTTTTGAAGATGAAGAGATTGCAAAAATTTTGAACGAACATTTTGTTTCTATAAAGGTAGACCGCGAAGAGAGACCTGATGTAGATATGATATATATGAATTTCTGTATGATGCTTACAGGCTCAGGTGGTTGGCCCTTAACAATTTTTATGACACCTGACAAAAAACCATTTTATGCTGGCACATATTTCCCAAAAGAAAACAAATACGGAAGAATTGGGCTTAAAGAGCTTCTATTAAAAATAGTAGAGCTCTGGCAGAATGATAATAAATCTATTCTCGAATCTTCAGAGAAGATTTTTCAAATAATAAAGGATACATCTAAAAACATATCTACAACAGAAAAATTTGAACAAGAGGTTATACATAACGCTTTTAACACATTTAGAAACCGATACGATAATATAAACGGTGGTTTTGGCGAAAGCCCTAAATTCCCAACACCACACAATTACATATTCCTCCTTCGATATTACCATAATACTGGTAATAAACTTGCTCTGGAAATGGTAGAATATTCAGCAACAAAAATGAGACTGGGTGGAATTTATGACCACATAGGGTTTGGCTTTCATAGATATTCGACGGATGAAAAATGGCTGGTTCCTCATTTTGAAAAAATGTTATACGATCAGGCATTACTTTCAATTATGTATATTGAGCTGTACCAAATAACTAAAAATGAGTTATACCGAAAAACTGCGGAAGAAATTTTTGATTACATACTCAGGGATATGACCAGTCCAGAAGGCGCATTTTACTCAGCAGAAGATGCTGATAGTGAGGGTGTTGAAGGAAAGTTTTATCTCTGGAAATATAGCGAAGTCAAAGAAATTTTAGGACCAGATGCAAATAAATTTATAAATATTTACAACATAACCGAAAATGGCAATTTTCAAAGCCAACTACATAACCCAGGTGAAAACATTATATATCTGAAAAAAACATTGGAAGAGATTAATCTAGACGAAGATTTATCATTAACCGAAATTGAAAAAATGCGCAAGCTATTATTTGAATATAGAAAAAAAAGAGTTCCACCTATTAAGGATGATAAAATCCTTACAGATTGGAATGGATTAATGATTGCAGCACTCGCTTTAGGATACAGAGTATTTAATGCAGATAAATACCTACATTCAGCAGTTTCAGCGACTGAATTCATACTGACCAATATGTTGAATAAAAATGGCATCTTATATCATAGATATCGTGAGAAAGAAACTGGAATTGGTGGAAATTTAGATGATTATTCATATTTTATTTGGGGGCTTCTAGAATTATATCAATCAAACTTAGAAGTAAAATATTTAGAAAAAGCTATAGAATTTCAGGACATTCAGATACAATACTTCTGGGATAAAGTTAATTTTGGGTTTTACTTTACATCTCAAAATTCAAATAATGATTTAATCATTAGACCTAAAGTTTTCCATGATAATGCAACACCTTCCGGCAACTCAATTTCGCTTTATAACCTCTTACGATTGTATCACATAACTGGTAACAATGATTATTTTAAACTCTCACAGCAATTGTTGAGAGCATGTGCAGATGAAGTGAATTCAAACCCATATTATTATTCGATGCTATTAACATCCTATATGTACTCGATATCTTCACCACAGGAAATTGTAATTGTGGGTGAAAGAAACGAAACAGAAAAGATTCTGAAAGTTATCAATAAAAAATATAATCCTAACAGAATAATTATATTAAAATCTGCTGGAACAAATTTAATCAAGCTTGCTCCTTATGTTAAGGAAATGGTAGAAATTCAAAATAAACCGACGGTATATATTTGTCAAAACTTCACATGTAAATTACCTATAAATTCACTTGAAGAAATTGAGAAAAATCTTTAACAAATTCACTTTGCCCTTGCCGGTGCAGATTTGAATTGCATATGTGGAATTAACTTAAATTTAATTGAGTGGTTTCTCTCACCAAAATAATTCGCATCACCAGTTAAAATAATCTCCTGTTCTTCTTTTCCTTCAATTGCACCAAATAACTTTCTTGAGATAGGATTGTAGCACAATTCGATATCCCTAATTTCACCTTTTATTAGATCAAGCCAACTCTCAAAATTTAACTTGCCAATTTTATATTTCTCCTTTATGGCAATTTTTATTGGTAAAGTTAATGAACTTAGTAATGGGATTTTAAACTTTAGAGGTGTGTCAATAATACCATCATTATTCCAATCAGAAATATTTTCATTAAAACTTTGCCCCCCTGCATCAACACACACTTCAAAGCTTAATGGAATAACATCATTCTTTTCGTTTCTTGCTGTATAATTAGTTATACCATTTATCCTTAATATTTCCAGATACAATTCTCTATCTCTTCTTGCAGGTTGATTAACATTTAGAGAAAAAATATTATTGTTAAAACTGAATCCATTTTCGTTTTTATAAAACACCAGAATAAATTTTTTCGATCCTATCAGGTAATCTACTTCTAAATATGCATAAATTTTGCCTTTAAGAGCTTCCAACATTTTATTATTTGCTATAGTACTATAGCAAAAGTACCCACCTCCGATATCAGGTTGCTTGAGTTCAAGCTCTCTCATTAACGACAAAGTATCATTGATGAATTTAATTTTACCATCGATACCAGCTTCAATTATTTCAAACCCAACATTTAATTTTCCATAAAAATCTAAATTTACATAAGGCGACAGTTTGTCTTCCAATTTTAAGTTATTAGAATTAAATTTTTTAATTATACCCACTCCACCATTAATATTGAAAGTACCAGAAACATCAAAGGGACCAAGCGAAAAATCAACATCTGTAGCCCAGTAAAAATTTTTGTAATAATTTTTATCGGCACTTGTATTAAAATTATCATTAATAACTCTATTGTTCAATATATACATGGTCAATTTATCTTGAAAAGGTTTATTAAATATCCTATCCTCTAAATTAATTGCTGGTATGCTTTCATTAAAAATCTTAATATTCACCTCAATATTTGAAACTGCAGAAGCATTTAGTAAATTACTTTTTTCCTCAGCACTCAAATTAAAATTTGAATTTATATCTATACCAAAATTCTCATCTCCAAATGTCATATACCAATTTTTTTGATGTTTAATAGGCCAGGGTTCCTGAGGGGTTCCAGATTTAATTGCCGATTTCAACTCTGAATCAGATATAACCCCACATGGTGTAATCTTAATATCTTCATTTAAAATTTTTTCATCTGAAATCTTTAACAATTTACTCTGTTGCTCAACAAGATCATATGGAAAATTTAGTTCCGCAATTATTACTTCATTTCTCTCATCCCTAAGCGAATATCCCCATTCGTTCAGTTTCTTTTCAATTTCATTTACTTCTTGCAAAAATTTTTCAGCTTTAATAGTTTTACCATTTTTTAATTTGATAATGTCGCTGGACTTTATCTTGAAATCATTATAAGAAAATTGATAAAATGCAATTGGTTTCAGTCTTTGAAATTTAAATTCGTTACTCTTTAATCTTATTACCTCTTTACTTTTAGATTTTACAACATCCTGAGATTTTAGCTGAATTGAAGCAGGTTGAGTTAAAACCGATGTGTGAAAAAATAAAATAATCAGAAAGTTTAATAGATGCTTTTTCATAAACTATAACTTCCAATTTTTTAATCAAATTAAAAAAGATATTTAAAATTATCAAATACAAATATCTTAAATATAAACCTCTTTAATTTTGTTTTGAGATACTATTTTGTTAAATTATATTCAATAATAGAAATAATAAAATGAAAATAAAAATCACCTTATTAATAATTCTTATATCTACAAATTTACTTGCAATAGGAAACAAAACATTTACATTCTTATCAAATGATGTGAGTGCGCGATCTGCTGCTTTAGGTGGTAATACTGTTATTCTTGCAGATGATCCAAACATTATTTTCTATAATCCAGCATCTATAATACGAGTTTTAAGTCAACAAGTATCCTTCGGTTACTTCAAACATTTACTGGACATCAACTCAGGTCATTTAAGTTATGCTAAATTTATCGAAGATTTCGGATATATTGGAGCTGGGGTTATCTACACAAATTACGGTGAGTTTGAAAAAAGAAATGAGTTTGGAGATGTTTTAGGAAGTTTTTCTGCAAATGATGTATCTATTTCGGTGGCATATGGAAATATTTTATATAAAAATATCTCTTATGGCACAACACTAAAATTCATATATTCTAACATTGATAAATATTCCTCATCTGCAATCGCTATTGATCTGGGTGCTTTATATACAATCACACCAGAAAAATTTTATCTTGCCGTAAGTTTAACGAACCTTGGGACACAAATAGATCCGTATATTCACACAAGAGAGAACCTACCACTCGATTTAATAATTGGTACAACACTTAAACCAGAACATTTACCCCTTGTTCTAAATTTCAGTATTAGCAAATTATTTACTTCTCGTAAGGAATTTATATCACATTTCAGAGCATTTAACTTAGGTGGAGAATTCACAATTAGTCCAAATTTGTTTTTCAGGTTTGGATATAATAATGATAAACGACAGGATTTAAAAATAGGTAACACTGCAGGTTTAGCTGGATTCTCTATTGGATTAGGATTGAAACACGAACAATATAAACTTGATTACGCTTATAATTCACTGGGGAAAGCAGGTGGCTTTCACAGAGTAACTTTAGGTTTGCTTTTTGATTAATCTACTTTAAAATAATTTGTCCATCCTGATTAACTTTTATCCAATAAGCTTTACCCGGTAAAATCGTAGTAACAGACAAATAAGCATTTTCGTATCCATAGAAACTACTATTCAAAATATTTTCTGGAACTGTTACAATATTATTCACATCTACTGTACGATTTATGCTTCCAATTAAATTCCAACCAGTCCTAACATTTAGGACGATACTATCCATTTCTAATCCATTAAAATTGTATGATCCGGTTGATGGAAATTTCAACCAGTATCCCACCCCACTGTAGATGCTATCTGATTGAAGATATCCATTATCGTATTTAAAAGCACTTGAAGTTGCGTCAGGAAACAAAATAATTTTTCTGTTATCGACTACATTAATAGGTAGGGAAATAAGATTCCAACCAGCATTTACATTAACAGTTGCGGTATATTGTTGTGAACTTTTAGCAAATGATATAATTTGTATATCATCAATATAAAATCCATCTGCCGTAGTAGAACCATCACTTCTAAAATAAAATCTTAATTGAATATTTTTATTTTGTAGTTGACTGATATCGATTACTTCATTGATCCAGGAATTTTGTATCCCATTATACACGGGTTGATTTATTGGTTGGAATGTTCCGAAACTATTTATAGTGTATTTCCCTGATAAAGCTGTCCAGCTAATTCCGTTATTAGTAGTTGCCATTACCTGTACGTAATCGTAACCTAACTCTAGGTTCCATTTTGCAGAAAATTTTAGCAAACATCCGAGTTGATCGGGTATTAGAATTGTATCCTTAAGAGTCAATATATTAGTCGCATTATCTGGGTAATTTCCACCAGGTGAATCAGTCATTGAATAAGGTGCGGATACAAAACTAATATTTGTCAAACCCCATAAAGAACTCGAAGTCCAATGTGAGTTATTTGAATAGTTATCAGAAAAAATTATAGTCTGGTTACCAATGTAATAGCGGAAAAATCTTTGCGGTGGAATTGTACCTGGTGGATTAATACCACTTCCACCAGTAGGTAAAGTTTCTGTTATTTTTCCATCAATGTCCTGAGCTGCAATATAATACTCCACAATCGAGCCCAAAGCTTGTGGCGGTATAATAAATTGGTATAGTTGCCCTGATGGACCATCTTGATCTACTATTGAAATAAAATCTCCAAAACTTTCTCCAGTACTGACACGATAATATAAGCGTGGTTGTGCATTACCATTTCCAACGCCAGAGCTGCTCTGTATATTCACATTGATAGTATCGGGTGAACTTAAATTCTTTGAGGATAAGGGATTATGGGTAAATTGAATTTTTAAGTTTAGAGCGTATTTTGCTATTGATATTATTGCAGATTTTGCTAATTTATAAAAATAATCCTGATTAATATATTGAAACCTGTCGTTTGATGTATGGTAATATGGATTAAAATCAAATTCATCATCTTCGATTACCAGAATTGCACCATAATTTTTGTTGAGAAAAGATTGCTGGTCGCTACTGGCTTGCATATTAATCAGCACAGGTATTAAATCAATATTATATAGATAAATATTTTCGATAAAATCATTTGCGATTTGATTTGTATTCGAAATATTCGAAGTGTATACAGTTATCAATTTATCATCATTACTATCGTAACCAATCATATCCAGATTTATTACACCAAGGATCGAATCACCTCTGTTTCTTGCCTGAGTTGCATAATAATTACTTCCGACAAGGCCCTGTTCCTCTTCATCAAATGTGATAAATTTTACAGTATAGTACAAGTTATATTTAGATAGCACTCTAGCACACTCGATTACTGCAGCAGTACCGCTAGCATTATCATCAGCACCTGGCGCATTAGAACTCCCAGGCAGGTCATCATAATGAGATGATACAATATAATATCTATTTGGATAAACTGAACCAACTTTTGTCCCTATTACATTATTCCCTGTCGAACTGAAATTTTCATAAGTAGCAGTTAAACCGAAAGAACTGAATTTTTCATAAATGTATTCTGCAGCTTTTTGATTTCCTGGCTGCGTTTTATATCTAGATGTGATAGTATAAGATGAACCACCAATTATACAACTTGTATCACCTGATAGTTGTCGAATATACAATTTTAAACTGTCTAATGATACTTCATTTCCAATCTGTTGCATTAATGAATACTGGCTGTAAATCAAACCATGAATACAAACCAGTAATAAAAAGATCATAATAATGTGTTTCATTCATTTAGCCTTTATACTTAGAAAAGAACTTTAGAAATTGATGAACAGCTAATTTAATTACTTGATTAATATAAGTTTTATAACATTTGTATATTCTGATGTAGCCATTTTGCAGAAATAAATTCCAGAAGGTAATTTTGATGCATCAAACAAAGCGGTATGATAACCTTCTTGTTTATATCCATTTACTAATGTAGCTATCTCTTCACCGAGAGGATTGAAGACTTTGATTGTAACAAAACCAGGTTTGGGTAATTCAAATTTTACCAAAGTACTTGCATTAAATGGATTGGGATAATTTGGATGTAAAAAGAACTTTTCTGGAAGCGATTTCAGCTTATCCAAATCATATACATTTAGATTTAACACATTCCCTTGAATTTGATCTATTTTTATTGTCCCATTTTTACCTTCTAACATTGAAATAAAAGATTTTGAATCATCAAATATTTCATATTTTAAATCTTCCATATTATCCCAAGAAATCTTCATTGGATAAGTCGCATTTCTAATAACAATTTTCACATTTTCATAATCTTTTCGTGTTAATAAATAATTATTATTACTAAACCTAACATCAAAAATACTTGATGGGGGTAATGGCGGCGCTGAGAAATATTCATTAATGTATTCCTCACAATCTACATTTGTAAAATATAAAGTCTGGAAATTACCTTCATTGTCACTTATGTACAATTTGTTAAACCTGCTAAAAATATCATTAGTGGATCCATTTTTGTTAAAGACTAAATTTCTTTTAATCTTTAACTTACCATTTTGATTTACCTTAACCCAATAACCTTGAGCAGGTCGTAGTGAGTCACTTATAGCATAACCGTTCTTATATCCATAAAATGCAGAAGTAATTATTCCATTTGGAAAAGTTTGAACAGATGAAATACTTACAGGATAGCTTATATTACCAATCAAATTCCAACCAGTTTTTACTTCAACGCTGTCTTCATCAAATTTGTTACCAGCGATCCATATGGTATGTGGTACTGAAAATTTTAGCCAAAATCCTTGCATATAACTTAATGTGTCTTTTGCTACATAACCATTATCAAAAGCGAAAGCCGAAGACACAGCGCTACCAAATAATGTAGATTTCCTTCGATCATTTACTCTTAATGGGACCGACATTAGATTCCATCTACCTTCCACCTGATAACCAACGGCATCAGGTGAATAATTACCAAAATCAAATACACCACTTAGGTTACCTGAATTTATATAAGTAGAATAACTGCTCGAAGGCATTGTTTGAGTCCATCCGGATTTCAAAACTTGATTTACATAATAAAATCCAAAAGGTACATTTTGAAAAACATATCTTCCACTTGAATCTGTTATAACCGAATCCTTTTTGGTACCCGTTATCATTACTTTCCAGCCAGCCAGAGGGAGATCAGTAAGATCTTTCACGCCATTATTGTTCACATCAAAGAATACACTGCCTGAGATATATGTTGATTGTTTGTACATAATTGTAACAATATCTGAATAATCAAGCGAATCATACTCGACTCCCGTGATAAATATATTGCCTAAGTCATCAACTGCAATGGCCATAACTTCACCTGAGCTGCTGTAAGAATCGTAATAGTAAACATTCCATTGCATAACTCCACTTGAATTGTATTTTAAAGTGACATAATTATTTTTTCCAGTTGGATTTTCAACTGTTCCAGAGACATAGGAATTACCCCATGGGTCCACGTATAAATCCTCAAGATAATCATAGTCATTATAAATTCCGTTATACTTTGCTTCCCACAGTTTTACTCCATTTGCTGAATACTTTAATAATAACATATCAACAAATGAAGATCCATTTTCAGACCATGCCCCAACATAAATTTCACCACTAGGAATGATACTTATTTTTTTTGGATAATCAAATCCATTTGATGAGTTATTATATGTTTGAATCCAGCTTTGTATTCCGGATGAGTTGTATTTAATTAAAACAATATCCACCCCAGTGCCGGGGTTATTACTCGCAATACTCACAACAACATTACCAAGTGTATCAGTTGCGATGGAAGTTGGGACGTCGTTATCGTTCGAGGGTCCATTGTAATATTTAACCCATTCCAATGTACCAGCAGAGTTATATTTAATCAGAGCAGCATCAAACTTCCCCGAATGATTAGATACTTGCCCTGCAATAAATATATTACCATTTTTATCTAAACATGCAGCTGTGGGGAAATCATCTAAATTTTCTACTCCATTAAAATATCCTGTCCATAGATGTTGACCCTGAGAATTATATTTAATAGTCACTATATCATAATTTCCTGTGGTTGCAAAGCTATAACCAACTATAAAGACATTAGAAAGGGAGTCAATTAATAATTTCACTGGTCGATCTACACTATCTGCAAGACCATTGAATTTAGCTTGCCATAACAAATTCCCTGTTTCACCATATTTCAGCGTTACTATATTATCATCAGAGTTATTTGAATAACTTCTTCCTGTTACATAAACATTTTTCTGTTTGTCAATTCCTAATGAGATTGCTTCATCATTATCGTGATAATCACCATCATATCGCGCACTCCATAATATATTTCCAGTATTACTATATTTTATAGTAATAAAATCATACAAGGTTCCATTATCATAACTAGTTCCGACCACATACAAACTACCAGAATTATCAACTTTTATATCATAAGGGTAATCCTCAAATGACTCATCGTCGAAGAAATTTATATTTGTAGACCACTGTAAAGCTCCAGTTGTATTGTATTTTAAAATCACACCATCATTTGCATTTTGTAGAGTGAATGCAAACCCTGCAATAACTAAACCACCTAAATTGTCTAATTTTAATCCAACGGCTTCAGCAGGGAACTCATTGGAGATTGTGTAAGGGAGTACCCATTGTTGTACACCAAATGCATTGTATTTAATTGTGTTAATCTCAAAATTTCCATAAATATTTGAAGCTGAGCCTGTTATATAAACATTCTCAGACGGATCCGTAGTGATTCCATAGGCAAAGTCGTCATAATCACCACTACCATTATATTTTTTTGCCCATTCTACATTCCCGCTTGTATTAACCTTTACAGTTAAATAGTCGTATGAACTTAAAAAATCGTATGAATAACCAGTCATATACACAGCACCGGCATTTGTGACTTTAAAAGCCGTTGGAATATCTTCCATATTATTCGTTGAATTATATCGAGCTACCCATTGTCGATTTCCGGAATTGTTATATTTGACTACTACGAAATCAATATCTGTTGTGTCTCCATAACTTGAACCAAGTACATAAATATTATTAAAATTATCTAAGCTCATAGTAACAGGTATATCTTCGTCGAAACCAGTACCATCGTAATAAACTTTCCAATGAGTGAAACCCGTAGAATCAAACTTAATTGTCATAAAATCAATAAATGAATTTGGATTATAACTTTGACCAGTAACGAAAATATTATTATTTGCATCAATAACTATAGAACTTGCAAAATCGTCATCGTTACCAATCCCATTTTCCCTTCTCATCCACTGCAGTGTACCGTTAGAATTATACTTTAATAGAATAAAATCATTTTTTGTTATAGTATTATATTGATATCCAGCCACATATACATTGCCTCGAGAATCAACAGCAATTCCTACTGAAGTTTCTTCTGTTCTTGTACCTTTAAATCTTGCTAACCACTGTTGAACACCTGAACTGTTATATTTAATAGTAATTATGTCATATGTTGTATCCACACCCAGGACATTTGCGGTAATATATACATTTCCCTGTCCGTCTACTTTCAAACCACCCAGGAAATCATCTTCATCCAGATTTTCATAATATATATTAGACCAGTTTTTTTCTCCATACGGATTATATTTAGCGACAAAAAATTTTGAATTACTTAAGCCGGCGACATAAATATTTCTTGAGTTATCAGTTTCAAGAAAATAAATTAGATCCTCAGAGCTGGATTTGTGACTATATTTGGCTAACCACTGCTGTGAAACTTGAGATACAGATATGTTTGAAAAAATTATAATGAATATAAAAGCATTTGTATAGTTAAATATTTTTTTCATAAATTTTCACCAATTAATTTACTTAAATATACGCAAAATAATTTAATAATTTTTAAGGGCATCTTTTGCGAGTTGAATCACAAGTTTTTTCAATTCTGGTGGATGTAATACTTTAACACCGTAACCACGGCTAACCACCCAGGCAGCTATTTCATTTAAAGAATTTACAGTAGTTTCGATAATAATCGAGCCGTCAGTATTTTCATTTATTTTTTGGCTTTCCATTAATAGATTTGGTTTTAAACGATCAGCCCATTTTTTAGAAAATTTTATTTTAACATTATATCGATCCTTACCTATCCAACTCCTGAAAGAATTCTTAAATAATTCTTCTATTTCATTTTTTGAAACAGGGTGGAATTTTTCTGTAGTTGCTTTTACGGAATTAATTTTATTGATAATAAACTGACGAAAAGTGTTTTCGTGTACACCTAGTAAGCGCCAATAGTTATCTGCCTTAAAGATTAACAATGGAGATAATATTAAATTATTTTCTTTAATTAATTCAGTTTTTTCGTAATTAATAATGATTTTACATTTTTTTTCGATGCAGCGTTGAATTGTAACAATATTAGATAAGGCTTTATGGTTAAGTTTTGTAACGATCAAATTTGTAGCTTTATCTAAATGTGAATTAGCGACACAGAAACCGAGATATTGTAAGATCGTTTCTTTAATTTTTTGAGTAGGTAAATTGGATTCAACTATAACGCCTTTATTTTTTCTTGAATGAATATCGATACCATTTTTTCTAAGTTCAGAGAGGTCTCTTTTAATGGTAATTTCGTCGCAGCCGAATAATTCTGCAAGGTCAAAAGTATCGAACTTAGAATTTGAGTCAAGGACAAGCCCCAGAATTTCGGTTTGTCTTTTAATTTTAACTAAGTCAATATGCATATTATTATTTAAAATATCAAAAAAAAAGATTAAAATCAATACTAAAAAAAAACCCGTTTCGGAATGAAACGGGTTTAAAAAATAAATCCTGGCGACGACCTACTCTCCCACACCGTTGCCAGTGCAGTACCATCGGCGCTGAGGGGCTTAACTTCCGTGTTCGGAATGGGAACGGGTGTTTCACCCTCGCTATTGCCACCAGAAATTAAAAATCGAAATGAGAAGAGAGTCAAAAAATCACAAGTAACAAACTTATCAAAAGTCTGCTTGAGTAGTGTAACAGGTAAGAAAGAAAGGGATCAATAAAAATACTTGGTTAAGTCGATCGACTGATTAGTACCGCTCGACTAAATACATTACTGTACTTACATCTGCGGCCTATCGACCAAGTAATCTCCTTGGAGTCTGATAGGGATATCTAATCTTGGGGTGGGTTTCGCGCTTAGATGCATTCAGCGCTTATCCCGACCGGACGTGGCTACCCTGCGTTTGCCGCTGGCGCGACAACAGGTACACCGTAGGTCCGTTCACTCTGGTCCTCTCGTACTAGGAGCGACTCCCCTCAAATATCCTGCGCCCGCATAGGATAGGGACCGAACTGTCTCACGACGTTCTGAACCCAGCTCACGTACCGCTTTAATTGGCGAACAGCCAAACCCTTGGGACCTTCTCCAGCCCCAGGATGCGATGAGCCGACATCGAGGTGCCAAACCTCGCCGTCGATATGAACTCTTGGGCGAGATCAGCCTGTTATCCCCGGAGTAGCTTTTATCCTTTGAGCGATGGCATTTCCACACACAACCATCGGATCACTAAGTCCTGCTTTCGCATCTGCTCGACTTGTAGGTCTCACAGTTAAGCTCCCTTATGCCTTTACACTCGACGCATGATTACCAACCATGCTGAGGGAACCTTTGAGAGCCTCCGTTACAATTTAGGAGGCGACCGCCCCAGTCAAACTACCCGCCTAACACTGTTCCTGTACCTGATTCAAGGTACGAGGTTAGAATTCAAACAGAACAAGGGTGGTATTTCACTGTTGACTCCACGGATGCTAGCGCACCCGCTTCAAAGTCTCCCACCTATTCTACACATGCTTTGTCCGAACCCAATGTTAGGGTATAGTAAAGCTTCACGGGGTCTTTCCGTCCATATGCGGGTAACCGGCGTCTTCACCGGTACCACAATTTCACCGAGCCCATGGTCGAGACAGTGACCAAGTCGTTACACCATTCGTGCAGGTCGGAACTTACCCGACAAGGAATTTCGCTACCTTAGGACCGTTATAGTTACGGCCGCCGTTTACTGGGGCTTCGGTCGCGAGCTTCTCCACCTTGCGGCAGATGACCCGCTTCCTTAACCTTCCAGCACCGGGCAGGTGTCACACCCTATACGTCCACTTGACGTGTTAGCAGAGTGATGTGTTTTTGTTAAACAGTCGCTTGGCCCATTTCACTGCGACCCGCCTTAAGGCGGGCACCGCTTATCCCGAAGTTACGCGGTCAATTTGCCGAGTTCCTTGACCATGGCTCACTCGAGCACCTTAGGATTCTCTCCTCATCTACCTGTGTCGGTTTACGGTACGGTCTGCTTACAATCTCCTGTACGAGGTTTTTCTTGGCAGTTTGTTTAGGGTCAGTTTGTTCCCTTGCGGGATCCCGTTCGCATTTCGAGGATAGCTGTTATGCGGATTTGCCTACATAACACCTCTACATGCTTAGACCACCTAAGCCAGCAGGTGGCTGACCTTTCACTCCTGCGTCACCCCTTACAGTCAAACGATTGTAAACAGGTACGGGAATATTAAACCCGTTTTCCATCGCCTACGCCTTTCGGCCTCAGCTTAGGATCCGACTAACCCTGAGACGATTAACGTTGCTCAGGAAACCTTAGATTTTCGGTGGACAGATTTTTCATCTGTCTTATCGTTACTCATGCCTACATCTGCGTTTCCATTTGCTCCAGCATGCATCGCTGCACACCTTCTCCACCTTGCGGTGGACTGCGTTAACCGCAGTCGCTAAATGGAATGCTCCCCTACCACTCCGCCATTGGCGGAATTCACAGCTTCGGTATGAAGTTTAATTCCCGAGAATTATCGACGCTGAGTCGCTTGACTAGTGAGCTATTACGCACTCTTTAAAGGAATGGCTGCTTCTAAGCCAACCTCCTAGTTGTCAGTGCAACTTAACATCCTTTGTATGTTAACTTCAATTTTGGGACCTTAGCTGGTGATCTGGATTGTTCTCCTCTCGGCGTCGGCGCTTATCCGTCGTCGCCTGACTCCCGGGAAACATATCTACGGAATTCGGAGTTTGTCTGGGTTTGGTATCGTTGTGACGACCCTAGCCCAATCAGTGCTCTACCTCCGTGATATTATTACCCGAGGCTAGCCCTAAAGCTATTTCGGGGAGTACGAGCTATCACCCAGTTCGATTAGCTTTTCACTCCTATCCTCAGCTCATCCGAGTAGTTTTCAACCCACACCGGTTCGGACCTCCATGAGGTTTTACCCTCACTTCATCCTGGCCAAGGATAGATCACCGGGTTTCGCGTCTACCGCACGTAACTTAACGCCCTTTTCAGACTCGCTTTCGCTACGGCTTCTCCGCTGAGCGGATTAACCTTGCTACGTACGCGTAACTCGTAGGCTCATTAAGCAAAAGGCACGCCGTCATCCTTCTAAAGTTGCAAGCAACTTCAGAACGACTCCGACCGTTTGTAAGTATACGGTTTCAGGTACTATTTCACCCTCCGGTTAGGAGTGCTTTTCACCTTTCCCTCACGGTACTTGTTCACTATCGGTCACCAGATAGTATTTAGCCTTACGGGATGGTTCCCGCAGATTCCCACAGACTTCCACTTATTCCGTGGTACTTGGGTACGCTCACCAGAGAGTCATATTGTTTTTGTCTACAGGACTTTCACCTTCTTTGGTTCGCCTTTCCAAGCGATTCGACTAACAATATGATTTGTAACTCTCCGACCTATCTGCAATTTGGTCTGCAAGCGCCCCTCTACACCTATAACACAACGGTTGCAGCCTTTAGTGTGTTATTAGGTTTGGGCTAATTTCCCGTTCGCTCGTCGCTACTTAGGAAATCGTTTTTACTTTCTTTTCCTATGGGTACTGAGATATTTCACTTCCCCACGTTGGCTCTGCCATACCTATGTATTCAGTATGGAGTTCTCAGGCATTACCCTGAGAGGGTTGCCCCATTCGGAAATCGCCGGGTCACAGGTTGTTTCCACCTATCCGACGCTTATCGCAGGTTACCACGTCCTTCATCGCCTTCTGGTGCCAAGGCATCCACCGTATACTCTTTGTAACTTAACCAAAAATCTTTATTGATCCACAGATATTCTAAACCTATCAGTTCTACATCAAGCAGACTTCTGACAAGTTTTGCTCTTGTGAATAATTTGGACTTTTGAGGTCTACTTCTATTGCTTTTGTTCATCTGGCGGTTTACTTTTGAGAAAGCAAACACAGACAACTACTCACATTCAAAGTAGATTTTCTCTTCTCATTTTTCAAAGAACACTTTATTTATTTTGTGGAGCTAACCGGGATCGAACCGGTAACCTCCTGGTTGCAAACCAGGCGCTCTCCCAATTGAGCTATAGCCCCATAGTTCAGTGGGTTATCGCACCCCTGATAATGTGGGCCTGGGTGGAGTTGAACCACCGACCTCACGCTTATCAGGCGTGCGCTCTCACCACCTGAGCTACAGGCCCCCTTATATACATGCGAATTTCTAATATAAGATTATTTATTTAGACTAAACGGTTCACAACCACAATCTGGTGCACCGTACCACTCACATCTACACTTGGGTTTAGATCCATCTGGGCATGTTATTTCACATGAACCAAATAAACAACTAACTTTACAAGAATTTGCCGGGATTTCTTTTTCATTTAATTCTATTGGAGTTAGTGTATGAAAAAATTCCAATATTGTGTTTCTCTGGTTTTCATTTAAATTAGCAAATTCTTTATCCAAAATTTCTTTGTTAATAATATATTCTTTATAATCATTTTGTTTCATCGCAACAAAAACTTTTTCATAAACACTTTTCAGATTTTCACCGACCAACTTTAAAGATTCTTGATTATCTAAAAATTGCACAAATTTATTAAAGTTTTCCTCTTGTTGCTCTGAAACACTCAATATCGCAGTTTCTGGTTCTATATTTTTGGTCGTTTGCCCTACAGAACAATTAAATGAGTACAAAAACATAGTAATTAACAAAAACCACAAAGAACACATTGAATTCTTTTTCATCTTATAACCCTCCAAAGTTATAATTTTTATTTATTTAAAAGAACAAATTAAAATTAATAGTGTGTATGCCGCAAATCAAATTAGTTTTGAGGTTCTCGAAGTTGTCATCTCAAACTTACGTTTGAGTATGACTCCTTAGAAAGGAGGTGATCCAGCCGCACCTTCCGGTACGGCTACCTTGTTACGACTTAGCCCCAGTCACTGGTTTTACCTTAGGCGGCTGCTTCCTTGCGGTTAGCGCACCGACTTCGGGTACCCCCAGCTTCCATGGCTTGACGGGCGGTGTGTACAAGGCCCGGGAACGTATTCACCGCGGCGTGCTGATCCGCGATTACTAGCAATTCCAACTTCATGGAGTCGAGTTGCAGACTCCAATCCGAACTGAGACCGATTTTCAGGGATTGGCTCCACCTCGCGGTTTAGCTACCCGTTGTATCGGCCATTGTAGCACGTGTGTAGCCCTGGATGTAAGGGCCATGAGGACTTGACGTCATCCCCACCTTCCTCATACTTGCGTATGCAGTCCACTTAGAGTGCCCAGCTTTACCTGATGGCAACTAAGTGCAGGGGTTGCGCTCGTTGCTGGACTTAACCAAACACCTCACGGCACGAGCTGACGACAGCCATGCAGCACCTGTACAAGTGCCCCTTGCGGGGAGGGCGACTTTCATCGCCTGTCACTTGCCTTTCAAACCCAGGTAAGGTTCTTCGCGTTGCATCGAATTGAACCACATGCTCCACTGCTTGTGCGGGCCCCCGTCAATTCCTTTGAGTTTCAACCTTGCGATCGTACTCCCCAGGTGGGATACTTAATGCGTTAGCTTTGGCACCGACCCCGCTCAGTACTTGAGTCTCAAGTTCTGAGCGGGGCCGACACCTAGTATCCATCGTTTAGGGCGTGGACTACCAGGGTATCTAATCCTGTTTGCTCCCCACGCTTTCGTCCCTCAGCGTCAGTTGTGAGCCAGATGACCGCCTTCGCCACCGGTGTTCTTCATGATATCTACGCATTTCACCGCTACACCATGAATTCCATCATCCTCTCTCACACTCAAGATGAACAGTATCAAAGGCAGTTTCACAGTTAAGCTGTGAGATTTCACCTTTGACTTATTCACCCGCCTACGGACCCTTTACACCCAGTAATTCCGGACAACGCTCGCACCCTACGTATTACCGCGGCTGCTGGCACGTAGTTAGCCGGTGCTTTCTAAAGAGGTACCGTCATTCCCGCTAAATGCGGGGCTTTCGTCCCTCTCCACAGAGGTTTACATCCTAACGGATTTCATCCCTCACGCGGCGTCGCTGCTTCAGGCTTTCGCCCATTGAGCAATATTCCTCACTGCTGCCTCCCGTAGGAGTCTGGACCGTGTCTCAGTTCCAGTGTGGCTGATCATCCTCTCAGACCAGCTACCCATCGTAGGCTTGGTGGGCTTTTACCCCGCCAACTACCTAATGGGACGCAGGCCCATCTTGAAACGCCCTTTTTGGAGCCTTTGATCCTAATGTAATGCTACATCAGGATTTCATCGGGTATTAGTCCGCCTTTCGGCGGGTTATCCCCGTTTTCAAGGTAGGTTACCTACGTATTACTCACCCGTTCGCCGGTTTACTCAGGATATTGCTATCCCTTTCTCCCAGACTTGCATGTGTTAGGCACGCCGCCAGCGTTCGTCCTGAGCCAGGATCAAACTCTTCATGGTGTGGGCGGTGCGTCGCACGACGGCGACGCCCGCCGGGAGCCCGAAGTGACTTGCGCGTCACGATTCAGTTGTGAAGGTGCCCGCGACGGGCGACAAAAAACCAGGCGGTCGCGCCTGCTGGTCTGACCGGCCTGGCGACAGCGGCAATTGCTCCTCTGTCGCGTCCTCGGTTGTCGCTATCGCTTCACGTCGCGCGTCTCTCCAGAGACGT
>CALCJK010000014.1 GCA_937967455.1 uncultured bacterium | reverse complement strand
CAGCCCTCGCCTCTGGCGAGTCCGCCCACGGCGGAGGATGCTCCACCATTGAGCTATCGCGGAATTGCTCGTCTAATATATGAAATTATTTTCTTTTTTTCAATTCACTTGACATAAACTGTAAACATATTTTACCTTCCTTTGTTAACAGCCCTCGCCTCTGGCGAGTCCGCCCACGGCGGAGGATGCTCCACCATTGAGCTATCGCGGAATTGCTTGTCTAATATATGAAATTATTTTATCTTTTTCAATTCTTACAACTGTCTACTTACTCAAAATTGTCCTTATAAATGATCAACCCTGTACCGTCTTCAAAAACTTTTCTCTCTTCCTCGCTTCCGCTTCATACTCATAAACCTCTGTATAAATCAATCGAAATGGTCTGTTCTCTCTCGCCCATTTATTACATCCACGGTTATGCTCTGATAAGCGTTCCTCTACTTAACTCACCATTAATCAACATTTACAAATAATTAATAAACCCACAAGCCACTTCAAATATAATCATTACCGTTTAATGAATTTTAATATCCCCAATTTTTTATTATATTTTAACCAGTAATCATCAAAAAATATAAGGATTGACTTTATGAAATTCCCTGGTGGCGGTATGCCAAATATGCAAAACATGCTGAAACAAATTCAACAAATGCAGGAAAAAGTTGCAAAAGTTCAGGCAGAACTCGAAAATAAAACTATTACCTCCGAAGCTGGCGGAGGGATGGTAAAAGTCACAATCAACGGCAAACAACAAATACAAAAAATCGAAATTGAAAAAGAAGTAGTAAACCCTGATGAAATAGAAATGCTCGAGGACCTTATCGTTGCTGCCGTAAATAAAGCTATAGAGGATTCTCAAAAAATGGCTCAGGAAGAAATGAACAAAGTAACTCAGGGACTTTTACCGAATATTCCTGGTTTAAATCTTCCTAACCTTTAAAACCGAATATGCTATACACATCCGAAGCACTTGAAATACTAATCGACAAACTCTCGCAGCTACCAAGCATTGGCAGGAAAACGGCACAACGGCTTGCTTTATTCATTATGAAACTACCGAAGGAAGATGTAAAAAGTCTTTCCGAAGCATTAATTGCTGTGAAAGAAAAAGTTAAAAACTGCTCAATATGTTCAAACTTCACAGACGAGGATCCCTGCATCATTTGTTCAAGTCCAAAACGCGATCCAAATACAATTTGTGTTGTAGAAGAACCTAATGATGTAATCGCAATTGAAAAGACAAATGAATATAACGGTCTTTACCATGTGCTGGGCGGTTCGCTATCGCCTCTCGATGGCATTGGTCCGGAAGATTTAAAAATCAGAGAACTTCTACAGAGAATAAATGAAAACACAAAAGAAATTATTCTGGCTTTAAATCCAAATGTTGAAGGTGAAGCAACTACGATTTATTTATCTAAACTAATAAAACCACTCGGCGTTAAAGTCACAAGAATTGCAAGAGGAATACCCGTGGGTGGTGATCTGGAATTTATAGACGAAGCAACACTTTCAAGAGCAATTGAAGGTAGGGTACAAATTTGAAAAAACATATATACATATTTTTTTTCATTCAAGTAATTTTTCTTTCATCTTGCAATATCTTTGAAACTCGATCTCCTGAAAATCCAACCGAAAATTCTTCCATATTCATTCAACCAGTTACACCCGATATAGTTATACAAAATTTAAAAAGCTCCATTGAAGATTATAACATCGATAATTATATTCGTTGTTTATCTGCTTACGAAGTCACAAACAAAACCTTCAAATTCATACCAGCTGCAGTAACTGGAATCGATAGAGCGATTTTTGATAACTGGACAATTGAATCCGAACGACAATATCTTACAAATCTTGGAAAACCTGCATACGGAAGAGCAAGCTTAACTCTAACTAACAGGCAGGATATTTATGTTTCTTCCGACTCAATTATTGTGAATTACAACTATTCTCTTTTTTATCCATGCACAAATCAGATTTACAACGCAAGCGGAAATTTGCAATTTTATATTTCTGTAGATAAAAACGGCAACTGGAGCATATACAGATGGGAAGATTTTAACACAACCCAGGCAATTACCTGGACTTATATAAAAGCTATATTTAGCACAGGATTTTAGATTGCATAATTTACAAAAAATATTTTTTCTTATTATAGCATTTTCTTCTTTTTGTTGTTTTAACCCATTTGCGCCTGGTTGGGACGATACTGAATCAACCGCTATTTGTCCACCACTTACCGAGATCGATGGTGTTTTTTGTAATTTCAAAAATGCTTACGCATTTAAAGATACTTCAATGTATGGATCTCTTATAGCGCCCGAGTTTACATTTATATACCGAGATTATGAAAAAGGAGTAGATATTACATGGGGAAGAGACGATGAAATGCGTACAACATACGGACTCTTTCAGAGCGCACAAAGTATTTTACTCATATGGAATAACATAGTAGCGACAAGCGGTGATTCAATCAGACAAACTGTTATTCGTGGCTTTAGTTTAACCATCACATTTAACCCCAGCGATATTATAAGAGTTGACGGATATGCAAATCTAACATTTCAAAGAAAACCAGAAAGTTATCACTGGCAAATAATAAGGTGGAGAGATGAATCAAACTTTTAATGGATTAAAATGAACATACCTTATATAATAAAAGAAAGTCTTTCTGGATTTAAAAGAGCTCCATTAGCAACCATAACCTCCATATCAACAATAGCTATCTCTATGTTGCTTATTGGATTTTTCTCAATAATTTCTATCAATACCTCTAGAATTGTAGAACTAATCCGCAACAGAATTGAAATGGAAGCATTCCTCGAAGAACCTATATCAAATGCAAAGATACAGGAAATCAAAAATAAAATATTATCAATTGAGGGTATTGACAGTATAAAATTTATTTCCAAAGATGAAGCTGCAAGAATTTTTAAAGAGGAATTTGGTGAAGATGTACAAAATGTACTGAGCTTTAACCCTTTGCCTCCATCTTTTAAAATTCTCCTAAATAATAATTACAAAAACTCTGAGTTAGCTTCAAAGATATATGAAAAAATTCAAAATATTAGTGGAGTTGAAGAAGTAATTTTTAGAAAAGATATATTAGAATTTTTAGACCGAAGAACCAAATCACTAAATACGCTTGGATTAATCCTTGGAATAGTTATTGGATTATCTGCAATATTGCTTGTTTCAAATACTATACGACTTACAATTTATGCTAAACGAAAAATTATTCAAACTATGAAATTAGTTGGAGCTACAAAATGGTTCATTCGTTTTCCTTTTCTATTGGAAGGCATGCTACAAGGTTTTATTGGAGGAGTAATTGCATCATTAATTTTGTATTTCGTTATCCAAATCGTTTCAAATTATATTTCATTTGATTTATCACAATTACTTCTTGTTGATTATGTGATTTACATATCTGTGATATTTATTGGAATAATTTTAGGTTTGTTAGGAAGCATTATATCTGTAAGAAGATTTATAGCAGAGTCTATATAAAATTAAGATCTATCTGTTGCTTTCTACAATCTTTCTTTTTATAATTAATCAACACAAATTATGATAATATCTATGTGGATAAAATGTGGATAACTTTTTCCCTAACTTTATCCATTAAAATTTGCAATTAAATGCAAATTTTGATAATATCTTATCTGTGTTGATAACTTCTTAATTAGAAAACTAACTTGTTGAAAAATATAAAATTATGAAATTCTTTTAATGTTGATAATTTCTTAATATTCATTAACTCAATTTTTTCATAAAGGCGATTAATGTAGATAAATATGTGGATAAAATGTAAATACATGTTAATAAAATGGGCATAAGAAGATGGAACAATTCTCAGAACCCAATAAAATAAAAGACATTATAGAACCCTCAGATAATGTTGACAACCAGGCAAAAGAGGTCTGGGCGCGATGTCTTGCACTATTAAGTACAAAACTCAGTTCTCAAACCTTTAAATCCTGGTTCGAACCAATAAAACCAATAAGCTATTCATCTAACCAGCTTGTGCTTCAGGTACCAAGTAATTTTTTTCATGAGTGGATCGAAGAACAATATTCCCCTGTGTTAAACGATGTAAAAAATCAAGTCCTTGGTAATGATTGTGCTATAAAATTTAAAGTGAATTCTGAAGGTTTCGAGGTTACTCATGAAGACGATGAGAATTTAAAAAACAATGTTAAGTTTGAAAACAATTCTTATCAGAGAGATGAAATTAAGATTTTAAACAAACCTTACAAACCTGTTCTTAATGAAAAGAATACTTTTGAGAATTTTATTAAAGGTGAGAGTAATCAACTTGCTAGGGCTGCTGCATATGCAGTAGCAAACAATCCGGGTGGAACTCAATTTAATCCTTTGGTTATTTATGGAGATGTAGGTCTCGGGAAAACACATCTTATTCAGGCAATTGGTAATCACGCTATTAAAACTGGTAAAGCTCAAAGAGTTATTTATGTAACAAGTGAAGTTTTTACACTAGAATTTGTAGATGCTATTCAAAAGGATAAAGTAAATGAATTCTCAAATTTTTACAGAAGTATGGATATATTAATTGTTGATGATATACAATTTTTCGAAGGAAAAGATAAAACTCAGGATAATTTTTTTCACACATTCAACACTTTGTATCAATTAGGAAAGCAGATTGTATTATCCAGCGATAAACCACCCAAAGAGCTAAAAGGTTTAAATGAAAGATTAATATCACGATTCCAGTCAGGTTTAACCGCAGATATACAGCCACCCGACTTTGAAATGAGAGTAGCAATTTTAAAGAAAAAATCCCAGCAATATAATTTAGAAATTCCACAAGATATCATTGAATTTATTGCTATAAATGTTACCTCAAATATAAGACAACTCGAAGGTTGTTTACACAGTTTGATCGCTATTTCTACAATAAAAAATTTACCAATCTCATTAGAAGTTGCAAAAGAAATTGTTCGGCAGGTTGTTGGTGAAATTAAAACACATATAACTATAGAAGATATACAAAGAGTTGTTTGCCAATACTTTGATATTCCAGAAAATTACATCCGTGCAAAAAATAGAAAACAAGAAGTTGTTATTGCACGGCAATATGCTATGTATTTGTGTAAGGAAATTACAAATTCTTCTCTGAAAACAATTGGTTTACATTTCGGTGGTAGAGATCATAGTACAGTAATACATGCAATTCAAACAATTGAAGACCTTATAAGTTCAGATCAAAAATACGCTGATATACTACAAGTGTTAAGAAACAAAATTAAACTTGTAGCAAAATAATAAAAGTGCAAAAAACTGTGAATTTAGTGTGAACAAGTGTTGATATGATGTGTATAATACCGATAATTTTAAAAAAATTTATTTGTATGTTAATAGAACAAAAATTATCCACACCGAAATAACATAAACTATAATTCTTTTTATTAAAATCAGCTGAATTTAATATAAATATCTAATTTATCAACAAATCAACATCTATATAATTATAAATATATTTTTTAATAAAAACCTTATTTTATATAAAAGCGTTTTTGTAAATAACACAAATTTATCGTAAATTTAATAAAAATAATTAACAAAATTCCATTAAAAATCCTATGGAGGAAATAAATGAAATTTTCCGTATTAAACGGTGAACTACTTACATCACTGACAAAAGCAAGTAGAGTTATTCCTGTGAAATCAACGATGGCGATTTTTGAAAACTTCCTTTTCAGCCTGGAAAATAATGATTTATCAATTTCAGCTACAGATGGTGATATGGCAGTTACATCTAAAATTAAAGTAGATGGTAAAGAAAACGGTAAAATGGTAATACCGTCAAAAAAGTTAATGGAAATTTCAAGTCTCTTACCATCAAATATTGAAATTAATTTTGATATAAATATCGATACCTGCAAGATTTTAATAATGACAGACCAAGCTGAATATAGATTAACCGGTCAAAATATAGGTGAATATCCAAAATTACCTGAGTTGAAAGAAGAACAGAAAATACCGGTTCAATCAGATATATTACAAAGACTTGTAAGTAAAACAATATTTTGTGTAGGTAAGGATGAATTAAGACCAGCATTGACAGGTGTATTTTTCCAGCTTAAGAAAAATGAAATTAGAGCCGTTGCTACCGATGGCCATAGACTTGTAAAGATAGTTAACAAAAATTTTACTTTTGACGAAGAAAAAGAATTAGTTATACCCAATAAAGCATTAGTTGTTATTCTTAACTACTTTGTTGAAAATTTAAATTACATTGCAGTAAATCAAACACATATAGAATTTATTTTCGAAAATTCAGTAGTTATAACAAGATTAATAGATGACAAATATCCTAACTATGAGAGTGTAATACCAGCAGACAATAATTATACATTAACTGCGAATAAAAATGATTTATTGTCTTCAGTAACCAGAGCATCGATATTTACAAACAATCTAAATAATTTGGTAAAATTTACTATTGATAAAAATGTATTATCTGTTTCAGCAGATGATCCAGAATTTGGAATGTCTGCAATTGAAAGAATTCCATGTGAATTTGACAGTAGTAAATTCGAAATAGGTTTTAATGGAAAGTATGTAATTGACATATTAAGTCATCTTGACTCGGATGAAGTAAAATTTTTACTTTCAAGCCCAAGTCGAGCTGTAATGGTTATACCAAAAGACAAATCTGAAAATGAAGATATTTTGATGTTATTAATGCCTCTTAGACTCAATACATAAATTTAATGATAATAGGAAGTATCCGGTTAAAAAATTTCAGAAATCATTCTGATACGATCATAGAATTTGGGGAAAAAGCTAATGTTATACTTGGCAACAATGGTGAAGGCAAAACAAACTTGCTGGAAGCTATATCTTATATTTCACTAACAAAGAGTTTTTATGCAAGTAGTGACTCCGTTATCGTAAAAATTGGTGAAAATAATTTTTCAATAGAAGCAATTGTGATATCTGATTTAGGTTCCAATTATAAAGTGTACATAAGTTATGATTTAAAGAATTCTGAAAAGATCTACTCAATAAATAATAGAAAATTAGATACATTTTCTTCCATAATTGGAAAATTTCCTATAGTTTTTCTCTCACCAGAAAAAGCAGGTATAACATTTGGCGGACCAGTAGAAAGAAGGAAATTTCTTGACCTTGTGATTTCCCAATCAGATCAGGTTTACTTTAGCGATCTTTCAGAATATAGAAAAATTTTACGTCACAGAAATAAAATTTTAAGTGAGATTAAAAATACTCGAAATGATTTATACACAGTTCTTGAACCCTGGAATGAACAACTTATAAATTATGGTTCAAAACTGATGATGAAAAGAGCAGAATTTATAGATGAGTTTAAAAGTTATATATTAAACACATATAAAAATTTATCTAATGTTAATGAATATCCAGAAATAGAATATGCGGCATCTTTTTCATATAATGGTGAAATTAGCTACGATTCCATTTCAGAGAAATTCAAAAAAGAACTCACTAAAAAAATGGATTATGAAATAAAATTTGGAACTACCTTAGTAGGACCGCATAGAGATGAGGTAAGTTTTAAAATAAATAATATGGATCTAAGAAAATATGCTTCTCAAGGACAACATAAAACATTTCTTGTAGCATTAAAACTTGCTGAATATTTTTATTTGAAAGAAAGATGTAAGGAATCTCCAATTCTGCTTCTGGACGATGTATTCAGCGAACTTGATGATTTGAGAGTTCAGCATATGTTAAGACTGATTGAAACACTTAATCAAACATTTATAACATCTACAAATTTTGAGATATTTGATAAAGTACTTGATTTTGGTAAATGTAATAGAAAATATGTTATTAGTGGTGGAAATGTTAAGGAAGTCTAAAATAAAAAAATTAGATGCTGCAATAAGAGAAGTAATTAAAGAATATGGATTGGAAGAAAAACTGAAGGAAACAAGCGTTCTCACATCATGGGATGAAATTGTAGGTGAAAGAATTGCTCAGGTTGCAAAAGCAAAAAAAATTAAAAATGGTAAATTAAATGTCAGTGTCGAAAACCCAGTTTGGAGAAACGAACTAATATTTTTAAAAAAAGAGATAATAGAAAAAATAAATAAAAAATTTAAAGAAGAAATTGTAAAAGAGATAATATTCAGGTAAATAGAAATATGGCAAAGAAAAAAGATACGAACAAATTAAAAAAAGAAGAAATAAAGTTAAAACCAAACGGTGAATACAGCGCAGAAGATATTACGGTTTTGAAAGGTCTTGAAGCTGTAAGACGTAGACCAGCAATGTATATTGGAGATGTAAGTGTCAGAGGCTTACATCACCTTGTATATGAGGTAGTGGATAACTCGATAGATGAAGCTTTAGCAGGATTCTGCAAAAATGTTATTGT
>CALCJK010000013.1 GCA_937967455.1 uncultured bacterium | reverse complement strand
AAGTTGTATAACTCCACTCTCAAACGCTTTTGTCGTCTTTATCCTTATAAAAGCATCTGTGCAGGAGGTATCTTCAACTGCAAGAATTATCGGTGATATATATCGCGGCAGATCAGGTGGTGTTACTCGCTCACGACAGGAAATCAAAATAAATAATATGAAGAGTAATATGGGATAAGTGATTAGTGATAAGATATTGGTGATGGTTTTTTTTTGATCAGCATGAGTTTGGGATTTAAGATTTGCGATCGATCTCTTTTCTATATCAGCCGGTTTTTTAACATGAAGTTGAATTAATCTAAAATTGTTAAAATATTTCATCAGTTCATCTTTTGCTTTTCCTAAAATCTATCTCTACCTGTAAAATGCGACTATAAGAAAAATTTAAAAATTATCTCCAAGTTCTTATGTGCCTAGATGATCCGAGTTAGCACTACTATTTTAATATAATAAATTAAATTTTAAGAGTAAAGAGTTATTTCAAAAAGTACTTGAATTTTTACAATTTAACTCTCTTTGAAAGACGAAAAATATATTAAATTAAACATAATACTATTTATTCTTTAATATTTGAATCTTTCATTAAATGTAATATTCAATTTATTTGGAATTATTACAATATTATAGTATTTTTAACTAATTTAAAATTTGGGATAGTAAATATCCCGTTAATTAACAATAAAAAGGATTTAAAATGAAATATTTATTAATCGCACTTTTCTCTTTGGAATTTCTCGCTTGCCAGGGCAACACCCAAAACAAAGTAGAATTAAAAACACAAATTGACAGTGTAAGCTACACCATCGGAATGGATATTGGTGAAAATTTAAAAAAACAAAAGATAGAAGTTGTGCCTGAGATTCTAGCAAAAGGGATAAGAGACATTCTAGATAGTAATCAAACATTACTAACTGAAGAACAGGCTGCAGAAGTAATTTCTACTCTTCAACAAAAATTAATGTCAGAACACCAGGAAATGGTGAATATGCAAAAAGAAAAGAACAAAAAAGCAAGCGACGAATTTCTTGCTGAGAATAAGAAAAAAACTGGGGTTATATCCTTACCAAGCGGTCTTCAATACAAAGTTATAAAAATGGGTACAGGACCAAAACCAAAAGCTACAGATAAAGTAACAGTTCATTATAAAGGTACACTAATCGATGGGACCGAGTTTGATAATTCTTACACACGAGGTGAACCTGCAACTTTCAATGTAAATCAAGTAATTAAAGGTTGGACTGAAGCACTTCAACTTATGCCAGTTGGTTCTAAATGGATTATTTATCTACCGCCAGACCTTGCGTATGGTGAACAAGGCGCAGGAGATGTAATTGAACCAAACTCTACATTAATTTTTGAGGTTGAGCTAATCAAAATAAATTGATTTAAAAATATTTATTCCAATTGAAAGCCGATTTTTCTAAACTGTACAAATCGGCTTTTTTAATTCTCTTCAATAAAATCCCACATATTATTACACTTCATTAATTTGCATATTTTAAAATTCCGTGCTATATTTTTTAAAAAAATAACACGATTATGAAAAACGAATTAACACGATTTGGCATATCAATGGATGAAATCCTGTTAAACCATTTTGATAAACTCATCTTAAAAAAGGGTTATAATAACAGATCGGAAGCAATTAGAGACCTTGTTAGAGAAAAGATAGTTGAAGAAAGCATCGAATACACCGAGCAGGAAGTATTTGGCGCTCTTGTATTTATATATGATCACCATAAAAGAGAATTAGAAAAAAAACTCTCTAATTTTCAACACGATTATTATAAAAATATCATCTCAACAACCCATGTGCATATAAGTCATGATGAGTGCCTTGAAGTTATAATTCTACGAGGGAAAGCAAATTTACTTAAAAATATTGCAGATCAATTGCTAAGTTTTAAAGGTGTCTTAAATGGAAAATTAACATTAACTTCAAAACCATATAAAACAAAATGAAAGGCAACACTATGAAAAAAATCCTACTAATTTTAGCAACAATAATTTTTACTGTTTACAATTCATACGCCTGTTTTGACACTTACCTTTTCTTGAAAAAAAACTCAATGGTTTATCCATACAAATCGCTTGTATTTGAATTAAATGGTGAATATTCAATTAACAAAATTGGTAATCCAGCTGAAGATTCGTTTTTATCAAATGGTAACATCTATTATGGAATAGCCGAACGGTTTTCTTTACAGTTCTCTATTGGTTCAGGCGAAAAATCAAGAAACGAATACAAAATTGACTATTTTGGATTACGCGGAGTTTATAATATTTTCTCTTCTATGAGCAATAATCACACTGCTGATTTTATTCTTGAGTACCATAGTGAATTCTCTGATTTTTTAGGAGACGTTGAGTTCTCAGTTCCAAATATATTCCGTTCCTCAGATATTACTTATGTTATACATCCAACATTGAACTACAACCTGATTGATAAAAACTTTCAGGTTGGTGGACATACTGGAATATTTTATAACTTCAATGATAACGGTATAATTGGAATTGGGGCAGAATACTTAAGTCCACAAAGCGGTAGTTATTCTGGAAGCAGAATTACAAAAAGCGAATTTGCAACAAGTTTATTCTTTGGTGCACACATTGGAAATATGATATTTATTCAAAACGAAATTGCAAAAGGACTGGCTAATTCAAGGGATTTTGGATTTGCTGTTACAGTAAAATTTATAAAATAGATTAAAAAAAATAAAAAACCTGCTCTTGGAAAAGAGCAGGTTTTTTTAATTCAAACGATCGTTAGATCTTTGAAACGTTTGTGGCTTGGAGACCTTTTGGTCCGCGTTCGACTTCAAACTCTACGCGATCACCTTCGTTAAGATTTCTATAACCGTCACCAGAAATAGCTTTATAATGTACGAATACATCTTCTCCGCTTGGACGTGTTATGAAACCATAACCTTTGGCTCCGTTGAACCACTTGACTGTTCCTTTTTCCATGGAACTTATCCTTTCATATCTGCTTAAAACACTTAGTTAAACAAAGCATCTTAAGCGTTTATCCTCCCGATCCTCTGGGAGGTTGAGGTACTCCTGTTATACTGCTTTTAAAACGATAATTTCTTGCTGAACTTCTGATTTCCTACTTCTAATAGGTCACGATTCTTTAATCAGCCCGATCGTTTAGCAAGACATTGTCTCCTCACGGCTACAACATCCTTCCTTTCGGAATAACAACGGTGTACTGTTGATTGCGTATCTAATATATGTATAATTCTAATCAATTCCTAATTTTTGTTGAACATTACTGAAAAATAATTTCGAAATTCCACTTTTTAGTTTATTTTCACTATATTTATATGAAAATAATTTTAAGATAAATTCAAATGTTTGAAAAATCCCTTGAGAAACTCGGAATCATCTACTCTAAATTCACATTTAGAAAAGATAGAGATCATCAACAAAATCTGACCAATTTTATCTCAACTGCCAAGCGTATTTTATTAATACTACCAGCTGATTACGAAGATTCACAGATCGCATGTGCTGCTTTTAAAAATCTTAAAGAAAAATTACAAAATACAGAATTAACAATAATTGCTGAAGGCATTCGCTCAATTCCGATTACAGATTCACTTAAATCAAAAGTGATAAGAATTAGTGAAGTTCATATTAACAAATTCTTTCTGCCAAGAAAAACATTGCTTGATAGAATCCAGGAATCTACATTTGATGTAGCAATTGATTTGAATCTTGATTTCTTGCTCTATTCTGCTTATATTTGCAAAGTAACTGGCGCAAGATATAGAATTGGATTTACAAGTAAATATTCTGATTTATTTTTTAACATACAGTTCAATTTTAATAAATCTCAAAAACCAATTGAGATATATACTCAGTTGGTTGAGTATCTGAAAAAGTTTTAATGGAGCCGTTAATGAACTTTGAAACAAAAAAAGATGGTGACATTTTAATATTCACACTAAAAGAGAAGAAGCTTGATTCTTCTATTTCTTCACAATTGAAGGCTGAATTTCTCTTACTTTGCAAAACAGAAAAATGTTCTGTACTCATCATAGATTTAAAATCGGTACAATTTTGTGATAGCAGTGGCTTAAGTGCACTCCTAATTGCTCAGAGGACTATGAGCAGCAAAAACGGTGAGGTAAGAATCGCAAACCTTAACAAGTCAATTGAAAATTTAATGAAAATATCTCAACTCGATAGGATTTTTAAAATTTATAAGAGCACAAAATCAGCAATTAAGGGGTGAAATGAAAATTCTCATACCCATTTCCTGGAGATAATCATAGAATGGGTTTATCCAGATTAGATTATTTTATTATTCTTTTTTATCTTTTAGCAATCGCCATCTGGGGAATCATTTCAGGAGGAAAACAAAAATCTTCATACGACTATTTTTTAGGAAGCAAAAAAATTCCCTGGTGGGCTGTCTGCTTCGCAATTGTCGCCACCGAAACAAGTACTCTTACATTCATCAGTATTCCAGGTGTTGCCTATGCAACAAATCTTAACTTTTTACAACTAACTTTTGGTTATATAATTGGTAGAATCTTTATAGCGATTTTTTTTCTCCCGGCTTATTATAAAGGGAGTGTCGAAACTGCTTACAAATTTCTTGAACACAGATTTGGTATAAAAGTTCGCAAAACTGCATCAGCTGTTTTTATGATTACTCGTCTCTTTGCAGATGGTGTTCGACTTTATGCAACAGCCATACCTATCAAACTCATAACTGGAATAGATTACCCAACAGCAATATTAATTACTGCCGTCGTAACTCTAATATACACTTACATTGGTGGCATAAAAGCAGTAATCTGGATGGATGTAGTTCAAATGTTTGTTTATCTTTTTGGTGCGGCTGCATCAATTTTTATTTTATTAAAACAATTAGATATATCTATCTTCAATATTATTAATTCACCAGAGCTAAAAAATAAAATTTCTATAATTAACCTCTTTACGGGGAATAACATAAAAGATTTCTTTTCGATACCATATACTCTTCCAGCAAGTATTATTGGGGGAATGTTCCTCTCGATGGCTTCGCACGGCACTGATCAACTTATTGTACAAAGATTATTATCCACAGATTCACTTAAAAATAGCAAAAAAGCAATAATTACAAGCGGATTTATTATATTCATTCAATTTGCAGTTTTTTTATTCATCGGAATTCTATTGTTTGTATTTTATAATGGAATGAAAATAGATCCAAACGAAGTTTTTACAAAATATATAATTGAGCATATTCCAGCCGGTATAGCAGGTCTTATCATATCAGGTTTACTTGCTGCTGCAATGTCTACACTTTCCGGTTCTATGAATTCCCTAGCCTCTGTTTTAATGTTTGATTTTCTCAAAACAAAATCTCAATTTTCAAATGATAAAGAACTAAAACTATCCCGTATTCTAACTTTTATCTGGTGCGTACTGCTTGTACTATCAGCATTTCTCTTTATGAATACAACTAAAACGGTTGTTGAACTTGCCTTAAGCATCGCATCCTTTACATATGGTGGTATGCTTGGTCTTTTTTTGATGGGTGTATTTGACCGCAAAGTTTCACAAACAGATTCATTAGTTGCTTTCGCATCTGGGATTGCAATAATGATAATTGTAATTTTATTCACAAATGTTGCATGGACCTGGTATATTTTAATTGGCAGTACTTTTACAATTATTACAGGAAATTTAACTTTTTACTTCAGATCCTATTTTGAAAAACATTTTCAGAATGCAAATTGAAATAGATAAAATATTATTTTCCAGAAGAAGTACATACTCACTTCAGATTACGGAAGATGCAAGATTGATTATTAAAGTCCCACTCTATACAGACGAGAAGGAAATAAATAGAATCGTTAATAAACATAAAAGGTGGATTACAAAAAAAATTACATTAGCAAAATTAATAAATCAGAGAGTTAAAAAATATAAGTTCAAAGAGGGGGAGATGTTAATGTATCTTGGTAACCCATACAGATTGTGTTTTATACAAAATCAATCTGAGCTTATTGTTTTTGATAATAAATTTAATATTTCATCAGAATATTCTTCAACTGCAAAAAACATCATAATAAATTGGTATAAGGCAAGGGCAAGAGAAATTTTCACTGAAAGAGTTGAGCATTATTCAAAACTATATAACTTTCGATTTAGAAAAATCAAATTAAGTTCAGCATTGAAGAAGTGGGGTTCCTGTTCAACTAATGGCGACATTAATTTAACCTGGCGTTTGGTTATGGCACCATTGGATGTTATAGATTATGTAGTAGTACATGAGCTTGTACACTTAAAAATTAAAAATCATTCAAAAGAATTCTGGAAAATGGTGGCAAACATTCTCCCAGATTATCAAATTCAGAAAGCATGGTTAAAAGAAAACGAACCACTACTAAGGATAACTTAATAAACTTTTTAATACTTAATTATAATTCTGAATAATTATGCAACTAATTGACTGGTCATTAATCTTATCGTATTTCATTATTTCTTTTTTGATAGGTATTTATTATTCAAAGAAAGCTGGTAAAAGTACTACAGAATTTTTTCTTTCTGGAAGAAATCTTCCATGGTGGTTAGCAGGTACTTCAATGGTCGCAACAACCTTCGCTGCCGATACACCACTTGCAGTCACAGAGCTTGTTGCGCAAAATGGAATTGCCGGTAACTGGTTGTGGTGGAATTTTGTATTTGGAAGTATGTTAACAGTTTTTTTCTTCTCCCGACTCTGGCGAAGAGCAGGAGTCATGACTGATGTTGAACTTATAGAAATTCGTTACTCAGGCAAATCAGCCGCTTTTTTAAGAGGATTCCGCGCAATTTATCTTGGACTGTTCATCAATTGTGTGATAATGGGTTGGGTAAATACCGCAATGGGAAGCATCTTACACGGTTTGTTTGGCATTGAACAATCACAAATCATTTTTTATATCGCAATTAGTATGTTTGTAGTGGCAATTTATTCGGCGCTATCTGGTTTGTGGGGTGTAGCAATGACTGATTTATTTCAGTTTGTTATAGCAATGTTTGGAACAATAGTACTCGCTGTAGTGATTGTTTCTCTTCCACAAATTGGTGGAATAAGTGGATTAAAATCAAAGTTACCGGATTCGACTTTTAATTTTTTACCATCAATCGAGTCAATACAAAAACTTGGAATGGGAAAAACTTTTGCTCTTTCTATATCTGCTTTTCTTGCTTATATTGGAATTCAATGGTGGGCTTCCTGGTATCCTGGAGCTGAACCTGGTGGTGGAGGTTATGCAGCACAAAGAATGATGTCAGCAAAAAACGAAAAACATTCACTCCTTGCAACACTCTGGTTCACAATCGCTCATTATTGTATCCGTCCTTGGCCCTGGATACTTGTAGGTTTAGCAACACTTATACTTTATCCACAACTCGAAGATAAAAAATTAGGTTATGTACTTGCAATGCGAGATTACCTCCCTGCTGGACTGCTGGGACTTTTAGTTGCTGCATTCTTTGCAGCTTATATGTCTACAATAGCTACTCATTTGAACTGGGGAACATCTTATATTGTAAACGATTTCTATAAAAGATTTTTAAAAAAAGATGGAACCGAGAAGCATTATGTTTTAATATCAAGAATTGCAACAATTTTACTTATGCTAATTTCCCTACTTATAACACTTTTCATTAATACAATTTCTGGAGCCTGGGCATTTATTATCGAAGCAGGTGCCGGGCTTGGATTAGTTTTAATCTTGCGCTGGTACTGGTGGCGTATAAATGCCTGGTCAGAAATTTCCGCAATGATTGCACCATTCATTGCCTTTGGTTATGTAAAATTTTTTACAAACATAAACTTCCCGGAATCTCTTTTCGCAATCGTAGCATTTACTACAATCGTTTGGTTATTAGTTACTTTTCTCACTAAACCAACCGACATAGAAGTTTTGAAAAAATTTTTCATTAAAATACATCCAGCCGGTTTCTGGCAACCGGTTTCTATTAAAACTCCAGAAGTGAAACAGGATAAAGGTTTAGCTTCACTCGCTCTCGATTGGTTAATTGGGATTGTTTTAATTTATTCATCACTTTTTGGAATCGGGAAATTAATACTTCAAGATTATATTTATGCAGCTATATTCTTTGGAATTGGTATAATCTCAGGAATACTTTTAATTTCTCATATATCAAAATATGGTTGGGAAAAAATTGCTGAATAAATTTGAATTTATTATAATTGAATAAAAAGGAAATGAAATGCTATACATTGCTATTGAAGCTGCAAAGGAAGCAGGAAAATTTTTAAAGAAAAATTTGGGTAAAGTTCGACAAATTGATTTAAAAAGTGGTCAAGAAAGAAATTTAGTAACTGAAATAGATAAAAAATCTGAAGAATTAATTGTAAATATTATTAAGAAACACTATCCAAATCATGATATTCTTGCAGAAGAAAGTGGCAGTAAGCACGGCAGTAAATCAGATTATAAATGGATAATAGATCCCTTAGACGGCACAACAAATTTCACACACGGATTACCAATTTTTTGTGTTTCAATTGGACTGGAACGGAAAGGAGAAATAATACTGGGAGCAATTTACGATCCGAATTTTGATGAACTTTTTACCGCAGAAAAAGGTCGGGGCGCTTTTTTAAATGGTCGCCGTTTGAGAGTTTCTACAACAAAGGAATTAAAAAGCAGTTTACTTGTAACAGGTTTCCCATATAACATTAATGAAAACCCAGATCATTGTATTGAACACTTTGTAAACTTTCTTTTAAATGCTCAAGCAATAAGAAGAATGGGTTCAGCGGCTCTGGATTTAGCTTATGTTGCTGCCGGCAGGTACGATGGATTCTGGGAAGTAAATTTAAATCCATGGGATATGGCTGCTGGAGTTTTATTAGTAAAAGAAGCTGGTGGCGAAATAACTAATTTCACCGGTACAGATATCAATATTTATGGTAAGCAAATAGTAGCAAGCAATAAATCAATCCATAAAGAAATGCTTGAGATTTTAAAAAAGGTAAAGTAATAATTTATTTATTCTTTAAAACAGTTCTGGCTTGATTTATATTTTCAATTAACTGTTTGGCAAGCTTTGTTATTTCCTCATACTTATTTTCTGAAATTAATTTAGGATCTAAAAGATTACTGCCTATTCCCACAGCAGCAGCACCAGCAAGAATCCATTCACCTGCATTATCGATGCTAACACCACCAGTTGGTATTAACTTTATTTCTGGGAAAGGTGCTAATAAATCTTTAATATAACGAGGTCCCAACGAAGTTGCTGGAAAAACTTTTATAATATCAGCACCTGAATTCCACGCATTAAAAATCTCAGTTGGAGTGAAACATCCTGGTATACAAACAATATCAGCTTTGTTACAAGTTTTTATAATATCCATATTTAAAATTGGACTTACAATAAACTTTGCGCCATTAGATATCAACATCTGAGCATCCTCAGATTTTGTAACAGTACCTGCCCCAAGAATAATTGAGTCCTGAAACTCTTTATCCAGCTCTGAAATAATTTGATCCGCATCAGGTACAGTCATAGTAATCTCAACGCATTTAATCCCACCTTTAACAAGTGCATTCACTACATTTTTTATGGAGGATTTATTTTTTAAACGAATTACAGCAATAACACCACTATCTATTATCCTGCTAAGTGTTTCACTCCAGGGCATAATGTTTATTTACTTAAAAATTCTGGTTGAACATTAACTCCACCCCAGGCTCTATCAACATTTTCTCTTCTTGCACAAAGCATCCAGACAAAGTTGATTGAGTAACCTGGTATTGCAACATTTGGATGATAACCACCGAATATTACGACAGCATCGTTTTCGTACACAGGAATAACATTTTCAGGAATACCATTACCAGAATAAACCATTTGAATCCCAAATGCGGGTTTAGGCATATCGAAGTAAAGGTAAACTTCTTCACGCAATTCTGTATGTTCGTGTGGAGGCCAGCTTGTCCAGTTTCCCTTTTCGCTAAATGTAACACCGTTATAAAGTCGACCACCTTTTACATTATCTCCAATTAAAGTATATAATTCTCTCCGATCTGCGTTCTTTCCTAAACTCATATGCAAATTTGTATCATTTTTTACTTCATCAAATTTTACATGCTCAAATGAGTACTTTTCGCTCACAGGGGCTGAACATTCAACAAGATCTAAATTATTATCTGTTAAAATTTTTACAGTTGAATTTTTTGGTGCATAAACAGCATCATAAGGTTTAACTTCTGCAATTTTATTTTCAGAAATAATCTTACCAGAACCGTGCAGACAGATAAAGGAATACTCTTTCTCTTTTGTTTGAATTTCTATGGGTTCAGTATCTTTGTACATTATAATTCTACCAACAGACATAATTGTAAGCATAGAATTTTCTGGTGTAATTATGATTTTTCTACCTTTATGGTTTGCAGTATTTCTAAATATAATTTCTTTACTCATTGCATTCTCCTATTTTTGAATTTTATCTTGCCAGCCAACCACCATCAACCACCAGAATATGTCCATTTACATAATCAGAAGCTTTTGAAGCCAAAAAAACAACAGCTCCTTTCAGGTCATCTGGTGTTCCCCAGCGCTCAGCTGGAATTCTTTCCAAGATTTGTTTTGAACGAACTGGATCTTCACGCAAAGCTTTAGTATTATTTGTTGCCATATAACCCGGAGCAATCGCATTTATATTCAAACCATATTTTGCCCACTCATTTGCAAGTGCTTTAGTAATCTGCGCAACAGCACCTTTGCTTGCAGAATATGACGGAACAAGAATACCACCTTGAAAACTTAACAGCGAAGCAATATTTATTATTTTCCCAGATTTTCTCTTAATCATATCTTTTGCAGCTGCCTGACTCAGGAAAAAAACAGCTTTCGAATTAATTTGCATTACTTCATCCCAATCTTTCTCAGTGAAATCGATAGCAGGAGTACGACGAATAATTCCTGCGTTGTTTACTAAAATATCGATTTTCCCAAACTTATCCAACGCACTGTTAATCACTAAATCAATTGAACTCATCTGCGCAAGATCAGCAATTATCGAAAATCCCTTTCTTCCAAGCTTTAATATTTCTTGTTCTGTCTCAGTGCTCGGTACAATATCCACAAGCAAAATATCTGCACCAGCTTCAGCAAGGCCAATACTCATTCCATATCCCAAACCAGTACTTGCACCAGTTACTATTGCAACTTTTCCTGTTAAATCAAATAATTTATTCATAACCCAAAATGCTAAAATTTTGATCGTTATTTAATTAAAAATGTTTAAGATTTCTGTACAAATATAGTTAATTTAATAAAGGCATCAAAACACATTTTTTACTTTACAATTACTTTTTTTACTTTCGATTTCTCCCCTTTCACGATCTCAATCTTTGATTTCTTTACATTAAAATAATTTGCTAAAACTTCAATTAATGCCTGGTTCGCTTTTCCCTCAACTGCAGGTGCTTTTACATAAACCTTTAATCCTCCATTAAACTCTTGAACCTCTTCCTTCCTTGCATTGGCAACGACTTTTACATTAATTATTTTCATATTAACGAATCGCCGTAATTATTAAATCCTTCGATTTATACTTATTATATTTCTGATCCATACCAAGATCAGAACTAAAATATATTTTCCGATATCCCACTTTCAACAAATATTTTTTATGTTCAATCGCCAGATGAGGTCTTAATAATACTTTTCCCAACAAACTATTTTGTGGTTCTTTTAAATTTACCATCAAGATATAAAAATTTATCAATGCTTTTTCATATTCATAAAAGCGAACATAAACTTTATCTTTCATTGTCTTAATGTTTTGCAACTTTTCTTTATACTTTAATATCCTATCATAATTTAATTGTTGAATAATTAATACTCCATTAGGTTTTAATAAATTAAAAAAGTTTTTGTACACTCTGAATAACTCAGAAGGTTTCAATATGTGCGGAATTGTATTCCCAAGACAAAATATTGCGTCGAATTTTTTATTTAAATTTTTATCTACATTCAAAAGATCGCAAACAAGTGTATTGACTTTTACACCAAGTTTTTTTGCATTACGAATCAATTTATTTACCATTTCACTTGAAACATCAAATGCTGTTACCTTTACACCGGCTTTCGCTAATAGAATTGAATAAAAACCAGTTCCACAACCAGCATCCAGCGCTTCTTTAATATTGTATTTTTCAATTATCTTATCTATAATTAAACTTTGTGATGATAGGCGTTCATTAAAACTTGTAATATCATCATACTCATTAACAAATGTGGAATAAAATTTTAAAATATCTTTATTCAAGTTTGAAACTCTCAAAATCTTTGCTTAACTTTAATTTAATTTAAATAAAATTTTGGAGAAAACCATATGAATCTAAAAAAAATTCAATTAGCTCTAAGAAATAGAAATCTCGATGGATGGCTATTTTACGACTTCCATAACAGGGATCAGATTGCATATCGGATACTTGGGCTTGATAGTTCAAAATTATGTACTCGCAGGTGGTTTTATTTTATTCCAGCTAAAGGTGAACCTAAAAAACTTGTACACACAGTCGAGAAATTTAAACTTGACTCTCTGCCTGGGAAAAAATATATCTACCTTGCCTGGGAAGAACAACACAAGCAACTAAGAAAAATTTTAGGTAATAGCAAAAAAATTGCAATGCAATATTCTCCAAAAAACAATATTCCATACATCTCAATAGTGGATGCGGGAACAGTCGAGCTAATCAAAAGCTTTGGTTATAAAATTGTTTCTTCTGCTGATCTTGTTTCGGAATTTGAAGCAGCTATTGATAACAACGGTTATAAATTACACCTTGAAGCTGGAAAAATTATTGATAAAATTAGAAATGATGCATTTGAACTTATAGGAAAGTCGGTAAAAGAAAATTTAAATCTCAAAGAATATGATGTTCAGCAATTTATCTTAAAAAGATTTAAAGAGGAAGGACTGGTTACGCATGATGCACCTATCGTAGGTGTGAACGACCACCCTGCTGATCCACATTTTGAGCCAACACCAGAGAACTCTCGAATTTTTAAAAAAGGTGACACTGTATTAATTGATTTATGGGCAAAGCGAGATGTTCCAGGTGGAATTTATTATGATATAACCTGGGTTGGATATATAGGTGATAAGCCACCAGCAGAGTATGAGAAGATTTTTAATATCGTTAAGCAAGCAAGAGATACAGCAGTAAATTTTGTTATTGAAAGATTTGCAAAGAAAAAAACTTGTTGTGGTTGGGAAGTTGATGAGGTTTGTAGGAATGTAATCAAAAAAGCTGGTTACGGGAAATACTTTATACACCGAACAGGTCACTCAATCGGAACCGAAGTTCATGGAAATGGTGCAAACATAGACAATCTTGAAACTAAAGACGAGCGGCAGCTTATGCCTGGTGCTTGCTTCTCGATTGAACCAGGAATTTATCTCGAAGGCAAAATGGCGGTAAGATCGGAAATTAACATGTTTATAAAACACAATGGTGAACCTGTTGTAACTGGTGAGGTTCAAAAAGAAATCGTATTAATAAAATAGTGAGGAAATTGTGGAAATATCAAAAACTATTGAATCAATGAAAACTGGTTTCCAGAAGCAGTTCTGGGTTGCCAACATATTGGAGTTATTCGAAAGATTTGCTTTTTATGGCACAAAGGCAATTTTAACTGTCTACTTAGCAATAAAGGTTGGACTTGGAGCACAAGCAGCAGGAACACTCGCAGGTCTGTATTCTGGACTTATATTCTCACTTCCAATTATTGCAGGTACATTCGTGGATAGATATGGATTTAAAAAAACACTGATGACATGTTTTGCATTATTTTCTATAGGATATTTTTTGATTGGTATGGCTGGCTTAGAATTCAGTCAAAGCATTGTGAATGCAATAGGAAAAACGACTTATGTAACTATTGTAATACTGCTCACTGCTGTAGGAGGTTCTTTAATTAAACCTTGTATTGTAGGAACTGTGGCAAAAACCAGCAAATCGGATGTAAAAGCACTTGGCTACTCAATTTATTATACAATGGTGAACATTGGCGGTGCTATTGGTCCCATACTTGCTTTACAAGTTAGAGAAAATCTTGGAATTGAATATGTTTTAATAATGTCGTCCTTCACATCATTTCTATTGTTTTTAGGAACTATAATATTTTTCCGTGAACCAGGAAACAGCGATGAGGCAACTGAAAAAAGAACACTTGGAAAAGTTTTTGTAGATATGATTCTTGTTTTTAAAAATATAAAGTTTATTAGTTTTCTTGTTATATTTTCAGGATTCTGGATTATGTTTTGGCAGATATTCTATTCTCTCCCATTTTTTATAATTAATGTATTAAAATTTGAAAAGTTCGAGTTAATTGAAGCTGTTGGACCATGGACGATAATTTTTGCAACAATTCCGATTGCTGCAATTGTAAAAAAGTGGAAACCTTTTACAGCAATTTTAGTTGGATTTACAATTGCTAGTTTTTCATGGTTAATACTTGCAATATTTCAAAATGTATATGTAGCAATTTTCACAGTTGGTTTATTTGCAATTGGAGAGGCTACTCAGGCACCAAGATTTTATGAATATGTTTCCTCACTTGCACCAAAGGATCAAGTAGGAACATTCATGGGATTTGCTTTTCTTCCTGTTGCTATTGGATCATTTGTGGCTGGTCCGCTTGGAGGATTTCTGGTTAGTAACTTTCTTGAAAAATCTTATCAACCCACATATATGTGGTTGATGGTTTCGGCTATTGGTTTTGTTTGTATATTTTTTATGTACTTCTACAATAAATTTTTCATCAAAAAATCAAATTAGAGACAAATGAAAAATCTCTTCAGATATCTGGAATCAAATGGTATAATCTTAATAAGGCAAAATTCAAAATTTCCTATCATATCACTCGATAAAGTTATTTTTGATCATCTCAAATACCAACTTCCAAAGAGCGAGATAAATCTTTTTATAAAAAAATTCCTTGAGGAGATGTATAAAAATAAATTTGGAATTGAACATAACGGATTATCAAATTTAAGGTGTATTATTTCGAGAGATATGCTCGCTTGTTTATATTCACTTAAAATTCAAAAAACAAAAAATAACACTCCATTGAAAAAGCTACCTAGAAATTATTATACTAATTATGAAATTGAGGTTTACGATTTTATTGTAAAGCAAAAGATCACTCCTCAAAAATATCTGCAATATTTTTTTGATACAATGCCAATAAAATCAAAAAAAGAGTTAGATAAAATTTTAAAGAAATTACAGAGGGAGTTCTGGATTTTTAAAGTTGGATACGACAAGAAGCTTGGTCAATTGTGGAAAGCTGCCTGGAAATATGATGGAAGATTGACGAAGAAAGTTTTAAAGTTATCACGTAAAGAAGCTATCAGAAAAATAATTCATTATATAATAAAGAGCAGTGAAGGGATCTCAAGACCACAGATAAAAAAGATATTAAAAAATTTTGCATCCAATGATGAAATTGATAAGGTTGTAACTTCGCTTATATTAAACAATCAGATTGGAATTCATAAAACTCTGGTAATTAATGGTAAAAAAGCACTGATTGCGCAATGAAAATATAGCAGAACCCTCCCGGAATTCTGCTTTAAAATTTCAATGCTGTTGATCTAAAGAGATCCACCCAGTCTCTACTAATCCAGCACAATGTGAATCTTTCAATTAACCCTTTCTATTAGTATTATAGTTACACTTATGTATGTTTGCGGAAAAATTTAAAAAAATATTCTCTTGGTACTTTAAATATTTATAAAACTGATAAAATCAAGCGAAAACAATAAAATTTCTTTCAAATATCAAATTTAATTCCCAATTTCAGCAATTTACCTTTAAATTTTGTGTTTTTAATGATTGAGTTCTGGAATTAACCATCCCAAACAAATTAATCTTCAAACACTAATAATTCAATGATTTTCACTTTTGAACAGGTAATCCTAACCATGCGAGTGGTAATTCATTAAATTTATAGTGACAATTAACACTCTGAATATAATCCAACACATCTTTATATTCTTTTTTATTGAACCATTCACTTAATACATACACATATTCGACTTTTAGTCCTAATGGAGTTACCAGCTTTAAATATTGTTTTCTTTTGAAATCACATGTCTGTAATTTCTCATCAACCGAACCAGCAACCTGTTGATATTTGACTTCGATTATAAATAAGGTTTCTCTGATAATTACAAGCATTGCATCATCCGGAAGAAGTTTCCTTGAAATTAATTTTTTCCAATTAATATTATTTTCATCAAGAAATTTATAAAACTCATGTTTTCTAAAACAACGAGCCACTAAATTATTTTTAAAATACACGTCCACTCCCGATCTGTCTTTTGGTTTTTTTAACTCATATCCTGGAATTCTTGATAATAGTACATGTAAATCAACTTTTTTTTCGAAGTTCAAACCAGTTAAAGTACTTGCTCCTCCAACACCTCCCTTTTTCATATAATATCACCAAAAATATTTTGATAACTATTTACATTATTTATATATTCCTTTAACCTTTTAATTGATAATGATACATACTCATTTTCAAGTTCACATCCAATAAATCTTCTATTTAATTTGATTGCAGCGACTCCTGTGGTAGAACTTCCAGCAAAAGGGTCGAAAATCAGATCTTTTTCTTTAGTACTTGCTAAAATTATCCTTTCAAGTAATTGAACGGGTTTTTGGGTTGGATGCTTTCCAAATTTTTTTTCTTTTCCGTTCGGAGCAGGAATTGTCCATACAGTTTTCATCTGTTTACCTTTATTAATTTTCCTTATAATATCATAATTAAAAGTATGTTTAGACTTTGTGTTTTTTGCAGCCCATATAATTGTCTCAGTTGAATGTGTAAAGTATCTACAAGAAAGATTTGGTGGTGGATTGGGTTTTTCCCATGCAATATCGTTTAATATTTTCATTTCTAATTGTTGCATGGCAAAACCCACTGAATAAATAACATGATGAGTTCCTGAAACCCAAATTGTGCCATTAGGTTTTAGTAATTTCTGACACCTCGAAAGCCACATAAGATTAAATTCGTGATTCTCATTAATTCCCTTTGATCTATCCCAGTTGCCTTTATCTACTTTTGTCATTTTTCCAGCATAACAGGTTATTCCACCATTTGATAAGAAATACGGTGGATCGGCAAAGATCATATCAAAAATACCATCAGGATATTTGTTAATTAAAATATCCATAAATTTAATGCAATCAGTTTGATAGAGCATAATGCCTTTTTGTTCATCTTTAAAAACACAATTTTTTTCAGGAAAATTATAATCCAAAATATGATAAACCTGATCTACATTATCACTAAACTTCATTTTGGATTTTACTTCATAAATTTTTTGTTTTTTCTTCATATAATTAACTTGGTTTCATCTCATAATAAATCTTTTTTAGTTCGTATAATACTCTCAATTATAAATACTATTGAATTTTTCATTTATTTCTATTTATTAAAACTTCTTTTAAAATTTCGCTTTGCATTTTTAATTTCAGTTAAATTTATACCTTTTCAAAACAAAAAACAAGATGACGAATATTTACATTAAAAGTATATCATCTATTTGCTAAATTTTTGTTATATTCTCTCAAAGAATGCAAGAAAAATCTAAAATAGCGCTTGTTTTAGGTAGCGGCGGCGCAAGAGGTCTAGCTCATATCGGAGTTCTAAAAATTTTGGAGAAATATAATATCCCAATCCACTTAATTGTTGGTACAAGTATCGGTGCTTTTGTTGGTGCCTTCTATGCAGCAGGCATAAAACTTTCCATAATGGAAGAACTTGCACTATCAACAGATAAAAAATTCGTAGCAAAGATGCTGCTGCCAAGTATATCGACTTCTGGCTTCATAGATGGAGAACAAATTAAAAATTATTTAAAAATTTATCTGGGTGAGAAAAAAATCGAAAGCCTAAATATTCCCTTCATTGCAGTTGCTACAGATATTACCACAGGTGAAGAAGTTCTACATACAAAAGGTACAGTTGTGGATGCAATACTAACAAGCATAGCTATACCCGGATTGTTTAAACCTGTTCTATATAAACAAAATTATTTAGTGGATGGCGGACTTGTAAATCCACTACCTGTAAATGTTGCAAAGCAATATGGCGCAACTATAGTTATAGCTGTTAATGTTACACCAGAACCCGGACAATTCAAATCCAAAAAAGAAAATATTTTATATAGCAGGATAAATAAAAAATTCACAGAAATCAAAAACAAATTCAAAATCTTAGAACGAATAAAAGTAAATTCAAATAAAAAACAAAATGATAAATTTCTAAAAGAATATCCTACTCTTTTTCAAACACTCCGACAATCTTTATCAATTATGGAAAACAAAATTTTAGAAATAAATTTAAAAAACCATCCACCCGATGTGCTAATAAAACCAGATGTTAATAAATATGATTTACTTGCTTTTTATAAAGCAAAAGAAATTATAACTGCTGGCGAAATAGCGGCTCTTGATAAATTAAATCTGATTACAAAGCTTCTCAAAAAAGCTAAATTATAAATCCTATTTCTATAAACAAATGAAAAATAACTTAATCTCTATCCAAAATATTCCAGAACCCTTTCCCATGATCTCCTCTCAACATCTGTCATCTGACTTTTTAACCGATGGTCGTGCTTCTCGATGAAATCTGTTAATTGAGTATATAATTCCGAAATTTTCTGCTGTTGCACCTTCAAAAAATATTCTATCGCTTCCTTACTTTCTGATTCGTTTACTAAAAATATAAAATGTCTTCTGCACAACATTACATTATATTTCTCAAACCTTTCTCTAAATTCTTGATCAGCATATAATCTTATAATCTCGTGAGTGTAAAAGGATTCGTTCTCCTTCTGGTTCAAACAACCCAAGCATCCAGCTTTAGATTGCATTTCAGAAGTTATCACTTTTTTATAATTAGACAGATCTGCCTTTTTCTTAACAATGCTATATAATTTTGCATTTGTTTCTTTGATTTTATTCTCAGCCTGTTTTAGTATCTTCAATTCTTTTTTTAAAACATTCTCATAAAGCACACTGATATTTAATCCATCACTTTTCAGTTTTATTTCAGAATCTTTTAGAATCCTTGTATGAATGCTACACAATCCAAATGACATTTGAATCTTCTTTTGAACTGTGGCATCAAGCGCATATTCATATAAGAGAAACTTAAAATATTTTTCAACTGATTGTGATATTAGGATACAAATCGGGCAACCCTGTTGCTTCATACTATTTTTTATTTCACTCCAGCTAACACCTCGCTTGATATTTTCAATTTCTTCAATCTTAATACCTGACATATTGGTCCTATGTTTATTCAGTTTTAAATAATTTATTCTTTAAGTTTTTAGATGAGTTAGCCCTCTGACATTCCAAGTATATATTAAAATCGAAAGCACATTTTAATTGTAAAAGGAACTTCATCATTTAAAAATTGAAACATTATACTCTATATCTTTAATAGAAAATTTACCATAAACAAATTTTTCATCTGGATAATGCCAAACACCATCACCTTCTGCTACGATTTTATATCCATTAAAGTTATCATACTTATTAACAGGTGTGGAAAATGGATACTGTTTCATATCAGAAACCGAAGTTCTATCATAGGATAAAAAGTTTACTAACTTACCATCATCATCAAAATACAATGTAGCAGTTATATCAATATCTCCATTTACAAATTTAGCTTTAACAGTTCTCTCGTCGATAGATTCCCATTTTATTCTTTTATCAATTAAAGCTGCAGGAGCCATTAAACACATATCATTGAAATAAGTTACGGTTTCAGTTTTATTCATTACTCCGCCTAAATGCTGTACAACCGAAAACATTCCGAAAAGTTTTATATTCATTGAAGCTTTACCTTCAGCAAATTTATGATATCCGGGAACATTTAAACCAAACATTCTACCTTTCATAAAAAATAATCGTGCTGGGTTATCAAAGAAGTTATATTGTTCAGAATGGAATGTAAACCAATCCTTACCCTTTTCTCTCATTTCGCCTTCCATTACAACTCTCATATTTTTAACTTTTGGTTTATTAACAGCCCCTACATATCTAAGATAACGTTGGACAGGTAAAGGCAACTCAATCAGATCTGCATCTGTTAGTATATCTTCAGAAGAAAATTTATTGATTGACAGTTTTGCCTCTACATCTTTTTTATATTCTCTTTCAAAGCTGAAACTACCGTAGTTCAGAATAGAAATAAACAAAATTATAATATTAGCAATTGTACCAAATTTAGCATCCTGCCAGGAAGTGAAAATAATTATCTGTGATAAAACTATTGCTAAAATTCCAAACAGCCACCATTTATCAGGATAAAGCCAGATTGTAATTGCCACAATTAAAAATGCCAATCCTGAAATTAGCCAGATTACTCCTGTAAATTGATTGATTTCTTGTTTTAATTGAGGAACTTCTGCAAAACTAAAGGCTTTTAAAAATCCCAAGAAATGTATTAAACCATGAATTAGAATAATGATCGTAAATATTATTTTTAAAATCATATTAAAGTTAATTGTTTAATTTATGCCGACTCAGGATAATGTTTATCCATATAGAACGAACTTTCCGGATGTAATGGGAAGTATTCTTTTAAATTTATATTAAACCCCTGTAGAGTATACGTTCCTGTACGCTGGTTCAGGATATATTTACCTTTATATTCATTATTCACAATTTTTTCAATCATTTGAACCAATCTATCAATATCTTCTTCGTTATTATAACAACCTAAACTTGCTCTTACCATACCGGGCAAATTGGATTTATCACCATTTCGTATCTGGGTAATTAATTGTATTTCCTCATCTTGATTTAGTTTCAGTAAATGTTTAACATAAGGATGAGCGCAGAAACAACCATTTCTTACTCCAATTCCACCTTCAAAACTTAATATACTGGCAGTTAAGGCATGATGTATGCCCTTTATATTGAAGGGAATTACACCTACTTTGTTTTCCAAATTATTAGTATCTCCATAAAGTTCTATTCCGGGGATTTTTTTCAATTTTGTATATGCATATTGAAGTAAATTTCCCTCGTGTTGAGCAATTTTTTCCATTGAAATTTCATGAAGTTGCAGAATTGCTCTTGCAAGAGCTACCCCTCCGATTACATTTGGACTTCCAGCTTCTTCTTTAAATGGAGGATAAGTCCAGTACACTTCTTCCAGAGTTACGATTTCAACAACGCCGCCACCAACAATATCCGGATCTCCTGCCTCAAAATTTTTTTTGGGTCCTATCAGAACACCCGTACCAAATGGTGCATACATTTTATGCGCAGAAAAAGCAACAAAATCTATATGCTCTTCACTTTCGTCTGGCTTAACATCTAATTTGCGATGAGCAATTAATTGTGCCGCATCTACGAATATTTTAATACCATAACTGTGAGCAAGTTTAGCAATCTGATAAATTGGATTTATATAACCGGTAATATTAGAAGCTCCACTAACAGCAATCAGTTTTATATTTTGGTTATATTTCCTCACTAAATCTTCAAGATGATTCAAGTCGAGATAACCCATGGAATCAGTTTTCACATAAACAACTTTTGCATATTTTCTCCATGGCAAATCGTTTGAGTGGTGTTCCATCATAGTTGTAACAATTATATCATCTTTATTCAGACACAGGCGTGCAGCAAGTTTATTAACCGCTTCTGTTGTGTTTTTAACAAAGATAACAGTATTGTTTGAAAGATTTGCATTTACAAAATTACCAGCTATTTCATGTGCACTATCAAATAATTCGGTAGAAAGCAAAGATTTAAAACCTGTCCCACGGTGAACACCTGAATAGTACGGTAGAAATTCCTGAATACATTTTAAAACCGATTTAAATGCAGGTGTACTGGCAGCATTATCCAGATATACATATTTTCTTTTTGTCCCATCAAAAGTCGGGACTTCAACATCAACACCAATAATTTGATCTCTTATGTAAGTAAAACTCATAGAAAATTCCTTATGCTCTTGGATGATATGTTTTATGTACTTCTATTAAATAATTTCTATCTATATGTGTATAAATTTCTGTAGTTGAGATATCAGAATGCCCTAGCATTTCCTGTACAGCTCTTAAGTTTGCACCACCTTCCAGAAGATGTGTGGCAAAAGAATGCCGGAATGTATGAGGATGGACAACTTTATCAATCCTTGCTGCTTTTGTATACTTTGAAACCATCAACCAGATAGCCATCCTGGTAAGTGGTTTACCTCGTACATTTAAAAACAAAATATCTGTAGAACGATAATTTAACCTTCTCTGATTTTCAATAAAGAATATCCTCGCTTCTTGCTGATATTTTTTAATCCAGGAAAGTGCTGAGCTACCAATTGGCACCACTCTCTCTTTGGAACCTTTTCCAAAAACTCTTACAATTCCAAGTTCAAAGTTAATGTCCTGGTGTTTTAGCGTTATCAACTCACTCACTCGCATACCTGTTGCGTACAATGTCTCTAATATTGCTCTATCTCTTATTCCAATCTGATGATTAGTATCAATAGAGTTTAATATTTGTTCAATTTCTTGATAAGTTAGCACCTCAGGTAAATTTTTAGGTAATTTTGGAAGTGATAAATTTTCAGAAGGATTTGATAAAGCATATCCATCGTTAAGCAAAAATTTATGAAAACTTCTTATTGCCGAGATATTTTGTGATATGGTTTTAGGTGATAATAACAAATTTGATAATTGTCGTATAAAATCTCTGACATCATTTTCTTCAATTTTATCAGGATTGGAAATATTTTTTTCAGAAAGATAATTTATATAATTTTCAATATTATGTTTATAGGATAAAATTGTGTTTTCAGACAAATTTTTTTCAAGTTCTAAAAAGTGAATGTAAGATTTAAGCATTTCCTGTAGGCTCACCTTGCTCATTTTCTCTTTTAATTTCATCTATTTCATTTGATGTTTTAATATTTTTTTCCTGAAGAGCGCCTTCTTCAGGTTTTACATCCTGTTTATCCTGAGAAGCTTCAATGATCTTTTCAGCTTCTTCTGCTTGTGGATATTCAATTCTTTGATGATATGTCCCTATTAAGATTTGAAGAAATGCTTCTTTTATTTTTGTAAGGTCTTTTAAAGTAAGATTACATTCATTGAGTTCTCCTTCAATAAATCTCATTTTGATTCTCTCATCAATAGCTGATTCTAGTCGCGATGCAGTTAGATTTTGTAAACTTCTTGTAAAAGCTTCTACTATATCAGCCAGCATCACAATTGCTGTTTCTTTTGATTGAGGTTTGGGACCTGGATAACGATAATCAGCTTCATTAACTTCATGTTTTGATTTACGTGCAGCAGCCTGTTTTAGTGCTTTATCGTAAAAATAAGATAGTCGAGTTGTTCCATGATGTTCTGGAATGAACTTAATCACTTCCTCTGGCAATCCATACTCTCTTGCAAGCTCAATACCATCTTTAACATGAGCAATTATAATGCGAGCACTCATTCTGGGTGTTAATCTTTGATGTCTACTTCTTTTCTGAAACTCGTTTTCTATAAAATATTCTGGTTTAGTTGTTTTACCGATATCATGATAATAAGCACCAACCTTAGCCAGTATAGGATTTGCATTTATAGCAAAAGCTGCTGCTTCAGCTAAATTTCCAAGTACCATACTGTGATGATAGGTCCCTGGAGTTTTTTCTCTTAAAATCTTTAGCAGCGGATGATTTGGATCGGTGAGTTCCATTAATGTTAAATCTGTAGTAACATTAAAGGATTTTTCAAAAAATATCAACAACCCATATGTTAGTATAGGCGAAATTATTGAGTTAATTAAAACCAAACCTAAATTTTGAGTAATATTTATAAAACTCTCAGATCTTTCAAGTCCAAATGCTACAACTGAAAAACCCAGGCCTATAAAAATAAAAATCATAGATCTAAATATCTGGGTTCTTTGTTTTATATTTCTAACTGTATATGCCGAAAGAGTTGCAGCAACTAACATTACAAGTGCGAGTTCATAATCATTTCCTCTTACAGCTGCAACAAGAAACGCCATAACCACACTACCAAAAAAAGCTAAACGTGAATCATATATTATAGTAAGCAACATTGCAGATGCAGGGAGAAAAATTAAATACTTTACAGATACTTCCATATTCAACTTAAAAGATAAATAGGAGAATAATACTTGTATAAGAATTATTATCGAAATTAAAATTAGTTTTTTATTATCATAAAAAACTTTTTTTCTAAATAAAAAAAGGTAAACACCAAATAACAATAGTACTAAAGCTGTGTGTAAAACTTGCCCTACGACTTTTGATGTAGATCCTTTTTGATATTCTTTTTCAGATAGAATCTTTTCTAAAGATTCTAATTTTAGTTTTGTATCTAATGTAATTCTCTCATGCTTGCTTATAATTTTTTCGTTTTGTTGTACAAAACCAATTGTCTTGGGGACATTTTCTATTGCAGCGAGAATAAGTTTATCTGTTTCCTCCTGATTAAAAATAATATTTGGTTGTAATAAATTTGATATTATGTTATAAAAATGTTCCTTGGTTTTGGAGTTTTCGAATCTCTTATTTAGTTCTTCCTCAACAAATTTTAAGGCTTGTGCTTCATCATAAAATTTATTTATAGGCAAAATCTCCTCAAACACACCTCGCCGAATTGCAATATTACTTTTCCGAATTTTAGCTTTTGGAATATCTAGAATACCAATAGTATAGACTTCTCTGAATATAGCTTGGATTTCTTTTTCAATATAATTAATATAACCGATTTTTTTAATTGATCTTATAAATTCATCATCTTTCAAAAATGGGAATTTCGTTAATACAACCGAATCTGGTGTATTCCCAGCAGTTATTAAACTTTTTAGAGTTTCAAAAAATATATTTAAGCTATCCTGAGCTGTTATTATTCTTCTAGGATCAGCAACAAAAACAGGATAAACTTTTTCTTTAGCCTCTTCAACTTCTATTTTATATTGCTCTTTATCTTTAAAAATTGGGAAAGAAAATGGGGCAATTAAATCATTAGATGTCCAGATTGCTCCCAACTTATAATCAAAAAAGTAGGATTCTTCTTTGGGAAACATTAATACTATCAGAAAAATGAGAGCTGAAGTAATAAAAAGTTTGTATAAAACATTTTTCAGCTGATTGTGTTTTTCTAAACTTTCTGGAAATTTATTATTTTTTGCTAAAAAAGTCATAAAATCAAAATAAAATATGATAAAGAAATTCAAGATTTCCAAACATATAGTAATTTTCAAAAAAGTTTTTTATATTAAGGTAAATTTAAGACGGATATGAAATATTTAGTTACAGCAAGAAAGTGGCGTCCATTAAAATTTGAGGATGTAGTTGGACAGGAACATATAACAACTACTCTTCGAAACGCGATTGCGCGGAATCGTATTTCGCATGCATATCTTTTCAGTGGTCCAAGAGGAGTTGGGAAAACCACAACAGCAAGAATTCTTGCTAAGGCTATCAATTGCTTGAATCCAAAAGATTTTAATCCTGATAATGAATGCGAAATATGTTTGGAGATCACTGAGGGCAGAAATATGGATGTACTTGAAATAGACGGGGCATCAAATCGTGGAATTGAAGAAATTAGAAACTTGCGCGAATCTGTAAAATATGTCCCTTCAAAAAATAAGTACAAAGTATATGTTATTGATGAAGTTCACATGCTTACAAAAGAGGCTTTCAATGCTTTGTTAAAAACACTCGAGGAACCTCCCCCTCATGTAATTTTTATATTTGCAACAACAGAAATCTATAAAGTACCAGCAACAATCTTATCTCGATGCCAGCGTTTCGATTTTAGAAGAATTTCAACAGAAGAGATAATGAAGCACCTCCAGCTAATTGCAAGAACGGAAAAAATTAAAATAGAAGATGATGCCCTGCTAATTATTGCCAAAAAAGGCGACGGTTCAATGCGAGATGCACAGAGTATATTTGATCAGGTTGTATCCTTCTGTGGAGATGAAATTGATACTAAAAGCACAATTCAAGCATTAGGATTAGTAGATCAGGAAATTTTCTTCAAGACAACAGATATAATAAAAAATAAAGATACCAAATCTGCAATAATACTTGTAGATGAGATTATAACGCATGGTTATGATATAAAAGAATATCTTTCGGGTTTGGCTGAACACCTAAGAAATATTATAATTGTGATAGCTACAGGTTCGACTAATTTAATTGAAGTTTCTGAAATTTATAAAAAAAGATATTCAGAAGATGCAAAGCACTTCAAGGAGAATGATATTTTAAGGCTAATAAAAATCGTAACTGAGGTTCAGAACAGCATAAAATGGGACATACAGCCGAGATATAAATTAGAATTAGCTCTTGTTCAGATGACAAAGCTTGATAACTCTGTAGAAATAGAAAAACTATTGAGTCATATTCAGGAGTTAAAAAAAAAGTTCAGTAACGGTATAAAATTAGAGGGAAGCGTTAGTGCATCGTTGCCTACGAGTTATTCCGGGACGAGTAACTTTAATGTAGTAAAACCATTAATACAGGACAAACCCGAAAATAATAATCTAAGCGATATTAATAAGATACCACTCAAAGGTATTGTTAAAGATTCACAAAATATTCTCTCCACATACAACCCGTTAAACATTCCAATTGAAACAGCAATAGAGAAGTGGCAGAATGTAGTTCAGGTAGCTGGAAATGGCAGGGTATTCTTTAAAAATGTATTAAGTGCTGCAAAATTAGTTGATTCTACAAATGGAGTTTTAAAAATTTCATGCATGAACGCCTCACAACTTGACTTTATACAACAGAATAAAAAATACCTTACAGAATTAGCACAAAATATATACGGTGCAAAATTAAAACTGGAGGCAATTATTGATAATTCGTTACAGAAAGAAGTTGAACCAGAAATGGAAAAACCGGCTCAAGAAGAACACCAAATAATAAAGGAATTAAAATCCAAACTGGGTGCTGTAGAAATATCTATAAATGGACATTAAGCTTGAAATTTTTTCTTAACAGCTTCATCCAACACTTCGTTCATCGAACCTGATCTAAAACCCTCAAGATCCAGTGTGATATAAACATATCCAAGTTCTTTAAACTTCTGAATTAAAATATTTCTGAATTTCTCATCTAAAAAGCGATCTAATTCTTTCTTGCTAACTTCTATTCTCAAAGTTTTATCATCATGATGTCTAACCCTAAAATACTTAAATCCATTATCTCTCAAAAATGTTTCAGCAATATCTATCTTTTTAAGTTTTTCAGGTTCAATTTTAGTACCATAAGGGAAGCGAGATGATAAGCAAGCAAACGATTGTTTATCCCAGGTTGGAAGATTTAAAATCTTTGAGAGTTCTCTGATGTCATTTTTCGTGAAGCCAGCTTCAAGTAATGGTGAGCGCACATTCTTTTCTTTAACAGCTTTTAAGCCAGGTCTAAAATCATTTAAATCGTCTACGTTTGTTCCGTCTGCAATCCATTTTATATTTTCTTTTCTGGCAATTTCTGTAAGTTTGGTGAATAGTTCAGTTTTACAATAATAACACCGATCGGGAGGATTTTCCTTAAATTTTAAATTATCGGTCTCATTTGTATAAACAACTTTATATTTTGCTCCAAGACTCTTAACAAACTTTTCGGCTTCCTCGTATTCACGAGAAGGATATGTTTCAGATTTACCAATCACAGCAATAGCATTTGGACCTAATGTATCAACCGCAACTTTTAATAATAAAGTGCTATCCACACCACCAGAATAACCAACAACTATACTTTCCATTTCATATAAAATAAACTGCAACTGGATATATTTAGAATGTAGGTTTTGATCCATAATTTATTTTTTAAGAAGTAGTAAAAGCTGTTTGAGGGATTTTACACCGGGGAATTCTGATTCGAAAACTTTCCTTTGCTCAGGGTTTAGCTGGAACGAAATTTTTAGGGCTTCAATACCCTCATTTAATTTATGCATCATGAAAAGCGCTTTAGCTTTACCGTAATAAGCTTTTGAAAAGTCTGGTTTTAGCTCAATGCAATTATCATAATTACGAAGAGCTTGCTCATAATCACCATGCTCTAACGATATTTCAGCTATCTTAAAACAAATTTCATAATTATCTGGATCAAGCAGGGACGCCATCATGTAACTACTAACTGATTCTTTCCAACGACCAAGTTTATATAATATTTCTGCTCTTTCGTACCATAATGTCTGATCATCGAAATTAAATTTTATTGCTTTATTAAAATCTCTAAGAGCTTTTTTATATTGTTTTAAAATTTTATAACACTCAGCTCTATCTATATATACATCATAATATTCTGGAGCAACCTCAATTGCTTTGCTGTAACAGAAAATTGCATCCTCTATTTCATTTAACATTCTATTTACATACCCAAGGTCTTGCCAAATAATAAAATTAACAGGTTTAAACATTATACTTTGTTCATAACATTCTTTTGCTTCAACAAATCGACCAATAATAAGTAATACTTCTGCTTTATTTTGCCAAGCCTCGGGAAATTCTTTATCTAAAGAAATTACCATATCGTAGCAATCAAGGGCTCTTACAAAGTTTCCAATTCTTTTATATACATCTCCACAATTGTCCCAGGCATTTAAATTAAATGGATCAAAATCAAGACTTTTTTGATAGTAATAAATCGCCTCATCTAATTTATCGAGCATATCATAACAGTAGCCTAATTCATAATAGACAGTAGCATTTCCAGGCTCAAAATTCAAAATATTAAACAACGTCTTAATAGCATCATTGTATTGTTTAAGTTTTTCATATATATAAGCTTTGGAAAGCATAATATTTGTATTATCACCTTCCTGTTCCAGAGCCATATCCAGACAGGCAAGAGCTTCATCGTATCTTCTTAAATTTTCGAGTACTAAAGATTTTTGCAACAATATGTCAATATCAGTAGGATCAATTTGTAATGCTTGATTGTACGCATCAAGTGCCTGTTTAAAACGCTTAAGATAATAATTCAAATCACCTTTAGTTGCCCAGGCATCAAAATCATAAGGACTCTTTTCTAATAACATCTCATTATAAAAGAGAGCGTTCTCAAAATCGCCCTCTTCTAAAAAGAATTTGACGATATTTTCGAGAGTTTCAAGATCAAGCTTACCACTACCATCTTTTATCTTTTCGCGTAAACTTTTACTATTCTCCGGGTTCGAATCCTCAAAATCATCAAAATCATCGAACTCATTAAAATCATCCATATCCATATTTATTTACTCACTTTATATTACCAATTTTTTATATAATATACTGAAAAAAAATTGAGCTTGTCAAGTTTTTATTACAAATTCTACTTTATAAGCAGCATTTTCTTCATAAGAACCAACTTATTGCTTTGATCAGTTACCTCTAATTTATAAAAATATATGCCACTTGATAGATTTTTGGCATTAAATGTGGCCCTGTATTTCCCAGATTTCTGGCTACCCGAAAACAAAACTTTAATTTCTCTCCCAAGTATATCAAAAACTGTTAAATTTATATTAGCATCATTCTTTATTGAATATTCTATACTCGTTTCGGAGTTGAATGGATTGGGATAATTTTGATTGAGTTCATAATTTGAAATTATTCCATCTTCAATTCTGAGTATATAATCCGTTTTCAAAAGGGGCAATTCAATATATGATGCGTAGTTTAAATTTGCAGCAATTAAAGTCTCCGAGCTTTTAAACACAGGAAAAACGAATGGATATTTTCCAAAAACCAATCTGTTTGTTTTATCTATATTGGTAATTTCAATGCGTATTCTGTTACCTTTTTTGAATTTATGAGAATAAAAATTACCATTGATTTCAACATTATATAATATTCCATTTTCTAAACTTCTACCAACATAATTAATTCTGGTTAAAAAGTATTTGTAATTTAAAGAATCCTGTTCATATATCTGCAAATTAATTGGTATTTTATCTGTATTTGGTATAAAAAATAATTTAGCTTTAGGAACACCGAACATAACCACATCTTCATTAAGCGAATCAGAAATGAATGTAATTGTGTTTTTCTCGAAAGCAGAATCAAATCTTGCACCAATAAAATTGTCAGCATAAGCTGTCTCAAAATTATAGTTAGTATCCTTGTATTTATTTAATAACGAAAAATAAAAATCTGTGGAGATTGGATAAGAATATTTGATAGTACTATCGGAATGGAAATAAAATCTATGATATACTATCTGGTTAAAAGGAAGTTCATTGACTTCGTTTCTCACCCATGAAAAGTAACCGGCAGAATCCATTGGTAATTGAGAATAAGCGTAAGTATAGACAGGTAAATCGAGTATCCCAGTATTAATATTTTTTAAGAATTGATTGAACCAATTAGTTATCCATGAAAATTGATAGTACCATTCTTCTTCTATTGAATCAGAAAAATGTCCACCAGTGCCGAGATACAATTTTTTAATACCATCATATTGGGTGAAGAAATTTATTCCATCTTTTGCTTCGAAATAATGATCCTGGTATTTCAACATAAGCATTAGCGGTATATTTTTATTTTGAAATTCTAATAAACTCAAATCACGATTGATTGGGAATATTGTGATAAGAGAATCATAATTATCTCGTGAGAGAAGGTTCCACAATGTATCTCTTACAGGATGATATCTAACCTGAAAATTTTTTAGTATAACTCCAAACATTCTTTTAATTGCTCCCTGAGTAAAAAGGTTGGATGCCCAATTTGGTAGAATTACATCTGCAATAGCACAATTCGAAATGGAATCAGCAATAGACCAGAGTGCGTGCAAACCACCTTGCGAGCCTCCAATTACACCAATTGAATTAGAATCCACGAAAGCTAGATTTTCTACAAATTGTATCACTTCCTTTAAATCCTGCCTTTCCCTGTTGGACATAATAGTAGATAGCCCAGAAGATTGTCCATGACCTCGAACAGAGTAGCAGAGGGCAAAAAAGTTACTATATGCATATATTCGAGCAGATGCAGTATCACTATTTTTATTCTGTCCAAACCCATGCACAAATATCTGTGCAGGATAACCACTTGTTGGGGGTGACGCAACAGGTACAAAATAAGTTGCATCCAAGCTGTCACCTGTTGATAACGGAATAAAAAAATCGTGCCTTACTTGCGCAAAAAACAAATCTGGTATCAACAAAAAGAATAATAGATTTTTTATACATGAATTCATTTTTAGACTTTCATTAACGTAAAAAATAAAAAGAGCTGGTATATTATCAAAATGATACCAGCTCTTTACTCAAAATTGACTTTTAATTAGAGTTTAAGTTTTCCTATATTAGCTTTTACCTCACCTGCGGATTTTTCGAAAGCAGCTTTTTCTTCAGGTGTAAGTTTTACCTCAATAATTTTCTCAACGCCTTTTTTACCGATCATAATCGGCACACCTGTGAAAGTTCCTGTAATTCCATATTCACCATTAAGTAGAACCGAACAGGGTAAAATTCTTTTTTTATCTTTGACTACAGCTTCTACCATTTCAACGGCGGCTGCTGCTGGTGCATAATAAGCACTCCCAGTTTTTAGATAGTTGACAATTTCAATACCACCATCACGTGTGCGTTTTACTATACGATCAATAGTTGCTTGATCAAGAAATTGTGTGATAGGAACTCCAGATATTGTGGTATAACTAACTAATGGAACCATCGAATCTCCGTGTCCACCAAGAACAAGTGCCTGAATATCCTTAACTGAAATTCCAAGTTCCATAGCAATGAATGTTCTGTAGCGAGCAGTATCAAGAATACCTGCCATACCCATAACTCTTTCTCTTGGGAAACCGCTGACCTTATAGGCTACATAGGACATAACATCGAGTGGATTTGAAACAACAATTAGTATAGCATTTGGAGATTTTGCAACAACTGAAGCAGTCACTGTTTTAACAATTTCTGCATTTGTTTCTTGGAGCTGTTCTCGAGTCATTCCCGGTTTTCGAGCCAAACCTGCTGTGATTACAACAATATCTGAACTTGCTGTCTCATCGTAACCATTTGTACCGATTACTTTAGTATCAGAACCCTCAATTGGTGTAGATTCGTACATATCAAGAGCTTTTCCCATTGGCATGCCTTCTACAACATCCACAATTACTAGTTCGTTTGCTAGTTGTTTTTGTGTGATAATATGTGCAACCGTTGCACCTACATTACCACCACCTATTACTGTGATTTTCATATATCCTCCTAAGTTTTTAATTAATGATTGAAGAGCTATTTAATTATGATCTATAAAAACAAAAAACCCGAAATAGATAAGTTCATTTTTAAGAACTGATTCTTTCCGGGTTATATTGAGAACAGATATTCTTGATTTTTTTAAGCAGGTACAACACTTACCATTTTTCGGGTTTTCCCGAGACGCTCAAATTTTACTACACCATCAGTGAGCGCAAAAATTGTATCATCAGAGCCGAGCCCAACATTTTCACCGGGTAAAAACTTAGTGCCCCGCTGACGAACAATTATACTACCAGCGCTAACTCTCTCGCCACCAAACCTTTTAACTCCAAGACGCTGTGCATTACTATCACGACCGTTTCGGGAACTTCCACCACCTTTTTTATGTGCCATACTACTTCTCCTTCTCTAATTTTGTTATCTCGATTCTTGTATATTGCTGTCGATGACCACGACGAACTCGATAACCTTTACGGCGCTTTTTCTTAAAGACAATTACAGTATCATCCTTTTCGTGTCCAAGTACTTGCGCTTCAACATTTACACCTTTTAGAACAGGGTTACCAATTTTAGTTTCTTTTCCGTCAGAAAACAGTAATACCTTATCAATTTTTAAATTATCACCAACCGATTTAGTTAATTTTGGGACATATAACTTTGCTTTAGGACTAACTTTAAACTGTTGTCCCGCTATTTCTACAACTGCGTACATTTGAACAATTCCTTAAATTAAGTGAAAAACTTACTCTGAATTGCTTAAATCTACAAATATTTTGAATAAAGTCAAAATTTTATATATATATCCTCTCACCGTAATTCATTTGACTTTTCACCAGAATATAATTAATTTTAAATAGACTAATACAATAAACACCAGTAATTGATGATTAAACTACTCAAAATTATTAACAAAACTCTAATAAGGTCTTCCCTTTTAATTTTTATTCTACATTTCTTTCTATCCTGCAATAAAGAAAACATAACTCCTGCAGAAGTTCAGGAAGATAAATATGATATTGATAAAAATGGTATCCCTAAATTTGTGAACTCAGATTACATTGAGCTCGATAAAATTTATCGTATCTCAAAATTTCGCTCCTCAATTGGACACGATTACTCCGATGACTTTGAATCATGTAGAAGTATGAAACACTACTTTTTACCAAAAAGCGATATTGATTGGTCAAGTATCAAAATCTTTTCACCTATAAACGGGAAAATTTTTAAAATATACCAAGAATGGGCTGGCACGCAAATGCATATCAAGTCAAATGAATTCCCTGCATTCTATTTTATAATTTTCCATATCAATATAAGCGATTCGCTCAAAGTTGGAGACATGCTAAATGCTGGGAAACAAATTGGAACACATATCGGCTCTCAAACAATGTCGGACATTGCAATAGGCGTCAATACTCCTAATGGCTGGAAATTAATCTCGTATTTTGATGTTATATCTGATTCAATTTTTCAAATTTATAAATTACGCGGTGTTAACTCACGTTCTGATTTGATCATTACAAAAGAAGAAAGAGATACAGATACATTAAGATGTAGTGGGGACACATTTATAAACACTGGAACATTAGAAAACTGGGTTGAATTAAATAGTCCATAAGCTAATATCCAATTTCCCCTAAATTTTCTTTTTCTGGCTATTTTAAGGCATTTTTTGTGCTTAAATTGCTTTCCGCTAAAAAATTTATTATATTTTATGCGAAAATTACTTTTTTTTACAATATTTTAATGATTACCTCCATAAATATTCATACCATAAGGATTTGAATTGGGCAAGTTTTTATATTCTTTTATAACATATTTTCTTTTTATCCTTAATACATTTCACAGCGAGGCACAAATATTCCAGAGCAATCCAATAAAGTTCTATGAAAACGGTCAACCCACTTTTGCTGGACCCGATGCAGGAATGTTTGCAGATTCACCAACACGTATAAAAATTGACTTATCTGGATACTGGCAATATATAATTGAAGGTAGATCCTGGCAAAATATTCAAATACCATCTGCTTATGACTATGAAGGAGAAATAATCTTCCAGAGAAAGTTTGAAATTAAAAAAGAAATGCTTGAACAATATAATTTCTCTCTTGTAGCTTATGGTATCAATTATCAATGCGAAATAAACATCAACGGTAATTTTATCACAAGGCACATTGGAGGTTACTCTTCATTTGTTTCTACAATCAGAGAAAATATTTTACAAATCGGCAATGAAAATACAATTAAAATTATAGTTAATAATGAATTAAACACTAAATCAACTATTCCATTGCGCCATCAAGTGATCGGCTGGAAAAATTATGGTGGTATTTTTAGAGATATTTATTTGTTAGCAACACCTAAAATTTATATAAGCGACCCTCTAGTTAAATTGGAAATTTCTTCAGATTATAAAAATGCTAAACTAAGAATCAAATCTTTGATAGAAAACTCAGGTTTTGCTCTGCCAGATGAGGAGAAATCAAAAAACACGTACATTGGCTACTCAGTTGAGATCTTCGAAAAATTTAGTGACGTAGCAATTAGTAAAAGCAATCTTATACCTGTTGATGTTCCACGAAGAAAAAGTAAAGAAATTTCTGTAGATTTATCTATACCAAATCCTAAACTCTGGTCGCCTGAAACACCTGAGTTGTACACTATAAAATGCAATATCTTTAAAGTTGATGGAAAAGACTTAATACCATTAGATGCGTACATTTTCAATTATGGAATTAAGGAACTCCGCATAAAAGATTCTGATATCTTGTTAAATGGTAAAGCAATTTATCTAAATGGTATTCTTTACATTGAACAACATCCATTCTATGCTTCGGCACTGACATACGAACAAATGGAAAAGGATGTAATCAAAATAAAAACTACAGGTGCAAATTTAATCAGATTTCTTCATCCACCTCATCCGTATTTGATAAACCTATGCGATAGATACGGATTGTTAGTAATGGAAGAGCTTCCAATGATTCAAATCCCAGCCAGTGTTTTAGAAAAAGAATATTATGTTGATTTAGCTTCAAGTTACATCAAAGATATAATTTACAGAGACAGAAATAATGTTTCAATCCTAGCATATGGTTTAGGTTACGAAGTTGAATTAAACAAAAAGTTAGAATCCAACGCAAAGAAATATATTTCACAGTTAAGGTCAACTATTAAAAATATTGACGATAAACCAGTTTACTTTTCAGCACCATTAAACTGGGACCTAAGCAAAATTAAATCCGAGCTCGACATTTTAGCTTTCAACATTTACCCCCGACCCGATGAATCTTTCAGCAATTTAAAATCAACGTTATTAGATTTAAGAATGAAGTATCAGGACAAAATCATAATTGCTGGAAGATATGGCAAGGAAATTAATCCAGAGAACAAAAATGGTTATAGTGATCCCAATTCTGTTGAATATCAAGCCTGGTATACATGGCAATTGTATAACATAATAAAAGAGTCAAAATTTTCTGGGGGCGTATTCTGGACATATAACGATTGGTTTTCTGACAGACCTTCTCTAATTGCTCCTTCAGATAATCCTTACTTAAAAACAATGGGTATGGTTAGCAGCGATAGGCAGCAAAGGATAGTTTATGACGTTATTCGCAATATATTCAATAACGAGAAAATTACTGCAATACCTGTGGGAAATTACACACCAACATCCCCGATGATTTATGTAATTCTTGGATTAATTATTTTAATTTCAATTGCTTTCTTTTATAACAGTAATCGCAGGTTTCGAGAAAATATTAATCGTTCAATGTTTAGAACATACAATTTTTTTGCAGATGTAAGAGATCAACGAATCATTCCAGCAAGTCATACATTTTTCCTAATTTTACTTTTTTCAGTAAATTTCGCAATTTTAATTTCTAGTATTGCCTTGCATTTCCGGTACAATCTTTTTATTGATAATATACTGACACAAATTTCAACTGATGCAATAAAAACTTACATTGTGAAACTTATATGGAATCCAACACAATTTATAATACATTTCTCTTTAATAATTTTTTTAAAATTCATAACAATTGTGTTGCTGGTTAAATTAATTTCTCTTTTTACTAGAATAAAGGTATACTTATATCATATTTTTTCAATTACAATTTGGGCGTTTGTACCAACCATTGTCCTTATACCATTAGCAATGATACTATACAGAATTATAGTTGAACCCGTTTATCTATACATTTCACTTGCATTAATATTATTAATACTAATAATTTCGATATTTAGATTATTTAAAGGCATTTCAATTATATTTGATGTTTCAGCCTTCAAAGTTTATGGATTGGGATTTCTAATTATTATATTAATTGCTGGCATTACGGCCAGTTATTTAGAACATACAAAATCTACATTTGTATTCTTAAAATATTTTATAGAAACGCAAAGTATATTTTAAATGTATTTATCTAAAATTGAAATATTTGGTTTTAAATCTTTTGCTCAAAGTGTTAACCTAACATTTGATTCTGGAATCACTGCTATTGTTGGACCCAATGGTTGTGGGAAAACAAATATAGTGGATGCTATAAGATGGGCATTAGGTGAGCAGAGATATAGCACTCTGCGTTCAGATAAAATGGAAGATGTGATTTTTAACGGTACAAAGAATAGAAAACCTCTTGGTATGGCGGAGGTTTCAATTGTAATCGAGAACACAAAAGGTATTCTTCCGACCGATTATTCACAGGTTACTGTTACAAGACGAGTTTATCGTTCAGGTGAAAGTGAATATTTGTTAAATAAGGTACCGTGCAGATTGAAAGACATTCTAGATCTTTTTATGGACACAGGAATGGGTGCCGATGCTTACTCAGTAATTGAGTTGAAAATGGTTGAAACCATCCTGAGCGATAAAACAGATGAGCGCAGGCGACTTTTTGAAGAAGCTGCAGGAGTTACGAAATATAAACATCGCCGGAAAGCTGCTTTTAATAAGCTCGAAAGTGTCCAGCAGGATTTAGTTCGTGTAAATGATATGGTTAAAGAAATTCAGAAAACAGTTAATACACTTGAAAGGCAATCCAAAAGAGCAGAACAATACAACGAATTATCGCAAAAGCTCCGAGAACTTGAAATCGAATTACTCGAACAAGAATACTCCTACCTGCATAAAAAATTGTTACCACTCAAAGATAAGTTCGTTTACACAAAAACTGAGAAAGAAAAAATTGAAAAATTCTTATCAGAGCAAGACTATCAAATTGATCAGATGAGAATTGAAGTCGGAGAGATTGAGCACAAATTAAATGAGCTTTTAAGAGAATCTTCACAAATTGTTAACGAAAAACACAAAATTGAAGAGTTAATAATCATTGGTAATCAAAAAATTAATGCACTGAAGTTTAATATAAAAAGATACGAAAAAGAAAAAATTGATTTACAAAATAATAGAATAAAACTTGAAGAAAATAAAGAACGATTAACTAAAGAAATTGAAAACAATGCTATAAGCTTAAAAAATATTCAAGAAAAATTCGAAATCTTAAAAAACGAATTTGACAATATAAGCGCTGATTTAAACAGTAAAGAAAACAGGCTGCAAAATTATAAAAATGAGTCTATCTCTCTAATACAAGAATTTGCAAAAAAATCCAGCGAAAAGCAGTTAATAGAAGAAAAAATTGAAAATATTAATCGTTTAATTGAGAGAGCCAGAGAAGACGGAATTTATTTTGAAAACGAAATTAAAAGATGTGAAAAGGAAGTTGCTGAATTAACAACGAAAGATAAACTATTGCATAAAGAGTTTGCAAAAGCCGAGCTGGAAAAAACTCAAATTGAAGAAAAAATTCAACAACTTCAGTTAGAACTTCAGGAGTTACAAAATCAAGAGATAAATTTTAAAAATGAACTCAATAGAGTTATTACTAAAACTGAATTTATTGAAGGACTTATAGAAAAAGCAGATGATCATCAAAGTATAGCTTTTCTATTTAACGAATACAAAAAATTTCCTATTGTAGCAGAACTTATTAATACTGAACCAAAATACCGACTTGCATTACAAACAGCTCTTGGTGAAGCAGCAAATTATATAGTTGTCCAAAACGAAAATGAGGCAATTGAAGCTGCAAATTTTTTAAATAAAAATCAAAAAGGTAAAGCTGTTTTCGTATGCCTGAATCGAATTCCCAAAGTTAAGAGACTCAATAAAATCAAAAAGAACTCTTACCTCTGGGCTGATCAAGTAATAAGGGTTGAGGAACCTTACCGCGAACTTATTAACTATCTCCTGGAAAATGTTGTAATCGTTGAGGATATAAATAAAATACCCGACTTCCTACTCGGCGTCACATTTGTTTCAATAGATGGTGATATAAAAACGACTGGGGGTATAATAAGAGCAGGCAGTAATACCGAGCAGGAAAGTCTGCTTATTGGCAAGAGTGAAATGCTTGAACAACTCAATCTTGAGAAAACTAATCTCAATCAAAAGATTGCTGAGCTTCAAGAAGAAATAGGCAAAAAAGAAAAGGAAATTGAAACACTTAATATAAAATTATCAATTGAAGAAGTAAAAATACTTGAAAAAGAAATGGCATCTGTTGAGATGCAAATTGCACAATATGAATATGAAAAAAGTCGTGCACAAAATTCTTTCAATAGGACCCAAGTGGATATCGAAACTTTAAAAGCTGAGCTTTCCACACTCGAAACAAATCTAAATGAACTACTTCCTATACTTAAAAAAATCGACAATCACAAAATTTCTATCGATGAAACAATAACACAATTAAACAATGAAATAAAAGAAATTGTAAACAGCAGAAATGAACTGGCAAAAGAAATTAATGAAACAAAAATACATTTAATTAATCTACAAAATACAAAGAAAAATTTAGAATTAGAACTCGAGAGAGATAATCAAACCATAAATAATATTATCTTAACACTTCAAATAAGGGACGATGAAATAAAAAACGCACATCTTGAAATCAATAAAATTTTAGGTGAATTGCAGGAAAGTGAAAGCAGAATAAATTTACTTAAAGAAAATTTAAACAAAGTTGAGCAAGAAAAACAAGCAGTAGAACAAAATTACACCAAAAAGCGTAATGAGATACACAGAATAGAACTTAAACTCAAAGAAGACAGAAAAACCTATGATGATTATGTTAACAAGTATCATGACTTAGAAATAAAAATTCATGAAGTTAATCAGAATATTCAGCACATTATTGAAAGAGCAAAGAATGAGTTTGAAATCGAGATAGAATTGAAAGAATATCCAGAGACCGAATGGGTTGATTTTGCCGCTAAACGAGAAGAGGTGAGACAAATCAAAGAAAGATTGAAAATGCTTGGTGCTATTAACTTTGCTGCTTTTGATGAATATCAAACCGAAAGCGAACGCCTGACATTTATGACTCAACAAAGAGACGATTTGATAGAAGCCGAACGTACCTTGATCAATACGATTGAAGAGATAAACAACACTGCTCAAAAGAAATTCCTTGATACATTTGAAAAAATCAGGGAAAACTTCATCAAAACTTTCAAAAGTTTGTTTGACGAAGGTGACGAATGCGATTTAAAACTTGAAGAAGGACAGGATCCATTAGAAGCCCGAATAGAAATCATAGCAAAACCAAGGGGAAAGCGTCCAACCTCAATCGATTTACTTTCTGGTGGCGAAAAAACTCTGACTGCAATCGCTCTTCTATTTGCAATTTATCTTGTAAAACCAAGTCCTTTCTGTATTCTTGATGAAGTTGATGCACCGCTTGATGATTCCAATATTGATAGATTTACAAGAATACTGAAAAAATTCTCAGATAATACACAATTCATTGTTGTAACCCATAATAAGCAAACAATGGAATCTGCAAATGCAATCTATGGAGTTACAATGGAGGAGGAAGGTGTTTCCAAGATTGTAACGGTTCGCTTTAACGAAGAAGAAAAAGTACGTTCAGCATCGGTAGCAACAGGGTTCTAAGCGAATATGTTAAAAATTTTTATAGATTTTGATGGCACAATATCGAAAGGAGATATAGGTTATAAATTATTCCTCCATTTCGCCGGTGAACCAACACATAAGATCGTAGAAAATTACCTATGTGGAACATTAAACGCAATAGAATTTTATCATGAATTAACAAAAGCATGTGGTTCTGTCAAGTATGAAGATTTTATCTCATTCATAGATGAACAGGAAATAGATGTAACATTCATAGATTTCTTAAATTTCTGCAAAATAAAAAATCAAAACGATAATGTTATAGAAATATTTATAGTCAGCGATGGATTTGATTTATACATCGAGAGAATTCTAAAAAAATATCAAATAAAAAATCTAAAATTCTTTGCAAATAAATTAAAAATTCTGGATAACGGAACTTTAGTAGCCGAATTCCCCTATACCGACGAAGAATGTACAAGATGTGCCTGCTGTAAAAGAAATCGTCTACTAACTTTATCATCAGATGAAGACATAATTGTTTACATTGGGAATGGTTTTTCAGATCAATGTGCAGTAAATTTCGCCGATATTGTATTTGCAAGAGATAAACTTCAAACTTACTGTCAGAAAAAAAATATATCTTACTATCTATACCAAAATTTCATTGATATCATAAATCGATTAGAAGAAATTTTAAAACGCAAGAGAATACGTAAACGTCAACAAGCTGAATTCAATAGAAGAGAAGTTTTTACATCTGGATAATATGGACATTAGAAAAATTCTTTTCAAATATCGCAGTTATACTCCAATTCCTTTTTTAATTTTGATGATTTTATATGCAAAACCAACGATAATGAGTTTGTTGATTGGAATTGTTTTTGTTCTACTCGGTGAATTTTTAAGATTATGGGGTGTATCAATTGCAGGAAGTGAAACACGTACAACTAAAGAAGTTGGTGGTTCAAATTTAATTACAAGCGGACCATTTGCATATGTGCGCAATCCACTCTATCTTGGAAACATTATTATTTACTTAGGAGTTGGAGTTATGTCGTACGCAAGCTTCCCAAGTTTAACTTTAATTACACTTTTATATTTCATCTTTCAATACTTTATGATTGTAAGTCTTGAAGAAGAACATTTACTCAACGTTTATGGTGACGAATATAAACAGTATAAAAATTATGTTCCAAAGTTTTTACCGAATTTCCGAAAATACCAGCTTACCAATTTAAACCAACCAAAGTTGGACTGGAACAAAGGATTGAAATCCGAAAAACGAACTTTGCAGGCAATATTAATAATTGTAATAATAGTTATTATAATCTGGCTAATTCAAAATCAGCAACAAACTAGGTTTTTTTCACAAGTTTTTTGCTCGGGGGTAGTATAATGCGGTTACTTATCATAGCTGGTGAAGCTTCTGGAGATACACACGGTGCATCTGTTGTAAAAGCTCTCAAAAATTTGAATAAAGACCTGGAAATTTCAGGCATTGGCGGTGATAAGATGAAAAAAGAAGGTGTCAAATTAATATATCATATCGATGAACTTGCCATTATGGGTTCGTGGGAAGTTATCAAAAAACTGCCTATAATACGATCAGTTAGTAAAACATTAGATACTATTTTACAACATCAAAAACCTGATGCAGTTTTGCTGATAGATTACCCTGGATTTAATTTACGCTTCGCAGAAAAAGCACACAATTCTGGAATTAAGACATTTTATTATATTGCCCCACAAATATGGGCATGGAACTTTAAAAGAATAGAAAAGATTAAAAAATGTGTAGATAAGGTTTTTGTAGTCTTTGAATTTGAAGAAGAAATATATAAAAAAGCTGGAATAAACGTGGAATACGTAGGCCATCCAATTCTAGATATAATAGAGCAACCAATGAACAGAAGTGATTTTTGTAAAAGGTATGGATTTGAGAAAAATAAACCAATTATTGGATTATTTCCAGGCAGTAGATATCAAGAAGTGAATAAGATTTTCCCTACTATGCTAAATGCCACGAAAGATTTGGAAACAGAATTTTCTGCACAGATAGCAGTAGGTGCAGCTTCAGTATTTGAAGGTGATTATATAAAATCATTTTTAGATGAAGAATCAAGCGTAAAAGTATTACAATATGCTACATACGATCTAATGAAAAACTGCGACGTTGCAATTGTTACTTCTGGTACGGCAACACTGGAATTGGCATATTTCAATACTCCAATGGTGATTTTATATAAAACTTCCTTTCTAACATATTTGATAGGAAGGCTATTAATAAAAATTAAAAACATTGGACTGGCAAACATTCTTGCAGGAAAACAAATTGTACCTGAATTAATTCAGCACAGAGCTTGTACTAAAAATATTGTATTTGAATGTGCTAAATTTTTAAAAGACGAAAATTTAAGAAATATGGTTGCTTCAGAACTAAAAATGGTTGCCAAAAAATTAGGAAAACCTGGTGCATCAATTAGAGTAGCAGAATCAATTTTAAAATTCCTATTGTAAAGTGATATTCATACGCATAATTTTATTACCAATAAGTTTTATATACACTCTTGTAATATTAATCAGAAATTTGTTCTTTGATATAGGATTATTCAAAATCAGGAATTTAGATTTACCCATCATCTCCATTGGTAATATTACAGTAGGCGGTACTGGGAAAACACCAATTGTAGAATATTTATTGAAATACTTACTTACAAAAAATATAAAAGTAGCCGTAGTGAGTCGTGGCTATAAAAGAGAATCCAGAGGTTTAATTATTGTATCGGACGGAAAAATTGTGAATCCCGATCCCTATGTTTGCGGTGACGAGCCGTTGCAAATTGCCAGGAAATTCCCTCAAGCAATCGTTCTGGTAAGCGAAAACAAATATAAAGCTGCAAAACTGGCAAAAGACACGTATAATGTGGATCTTGTAATCTTAGATGATGGTTTTCAACACAGAAAACTATCAAGAAATTTGGATGTTGTAATTTTAAATGCTTCTAGATCATTTTTAGATCGTTTACTTTTACCCTCTGGTTTTGCACGCGAACCGATACACTCACTGAATAGAGCAGATTTTATATTATTCTCAAATGGAGAAATCGATAAGAAAGTGATAAAAAATTTTAAAGATAAACTACAGGCAAAATTTACTTACAAAGTAACTGGTCTAAAGAATGTTTTTGAGAACAACATCCTTCACCTTGAAGAACTTAAATCTAAAACATGTTATGCATTTTGTGGTATAGGTAAACCAGAATCATTTTATCGGACTTTAAAGGAAACTGGAATTTTTATTCAAAAATTTAAAACTTTTAGAGATCACCATTTCTACAATGAAGCTGATATTAATAATATAATATCAGAATCAAAGGAAAATAAAATTGACATTATCATTACTACAGAAAAGGATGCAATTAAACTGAGTAAGTTTCGTAATAAATTTGAAGGTATAGCATTATATTATTTAATTATTGAAGTTAAATTCATTGAAAATGAAGAAAAGTTTTTAAATAAAATAGATGAACTAATAAAAGAAAAATAAAAAACGGAGAATCAAATATTATGGCAAAAAAATACGTATATTATTTTGGTGGTAAGAAAGCTGAAGGGCGCGCTGATATGAAAGCCCTATTAGGTGGTAAAGGCGCAAACCTTGCTGAAATGGTAAATTTAAAACTTCCTGTTCCTCCTGGGTTTACAATCACAACAGAAGTTTGCACTTATTATTACAAAAACAGGAAAAAATATCCTAAGGAGTTAAAATCTCAGATTCAAATTGCTTTAAAGAAGGTTGAAAAAGAGATGGGCGCAAAGTTTGGTGACCCAGAAAATCCACTTCTAGTGTCTGTTCGTTCAGGTGCAAGAGCATCAATGCCAGGAATGATGGATACAATTTTAAACCTTGGATTAAATGACTCAACTGTTCAGGGTATAATTTCAAAAACTCAAAATCCAAGGTTTGCTTACGACTCATATAGAAGATTTGTTGCGATGTATGGAGATGTTGTTCTGGGTCTAAAACCAAAATCCAAAGATGAACACGATCCTTTCGAAGAAATTCTGGATGCAAAGAAAAAAGAGAAAGGTGTTTCGCTTGATACAGAACTGAATGCTGAAGATTTAAAAGATTTAGTGAAACTTTTCAAGCAAGCAATTAAAGAAAAAACAGGTCACGATTTTCCTGAAGATCCAATGGAACAGCTCTGGGGTGCAATTGGTGCCGTGTTCGGTTCCTGGATGAACGAAAGAGCAATAGCATATAGAAAAATGTATGATATCCCAGAATCATGGGGCACAGCTGTAAATGTACAAGCAATGGTGTTTGGGAACATGGGTGAAGATTCTGGAACAGGAGTTGCCTTTACTCGCGATGCTGCAACAGGTGAAAATTACTTCTACGGCGAATACTTAATGAATGCACAAGGAGAAGATGTAGTAGCTGGTATCAGAACTCCTCTGCCAATATCCAAACTAGCAGAATCAAATCCAATCATATACAAAGAACTTGATAAATATAGAAAAATTTTAGAAAAACATTATAAAGATATGATGGATATCGAGTTTACAATACAACAGAACAAACTTTATATATTACAATGTCGTGTTGGCAAAAGAACAGCATTCGCTGCAATGAAAATTGCAGTTGATATGGTGGACGAAAAGCTTATAGATGAAAAAGAAGCGCTTCTAAGAATAGAACCAGATCAGCTTAACCAGTTATTAAGACCTGTATTTGATAGAACAGAAAAAGAGACTGCTATAAAAGATGGAAGATTACTTACAACAGGTTTAAATGCAGGTCCAGGTGCAGCTTCGGGGCGAGTGGTTTTCAACGCTCCAGATGCAGAAGAATGGCGCAAAAGAGGAGAAAGAGTAATACTTGTCAGAATTGAAACCTCTCCTGAAGATATAAAAGGAATGAACGCAGCTGAGGGTATACTGACTGCAAGAGGTGGTATGACATCTCACGCAGCTCTGGTGGCTCGTCAAATGGGTAAAGTTTGTGTAGTAGGTTGTTCAGCTTTGAATATTGATTATTCTGCAAGAACAATGCAGGTAAATGGCCGTGTAATCAGTGAAGGTGATTATATTTCTCTTGATGGAACTACTGGTGAAGTAATTATAGGAGAAGTTAAAACTAAACCTTCCGAAGTTTTACAGGTGTTGATTGAAAAATCTTTGAATCCAGAGAACGCACCAATCTATAAACTTTATCAAAAAATCATGAAATGGGCTGATAAGTATAGAAAATTAGGTGTAAGAACAAACGCTGATCAACCAGATCAAGCAGCTGCTGCTGTAGCATTTGGAGCTGAAGGTATTGGACTCTGCCGCACCGAACATATGTTCTTTGGAGAAGGTAAAATTGGTCCAATGCGTGAGATGATACTTTCGGACACATATAATGAAAGAAAACAAGCACTTGCAAAACTCCTTCCCTTACAAAGGAAAGATTTTGAAGGCATATTCGAAGCAATGAACGGTAGACCAGTGACTATCAGAACAATTGATCCACCTTTACACGAGTTTTTACCACATGAAGAAAAAGAACAAAGAGAATTGGCACTTCAAATGGGTATCAGCTTTGAGAAGGTAAAACAGAGAGTTGATTCTCTTCACGAATTTAATCCAATGTTAGGCTTTCGTGGATGTCGACTTGGTATAATTTATCCAGAAATCACAGAAATGCAAGCTCGTGCAATTTTTGAAGCTGCTGTAAACGTACAAAAGAAAGGTATCAAAGTTAAACCTGAAATTATGATTCCTTTAGTGGGAAATGTTAAAGAGCTAAAATTACAAGAAGAACTTGTTAGAAAAGTTGCAAACGAAGTTATGCAGGAAAATAAAGTTAAGATAAATTATTTGGTTGGAACAATGATTGAAGTCCCAAGAGGCGCAATAACAGCAGATGAAATTGCTGAAGTAGCAGAATTTTTCAGCTTTGGAACAAACGATTTGACACAAACTACACTTGGTGTAAGCCGTGATGATGCTGGAAGATTTTTAATTCCTTATGTTGAGAAAGAAATTTACCCAGTAGATCCATTTGAAGCTTTAGACCAAAAAGGTGTTGGTGAGCTAATGAAAATAGCAGTTCAGAAAGGTAGGTCGGTCAGACCTAAGATTAAACTCGGAATTTGTGGCGAGCATGGTGGTGAACCAAGCTCTATCGAATTTTGCCACCGAATTGGACTGGATTATGTTAGTTGCTCTCCGTTCAGAGTCGCAATTGCTCGATTAGCAGCAGCAAGAGCAGCACTCATTAATAAAACCAATAAGAGAAAGTAAGATAAACACAAAAATAAAATAGGATTCATTTTATGAAACTATCAGATTTTAAATACCCTTTACCAAGGAATTTGATAGCAAAATATCCAACGGCTCAGAGAGATGCATCCAAGTTAATGGTTGTGAATCGTGCTGATGAGAGCATCGAAATTAAGAAGTTTTCCGATATTTTAAATTATTTTAAAAAAGGTGATGTGCTTGTTTTGAACGACACAAAAGTATTTCCAGCTCGACTTTTTGGTAGAAAGGAAAAAACAAATGCTAAAATTGAATTTCTGCTGCTTCGTGAGCTGAACAAGGAAGAAAAATTGTGGGATGTGATTGTTGAACCTGCTCGTAAAGTTAGAATTGGAAATAAAGTTTATTTCGATGATGGGCGACTTGTGTGTGAAATTGTAGATAATACAACTTCAAGAGGCAGAACAATAAGATTTATCTCAAATGAAGACCTATATAAAGTATTTGAGAGAATAGGTTATATGCCCTTGCCCCATTATATCAAGCGCGAATCAGAAGAACTGGACAAACAGAGGTATCAAACTGTTTATGCGAAAAATGTTGGCTCGGTTGCAGCACCAACAGCAGGTTTACATTTCACAAAAAAGTTGCTATCGCAGATCGAAAGTAAAGGAGTAAAAATAACCTTCGTAACATTACATATTGGACTTGGTACATTTAGAAAAGTTGAAGTTGAAGACCTTTCGAAGCACAAGATGGATTCTGAGTATTTTGAAATCAGCGAAGCAACTGCAAAAACAATCAACAAAACTATTGAGAGCAAAGGAAATGTTTTTGTGTGTGGCACAAGTACAGTCCGCGCGCTTGAATCTTCTGTGACCACACAAGGCTTCGTCAAACCATTTAAAGGCTGGACTGATAAATTCATTTATCCACCTTATAGTTTCAAAGTAGTGAATAAAATGATAACAAATTTTCATTTACCTGAATCTACTCTGCTTATGATGGTATGTGCATTTGGTGGATACGATCTCATAATGAACGCTTATAAAAGAGCCATTAAAGAAGGTTTGAGATTCTACAGTTACGGTGATGCAATGCTTATATTATAACTGAAATTTTTTATGAAATTAAATGTGGCTGCTATAATAGTCGCTGCTGGGATCGGTAAAAGATTCGGCAGCGACTTACCTAAACAATTTCTAAAGCTGAACGACAAAACCATACTTCAGCTATCACTTGAAAAATTTTGTTATTCAAACAACATATCGACCATTATTGTTGTAGCCCCTAGTAATTATTTGTCGCAAACAAAACAAATTATAGAAAGATTAAACACTTCAAAAAAAATTATTTTGGTAACAGGAGGTAAAGAAAGACAGGATTCGGTCTGGAATGGCATTAATGAAGCAACAAAATTTTCTCCGAATATAATCTTAATTCACGACGCAGTAAGACCTTTTGTATCAAATACACTTATCGATAAAATAGTTGAAGCTGCCAGTATTTATAAAGTTGCCATTCCTGCAATTCCATTAAAAGACACAATAAAAGTTCGAGAAGGCGATTTCCTCGTAAAAACATTAGATAGAAATTTTCTTTATGCTGTTCAAACTCCACAGGGATTTGAAACTTCACTATTAATTTCAGCATATAAAAATGCATTTAAAGCAAAATATTATTCCACTGATGACGCAAACTTGGTAGAGAAACTTGGAATTAAAATCAAACTCGTTGAGGGAGAATATAGTAACATAAAAATTACAACAAAAGAAGATTTTTTATTGGCAGAGTTGCTAATTTCCAGGACTCCACATTTTTGAAAGTTTCATTAATTTTGCATATCTTTGTGTATCAAAAAAATAAAATGATATGTTATCACTCTCAATTCTAATATTTTTAAGCTATCTTGTAGGGTCTATACCGACAAGCATAATTATAAGTAAGCTTGTCAAGGGGATTGATATACGTCAATACGGTAGTGGGAATGCTGGCGGAACAAATGTAATGAGAATCCTCGGATTTAAAGCTGGAATTACTGTAATTATAATAGATATATTAAAAGGATTATTTGCTACAAGTGTAATTTCAAAGTTTATGTATTCAGGTATTCCTTTTAACAATTATACACCATTTGAGGATTTTACACTTGTTAAAATTATCTGTGGTACAGCAGCTGTAATAGGTCACATTTGGACAATCTTTGGAGGATTCAGAGGAGGAAAAGGAATTGCAACTGCTGCTGGAATGTTAATTGGTATTGCTCCGTGGGATATATTGATAGTGCTTGGTGTTTTTTCAATTGTTTTATTTATTTCTAAATATGTTTCACTTGGATCTATATCTGCAGCAATTGCTTTTCCATTAACTTTAATCTTTAGAGCAAATGTTTTAAAAACAGAAATAGAAGGTTACAGCACACTAATATATTTTAGCATTGGAATGGCATTATTGTTAATTTTCACCCATCGAAAAAACATCATTAGATTAATACAAGGTAAAGAGCATAAAATCACAAACTTCAATTTCTTTAAGAGAAAGAACAAAAACGAATAATTCGAAATGAGGATTTCAATAATTGGAGCTGGAAGTTGGGGCACAACACTGGCTCTTTTACTTTTTTCAAATGGCCACCAGGTTTCATTATGGTCATATCGTGAAGAGGATTATCAAAATATTTTAGAAAAAAGAGAAAATGTTGTTTTCCTACCAGGTATAAAAATTCCAGAACAAATTGAAGTAACAAGAGACCTTAACAAAGCTATAATAAATTCAGAGCTAATAGTTACAGCTGTTCCTTCGCAGCATTTGCGTTCAGTAATTTCTACAATAGATTACAAATATATAACTGAAAAGATAATTGTAAATGTAGCTAAGGGAATTGAAATCGAAACATTAAAAACTATGAGCGATGTACTAGCTGAACTGTTTCCAGAACATCCAAGAGAAAAAACAGTAGTAATTTCAGGTCCAAGTTTTGCAGAGGAGGTTAGCAAAAAAACTCCAACCGCAGTTGTAGCCGCTTCAGAAGATTTATCATTTGCTCAATTAGTTCAGAAAATTTTTATGAATCAATATTTTAGAGTATACACCTCCAATGATGTTAAAGGAGTAGAACTTGGAGGAGCTCTCAAAAACGTAATTGCTATTGGTGCTGGAATATGTGATGGTGCTGGGTATGGCGACAATACCAAAGCAGCAATAATGACAAGAGGTATAGTAGAAATATCCCGACTTGGCTCAGCTCTTGGTTCGAATCCAAAAACATTTTCAGGGCTTTCCGGAATTGGAGATCTTATTGCAACTTGTATGAGTCGCCATAGCAGAAATCGTTATGTAGGCGAGCAAATTGGAAAAGGCCGTAAACTAACAGAAATAATAAATGAAATGGTTATGGTGGCAGAAGGAGTTCCTACAACCAAAGCTGCTTGCCAACTTGCAGATCGAACTGGTGTCGAAGTCCCAATTATCCAGCAAGTTTACAACGTTTTATTTAATAACAAAGAACCTCACGAAGCCACTCTTGAATTAATGTTGAGAGATCCAAAAAATGAATTAATATAAAAATCCTACTGGCAATAATGCCTTCAAGCATTGCACATATCTTAATTGCACATAACGCATATAAAAAATTATCCAAAGACTTTCCACATATCGGTGAGCTAATTATAAATAAAAGCAATCATTTTCGACTTGGCTCCCTAGGGCCTGATTTACCAAGTTATCGCAAAAAGAATTTAATTAAAGCAGCTCTCCAACAACTCCTTGTACGCCCTTTTGTAGATCTAGCCCAACCTCAACAGGAAGATGCTTCTTTTTTCTTTCATTCAACACGACCAAATTTATTTCCATATTATATTATGGAAATGAACCTCGCATTCGCAGAGCTGAAAAAAAATCAACTTATAAAGCAGGACTTTAACAATGCAACATTTGTGTTTACACTAGGTTTCGTTTCTCATATTGCAGCCGATCAGGTTATACATCGACTTGTAAGAGAAATTACAGGTCCATACTATCGCTCACTTGAAATATCTCAAAAACATTCCATTTGCGAAGTGCATCAAGATATCTTCCTTTTTTATGAACTCTATCCTGACCGCACATTTAGCAAAATTATAGCTTCTGATTCAATTAATATTAAAAAATTTGGGTTTGAGTATGATAGGTTCTGCAATCTTATATCTCTTGCGATAAGTAAAGCAGGTTACCCAAAATTATTAACCAAAGATATTGATGCCTGGATAGATGGTATTATCTTCGCTTTTGACATGATGGATAATATTGGCCCATATGTAAAAGCCTTTGAATCATATAATAAAAACAAAAATAATCTTGAACAATCAAATGAATATAAACTTTATTTCAGAAACACAGAAAACGGCTTTAACTATATGCAATATTATGATAATGCTGTTAAATTATCAGTCGAATATATGAAAGAAATTGTTCGACTTTGGGAAAAACCTGATTTTTCTTTTGAGAGTTTTATCAACTATCAAAAAATAATAAAACCAGAGGACCTTACTTCTCCCTTTGCAACATTCTAACAAATTATGACTATATTTTACATGTGAAGAAAATTTTTATAAAAGATTTGAACACTCCAGTCCAATTTATAAAAGGCATTGGACCTAAACGTGCAGAGGCATTTTCAAAAAAATCCATCAACACTGTTTACGACTTAATTTACTATTTCCCTTTCGATTATCTTGACCTTACAGAAGTTTCCAGAATTAGTGATTTAAAGAAAATTAATGATATTAGTAAAAATGTATCTGTTATTGGAACTGTCCGCTCAATCGATATAACTGGTAGACCACCTAAAAGGCAATGTATAATAATTCTAGGCGACGATTCTGGAGTGATACCACTTGTATTCTTTCAAAATATTAATTACTTCAAAACTGCTTATAAAATTGGTGATACTTTGGCAGTTTCCGGGAAACTAAACTACTTTATGAACAAAGTTCAGATTGTACATCCCAGAATCGACCGTATTGATATAAATGAGAAACCAACCGAAGCAAACTTAATAAACACTAAAGGTTTAATACCAAAATACTCAATGTGTGAAGAATTTAGAAATGCACGTATCACTGATACCGCACTGAGAAAAATTCTACACTATGTTGTTAATGAATATGTTCCATTAATTGAAGATTTTTTACCTGAATATATAATTAAAGAAAACTCACTATTGTCTTTACAGGATGCACTAAGAAAGGTGCATTTTCCAAAAACAACAGAAGAGAAAAACTCCGCTCGAATTAGGTTAAAATTTGATGAATGGTTTTTATTTCAATTGATGCTGGCTTTGCGTAGAAGATTCTTAAAGGTTCAGCTTCCAGGTATTCCCTTCAATGTTAAAAGTTCTTTAGCTCGCAAATTGGTAGATTCCCTCTCATTTAAACTCACAAAAGCACAGATAAGAGTCATAAAAGAGATTGCTGATGATATGCAATCACCTAAACCTATGAATCGTTTACTCCAGGGAGATGTTGGTAGCGGAAAAACTATTGTTGCTTTAATTTCAATGTTAATTGCAGTTGAGAACAATTATCAGGTTGCATTTATGGCACCCACAGAAATTCTCGCAGAACAACATTACCGGACAATAACTCAATTCCTAAATGATTTAAACTTAAATGTAAGACTATTATTGGGTGCTCAGAAAAGATCATTCAAAGAAAGTATCTTAAACGAAATTAAAACTGGGAATGCAAACATAGTTATTGGAACACACGCTTTAATACAGGAAAGAATTGAATTCGCAAACCTTGGACTAGTCATAATTGACGAACAACACCGATTTGGGGTAGAACAAAGAGCTGAACTCATGAAGAAAGCAAAAGAAAGCATAAAAATTCAACCTGATGTACTTGTAATGACCGCTACTCCAATCCCTCGTACGCTTTCACTTACAGTTTACGGTGATTTAGATGTATCTATAATAGATGAATTACCAAAGGATCGAAAACCAGTCAAAACACTTTTATATTCCGAATCTGAAACAGGTAAACTTTATCAATTCATCAGGAACATTATCGACATGGGGCAACAAGTTTATATAATCTATCCCCTCATTGAAGAATCAGAAAAAATGGATTTAAAAGCTGCCGTTGAGAGTTATGAGAAATTTCAAAAAGAAATATTCCCTGATCTAAATATTGGACTTATACATGGTAGAATGTCAGCCGAAGAAAGAGATCAGGTTATGAAAGCTTTTAAAGAAAATAAAATAAACATACTGGTATCTACAACGGTAATTGAAGTTGGAATTGACATTCCTAACGCCACAATGATGGTTATTGAACATGCCGAAAGGTTTGGATTATCTCAACTCCACCAACTGCGAGGTAGAGTTGGAAGAGGTGCCGAACAATCCTATTGTATCCTTGTAGCACCAAACTGGCTAGTCAACAAAGTGCGCAAAAAAAACTTAAAATATGAAATTAGTAACGACTATAACTTCAATGATAACAATGAGTTAGAAGAACAAAAAGCTATCATACGAATTCAGGCTATGCTTTCTACAAATGATGGTTTTAAAATTTCTGAGATAGATCTTAAACTAAGAGGTCCTGGTGATTTCTTTGGTACAAGACAAAGCGGTTTACCTGAATTTAACATTGCCAATGTACTTGAAGATGGAAACTTGATTAATCTCGCGCGAAAGATTGCTTTCAAAGTTATTGAGACAGATCCTCAACTTAGAAAAGATGAACACCGACTTATTAGAAAAATTTTTCTTGAAAGGATGAAAGACAAATTTGACTTGATTCAGGTTGGTTAAAGAAAAAATTTTCAAAAAAATTCATTTTTTACTTGACTTCTACAAAAAAAAGTTTATATTATAGTAGTGTTTTACAGATTAAGATAAAACTTAACTGTAAAAAATTAAATAGTATGTATAACAAATTGTGAGATACAAACGAGTTCGTTGATAAATCTTCCGTTGAATGTTGCGCTCGTTTTTAATTTAAAAAAGGAAGACAATACTAGAGAAGATCATAGCGAGCATACTGAAAAGGATGATTGTTCAGATAGTGAACCTGAACAATTAAAGAAAAATAAACTTACAAAGGTATCCGACTTATATGCAGAATGGGATACTTTTGAAACAGTTGATGCTGTTAGGAGAGCACTCGCAGAAAAACATAATGTAACTTTAATTGAGGCAGACAAATTTGCATATCAAAAGTTACAGGAATTAAAACCCGATATTGTATTCAATATAGCTGAAGGGATGTGTGGAAGTTCTCGCGAAGCTCAAATTCCAGCAATGTTAGAATTTCTCCAAATTCCTTATACAGGCTCCGATCCATTAACTCTATCAATTTGCCTGGATAAAGCCAGGACCAAAGAAATCCTTTCTTACTATAATATCCCAACTCCTCATTTCACGCTAATAAGCGAATTATCACAGTTAGCTGGAATATCAACTAAATTTCCAAGTATCGTAAAACCACAACACGAAGGTTCAAGTAAAGGTATTTTCAATTCCTCTATTGTCCGAAACTTTGATGAATTAATTGAGCAAGTAAATTTTGTTTTAAATAATTACAATCAACCTGCACTTGTTGAAGAATTTTTAGATGGTAGAGAATTCACTGTTGCAATCTTAGGCAATGGTAAAAATTTAAGGGTCCTACCCATTGTTGAAATTAAATTCGATACATTACCTGATAATGTAAACCCAATCTATTCTTATGAAGCAAAATGGATCTGGGACAACTCTGAATCTCCATTAAATATTTTCGAATGCCCAGCTAATATTTCTCCTGCATTACAAAATGAAATAGAAGAGGTATGCACTAAGGCTTATACAATTATGAGATGTCGCGATTGGTGTAGAATCGATGTGCGACTTGATTCAAAAGGTAAGGCTAATATAATAGAGCTAAATCCACTACCTGGAATTTTACCAAAACCTGAAGATAACTCCTGTTTCCCAAAAGCTGCCCGTACTGCAGGAATGTCTTACAATCAGTTAATACAGGAAGTTTTAAATATTGCTTTAGAACGCTATGGAATACTTCAAAAATTTATATCTAATTAAAAAATGATAAAAAATAAGGAAAATTTAACCGTAGCTATTATTTACAACGAACCAACCGTTCTCGATGCAGAAGAAAGAAAATTTGTTTCAGAACTTGGTTTAAATGTTTCTTCACAAAATTCAAATTTATCTGAATTGGGATACACCGTTGACCTCTCCGAAGTAGGTGTAGTTGACGAAATGAGGGACATCGAAAAAGCTCTCCATTCTTCAGGATTCAAAACAACTTTATTTAATGTAAACAGTAATATAGAGAAACTTTTTAAATTTCTTCAAAACGAGAAACCAGATGTAATCTTCAATTTATGTGAGAGTATCGGTACCGAATCAATGCACGAAATGCATGTAGCAGGTGTTTATGAATTATTAAATATTTCATATACTGGAGCAACCGCTTTTACGCTCGGTCTGGCTCAACAAAAAGCAAGAGTTAAAGAAATATTACTTTATCATAACCTTCCAACTCCAAAATTTCAAATAGTTGAATCTATACCATTTCAACTTGATAGGAATCTAAACTTCCCCTTGATAATAAAACCATCAAGAGAAGATGCAAGTGTAGGTATAAACAATAATTCTGTTGTTTATAACTTTGAAAGCCTGAAAAAACAAGTCGAATATATACTTTCAAAATTCAAGCAACCTGCACTTATAGAAGAATATATAGATGGCAGAGAACTAAATGCAGCAATACTTGGTAATAATCCACCTGTTGTACTTCCAATATCAGAAGTTGATATGTCGCAATTACCTGACAATTATCACAGAATTATTACATACAATGCAAAGTGGATGAAGGGTACTGATGAATACGAATTTACAAAAGGCGTTTGTCCTGCACCGATTTCAGAAAAATTAGCAAACGAAATATCTGAATTAGCTTTGAAAGCATACAAAATAATTGGCTGCAGAGACTATGCAAGAGTAGATTTTAGATTGGATAAAAATTCTAAACTCTATATACTCGAAGTTAATCCCAATCCCGATATTTCAGCAGATGCTGGTTTTGCTCGTTCAGCTAGAACAGCAGGTTACACATTTGAGGAAATGATTAAAAAAATAGTAGAACTTGCAATAGAAAGAATTTTAAATTGATTAGAAAATTTTTAGAAAAAGATCGAATACAACTAATAAATCTCCTTACAGAAACACAGGCTTTTACACCAGCAGAAATTGAAGTTGCAATGGAACTTGTTGATATCTATTTAACAAATAAAAATCAAAAAGATTACGACATATACTCTGCCACAGATAATAACGAAAATTTGCTGGGATATATTTGTATTGGTCCAACTCCACTTACCACCGGGACATTTGATTTATACTGGATCGCTGTTAAAAAAGATAAACAAGGTAAAGGTATCGGTAAAGAATTGATAAATTTTGCAGAAACCAAAATTAAACAAAATGGGGGCAGATTAATTGTAATTGAAACATCTTCACAGGAAAAATATAAAAATACCAGAAAGTTTTACGAAAGTTCGGGATATCAGATTTTATCAAGAATTAAAGATTATTATAATATTGGAGATGACCTTTTAGTTTATGGAAAATACTTTTAAAATCATGTTAAATAAAAACAATGGAGGAAAACAGGTATAAATGGAACTCTGGCAAGAGATGCTACGCAAAAGCGTTGACAGTGCTAAAGATTTGATAGAAAGGTTTGGTTTCGATGAACAATTGGCTGAGCGACTTAATAAATTATTTCACATCCGAATTAATCCGTACTACTTAAGTTTGATTAGATATCCAGGTGATCCAATCTGGCTTCAATGTATACCTTCTGAAAAAGAATTAGAAGAAGATGGACTTCCTGAAGACCCGTTAGCAGAAGATTCACATAGTCCAGTACCAAGTATCGTGCATAGATATCCGGACAGAGTACTTTTCTTAACAACAAGCCAATGTTCAATGTACTGTCGCTTTTGCACACGAAAAAGGAAAGTTGGTGATTCCTCCAAAATTAGAATGAAATTCATACAAGATGGGATAGATTATATAGCCAAACATCCTGAAGTCAGGGATGTGATCCTGTCTGGTGGTGATCCACTTATGCTTACCGACTATATGCTGGAAAAAATTCTAAAGGGATTAAGAGAAATACAACATGTTGAAATAATTCGACTTGGCACTAAAATGCCCTGCGTATTGCCACAGAGAATAACTCCAAAACTTGTAAAGATGCTCAAAAAATATCATCCAATTTACGTAAATACACATTTTAATCATCCCTGGGAAATAACACCAGAAGCTAAAAAAGCTTGTGAGCTGTTAGCTGATGCTGGAATTCCACTTGGTAACCAAGCTGTCTTAATGAAAGGTGTCAACGATGACCCAGATGTTATGCTCGAACTAATGCGTAAACTTTTAACAATTCGTGTAAAACCTTATTACCTTTACCAGGCTGATATAACAAAAGGTGCAAACCATTTCCGAACTCCTGTTAGTAAGGGATTGGAAATTATGGATAAATTGAGAGGTCATACATCGGGTCTGGCAATTCCATATTATGTAATTGATGCTCCTGGTGGTGGAGGAAAAATACCTTTACTTCCACAATATGTAATTGGTAGAGCAGGAAATCAAATAATTTTGAGAAATTATAAATACGATATATTTACTTACCCTGATGTAGAAGAAGAACCAGAACCTAACAATAATATAGAGCAAAAATATCTAAAAAAGAACAAAAAGAAATCACAACCTGTTAAAATAGAAATTTGAAGTGTTTTAGGTCATATTAGACTAATCCCTGTAACCAATCAATAGAATTATTTAATTAAGTACTTTTATAAAAAGAGAGGGTTGATATTTGCGTTTTATATAAAAATTATTCAAATTAGAAACGAAAAATATGTTAAACTAAGGAAAATGCTGAAAATTTGAAGATTATTATTGTAGGTGCAGGTGAAGTTGGATTTCACTTAGCAAAGATTCTATCACAGGAACATCACGATATTGTGGTAATAGACAGTGATGAAGATCGAGTAAATAGAGTAAACGAAAATTTAGATGTAATAGCTTATAAAGGGAGCGGTATAAGTCCAGTTTTACTATCGCAGGCAGGCGCTGAAGAAGCAGATCTATTGGTTGCTGTATCTCCTCACGACGAGGTAAATATACTTGCCTGTCAGATTGGAAGCAAACTGGGCGCAAAACGAACAATTGCTCGTATTAGCAGCTCAGAATTTAATAATTCAGAAGCTCTTGTAAAACCAGAGGAACTTGGAATTAATCTTTCAATAAATCCAGAGGCAGTAACAGCCGAAGAAATTGTGCGGCTGGTTAAAAGGGCAGCTGCCACAGATGTACTTGAATTTGGCGACGGTAAAGTTCAAATAATAGGTATGCGGTTAGATACGTTGAGTCCAATTATCAACAAAACTGTTCAAGATGTAGTTAAAGAATATGATGAACTGGTTTTCAGGATTGTTGCAATCAGTAGAGGTGTGCGTACAATTATTCCATCAGGTCAGGATACACTTAAAAAGAATGATCAAGTTTTCGCAATCTGCAAAACAGAATATGTGCAGGATATTTTACGACTTGCCGGTAAGGAAGGTGAATCAGTTAAGAATGTAATGATTTTAGGTGGAGGAAGAATCGGAAGCATGGTAGCTGAAAAATTAGAAGAAGAAGTTAATGTAAAAATTGTGGAATCAAACAAAGATCGCTCCTTAGAATTAGCAGACAAACTGCATAAAGCTCTAATTATTCATGGTGAAGGTTCGGATATAGATTTACTTGCTAAAGAAGGCATTATGGATATGGATGTTTATATTGCTGTTACTGAGGATGAGGAAACAAACATAATTTCCTGTCTAATGGCACGACATCTTGGTGTCCCACGAACGATCGCACTAGTAGAAAATACTGACTATGTAACACTTGCAGCCACAATTGGTCTTGATGTTGCAGTTAATAAAAAACTTTCAGCTGCACAGATAATTCTAAAATTTATCCGTAAAGGTCAAATTTTATCAGTTGCAACATTACATGGAGTTGATGCTGAAGTAATTGAACTAGTAGCTCAAAAAGGCTCTGATATCACAAAGAAACCTCTTAAAGATTTAGAGTTCCCAAAAGGTGCAATTATTGGATGTGTAATGAGCAGCAATTCTGTAATTATACCCGTTGGAACAACAAAAATAAATCCAAATGAAAGAGTTGTGGTATTTTCACTCCCAAAAGCAATTCCTGAAGTTGAAAAACTTTTTAGCAAATAATCATGAACATTAAGCTTGTAATTTCTATATTAGGAATTATCGTTTTTTTCATTGGTGTAGCAATGCTCTTATCATTACCATTTTCCCTTTACTATTCAGATAGCAGCTTGCTACCAATTTTAGGTTCATCAATTTTATGCATTGTTATAGGCATTTTAACTTGGTTTTTTTTAAAAACACCTGAAATTGAGGTAAATCCGCGTGAAGCTTTTGCTATAGTCACGTTCGCCTGGTTAGCTATGAGTTTATTTGGATCAATTCCATATGTTGTATCTGGGGCAATCCCTTCTTTCACAGATGCATTCTTTGAAACTGTGTCAGGTTTTACAACAACCGGGGCATCTATTCTTACAAATGTGGAAGCACTGCCAAAAGGTTTGCTCTTCTGGCGTTCTATGACGCAATGGTTGGGTGGTATGGGAATAATTCTGCTCTCACTGGCTATTCTTCCTATATTGGGCGTAGGTGGTATGCAACTTTTCAAAGCTGAATCACCAGGCCCAACTGTTGATAAAATAAAACCTCGAATCGGTGAAACAGCAAAAGTCCTTTGGCAAGTTTATGTAATGTTTACCTTTGTTCAAACACTTCTACTCCTTTTAGGTGGTATGAATATATTTGATGCCCTATCTCATTCTTTTACTACTATGGCTACAGGAGGTTTCTCCACAAGAAATTTGAGTATTGCGCATTATAATTCACCTTACATTGATACCGTCATAATTGTTTTTATGTTCATTGCAGGTGCCAATTTTGTACTTCATTATAAAGCTTTAAAAGGAGATGTAAGAGAATATTTCAAAAATAATGAATTTGTATTTTATCTATCAATCGTACTTATTAGCATTTTCATTTCAGTTTTATTGTTAATTAATTCTGGTAACTATAATTCATTTACATCAGCATTAAGATATTCTGCTTTTCAAGTTGTATCTATAATAACCACGACAGGTTATTCAACTGCTGACTACGAAATCTGGCCATATTCCATTCAATTTATTCTGCTTATTTTAATGTTCATTGGTGGTTGTGCTGGCTCAACAGCTGGAGGAATTAAAAATATGAGAATTTTAATATTACTGAAAAATGGTAATGCAGAACTTCGAAAACTAATTCATCCAAAGGCAATCGTACCTGTGAGGTATAACAACAGAACTGTACCACAGGACATCATCAATAATATTCTGGCTTTTTTTGTACTCTTTGTTACTACTTTTGTAGTTGCAACTATTATAATGACAATTTTAGGAATGGACATAATATCCGCAATGGGAGCGGTGATAGCATCTCTGAGTAATATAGGCCCAGGATTAGGTAGTGTTGGACCTATGGATAACTATTCTAACATTCATTTTTTGGGAAAATGGATTTTGAGTTTTTGTATGATAATAGGACGACTTGAACTATTTACAGCTTTGGTAATTTTTACCAAGGTTTATTGGAAAGTTTAATAAGAGATATTCTTAAGACTCTAATGTCTCATATACAGAATTCATAATTTCAGTTTGATATTTTCTGCAAGTATTGAGTGTTGAGTTTGCCTCTTCATTCTTCCAACCAACAAAGTCAGAATCATTTATAGAATTTAAGTTAATTTTCACATTCAAATATGCAGATTCAGATGCAGAAACCAATAAAAGTGCACTTACACCTGCATCACTAATTGAATTTTTATTCCCCTTCTGAGCCACAATTTTTGAAAGTGCAAGAGCATCTACACAATGTTTCATCACTTCAAGTGGGACAAGTGCAGCTTCTTTCATTGCCGAATCAATTGCAGCATTTCTTAGAGAATTTTGTGCATCACTTTCTTTTGGTAAGGAATATGCTTCCATAACTTTCTTAAAGGCTTCTGTATCTTTATTAATTAATTCGGTAAAGTGTTTTCTTATTCTTTCTGAATCTTGTAAAATTTTTTTCATTTCTTCTTCTACATCGAGATATTTTTTCTTACCTATAGTCAAGTTGCAAACCATTGATATAAGGGCTGTTCCAATTGCAGCAGTTAATGCAGCTGCGCTCCCACCTCCAGGTGCAGGTGAATTTGACGCTAACTCATCCAAAAAGGATTCAATAGTTTTCTTTGTTAACATTTTATTCTCCTTCAATCATATATTCAATTATTTTTTTATACGGATTAAAAGTTTCAAGCTGATTCAAACCCAAGTATTGTATAGCCACATTAATTAAATCCATTTCTGAAACATTCAAAGTTTGAAGTTGTTCTCCCAAATAAAACTTTCCAGCAGTAATTAATGCATCTTTGGGAACCAATCCAACAATTTCACTACCTGTAACCTCAACTCCCAGTGTTTGAGCTTCCTTTTTAACTTCTTCAAAAGCTATATGTGGAGGAGTTACATTAAAGTTAGTTAAATTTATGGAGACCTGAGCAATATTGAATCTTTCTAATAAAACACCCATTGCTTTCACGGCTTTGAGTGAGCCGGGCACATTCACAGTTTTACCCGTTGAGTCTTTAACAATTTCACCTTTTTCATTTTTCATAGGTCTACCACTTTCTCTAATTCTCAAAGCAATTTCGTGCGCAATGTTTTTGTCGTTTGTATTAAGATTTACATTATAAGCAATCAAAAAATAGCGGGCGCCTGCAACAGTTGCTCCAGATTTGGGATTAAACTGATTAGACCCTCTAATTGGATAATCAGGAAACCATTCAGGATCTTTTAATTTTTGCTCAAGTCCCTCGTACTCACCTTTTCTGATATTTGAGAGATTCTTTCTATCAGATTTACGAGCCGCTTCTTCATATAAAAATACTGGAATATTTAACTTATCTGAAACCATTTTACCATATTCGTTTGCAAGCTTAACACAATCATCCATTGTTACTCCGCTCAATGGAACAAAAGGTACAACATCCACAGCACCAATTCTGGGATGTTCGCCCTTGTGCTGACGCATATCAATCATTTCTGAAGCAACTTTCGTAGCTTCAAATGCTGCTTGCTTTACAGCATCAGGTGTACCTACAAAAGTAATTACAGTTCGATTATAATCCCGATCAGGTTCTACACTCAGGAGTTTTACATTTTCTGTTGCATCTATCACACCTGCAATTGCATCAATTATATTATGATTTTGTCCTTCGCTGAAATTTGGGACACATTCAACTAAATTCTTCATATTTACACTTTCCGTTTCAAAATTCTAAATATGTACCGTTTTTTATTACTTTATAAACATGATTTTCACCAAAATGATAAACCAGAAATTTATAATTTGGAATATTCAGGATTAACATATCTCCTTTTTTACCAATATCTATGCTTCCTATTTCACTTGACAAATTTAGTGCTGCAGCCGCATTGATTGTTGCTGCAGTAATTGCTTCTTCAGGGCTCATCTTCATCTGTGTGCAGGCAATGGTTAGCATTAATGGCATTGAGTATGACATACAAGAGCCTGGATTAAAATCGGTAGCTATAGCAACAGGTACTTCATTATCAATTAACTTCCTCGCAGGTGCATAATTATGATTCAAAAAGAAAGAAACTCCTGGTAGTAAAACAGCTACTACACCGCCTTCTTTCATAGATGCAATTCCTTCATCAGATATATGTTCAAGATGATCAGCTGAAGTAGCTTTTAATTTTCCTGCTAGAATTGCACCTCCAGAATTACTTAACTCTTCTGCGTGTATTTTAGGTTTTAAACCGTAATTTATTCCAGTTGATAAAATTTTTTCCGAATCACTCAAACTAAAATAATTTTTTTCGCAAAAAACATCACAAAATTCTGCTAATTTATGCTCGCCCACATAAGGAATCATTTTGCTACAAATCAAATCTACATATTGTTCTGGGGTATTTTTATACTCAGGAGGAAATGCATGAGCACCAAGAAATGTAGATAAGATTGTAATAATTTCTTCTTTTTGAAGCTCTTTAATGGCTTCAAGCATTTTAATTTCATCATCAAAACTTAATCCATAACCGCTTTTAATTTCAACAGTAGTTGTACCTTTTTGTATCATTTTATGAATATATCGGCGGGCGTTCTTTTTTAATTCTTTTTTGCTTGCTGCTCTTGTTAAAGCAACGGTTGATAAAATTCCTCCACCCTGTTCGGCAATTTGTTGGTAGGTAAATCCTCGCGAACGCATTGCAAATTCTTCTTCTCTGCTACCTGCAAACAAAAGATGAGTATGAGAATCCACAAAGCCGGGCATTACTACTTTATCGGTACAATCAATTTCATTAAAATCATTAGAAGGAAGGTCCTGCATTTTACCGAAAAAAGTTATAATACCGTTCTCAATCACAAGTGCGGCATTTTCAATAATAGCAAGTTCACTCATTTCCACGCCTACACGGAAGTGTTTGTTTTTAGGGCGAGATAATTCGTGAGAAACAGTAACGAGTTGTTTTATGTTAGTAAGCTTTATATTCAATCAACTTTTTTTACCTGTAATACCGAGTCTGCTAGCATGTTTTTGTACTGCAAGTTTTGTAGTACCAATCTTTTTAGCAATTTTTGCAGCATCTATCTTACCATACCATTTTTTTAAGAATTCAACATTTTTTGGGTTCCAAACTGGTGTTGGGTTTTTACATTTAATTCTATGCAAGTGTGCAACTGCTCGAATCGTACTTATACTTCTGCCTAACTTTTTCGAAGCATATTTAACACCATAAGTTGGACAGTACTTTTTTAAAAGCTCAATTTCTTTTTCAGTCCAATGATGATACTTTCTCTTTAATTTCATACTTTCCTCAACATTTTGTGTTTGGTTTTACTTTAATATAAAAAAAATTTGACCTAAAAGTCAATAATTCATATCCAGCCTTCTTTCTGATACCACTCGAATGTTCTCCTTATACCTTCTTCCAAATCCACATCTTGTCTGAAATTTAGATGATTTTTTGCCTTAGTAATATCTGCAATCCAGGCATCGGCAATCATATCCTTACTCTTTTCAATATTAAACACAGAAGGTTTTTTTCTAAAAATATCTAAAAAATTATTGAAAGCTGCTGCAATTACAACAAAAAATTCAGGAAATCTAACTTTTATAGTCCGGTGCTTTGTATATTTTTCAATTGCCATTCCAATTTCTTCCCATGTATAAAATTTTTCACTACCAATTAAAAAAACTTCTCCAATAGCCATATCGCATTCTGCCGCATCAATTAACGCCTTTACAACATCACTTACATATAGTATACTTATGTATTTACTCTTATATCCGACCAATGGAATAACACCTTTACTAACTGTTTTGAAAAAATCCAGTGTAGCAGTATCTCGCGGTCCATAAACTGCTGGCAATCTTAAAACTGTTACTGGAATTTTGTCTTTAAACTTTAAAACTTCTTTCTCAGCTTCTAGTTTACTTCTTCCATAATTTGTTATCGGATTACATGGTGATTGCTCATCTGGTGGTATCTTATTCGCAGCTGGACCTACAGCTGTTAAGCTGCCTGCAAAAACAAATCTTTTTAAATTTAAATTTTTTGATGCTACTTCAAGCAAATTCTTGGTGGTTTCAACATTGCCATAATAATAACCTTCCTTAGTTCGAGAAGCAATTACACCAGCAATATGAAATATATAATCTACGTCTTTAGTTGCTTCAGTTAAAACATCTTTATTAAACAAATCACCATATACTATTTCAACTGGTAAATCCTTTATCCACCTTAAATTTGCAGATTTTCTAACTAAACATTTAATTTTATACTGTTTACTGAGCAGAGCTTCAACCAGATGACTGCCAATAAAACCTGTTGCACCTGTAACAAATGCTTTTTTCATAATTGTAATTGATTGACTTTTTGAAATATATAAAGTATATTAAAAATAAAAGTTCTAAACAAATTAGCATTTTAGGAGAAAAATAAATGCCAAATCGCTTTAGAGAAAGGCCTTATTTCTTCAATTGGCGCAAAAGTATGTCGGATTGGGCAAATGCTTTTAAAGGAAAATTCAATTGGAGAAATAAATCAGAAGTTACAACAGAAACTGAAATTAAGGAAAGTAAAATACCTGAGAAGAAAGTCCCTGTCGATTTGTTTGAAAAATGTTTCAACTTCACACGTGCAGATGAAGTAAAAGCTGCTGGATTATATCCATACTTCAGACCAATTGAAGAAAACGAAGGTCCTGTTGTACAAATTGAAGGTCGAAAAATCATAATGGCAGGCTCAAACAACTATCTCGGTTTAACCGCTCACCCCGAAGTTAAAGAAGCAGCGATAAAAGCAATAGAAAAATATGGCACAGGTTGTTCTGGTTCAAGATATCTAACAGGGACACTGGATCTTCACAATGAGTTTGAATATAAACTCGCGAAGTTTATGGGAAAGGAAGCTTGTCTGCTCTTCAGTACTGGTTATCAAACTGCACAAGGTATAATCCCAACATTGGTTCAGAGAGGTGAATATATAATTACAGACAAAGATAATCATGCAAGCATTGTTGCCGGAGTTATTATGGCAAGAGGTATGTCAGCAGAGTTTGTGAGATATAAACACAACGACATGGACGATCTTGAAAGAGTTATTAAACGCATACCATACGAAGCCGGAAAATTAATTGTAACTGATGGAGTTTTCAGTACAACCGGCGATATTGTAGATTTACCACGACTTGTTTCAATAGCTAAAAAGCATAACGCTCGAATTTTAGTTGATGATGCACACGCTGTTGGAGTAATTGGCAAAGGGGGGCGTGGCACAGCCAGCCATTTTAATCTTGTAGATGAAGTGGATTTAACTTTTGGAACTTTCAGCAAAACATTTGCCTCGCTTGGTGGTTTTGTTGTAGGTTCCGAAAGAGTTATCAATTATCTCAAACATCATTCTTCAGCATTAATTTTCAGCGCTAGCCCAACTCCAGCATCCGTAGCTGCAGCTTTAAAAGCATTAGAAATTTTAGAAAGAGAACCTGAAAGAATAGATAAATTAATTAAAAATTCTAATAAAATGCGCAAAGGCTTTAAGGAAGCTGGATTTAAAATAATAGATGGGCAAACAGCAATAATACCCGTAATCATCGGCGATGATTTACTAGCATTTAAATTCTGGAAAGAGTTATTTGACAATGGAGTGTTCGTAAATACATTTATTAGTCCAGGTGTACCACCAGGCATGCAGATGATGCGTACAAGTTATATGGCAACCCACGAAGATGAACATTTAGATCAAATTCTGGATGCCTTCATAAAAGTAGGGAAAAAATTAGGTCTAATAAACTAATACGTCATTCTTAATGTCATATTCTAAAGAACTCTATATCGAGACGGTTCGAACAAAAACCGATTTAAAAAAATTCATAAAACTGCCCTGGAAGATATATAAAGAAAACTTTTATTGGGTTCCACCTTTAATTTTCGAAAGAAAATTTTTACTCGACAAAAACAAAAACCCATTTTTCAAGCATGCAGAAGCAGAGTATTTCCTTGCATACAAAAATAATGAAATTGTCGGCAGAATTTCAGCAATCATTAACCATAATCATAATAGAGAACACAACGAAAACATTGGCTTTTTTGGGTTCTTTGAATGCATTAACGATCAGAATGTTGCCAATAGTTTATTTGACACTGCTAAGAAATGGTTAAAAGAAAGAAAAATCTCAATAATTAGAGGTCCAGCTAACCCTTCAGTAAACGATGAATATGGATTACTCATCGAAGGCTTTGATAAATCGCCTGTTGTAATGATGCCATATAATCCGCCATATTATCCATTATTAATTGAAGGTGCTGGTCTTCAAAAAATAAAAGACCTATATGCTTATTATTTGAGCCATAATATTTTCGATAAAGAAAAAATTGAAAGAGTAATTAATCTTGTTCAAGATAGATATCATATATCTGTCAGAACAATTAATATGAAAGAATTTGATAATGAGGTAAAAATTATCGAAAAAATTTACAACGAAGCTTGGCAATATAACTGGGGTGCGGTGAAAATGACCCAAGAAGAATTCGATACCTTAGCAAAATCTTTAAAATCAATAGTTGATCCGGAACTGGTCTTAATTGCTGAAGTTGACAAAAAACCAGTCGGATTTGCACTATCATTACCTGATATCAACCAAATTCTAAAATACAACAGAAGCGGATGGTTAATACCTGCAATGTTTAGATTAATTAAAAATAAAAAACAGATAAATGGTATTAGAATTATTGCTCTCGGTGTTTTAAAAGAATATCAAAGAACTGGAGCTGCTGGGTTCCTTTTTTATGAAACTGCGGTAAGAGCATTAAAACAAGGATACGACTGGGGTGAGGCAAGTTGGGTACTCGAAGACAATATTATGATGAACCGCAGTGCAGAGATGATGAATGCTATTCTTTACAAAAAATATAGAATCTATCAACAAAACTTTTAGAGGAAAATATGTCAGTTAAAAAATCTAAAACAATCTGGATGAATGGAAAATATGTAAAATGGGATGAAGCAAAAATTCACGTATTATCACATGTTATTCATTATGGTTCAAGCTGGTTTGAGGGAATAAGGTGTTATGACACAAAAAAAGGATCTGCAATTTTTCAATTGAGACCACATCTTCAACGCCTTTATGATTCTACAAAAATCTATCACACAGAAATTCCCTTTAAAATTGATCATCTCGAAAAAGTAATTTTTAAACTCATTAAAAGTAACAAACTGAAGAGCTGTTATATTCGACCTGTAGTTTATCGTGGTTATGGAGAAATGGGGCTAAATCCCTTAAAAAATCCAGTTGAAGTCGCAATAGCGGTTTGGGAATGGGCAGCATATTTAGGCGAAGAGTCTATAAAAAATGGCATATCAGCCTGTATTTCTTCCTGGCAAAGGTTAGCTCCAAACACAATACCAACAATGTCAAAAGCTGGTGGGAATTATTTAAGTTCTCAGTTGATCAAAATTGAAGCACTTGAAAACGGATTTGCCGAAGGGATTGCGTTAGATGCTTATGGAAATGTGAGTGAAGGTAGCGGTGAAAATATTTTTATAGTGAAAAATGGAAAAGTTTACACGCCATCTATTGCAGATGCAATACTTCCAGGAATAACTAGAGCTGCTGTAATCAGGATTTTAAAAGATGAAGGTATTGAGGTTATTGAAACAACAATTCCACGAGAAATTTTAATGATTGCAAATGAGGTATTTATGACTGGCACAGCGGCAGAAATTACACCTGTATGCTATATTAATCACCAAAAAATAGATAATGGAAAACCAGGAAAAATTACAAGGTTGGTACAGGAAAAATTTTACAATATCGTACGCAATGGCGAAGATCCATATAGCTGGTTAACTTTTATAGATTAAAATTTTATTTATGATACTATCCGATAAAAAAATTTTAAGTGAAATCAAAAAAGGTAATATTGTAATTAAGCCTTTTAACCGTAAATATTTAGGTTCAAATAGCTATGATGTTCATCTCGGAGATTGGATGGCAATTTATATTGATGATATTCTTGATTCAAAAAAACATAATAAAGTTCAATACTTAAAAATTCCAAGAAGTGGAATGTTGCTACTACCAGCGAGGCTTTATCTGGGTGTTACAAAAGAGTATACTGAAACACATAATTTTGTTCCATTCTTAGAAGGTAAATCGAGTATTGGAAGACTTGGTATCGACATCCATGCAACTGCAGGAAAGGGAGATGTCGGATTCTGTAATACCTGGACGCTTGAAATTTCTGTAAGACAACCAGTGATTATTTATCCAGGCATGCCGATAGGTCAGCTTATTTACTTTGAAATTAGTGGCGACATTGAAGTGCCCTATAATAAAAAGAAATCAGCTAAATACAACAGAAAAACAATCAAACCTGTTGAATCAATGATGTGGAAAAATTTTTAGCGATATTTAAAATTTAAAAAGAGGAAAAAATGAAATATTTAAAGTTTTTACTGATAATTATTTTGGTTTCATCAATCGCTACTTCACAGGAAAAAAGAGCGATGGAAATTGAGGATATGTTTCGTATTAAAAGAGTTTCAGATCCACAATTATCACCGGATGGAAAATGGATTGCATTTGTAGTTACCGAAGTTATAAAAAATGAAAACAAAATGAACAGTGATATTTTTCTAATTTCTTCAAGTGGTGGTGAAGCACGCCGCATAACAACAAGTCCAGCAAATGATAATAATCCTCGCTGGTCGCCAGATGGAAAAACGCTTGCTTTCGTGTCAACACGCTCAGGAATTCCACAAATATGGTTGATTAATCCATTTGTTGGTGAAGCAAAACAACTTACAGATATTTACACAGGTGCTTCACAGCCAGTTTGGTCTCCCGATGGCAAAATGATTGCTTTTGTGTCATCTGTCTATCCAGAATTTTCAGATAAACCTTTCATTGAGGCCAACGAATTAAACAAAAATAAAGACGAAGAAAAAAGTAAAACTAAAGCTCGTATAATAACAAAATTACTTTACAGGCACTGGAACACCTGGGTTGAAGACAAACGCCAACATATTTTTCTGATTACACTTGAAAACAAAGAAATAAAAAACTTAACACCAGGTGATAGAGATGCTGTACCTACATCTTCCACATTTTCTGCAGGTGATGAATTTTGCTTCTCACCTGACGGAAAAGAGATTGCTTACACAGCAGCACCAGCTGAAAATGAAGCATGGAACACAAATCATGATATATTCACTGTTAGCATCGATGGTAGAACACGAAAACAAATAACCACAAACCCAGCTGCCGATGGATATCCACGCTACTCAAAAAATGGAAAATATATTGCTTATAGAGCTCAAAAAGTACCTGGATTTGAAGCCGACAAATGGGATTTAATGCTTTACGATAGAGCTACCAGTACACACAAAAACTTATCGGAAAGTTTTGATTCCTGGGTTTTAGCATTTCAGTGGTCACCTGATGACAGCAAAATATTTTTCCCCGCTGAAGAAAACGCTAACCAACAAATTTATTCTATCGACATAAAAACAAATAAGATCAACAAAATAGTTAATGGTGGAGTAAATGCAGATATTCATATTTCTCCAGATGGAAAATTTCTATTCTTTACCAGACAAACTCTTGAAAAGCCAATTGAAATCTTTTCATCAACTATAGATGGAAAAAATTTATTAAAACTTACATCATTTAACGATAGTTTATTTTCGAACATTACATTTTCTTCTGCTGAAAGTATAACATACACTGGTGCAGATGGAACTCCAATACAGGCATGGTTAATAAAACCACCATTTTTTGATCCTAACAAAAAGTATCCTTTAGTTTTTCTCGTACATGGTGGACCACAGGGTGCTTGGGAAAATGGCTGGCATTATAGATGGAATCCACAACTATGGGCTGCTCAAAATTATGTTATATTTGCTCCAAACCCTCGTGGCTCTACAGGTTTTGGACAAAAATTTGTAAACGAGATAACAGGCGATTGGGGTGGAAAAGTTTATGAAGATTTAATAAAAGGTATTGAATATGTTGAAAAGCTAAATTTTGTAGATCCAACTAAAATGGCTGCTGCTGGTGCTTCATATGGTGGATATATGATGAACTGGTTTGCAACCCATACAAATAAATTTAAAACAATAATAACTCATGCTAGTATCTGGAACTTTTATTCAATGTACGGCACAACTGACGAAGTTTGGTTCGATGAATGGGAACACAGCGGTACACCTTGGGATAATCCACAAGCTTATGATAAATTCTCTCCTCATAAATATGCTTTGAATCTTCTCAAATACAAAACTCCAATGTTGATTATTCATAATGAACTTGATTATAGAGTCCCTGTTACAGAAGGCATGCAACTCTTTACAACCCTTCAAAGAATGGGCATAGAATCAAGATTTCTTTATTTTCCTGATGAAGGTCATGGAGTACTTAAACCGCTTAATAGTGAACTCTGGCATAAAACTGTTTTCGAATGGCTCAACAAATATTTGAAAAAGTAAATAACTCAGGAGTTTTGAAATGAAATATAAAACACAAATTAAAATAACTCTATTTTTATTACTGATCTTCGCAAATGTTTTTGCACAAGAAAAAAGATTATTTGAAATTGATGACATTTTTAAGTTTACACGAGTTTCAGATCCACAAATCTCACCGGATGGCAAATGGATTGCTTTTACCGCTACAACAATAAACAAAGAAAAAAATAGCAGCAATAGTGACATATGGCTTGTATCAACATTGAGTGGTGAATTATTCCAGCTTACAAATAGTCCAAAAGCTGATGAAAGGCCAAGATGGTCACCAGATGGAAAGTATATAGCATTCCAATCAACTCGAGATGGCTCACCACAAATTTATTTGATAAATGTGCAGGGTGGTGAAGCAAAAAAAATTACATCAATGCCTTCAGGAACTTCAAATCACATCTGGGCTCCAGATGGAAAATCTCTATTTTTCCTTTCAAACATTTTCCCAGAATGTTATACTGGAGATTGGTCAAAAGATAAAATCTGTAATGAAACAAAAAACAGAGAAAAATCAGAAAGTAAAATACAAGCCAGAATAATTGATGAACTGCTATATAGACACTGGAATGTGTGGATTAATGAAACAAGAAACCACATCTTTCAAACAGATATCGACGGGAAAAATATAAAACAATTGACGAATGGCAAATTCACTATACCTCCAATTGCGTTAAACGGAAATGAAGATTTACAAATTTCACCAGATGGGAAAGAGATTGCTTTTAGTACTAATATGGATAAAAAGTTGGCAGAAAGTACAAATAACGATATTTATGTAATACCAGTAACTGGTGGTGAACCACGAAAAATCAGTATTAGTCAGGGAGCTGATGTTTCACCTCGTTATTCTCCAGATGGGAAATACATTGCATATCGCTCGCAGAAAACTTACGGATATGAATCTGATCTCTGGCGCATACTTTTATATAATAAAATTACTGGCGAAACAAAAATTTTAACTGACGAAAGCAATTTTGATAATTGGGTTGACGACCTCGTCTGGAGTAATGACTCAAAGAAAATTTATTTCTCCGCCGAAGTAAAAGGCAATATATCTATTTACTCTATTACCTTAGACCGCACGATCCAGACGGTTCTTGGCGGACCCTTCTGGCATGAAAATCTGCGTATATCCAAAAATGGAAATTTTCTCACTTTTACTCGCAGAGAAATATCCAAGCCAAATGAAATTTTTACTTTCGATTTGAAGAAACTAGAATTAAAACAGGTTACAAACATTAATAAAAACTTTTTTAACGAAGTAAAATTAGCTAAAGGAGAAGAAGTTTGGTTTGATGGTGCAGATGGTAAAGTGCATGGATGGATCGTTAAACCACCGGATTTCAATCCATCAAAAAAATATCCATTATTGCTAATCATTCATGGCGGCCCTCAACAAATGTTTGGAAATGCTTTTAGAGCCGATTGGCAAGTATTTCCTGGAGCCGGTTATGTTGTCATGTTTACAAATCCAGAAGGTAGCCCTGGTTACGGACAAAAATTTGTTGAAGCTATCAGCAAAGATTGGGGTGGAAATTGTTACATCAGTTTGATGAAAGCAGTAGATTATATGATTTCAACTGGCTATATCGATCCCAACCGATTATATGCATATGGTGGGAGTTTCGGTGGCTATATGGTTAACTGGATTTTGGGAAACACCGATCGTTTTGCTGCTTTAATAACTCATGCTGGTGTTTATAATTTAGAAGCAATGTATGGAACAACAGAAGAGCTCTGGTTCCCAGAATGGGAAATGGGTGGCACTCCATGGGAAAATCCTGAATTATATTTAAAATGGTCACCAAATTACCTTGCTAAAAATTTTAAAACTCCAACTTTAATAACACATGGAGAGCTGGATTTCCGTGTCCCAATTCAACAAGGTATGGAACTATTTACAGCACTTCAACGCAGAGGCATTCCATCAAAATTCCTCTGGTTTCCTGATGAAGGACATTGGATAATGAAGCCACAAAATATTGAATTATGGTATCAAACAATGCTGGACTGGCTAAAACAGTGGCAAAAATAAATATGAATTTTAATCAAAAAATTTTAAAAACACAGCAGGAAAAAAACTCGCTACTGTGCATTGGACTCGATTCTGATGTAAATAGAATTCCAGAATTCTTAAAAAAATCAAAAAATCCACAGTTAGAATTTAATAGCTTAATTATCCAAGCTACTAAAGATTTAGTTTGTGCTTACAAATTAAACCTGGCGTTCTATGAAGAAACAGGTAACGATGGGATGCAAGCATTAGAAAAAACTCTGGAATTGATACCTGAGGAAGTTATCAAAATTGCCGACGGCAAGCGTGGCGACATCGGCAATACAGCTCAAAAACAAGCCGATACTTTATTTAAACATTTTAATTTCGATGCAGCAACAGTAAATCCATATATGGGTTTTGATGCTATAGAACCATTTATCAATTATTCAGAAAAAGGTATATTTATACTATGCATTACCTCAAATCCCGGTTCAGAAGATTTTCAGCACTTAAGTTTTTCTGGAAAACCACTCTTTGAGCATGTAGCATTAAAAGCAAAAAAATGGAACACTAAAAACAATATTGGATTGGTTGCAGGAGCAACTCATATAGGGGAATTAAAAAAATTAAGAACACTCCTACCTGAGATGCCATTTCTTATTCCAGGTATTGGCGTTCAAAAAGGTGACCTGGAGAAAACGATTAAATACGGTTGCTCAACAGATGGATATAATGCAATAATTAATGTTGGTCGCTCAATAATTTTTCCAGCAGAAACAAAAAACTTTCAAGAAAATATTAGAAAATCGGCAGAGAAATACTCAACTGAAATTAATTCTTATAGAAACAAATATTACAAGTAACTGAATTTTTTATCTTTAAACTAAGGAGGCGATATAATGAAGATAAAAATTTCTGAAAAAATTCTCAGGAGGATCTGGAAAAATCAAAATTTTATTAACACACCACTTTTAACTTCCGACGGGAAAATAGTAAAAGTTGTCTATACAGGGAAAAGCAATCCTGATGGTGGTCCAGATTTTCTAAACGCAAAAATTTACATTGGCGATAAACTCTATGTTGGTGATATCGAAATTCATATGAATACCACAGATTGGAAAACCCATCAACACGACAGAGATTCAAAATATAATAGAGTGATATTACACATCGTTTATTCTTCAACACCAGATAAAGTTCAATACAAAACAACAACAAAATCAAACAGGATTATTCCAACATTAATTCTACAACCATACATCAATGAATCAATAATTGAAAATATTTATGAGGAAATTTACAAAGAACCGATTCAGGAATTTACACAATTAAAATGTCGTGATAAAAACAAAAATATTTCAGATAATTTTTTAAAAGACTGGTTAATTAAACTTTCAGTCGAACGCCTTGAATACAAGGTTCGCAGAATGGACGAAAGACTAAAAGAATTAATTCGCTTTGAAAAACTTAAGGAACCTATAATTAAATATGAAGGGGTTTCATACGAAATTAATATAGAAGATCTTCCAAACTTTGAAGTCGAATTCGATCAGAAAGATTTCACTAATATAAAACACTGGGAACAATTGTTTTATGAATACCTTCTTGAATCTCTTGGTTATACAAAAAATCAGTTACCTTTTCTAAAACTTTCAAGGATGGTTACATTAAACACAATTAGAGAACTCGATCTACCCAAAATAGAAGCTGAAAAGATAGCAATTATAGAAAGTATTCTTTTTATTTATTCAGGACTTTTACCCGAAACAAACAAAATTAAAGAAAAAGAAACTCTAGACTATGTTAATTCAGTTAAGAAAAATTTTGAATTAGTAAAACCTACAATTTCCTCATTAAGTATAAAACCCTATGAGTGGCAATTCTTCAGATTAAGGCCGGAAAGTTTTCCTACTCTACGATTATCCGGCGCAGCAAATCTTACATATAAAATCTTATACGAAAACCTTTTTAAAAATGTATTAAAAACCATTCTGGATAATACAATTGAACCTGCAGATAAAATTACAGAGCTTATAAAGCTGTTTAGAGTAAGTTCAAAGAATTACTGGAAAACACACTATAGATTTGATAAAAAATCTGGAAAAGAAATTAAGGTGTTAATTGGTAAAGAAAAAATAATTGAAATAATAATCAATGTAGTAATTCCAATTTTATTACTATATGCCAGAATATTCAGAAAAAGGGAATTAAGAGAGAATCTATTAAAAATTTATGAACAAATAAAAATAAATAAATCCAATTTCTTAATCAGGAAAATGGATGAGGAATTACTACACAAAAATATTAAAATCGATAGTGCAATATTATATCAGGGTTTAATCCATCTTTACAAGTTTTACTGTTCAGAAAATAAATGCAATGAATGTTTGATTTATAAATCAATATAGTGATCTCAAGAAAAAAATCTACAATTCAATGCAATTTGAAAGGAAATTAAATTTACTTGACTTACTCAATAAAGTTAGTTATATTCAAAATAAAAAACTATGTTTCCAAATTTTAAAGCACGGGTACATGCTTGGTTCTGGTGGATTGTATCTTTAACAATATCCTTATTTCTGCTTTCAAGCACATTTAGAACACTTTTAACACAATTCTAAATCCACTCCTCTTCATCATTTACTTCAACACCAGCATATACCTGATCGTTTAAAGTACCTTTCGCTTTATGCATCATAAACAAAGGGTAAGATTCATTTTTTTCTTCTTTTTCCTGCTTTAATATTATATACGTAACTAAAGCACCTATGCCAATACCAAAAATTGCCCAAAACCACGATTTCATTTTGAAACCTATTAATTTTTATTGTTAATTGCATACTAAATTAATATTTAGATACAGAATTTCCAAATATAACACGGACCAAATTAATCCTTTGATTTTAGTATTTAAATTAATTATATTTTCACTAAATATAAAAGAAAGATATAATGAGAAGATTAAAAATATTCCTCCCGATTATTTTAATTACTTTATTTTTTAGTTGTACCGAATCACCAATCGGCTATGATGGTTATTATAACTATCCTCTTGAAACAAACATTATGTGGAATTATAAATATATAATTGAGACAACAAACTATAGACCTTTAGACCCAAATGATCCTTATATACCAGACACAAACTTAATTGTTGAAAATATTCGAATTTTATCAGAAGGAAAATATATTTTTGAAAATGGAACAGTTACATTTAGACTAAGCGAACTGCCTTTAATTTATAAAAATCATAAAAACACAAATTATTATATCTCGAAACCTAAAGAACTTTACCGATATGCATATAAAGGCATGGGATCATTAGCATTCCCAAAAACTAATAAGAATCTAAAATTCCTTTTCAACAGAAAATATTTTAATAATACTCATTCACTGATTGATTATATTACCGGGATTGTAAACACAAATCAGGATTCTATATATATTGAACCAACTCCAAGATTAGTATACAAATACCCTCTAACCATTGGAAGCAAGTGGAATTTTGTTGATATAACGGGTGTGATGAGAATAGATAAAGAGGTAATTGGAAAAGAAATCTTAAATATACCAGCCGGAAGCTTCCAGGTATCTGTAATTAAATGGTATTATGATTTGAAGAACCTGGAAGGTTCAGAAGATATTTCCGTTCTTGAATATGTGTCGAAAGAAGGACTTATTAAAAGAACTTTTTACATAAAAAATCTTGCATTAATAGCACCAGAAAGTCCAGAAGTTAAAGGTTATATAGACATTATTCAAGATATAGTCCTCCTTAATAATCAAAAAGCTTATGAAGATTAAATTAAAATTTTATATTTTATTTTTAACCATACTTTTAGGATGTAGTAAAAGCCAGAAAGAGCTTTCTGAAGCTGAAAAGAAGATTATTTCTTTCGCATCGCAAATAGCTGAACTTGTTACAGATATAGAAAAATTCGAAACTCACTATTCTCAAAACAAAGCCAGCAATAATTGGAAATACTATTATAGTCAAAAACGAGAGAGATTAGACTCTTTGAATAGGGAGCTCAGTAAAATAATTCAGGAGGTAAGATTTTTTGAAAGAATGCCTGATGAGGATACAAAAAAATTAGCAGGTGAGTTGCTTCATGCTTGTGAAAATATAAGAATGTATTTAAACACAACAAATGCAGATTTGAGCAATTACTATAAAAACGCCCCACCTGCATATGATCCCTACAATTGGGATCGATTAATTGTACCCTCAATAAAAAAAATAGAGACAATCATTTATAAAGATAAATCAGTGTTAGATTCAAACAAGTTCAAAGGAAAGCGTTATTTTCTTTCAGAACCCGGGCAAGAGGATGTTAATCGACAAATTCAATCTTCACCACAGAAAATGGAAGAATGGAGAGAAGAAGTCGAATCTTCAATAAAGAAATTGCCTGAAACTAAAATAAAAAAATAGGAGCATGTCATGACTAAAATCATTATTAGTAGCATACTTGCCGGAGTTGTTGTGACTCTATGGGGTATGCTTGCCTGGATGGTGTTAGATTTCCATAGAGATACTTTTAAAAATTGCCCTGATGATAAAACAATGGCAACTTTTATGCTTGGATCAATGCAGGAACATGCAGTGTATACAATACCTGCACGCCCTCAAACACATGAGGAATCAGCTGTGAAAGAATATGTAGAAAATGTAAAAAATGGACCAATCGCTTTGATCTTCTTCTTGCCAGGAGGCGGTGACCCTACTATGTTAAGAGAAGTAATTATTGGCATATTGATAAATATAATTACTGCCGCGATTGCTGGATGGTTTTTATTGAAAAGCACAGCTGTTTCTCAGTCATATCTGAAACGTGTTGTTTTCATTGCGGTTTTAGCAGTGTTTGCATCTTTAGCAATCCACTTCCAAAACTGGAACTGGATGTATTTTCCGCTTCGATATACAACTGCAATGAGTGCCGACTTGATAATTGGTTGGATACTTGGTGGATTAGTAATCGCAGCTTTTATTAAAGAAAAAAATTCAAGGGAAAATATATGAGAACAATAATTTTATTAATACTTAGCTTTTTATTTTTATCCTGCTCAACAAAGGTTGGCAATATTAAAAATGAGTGCAAAGAATTTCTAAAAATGTACAATGAAATTGGCCAACGACTTTACACTACAGCAGCAGAAGCTGAGTGGAAAGCCAGCACCGATGTAAAACCAGAGCATACAGGACAAAGAATTGGAGCAAATGAAGCACTTGCAGCATTTACCGGCAGTATTTATGTGATTGATAAAACAAAGTATTTCTTACAACACAAAGATTTATTAGATCAAATTGATGTTCTTCAACTGGAAGAAATTTTATTAAATGCAGCATCTGCACCTGGAACAATTCCTGATATAGTAAGTGCACGTATCAAAGCCGAGGCTAACCAAAGAGCAATACTTGACGGTTTTGAGTTCTGTTTGAAAAAAGTAGGAGATAAATGTGTTGAGAAAACTACTCCTAACAAGATAGATGAGGTACTCCTTAAATCAGTAAATTTAAATGAAAGAAAAAAAATCTGGGAAGTATCAAAACAAACTGGACCAGCACTAAAAGCTGGATTAATTGAATTACAAAAACTTCGCAATCAAGTTGCAAAGGAAATGGGATTCAGTTCCTTTTTCCATCTTCAGGTGGCTGATTATAAAATGTCGGTAAAAGAAATGACAGATATGATGCAACAATTTATCGATGATTTAAATCCGCTTTATTTACAGCTCCACACCTGGGCAAAACACAATCTTGCGCAAAGATTTAAGCAACCGGTACCAGAACAAATTCCTGCTCACTGGATCTCAAACAGATGGGCACAGTCATGGCCAGGACTTGTAGAAGGTATTGATTTAGATTACCTATTTAAGGATAAATCACCTGAATGGATAATACAGCAAGCAGAAAATTTTTATATCTCACTTGGTATGCCTGCACTTCCGAAATCATTTTATGAGAAATCCGACTTATACGAACTTCCACCTGATTCGCCGCGTAAAAAAAACACACATGCTTCTGCCTGGCATATTGATTATAATCAGGATGTGCGTTCGCTGATGAGCGTAAAATCAAATTATGATTGGTTCGAGACAACACATCATGAACTTGGCCATATATATTATTATCTTGCTTACTCAAATCCGGATGTACCTGTTGTTTTGCGGAGTGGAGCAAATCGTGCATTTCACGAAGCAATTGGGGAATTAATATCGCTTGCAGTTCGTCAACCCGCATATTTACAGGAAGTTGGCGTAATGCCCAAGGATTTACAAATTGATAGGACCAAATGGCTATTAGCGGAAGCTCTGGAAAATGTCGTCTTCATTCCTTGGTCGGCTGGAGTTATGACATTCTGGGAAAGGGATTTATATGAAGAACCTTTACCAGCAGATCAGTTTAATAAGCGATGGTGGGAATATGTAAAAAAATTCCAGGGAATTGTTCCACCTGAACAAAGAGGTGAAGAATATTGTGATGCTGCAACAAAAACTCATATTAATGATGATCCAGCACAATATTATGATTATGCAATGGCATTTATAATTAAATATCAACTTCATATGTATATTGCTAAAAACATTTTGAAGCAGGATCCACATAATTGCAACTACTATGGAAACAAAGAAGTTGGAAAATTTTTGTGGAATCTACTCAAGTTAGGAAAAACAAAAGATTGGAGAGTTGTTATTAAAGAAGTAACTGGCGAAGATATAAACTCAAGAGCAATGTTAGAATATTTTTCTCCTGTTATGGAGTTATTAAAACAGGAAAACCAAGGTAGAAAAATTGGTTGGGATTAGTATTTGAAATAAAAAAGTGAGTGATAAATACTGAATTATCACTCACTTTTATTTCTGACAAATGAAATTTTGTTCACCTAATTAAATTTTATCTTAACAGAAGCATTTTCTTTGAATCCACATAAATTCTTTGGGATTCCGCTTCAATTGTTTTTGCAAAAATTTTATAGAAATAAACACCTGATGGCAAATCCGACGCATTGAAAATAATTAAATTCCTTCCACTTAAATATATTTCTTCATCAATTATGGTTTCTATCTCCTGCCCTAGAATGTTATAAATTTTTAATGTAACAAATGCATCTTCCGGTAGATTAAATTCAATTGTTGTTGTTGGATTAAATGGATTAGGATAGTTTTGATATAATGCAAATTCTTCAGGTGTGTTATCTATCATTTCAGGTTTGAATTCTAATCTAACTTGTTTAGCAAGTGTATTTTTCTTTAAGAATGGAATAGTATCGACCAGTGCAACACCGGAAAGCATAAGGGGTGATCGACTAACCTGTGCATATGGTCCACGAAAAGCATTATTTATTTTGGTCAGCATAGTATCAAAACGAGCCCAATCGATTCCAGTGTAGTTTCTGTAATATGATAAAAAGTTATCTACTATCTTAGCGATTTGTCGGATAGTATAACCATTATATTTATAAGTCGTATCACCATTATCGAATATTAAATCACCAAATCCAATTGGAGTTATTTCGGCATCACTGGCAGCGATGTTTATTTTCAATGCTGCCAATTCACCTGCTAATTTGTTATTGTGATGTTCAACTTTAGGATTTTTTAATTCACCGAGGAAATTTACACCTTTTGCAAGATCAAAACCTCGTGGCGTTCCTGTATGTGGTAAAAAACCAATTAAAGCAGAACCTTTCATAAATCTTATCCAACCACAAACATTTGGACTATCAGGGCGAGCTAATCCTAATACCATCCCACCTGAAGCTCCAGCGTAACCTTTTTAATTTTGGGAAATGCTCTTGAAAATGCACTATCACGCATATTTCCAAAATTTCCAGTTGAATTATAAGCTTTCAACGACAAGCCTTTTACAGTTAAATCACTTTGAGCAACAGTCCTATATTTCATTGAATCTACCGGCACATACTTTATTAAAATGTAATCCGATGTGCCATTTTTCATA
>CALCJK010000012.1 GCA_937967455.1 uncultured bacterium | reverse complement strand
TGTACAAGGTTGAATAATAATTCGAACCTACCTGTATGCCTGTCCCCGGATTAAACATTATTACTACTCCAGGCTTTATCTCTAACTTGCCATCTCCTCCATCACTGTGGATTGCTATCCCACCTAACACAAGATACGGTACTCCATCATTATACCAGATTGCATCGGGTATCGTTATGCTACCCCCTTCAACTCCAATGGCTTGAATACTATTGCTTACATATGAATTTTTATTATGAAACAATTTAGCACCTGGGGACATTTGAACTGGAGTTGAATTTCCGTATCCACCATATTCGAATTTACAATAAGTAATAATGCTGATTGATGCAGTACTGGTAAACCGAATTTGTTTCCATTGTCCTACATCTGGGATATTACTGGATGTGGTGAACAAAATTAAATTTGTTTCTGTACCGTTAGCTATTAAGGATCCATTTACCGTAATACTAAGCGCTGAATCAAGTTTCACAATTACACCAGGTTCAATTGTTAATGTGACACCTGATTGAATGATGATATCTCCTATAACACGATAGGGGCTATTTGCCAAAGTCCAGGTAGTATTAGTGGAAATAATACCACTTACTGGTGTTTCTTGAGTAAAGGAAATATTAATAAATGCAATTATAAACAAAAAAATTAATACAAACTTTCTCATAATCTTTCTTTCTTTTCATTAGATTTCGATTATACAATTAACTGAATGTAGAAAAACAAAAATTAATTTAACGAGCAAATATAGAATAAAATTTATATAATAACAAGGTTGATAAGTAATGTACATCACCTAATAAAAAAATAAAGGTGAGGAATAAATAATTGGATTGGAAAAAATATTAAGGAATTTATTTTGAAGGCGGAAATTCAGAATTAAATACTAAGAGTTTCCTCATTTAAAATAATTTTATAAGATTCCAGGGATACAAATCTGAATAATCTTCTCCATATAAGTTTACGCAAACAAAATTACGGTTGCAAGGACAAAGATGGATACAAAGAAATATTGTTTGATAAGATAGTTTAAATTCATGTTAATGGTATGATTGGAATCAACATATAAGCAATATAGAAGCCTCACCCTAAATTTTCAGGGTGAGGCTTTTTGTCGCTGGTTCACATAATCAACTACTTCAGCAAAATTAATTTCTTCGTTTGAACAAAGTCGCGAGTTTCCAAGCGATAGAAATATATCCCGCTCCGTAACTCAGTTGCATCCCACTCCACTGACTTGTAACCAGCCTCATGCATCTCATCCACTAACACTGTTACCTCTTGCCCAAGCAAGTTATATACTTTGAGTATTACATAACTATTAATGGGTAATTGATAACGAATTACTGTCGCAGGATTGAACGGATTCGGATAGTTTTGTTCTAGAGCAAACTTATCCGGAATTTGAAACTGTAGATTTGTGATTTCGGCGTTTGGCGGTGGTGGCGGCAGTTCATCAGTCGGAATAATGCGGATTGCCTGCGAGGATGAAACTACCGTTGATGAGAGGATCAACTTCCCGCTCTGGTTTACCTTCACCCAGTATCCTTTACCAGGCTCAATACTGCCGCTGATAATATAGCCATCTTGATAACCATAAAATAGTGAAGTTACCAGACCTGGCGGATCAGATATAATTGTCGATACATCAACAGGCTCGGAGATTGAGCCAATAAGATTCCATCCTTGAATAACATCAATCGAATCTGTCGTTAATAAAAATCCTGTCATCGAAACTATATCGTTATCCGCAAATTTTAACCAGTAACCAACACCATTAGCAAGTGTGGATTTTTGGACGTAAGTTCCTTCGTAAGAAAATGCGTCTGACACTGCAGTTGGATATAGCACTGTTTTTGCATAATCATTCACTGCTAAAGGTACGGAAATCATATTCCATTGTTTGTTAACATTATAATGTTTTGTGACCTGTAATGCTGCACTTGCCTGTGGTGATGGAGTGCTTCGATTTCCATAAATATCTAACGTGACTATTCGATAGTAATTCGTTTGATTTGTGACTGGTGAACCATCTGTGAATGTTGTATCTGTACTTTCTCCAACCTTTGTGCTTGGACTCGGTGTAAATCCTGATGTTGTTGAGCGATGCACTTCATACAGACCAACATCAGGATCAGTTCGATTCTTATCCCATGTTAGTTTCACTGCAGGGCCTGCAATAACCTGTGCAGTGAGCATAATTGGACCGCTTGGCGCAAGATTATCCACCGAGTAGCCGCTGTCAACATTCGAATCCCAGAAGACAAACTGATTTGCAGTTTGAGCTGAGACAAAGAATTGAAAATAAGGTATTCCGCTTTCTGTTGAATCAGATGTTGTGGGTGCCGTAAAACTGTAATTCTGCAGATAGTGGCTCGGAACGTTCGCTATCCATTCCCAGTATGTTTTAATACCTTTGTTCTGTACAATTTAGAATGATCTGTCGGTATAAAATCCAATGTCGTTTCATTTTTTGTAATTTCTCCGTAAGTACCTTTAGTAACGGCACCAGGATTTATTCCTCGCCAGATAGAGTAATAAGTAATGATTTGATTTGGATATTGGTCGAGGCAAGACCTTTCCCACGCAACGGTAACTTTACCACCCTGATCACCTGGAACATCAAGAACAGCGGTTAAAATTGGTGCATTAAAGCACAGATAACCATAGCGATCCACATTCTGTGCATAGATGTCAGTGTTCGTACCGTTGCGGTTGTCCTGCCATGTGATGATTGCTCCTCCTGCACCATCGCTGACAATTGTGGGATTGACTTGACTATTTGCAGCAGTCGAGATTGCAACGCCGTCGGTTGTCCACTGCACTATACCAGAATCATTCACTCGCTGAGCATAAATGTCAGTGTTCGTGCCGCTGCGGTAGTCATGCCAGGTAATAATCGCGCCGCCTGCGCCGTCGCTGGTAATTGTGGGATAATGTTGACTGCTTACCGCAGTCGAGATGGGTGTGTTTATATTCGGGTTATTCGACCACTGAGTAAGAAGAGGTGAACTGGAAGTAATGAGCAGTACTGTTAGTTGGCAGATTGCTGCACTTAGCAATTTCCTTCCAACCCTCACGATACAACTCGAAAGAGATTTGATGATAATAAAATGCATCATAAAGTTTATCATAATTACTCCACACATTATTTATACGATAATATTTAATGATTGATCAAACTTTTAAATATCACACAATATTTCGTTTCATTTGCAGATTTTTTAATCGAAATTCTATTAAATTAAAAATACTCCGTCTTTTTCACCAGAAGCCGGAGTAAAATTAACAATTACCTGTTCTATTCGAAATACTAGTTATTACTTTACTAACAGCATCTTTCTTTGTTCAACAAATCTTTTAGGAAATACAGATTCAATATCAGGTATCTCTTCAACTACAATTCGATACAAATATACCCCGGATGATAAATTACTTGCATCAAATTCTATTAAATGATTACCTCCTTCCAGTTCCTGATCCTTGAACAAAGTCATAACTTCTTGACCAAGCATATTGTACACCTTCAATGTCACAATAGAATTATTTTTCAATCCAAAACTTATCGTTGTAGTTGGATTAAACGGATTAGGTTAATTTTGATACAACTTTGCAATCGTAGGTAACTTTTCTGCATCTTCAATACTTTCCATATCCTCAATACTCTCTGTAAGTGTCGTTGTTGGATACAATATTCTGGGCTTGAATGAGCTGGGCATTCTCAAAAACGGAACTGTAGACAAATCTACAACACCATTTAAGATTAGTGACCTACCTACTTCAAAACTCGCAGTATCAAGTGGACCTACAAATGCTCGGTTTATTTGATATATCACCCGGTATAATGACTCATAGAGTGGATTAATTCCATCATGACCATTATCTTCGAACAACGAACCTGTATAATAAGTCATGGCACTATCAGCTTTTCTTGATATATCAATGATCGGCATCTCATCAAACATACTACTATCATCATCATAGATTAACTCTCCAAATCCCACAGGTGTTTTACCAAACTGACTGGCTGCAATATTGAACTTCAATGCAACAAGCTCTGCAAATAGTTTGTTTGAAGTCTTTTTAGGATCCAGAATCTTTAGCTCACCTTTTAATTTTTTGCGCTTCGGATCTCCAGGGCTAGCTGTTGAATCCAATCCACGAGCTATACCATCATGCTCAAAACTTTTGTTTTTGAGTGATTTTTGTATTCCACTCCAATTCTTACCCGAATTCTTTTTCCAATCCCAACCTCTTATAGCTACCCAAGCACGCACCAATGCTGAATCCTTTATTGGTTTCCATTTACCAAGGGAGGCTTCATAAATATGCGATATTCCTACTCTTAAACCACCTGCTGCATCACTTTCGCTTGCTCCGGGCTGAAATCCACCCTGTACAACTACTTCTTCAAGTAAGTTTATCGAATTCGGATGCAATCCCTTCCCACGCTTTACTGGCTTCACAAACTTTCCAGCTAGATCGGTTAGCACTAATGATTCTGGTGGTACTGATACAAACATATCGGGTACCTCTAAAATTGTGACTGGAAATGCATGACTCGCTTCACCATCATCATTTGATATTGAAAAATATTTATCTCCAAATTCACCGGGCATTATCATATCAAGTTCGGTATCCGATATGGTATTAAATAAGACTGGCCCAGTACAAGGATTACAAACTTTTATATTATTAGTTGTTAAAATATTTTTTCCTTTTACCCTCAAAGGTAACCCAGCAACGCGTCGATTAGAAGACAAATTTCTAATAATTGGGAGGTTGATTGTTGAGGATGAAACTCCGATAAGTATAAGATCAGAATATCCATCCCCATCATAATCTACCAGTAAAACTCTATTTTCCAGTGAACTTGAATCAGGTATCAGGATAGTGATTTCATTAAAAACCTTTTCAGTATCATACTCTATTGGTATAATTTTCATGAAATAACCTACATCTTTAGTTCCATTTATACCAGTAAAAGATCTGTTATATAAAGTATCATCAAGATCGTTAAAGACGATATCAAGTTTCCCATCCAAATTAATATCCATCAAAAACAAATCTCGTGGTTTTCCCATTCTTCCTTTAAAAAGTCCTTTACTTAACTCTACTGCACCATTTCGAATAATGGAAATATAACTAGAATCGTCGTCTAGAATAACCACCTCATTCCAACCATCTCCATCCAGATCACCAACTGCGATTGAACGGTCAAAAGCCGTCTCACGTATTGGTGTAGTTGAATGTAGTTGCAAAATACCTCCTTATGCTCCGCTTTCCCACCTATACCTATCTAAACTATTTTCGGTAACGCAATATAATTCCCAGATTAATTCTCCCCAACGATCATAAATAGCTGCCTTAACATTTTTTCCTGTTCCAACGGACATAGAGCGTGAGAAGCTTCCAGGATTCAATGAATTATTTAGAAGCACAACGATAGAGTCTCCATCAAAGCCTTCCGTTATGCATATTATGTCGAAGGAACCATCCTGGTTCACATCGCCTGAGGCAACACGTTTGTTTACTTTTTTCGCCAGATCAGCTGCTCCTTTTTTAAAAACAAAATGACCAGGGCGACTAGTATCCTGACTGTAGATCTTCACTGACGGAAAATCAATTGCATCCTTCACTCCCTCGGTAGTTATAATCATTGCAACATCAGGGTGTCCGTCGTTATCAAAATCAGCCACTGCGTAGCCATCGCAGTCATCGTCTCTGCCTTCCCAAACTAGCATTCCTGTCGTCCTCTCACCAAATCTGGCACCTTGGGTCTGTCTACCTGCTGATACATTCATACTAATTCGATTTGGCATACCACCATTTTTTTTATACTTAAAACATCATCTTTACCATCGTTATTAAAATCTACAATGTGTATAAATAAATTTTCCAATTGAGGTGTATTTGGAAGAGTGATTATTTTAATTGGCCAAACGGTAAAAACCGGGTGTGGAGGACGTGATGACAATCCATTTACAATCACTATAATTTCACCAGTCGAAGCAACTTGTGGAACAATCACTTCCAATATATTTTGAGTCGAGCTTTTAATTATTAAAGTCTGGTCACCCAGCATAACCTCATTCTCGGCAGGATTTTCTGAAAAACCTGAACCAGTAATGGTAACAAGTGTGCCACCAGGTCCAGATGTGAGATCAATTGAGGTAATAACGGGTTCTGAAATTGTCCTTTCTGTTTTAGAATCAAATATTGGTTGGCCTTTCATTTGTGTAATAATGAAAAAACTGATGGTAATACAAACAAGTAAAAAATATATTAGATTATGTGAATATTGATAAAAGTTTTTATACATAATAGCTTCTTCCTTTAAAAAAATTATTATTCACTGACAACTTATCTAACTTTTCCATAAAAACTACATAATAATTATTATTTTATAGTGATTTTAACTTATAAAATAAAATTGAAACTAAGAATAATAAACAAAAATATTTATGTTTTATGTTATTACTTTAAAAAAAATTAATTTAATTGAAAACAAATTCAAATGATTAAAATCAATTAACAAATTGATCTTAATCAATACGGGATCAGTATTAAATAATCTTAACAGGAAAGTTAATAGTGATGTGATATCTTAATGATATTTTATAAAATTTCGACATTGGGGATTAATGATTTTAATACACTGGGATTTAGTATTCGAATTTCAGTTCTTGAAGTTGATATAATTTTTTCCCTTTATAAAATATTTTAGAGTTCTTGACAAGGTTTCAGGTGTTGTACCGATCATCTCAGCCATTTCGATACGTGTTAGAGAATTAGGTATGACAAGATGATCTAATTTACTGTTTTCTCTATAATAAACAAGGAAGAGTAATAAACGTGCAACACGCTCTCTAACATTTTCTTGTGCAATTGACATTGCCTGTTCCTCGGAAGCACGTAAATCCTGACTTGGTCTTTCCATCACGCGTAATGCAAATTCTGGACATTCCCTTACCAATTTAAGAAACATTTCTTTTTGTACTGCACAAACTACTGTTCGTTCTATTGCCATAGCATCCGAAGTATAAGGCTCACCTGCCAATATAGCACGATGTCCAAAAATATCACCTGGACCTTTCAATCGAATAACTAGTTTCTCACCTTTCCTACCATTCTTCGATAGCTTAACAAACCCTGAGAATATATGATATACCACGAATGCAGGAGTCCCCTCTAAAAATATTAGCTGACCAGGTTGATAGATACTAATAGTTTTGGTATTTTCAACTTGCTGAAGTAAATTTTGGGGCAATACACGGAAGATACTATCTTGACGCTGATTGCAAGATGCGCATATGGATAGCTTATCTTTCATTTTTTACACCTTATTAAGATTCAGAGAATTTTTAAAATAACACAAAAATAAATGATAATTTAATTTATAAAAAATCAATTTGTTGTGCAAAATTTTCCATTTGTGGTATGTATTCAGAATTCAAATACATAATTCTAAAAATAAAAAGCCCCAATCCTAAAATGTTAGAATTGGGGCTAATAGTTTTACACTAGGATTTACAATCTAAAATCGACGCCTATATCAAATGCTGAATAGCTCATTGAGCCAACACCAAATCTTACAACTCCTGCTAGTTTTTCTGAAAACCAATAACGAACACCTGCATTTGCACCAAAAAACATTCCACCCCAGGTAGGCGAGGAATATGAAAATCCTGCAGGTCCTTTATATTTAACTGAAGCTGCATCATATGCAAGTGTTAAACCCAACCATGGATCTATTTTCTCATTTGATAACTTAAAATGATAATTACCCTGAACTCCAAACATAATGTCTGTGTATTTCCACCCCCAGGTTTCTCCAAACCAATTTCCCTCATCCGTACTCCAACTCCAGTATCTAAATAATCCACCTATACCTACAATACCGTCACCAATCTGAGAATCTAGCGTGTACTCATAGTTTAAACCAAAGATTGGTGTTGAGCCGTAAAAATAAAACCCTAAACTCGGACCTATATAGCTTGTTTGTTTCACCAACTGCGCATTTGAAAAATTAAATATAAAAAATAGTACAACAAATAATGTAATTAATTTTTTCATTTTTTCCCTTTTGATTATTTATTGAATTTGTTAATTAAAATTTTAAAAATAAAAATAATGATTTTTATTATAATAAACAAAGATGCATTGTTATTTTTGTAAAGTTAATTAAAGTGTGTTTATATATGGATATTTTAGATACTATATAATTTCCCAGAAGATTTCTCTAATCTTATTTTTTTTATTCACCCACCTTGCCATAACAAAAAGCAGATCGGATAAACGATTCAGATAAACAATGGTGTTTTTATTTATAGTTTCTTTACCTGCCAACTTTACAACTAATCTTTCAGCTCTACGACAAACTGTTCTAGCGAAATGTAAATAAGTCGACACAATCGATCCAGCAGGTAAAATAAATTTCTTTAGTGGTTTATTTTCTGCATCGTATTTATCAATTGAGATCTCTAAAAATTTTATATCATCCGAATTTATCCTAAAATTTAAACTATCTTTTTTAGAGATTGGAGTTGCTAAATCTGCACCTAGATTGAAAAGTTGATTCTGAATTCTCTTTAATATAATATCAACTTTCTTAGGAGGCTCCAACGAGCGACAGATTCCTAAGACTGAATTTAACTCATCAACAGTACCATATGCATCAATTCTTAAATTACTTTTAGCAACTCTTTTGCCGCCATATAGGGATGTTGTACCGTCATCACCAGTTTTTGTGTATATTTTCATTAGTTGTTCATTTCTTCAAATAATTTGGTAACTCATTGAATAGATGCACAACAGTTCTCATCCCACCATAAAAATTATCAAGGTTTAAGAACTCATTGGGCGCATGTGCATTTTCATCCGGGAGGCCAAAACCTAAGAGCACTGTATCGAGACCCAATATTTTCTTAAAATCAACAACGATCGGAATTGAACCACCTTCTCTCTGATATAATGGTTTTTTATTAAAACCTTTTTCTAGTGCTACAACTGCTGCCTGAACACCTGGACTGTCAATTGGAGTAATTGCTGGTTCGCCACCATGTAAATTTTTTACTGTAACTTTCACAGTTTTTGGAGCAATTTTCTTAATGTGTCGCTCAAACAACTTTGCAACCTTTGCGGATTTCTGATAAGGAACAAGTCGCATGGATATTTTTGCAGAAGCTTTAGAAGGCAATACTGTCTTAGCACCTTCACCAGTAAACCCACCCCAGATTCCATTACATTCAAGTGTAGGTCGAGCCCATAAACGTTCCAATGTAGTATAACCTTTTTCTCCGTACAACTCTCTAACACCTAATTCCTTTGCGTATTTCTTATCACTCCACGGAAGCTTCTTAAAAGCTTCTCTTTCCTTTTTTGTAAGCGGTAAAACATCATCATAAAATCCAGGAATTGTTATTTTCCCATTTTTATCATGAAGCGATGCAATTATTTCAGCCAATGCTTGAATAGGATTGTGTATCGAACCACCAAAAGAACCAGAATGTAAATCGGATTTGGGTCCGACTAAATCAATTTGCATATAACAGAGCCCTCTCAATCCATAACAAATAGAAGGAACACCTTTAGCAAACATTGAAGAGTCGGATACTACTACTAGATCGGCTTTCAACAAATCCTTATGTTCTTCCATAAACTTAGGTAAATTCACACTTCCAACTTCCTCTTCACCTTCGAGTATCATCTTAACATTGATTGGAAGTAAGTTATGCTTTTTCAAATATGCTTCGATAGCTTTAAAATGTATAAACACCTGTCCTTTATCATCAGCAGTTCCACGGGCATAAATATTTTCACCACGAATAGTAGCTTCAAAAGGTGGACTTTCCCAGAGTTCAACCGGATCTACTGGTTGTACATCATAATGACCATAAATTAAAACTGTTGGTTTGCCTATTGCACCACTCCATTCTGCATAAACAACGGGATGACCCTCAGTTTGAAAAATCCTAACATCAGTCATACCTATATTTTTTAAATGCTCTGATACCCAATTAGCACATTTTTGAACATCTTCTTTATTCTCAGGATTTGTACTAATGCTTGGTATTGCAATAAATTCTTTAAGCTCTTCCAAAAAACGATTTTTATTATCTTCAAGATAATTTAATAAATCTTGCATAAAATTTTCTCCTTACTATTTTTAAAAAAAAATTTTTTATTTCATCTCAAATATAAGAAACGCTTTTTCAAATTGCAATAATAGACCAATGAAATTCCACAAATTGCTTATGGCATTTTACTTGATTATCTTCTATATAGAATTTGATTAAAATTAACGAAAAAAACGACTTTTTATGAATTTTTTAAATATTATTTTACCTCTACTTTATATTCTGACACTTTCCATTTATGGAATTTCATTCTTCAGAGCCTCTACATTAAGTGAAAAAATAAAAGTTTATTTGCTATACATTACAGTGCTTATACATTTGATATATTTAATTTGGAGAACCATAAGTTTTTCACATCCACCTATTACTAATGTCTTTGAAATTTTAACTGTAATTGCCTTTTCACTTGCTGTGGCTTATTTGATAATCGAAATTAAAACAAGAATTAGATCAACTGGATTTTTTATTTTAGTTGTAGTTGTAATTTTTCAAATTTTATCAACGTTTTTTATCAAAGATTTAATAAATGTACCCGAAGTTTTACGAAGTAATCTTTTAGGATTTCATGTAGTTAGTGCATTGCTTGGATTTTCTGCAATTACAATTTCTGCTGTATATGGTCTGCTTTATTTGATGTTATATCACGAGATAAAATCAGTTAAATTTGGAACTATATATCAACGATTGCCTAACTTAGAAATTTTAGAACAAATGAGCTTTACAGCTACAAGGTTTGGATTTCTGTTTTTAACATTTGCTATTATAATAGGAATAATCTGGTTACCAAAAGCTTTTGAAAATTTTTCTTATACAGACCCAAAATTAATTGGAACAACTTTTATCTGGATTATCTATGCAATTGGTTTAATCGCAAACAAATTTGCTCATTGGCGAGGGAAGAAAATAATCTGGTTATCAATAACTGGATTTATTATTTCGTTTTTCTCTATGACAATAATTAACATGTTCTTTAGTGGCTTTCACAAATTTTACTGATTATTAAATATTTTAAATATGAATCTAATTTCTATAGGAATAAATCACAGAACCGCTCCTATTGAGGTTCGCGAAAAAATCTGGTTCTCTAAAGACGAGACGATACAGATACTTCCAAAACTCAAGGAAAAGTTTTTCAAAGAATGTGTTCTTGTATCAACCTGTAATCGAACTGAACTCTATGGAATTCCTACTAATGAGTTTGAGGATACTCAACCAATCGAAGAAGAATTAACTAAATTCAAGAATGCAGACAATTATGTAAATTCTGAAAACTTTTACCTGTTGCACTCTTCCATAGCGGTAAGTCATTTATTCAAAGTGGTTTCTGGTATTGATTCTATGATACTTGGGGATGTCCAAATACTTAACCAGATGAAGGAAGCTTATTTAACTGCTGTACAGTTAAAAACTGTAGGTAAACTTACTGCTCGTTTATTTGACACTGCTTTTCATGTAGGCAAACGTGCGAGAAGTGAGACTCTTATTAGTGAAGGTGCTATTTCTATAAGTTATGCCGCAGTTGAATTAGCTAGTAAAATTTTTTCAGATTTAAATAACCACACAGCATTAATTATTGGCTCAGGCGAAACTGCACAACTTACAGCAAAACATCTACAGGGAAAGAATATTGGAAAATTGATTTTCACAAACAGAACCAGAGAAAAAGCAGAAGATCTAGCTAGTCAAATGAATGCATCAATAGTTGATTTTAGCAATTTTTTAAATGAACTTAAAACTATCGATATCGTTATCAGTTCCGTAACCATTCCAGATTACATTCTGACATCCAAACAAGTACAAAAAGTAATGCGAGAAAGACATAACAAACAATTATTTATAATTGACATTGGTGTACCAAGAAATATTGATCCTGAAGTAGCAAAATTAGAAAATGTCTTCCTTTATGATATTGATGCACTTAATAATATAATAGATAGAAATTTGGAAAAAAGGCGTGCAGAAATACCAAAAGTTAAAAAAATTATTTTTGAAGAACTGGAACAATTTTACAACTGGTATAGATCTTTACAAGTGAATCCTACAATACAGGAACTCCGCACACAATTTGAAAAAATTCGAGAAGAAGAGGTTTTAAAGAATATAAATAGATTCAAAGTAGAAGATAGAGAACTTGTTGATATAATTACTAAAAGAATAGTCAACAAAATTTTACACACACCTATTGTTAACCTTAAAAATGGTAATAACTCAGAAGTAGATGACGATACTATTAACAAAGTTAGTTTAATTCGTTCTCTTTTTGGATTGGAAAAGAAGAAATAAAATATGAAACAAAAGATTAAAATTGGAACCAGGGGTAGTGCTTTAGCTCTGTGGCAAACAAAATGGGTCACTGCTGAATTAAAAAAATTTTCTCCAGAACTTGAAGTTGAAATAGAAATCATCAAAACAAAGGGTGATAAAATTCTAGATGCACCATTATCCAAGATTGGAGACAAAGGGTTATTTACAAAAGAATTAGAACAAGCTCTACTTTCGAAAAAAATTGATGCCGCTGTTCACAGTTTAAAGGATGTACCAACAAAAATTCCTGATGGTTTAATAATTACTGCAATTACAAAAAGAGAAGATATAAGAGATGTATTTATATCACCAAATCAAAAAAATATTGATTTTAATAATTTACCCGATAACGCAAAAATTGCAACTGGCAGTTTAAGAAGAAAATCACAACTACTAAATTGGAGAAATGATTTACAAATAATAGATATTAGAGGAAACCTTAACACAAGATTTGCAAAACTTGATGATTCCGACTGGCATGGGATGATATTGGCAAGAGCTGGAGTAATTCGACTTGGCTTTGAGGAAAGAATCTCATACATAATACCGATTGATATATTACTACCTGCTGTTGGTCAAGGTGCACTGGGAATTGAAATAAGAGAAGATGATGATTTTGCAAAACAAATTTTTAATCAGCTAAATCATCTGGAAACAGCTGCAGCATGCATCAGCGAGAGAGCTCTACTCAGGAGATTAGAAGGCGGTTGCCAGATACCAATAGCTGCATTGGGTAAAGTCGAAAACTCTACCTTATTTCTTAAAGCTCTTATTGGAAGTTTAGATGGCAAAACAATTATTAGAGATGAAATTTCTGGAGACTTGAACCAAGCAGAAAAACTAGGCATTACACTTGCTGAAAAATTACTAGTTCAAGGTGGAGCGAAAATTTTAGATGACATAATTAAGTCTAACAAACCTGATGAGTCTTAAAAATAAAAGTATCTTAATAACTCGAAATCAAGAACAAGCTGGTGAATTAGCTGAACTATTAAAAAATTATGGTGCAATACCAATTTTGTTTCCCACAATTGAAATTATACCATCAGGCTCTTTTGATAAATTAGATAGTTTATTAAATTCATCGGATGATTTTGATGGTATATTATTTACAAGTCGAAATGCAGTAAAATTCTTTTTTGAAAGGTTTAATTATTTAAATTTTTCTACTTCTGTCCTAAAAAATAAGCTAATCTTTGCTGTTGGGGAAAAAACAAAATCAGAGATTGAAAAAAATAATCAAAAATGTACAGCATTCCCTGAATCTTATACTTCAGAAAGCTTAGCAGACATAATTAAAAAATACAATATTAAGGGGAAAAAATTTATTTTCCCAAGGAGCAATATAAGTCGAGAAGAAATAGTTCACATGCTTAGTTCTTACGGTGCCGAAATTATTTCGGTAGTTGTTTATCAGACAATCTGTGCAAGCCCTAAAAATGTTAATGAAATTCGGAAAAGATTAATTGAAAAGTGTATAGATGTTATTACATTTACAAGTCCATCAACTGCAATTAATTTTTTCAAAATTATTTCAGATAATTATATTAAAAACTCCATAAGCGAATTAACAAAAATAGCAGTTATCGGTAAGACAACTGCTATTACATTAGAAAAAATAGGCATTAAACCAGATATTTTAGCAGAACCATCTACAATAGATGGCTTAATAAAAAATATTAAAATTTTCTTTGAACAAAATTAATCAAAAATTGCTTCAATTGATTGATATTTCGAATGCATCAATTCAATTTTATCAATAATCTTTTGTTTATCTTGGGATTTTAAGACAGACTTTAAATCTTTCAAAGCTGTATTCAATTCATTTCTTGCCTGTTTAAATTCCTTTTCCTTATTTTTCAATCTTTTGGGTAAGTCGGCTTTATTTAACTTTTCCATTTTAACAATCAAAGTATCAACAGAAGTTTTAATTTTATCATAATTATAATCTGGCAAGTAGTAATGATAGAGTACGTATAAAGTTTTATGAAACTCGTCTAACTCTGGAATAACAGGTCGAATGGTTCTGACAAGTAATTCATACTGAGAATGCACTTTCTCAGCTGCATCTAAGAGTGCTTGAGCATCTTCTTTTAAAATAGCATTTTCATACTCATTTATAATTGTAGAAAATGCATCAAGATTTTTTGACCACATTGTTTCCTTATCTCTTAATATTCCAGGTAGTTTTACCTCCTTTAATGTCTTATAGCCCTCTTGAATGGCAGGTAGTAATTCTTTAAGCTTATCAGTGTCCTTGTTAGGCCAGGCATTATGCCATAGCTCATAAATTGTAGAATGAAATTCTGTTAGTTCGGGAATGGATGTTGTTAACTCATCTGGATTTACATCCTGAGAATAAACAGTGATTGGTAAAAGTAAAAGAATTACAACCATTGATTGTAAAATTTTCATAATATTTACCCTTTATTTATGTGAATTTTTAAATTTATTGAGAATTTAACAAAATAATTTGAATAATATTAACAATTTGTTATATTAATAACAAATCAAGGTAGAGTTTTTAAAAATATTTTGGGAAGGTTAATTAAACAATCCCTAAGTTAGTTATTATAAAATCTGAGAACAATTATGAACGGACTTATGCAAAACAAAAAAATATGTATGATTACATACATGAAAAGACCTGAATATTGCCCACCTTTATATAATACTGCAAGGTCTCTTGTTGAAAACGGGTATGAAGTAACGGGTATATTTTTAACAAGTTCATTTTCACCAGAAAAAAAAGAAATGATAATGCCTGGATTTTCGGCGACACGAATTTCAATATCTAGCAGAGATTCTTTTGAAAAGATTTGGAAAATTTTTGGGAACAATAAAATTATGTTCATTCTTCGCTATCTTTTATCATATATTGAATACACCATTAAAGTAATATATCAAGCAATAAAGGTAAATGCCGATTTGTATGAAGCACATGATATTCAAGCAACTATCCCAACTGTTTTTGTTGCTAAACTACTCTCTAAAAAATTCTTATACCGCGCTCACGAATTATTTTCAGAGAAAGGTGAACCTAGCTGGTTATCTCGTCTTTATAAAATAAAAGAAAAGATTTTTTTACGATATGCTGATCTTATTGTGACACCCGAAAAAAACCGCTCACTTATATATGAAACTGAATATAAATTACATAATAAAACACTGACAATACTAAATTGTCCACCTTATCGTTCAAAATTTTCGAGTCGATTATTATACGATAAATTCAATGAATTAAATATTAAAGTAGATAAAATTGTTTTGTATCAAGGCTTGCTATCTGATGATAGATGTATTGATGAAATAATTTCATCAGCACAATTTTTTAACGATTCAACCAAGCTAGTAATTATCGGACAAGGTTTTGGTAAATGGTATAACTTTTATAAAAAGTCAGGAATTTATAAAAATGTCCTAATACTACCTTATGTGAATTATAATGATCTAGCTAATTACACTGCATCTGCTGATATTGGTATCTTACTTTATCGGAACACATGTAGAAACAATTACTTTTGCGCACCAAATAAATTATTTGAGTATATGATGATGGGCCTACCAGTTGTGACATGTAATTATCCTGGATTGATTGAAATGGTTGAAAAAAATGAAATTGGCTTGTGTGTTAATCCCGAATCACCTGAAGAAATTGCAATGGCCATAAATAAATTAACAACAGATAACGAGTTATATAAAAAAATGAGTAAAAATTGTTTAAATTTATCAAAATCACGATACAATTGGGAAGTTGAATTCCAAAAATTCTATCCAGAATATTTAGAATTATTAAATAATTAAAATTTGATTATTCAATATATGGGCTTAACAAGTCAAATCATTACAGCAAGTAAAATAATTAAAAGAAAAGAGTTTTATTATTTATTAAAGTTACTAATAAAAAATGAAACAAATCAAATCTATGATAATATAAGATATATTAATTTAGCGATAGATTGGTTATTAAGAGCAAATAAAATATGTGGTGGAAATGGATTTTCAAAACTATTTTCTTTGAGAGATGGTTGGTTTGGCCCATACGCAGAAACTACAGGTTATATAATTCCAAGTTTATACTCAGCAATTGAGAAAACAGATTATCGAGTTAAAGAAATTTTGCAAGCACTTAAAAGCTCTGCAGATTGGTTGATTTCTGTTCAGTATAAAAATGGGGCTTTTGGAGATTCAGTTTCATTTGATCCTAAAATTTATAAAACAAACCAAGAGCAGGTATTCGATACAGGTCAGGCAATTTTCGGTTTAATTAGTGCTTATGAAAATTCAGGAAAGAGTTTATATTTGGATTCAGCAATAAAAGCAGCAAACTGGCTAATACAGGTGCAAAATCAGGATGGCTCCTGGTCAAAGTATGTGTACAATAATATCCCTCATTCATATTATTCAAGGGTATCGCTTGCATTATGCCAGCTCTGGAAAGTAACAGGTATTGAAAATTTCAGATTGTCGGCACTTAAAAATATTGAGTGGGTGTTAAAAAATCAAACACAAAATGGCGCTTTTTTAAATTGCTCTTTCCTTCCAGATAAAAAACCAGTGCTTCATGTTATTGCTTACACTATAGAGGGCTTATGGAAATCTGCGCTGATTCTTAAAGAAGAATCTATAAAAAATTCTGCAATGAAATCAGCATATGCATTAAAAGAGATTCAAAAACGGGATGGAATATTATACAGTCATTACGATAATGATTGGAATCCCGTAGATCTAACGCATTGCTTAACTGGAATAGCTCAGATGGCGGAAATATGGCTTTCAATATTTGAGCAAACAAAAGATATAGAAATGCTTAATGCGGCAGAAATTTCACTAAAATACCTGAAACTAAAAATTATTAATAATGAAAAATACTCAAATTTACATGGTGGATTATTAGGAAGCTATCCCTGGTGGGGAGAATATTTTCCATGGGCAATTCCTAATTGGGGTAATAAATTTTTTATTGATGCACTTTTACTTGAAGAAAAATTAAAAGAGAGCAAATAATGCTTAAGCTAATAATATCAATGTTTAAGAACCTTATGAAATTTAAATTTAGCAAATAAGCTTATTTAAACGATTTATATTTTATAGGATCTTTGTAACCAGCTTTTTCAAAACCCCTTAATCTCAAAACACAACTATCACAGACACCACAGGCTTCATCTTCGTTTTTATAACAGGACCAGCTTAAATGAAATGGTGCCCCAAGTTCCACTCCAATTTTTACAACTTCCCATTTAGCTTTATGTATAATGGGTATTTCAATTGAAATTTTAGTCTCAGGTTTTGTCCCTAGATTAATTACTTCATTAAATGCTTTAAAGAATTCTTCCCTACAATCTGGATAGCCTGAAGAGTCCTCCTCCATAGCACCAATAAAAATTTTTTTCGCACTAATAACTTCAGCCCAACTCACAGCAATAGCTAAAATATTTGCATTTCTGAATGGGACATAAGTGCTTGGAATTCCTTTATTTTCTAATCTATTAACAGGTATTTCAATATTTTTATCAATCAAGCTTGAGCCACCAATTAACTTCAGGTGTTCGACATTTACCACTAATCGATGCTTTACATTATAATAATCAGCAATATCATAGAAAGCTTTAAGTTCACGCTTTTCTGTTCTCTGTCCATAATTAAGATGTAAAAATGCAAGTTCATAATTTTGTTTTGCAATAGCGGCTGTAACACAACTATCCATACCTCCACTTACTAAAACAATTGCTAAATCTCTCTCTTCCATTCAGACTCCTCTTGTTTTATCGCCCCAGATAATTTTATGTAGCTGAATCTGCATTCTAATTGGCAATTGTGAATCCAATATCCATTTTGCCAAATCACTTGGTTGAAGCGAACCTGAGTTGAGCACTACGGGAGACATTAATACAGTGCATTTTTGTAACAATTTATAATCTATAATTATTTCTTTTGCCCAATCAAAATCTTCTTTATTAACAATCACAAACTTAACTTCATCTTTGGTTTTTAATTTATCAAGGTTACTCCAATAATTTTTATCACTCATTCTACTCGACGGACATTTTATATCTAAAATAATTTTTACTCTTCGATCAACATCAGAAATATCGATACTACCTCCTGTTTCTAATAGCACTTCATAACCTTTATCACATAGAGTATTCATTAATGTAAAGACATTTTTTTGTAACAAAGGTTCGCCTCCTGTAATTTCAATCAATTTACAATTATACATTTCAATCTGATGAAGAATTTCATCAATAGTTATTTCATTCCCTTCCTCAAAGGCATATTCGGTATCACAATAAAAACATCTTAGATTACAGTAAGTTAATCTTACAAACACGCATGGTCTACCGGCATGTGTAGATTCACCTTGAATGCTGTAAAATATTTCATTTACAATTAAAGAGTTCTCTTTTGTGTAATTTATTTTCATTTAATTATGATTAAAGTTCTGATATGGATCTGAGTGCTTTTTCTTTAGAATATAATAAATTATAGGAGGTATGAACAAAACAAATATAAAAATTATCTTGAAAAGCAAGTATATCAGTAAACTAACAAAGAGGCAGATAAGAACAATAATAATTGAAATTAGGTAAGATTTTTTCTGAAGATCCATAGTTATTAGATTTGAAGTTTGAATGAGTGATTTGTGGGCCCTGTAGGACTTGAACCTACGACCCGCAGATTATGAGTCTGCTGCTCTAACCAACTGAGCTAAGGGCCCTGATTTGAAACATTTTCACTGAAATATACTAAGATTGCTGGAAAAAAACAATTACCTATGATATAATGTTTTTTCCATTTTAATATTATTTTATTACAATTTTATTGTTACCTTAAAAGTATTAGCTTTTTTGCTTCAACAAAAGAACCCGCTCGCATACGATAAAAATAAATTCCGCTTGTAATTCCTTTTGCATCCAAATCAATTTCATACATTCCAGCTTCTTTAACTTCTTTTACAAGTGTTATTATTTCCTTACCAATCATATTATATAATTTAATTGTAACGAAGGATGCTTCAGGAATACCGTATCTTATCTTTGTGCTTGAGTTAAATGGATTAGGATAATTCTGTTCAAGAACAAAACGATCTGGTATATAAGGAGATAAATTATCAGATTCTGGAAGAGATGGAGGCATTTCCTGAATAGGTATGATACGGATTCTATTTGATTCATTTGCGTAAACAGATGATGAAAGTATAAGTTTAGCTGTCTGATTAACCTTCACCCAGTAACCTTTACCCGGATAAATTGTATCACATATAATATATTTTCCGTCATATTTATAAAAATTTGATGTTACAACTCCAGGAGGTATAGAAAAGATATTTGATGTAAGAACTGGTTCTGAAATAGAACCTATCATATTCCAACCTTCATTAACATTGAAAGTATCTATAGAAATAGGTACACCAAATATAGCAACAGTTTGATTATCATCAAATTTTAACCAATATCCAACACCTTTTCTTAATGTATCCTCCAATATATAATTCTCATTGCTATACGTGCATGCTTTAGAGATGGCTGTAGGATAAATTTCAGTGGTCTGGTAATCATTAACTAACATTGGAACAGACAAAATGTTCCATCTATTTGACACTTCAACCTGAATAATGTTTCCTGATGTTAGGACTTCTGAATATTTCAATAAAAACTGATTAGCACATATTGCATATCCTATAATTTTGTTACTTTCCCTGATATATTTCATCAAAATATCATTAAATGGATATCCACTAAGAGTTACTTCATAATCCCATGATTCACCATAATCTGTGGAAATGTAGATCACATCTAAGCTTGCCGCCCAAAATCTGGGTGTCGGTACTTCTACACCGACAATAAAAGAAATTAAATTGAACGGATCTGGGGCAGGTATTACAGATGAAAATAACCAACTTTCCCCTCCATTAGTTGTCTTATAGGCCTGACGAAAAGCTGTAGATGCAAGTCCAAGTTTGTTGTTTACAAAAGCAAGAGAAAAAACATCCAAACTTCCTAAATTATATGAAGACCAATTTAAGCCACCGTTTGAGGTAAAATAAACATAACCTTCACTTGTACCAAACCATCCTATTTTATTTGTTAACCAATTAACAGCATCCCTATAAATTTCTCCGTTTATTGGTATTTTTGAAATTGTATCCCATGTTAATCCATAATCCTGAGTACTAAAAATTCTCATTAACCCATTAACAGGATTGCCAATAGCTACACCATTTGAGTCATTAAAAAAATAAACATTAATTATAGAGGCTGACACACCTGTGTATCTAATCACAAGATCCCACTGGATTCCTCCATTTGTTGTTCTGTAAACACGACCATCATCGTTCAAATTAACACAGGTGAATGATGTATCTTGATTTATTCCAAAAATATTTATAACATCGCCTGGTAAATTGGTTACTTTTATCCAATTCGTACCTCCATTTGTAGTCCGAAAAACAACACCAGAAAATCCACCAATCCAAGCAACATTTTCGTTTACTATAGATCCAGTTATCAAATTAGCGGAAGTATTAATAAATTGTATTGTCCAATCACCATGTTTATTTAATAATTTTTTACTTTCAATTTGAATTGGTTCTTTATTTTTATCATGAAATTGAACAAAATAATCAACTAATTCTTTGGTAGGGTTGAGCAATTTATAAGCACCAAAGCTTTTTCTTTTATCAAAAAAATATTTACTTTCCACAGTATAATTCTCAGTATACTTATTAAAGATGTAGTTTCCATTATAAGAATAATTCATACCTATATCCGACCTCCCAATTGATTGATTATTGGAATCAGATGCCCCAAAATTCCATTCGATTACTGATTGGTTTGTTTTTATAGTGGTTGTAATCCCTAATAAAATTACCAAAACACTGAGAGATAAAATATTAAATTGAAAATATTTCTTCATAATAAACCTCCTTTTATTATTTTTGTAAAAGTACACAACCTACAATTATAAAGTAAAAACTAAATTATTTTCATCCGTTGATGTTATTTTATTTTTACTTTGATAAACTACATTCATTTCAACCCAAGCTAAAATATATCTACTTTTGGAGTATATGTTAATATTACTAAATTAATTCCTCCATTAAGCGATTTATAATATATTTTACAGTCAATAGATGCATAAACAAACCCCTCAGAAGTTATCGCCATTCTAGTATATGATTATATGATCCGATAGACTTGTTGTAATAGTGTTAACAATTTTCCATTTAAAATACTCTATATAGTTCCAAATTGATTTTAAACTCGATACTTTAAATAATTCATTTGATTTTTTTCCTTTTTTCCAGAAATTCATTTGACTTTTCAAATACTCCCATGAAATGTCAAACAGAACTAATAAGAAAAATATTATTCTTTTCATAATTAGCTCGCATTAAATAATTTGTTAAAATATAATAAAGTTATTATATTAAATCAAATTATTTTCAAATTTCTTTTAATTTCCATGAAAAAAGCAAGAATTTTAGAAAAACATTGCAATTATTGCGACAGAAGCACAAAAATGGTGCTTGTCAACAACATTGAGGGCGACCAGTCAAAAGCCTGGTATAGATGCCCTAAATGCCATCATCTTGCATTGTTAAATGTTATTAACGAATTCGAAAACAACACAGTTCAGGAAAAAATACAAAAGTCCGAATATAAAATTTATAGGCCAGATACAACATTTTCTGTTGGTGAAATCATATACCATGATGTTTTAGCTGATTACGGAAAGGTATTAAGAAAAGACACTACTTCAGATGGCAATTTGGCTATAATTGTCAAGTTCGAAAAGCTTGGCGAAAGAAAATTAGTTGAAAATTTCAAGACAAATATACAAAATGAAGACAATATGATAGACAATACAAAAATATTAAATAATGAGAATCGAGAGGAGGTGAAGTGATTGATAGGTATACAAATACAAGATAATGAATCACTGGATAAAGCACTCAAGCGATTTAAGAAGAAATACGAAAGATCTGGTGTATTAAAAGAATTCAAGAAAAGAACATTCTACACGAAACCTTCTGTTAGGAAAAGAATGGAAAGAATCAAAGCTATTCGACGAGCAATACGTGCTCAAATGGAAGAATCCCAGATGTAATAGAGAAAACCCCATCGGTGATGGGGTTTTTTATTTGAGCACCTCTTTTAACACTCTTAAAAAATTTTCACCCAAGATTTTTCTAATATCCTTTTCTGCATAACCACGTTCCAATAACTTTCTTGTAATGTTTGGATAATATGAAACATCGTCTAGACCTAAAGGTACAATACCAACACCATCAAAATCAGAGCCAAGTCCTACGTAATCAACACCGACCAAACGAACTATATAATCTATATGTTCAACAACAGTTTCTACAGATGGCAAAATTTTTTCATATTCATTCATTAATAATTTTCCGATTATAAATTCTCTTGAAAGCGAATTACCTTTCCAATCTTTTTTTACTGAATCTATCAATTTTGAATTTTTAATTCTTAGTTCTTTTTCCTTTTTTGCAAATGTACTATCTAAAAACCATGGTACAAAAGTTATTGCAATTAATCCACCTTTTTTTGCAATTGCTTTGATCTGGTCATCTTTCAAATTCCTGATATGAGGGCATATTTCCCAGACTGCCGAGTGTGAAGCTATCACCGGTTTATCTGAAGTTTGAATTATATCCCAGAATGTTTGCTCTCCCGAATGCGATAAATCTATTAATATTCCCAATTCGTTCATTCTTTTGATAAACTTTTTACCCAATTCGCTTAAACCTTTTCGCTTAATTTTTTTCTGGTTTTCATCAGTTGCAGAAGTTGCCCAACTTGTACTGTTATTCCAGGTTGGCATTATTGAGCGCACACCAAGTTCATAAAAAAAATCTAAGTTTTTTGTATTATCTTCCAGCGGATGAGCACCTTCCATACTTAAAATTCCTATCAACTTTTTCTGACTTCTAAATTTTTCGAAGTCGTCAAATTTCATTAAAATCCCGATTTGATCAGTATTTTTTTCTACAAATTGTTTAAATTTTTCAATCTGTTTAACAGCTTGTTTTGAGTAAGATTGGGATTTGTTGTAAGGAGGAACCCATACAGCAAAAAATGCTGCATCAATACCTCCAGAACGCATACGTGGAATATCGATATGTCCATTTGTAGTTAATTTAGCAAGGTCTTCTCCTGAAACAATTCTCTGAATTGCATCATTATGTCCATCAATTACTATAGCCTGTTGATGAATTTTTTGATAATCAAGAGTTTGAAGTGAAAAGATTAGAGGTAGGAAAAAAGAAAGCTGTGCAAAAAATTTTCCATTCATAAAAATGAAAGAGGCCGTTCTATTTTTATGAACAGCCTCATTCTTTAATTACAGTTTGAACTTATTGTGTTGGTGGATTTTCGCCACCTTCTGTTTTCTTCGCTTTCAGCTCTTGAACTTCTTTACGGATTTCTTGTGCTTTCCGTTTAAGTTCGTTCATAGCTTTGCGAACGCGAGTTCCGGCTGACTTATTTCCTTTGTCATAGAACTTAATGAAGTCCTTTTCAAAGCTGTTAACCAGATCGCGTAATTCAGTAAATCGGCTCATTTAAAACCTCCTTATTTGATTATTGTTGTTAATTAATACTCGATTAGCGAGTAAGTTTGATTGATTATTTTTTAAACTTTTTCTTACCTTTTTCATATTCAAGGTAAAGTTTTGTTAATAATTGATCTCTTTTATAATAAAGTTTTTTAAGTTTTCTAGGTTTTGCTTTACTCAAAGCATATGAAGTAATAATTGGAAAAACTATCGTGGAATCACTATATACAACAACAGTATCAGGTAGACGTGCAGGGTCAATTTTCCCCCAGCTAACAGCTTCAGAGGGTGTTGCACCAGATAAACCACCAGTATCAGGTCGTGCATCTGTAATCTGGAGAAAATAATCATGCCCATCTTCATCAATTTTAAGAACCTCCTGTAATTGGGGTTCAGTTTGCAACATAAAATTTTTAGGGGAACCACCACCAAGTATAAAAACACCACTATATCCACCTCTTTTTTTTGCTTCAAGCACAATTGCTGCTGTTTCATTTACATCTCTGAAAACATCCAGTTTAAATTTATTTCCATCCAACATCACTTCGGCAATGTTCATACCAATTGAACTATCTCCAGGTGATGGTGTATAAACCGGAATTCCACATAAATAAGCTGTTGCTAGAACACTATGATTTTTAATACCTAAAAATTTTTCTCTCTCATAAATATATTTCCCTAATCTATAGTGTAGTTCTGCAGTTCCCATCTCTTTTTCGAACTCATTAGACCTTAGAATCTGTCTAAAAAACTCATCTGTAGAAAGCAGTACATCGTAATCAAAAAAAATATCGTAAATTCTAACAACACCTTTTTCTCTTAAGATTCTATCATCAATGAAAGGAGAACCACGGTGCATCTTCAAACCAAGAGCAAAGTGCGTATCATGATATAAATTAGCACCTGTAGAAACTAACCAATCCACAAAACCGGCTCTCATTAATGGAACAACGCAAGTTGCACCCAAACCCGCTGGTGTTAAAGCACCTGTTAAGCTCATTCCAATTGTTACATTTGGTTTCAGCATTTTTTGGGTTAACAATTGACAAGCTTCCCTTAAACGCGCTGAATTATAAGCCTGAAAATAATTTTCAACCAATTCAGTAATTCTTATGTTTTTTGGAATTGGTTTTAGATTGATTGGTTTTCCACTTAAAAAATCAAATTTAGTATTTTTCACAATTTCTCTTATCCTATAATTCGGCTAATTTATTACAAATATTATAAAAAATAACGAAATACGCAAGTAATAAGCGGTTTTTATTCATATAAATTTGGGCTAAATTTAAGTAATTTGATAAATTTAATATGTATAAAATCCAATAACTCATTTATTTTCAATTAATTAGAGCTTTAATGCTTTATATCGTTTTTTATTATGATATACAATAAAATTAATAGTAAAATTTGTAAAAAAACACCAATTCCACCATTTGCATTTAAAATCCCATATTTTTCGTTAAATAATATCCCATCTTCAAAAATACTCCCAAAAATATATGTATTAAACACTATAAACAAAATATGATGAAATGAACAAAGCCATATCGAGCGGCTTTTAATATAAAATAAATTCAATACTATGGCATTTAAAAATTGAGAAATTAAAAAGCTTATTGCAAAAATAATATTACTATGAAGAATAAAGAAAATAGATAAAACTATAAAAGAAATACTCGCTATAAAAGCCAATTCTAAAATTTTTTTGAATTTTGGCTTACCGAGTTGATTTTCTAATATAAAACCCCTCCATGCAAATTCATACAAATATATTGAAGGTAACCATATTATTAAAAAAAGAGGAATATCCAAAATCAATCCAAGCAATTGTGTTTCAAAATTATTTAAATTATTGAACCGGAGAATCTTTAAAATAAATCCTATTATTAAAATTCCACTAAACAATATCAAATTGTAAGTAAATGAAATTAAGTAGTATTTTACGCTACCTAATTTTATAAAAACATTAGGAAAGATTTTAAATGTATTCTTCGTTAAAAAGAAAGGTAATAAACCAGGTATTATAAAAAAGGGATTAAGAATAAATCCTTGAGGTTTAATTATTAATTCAAAATCCTGAAATTTCCAAAGGTAAGATATTATAAAGCTGCAAATTATAGATATAAACACAAATTTAGATGTCAGCCGCAAAGCACACTTCCTCCGTTCACATTTAAAACTTCTCCTACAATATTATTGGATAAATCTGACGAAAGAAATAAAACAGGACCTGCTATTTCCTCTGGGGTAGCAATTTTATTCCGGGGAATTTTTGCTAATACATCTGTTAAATTTTTTTTGTTTTTCAGATATGGAATTGTCAAATCAGTTAAAACCCAACCTGGAGCTACACAATTAACATAAATTCCAAATGGAATCAATTCAACAGCTATAGATTTTGTAAATGAAATTATTCCACCTTTAGAAGCTGCATAATGAGAATGAAATGCTTCACCTCTTTGTCCTGCAGTGGAGGAAATATTAATTATTCGCCCAGACTTCTGTTTTTTCATATAAGGCGCAACTGCCTTACAGAAATTCATTGTGCCTTTTAGATTGATGTCGATAGTTTGATCCCAAGTTTTCTCACTCATTTTCTCTATTGAGCTACTTGTCCATACCCCAGCATTATTTATTAAAATATCAATTCTACCAAACTCATCAATAATTTTTTTAACTGTTTTATCTACTTCTTTGAAATTTTCAACATCACACTTTATTGCAAATGCTTGTCTATTTAAGATTTTTATATCTTTTAAAACTTTATTCGCAGCTCTATAATTGCTTTTGTATGAGATAACAATATTTGCACCAGCTTTTGCAAGCAAAATTGCACAAGCAGCTCCAATTCCTCTTGAACCACCTGTAATGAGTGCAACTTTATTTTCAAGATTTATCATATTTATATCCTAAATTTTTATCCATATTTTTAATTTTAAAAAATATATATAAACAATCAGATTTATACAATTTTTGAAATGTTATGAGTTTTAATTAAATTTTAAACAAAATTATGAACATCTATGAAATTCATAAATATTTAGTTGATTTTTTAAAAACAGAATTTGAAAAATCTGGCTTTAACAAAGCTATTATTGGAATTTCAGGAGGTTTAGATTCTGCAGTAGTTGCATATCTAACTAAAGAAGCCCTTGGAGGTTTAAATGTTTTGGGTGTTATTATGCCATATAAAACCAGTACACCTGAAAATACCGCGGATGCGATGCACGTATGCAAAACTCTGGGATTAAGAAGTAGAATCATTGATATTACACCTATGGTAGATGAATTCTTGAATGTCGATCGGCATATGAATCATATAAGGTTAGGAAATATTGCTGCACGTTCCAGAATGATTATATTATATGACCTCTCTGCAAGAGACAATGCACTAGTAGTTGGTACCAGTAACAAAACTGAAATTTTACTCGGTTACGGTACAATCTATGGAGATACAGCTTGCGCGATAAATCCGATTGGAGATCTATATAAAACACAGGTTTGGGAATTGGCTCGTGAATTGGGTGTACCTGAAAAAATTATTAACAAAGTACCATCTGCCGATTTATGGGTCGGGCAAACTGATGAAGGTGAATTGGGGTTTTCATACAAAGATGTAGACAAACTTCTGATAGAGATGATTGATAACAAAAAATCCGATTCTGAATTAATAGCAATGGGCTTTAATAAAGATTTTATCGAAAAGGTTAGGAAAAGAATCAAATCAAACGAATTCAAAAGAAGAATGCCACTTATTGCTGAAATACCAAAATAAATATGGCAGAAGAAGTTATTAACGGTGCATTGTATGTGGTCGCCACTCCTATAGGTAACTTGGAAGATATTACACTTCGTGCATTGAGAATTCTTAAGAGTGTTGACATAATTGCAGCAGAAGACACAAGAAAAACCAGAATACTTTTGAATCATTACGGTATTCAAAAAGAACTGTTAAGTTATTATCAATTTAACGAATCAAAAAGAATACCTGAAATAATCAATATCCTGAAATCAGGCAAATCAGTTGCTGTTGTTTCCGATGCAGGCACACCGGGAATTTCAGATCCTGCATATCGTTTAGTTAAAAAAGCAATAGAAGAGAAAATTAGAATAATACCTATACCAGGTGCGTCTGCATTCTTATCTGCACTTGTCGTAAGTGGATTACCAACAGATAGCTTTGTGTTTGAAGGATTTCTACCACATAAAAAAGGCAGGAAGACTAAACTTGAAAAAATTAAAAGTGAAACCAGAACGATTATACTTTATGAATCACCACATAGAATTCTAAAAACACTTTACGAGATTTTGGAAATAATAGGCGACAGAAAAATAACAATAGCAAGAGAAATCACAAAAATGTTTGAACAAGTCATTTACGGCAAGGTATCGGATGTGATTAAACATCTAGAATCCAAGACAATTCAAGGAGAATTTGTAATTATTTTAGCTGGAAAAGATGATTGAATTTTTCAACATTTTTCCATTTTTGAAAAACGGAGATTATCATTTTTAAAAAATAGGAAAAGCTCTAAAATATTATTTTTATACACTGCATATAACTCATTTAAACACATAAATTATAAAGTTAATAGTGGCATATTAGTTGAGTAGAAATTAGTTACTATTATCAAAAGGCATTAATAAAAATTCTTTGAAAATATAAAAGGTTTAAGTATGAATATCGGAATACCAAAAGAAGACCCACGCAGAGATCGTAGAATTGCATTAACACCAGCTGCAATTCATACGCTAGTCTCAGCAGGTGCAAATTTTTTCATTGAAAAGGATGCTGGAGAAGGGGCTCACTTTACAAATCAAAAATATGAAGAAGTAGGAGCAAAAATAGTTTACACACAGGATGAAGTTTATAAAAGAGCAGATATTGTATTAAAAATATCTCCTCCTACAGAAAATGATGCTGATAGATTGCTGGATTCACAAGTTCTTATCTCCGCACTGCATCTTGCGGTAGCAAAACCAAAAGTTGTAGAAATCCTTTCAAATAAAAAAATATGTGCAATTGCCATCGAACTTATAGAAGATGAGAAAGGTGATATGCCGGTTCTTTCAGCAATGAGTGAAATTGCTGGTTTAATGTCAATTCAGGTAGCAAGCCGGTATCTTGAAAATACAAACAATGGTAGAGGAATTTTATTAGGTGGATTAACAGGTGTAGCACCCGCAACGGTAGTAATACTTGGAGCTGGCACTGTTGGTAGAGCAGCTGCAAGAGTCGCATTAGGTGTTGGTGCACAGGTTATAGTTTTAGATAAAGATTTAAATCGGCTTCGAGTACTTGAACAACAATTTAATTACAGAATTACTACTGGATTGGTAAATGAATATAATATTCGGAAAGCAATAGAATATGCAGATGTGTTAATAGGAGCTGTGTTAATAAAAGGAGAAAAAGCTCCAAGGTTAGTTACTGAAGATATGGTTAAGAGTATGAAACCCGGTTCAGTTATCATTGATGTATCAATAGATCAAGGAGGTTGTATTGAAACAAGCCGACCTACAACACTAGATAACCCAGTATATATACAGCATAATGTAATACATTATTGTGTTCCAAACATGGCGGCAAATGTTGCTCGTTCTGCAGCATTTGCAATGACAAATAGTCTACTTCCATTTCTAGTAGAAATCGTTGAAAACGGCATTGAGAGAACAATCAAGGAAAATATTGGACTTGCGAAGGCTGTTGTAATGTATGATGGGTTCTGTACTCAAGAATCAATAGCAAAACGTTTTGACATAGAATATAAAAACATTAATTCTTTAATAAAGTAGAAAAATTATGCGTTGGTTAGATAAGTTTAAATCAAAAATAAAAACACCACAGGAAGCTGTTAATCTAATAAATTCAGGTGAACGAGTTTATGTACATCCAGGATGTGCAACTCCCGAAATCCTTGTAGATGCATTGGTTGATAGAGCAAATGAACTTGAAAATGTTGAAATAATTCACATACTGACTGTAGGTAAAACTAGATATGTTGAGCCTCAATTTGAAGGACATTTTCGCCATAATGCATTATTTATTGGAAAAAATGTAAGACCAGCTGTACACGAAGGTAGAGCTGACTGGACACCAATATTTTTATCTGAGATACCACATCTTTTTTATTCTAAAAAAATTCCATTAGATGTAGCTTTAATTCATGTTTCTCCACCAGATGAACATGGCTTTTGTAGTTTTGGAGTTGGTGTAGAATGCTCAAAACCTGCTACGGAAGTGGCAAAAAAAATTATAGCTCAGATAAATCCAAGAATGCCTCGCGCACTTGGCGACTCCTTTATTCATGTCGATAAATTCACTGCTTGTATAGAAGTGGATACCCCAATCAAAGAATTACCTCAAGTTGAATCGGATATAAATCCAAAAGAGGCAGAAGTTTACAAAAAAATTGGAGAAAATATTGCTAATATTATAGACGATCATTCTACTCTACAATTAGGAATTGGGGCAATACCAGATGCAGTTTTAAGTTTTCTACACAACAAAAAACATCTTGGCATACATACCGAAATGTTTTCTGATGGAATTATAAAATTGATTGAAGAGGGTGTCATCACAAATGAGAAAAAAACATTACATCCTGGTAAAGTTATTGCTTCTTTTGTGCTTGGAACAAAATCTCTATTTGAATTTCTAGATGATAATCCAATATTTGAATTTCACCCATCTCATTATGTAAATGATCCATTTATAATTGCAAAAAATGATAAGATGGTAGCAATAAATTCAGCTATTCAAGTAGACTTAACCGGTCAGGTGTGTGCCGATTCGATGGGTACAAAATTTTACAGCGGATTTGGTGGTCAACTTGATTTTATTCGTGGTGCTTCTCGCAGTGAGGGAGGAAAACCAATTATTGCTTTACCCTCAACTGCAAAAAATGATACGATTTCTAGAATTACAACTCAATTAACACCAGGTGCGGGAGTTACAACAACCCGTGGCGATGTTCATTTTGTAGTAACAGAATATGGAGTTGCTGACCTTTATGGTAAAACCGTACGTGAAAGAGTTCATGAACTAATTAAAATTGCTCACCCAAATTTTAGAGACGAACTCGAGGCATATGCAATTAAAGAAAAATTCTTACCAACAAAAATTAGTATGTCAAAAGGCTAAACTATGGAATTAACAATAAACCCTACTGATTACAAACCACGTTTAATAATCTGGGAAATTGCCTGCTCCTGTCTTGAAAATAACTTAAAAATAAAAAGTTTTACTACAAAAGAATGTTTTACTATAATGGACACTATTGCTGAAGTTTCCAAACCAATTATTATTTTAGCATCAAATTACTCAGAAAATTCAAAATGTGACCCATTAGATCGCCAAGATATAATTGATATTTTACTATATGGAAATTCTATAGGTCTAAAAATGATAGTTGAAACCTCAGGAGAGAAACTTACACAGGATCTAAGAAATGTACTTAAAACCATAGGGACTAAATGTATACGCGTTTTAATCCACGATCAGATTAAAGAAGATATTGATAATAGATTTGTTCAAAGTGAAAAATTTAAAAAATTGGATAATTTGATCAATCAGCTTAAAAATGAGGGTTTTGAAATTCAATTAGGTATAATTTTGAAAAATTTCAATACAAGAGAATTATCTTTTGTTGTTGATTATGCTGTAGAAAAAAATGCTAAAGGAATTTATTTCCACTTCCAGAACACAAAATCACCGTCAAAATCTAAAAAAGTTAATCATAACAGAGAAGATGCAATATATTGGATTGCTGAGCAAAAAAAATTATTACCAGATGAAATGTATTTTTCACCACAATGTATTAAATATGGAATTAAACATAAGGAGGATTCTAAAGAAACTGAATCTACAAATAAATCAACACACTGGTGCCTGAGTGGGAAAACCTTTGCTTACATAAATGGAAAAGGGGAAATACAAATTTGTAATTCTATTAAAAATGTGTGTGGCGATCTCAGAAAATCAAATCTAAATTTTGCAGAAATATGGTACAAATCAGATATATTCAATTGGTTGAGATACAATAATTTTTCTTGTTTACAGACTCAAATTAGCATGACCAAACCTATTCCTAATTCTAGTGAATCAAAAAAAGAAATATATGAAAAAATCTAAATTTTATTAGGAGGTAAAAAATGAAAAAGAAAAAGTATTCAATAGAAACTCAATTAATATACGGCAAGGCTTTCAGTAAAAAATGGGATTATAATCATCATGTTATACCACCTATATCCTCTTCTGCAATGTTTAGACTTGATACAGCAAAAAGAGGTGCACAGGGATTTATGGAATTTGCACACCACATGGAAAATCAAAAAATAGAATCTTGCGCTCCAATTTATATCTACGACCGGCTTGGTGAACCAAATAAAGAGTTACTTGAAGAAAACTTAGCTGCAGCTGAAAAAGGAGATATCGCAGTAACTTTCTCAACAGGTATGGCTGCAATCTCAGCTGTATTGGGTTGTCTAACTGGTGTTGGAGATGAAATCATTGCTCACTCTGTACTTTATGGTTGTACCTATTCCCTATTAACTAATTGGTATCCTAGATATAATATCAAAACAAAATTTATAGACCTAACAAAACCCAAAAACTTACTTAAAGAAATTAATCAGAGAACGCGCATAGTCTATTTCGAGACTCCGGTTAATCCTAACCTAGAGCTTATAGATATAAGTGAAATTTCAAATATCATGAAGCAAATTAATAAAAATCGCTCAAAGAATAGGAAAATTTACTTAATTATTGATAACACATTTGCTACACCATTTTGTCAACGCCCGCTTGAGTTAGGTGCAGACTTTGTAGTTGAATCTCTCACCAAAGGCATAACTGGTTTTGGCACCGATATGGGTGGTGTAGTTGTTGGACCTAAATGGAGTTACGATTTGCTCCTTATGTACAGGAAAGATTTTGGAGGCACACTCGCTGCTAAAAGTGCTTGGCCTATTATGGTTTATGGACTACCAAGCTTACCAATTAGATTCAAGCAGGCGATGGCAAGTGCCTATGAAGTGGCTAAATTCTTATCAGAAAATCCGAAAATTGAATACGTCCGTTACCCGGGATTAGAAAATTTCCCTCAGTATTCATTAGCGCGCCGACAAATGATAGACTACGAAGGCAATTTCGCACCTGGTGTTTTAATTTACTTCGCATTTAAAGGTAAAACTCCAAAAATTAGACGGAACAAAGGGGAAAAGTTTATCAATGTGCTTGCAAAAGAAGCATACTCAATTACTCTCGCCGTTAGTTTGGGTATGATTCGAACATTAGTTGAACACCCAAGTTCGATGACTCATGCAGCTATTCCACCAGAAGAACAGATTAAAAAAGGGATCGACCCAGGTGGTATTAGATTATCAATAGGCATTGAAAAAACCTCAGATATAATTTCAGATTTAAAATACGCATTATCTAAAATTTAAGTTATCTAGTAACTTGTAACATGTTACAAAAGATCTCCTGAATCGTATTTTAACCTGTAAAATAACAAAAGGAGATAAATTATGTTACAAATAATTTTACAATTTTTGTTGCCTTTTATTTTTATTGGTTGTTCCTTATTCAATTGTGTTAAAGGTTCTGGTAACGTCACTTCAGAGTCAAGGGTTCTATCAGATTTTAACAAAATTAATATCTATGCCAATGTAAATTTATATATAAGACAAAATGATAACTATTCCTTTGATATAGAAGCTGAGGACAATATAATTCCACACATCAAAACAAAAATCAAAGGTGATGAACTTATCATAAGCACCAGAACTTGCATTTTTAACCATAAACCGGTCAACATTTACGTTTCTGCTCCAGAATTTAGAAGAATAACTTTATCAGGTTCGGGTAAAATTATTAGTGAAAATATGTTATCTGGGGATAAACTTGATCTTATGTTAAATGGTTCTGGTAAAATCGACGTCGAACTGAATATATATAAATTATATACTGAGCTAACTGGATCGGGAAAAGTATATCTGAAAGGAAATGCTTATTCTCACAAAATTATGCTTTCTGGTTCTGGTGTTATTAATGCATTAGAATTAGAGACAGATGATACCTTTGTTAATTTAAGTGGATCAGGAATATGTCGTATCAATTCAAATGAAAAATTAAAAATTAATATAAGTGGAAGTGGAATTGTGGAATACACTGGTTCGCCAGATACTCAAAGTAATGTTTCTGGATCAGGAAAAATAAGAAAATTAAAATAAGTTTATAAAAATGTTTAGCTCTTAATACTTCGTCTTATATAAGTTCTATAGTTACCATCTTCACATTGCTCAAAGTATGTTTGATAACCCTTTTGCTCAACAAGAGAAATTAAAGGCGCTGGAATAAAATTAGTAATCAATACATATAGCTCATCTCCAGTCAAGGTTTGCAACTCTTTTATAACTTTATTGACTGGATGTATACCATTTTCCAGATCTGATATAGCATTATATTCTATCTTTACATTTTCAATTTTTACCCATTCAGGTTTTTTAACTACTGTTTTCTTTTGGTCTTGAATCAGCATCTCATTTTGATTAACCTCTTTTCTTAATTTATTAATGATTTCTGAAAGTGGAACCTGACCAACTATTGCAGCTTGCCGGAGGGTTGTAACTCTGGCAATTGTTTTCTTAAGTACAGGATTTTTTAATTTTTTAAAAACAGGTGCTATTTCTATGAGTTTATCCTCAAGCTGTGGATAAACCTCAAGAAGTTCGTATACTTTTGTATCTGGTGTGATAATTAATTGCTTTTCCATATATCTCTCCTTGTATTATTCATAGCTAAGAATTCTTTTTTCACCTTCAAGTTTTTTATATTCGCCAATATCTTGTGTGACTTCAAGAGTACCAAGGTAATTTCCATATTCATCCCTTACAGCATAATATGCTATATGCACAAACATTCCACGAAAGTTTATCCAGAATTTTGCAGAATTTTGTTTACCAGACTTAAAGTCATTCAGTATTTTTTCCACAACATGAACACTTGAAGGGGGATGACAATATTGTACCTGTCTGCCCAATATTGCTCTATTCCTTTCAAATATTCTTTCTTTTCCTAAGGAAAAGTATCTTACCTTATCCTCTTTATCTACAAAAGTTATATCAATAGGAAGGGTTTTAAAAACATATTCCAATTCCTTGATTGTAAAACCACCTGTTGAGAGCTGAATTTTTCCGTTTTCAATAGATTTTCTTTCCATAGTATTTGCAAACTCAGGTTCCCATTTCGCTTTAGGATCATACAAACAATAACCAGTTTCATCCGATTGTTTATAAATTTCATACCACTCAATATCCGTCAAAGTATCCAGACACATTGGGAATAGAATTTCCTCTTCTTTAAAAATCATTTCCTCAATCATTTTTATTGTAGGAGTTAAAAGAATCTCATCAAGATCAATAAAATCGGATACTTTTATACTTTTTAATTCATGAAGAGTTTGCTGTACAGATTTCAAGAATGCTCGAATTTCATCGTGTTTACCCCACATAACTGCTGGTGGACCGGTAATTCCATGCTTCTCAAGAAATGGAAACAATAAGTTTTCTTTTCTTACATAGTGCTTTTCAATATCCATTAGTGAATTAAAGAGAGATATTAAATCCATTAATTCTTCGCTCAGTATTTCTTCCTTACCTCGAGCCCTTAACTTACTCATTGTATCTTTTAATTTAAGAAGATAATTCCTAATAATTTTATTTTCTTCTTTAAAAGTATGTACTGGATGACCTTCAGGAATTTCTTTAATTTTGGGTTGTGTGATTTTTCCTCTTAAAGCTTCAGAGTGTAAATCACAATATTTTATTATTTCCTCCTGAGGAAGTCCTTCTTCTATCAGTTCCTGTTCTGCTTGTACGACTTCGCCATATGGAACAGAACCAAGTAATTCTCCAAGTTCTTTTCGCGTATCATCAGGAGAAAAACCAAGATGAAGTTTTAATATTAATGATTTTAAGCTATCGATTCTTTTTCTGCTATTATCTATTAATTCACTCATATTTTATTCCTTTTTATTATTAATTTAATTTTTTCAATAATTTCTTCCAAATTGGGTTCAATAAAATATTCTTTTCCAGCTGCTTCTTTTGCTGATCGAATATCCTTTAAACCATTTCCTGTTATAATAATAAGAGCAGACTCATTATACTTAATGATTTCATTATTAATTGCTTTCTTTAAACCAGCTACTCCTGCAACACCTGCTGGTTCTCCAAAAACACCAGTCAAGCGTGCTGTTACGCGCATTGCCTCTAAGATCTCCTCGTCTGTAACAGTAATCATTGTGCCGTTTGATTCACGAATTTGTTTTACTGCACGTCTCCAATTCCGAGGTGTTCCTACTGCAATACTATCAGCTAATGTATTTACATCAGTAGGAATTAAATCTGTGTTTGAAAAGAAGGCATCATAAACTGGTTTTGCACCATAAGCCTGTACTCCTAACAATTTTGGTACTCGATTTATAAATCCTAATCTCTTCATTTCCTGCAATCCCTTGCCAATTCCACCTATTGTGCAACCATCACCAACTGAAACAACTACCCAATCTGGAATATCATTTCCAAAATATTCTGCAATTTCAAGTCCAGCAGTTTTTTTCCCCTCGACTAGATATGGATTTGTGCCACTGTTTCGATTATACCAATTGAATCTTTCACAGGATTTTTTACTTAATTCAAAAGCTTGTTCATAAGAACCTTTTACTCTGAATACATTTGCTCCAAAAATTAACAATTGTGTGATTTTGGGTTCAGGTGCATGTTCAGGAACAAAAATATAACTCTGAAGTCCAACCGCTGCTGATAGTCCAGCAAGTGAAGAAGCAGCATTGCCAGTTGAGGCACACGCAATTTTATCAAAACCAAATTCGATTGCTTTTAAAACTCCTATAGCACTTGCTCTATCTTTAAAAGAATTGGTTGGATTTCTACCGTCATCTTTTATATAAAGTTTTCTTATTCCAATAAACTTTGCCAGTCTTTCAACATCATAAACAGGAGTCCATCCAATCTCAAGATGTGGAAGTTCCGCAGAATAAGAAATTGGAAGCAGCTCTCTATAACGCCATATATTATATTTCCGTTTTTGAAGATCTGAATTGATTACTAACTTGATTCTTTCATAATCATATTGAACATCTAAAATACCTTCATCTCCACAATAATCACAGGTAAATTTATTTTCGGCTGGGTATTCTTTTCCACATTTTATACATTTCAAAGATTCGACAAAACCGTTCATTATTTAAAAATCCTTAGTGATTACTAACTTTAAATTTTATTAAGCAATCGACTTCTTAACTGCTCGCATTTTCAATTTTTCAATCGACAATAAAACTACTTCGTTAGTTGCAGGTAGAGAAAATTCTGGTTCTATTTCGTGGTTGGCAATTGAAGATATTGCATATTTTATAGCAAGCCATACCGAAAGTGAGAGCATTAAAGGTGGTTCGCCTATTGCTTTACTTTTTCTGATTGTCTCAGCCAAATTTGGGGCATTTTCTAAAATTTTAATACGAAAATCTTTTGGTATATCACTAACAACAGGAATTTTATAAGTATCTGGTGAATGGGTTAAAAGATTTCCCTTTCCATCCCATTTTATTTCCTCAGTTGTCACCCAACCCACACCTTGAATAAATCCACCCTCAATTTGTCCCAAATCAACTCCGGGATTTATCGAATCCCCAACATCCTGAATAATATCTGTCCTAAGAATTTGATACGAGCCAGTTAATACATCCACAAGTACTTCAGAAACAGCCATACCAAAAGAATAATAGAAAAATGGTTTGCCTTTACCTTTCAATTTATCCCATCCAATGTTTGGGGTTTTATAGAAACCTGTCGAACTTAAACTTACTTGTCGTAGATGCATTAATTTTGTTGCTTCTGTAAAAGACATTCTTCTATCTAAATTTTCAGAATCATAGATTTCGTTATTATCAAAAATAATTGCAGATGGTTTAGTTGGATTCTCTGGATATTTTTCGGAAAATACTTTTGACAATTCTTCAGACATTCGAGTTTTAATTATGTCGATAGCATTCTTTACAGCCATACCGTTTAAATCTGTTCCTGTAGATGCGGCTGTAGCAGAAGTATTTGGAATTTTAGATGTATCAGTTGCATTAACCTTTACACGATCAAGTGTAACTCCAAATTCCAGAGCTGCAATTTGTTGAATCTTTGTGTTTAAACCCTGTCCCATATCAATCCCGCTATGGTTCACCAATATAGTTCCATCAGTATATACATTGACCAATGCACCTGCTTGATTTAAGAATGTTGTTATGTATGAAATTCCAAATTTTACTGGTGTAAGGGCAATTCCCTTTTTGTAGAACTCATTTTGTGAGTTAAACTCGTCAATTTCCTTTTTCCTTTTTTTATATTCAGAAGATTCAAGAATCTGATTGTATATCAAATACAAACGATTGTTTTCTACTTTTTCCTCATAGGGTGTTAAGTTTCGGTCATCAATTCCATAGAAATTAATATATCTAACTTCTAAAGGGTCCTTTTTAAGATAGCGTGCAATACGATCCACCACTGTTTCGATAGCAGCCATACCTTGTGGACCACCAAATCCACGCATTGCAGTATTTGATGGCAAATTTGTTTTCCAAACTATTCCTGTTACTGAAAAGTTTGGAATGTAATAAGCATTATCGGTATGTAACATAGCACGTTCTAAAATTGCAAACGACAGATCGGTTGCAGCACCACCATCACTATTTAGTTCAAATCTCACAGCTTGTATTTTTCCATCATCATCAAATCCAGCTTCGTAACGCGTTAAAAATCTATGCCTCTTGCCAGTCATTATCATATCATCATCTCTAAAGAGGCGAATTTTTACTGGTTTTTTGGTAGCCCATGCCAGTAAAGCAGTCCAGCATGCTGTATGATTTGCCTGAGTTTCTTTACCTCCAAATCCACCACCAAGTCGCTTAACTTCTACAACAACCTCATTTCTATTTATACTTAAAACATCTGCCACAAGTGCTTGAGTTTCTGATGGGTGTTGAGTTGAACTATAAACTTTCATTTCTTTTCCTTCTCCAGGAATACATAAGCAAACTTGAGTTTCGAGATACCAATGTTCCTGTGCACCAGTTCGCAATTCACCTTTAATAACATGTTTTGAGTTCTTCAATCCCAAATCCACATCTCCACGCGAAACATATCTTGGTGGTCCCATTAAGCTACCTTTTGCAATCGCGGTTTCAATATCTAGAATCGCTTCGAGTGGTTCGTATTCAATTCTTATTAATTTTTCCGCTTCATAACATTGTTCAATAGTTTCGGCTGCTATTAAAAATACTGCTTGACCAACAAATGTTACCTCATCTTCAGCTAAACAGGGTTCGTCTTTTACAACAGGCCCCATTTGATTGTGACCGGGAATATCTTTATAAGATAAAATTGCATGCACACCTTTAACTTGCTTCGCATCACTTAAATCAAAAGACTTTATTTTAGCATGGGCATAAGGACTATAAACAACTTTCCCAATTAAAAGCTGCTCATTTACCTGGATGTCGTCTACATAAATTGCTTCACCTGTAACATGAAATTCTGCTGACTCATTATAAAGATAATTTTTCATAATCACCTCTTCATTCTATTATTTTAGTATCATACCAAAATTTTAATAGCAAATTGCTTGCAACAGTACGTCGATATTCAGCACTTCCTCGAACATCAGATATTGGTGTAAAATCTTTTTGAATTAAATTCATTGCTTTTTCGACTACATCGCGAGTCCAGGATTTTCCAATTAAGTAATCTTCTGTAGCTTGAGCTCTTTTTGGACGCTCAGCCATTCCACCATAAGCAAGTATAATATCTTGGACTATGTTATTTTTTAAATTTATCTTAAACCCTGCGCTAACGGTAGAGATGTCTAAATCTTTGCGCTTCGAAACTTTGTATGATTTCACAACTGAATTATTCTTTTGTTTAGGCAAAATTACTTTTGTTATAAGCTCGTTTTCTCGTTTGATAGTCTTTCTATAACCAATAAAATAATCATTAACTGGAACAATTCTTTTACCATCAATAGATTGTAGTTCAATCTTAGCCTGATATGCCAGCAAAACAGGCAATGTATCCCCAATTGGAGATGCAGTACCAAGGTTCCCACCAATCGTAGCAAAATTTCTAATTTGATTTGATGCAAAAACTCTTAAAATATCAAAAAGTGCAGGAAAATTATGGTTAATATTCTTCTTCACTTCATTAATTGTCATACATGCACCTAAATGAATTTCATCGTTTACCTCAACAACATTTTTTAACTCATCTATTTCTGAAAGATCAATAACCGTATTCAGTAATTCGTGAGCTTTGGTAACACGTAGAGCAATATCTGTTGCTCCTGCAAGAACAATAGCATCTGGATATTTATTTTTTAATTCAATTGCATCAATGAGTTTGGTCGGTCTAAAATAAATTTGTTTATCGGTTTCTATTTGTAATGAATCTTTTGGAATTGAGTTTATGTAATCTTTAATTGAATTTTCTTGCTCTGTAAAGTGATCATAACCTCCATTTGAACAGGCATAAAGAGCCGCGTCAATTATAGGTCTGTATCCAGTACATCTACACAAATTCCCTGCAAGCACATCCTCAACATCTGCGCGTGATGGTAATATATAGTTCTTGTATAAATCGAACATAGACATAATTATACCTGGTGTACAGAATCCACACTGACTACCATACTTTTCTATCATTGCTTGTTGAACAGGATGTAATTTACCATCAGGTGATTTTAGGTTCTCTACTGTTATAAGCCATTTACCATGTAGCATTGGCAAAAAAATCAGACAAGAATCAACTGCTTTATATAGTATCCTATTATTTTTAAGTTCACCAATCACAACTGTGCAGGCACCACAATCTCCTTCAGCACAGCCCTCTTTTACTCCTTTATGATTTGGAAGTTGACGCAGGTAGTTTAAAACTGTGGTTGTAGGAGTTATTCTCTTTTCTCTTACAAAATCAATGGTGGTAATTTTACCATCCATTACAAATGTAATTTGCGATTTCATCTTCGTTTAATTAGTTTTTCTATATATAATATACTCAGAAATTTCTGTAATTTCAAAAATCAATGAACATTATCTAATCTTATGAATTTGTTTTTCTGTATTGTGCTTCATTAATTTAATTATATGATAAGATCAATTTTGCAAAAAATTTATCAATCTGCTCCTTTTTTAAAATTAGAGCAGATTTTAAGTAGGCAAACTACAAACAACCCTGTATTTTTAAAAAATCTTTATGGTACTTTTGTAACATTAATAGCAAATAAAATTCACATTTTAAATAAAAATCAATTACTCGTCGTTTCTCCGGATAAAGATACAGCAGAGAAATTATATGATGACTACATAAATATATTTGGATTAAATGGAGTATTTTTATTCGGAGAACGCCCTGCATCTAATGTTGAATTGCTTGAAGTAAGTTCTCCAATTTCCCAAATTGAAACTTTAAAAGCTTTAGCTAATGATACAGCAGAGGTAATATTTGCATCTGGATTTTCAATTTGTGAAAAAATTCCAGAAAGTAAACAGATAAAAAGTAATTTTCTTGAAATTAAGAATAATTCAAACTATGATTATCAAGAATTGCTTATTCAGCTCGAAAATTTAAATTTTGAAAAGAAAAGCTTTGTAGAAAGTTGTGGTGACTATGCTGTTCGTGGAGGGATAATTGATGTATTTCCTTTCGTCGGTAATAATCCAATAAGAATAGAATTTTTTGGAAATCATATAGAATCAATTAGAGAATTTGATCCAATATCTCAAAGATCTATTAAAGAACTCCAATCAGCCTCAATAGTACCAGATATTCTAAGATCATCATCAAAAGATAACTATAATTCCTCAATCTTCGATTATTTAAAAAATAATGCCTATATATTGTTACTTGATACTGATTTAATTGAGAAAGAAGTTAATGAACTACACAAAGATGGTGCTAATAATATTTTTAAATGGGAACATATTGAAAATAATCTTTCTAAATTTAAATTATTTAAAAGTTGTTCAATTAATCCAATTGAAAAAGGAGCTTTTAATATTATTGATTTTAAATCAAAACCTCAACCGTCTTTTAACAAAAGTATAAAACTCTTTTTACAAAAAATCGAGGAACTTACAATCAATGGTTATTCAATATACATTACCTGCTCATCAGAAAAGGAATCAAATAGATTTAAAGAACTTATAAACGACTTTATATCAAACGCTGATGATAATTTATTAAATCATCTAACACCTGAGAATCTAAAAAATGCTTTGCAATTCTTTATTCAGCAAATTCACTCCGGTTTTATTTATGAGCCCGCAAAATTAGTATTATTCACAGAACATGAAGTCTTCGGCAGAATTCTTCAACGTAGCATATCAAAACATAGGCATTTTAAAGGAATTTCTTTTAAAGATTTAACTCAATTAAAAAAAGGAGATTACGTTACTCACATCGATTATGGAATTGGAATCTTTGATGGATTACAAAAAATAAAAATTGGTAATATTGATCAAGAGGTAATTCGTATAATATATCAGGACAAAGATATTTTATACCTGAACTTGAATTATGTTAATAAAATTCAAAAGTATTCATCCCGGGAAGGCCACATTCCTAAATTAAGTAAATTAGGTACAAAAGATTGGGAAAATTTAAAGTTAAGAGCCAAAAAGAAAATAAAGGACATTGCAAGGGATCTAATAAAACTTTACGCAAAAAGAAATACCGAGGAAGGTTTTGCATTCTCAGAAGATACTACATGGCAAAAGGAACTGGAAGCTTCATTTATATATGAAGACACTCCGGATCAAATTACCACAACCATAGAAGTAAAAAAAGACATGGAAAACCCAGTTCCTATGGATCGTCTAATTTGTGGAGATGTTGGTTTTGGTAAAACTGAAATCGCTGTACGCGCAGCATTCAAGGCAGTAATGAATAACAAACAGGTAGCAGTCCTAGTACCAACTACAATTCTAGCACAACAACATTATAATACTTTTCGTGACAGATTGATGAAATATTCAGTACAAGTAGAAGTTCTTTCTAGGTTTAAATCCAAAAAAGAACAGAAAAAGATTTTAGATGACCTTTTGAATGGAAAGGTTGATATTATTATTGGAACGCATCGACTTTTATCCGGGGATATAATATTTAAAGATTTAGGTTTGCTTATAATTGATGAAGAACATCGTTTTGGTGTTTCTGCTAAGGAAAAACTGAGAATGTTGCGCACAAATGTAGATACATTAACATTAACAGCAACACCAATTCCAAGAACGCTTCACTTTTCTTTGATGGGTGCAAGAGATTTATCAATAATAAATACACCACCACGAAATCGCCTTCCTATTATCACCGAAATAATACCTGCTTCTAACAGCAAAAAGTTCAACTGGGAATTAATTCGTGAAGCAATTCTGAAGGAGATACATAGAGGGGGTCAGGTTTATTTTGTACACGATAAAATTCAAAATATTGAAGAAATTGCAAATATGTTGAGGCAACATATACCCGAAGCCAAGTTTCAAATTGCTCACGGTCAAATGCCAGCAAGTCGTCTGGAAAAAATTATGCTTGACTTTCTCGAGAAAAAATTCGATGTACTTGTTACCACAAAAATAATAGAATCAGGATTGGACATTCCAAACGTTAATACTATCATTATAAATCGTGCTGATAAATTTGGTATGGCAGAATTATATCAACTACGTGGTAGAGTCGGTAGATCAAATATACAAGCTTATGCATATCTTCTAACACCACCTTTGAACATATTGCCAAAACATGCGATTAGACGACTTCAGGCTATTGAAGAGTTTACAGAACTTGGTTCAGGCTTTAATTTAGCAATGAGAGACTTAGAAATTCGAGGAGCTGGAAATTTACTAGGCGCTGAACAGTCTGGATTTATTCTTGAGATGGGATTTGAAACTTATGAACAAATCTTAGAACAAGCAATTAGGGAATTAAAAAACGAGGAATTCAAAGAGATATTTTCATTTGAAGAAACCAAAAAATCTGAAATTGAAACTCAAATTGATGTAGATATAGAAGCTTATCTTCCTGAAACTTATGTAGAAAAAGATTCAGAAAGATTGGAAATATATCGCCGGCTCTATAAACTTAATAATGTTTCAGAAATTCAAGAAATAAGTTCGGAATTAAAAGATAGATTCGGGAAACATCCACAGGAAGTTGAAAATTTGTTAAAGATTGTTGAACTAAAAATTATTGCCTCGAATTTAAAAATCGAGAAAATAAAAATACTGGATAATAAAGTAACATTATTTTTCCCCAATAAAGATGATGAATTATTTTATGGAAATGTTGATCAAATCGGTGAACCTCTAAAAAATATATTAAAATTCACTAAAGAAAATTCAGAATTAAATCCAATATTTAAAGAAAATGAGCATCAACTCACTCTTGAATTTCGTCTAAACAAAAATCCCCAAAATTTAACAAAAATAACAAAATTAATAGAGTTACTAAACAATTATGTATAGCTTTTGACTTTTTCTGGCGTATACATTATATTTAATTTAAACTTTATGATTCAAAATGGGATCTATCAAATGCCATTGGTATCTGTTGTAATTCCAACATATAACCGTGCAGAAACAATAATGAGATCTTTGAATAGTGTTCTTTCACAAACATTTCAGGATTATGAATTAATTGTAGTAGATGATGGTTCTACAGATCATACTTATGATATAATTAAGGATTTAGATCCAAGATTAAAAATCATATCACAACCAAATCAGGGAGTAAGTGCTGCACGAAACAACGGTATACGAGCAAGCAGAGGGAAATACATTGCCTTACTTGATTCAGATGATGAATGGAATCCATTATATCTTGAAGCTTGTATTTCATTTCTTTCAAATCACCCCGATGAAAATGTTGTTCATACAGAATTTATATGGAAGCTTAGAAAAGATTATTCAGAAGTTCAACCTTACAAAGATATTCCAAGAATATTTATACCACTTGCAAAGAAAGTTGGTTCAAAATTATTGGATCTACCTCCTGGTGAAACAGATCATTACCTCAGAATTTATAAAGAAAAGATACCTATTGGGAAATGGGCAGAAAGTTTCCTTAGTAAAATGGAAAAGCCTTTCAATCATTATTACAGAGGATATATCTTTGATCACTGGCGTTGGGGCTACCTTATGAGTGCCTGGTCAACTGTCTTCACAAAAGAAGCGTTCGAAGCAATTGGTGGTTTCGCTAATCAGTATAAAACCGCTGAAGATTATGATTTTTTAACAAGATTATGTAAAAATTATAGAGTAAATTTTTTGCCATTCCCTGGTGCTATAAAAAATGAATTTCAAGATAGTGGACAGAAGTTAAAAGAAGAACATTTAGCATCAGGGAAAAATACTCTTTATTTTGCAATTAACTACCTTGAAAGATTTGAAGTCATTTTTTTGAAAAACAATCCAGATAATAAAGAACTTTTAGGGATCAAAGTACAGAATGCAACATATGTCAGCGAAGTAGCATTAAGGGCTGGGCAAAAAGAAATTGCTCGCAAATATGCAGAGGCAGCACTTGAAATTGAACCAAACATATTCAGAGCCAGGATTATTTTAAACTTATTAAAATTTACACCATCTGTTAAAATAGCTAATTCTTTATATCAAATTCTAAGAAAATTAAGATACTGGGTAAGAAAGGTTCTTCGATTTCCCATCGAAGAGTAACAGTAATAGAAATTCACTATATTATTAAGAACCTAATAAATTAATCACAGGTAATATTATGCCATTAGTTTCAGTAATTATACCAACTTACAACAGAAAAGATATCATTTTAAAATCGATCAATAGTGTTTTAAATCAAACATTTACAGATTACGAGTTAATAATTGTTGATGATGGATCAACAGATAATACACTTGAACTAATTAATAATATTGATCCACGAATAAAAATCATTACACAAAAAAATTCAGGAGTTTCAGCTGCCAGAAATAGCGGTGTAAGAGCAAGTCAGTGTAAATACATAGCATTTCTTGATTCGGATGATGAGTGGGTTCCACTATATCTTGAATCTTGTATTTCGTTTTTAGAAAATCACCCAGATGATAGTGTTGTTCACACCGAATTTATATGGAAGTTGAAAAAGGATTATTTTGAAATTCACCCGTACATCGATATTCCTCGAATATACATACCACTTGCAAGAAAAGTAGGCTCAAACCTGTTAGATCTACAACATGGAGAAACAGACCACTACCTGAGAATTTATAAAGAAAAGATACCTGTTGGCAAATGGGCAGAAAGCTTTCTAAATAAAATAAATAATCCATTTACCCATTATTACAGAGGATATGTATTTGATCAATGGCGATGGGGTTATCTCATGCCAGTGTGGTCCACAGTTATCACAAAAAATGCTTTTTACAGAACTGGTGGATTTAACAATGAATATAGAAGAGCTGGAGATTATGATTTCCTGACAAGATTATGCAAAAAATATAGAGTAAATTTTTTACCTTTCCCTGGTGCTATAAAAAATGAATATCATGAAAGTGGAATTAATTTAAATGAAGAACATTTAGCATCTGGTAAAAATGTTTTGAACTTCGCCATTGATTATCTCGAAAGATTTGAAACTGCGTTCTTAAAAGAGAATCCAAATGATAAAGAGCTACTTAGCATAAAAGCACAAAATCAAACATACATTAGTGAAATAGCATTAAAAAACGGACAAAAAGAAATTGCCCGCAACTATTCACAATCTGCTCTTAAAATTGATCCCAATATAATCCGAGCCAGAGTTATTATAATTTTGTTAAAACTTATACCTCAAGTTAAGTTTGCAAATTGGATATATAATTTATTTGAAAACTCAAAAAGATTTATTAACAAGTTTAAATACAAGATATTAATTCTAATTTTTAAAAATGTTAAATTTTCTTATATTTTTTTAGAATCCGATTATATTTATATTTATGTTCTAATGATTATGTTTATAACAACGAAAGGTTAAGTTATGAAAAGCAAATTTTTAATTTTGAACTTGATATTGGGAGTGTATGTTTTCTACCTAAATGCACAGCAACAAAAACTTATTTCCAGTGGGAGAACTGCGGTTGATCTTACAATTTACAATCAAAATTTAGCACTTATTCGAGAAGAAAGAACAATTAATATTCCCAAAGGTATTAACTCTGTTATAATACCAGATATACCTTCGACAATAGATGGAACTTCTTTGCATTTTTCGAGTATGACAGACCCTTTTGCTGTTAGAGTACTTGAACAAAATTATCAATACGATTTAGTTAATCAGGTCAAACTTCTTGAGAAGTACATTGGTAAAGAAATTGAATTTATAAGATTAAATGAGGAAACTAAAAAGGAATATGTTGTTAAGGGGAAATTATTAACAGCCGGTTTACCAGCTCCGCAACCATACCCTGGACTGACACAAACAGGAATGGTGGTTGAAATTGAGGGAAAACTTGAAATCAATCCAATAGGTAGATTAGTTCTACCAAGTTTACCCGAGGGTTTAATTTTAAAGCCGCAACTTGAATGGTTAGTTGATAATACAAAGTCGGGTTCACATAAAATTGAAATTAGCTATATTGCAAGTCAAATTTCCTGGTTAGCAAACTATGTTGCTTTACTGAACAAAGATGATACAAAATTAGACCTTACTGGATGGGTAACAATATCAAACAATACAGGTACGACTTTCAAGGATGCTGGATTAAAATTAGTTGCAGGCGACATAAACATTATTCAGGAAGATATTGGAAGAGGCAGGTATGCACTCGATATGATGATGACAAAAACAGCTGAATCCCAGTTTAAACAAACAGAGTTATTTGAATACAAATTGTATACATTAAAAAGAAAAACAGACATCAACAGCAATGAGACCAAGCAAATAGAACTAATTTCAGCGAAAAATGTAACTTCACGAAAAGTATTCATTTATGATGGACTTGCAGATCAGTGGCGAGCATGGTACCGAAATTATTCCTACAGAAATCAAAGCAGCTTTGGTCAACAATCCAATCCAGATGTGGGTGTTTTCGTCATTTTAAAAAATGAGGAAAAAGCAGGGCTCGGTATTCCCTTGCCAAAAGGTAAAGTACGTGTATACAAAAAAGATGAAGATGGAAAAGAACAATTTATTGGTGAAGACAGAATTGATCACACACCAAAAGATGAAGAAATTCGCCTTTATCTTGGAAACGCATTTGATCTGATCGGTGAAAGAGCACAAGTTGATTTTAAAACCCTTGCTTCCGGAAAAGTTGTTGAAGAAACCATAAGAATTAAAGTAAGAAATCACAAAAATGAAACTGTTGAAGTCCTAATTTATGAACACCCCTGGCGCTGGAGCGAGTGGGAAATTATAAAATCTGATTCACCCTGGGAAAAAATTGATCAATCAACAATTAAATTTCCAGTAAAAATTGCAAAAGACCAAGAAAAAATAGTGACCTACACAATTAGATACTCCTGGTAATAAAAGAATAACTATTTATAAAGCAATATTGAATTCCTTTTAATTATTAATACCGTACTGACTGAGTATATAGGCATAATCAAAAGCAAGTTCCCGGATGCGTTCATACCTTCCTGATGCACCAGCATGCCCAGCCCACATATTGACTTTAAGTAAAATTATATTGTTATCAGTTTTCAAGGCACGCAACTTCGCCACCCATTTTGCACCTTCCCAATAATTTACACGCGGATCATTAAAACCAACTTTAACTAATATATTAGGATAATTTATTGCTTTAACATTAGTATAGGGATCATACGACTTCATATACTCATAATAAATTTTCTCATTTGGATTTCCCCATTCAAGATATTCTTGCGTTGTATACATTAAAGTTGGATCTAACATTGTATTTAATGCATCAACAAACGGAACACTTGCAATTACTGCTTTAAAAAGATCCGGACGCATCATAGTAACAGCTCCTACCAGCAAACCACCAGCACTACCTCCCGAAATGGTAAGCTTGTCCTTACTTGTATATTTTTCATTAATCAGATGTTCTGCACAAGAAATGAAATCTGTAAAGGTGTTTCTCTTTTTCAAAAGTTTACCATCATCATACCATTGCCTGCCCATATCTCCGCCACCTCTAACATGAGCAATCGCATAAATAATACCTCTATCTAATAAACTAAGACGGGCTGAACTAAACGTTACAGGTAACGAAAATCCATATGCGCCATATCCATTTAAATGAAGTGGTGCAGTACCATCCAACTTAACTCCTTTTTTATACACAAGTGATATTGGTATCTCAGTTCCATCACTGGCCTTTGCGTATATTCTTTCCGATTTATATTCTGAGGGATTATATCCTCCAATCACTTCTTGCTGCTTAATCAGTTTTCTTTCTTTTGTCTCCAAATTATAATCATAAATTGAAGACGGAGTAGTTAAGGATTGATAATTAAATCTAAATATTTTTGTATCATAAACTCTATTAGGTCCTGCATTTACAGTATAAACAGGTTCAGGAAATTCAATGTAATGGTGTTTATTATTGAGAAAATCTTCAACTCTTAATTTTTGAATTCCCTTTTCACGCTCAAAAACAACAAAATAATTTTTAAAAAAGTCTGCACCCTCAATCGTTACACCTTCCTGATATGGAATTACTTCTTCCCATTTACTTTTATCAGATCGATCCACTGGAACCCTAACCAATTTAAATGTTGCTGCATCTTTATTGGTGCGAATATAAAAATAATTTTCCCAATCATATACTGAATATTCATGACCTGGAGTTCTTTCTAATATTATATTTGCTTTTTGATCTGGATCGCTGGCAGATATATAGTACCATTCATCTGAATTGCTTGCAGAAGAATTTATGAAAATGTATTTTCCACTCCTGGATCTATCAACACTTACAGTAAATAGGGGATCATTCTCTTCAAATATTAACTTATCATTTGAAACTCCTGTATTGACTTTATGCTTATATACCTGATATGGTCTATGTGCAGAATCTTCTTTAGTGTAAAACAATGTTTTATTATCCGATGCCCATGCAATATTGCCCACATTTGGTATTCGATCACCATAAACTTTCCCATTAGTTAAATCTTTTATATGTAAAATATAATTTTCTGCTCCACTTGTATCAATTGTAAATGCGAGTAATTTACCATCGGGGCTAACTACACGACTTGCAACTACAAAATATGTATAACCTTTCGACATTTCATTTGGATTAAGATAGACCTCCTCTTTAGAATTTAAAGAGCTTTTTTTACGACAATATATAGGATATTGTTTGCCTTTTTCGGTTCTTGTATAATAAAAATAATTTCCTTCACGATATGGTGGATCTTCATCAGTTTCTTTAATTCGGCTTAATATTTCGTTATATAATGATTCTTGCAGCGATTTTGTCGATTTCATTATCGCATCTGTATAAGCGTTCTCAGCTTCAAGATATTTAATTACTTCAGGATTTGTTCGATCTCTAAGCCAGTAATAATTATCAACTCGAATATCTCCATGCAAAGTATCAATTTTGGGTATTATTTTTGCGACTGGAGGTTTTATAAAAATTTCCTGTGCAGTACAGAATTGTACAATTGCGAACACAAGAATTAAAATAATTTTTTTCATATTATCACCTTTCAATAAATTTATAATTCATTAATTCCTTGGCAGATTGCAAAGCAGCATCTGTAACTTCTGTACCACTTAATAGCTTTGCAATCTGATAAATTCTTTCTTTATCTTGAAGTTTTCTTATATATGTTGTTGCACGCTCTTTTGTTTCAACTTTTTCAACAAGGTAATGTGAATCTGCAAGTGCTGCTATTTGAGGTAGATGAGTAATCGCTATTATCTGATGATATTTTGAAAGATTTTTTAAGCTCATTCCCACCACCTGCGCTATCTTTCCACTAATTCCTATATCAATTTCATCAAAAATCAAAAGTGGTAACTTTTCCGATTTAGCTAAAATTGTCTTAATAGCTAACATTATTCTGGAGATTTCCCCTCCAGATGCTACTTTAGCTAGAGGTTTTAAATCCTCCCCTAAATTAGTGGATATATAAAATTCTACTGTATCAATACCTCTAGAGTTAGTTTCGAAATAATCCTTATTTATTCTTACAATCGTAGCTTTGTTATCAAATACTTTAACATTATTATTATATATTCTTGTTTCAAATCTTGAATTATTTATTCCAAGATTGGAAAGCACCTTTATAATTTGGGCATCAATTATTCTAGCAGTATCTTTTCTTTTTATAGAAATATATTCAGCAAGTTGAGATAGATTGGTTCGGATTTTCTCAATATGACTTGAAATTTTGTTTAATTCTGAATCGAAATTTTCCAGAAGATTTAACTCCTCCAGAATCTTTTCCCGATATTCCAAAACTTTCTCTATACTTGTACCATATTTCTTTTTTAAATAATTAATCTGTCCTAATCTATTTCTACATTGTTCAAGTTTTTGCGGGTTAAATTCTATACTATCAATATAATTCCTTATTGTAAATGCTACCTCTTTTATAAGATTGTTTGCAGTTTCAAGTTCATTGAGTGTATTTTCAAGCGATGGATCAATTTTTATTAATTGTTCAAGAATCTTCTTTGATTTGCCAATTAGCGTAACAGCACACTCGTCACTATTATATATAAATTCATAGAAATTTTTTGCAAGTTCATTGAGTTTTTCTGCATTTTCGAGTATTTTTAATTCCATTTCAATTTGTGTATCTTCTCCTGTAACTGGAGACACATCATTAATTTCTTTTAGTTGTAGTTCGTATAGTTCTTTCTTTTCACGAATTTGTAATTCTTTCTTTTCAAATATTTCTAAGTTTTCGATTTCACAAATCAATTGTTCATAAAGTTCTTTAAATTCCTGAACCGATTTATTAATACCTGCAAAATCATCAAGTAAATCGATATGTGTTTCAGGACGTAGCAATGATTGGTGCTCATGTTGACCATGCAAATCAACAAGCAAATCTCCAATATTTTTTATCAAAGTTAAAGAAACTGGAGAATCGTTAACAAAACAACGACTTGTGCCTTTAATCGAAACTTCCCTTCGCAAGATCAGTTCATTTTGAGTTTCTATTTCAGAATCTTTCAAAAGTTGAAATACCTTCTTGTTATTTGAGATATCAAAAGTCCCTTCCACTATAGCTTTTTCAGCGCCTTTACGCACTGTCTCTGTATCTGCACGTTCACCAAGAATTAAACTCAATGCATCAATGATAATGGACTTCCCAGCACCTGTTTCGCCTGTAATTATATTCAAACCCTGTGTAAAATCCACTTCAATTGATTCAATCAAAGCATAATTTTTTATATATAGATTCTTTAGCATATAGTTGGCTTTTGTAATTAGAATTTAATCAAAATTTTTGTAAATTTAAAAAGAAATTTGAAAGGAGCAAAGAGTATGTTAGAATTACTTCTAATATGTGCAGTTGTTATTAATCCAATTAATAAAGATGAGGAAATAATTCTCCCAAAGCCAAAAATATCAGGTAAAATATCAATTGAAGAAACACTTAATAAACGTCGTACGACTAGAAATTATAATAATAATCCTATTGACATAACAGAACTTAGTCAACTATTATGGGCAGCACAGGGAATTACTTCGAATGAAGGTCTCAGAACTGCACCCTCGGCAGGTGCTTTGTATCCGCTTCAAATTTTTGTTGTCACAGGAAAAGTTAAAAATCTTGAAAGCGGAATTTATAAATATAATCCGACTAAACATTCAATTAAAAAAATATCATCGGGTGATAAGAGGAAATTGCTTGCCGATGCAGCTCTTGGCCAGGAACAAATTAAATCAGCAACAGCAATTATTATCATAACTGCGGTAATAGAGCGTACAACATGGAAATATGGTGAACGGGGTAAAAGGTACATACATATCGAAGTCGGTCACTCAGCACAAAATGTTATGTTACAAGCTGAAGCACTTGAAATTGGTGTATGTCCAATTGGTGCATTCCAAGATGAAAAAGTAAAAAAAGTTTTAGAACTAACTGAAGAAGACCCTTTTTATATTTTAACTCTCGGAAAGAAATAATTAATTTGAGGCAGGATCAAAATTGTTATATTGTAGAAACTCAAAATCGGGTAAATCTTCAATTATATTATAGTAATAAGCCATCCTAATAAATTCAATAAAGCCGTTTTTCGAATACTCGTCCAATTTATAAGTGAAGGCAGCTAAAAATTCAATTACTTCATCTTTACTTTCGGGATAATAAATCGAAGCAATTTCAGTTAAATGTTCGGCTCCATATTCAGCGGCTTTAACAATCAAATTAACTTCATCATTGGAGAGATTATTTTTTCTTGTCGCCCAAACGCCATGTACATAAGGTAACTCCATCATATCCGACCATTCATCAACAAGGTCAAGTTTATTTTTATGTTGTGATAGTTTGAGATTATAATCGCCAATAATCAGGGCAGCATCTGCTTTCTCAAGCATATTTTCCAGATTATTTTCAGCCGGGATAAAAGTTGGATTAAAAGAATATTTTTCCATTAAAATCAATTTTGCCAGCACCATTTCAGAGGAGTTTTTCAAATCAGTTGCGATGGTTTTAATATCTTTAAGATTTGGGCGAAAATATAAACAAATTACATTCGAGTTACCTTCCGAACTAATCGCTAAATCTGGAATTAATACATAATGTGGGTGATCTTTTGCATAGGAAATTGGTGACAAAAAAGCTGCGTGAAGATTATCCTCACGCAGCATTCTTGCAATATTAACTTGAGAGTCTGAAATTAAATTGAACTTATCTACATTTTCCTTAAGCTTATAAAAAAGTGGAACTGAGTATAGATCCTGAATAATGCCTAAATTTTTCACGCTGAAGTTTTTTGTCTTATCTGTTTAGCTGCAAGTTTACGTAGATAATAAAGCTTCGCTCTACGCACTTTTCCCTCTTTTACAACCTCAATTTTTGAGATCCTGGGCGAATGAAGCGGGAATATTCTTTCAACACCTACACCATCGGATACTTTACGAACTGTAAAAGTTGCGCCCATTCCACTACCTCTTTTTCCAATTACAACACCTTGAAATTGTTGAATACGTTCTTTTTCACCTTCGATAACTCTAACATGTACATTTACAGTATCGCCTGGTTTAAATGCAGGGATATCTGTTTTTAACTGAGTAGCTTCTACAAGTTTTATTTTTTCCATTTTTCGATCCTATAATTATTTTCTTTTTATAAATTTTTTCCATAAATCGGGTCTGCGTTCTTTAGTACGTTTGATTCGTTCGTTCAAGCGCCATTCCGATATTTTCTTATGATTACCTGAAAGTAAAACTTCTGGTACTTTTATTCCTCTAAAAACTGCTGGTTTTGTATAAACAGGTGCATCCAACAAACCGTCTTGAAAAGAATCAGTTAAAAGTGATTCAGCATCACTTAAAACGCCTGGTATTAATCTTACAATCGCATCTATAACTACAAGGGCTGCAATCTCACCACCAGTTAAAATGTAATCACCAACTGATATTTCACGAGTGATTAATTTTTGTCTTACTCTATCATCTATGCCTTTGTAGTGTCCACAGAGTAAGATTAGATTATTTTTTAATGATAACTCGTTTGCAATTGACTGATGAAATGTTTCACCATCGGCAGTTAAGTAGATTATTTCATCGTAATTTCTTTTACTTTTTAGATTCTCAATACATTTGAAAATTGGTTCTGGTTTAAGAACCATACCAGCACCACCGCCGTAAGGTGTATCGTCAATAGTTTTATGTTTATCCTGTGTATATTTTCTAAGATCGTGTACTACAATTTTTACTTTTTTACTTTCTCTTGCCCTTTTAATTATACTATTATTCAGCGGACTGGTAAGAATTTTGGGTAAGCCCGTGATAACATCGATTCTCATAATTATTACTTTTTCTTTTCGGGCAAGAATCCATCAGCATTTTGTATCACAATCTTTTTCTTTTTTATATCAACACTCTTAATATATGCAGGAAGCACCGGTATCCATATCTCAGGATCACCTTCAATTACCCAGATATCCTGAGCAAAACCTTCTCTACGTCTGTGAACATCAATAACTTTACCTAATTTTTTTCTCCCATAAACCACCATACATCCGACAATATCATGAATATAATAATGTCCTTCGGGTGGTTTGATGACATTATTTTCATCTACAAAAATATAGTGACCATTTAATGCTTTAGCTTGCTCACGAGTGAATATATCTCTTACTCTGAATATAATTCCATCTCTACTGAACCTAACATCCATCATTTCATATGGAGCTGCTTCTTTTTCGCTTGGCCCTATGTATATTTTGCTTAATGTCAGTAGACGTCTGCGATGATCAATAAAAGGTTTAAATTTAAACTGACCTTTAATTCCGTATGATCTTCCTACTTTTCCTAATGCGTATAGTGTCATTATCTTCTTTAATATTATAACACAAAGAAATTTTAAGAGATTAATATTAAGTGTTATAAAATTTATTTAATTATTATTTATCGATTATTTCAAGAATTGTACGTTTGCCTAATTTAGCCCCAACAGCGCTTAACAAAGTACGCATAGCTTGAGCAGTTTTGCCTTTCTTTCCGATGACTTTTCCAATATCATTTTGACCAACTTTGAGACGGAATACAACTTTGTTATCTTTTGTCTCCTCAGTGATCGAAACTTCATCAGGACTATCAACGAGATTTTTTGCTATAAATTCGATGAATTCTTTCATATTAACTCCTTTCTGGATTTTGAAATGTTCAATATTTTATCGAATTTTAATATTTAAGTTTTTATAATTAACATTAATTTAATTAAACATTCATTAAAAATCAAAAACTCAAGCTGTCTGTGTTGTTGCTGGGGATTCGGAAGCTTCTATTGCAGCTTTCTTTTTCTTTCGTACAGATTTCTTTATAACCTTTTTCTCAGCTTTTTTACGCTCTTTCTCAGCTTTTAGCATCTGAAACTTTTCCATTTCTGCAGCAATAGTTGCTTCATCTGCATTTTTCTTTATTAAGCGCCATTTCAATAGCAGACCTTCACGTTTTAACAAACTTTTTACTGTATCAGTTGGAACAGCACCATTTTTCAACCATTTAAAGAGCAGCTTTTCTCTAATATTTACTGATGCTGGTTCTGTTCTTGGATTATATGTACCTATTGCTTCAATAAAACGTCCGTCACGAGGACTTTTTGAATCGGCAGCTACTATTTTATATACTGGCTGCTTTTTCTTCCCCATGCGTCTTAACCTTAATTTTACCACTCTTAACTCCTTTAATTTTTCTATAATATATTAATTTTTTCTAAATTTTCCATACATTTAATTTGCTGGTAAATTGAAGGAACGAAAGTTTTTAGGAAATTTCCCTTTCTTAAACATCTTCATCATTTTCTGCATCTCAAAAAATTGCTTTAACACCTTATTAACATCTTGCACAGTAGTCCCACTTCCACTGGCAATCCTTTTTCTTCGACTTCCATTTATTATATTTGGATTGGCTCGTTCTTTAGGAGTCATCGATTTAATTATTGCTTCTAAACGAATTAAAGATTTCTCATCTATATTGTCATTTGCAGGAAGTTTGTTTAAACCCGGAATCATTCCAATTAATTGGGAAATTGGTCCCATCTTCTTGATTTCTTGAAGTTGTTCTAAGAAATCCTCAAAAGTAAACTGGGACTTCATTATTCGCTCTTCAAGCTTTTCAGCTTTTTTCTGATCAAACTCTTGTTGAGCTTTTTCTACAAAGCTAAGTATATCCCCCATTCCCAGAATTCTTGATGCCATTCTATCAGGATGGAAGGGTTCAAGCGTCTCAACTTTCTCTCCAACACTAACAAATTTTATTGGTTTATTCACAACTGCTCTAATCGATATTGCAGCACCACCACGAGTATCACCATCTAATTTTGTTAGAACAACACCATCAAAATTCAACCGATCATGGAAAGCTTTTGCAGTATTTACAGCATCCTGACCTGTCATAGAATCCACAACAAATAGAATTTCGTTTGGATTAACATTGGATTTTATATCTTCAACTTCTTTCATCATTTCTTCATCAATGTGAAGTCTACCTGCAGTATCAATAATCACCACATCACGGGCAGATTTGCGTGCATGATTTACAGAATCAACAGCAATTTCAATGGCATTTTTATTTAACTCGAAATGTACAGGAACATCAATTTGTTTTCCAAGTATCTTTAATTGGTCAACTGCAGCCGGTCTATATATATCGGCTGCTGCTAACATTGGAAATTTACCTTTCCTTTTTAAATAATATGCAAGCTTAGCACAAAAAGTTGTTTTACCAGAACCTTGTAGCCCAGCTACCATAATAACAGTTGGTGGCATTGTAGCAAATTTGATCTCCTGGTGTGTTGATCCCAGTAGCTTTACCAATTCATCATAAATGATCTTGATAATAAGCTGTCCTGGATGTAAACTTGAGATTACTTCCTGACCTATAGCTCGTTTTTGGACATCCTCAATAAATTGTTTAACAATTTTATAGTTGACATCCGCATCTAAGAGTACGCGACGAACTTCGCGCATAGAATCAGCAATATTTGCTTCGGTTATCTTTCCGTAACCCCGTAGCTTATGAAATACATTCTCTAATTTTTGTGTTAAATCTTCAAACATTATTCTTCAAAATTTGTAAAAAATCAGGTTTTATCACCTGGTGGTTAATTTTAAGTTGTTAAATTTACAAAAAAAAGGTTAAGTATGCAAAAAATTAACAATTATCATTCCTCAGTTGTAATTACCCATTTTTCCAGTAAACTCTCATCCAGCCCTTCAAGAAATCTGGAAGGTTTTGATAAAACAACTCCAGTTTCCCTATCATATATATTTATTGGATAAGTAATAAATAAATATTCTTTCGCACGCGTACATGCAACATACATTAATCTCCTTTCCTCCTCAAGTTCTTCATCATTATTAACTGCTCTTGAAATTGGAAATCTACCATCCAAAGCATAAATAATAAAAACAGCCTTCCATTCCAGACCTTTTGCGCTGTGAATCGTGGACAATGTTAAAAATTCTGTTTCTTTACCGGGCGACATAACTTCGGATACACTTTCGTTGGGCGGTTCAAGAGCAAGATCTGTTAAAAGTTCTGAAACAGACGAATATCTCTGAGCAATTGCATAAAACATTTCAAGGTCTTTTTCCCTTTTTCTCCAATCATCATATACTTGACGAAATATTGGCTCGTAAAAAGCCTGGATACGATCCACCTTTTCTGCTGGCGTTTTTATCTCCAGAGCTACTGTTTTAAGTAAATCAAACAATTCTCTTACTTTCTCAGGATAATCATGATATGCCTGCCAAAATCTATCTGTCTGAAAATGTAAAATAGCATCAATAATTTTTTCAGCTGTTCTAGGACCTATCCCCTCAATTAAAAGTAATATCCTGTTCCATGCTACTATATCCTTTGGATTTTCTGTAACTCTCAGGTATGCAATTATATCTTTTATATGAGCAGTTTCGATGAATTTAAATCCCCCATATTTAACAAATGGAATATTTGCTTTTGTAAGTTCTATTTCTAAATCAAATGAAAGATAAGATGATCTAAAAAGGACAGCAATATCTTCAAGCTTTAAACCTTCTTCTCTTAGTTCCAGGATTTTTTGAACAACAAATTTTGATTGAATATTCTCATTTTCAGCAATTACTAACTGCGGCATTGCTCCATCTGTTTTTTTTGTATATAATCTTTTTCTATACATTTATTTTAAACACAAAACTCATATATAAAAATCTTACCTGATTGAAAACAAATTCATCTTTTTAAATAACTTAATTTATTACTTCAAATTTAATATCAAAATCATTTTATTAGCTTAACAATCATTTTTCTCTGTTTGAGGTTGATTTAATATAGCATTTGCTACATCCAGTATTGGTTGTGTACTTCGATAGTTCTCTTCCAGTGTGATCATTTTACATTCAGGAAAAATTTTTGGAAATTCGAGTATATTTCTAATAGTTGCACCTCTAAAAGCATATATTGATTGTGCATCATCACCCACAACCATAATATTTGGATTTGAATAGGATCCATCCGGATTTTTTGCAAGCAGTTTAATTATCTCCGCTTGAATTCTATTTGTATCCTGATACTCATCTACCATTATGTATTTATATTTTTTCGATATTGCTATTCTCACATCTTCCCTAGCCTGGAATAACTTTACCAGGTTTAATAATAGATCGTCGTAATCCATTAAATTATGGATTTTTTTGTATTCCGCGTATTTCTTACTTACGTTTTCTATTTCACTGATAATTTCAAGATAGTAGGGATATTCTTTTAATAAAATATCTTCAATCGTTGCCAATGTGTTAATTGATTTGCTATGTATATCGTATAGTGTTTCTTTTCTAGGAAATCTAAATTCTCGTGCGTCTAATTTCATTCGTGTGCGAATTAAATTTATTGTATCTTCAGCATCACCCTGATCTAAAATTGTATAATTTGATTCATAACCGATTAGTTTAGAGTATTTTCGCAAGATGTTATTAGCAAAAGAATGGAATGTCCCCCCGGAAACATTTTCACATCTTGAATCCAGCAACAGAGCAGCTCTGCGAAGCATTTCCTGTGCTGCTTTACGGGTAAAAGTTAAAAGCAAAATTTCTTGTGGATTTACACCAAGCTCAACCAGATAAGCAACACGATAAACTATTGTACGGGTTTTCCCAGTGCCAGCACCAGCAATCACTAAATGTGGACCTTCTGTAGATGTAACTGCTTCAAGCTGAGCGTCATTTAATTCCCTTTGATAATTTATAAGTAAATGCTTTGGTTCAATTAAACGAAGATTGTTACCAAAAACTGATTTTTTCAGCTGATATTTTTTCATATATGTAATATATGAAAGTAAATGAGGATTGGCAAAAAATTTTCTGGCTTCATTTATTTTCATTAAATCATATATTTCATCTGAAAGCAAAATTGCTTATCAACTCAATTATATGTAAATTAGCTAAAATTTTTAATCGAAAATTAAATTCAAAGCTTATGAAAAAGTTAATTTATACCCTATTAATAATTACTTTAATAATATCGCTTCCTGTATATTCTCAAAATAACCTCAAAAAGCTAATTCAAATAAAATATAATTCTTTAGATGTAGTAAATCTGCTTCAAGAAAATAGCATTCCAATTTACCACATCACTGATGAGTTTATTTTTGCAGCTATACAATATTCAGATATTTCTAAATTAAAAGAATTAGATTTGAAATATAAAATAATCGAAGAAAATTTTCTTGAAAATCAATACTATATTATATCAGTTAAACCTGGAAAAAAGCTAACACCAGAAATATTTTCTAAGTACAATATTTTATCGAGCGATGAGAATACAATTTTATTAAAAGCTGAAAAATTAGACTATCTATCAATTAAAAACGACGGCTTTGATATAATAAAATTTCCAGATCAGCCAATTCTTCTTACCGACATTAAACACACATACAAGATCTCGCCACTTGATAGCTTAATATTCAATATAATTGATGGCATTAATCCTGATAGTATAAGGATGTTTATTCAGAGTTTACAGGATTTTGGGACAAGATATGCTTTTGCAAGTAACAGAGACACAGTAAGCTCTTGGATCTATCACCAATTCAAGAGAATGGGTTATGACGATGTACAATTTGACACTTTCTACTATGCGGGAACATTACAAAGAAATGTAGTTGCAACGCTTTATGGATCGGTAAACCCCTCACAAGTTTATGTAATCGGTGGTCATCATGATTCTTATTCTAGTGTAAACCCTTTAGTTTCAGCACCCGGTGCTGATGATAATGCAAGTGGGACATCATCTGCACTAGAGATTGCAAGAGTATTTAAACAAAAAAATTATATCCCAGAAACAACTGTTAAATTTATTACATTTGCTGCCGAAGAATTAGGTCTTATTGGAAGCAACAGTTATGCATCTAAGGCAAAACAAAATGGAATGAGCATTCAATTGATGTTTAATCATGATATGATTGGTTATCTCAACCCAAACCAAACTGATCGCGATTTCCTAATTAATCAATATACAGGTTCAGAGTTCTTTGCAAATGTAATGAATCAATTAGCAAAAAAATTCACCATGCTTAATCCCGTAAAAGGAAGTACAAATAGTGGAGGTTCAGATAGCTATTCATTTTGGAGATATGGATATCCATCGGTATATCTTGCAGAAAGAGATTTTAGTCCAGTTTACCACTCACCAAATGATTTGATAACACTACTCAATATGGATTATATTGCTGACATTTTGAAAGTTACAACTGCTACATTTTTGACTCTTTCAGTAATACCAGCTGAGGTAAAAAACATAACTGTTAGAGATATAGGTAATGGAAATTCGCTTCAAATAAATTGGTCAGAAAATTTAGATACAGATTTATTTGGCTATAAAGTATATGTAGGCAAAGCTTCTGGTAGTTATGATACTACATATACTACACAAACAAACTCTTTTCTTTTAACAAATCTTGAAGAGGGAACAAAATATTATATTGGAATCACTGCTATTGATAATAGTGGTTATGAAAGTTTCATAAAAGAAGTCTCGGCAACACCACAAATTATTCCGCGAGCTCCACGAAATTTATCAGCCAATGCCTGGTGGCATCAAGTTTCACTTCAATGGGAATCAAATAATGAATTAGATCTTCTCGGCTATAATATTTACCGTTCAAACAAACCTGATACCGGATTCTCAAAAATTAATTCTTCAATAGAACTTGTGCCATTTTTCTTAGACTCTAATAACACAACAGAAGAATATTCTTACTACAAAATTACAGCGTTGGATAATGATTTAAATGAAAGTGAATTTTCTAATCTTGTACGTTCAAGAGGAGTTTCTCTTGCGTATGGCATTCTATTAGTCGATGAAACTTACGATAGTAGTGGAATTCCATTATATCCAACTGATTCACAAGTTGATGAATTTTACAATAATCTATTACATGGTTATAGCTTTAAGCATTACGATGTTGCAAAAGAAAAATCATTAACCTTAGCAGATCTTGGTGCATATTCAACAATTATCTGGCATAACAACGATTATATTGATTATTCCATACCGCAAAACAGCCAACAAACAATTAAACAATACCTCGATTTCGGTGGAAACCTTTTGATCACATCTTATAGCCCAACAAAAGCTTTTGGTAAGAACTATTCATACCCAAAAGATTTTAGTCAAGGCGATTTTGTATATGATTATTTAAAGATTCGAAGAACCGAACAGAAACCCTTGACAAGAATGATTGGCGCAAAATCAATAGTAGATCATTATCCATCTTTATATGTTGATTCTACAAAGACTTCCGAAACGTTTAATTTTCATTTAATAAACATTGAAGCAATTTATGCAAATGAGAATTCCATTGAAACTTTTATATACGACACTTATTACGACTCTACATCACTAGCTGGTAGTTTAAAAAACAAACCTGTGGCTGTGGAATACTATGGCCAGGATTTTAAAACTGTAGTACTTGGTTACCCTCTATACTTTATGAAATTTGATTCAGCTCAGATAGTCATCAGGCATATTTTAACAAACAAGTTTAATGAAATATTGAATATTTCTGAAAATTCTCAACTACCAGATGAAATATTTCTAAGTAATGCATATCCAAATCCATTTAACTCCCAAACAACTATTAAATATGGTCTGAAAGAAAAATCCAATGTGAACTTGAAAATTTATAACTTATTGGGACAGGAAATTGTAACCCTTGTAGATCAAGAACAAAATCCAGGTTTCTATGAAATCAAATGGGATGGTAAAAACAACAAAAATAATCTTGTAACAAGTGGTGTTTATATTTACCGCTTATTAAGTAATGGAAAATCATTCTCGAAGAAAATAATTTTGTTAAGGTAGCATTGAAAATATTTAAGTATAAGCTAATTTATTTAATTTCCCTTTTTATTTTTAAATGTAGCTACTGAGCGCATACAAAAACTATATATTTTGCATTTTACTTTTCATAAAATTTGAAATTTTTTTCTTAAGATTTTATATTATATATGCAAAAATAAGGAGACATAGTATGCCCAACTATGATTATCAATGCAACCAATGTAAAAAAACTTTCACAGTAACAACTTCAATTAAAGAGCACGAAAAAAATCCAACTCCACAATGTGCACACTGTGGAAGCAAAGACGTTAAAAGAGTTTTTAGCAATGTAACAGTCATAACTTCAAAAAAAAGCTAAAAATATGAAAGTTATAGCAGATATAAGCATTGTACCATTGGGGGTAGGGCTTTCTCTTTCAAAATATGTAGCTGAATGTGAAAAGATATTTAAAGAAGCAGGACTTAAAACGCAACTTCATGCTAATGGCACAAACATTGAAGGAGAATGGGATCAAGTCTTTAATGCAATTAAACGTTGCCATGAGGAACTACACAAAATGGGAGTCCCTCGCATCACCGCTTCACTCAGAATAGGAACTCGAATTGATAAAGAACAGTCAATGGATGATAAAATCAAAAGTGTTCAGGAGAAGCTTGAAAATTGTTAAAATTACAATTCTTACTATAGAGTTTTATTAAAAATTTTATTATCTTTAAATTAAACTGATTCTTAAATTTTTTTTAAAAAGCCAGAAACTATATCCCGCCATGAAATAGAAGTAAAATAAAAAAATAGAAAGGAAACAACAATGAAACATTTGATCACAATTCTAATTTTATTCTCGATTGGATTTTACCAATTCACACAAGCACAAGTAGAAAAACGCGATAAAGCAATTTTTGTGGAATCAAAAAACGAATTTATGGATTCAGTTAAAAAAGCATTAGACGAGTTTTACAAAAAGGAAGTTCCACAGAAAAAGCGACTTCAACCTGATTTTAGTTTAGTTAAATCACCAAAATCTATTGATGAGTTCACAAAATACTGGCATAATAAACCTGTTTCACAAGGAATTACAGGAATGTGCTGGTGCTATTCAGCAATATCTTTTTATGAATCTGAAATATACAGATTAACAAAGCAGGAGATAAAACTCTCTGAACTTTATACAGTTTACTGGGAATATGTTGAAAAAGCAAAAAGATTTATAGAAGAAAGAGGCAACTCAAACTTTGCTGAGGGTTCAGAGTCAAATGCTGTACCACGCGTCTGGAAAAAATATGGTATTGTTCCAGCTGATGCTTATACTGGATTACTAAGAGGTCAACCATTTCACGATCATACAAAATTATTTAATGAGATGAATAGCTATTTACAAGGATTAAAAAATTCCAACGCCTGGAATGAAGAAGAAAATCTTTCAACAATTAAATCAATTCTAAATCATTATCTTGGAGAACCACCTAAAACTGTAATTGTCGATGGTAAACAACTCACTCCAAAAGAATATCTTGAAAAAGTAGTTAAACTTAATCTGGATGATTACATTGAAGTTATTTCACTTATGGAAAAGCCATATTATGAATATATCGAATTCGAAGTCCCTGATAACTGGTGGCATAGTAAAGATTATTACAATATTCCTCTTAACGAATTTATGCAAGTATTAAAAAAAGCTATTCGCTCAGGATACACAGTTTGTATTGGTGGGGATGTATCTGAACCCGGACACGAAGGACATGCAGGCATTGCTATTGTCCCAACTTTCGATATCCCATCTGATTACATTGATGAAAATGCAAGACAATTCAGATTCAGTAACGGTACAACTGGAGATGATCATGGAATACATCTTGTCGGATACAAAGAAATGGACGGAAAGGATTGGTACCTGATAAAAGATTCTGGTTCAAGTGCACGCAACAATAATCATCCTGGATATTATTTTTATCATGAAGATTATGTTAAATTGAAAATGCTCACATATATGGTACATAAGGATATTTTAAAAGGGTTAGTAAATATAAAGGAAAGATAAATTAGATATAAAAGTGTAATAAAAATTCCACACAACATTGTTATTTCTTTACAAATTATATCTTTAATGACTAATAGCAGGTAATATACAACAAAGAAAAATTAAAACTAATAATTGTTGAAGCTTACCCAATTTTTCAAATCTAAAAATAATCCATAGCCTTGGAAATCACTTTGCTTTCTTTTATATTGCATTAGTCAATAACTATGGAAAAACCAAAAAAATTTTTAATAGTAAGAACAGATCGAATTGGGGATCTTGTCCTAACTTTACCACTTGCAGACGTAATTAAAAAATACTTTCCAAACTCTTATGTTGCAATGCTGGTTCGAAATTACACATCGGAACTGAGTATAAATTATAAAAGTATTGATGAAACACTCATCTATGATAGCAATAGTAAACAAACAAGTTTTTTTCAACTCCTAAAACTATTAAAATCATATAAATTTGACGTGGCTATTTCAGCTTTCCCCAGATTTCGAGTTTCATTGCTTCTATATTTTGCAAAAATTCCAATTCGTATTGGTTCAGCGTATAGATTTTACTCTTTCCTGTTTAACAAAAGAGTAAAAGAACATAGAAAATATGCAAAAAAGCACGAGTTAGAATATAACCTGAATTTATTAAAACCTTTAGGCATTGAACTGTATCAAATTAAATTACCGTGGCTAATCCCAAATCCAGACCATCTTATTTCTGTATCAGAAAAATTAAACAAACTTGGAATTAACAAGGAAGATAAAATCGTTATAGTACATCCTGGAACTGGTGGTTCAACACGAACCTGGAGTATTTATAACTTCGCATTACTATGTAAAAAATTATCACAAGTTGATAAAGTAAAAATAATCCTAACTGGCTCACAAAGAGAAAAAGAACAAATTAGCAAATTACAAAGCGAAATTGGAACATTCAGGATACAAATGATGTGTGACCTGACATTAATGGAGTATGTTGCACTAACAAAACTTGCTGATGTTTTTGTAGGAAATTCAACAGGGCCACTTCATATTTCAGCCGCAACTGGTACAGCTGTGGTTGGATTATATCCTCAAATACCTGTTTTGAGTGCAAAGCGTTGGGGTCCTTATACAGAAAAGTGCAAAATATTAACCCCGATAAACAAACCACTAAATTGTAAAAAATGTAAAAATTCAGAAGAATGTGAATGTATGAATTCTATTACAGTTGATGAAGTTTTTGAAGCTGTAAAATTTTTTTTAAATTAGTTCAGGATGAACGAATCAAAATTAAAATATTTTATAATACTGCTTTTTTTAATAATATTTTTCTCATTTTCATATTCACAAAATTCATTAAAACCAGCAGTTACAGGAACCAATACAAACAACACCAAATTTTCATTTCGCACTATAAATAACGAGGCTTTTGATGTTGGAGAAACTCTTGAATTCAACGTCCGTTACGGATTTATAGTTGCTGGCAAAGCGGTGCTTACCATACCAAACTTAGAATATTACAAAGGCAGAAAAAGCTATTATATTGAATCCCGGGTGAACTCATTACCATTTTTTTCAACCTTTTATAAAGTTGAAGATTTATACATATCAGTCGTAGATGCAGAAGGTATTTTCCCATGGCGATTTGAGCAACATATCAGAGAGGGTAAATATGCAAGAGATTTTGAAGCGGAATTTGATCATTATCTTGGGATTGCTAAAACCTCTGAAGGTGAATATCCAATTGAATCTTATGTTCACGATATAATTTCTGCATTTTATTATACTCGTACTATTGATTTCTCTAATATGAAACCAGGTCAAAGAATTACACTGAAAAATTTCTATAAAGATACAACATACATTCTGGAGGTTAAATATAAAGGGAAGCAACAAGTTGAAGTTAAAGCAGGAAAATTTAATTGCATAGTAGTTGAACCAATAATTCAGGAAGGTGGCTTATTTAAAAGCGAAGGAACACTTTATATATGGCTAACTGATGATAAAAGAAAAATTCCCGTTATGGTAAAATCAAAAATCTTAATTGGCTCAATCACAGCTGAGTTAACAAAGTATTCAGGCATAAACGGAGAAATTGAAGCAAAGGTAAAATAAAATGAAAACAATTAAACAGATTGATTTGAGTAAAATTAAAACATTTTCAATAAAATCTCGGAAGAATAAAGTTAAACAAAAAGATTTTGCCAAGGTATTTAATCCTGAGAACCAAAGCTTTTCAAACTTCGTTGAATCTTTCCCGCATATTCTTGCTGCCAGGGATCTTATGGATTTAGCTGACAAATTTATTGATGCATTATATCGCAATCGCCCAAGAATATTTTTAATTGGTGCTCATGTTATAAAAGTTGGGCTTTCACCTCTAATTGTAGATTTAATTAATTCTAAAATTATCACTGCAGTTGGAATGAATAGCGCTGCTGCAATACACGACGTTGAATCAACTTTATATGGCAAGACATCTGAAGATGTAGCTAAAAACATCATTGACGGCAAATTTGGTATGGCAAGAGAAACAGGAGAATTTATAAATGGAACACTCAAAATCTCCATCTCTGAAGACATAGGATACGGAACTGCCATCGGAAGAGAATTAATCAGGAGAAAACCAAAATTCTTAAAAAATAGTATAATAGCTACCTCTTATAAAAACAATATACCAGTAACGGTCCATGCAGCAATTGGAACAGATATCATACATCAGCAACCAACAATGGATGGTGCTGTAACCGGTGAAATGAGTTTCAGAGATTTTAAAATACTTTGTAATGTTATTAAGGACTTAAATGGCGGAGTAGTTTTAAACATCGGTTCAGCTGTAATTTTACCAGAAGTTTTTCTAAAAGCCTTGACGGTAGTCAGAAATTTGGGATATAATGTCAAAAAATTCTCAACTGCAAATTTTGATATGATCCCTCAATATAGACCTTTTATGAATATTGTAACACGTCCAACTCAACATGGTGGAAAAGGATACAATTTTATCGGTCATCACGAACTTATGATTCCACTTTTTGTAGCAATTTTAAAGCAAAAATTAAATGACAGACGAAAATAATCAAAACGAGAGAGAAGAAATCTCTTCCCAGCTAACTTTTATTGAAAGAAATAACATTTCACCAATTTTTTTTGCATTTCTTATAATTTCAGGTTTGTTTGTTTTATATCAGGGAATAGGTGGAATTGTTACATTAATATTTGTAGGCTTTAATTTCGACGAAACCAATGTAAACTTAATTAGATTATTAACAATAGCAGGACAAATTTTCTTACTTTTAATTCCAACTTTATTTTTTTCAAAGCTTGTCACACACAAAGTTTCAGAATATTTAAAAATTAATGGAGCAAATGTACTTTTATATATTTTAACCATAGTTGGTATTTTTTCATTACAACAAATACTACAGGTATATCTTTATTTTCAGGATATGATACCACTACCTGATACTCTTCAAGAAACATTTAAAAAATTAAAGGAAAGTATTGAAAGCTCATATAAACTTGTAGCGGGAGCTAAGGACTCAAAAGAATTATTAATTGTAATTTTATCAGTAGTACTTGTCCCCTCGATTGTAGAAGAAACTGTCTTTAGAGGTTTTTTTCAAAGTACTATAGAAAAGTCACTTAATCCGACTAAAAGTATTATAATTAGCAGCATAATATTTGGTGTTTTCCATTTAAACCCAATTAATTTAATCCCTTTAATAATTATTGGAATTTATCTAGGATTCATATATTACCAGTCGAATAGTTTAATTATTCCTATTCTGGCTCATTTCTGTAATAATATATTCGCTGTAATTTCAATTTATTTGGGCAGCGAAGATGAAACCCTGATTGGAATTCAAGAAAATAACATATCTACTGGATTACTTCTGATGAATTTTGCATTTTTTGGAATTATTTTCTTATTTTCATTGTACTATTTTATAAAATTATCTAATTTAAATTCAAAAAAACAATAGAAGGAATTTAGTATGCCGTATTGTCCAATTTGTGGATATGAGTACGAAGAAGGAATTAAAATTTGTCCTGATTGTAATTATCCACTCGAGGAATCAGAACCTCTAATATGTTTTAATTGCGAAGAGGTACTTTCGAATAAAAATATCTTCTGTCCTCATTGCGGTTATTTACAATCAGAATTTTTAACGGATGATGAAGATATTATGTGTGAGGTTCATCCAGATGTGGAAGCTATAGGATGTTGTGTAATTTGTGGAAAAGCTGTTTGTTCTGACTGCGCAGTTGAGCATAGTGGCAGACTTTTTTGCAATAAGGACGAACATATTAAAATATCAGAAAATTGGGTTGTTGTTTTTACAACAAACTTAGAATATGAAGCGGAAATGGTCAAAGCAAACCTTGAAGGTGCTGGAATTCCTTGTATGGTCTTTTCCCAACGAGATCATGCTTATGGAGTAACAATCGGAGATATGGCAATAGTTAATGTAATGGTGCAAAAAACTAATTTAAAAGAGGCTCAGGAATATCTGAATCAAATAAATCTATTTGGTGAGAACTCAGAAGACGAAGACAACTAAATGCGTCTTAACAATCTTACGATCAGAACACTTACAGCCTTAATAGGAATTCCAATTATATTATTTCTGTCTATCTTAGGTGATATATATTTTTTATTGCTTGTGCTTTTATTCTCGGTAATGTCCCAATTAGAATTTTATCGTATAACAGAAATTAAAGGAGCAAAGCCTCAAAAAATATTAGGAATTATATCAGGTATATTTATCGTTACATCATTCTTCCATAACAAAATTGAATATCAAATCCTAAATTTTTTTGAAAACCAAAACATTTATCTGCCCTTCCCTTCTCAGGCACAACTTATATTAATCATATTCATCTTAACTATTTTATTGATACTTATAATTGAACTTTTTCGGAATAATGGCAGCGCTATTCTCAACATCTCAGCAACCCTGATAGGAATTTTTTATATCTCTCTTTTTATGGGCACATTAGTTGGCATCAGAGAGCTTTTTATACCGGGCAGTTTTCCATTAAGTCGATATTTCGATCTTCTTGAACCATTTGCTAACGAAAACCTCAAAAAAATTTATTTATTGGGTGGATATACAGTTATATCAATATTTGGCATAATCTGGATATGCGATACAATGGCTTACTTTGGTGGAATGTTATTCGGTAAACACAAACTTTTTGAAAGAGTAAGTCCTAAAAAAACCTGGGAAGGTGCATTTATGGGTTTCATCTTTGCAATAATTGCATCGTTAGGAGCAAAATATTTATTACTTGAATACCTAACATTAAACGAATCTCTTGTTTTTGGTTTAGTAATTGGAACTGTTGGACAGATCGGAGACCTTGTTGAGTCGTTGATTAAAAGAGATGCTTCTTTAAAAGATTCTTCTTCTATAATTCCAGGTCATGGTGGATTTTTTGATCGATTCGATAGTTTGCTTTTTGTTTCGCCTGTCCTTTACTTATACTTAGATTTCATAATTTTTTCCTGATAAGAATGAATAAAAATAATAAATTAGCAGTTTTAACTTTAGGATGTGCTAAAAATACTGTTGATTCAGAAGTGTTGCTTAAACAAATAGAAAAAAGTAATTACCAGATTGTCGAAAATCCGAACGATGCTAATATTCTAGTAATAAACACATGTGGTTTCATTGAAGATGCAAAAGTAGAATCTCTAGATACAATTTTTGAAGCTATAAAATTAAAAAAGGAAGGCAAGTTAAAAAAAATTATTGTAATGGGTTGTCTTTCAGAAAGGTATACACAGGAATTAAAAAAAGAAATCCCAGAGGTTGATCGATTCATTGGCACAAACAAAATAGAGGAAGTAGTTGAAGAAATTGGAATAGACTTCAAAAATGAATTACTTGGAGAAAGACTCTTAACAACGCCTAAGCACTATGCATATCTTAAAATCTCCGAAGGTTGCGACAATCCCTGTTCATTTTGTGCTATTCCTTTAATTAGAGGAAAATATCAAAGCAAACCAATCGAGAGGATTGTGATTGAAGCAGAACGGCTTGCAATGCTTGGTGTTAAAGAACTAATTCTTATTGCACAAGATACAACTTATTACGGATTAGATATCTATGGTAAACGAAAACTCGCTGAGCTGCTTGATAAAATTACCAGGATCGAAGGAATTGAGTGGATCAGATTAATGTACACTTATCCCTCAAAATTTCCTGAGGATGTTATAAGCGTATTTGATAATCCTAAAATTTGTAAATATATTGATATACCGTTTCAGCATATCTCAGATAAAATTTTAAAATCTATGAGGCGTGGAATCAGTTCAAATTCCACGCGAAAGTTAATTGAAAAAATTAGAACTAAAATACCAAATATTGCAATTAGAACTTCTTTGATAGTTGGTTATCCATTAGAATCAGAAAAAGAATTCAATGAACTCGTAGAATTTGTTGAAGAAATGGAGTTTGAAAGATTAGGTGTTTTTACTTATTCTATGGAAGAAGATACATATGCAGAAAAATATGGTGATCCAATACCAAAAGAAATCAAGGAGGAACGAAAAAATATCATTATGACCATTCAGAAAGAGATTAATTTGAAAAATAATAGTAAGTCGTTGGGTAAAAAATTAAAAGTTTTAATTGATAGCAAAACGAAAGATATTGCCTATGGGCGGACTGAATTTGATGCACCAGAAATTGATAATGAAGTAATAATAAATAGCACATATTCTCTGTCTATAGGAAATTTTTATTACGTAAAAATCGTTGATTATTTAGAATATGATCTAATTGCTGAATTAACTAAACAAAGAAAGTAATTTATGAAAATATATTTAAAAATACTCTTTATTTTTTGTTTTATCAACAGTCTTTCACTCTCACAGGTGGAAACCCGCAAACAACCTGACCTGGATGTACCAACTTTATTCTTCGATCTTATGGGCTTTGCACCTGATAGTGGCACTGGTAGCAGATTAGATATATACATACAAGTGCCTTATGAAAACATTTTTTTTATGAAAGAAGGTCTTACATTTACTGCAAATTATGAATTGACAATATCCTTGTTTGATTCAAATAAAAATCTTATAAAAGAAAAACTCTGGAATGAAACTATTAAAACTGATATTTATGAGGAAACAATATCGCCAAGGCACTATAAGTTAAGTCAACAATCTTTTCTATTACCTTCTGGCAAATATTTTGTTAAAGTTCAGTTACGAGATAATCAAACAAAGAAATATATCAATGCAATGAAATCCATTGAATTAAGAAATTATAGTAATACAAAATTTTCTACATCAGATATAATGATTTTGAACAAACTTACATTTGAAGGAGATAAAAAAATCATTTCACCAAATATATCAGGTAATGTAGTGGATTTGCCTGATGGATTCCATGTATTTTTGGAGGTATATAATTATCTTTCAGCCGATTCATTACAGATAGATTACGAAATTTTGAAAGAGAGGAAAGCTCTTCGTTCAGGTTCTTCAAAGCATCCGTTACAGTTAACGAAGAATGCTATTTTCTTTAAAGTAAATTCAGATGAACTTCCAATGGGAGAGTATATTTTGAATGTAATAGTATCTCCAAAACATTTACGTGACACATCGGAGGAAAATTTTAAATTTACAGTTACAAAACCATTTTCGATACATTGGCGTGGAATGCCAACCTCAATTATAGATCTTGATGCCGCTATTGATCAGATGATTTATATTGAGAACGTAGCCGAGCTAAAAAGAATTAAAGCTTTACCTCTTAATGAAAAAGTAATAGCATTCAAAGAACTCTGGAAGAAAAAAGACCCTACACCAAATACTGAACGTAATGAATTAATGGAAGAATACTATTCAAGAGTGGAATATGCAAATAAAAATTTTAAGCATTATATTGAGGGCTGGAAGACAGATATGGGTATGATTTTCATAATTTTTGGCTCACCAAATAATGTAGATAGACATCCTTTTGATATTGATTCAAAACCCTATGAGGTTTGGTATTATTACCAATTAAACCGACAATTCGTGTTCGTTGATGAGTCTGGCTTTGGCGATTATAAACTTATAACACCAATCTGGGATATATGGCAAAGACCAAGATAAATTATAATTTGCCAAAATGTTTTAATGTTTAAAAAAATTCCGAAAAATTTTTTTTTATTACTCCTAATTTTATTATTACTTCATTCCCTTGCCTTTAACACACCTAAAATCCGAAATATTATAATTCATCAACCATACACAGCTATTAGTACAGATTATTTGCTTAAAAGTATTATATTTTTAAAGAACTCAATCTACTCAAATCAAACAATAGATGAAGCATTTTCTAAATTAAACCAACTATTTCAGAATGAATGCTATTTTGATGTTAAAATATATCTGGACTCAATAGCAACAACCATTGATACCTCATCAGTGGATATTTTCATAACAATAATTCCTGAAGAGCAGTATAAAATTGATAAAATATTCATTGTTGGAAATACTCATTTCAATTTAGATGAACTTATGACTTTAATGGAAACTAAATCCGGAACCTGCTTGAATAAAAATTTGCTCGAAACTGATATTGAAAACATTTTATCATTATATGAAAACAACGGATTTCCTCTCACAACAATAAAAATCAACAATATACAAATTAATGACTCAACAAAAACATTTACTGTTGAAATTGAAATTGATGAGAAAGGAAGAGCAAAGATTGAACAGATTAAAATTGATGGTAATAAAGAGACACGTTCCAATATTATAATCAGAGAATTAAGAATAAAACCTGGAGAAATTTATAATCACAAAAAATTTAAGAAAATTACATCTCGTCTGTATAAGATGCAATTGTTTGATAATATTGAAGATCCAATTCTCTATCTAATCAATACTCCGAATGATGATAAACACAACACAAATATTTCGAGCAATAAAGAAAATTTCATTTCAACAGGAATACTAATAAAGTTGACCGAAGGTAACACAAACTTTTTTGATGGAGTTATTGGATATTTACCTGGTAATTTGGATGAAAAAGGCTATTTTATTGGCACTGCTGAAATATCAATGAGAAATTTGTTCGGGACAGCGAGAAAGTTAAATTTTAGATGGTCTAAGGACGAAAAATTTTCTCAGGAAATTGGAATAAGATACACAGAACCCTGGTTATTGAATTACCCTGTAAATCTAAAAAGCTATTTTTACCAGCGTAAACAGGATACAATTTACATAAAACGATACGGCGAACTTAAAATGGAATTTATGATAAGTGAATTATTATCAGCCAGTACAATCCTCAGTCAGGACAATATTATCAACTCCAATCCACAATTTATTACACAAATATCAAATAGCGGAACTTTTGCTTTAGGGTTGGAAGTAAATTACGATACGCGAGATTATGTATATAATCCAACAAATGGAATTTATTTTAGAAATGATTATTTTTATGGTAGGAAAAAATTATATTCACTTTCACAATCAATTTCATTACAACGCTATAGCTTCGATTTAGAAATTTATAAATTAATATTCACTAAACAGGTAATGATGTTTGGCATTCACGGAAAGCATCTAAATAGTTCAAAAATTGAAATTAGTGATATGTACAGATTAGGTGGTACATTTAGTTTAAGAGGTTATAGAGAAAACCAGTTTTTAGGTTCACGAGTTTACTGGACAAATTTTGAATATAGGTTTTTAATTGGGAAGCGATCTTTTTTTTATGGATTCTTTGATACAGGTTATTATTTCAGAAAAGATCCAAATACACAAGAAAAATCTGAAGCTTTTAAATTTGGTTATGGAGTTGGAATGAGAGTTCAAACTAAACTAGGTATTATTGGTGTTTCTCTTGCACTTGGTAGAGGTGATATTTTAAGTCAAACAAAAATTCATTTTGGTTTAATCAATGAATTCTGAGAAAAATATTGATAACACAATTGAACATTTAACCTTTGAAAATGAATTATGGAAAAATGGAATGCGATTTATTGCTGGAGTTGACGAAGCAGGTCGTGGACCTTTAGCTGGTCCAGTAGTTGCAGCTGCAGTGATATTTCCCCGTCATCTAAAATTGGACGGAATTAAAGATTCAAAATTACTCTCATCCAAAAAAAGATATGAACTTTATGAAATAATAAAATCTAAAGCTTTAAGCATTGGTATTGGAATTGTTGATAATAATGTTATCGATGAAATTAATATTTTAAATGCTACATTCAGGGCAATGCATAAAGCAATCGATGAGCTTATTCCAACCCCTGAATTTTTATTAGTTGATGGTCCTTATTTTGCAGAAATCAACATACCTGCAAAAAAAATTGTTGATGGCGACTCCAGATGTTACACAATAGCAGCTGCCTCAATTATTGCAAAAGTTGTAAGAGATGAAATTATGTTACAATATGATAAACAGTATCCAGAATATAAATTTGCAAAAAATAAAGGATATGGAACAAGAGAGCATATCGAGGCAATAAAAAAATTCGGACTTACTGATATTCACAGGAAAAGTTTCAAGGTTCATAAAAAATGAGAAACACAAGAAAAAAAGGAACAAATGCAGAAAGTTTAGCTGAAAAATTCCTGACTGAGAAGGGATATAAAATTCTTGAAAAAAATTATTATTTCGAACGCGGAGAAATCGACTTAATTGCTGAAGACAGTGGAATTATTGTTTTTGTGGAAGTCAAATCCAGAAGTTCAGAAGAATACGGAGAACCAGAAGAATCAATTACTATCGGAAAAAGAAAACAGCTCAGGAAAGTTGCAGAGGGCTATCTCTATGAAAAAAATATAACAAATATTGAAGCAAGATTTGATGTGGTATCAATAAAGTGGCAAAAAGGAAAACCGATTATAGAACATTTGCAAAATGCTTTTTAACTATTACTTCTCACTCGGGTTATTCTTATCTTCAAACGACTTTTTTATAGTAGAACTTGTTTTATTGGTGTTTGACGAACCTGATTTTTTATAATCAGTTATATAAAATCCATTACCCTTGAAAATTAATCCTGCCCCACCATCGATTATACGAGTTAGTGCTTCTTGATTACATACAGGACAAATCTTTAATGGATCAGAATTCATCTTCTGAAATTTCTCAAAAACATTCTCACAATTCTTGCATTTATATGTATATGTTGGCATAATGTACAATTTTTTTAAACATTTGTAAATATAAAAAAATATTAAAATTTTTACAAGCTTTTATCTAGTAAACTTCGTACTTTCCTACCAAGTTCAACAGGGGTAAATGGTTTCATTAAAACCTCTATTTCGCTATCCAGTATAAAATTATGATGTATTACATTCTGTGTATAACCGCTTATAAATAAAAACGGACCCTTATAGTTTGTTTCTTTTAATTTCTCATACAGCTGTTTCCCACTCATCTTTGGCATTATAACATCAGATATAATCATATCTATTTTTTCTTTACATTCATAAATAATTTTTAGAGCTTCTTCACCGTTACTCGCATGAAACACAAAATACCCAAAACTCTCAAGTGTTGCCTTTAACATTTCTCTTAAACCTTTTTCATCTTCAACCAATAATATTTTTTCTTTTCCACCAGGAATCTCTTCTTTTCTATAATCTCCTCTCCCGATTGCTGGTCGATCCACAGATGGAAAATAAATCTTAAATGTTGTACCTTTACCAAGCTCACTATAAACATTTATAAAACCATTGTGTTGATAGACAATACCATGCACAACTGATAATCCCAAACCGGTACCCTTACCACTTTCTTTTGTTGTAAAGAAAGGTTCAAATATTTTACTTTTTACATCATCACTCATTCCCTCACCTGTATCGGTAATTGTAAGTAATGTATAACTCCCAATTTTTGCACTTATATGTGTATCGATATATTCTTGATCAAGATTCACATTTGAAGTTTCAATTATTAATTTACCCCCATTGGGCATTGCATCTCTGGCATTAATGCAAAGATTCATTAAAATTTGCTCTACTTGTATTGGATCTGCATAAATTGTTCTTAAGTTTTTTTCAGGTATAAAATTAAGTTCAATATGTTCACCCAGAGTTTTTGATAACAATTTTAAAGTATCTTTTACTATATCATTTAAATTAATATCCTGAGGAGAAATAACTTGCCTACGAGAAAATGCCAACAGTTGCCTTGTTATCTGTGCACCTTTTAATGCAGAATCGCTAATGCGCATTAAGTTTTCTGATAAAGGATGATTTGTCCCAATTGATTTCATTGATAGATCCGAAAAGCCAATAATAACTCCAAATATATTGTTTAAATCGTGTGCAATTCCACTAGCTAAAAGTGCAATTGATTCCAATCTTTGTGCAGTAATTAGCTGCTTTTCAATTTGTTGAATTCTAATTTTGTGATTTTCATTTTCAGTTATATCTTGAAAAACAACAAATATATGTGATGGAAAAAATTCCGAAGTCAAATTCCTTGCATTAAACAATATAATTTTCTCACCGGTAGAAGGAATAGATTTATTAAATCTGAATTTACTAGCTGCTTCATTCTTTGATTTTAAACCCTCAAATATCTTCCGAATCTCACTCTTGTCGAGGGATCTATCAAGAATTTCAAAGAAGGATTTCCCAATTACTGAGGTGTTATTAACTTTAAAAAGTTCAAGAAAGCTCTGATTCGCCAGTTCTATATTGTAGTTAGTATCAAGGATTAAGACGCCCTCCTTAATGGTATCAAAAATATCGCGTAAAATGTTCTTTTCTTTCATTTTAGTGAGTTATTATTTCGTCTAATAAAGTGTGAATTCAGGGATATTTTCAATTTAGGTAGGTCTAATATCTCATAATTTTCACAAACTATGTATAAATATAAGTATAAATATTCAATATCCAAAAGTATGTTGGTGTTTTCAGATAATAATATATGCCAAATATTTTTTAGATTTTCAACTTTCCAAAAATTACTTTCAACAAAAAAGCCGATTCTCTTAGTTAAAGAAGAATCGGCTCTAAGGTTTAATTAAAAATCATTTCAATAGCAACATTTTTTTGATTGATGAAAAATTATCTATATTTAATTTATAAAAGTAAACTCCACTTGTTAGATGAGAGGCATTAAAATTGACAATGTAACTGCCAGCCTTCATCTCATCATTAATTAGAATAGCAACCTCCTCACCAAGAACATTATAAACCTTTAAACTAACAATACCTGAGATAGGTATATCAAATCTAATATTAGTTAATGGATTAAAAGGATTCGGATAATTTTGATATAAATAAAATTGTTCAGGTATCGATTTTACGAAACTTTCGATACCTAATAAAGCACTATCTGATTTACTTGAATAAATTTTCGCTGTATAAGCATCGATTATTAAAGATGGAATAGGAATAGAATTTACAATCATCACACTCTGATCAAAAATATCAAACCATTCACCAGTAGAAAGCCATGGAACATTTGTTATAGTTTGCTGAATACCACTCAAGTTTGCTATACACATAACTTTAGAACCAGTAAGTGTATCTTCGAACCCCCATACCAAAGTTCTCTGTGAATCATATCGATAAAGTTTTAATAACACACCATTGTAGAGAGCTGGATTATGCAACCGTTGGAATATCAGTTTTTTATAATAATTATAATGTGATTGACCTCTTGATGTTGGATAGAGATAAAATTCTACTGGTCGATATGATAACTTTTCGTTATCGTTTTGCCATCCACGTGGTGCGCTGAACTCCATCCCTTGCCATAACATTGGAATTCCCAGAGAGGTAAACATAAATGTTGCATACAATTTATCACGAATAATTGCCTCTTCAAGAGGTACACCTTGGAATGTTATCATCTCATAAATTAGAGATTGTTCATCGTGATTTACTGTTGCATTGACTGGTTCTGTTCTATTTGCATAACGCGATGGTGAACCTGGCGTATCATTTCCAGGATACGCACCGAGGTCGATTATCAAATTTTCAAAATTTAGAAGTGAGCGATTACGATAAATCACCTCCCAGAAGATCTCATCACGAAAGCTATCGTGCCAACCACTTGTAAGTCCACTATAATATAACAATGCTGGACTTTCTGGAAGATGTTCTGCAATCTGATAAATGCTTCCAGCATATTCTTGATGAATGCGATTTGCCCAACCCAAGATGCCTTTTGTTGGTTCATTAATATTCCAGCCAATGCCTTGAGTTAAATCATATCTAAATCCATCAACTTTATATTCATCTATAAACATCTTTAATGTTGTATAAACTAACTCTTGAGTTTCATTAGCCCAATGGTCGAGATCCTTGAAAAAACAGAGCTGGTCTTCATTATAATTTAACTGATTACACCTTTTAAAATAAGGATTTATATCTTCATTTGGAGCCATTTGCCAGAGCGCACTTGTTTCGTTTAGGTGATTAAATACAACATCAACAATAACTGCTATTCCTCTACCATGAGCAGAATCCACGAATATTTTAAAATCGCGAGGCGAACCATATCCTGGTTCTAACGATAAGTATGAATTAACATCATAACCCCATGAAAATCCACTTTTACCAATAATACCATAATCTGTAACTGGCATTAACTCAACTGCATTAATTCCGAGAGAATCAAGATATGGTAAGGTCTCGATTAAATGAAGAAATGTTCCCTGTCCACTACCCAAACCTAATTTACCACCAGCAAATTCATTAACATTCAATTCATATATCACAAGTTTATTAAGTGGTGGGCGTTGAAAGTTAGTATTTCTCCATACATAATCATCTGCTGTCAAACCTGTTGAGTCAGTAGAAAATCTGCTACCGTTTGTACCATTCCATCTGCCCCAAGGATCGTAAATCAATTTACCATTTTCAATTTCATATAAATACTCATATGTACCTTTAGGGAGTTTTAAATTAATCCACCATTCATGATTTAGAGTTGCTCTCCGCATCACAATTGGAGATGCAGTTGCAGGATTTTGTCCAAGTGGAGCAACTCTTAAAAGTACATATTCCTTGTTTGGTACACGTATTCTAAATGAAGTTGAATCGTTTGATGCAGAAGAAGGTAAAGTCACACCATGCTTAACATAAGCTGGCATCGGTAATGTTACAACTTCATAACCACCTTTCTTAAAAACTACCGAGTCACCTTTATCATTGTATCCCACAAGTCGAATAAAATAATTTTTTGGAATAGGAACTGGAAGTGTATAATCTAGAATTCTTAATTGTCGATTAAAATAATCAGTTACTTCAATTGTTGTACGGGGAGAATTTTCCGTTTGAGCAGTGGAGAGAATAATTGATGTAATTGAATCACTGTTTGCATGAATTAATGAAGCAGTTATTCTTGTAATTTGTTGAGATACCTCGAAATTATAATACTGAAACCAGAAAAACTTTGTCATTCTTAAAACTGAATTATTATAATCTGATGGGTTGGTTTCAGGATTAAGAGGATCGCTATACCAACCATCAATTGTTCCACCACGGTTAAACTTATATTGAAAAACCGAATCTGCAACTTTTCTACGAGTGTCTATTGGGTCTTTTATCTTAAAAGTATAAGTTTTAATCCAAGCAGAGAGTATGTTATCATATGTCATTTGCGAAGGAGCACCTGGATTTATCACTCCGTTTGTGTTTGGTCCCCAGTTATTAAATTCTCCTGGAACATAAACCAGTGGAGAAACTGGTTGATATGTTCTAAAAGTAATTGTAACACTATCTTCTGGATTAGCAAAATCATATTGCAACGAAAAAAATATTAATATAATTATAAAAAAGCTTTTCTTCATATTATCTCCTACTAATTAATATCACGCCACTCATTGGTGCAAGATTTTTAATGTTTATAGTCGATTTAACTTGATTATACCTCTTATCTCTCACGACATCTTTCCATTCTTTTGTATTAGAAAATGGTGATTTTAGTTTAATATCTTTACATATTGATGAATTATTTAAAACTACGATTGCTTTTTCGTTTTCATATTCACGTGAGAATGCAAAAATATTATTTTTCGTATCTTTCAGAATCGTTTTATAATTACCTCGTCTAAGTGAGGGATAATCTTTTCTGATCTGAATAAATTTTTTATAATATGTTCTCAAATCACGATTCCAGTGAAGAGTATCCCAAATCATCGTCCTCCTACAATCCGGATCACGGCCACCCATCATACCAATTTCATCTCCATAATAAATCATTGGAGCTCCGATATAGGTCATTTGGAAAAATACTGCTAATTTTACTTTCTCGATGTTACCTCCAGTTAAAGTCAGAAATCTTTCTGTATCGTGACTTCCAATTAAGTTTTGTAGAACAAATTGTGCTTCAAGAGGATATTTTCTTGGGATGGATAGAATTGAATCGAATTGATGAACATTTATTTTATTGAAAACTAGGTATAGGTTTATCGCATCTCTAAACAGATAATTCATAACAGCATCAAACTGATCGCCTTTTAGCCAGGATGATGCATCTTCCCAGATTTCTCCAACTATATAACAATTTGGATTGATGGATTTTACAAGTTTCCTCCACTCAATCCAGAAATCGTGCGACATTTCGTTTGGTACATCAAGTCGCCAACCATCAATTCCCATTTCTGTCCATTTTCTTGTTGCATCAAATAGATATTTTCTAACATCAGGATCATCTGTCATTAATTTAGGCAAATCTCCTATACCCCACCAGGCTTCGTAGTTAGGTTTTGCAGGTGGAAGTTGAACTGGAAAGCTATGAATTTTATACCAGTGCAGATATTTAGAGTTCTTTTCATTTTTTACAATATCCTGAAATGCAAAGAATTCAACTCCTGTATGATTAAATACTCCATCAATTACCACTTTAATTCCTCTCTTATGGCACTCATCAATCAATTGTTTAAAGATATAGTCATCACCAAAATTATCATCTATGCTAAAATAATCTTTCGTGTGGTATTTATGATTTGAATTTGATTCAAACAGTGGATTGAAATAAATTGCATTTACACCTAAATCCTGAATGTAATCAAGTTTTTGAATTACACCTTTTAAATCTCCGCCAAAATAATTATTATATTTGGGTTCAGCACCCCATGATTCAGTATTTGGTGGATCATTTAGTGTATCTCCGTTATAAAATCTTTCAGGAAATATCTGATAGTATATTGCATCCTTTGCCCAATCGGGAACAATTAGGTCTTGAGAAAATGAAACTTGAAATATTAAAATTAAAAAAATTAAAATTATTTTTCTAAACATATCAATCATTTGTAATTTAACAATTCTTCGTTTACTTTCTTTTTCTTTCCTACATAAACAAAGCTAAGGTTTTTGATGTAATTATTAGCCATTTGTTTAATCTGTTCAGAAGTAACTAAATTTATGTAATCGATCAATTTAGTTGCATTTCTCCAATCTCCAGTATACAATTCAGCAGCAGCTAGAGCACCTGCTTGCATTGCATTTGTTTCCTGTCGCATATAATCCATTGTAATGAATCTCATCTTATGATTTTTCAATTCTTTTGCAGGAATAGGTTCCTGTTTTATCTTATCCAGCTCTGCAAGCATTACCTTTATAGCGGAGTCAGGGTCTGTGGTGGAAACATATATAAAACCAGTTGTGGTTTTCTCAGTGACTACTGCTGCAGTAGGGGCATAACTTAAATTTCTTTTTGTTCTGACTTCTTCAAAAACCCGATCACGTAAAATTGAATGACCAAGCAAAGCTGCATAATAATCTTTTTCATTCATTTTAGGTAACAAATATTGTCCCATTATATAATTTGTTGGAATTGGTTTTTCTACAATATGATATCCGCCACTTTTAGCACGTGCTGGAATTGGAAGCTCAACATCTTCATAATTACCAATAGAAACTTTATTAAGTAAATTTGAAATTTTTTTCTCAATGTCTTTTTGATCAATCCTACCAACAATAACGAATAATAGTCTTGATTTAACCAATAACTGATTGTAATAGTTAATCAAATCATCTCTTGAGAATTTTTTAACATTCTCCAAATTCCCGATCCAGCGATTTGAATACGGATGATCCTCATAAAACCATAGAACCATTTCTTTTCTTATAAGTGCATCAGGATTTGTATCTTCTGTTTTTATAGAACTTATCAATTGTTCACGGGATAATTCGACTTCACTTTCTTCAAAGGCTGGATTTAAAATTACATCTTCAAAAAGGTCCCAGGTTTTGTCGAAATTATCTTTAATACACCTGATAGAAATTGTGGAGAAGTCATTGCTACAATTTGCGGAAATACTTGAACCAAGTTTTTCCAATATTTTATTGTATTCTTCTTTGGGATAATTTTTTGTACCTCCAGTTGTAGCAACCATCAATGCAAAATTTTCTATACCAGCATTCTCTCTATTGAGATTTGTTGTACCACCTTTAATAAACATTCTGAATGCCACAACATCATTTTCAGCTTGTTTAAATATTACCTTCACACCATCTATTTTCATTTCCTTTACTTCCTTTTGTGCATAGGTTTGAAATATAATTATTATAGAAATTAATAATATTTTTCCTGTAATTTTCATTGTTATTCCCTTTCCGATTTATTTTCCAGTTTTTTCATAATCAGATGTTCCTAAGAGAAGATCTGTTTCTTTTAGATCAATAGATTTAGCTGCTTCTTCAGATATCAATACACCAATTACATAATTTTTCCCCTTTATATATTTTCTTACATAATCGTTAATATCTTCTCTTGTTACTCTTTTTAAATTTTTAAGATAATTTTCATAATAATCCAATCCAGCAACTGCCCACCAGAAACTAACATTGTGGACCCAGCTTGAAGTTGATTCTCTTGAATAAATTTCGTCAACTGCCATTGTTGTTATAGCAGTTTCAAGTTGCTCATCAGTATAATAATCTGGTGAATCGAATTTCTCTATTTCTTGTCCGAGTGCTTTAATAGCATCTTTAATTTTTTCCTGAGTAGATTGGAAAAAGAACATTATGGGACCAACATTTTGTTCAGTTTGATAGCCAACATTTATGCCCAATATCAATCCTGATTCAACCAGATTTTTGTAGAAATTGGATGTTTTTTGATTCAAGATGTTCGAAAAAACATCTGCAGCATAAGTTGCTTTGACATCTCGTTTTGTATCAGGGCCATGAAAACCAATCATACAAACTGGTACTGGAAATTGTTTCTCAACAATTATTGTTTCTGGTTTTTCGAGTGGTTTGAATGTAACAGGAGGATTTTTTATAAATGGGTCTTCACCTTTTTGCCACTCAGAAAAATATTTTTCAACAAGTTTAAAGACCTCATCTGCTTTTACATCTCCTGCAATCAACAATGCAGAATTGTTCGGTATGTAAAATTTTTTCTGGATAGTTTTCATCTGTTCTTGTGTAGCGGCAAGTATTGTACTTCTCTCACCAATAGCATTTTTACGGTTATAATGTTCACCCCAAAGTTTCTTATTAACGGCAACCATCAGATGATATGGTGGCTGAGATTCAGCTCTGTCGTATTCTCCAATAACAACCGGCCTTTCTTTTTCAAGTTCAGTTTGATCAAACAATGGATACAAAGTAGCATCACGCATAAATTCTATGGCTTGTTCTAAATTTTGTTTTGGACAGGTGAAAAAATAATTTACTCTTTCGTTGCTTGTTGTACCATTAAATATAATTCCAAGTTCACGAGTTCTTTCAAGAAATGCTTCTTGACTAGGAATTTTTTGATTTGCCTTAAAAAACATATGCTCATACAAATGCGATAAACCACTATATTCTGGTGGCTCTGTAAAAGCACCATTCTTTACACAAATCTCTACTGTTACAAGAGGTACTGAATGATTCTCAATCACCAGAACTTCAAGTCCATTTTTAAGAACCGACTTTTTGATACCTAAATCATTAGCCATAATATTTCCTTGAATTATTAAAGAAATAAGAGGAAAAATTAATATTTTTAATACTTTCATAATCTTACCCTTTCTGATTTTCTCTGCAATTTGACATTTGTTAATAGATTATTTATAATTAAATAAATTTTTAACTAAATATGGATAAATTTATATGAAAGAGCAAATATTTGCACAACTAAAAAAAGATAAAGTAAAGTTCATACAATTGCAATTCACAGACCTTTATGGAATTGTAAAGAGTTTAACCATACCCGCTAGTAAACTTGCCGATTCACTTGAATACGGTACATGGTTTGATGGTTCTTCGATTGAAGGCTTTGCGCGAATTCATGAAAGCGATATGTTCTTAAAACCAGACCTTGCTACCTATGCCGTGATGCCCTGGTTAAACTCTCCAGACGGTAACACTGCAAGGTTTATTTGTGATGTATATAATCATGATGGGACACCATTCGAAGGAGATCCAAGATATATTCTGAAAAAGGTCCTCTTGGAAGCAAAGAAGTTAGGATATGAATTTATGACAGGTCCGGAACTTGAATTTTTTATTTTCAAAAGATCGAATGGATTACAGGCATTGCCTCATGATCAAGCAGGATATTTTGACTTGACAACAGATCAAGCTTATAATTTAAGACGCGAAATGATTGTAGCTTTAGAAAAATTTGGAATCGATGTGGAAGCTTCTCATCATGAAGTGGCAATTGGACAACACGAAATAGACTTTAAGTACGATAATGCACTGAGAACTGCAGATAACGCGTCTACACTTCGCTTTGTTTTGAAAGCAATTGTCCAACCTTATGATTTACATGTAACCTTTATGCCAAAACCATTAATGGGTATTAATGGATCGGGCATGCATGTTCATCAAAGCTTATTTGATATAAAAACAGGTAATAATATATTTTATGATGAGAAAGATAAATACCATCTTTCTAAGAAAGCTTACAATTTTATAGCAGGTTTAATTAAGCACATCAAAGGTATGTCTGCAATTCTTTCGCCAACTGTAAATTCGTACAAAAGGTTAGTACCTGGATATGAAGCACCTGTATATATTTGCTGGGCAAGAACGAATCGTTCTGCGTTGATTAGAGTCCCAAAGATCTCAGCCAAAAAAATAAAATCAACTAGGGTGGAATTACGTTGTCCTGATCCAACCTGTAACATTTATTTAGCATTTGCCATTATATTGAAAGCCGGTTTAGATGGCATAAAAAACAATCTTACTCCACCACCAGCAGTTGAGGAAGATGTTTATCATTTTGATGATAGTAAATTAAAAGAATTAAAAATAGATACACTTCCGAATTCGCTTTTAGAAGCCATAAAAGAAATGGAAAAAAGTGAAATTGTAAAGCAAACTCTTGGTGAACATACTTACACAAAGTTCCTTGAAGCTAAAATGAAAGAGTGGGATGAATTCAGATTACAGGTTACTCAGTGGGAATTAGATAAATATCTAGAAATTTACTAATATCCATTTAAAAGTAGAGCCAGCTTCCTATGAATTAGCTCCACTTTTTTATCTCCATTAAAATGCAGTTACAAATCCAATAGTAAAATTATTTGCTTTAACTTCTAAATCATAACCATATTCAAACATAAGCTTTAAATTTCTGGCAAGAAGATAACTAAAGTTTCCTGTTAAAGAATGATATTTAAAGTAATCAGATTTTATTTTATTATATAGTAAAAACACATACCATTTACTTTTATCCCCATCAGGAGCGTACATAATTTCCGCAAATCCACCCCGAGCAATTTTGGAAGTCCCATCAGTTATAAAATCTGGATTTGTATCCTTTCTGTAAAGAAATTGTGCACTTATTTCAAAATTTTCAAGCCCAACGTTAATATCTGCACCAAACATATTTATCTTATTAATTAATTTAGTTGATGCATCGACACGACTTTCTTTACCTAAATATGCTAAACCACCAACAAGTATATTTTCGCCAATTGACTGTGCAGCTCTAAAGAAAAAGTTTTTATATCCATCATCATCAAATCCGAAATCACTGGCAGGACCTATTCCATTACCGTTGAGTACAGATGCGAACAAGTCAGTTTCTGTTGGCAATGTATAATTCAACATCAACCCACGATCATATGTTAAATCAGCTTTAGATTGTTCTGGTTTTATTTTATAAACCCAGTAATCCTCAAAAGTTGGTCTGAGTTCCCTTTTAAAAATTGGATCAGCCACCTGATACTGACCGATCATTACATCAAATTCTTTACCGGCTATGTTATTAAAATAAAGAAATGCATCTTCAACACCAGCTATTTCCCCTTTTTCATCAAAAAGAAAATAAAAGAAGTAAGAAATGTCTTTTGCAATTTGACCACTTGAAAGAATTTTTATAATAAATGGCCATTGTATATCATTCTTGGGTTCATTTTTTTATTGATACCTTGCAAAGCCATCTATTCTTAGTGCGATTGGAAGTTCGCGCATCAATAATAAGAAATCATCACCTGTTTCCCTGGTAAATCTTGGAGCTTCTTTATCCTTTAACTGATATGCATTTGCTGCAAATTCACTTCCATATGGCTTTAATTTAGGAACAGGTGAATGACATATATTACATGACATATCATATTTCCGAGCATATGCAGGAATAGAATATGTCTGTTCAAAAAGGATAATTATTAAAAGAATGATTATTAATATTATACTTCTCAAATTTCTCACTTTTAATCTCCTCATTTATTTAATAATGTTTATTATTGTTTCGTGAAAATTTACTTCAATTGGTTCTGCTTCTTCTCTTGGAACATTTAAAAATTCAGCAACTGGCCCTGGAAGTTTTTGGTAATACATCGCAGCTCTTACAACCATAGGTCCTGGTGCAGCATCTCCAGGTATCGTCCATGTAAATGTTTCCAGCTTTGTTTCTCGTGGACCAATCCTGTAATCAACACTATGTGACGCAGTATTCCATTGCATAATTGTCATTCGTCCTTGTGGATCAAGATAAGGCAATCTAAAAATTCTATCACCTTCTGGTATACCATCCCTTTGAATTCCTTTAAAATCCTGAATATTTAATGGAATGCCCATATCCTGATAAGCTAAAGTATTTGCAGCAATTGTATATTCTTCTCCAGGGAAACCTTTCTTATCTACTTTCAGGTGATATGTTTTACCTTTTGAATCCTTAGCTTCGACATGCAACCAGAGAAGTCTTTCTTCCGCAGAACCTGTTGGGAATTTATGTCCAGTTTTTTGATTGAAGAGTGCGCATGTAAATTTCACCTTGCTTCGGGTTTAGGTGGTGGAACATCACCAGCCAGGAATGCAATTGGTGAATGGCATCCATTGCAGCCAGCTTTTACACCAGCCACTTTAGGATCTTTTTCAGCATGTGGTACGGCAAGTTTGAAATATTCAATTTCATCCCAGTGATGTGTATATGCTTGCGACATCATTGACTGCTTCCACTGCTGGAAGAAATCTACATGGCAGGAAGTACCACAAACTTCTGGTTTTTCAAAATCATCATACTTTCTGCTACCTAGGGCTTCATCGCCAGCTTTCTTTTCCTGTGCAAAGATAGCAAAACTAATAAAAATCAAAAATCAAAAAATTATTTTTTTCATAGATTACCCCTTTATATGTTATTGATTTTACAAAATAGATATTTTATTTTAAAATGTCAAGCTATTTTATCAATATCATTTTCCGTGTATCACTCCATATCTTATTATTGAGCTTACCAGATTGCAAAACATTCATCTGATAATAATAAATACCACTTGCCAATTCGTCGGAGTTAAAGATAAGATTATACAAACCTCTAATTTTATAACCTTCATTATAAAATCTTATCATTTCTCCATAAATATTAAAAATTTTGATAACCACATTACTACCCTGTTCAAGCCAGTACTGTACCATTGTAGATTTATTAAATGGATTAGGATAATTTTGAAATAAATAGAAAGAACTCTGTAGCACAATTTTTTCCTGCTCCACACCTAATTCTAAAAAGTTTATTCTACAGGTCCATATCTGATATATTCCTGTTGAATTATCCATCCACACAGGCACAAGAATATTTCCAGTTGAAGTAATATTGATATTATCCCCTTGATAACCCTGACCTAAACCACCAATCGGTAGAGGTTTAAAGTTGTGATCACTAATCTCATATTCACTCCAGGTATCACCTCCGTCAATTGAGCGCGCCAGGAAAACACCTGTCGAATCGCTTGTGGTATTCCTGTCGTCATAAAAAATTATATTAATTCCACCTAGATCATCTACATGTATAGCTGGAAAGTACTGAATCTTACCATTATTAAAATCATCTTGGTTTACTCTTATACCATCAGACCAGCTAATTCCTTTATTAGTTGATTTATATAATATTATATCCGGGTCGTTACCGGCTGGATATTTGTTAATTTGTGTAGTTACTATATAAATATTTCCATTTCTTGGACCGTTACTTTTATCAACATCTATTCTTGGTAATCCATTTACTCTTATATTCGATTTTTGTGTTAATACACCAGCAATTCCATTAATATCAATTATATTTTCTTTAACTGACCAGTTAGTTCCACCATCATTTGATGAGGCAAACCCAATAAAATCCTCAGTAAACGGAGAAACGGAAATAACTCCAGCCCAGCAAATATAGATTTCTCCATCCGGACTGATTGCTGCATCGCCTCCCTGACCTCTCTGGATTGGATTATTGATTCTTTTAGGTTGAGACCAATTTTTTGCACCATCATCAGTATAAGCAAAAACTACTGGAAATGGAGGCGAAAATTCAACCCAAACAGCATATGTTCTTCCATAATAATTGCTTGATGGAACAATATCTGAAATTAATGCTGCACGATCCTGATCTTCAGAAGCTATTTGCTTTTGGTTTGACCAACTTAATCCTAAATCTGTTGAATAATGGGAATAAAGTCCCGGTATAAATCCTAAACGTATCAGAATAAAATTACCATTCTTATCAATTGCAATTCCAGGATCTCCTCTATGATAGCTTATTGGAGCACCTTTACAAGTATCACTACCATACCAGGAAATTCCTGCATCTGTTGAAACATATATGCCTTCACTTATAAATCCAGTATTTAAGTTTATTGTATTTGCACATGCAAATAATATTTCAGGCTGTATTGGATGGCGAACTATAAATGTCTCTGATTGAGTAACATTGCTGGGATATATTCTAAAATTTTTCCCTAAATTATTTTTTTCCCCACCAATACAGCTCGCTGCAATTAAAAGTAAAATGAATATTTTAAAATGTATACCCAATATTCAATATTCCAAAATAGTTTCTTGGTTCACCAGCTTCATAATATTCTTTTCTATCCGAATTAATATTTATAAAACCAATATATGTTTTACCTAACATATTATTTACGCCACATGAAAAAATAACATTGAACTTACCTAATTTTACCTCTGTGCCCAAATGCAAATTTAAAAGTTGATAACTATCTGTACTCTCCGTATTCGCATCATCAACATACATACTACTGACAAATCTATCACTAACTTTTATAAATCCCACAATATTTTCCAAAATTGGTTGTTCATATGAAAGGGCTAAATATAAATTATGCTTTGGAACACTTGGTACATATTTACCAGAGTATGGTATATCAACAATTTTGATAATACTATCAATTCTAGCGACATATTCATCATATTTGAAGTTTGAAAAAGCATAAGAAAGCTTAAAATTGAGATTCTTATAAATATTAATATCCGAACCACATTCGACTCCGAATCTATTGGTTTTTGCAGCATTTCGATAATACACACCAACACCTGCAACATCAAATGGCACAATTTCATCTTTGATAATATAATTGAAAATTGCAGTTTCGAAATTAATCTTTCTGAAGAATACCCAATCATCAAAAATCAAATTTCCTTTTGAACCTACTTCCATTATTGTAGATTTTTGTGCTTTTAAATCTGGATTCAATAACTTTGGATAAGTTGAGCTTGTTGTGTAATTATCAAGTTCGTTCCCTGCGGGTGAGTCAAAACTTAATCCATAAGAAGTAAACAAAGCTACAGAAGGTAAAATTTTGTAATTGAATGCAAATTTTGGTGTAAATGCTTCATATGTTCTAAAGTCGCTTCGCACATCAAGCCCGCGATCTTTCTTTTCAAATTTGACTTTATCATAGCGGCCAGATAAAAGCAAACTTAGTTTATCTGGTACTAAGTCGGTAGAATTTTGGAGATAAAATCCTGCATTTGAAATACGATCATCAACTAGGGCTTTTACACCATCACCTCTTCTTCCATTAATATTGTCATAAGTTTCGACCGGACCATATTGTAAGAAAAGATCTCCGCCAAGGGAGAACTCATTTTTCATTCCAAATAAATAGGTATGATTAATATATCGAGTTGAAGCGCCAAGCACATTTCTATTCATAATTCTAAAATCTTTTGCCGTTCTCTCGAAGTTTTTTACAGCAATATATCCTGTTAATTCAATTTCATTATCTTTTTCTACACCAAAAAATGTATTATAACTAATTCCTAAGCGCCCTTTCTTTGAAACTCTTCTTGTATCTCGACTTATATCTCTTGGGTTTGCCTGGTATGGATCAGTATCAAATTGAGATTTTGTCAATGAGCCGGGTAACTTAATAAGTCCATCAACATAATAAGCATATAAGTTAACCTTGGTGAACGGATCCGGTGAAGTTTGCAAAACAGAATTAATAATATGCCAGTAATCCTGACTATGAGCACGATAACCTTTATAATTATGATAGCTATAACTCAAAAGATATTTAAAATTATCTGCTATTATACCAGTTTTAAAACCATTGCGGGATAATCCGTAAGATCCTATTTCATTGAAATTTAAAAAAAAGTTTCTTGTAAAATTAATATCATTCAAGAAATTAATAACTCCACCTGGAGCATTAGTATACAGAGAGGATAAATTACCTCGTACAACTTCAATGGTGCCGACTGAATTAAAATCAATTGCCTCAATTCTTGTCTGTCCATCGGGTTCTGACTCCGGAATACCATCAAGTAAGATGCGCACACCTCTTATACCAGAGTTAGAACGACTACCAAATCCACGAATTGATATTCTCACATCGTGATTACCATACCTGTTTTGCATGAAAAGTCCTGGTATATCACTCAAAACATTATCTACTGAAATTTTACTATCAAACTTAAAATTATAATTATCAATTTTTTGGATTGGATACGGTACATCAATAATTTTCTTTGCAGTCCTTGTACCAGTCACAACTACTTCATCAATCAGGAAAAGTTTTGCGGTATCCTGATCTTCAACAGAGTTTAATGCAATACTTGATGGCTTTTCAGAAGAAAATATATTCATCTGAAATATTACTATAAAGAAAATCAGAGTTACAAATTTAAATATAAAATTTCTCATAAAAATACTCCTTTATGTCTTAAAATTTACATTTAGTTAGGTCTTAAAGAACTCAGTAGGTCGATTGATTGATGATATTTGATGATTAATACATTTTAAATTAATATAAAGAATCAATTACCATTTTTCTATTTTTTCAAGTTCCTCAAAGTATTTTCGTATTAACTCTTCGTAATCCTTTGAATATTTCTCTTCCAAAATTTTTAGAAGTTCTTCTCTCAGACGACTTTTGTTTTCTTGACTGGTGAGGTCAATATCAGCAGGTGAAGAGTATTTATAATCTTTGGCAACTTCTGCTCTGCGTTTTTTCTCATAGTCTCTTTCCCTCATCGAACGTTGTGAATCCAGCAGGCGTGAAAGTATGCGCTCTTGTTTTTTCAAAGTTTCCGGATTCACATCACCTTGTTCTAAGTCAGTTTGCACCTCTGCCATATCTTTAGCGATGCGATCAAGGTCTCCAAGCATTTTGCTGAATTCACCCATATCTTTTGCTTCTTTTGCGAGTTGTTCAAGCGATTTCTGGAGAGCAGCTTGCTGACCTGCAATTCGTGCATACTCAGCCATTTGCTGAGGAGTTAAGCCTTGTCCTTGTCCCATTATTTCAGCAGTTTGAGCATTTATTCCAGCCTGGATTCCAGCCATCTGACCAAGTCTTTGCATTAAACTTGCCATTCCCATTCCTTTGCTACCACCTTTCTTCATTGCACTTATAGCATTTTGCATCAACATTGCGGCTCTGTTCATTGCAATCATTGCTTCTGTTTGTTTCTGAGATGAAACAAATGGATTTCTCTGTTCCATATTTTGCAAAGCTTGACCCATTTCCTTCATTGCATTTCCAATCTCCTTCCCCATTTCTGGACTTATAGCAAATGATTTTTTTGAAATTTCAGACATTGAATTGGCAATATTGTTAAGATTCTCCAGCAATCCAAATTGTTGTTGTGTATTTTCTCTAAATCGCTGTGAATTTGGATCAAGGTTTTTTGTTTCCTGTTTCAATTCTTCCTGCTGCTTAGATGTTTCAATTAAATCCTGAACAACTTTCCTCATTTTATTTAAAACTTCTCTTTGCATTTGTTCCTGCATAGATTTCTGGACATCTTGCATCTGCTCAAGAAAATCCTGTAAGTCATTTATCATTTCTGATTGAGTTTGTGATGCATCTTTCATTTGACCGGACTTCATTTGTGTAGAGGATTTGCTGGATTTCTGCTGCAGCCCCTTTTGATTTAAAGCCTCCTCAGCTTTTTCCATTTTATCTAATGGCATATCTTCTGGAAATTCAGACATTTTTTCTTTTAAATTTTTTGCTTGTTCCTGTAATTTTTCAATCTGCTCCTTTATATTTTCCTGTTGCTTTAATAAACTTTCTAATTTTGTTTTATCCATAGGATTAGTATTTACTACTTCCTGTTGTAGAGATTTCTGCTGTTTAATAAGTTCTTCTGTTCTTTTAATTAGTTCATCTACCTTTTGTTCAATGTGTATTCTTTTCAAGAGTTCCAGAGTTCGTTCAAGATTTTTTTTAAAATCATCTTCTGAAAAATTCATTTGCTGTAATGCTTGCTTCATCTGTTCTGGAGTCATTTGTTGCATTCGCTCTTGAAGTTTTTTTAAAGCTTCCTGAAGTTCCGGATTTTTCAACTCCTCCATAAGTTTTTGTAATTCAAGATATTTTTCCAGTGTTTGCTGCGAAAGAAGTTTATTCTCCTCCATTTTTTGAATCATTTCTTCAACTTTTTTGGCAGCTTCAGTTATATTTTTTCGAAGCTCATTATACTTTTTATTTAAATCTTCAATTTTCTTTTGTTGTTGCCAATCAAGCTTTTGAGAACTTTTCTTTACTTCTCTTTCAAGTTCGTCAAGTTGTTTCTTTAACTGTTCAGCTTCTTTTACGGCATTTTGCATTGTTTCGATTGTTTGCTTTTGACTTTCAGCCACATCCTCAAAAACTTCTTCAAGCGATGGAAGTCGAATGAGATATGTTGGGCTTTTTGATGATTTAGGTCCATTAACTAAATCATTATCAAAAATTTCTACATAATAAGCTACAACATCCTCAGGAACCAGACGTAAACCGGCCAAATTCCAATCATACCAGAATTCCTGACTTAATTGCTCTTTTGATGGAATTTGAACATCCAAAAAAGAAAATTCCTCCTGTGGCAATTCATATCTCGATTGAACAAGTCGATATGCAAGTTGCATCTTTGTAAAACCATAATCATCTTTTATCTTAAAGAGCATATTCAAAAGCATATTCTCCGACACATCTGTATTCTTACCTGGAACAAGTATTGAAACAGAGGGATACTCATCAGGCAATATTTTTAGCTGATAGCTTATAGGATCTGCGTTTGTTAAATTGTTTTCATCTTTCAAAATAATCTTATATGAAGTTTCCTTTGTAAGTTTAATTCTACCGTAAGCTAAATTATCATTAACTGAAAATTTTAATATACTACTATCTTGAAAAATCAATTCTGCTGAAGAAATATTTTTACTCGATAAGATTGAATAATTTATAATAGTTCCCGGAAGAGCCGACACATCTCCAACATTTTCTTCTAACTTGCGTTGTGGTAATTTTGTATAGTTAGGATAATCAAGTGTAAGTTGAAGAGATTTTATAACGGGTCTATCAAGTACAGTTATTTTGTAATTTTCTGATTTAACATTTAATGCTTCTACAAAATATTCAATTGAAAATTTAATATTTGGAATTATGTGGCTGAATGAATAATCATTTGATTCTTTATTGAAATAAGTTGGTTTTAAAATTATAGGTTCAAACTTTGTTACTCCTTCCTGCCTTATATTAAGCATTAAAATTTTTACTGGAGCACCTTCAGCATTAATTTTGATAGTAACATTTTCACCTTTTACGACTTCAGTATTACCTGGTGTTATGATAAGATTTATTTCGGGTGGTTTAACAAAATTCACATTATATTTTAATAATTGATATATAGAATTGGACATTGTGTTGGGAAAAAAACCAAATATAAGTAAAATAAAGAACGAGATATATAATACCCTCCGATTAGAAGATTTCAATTTTCTATAATCGATTGCTTCCAGGAAGTTTATATTTTTTATTTCTTCAAAAAAGTCTGAAAATGCAGAATCAATCAGTTCATAAGAGTAAATTGGCATTTTAGAATTTTTCAATTCTTTACCTTTGTTTTCATATATCTGAATCACATTTAGAAGTCGATCGTGTATAAACGGAAATTTTTTCCCGATTTTAATTGCAATCTGGTAATCGTTTTCAAATTTTATGAAACCAATTTTTTTCAATACTGGAAAAACTATAAACAAAGCAAAAGAAAAAAGTTGCAAAACAACAAAAGTATAAAAAAGGATTGTCCTGCCCAATACATTAAATTGGATTATTGCATTAAGTAAAGTAAAGGCAACAGTTGAAATCAGGAATACAAATAAAAATTTTAATGCACCATCCAGGATATTAAAATAATTTTGTTTTTGGCGAACTGCATCGATTCTTTTTTTCAGTTCTTCATATAACTTTGATATTTGAACGATATTTTGCATAGGAAAAATTTATTAACTTACTGGCTTAACGCCCAAACAATTATATTTGTTCCAAACTTTAATGCAGCTTCTCTTTTATCGGGGGGAGTATTATGCACTTCAGGATCATTCCAGCCGTCGCTTGGGTTTGATTCGTAAGTATAATAAACCACAAGTCGATTGTTATGAAATATACCAAATCCTTGAGGTGGTTTTCCATCGTGTTCGTGAATTTTGGGTGGACCGTTGGGAAAACTAAAGTGACAGTGATAAAGTCCGTAAGAGTAAGGAATCTCGACTAGCTCTTTATCTGGAAATACTTTTTTAATTTCGCGGCGAAAAGCTTTGTCCATTCCATAGTCATCATCAGCGTAGAGAAAACCCCCATTTTCAAGATATTTTCTAAGCCGTTGTGCTTCATAATCTGTGAATGTAATGTTTCCGTGACCAGTCATAAAAAGAAATGGATAATTAAACAATTTATCGCTTGATATTTCCACGAATTCATATTTTGGTTCTACATAAATGAGTGTATTTTCTTTGACAAATTTAAGAAGGTTCACTTCCGCATTAGGATCATTATACCAATCGCCACCCCCGCTATACTTCAAACGTGCAATTTTGAATGCACTTGAAACACCTGTTTGAGAAATGAGCGAAGTAGTTATAATAATGATCAATAAACAATATATTAAAACTTTTTTCATGTAATTTTTTCTATCTTATTTAGAATTTATAAAATTTAATAGACTAAAACAAATTAATTTTTTATTTTATCAAAGAGCTCAATATCCTTTATATTTGTAAATGGGTTTGCGCCAAACCTTAACCAGTGATAATTTACCTTATTTATTAAGAGGCTTTTACTACCAGCATGATATATAATGCCTTCAATTTGATAGACCATATTAATCAATATAATTCGCCTTAAAAAATTATTTGTATTTCTTTTATCTATTAAACTTTTTACGAAAAACACACTTACTACAAGTACATATATTCATTTCATTTTATAGAAGTCAAATGTTTATTCACAAATATTTTAATTATTATTGAAAAGTTTTTTAAAATCCCATAAAAAAGCTTATTTGAGTTTGTGCAGATTGTAAACTAATAGACATGGCATACTAAAATGGGTGAAACGACTTATAGTTAAGTCAGTTTTGTTAAATTTATATGATATTTTCTTTTATCTTTCAATCTCAAATCCAATCAATGCATTCCATCCTTTAAACGACATATTATTTTTATATAAATTTTCTTTAAAATATCCCGATTTAAAAAATATTTCAGATGTACTTGAGATATCAAAACCGATTTTTATGTAAATTCTATTCTCTAAATTCATTGGAGTGTAAAGTAAGTTGCTTTCTGTATAAATCGGATTAATTAATTTGAACCTCCGGATATAATAATCGGTAAGCAAAAACACCGACCAATTCTTAGAAATCATTTTCCCCATTACAACACGCACCCAGTGTTCATATGAGGGAAATAATGTTAGTTTCGAGTCATGTACCAAAAAGCTGTATTCAAAATTAGCCGCTATACCTTTTATAAAACTTAAACTTAGCTTTGGTCCAAGCCGCCAGCCTATATTTGAATATTTTTTATATGGATAAAATGTTCGATCAATAGCTATGATAGAAAATTTTTCTATATAGATTCCAGAACTAAATTTTAGATTTGAATCAATTTCGTGATTTAATCTTGTATCAACGAAAAAAATGTCATTGTTTTGTTCATCGGTACTCAAGCGTTGATATGCATAACCAAGATTTGTTGTAGTAGAAGTGCCGTTCTTAATTTCGAAATTAAAATCACTGCTCAATAAAAAAGATTCGTAGTTTATCTTTAAATTGTTTCCTGCGAATATATGTCTTTGGGATGTAAGGTTTATACCTCCAACAAAATTATCGAAGTCATAAGAATACGAGCAGAACCCTTTTAATCGTAACGACCTCACAACATTGTTGAATCCGAATAACTCAGGCTTAATTCTAAAATATACTGATGCTATCTCTTTTTCTTTTTCGTAATCATATTTAAGCAGTCCTTCTAATTTTATTTGAACTTCATCGAGCCCTGTTATATTATCACCCGTAGAATTTAGATACCCCGACTCCACGCTAGTTTTCCAGCTTAGCTGGCAATTGACAAATATTTGAGGTGTAAATATTAAAATTAATATAATAATGATAAAGTAAATATTTTTCATCAATGGTTTTTTAATTTTTCAACAAGAATAATACGGTAGTCGTTTAAACGTAACTTTAACTCCTTCAGGAATTCAGAATATTCTTTTAGACTCAATCGCTCGCCGTTTAGGTCAATCTGCTTATCTCTTGACATACGATTATTAGCCTGCCGACTAAAGCTGAGTTGATTAATTATAGTAACATAAGATTGAAACGATAATTTGAAATCTGTGTGTGGATCGTTAACAAGAACATAATCTCTCTCCGAAGTTTCCAAGGTTTTTGTCTTAGTTCCGATTGGATTAATTTGGCTTATAAAATCGATGTCGTCAATAAACTTGTTCGTCTTTTTGTGGAGCTTTACTAATTGTTCTACCTCGTTACTGGTTTTGATAACTTGATATAACAGTGAATCGACCTCCGCTAACGCATTGGTTAAATACTCTTTGTAAATCTTCATCTGAAGCGAATCGCTGACTTTTTTTAAATCGATTTCAACTATTTTTTCCGGCACAAATGTGAGCTGTTTGACTGGCGGAGTAATGAGAAGCCTTTTTTTAATTAAGTTCAAAATCTGAATATCGATTTCATTCTCAGATATTGGTTTTAATTTCTTTCTTTTCAAATTGTTAAGCGAATCAATTTGATATGAATAAAGCAAAAATAATTTTTTCCTGACACTTTCGAGGTCGAATTCCAGCTTATTGATAGATGTCTGCTTAACCTCAATCAATCTGGATACAGTAACCGAACCAGCCATTAACTTTACTATTTTATCATGGTCTGGCTTCAGTTTATTTTTTTCTTCCTCTATTAGTTTTGTTCTATCCTCTAAATTTTTATAAAGTGAATCCTGTTCAATTTTTTCTATTGAAAGATTTCGCCTTAGCTCTTCATACAGATTTTCTAAATCATTCAATGATTGGGCGTTTGTATTAAAATGAAAAACTACCAGCATGCAGATTAAAACGACTATGACATTTATAAATGATTTCATATTTAAAAAATATTTATAATCCATACTTTTCCATTTTGTAATAAAGTACACTGTTAGGTATTCCCAATAATTTAGCCGCCTTGCTTTTTACGCCTCCGGTTTTTTTAAGGGCTGAGACTATTAAATTCTGCTCGAGTGATTCAACAGCTTTTTCTAGTGGTAAATTTTCATAATTTGTACTTACACTCAATCCTTGATATAGATGACCTGCTATCAGGCTCGATTCAATTTTTTCTCCAGTACTTATAACTGTTAAACGTTCAATTAAATTTTCTAACTCACGAATATTACCGGGCCAGTGATAATCAATCAACAATCTCATTCCTTCGTTATCAATCTTCTTTATTTTTTGTTGCCTGTTACGCATCTGCTTTTTTAAAAAATAGTCAACTAATAATGGAATGTCCTCTTTTCTTTCTCGAAGTGGTGGTATGCTTATCGGTATGATACTCAGTCGATAGTATAGATCTTCCCGAAACTTTTCTTCACGAATCATTTTTTGTAAGTCACGATTCGTCGCAGCTATTATTCTCACATTCGTTTTTAATGTAACCTCACCACCTACACGCTCGAATTCACCTTCTTGCAGAACCCGCAAAAGCTTGATTTGCATCGCTAACGATATGTCGCCCACTTCATCGAGGAATAGTGTTCCGAAGTTTGCCAACTCGAATCTCCCTTTCTTTTGTTTGATTGCTCCCGTGAAAGCTCCTTTTTCATGACCGAACAACTCGCTCTCCAGAAGGTTTTCGTTCAAAGCTCCACAGTTTATTTTTATGAAAGGTTTCTCGGCACGTTTGCTACGGCGATGTATTGCCCTTGCTACTAACTCTTTGCCTGTTCCACTTTCCCCCTGTATTAAAACTGTACTGTCAGTATTTGATACTTGCTCTATCAATGTAAAAACTTTTTTTATTTGCAAAGAATTACCTATTATTTCTGAATATTCAGAGAAAACCTCGTCGCTGAGCAAGCGATTTTGCTCAATTAATTCTTGTATCCTTTTTTCGTTTTGAATTTTTTCAAAAATCTTCTTTACACGTATTCGCAATTCATCGGGTGAAAATGGTTTTGTAAGAAAATCGGCTGCACCTAACTTCATAGCTTTCACTGCATCCTCAACTGTTCCGTAAGCCGATATCATCAGCACTTCTGTAGCTGGGTTCTGTTGTTTTATCTTTTCGAGTACCTGAATTCCATTCATCGGCTCCATTTTTAAATCAACTATAGCTAACGATGCGGGTTTTATTTGAAACTCTTTCAATGCTTGGCTACCATTCTCGAAGGCTAATACTTTATAACCTTCTCGACGTAAGCTTTCTACAATTCCAAGCCGCATAGTATCGTTATCTTCAATTACTATTATCATTTCATTTTTCATTTTTACCCCGCAAATCTCCTTTCAATTTAAATGTACAACCTTTTATATTACCTGAAAATTCAATTATGGCGTTGTTTTCCTCTGCAAGTTTTTTACATACCGAAAGTCCAAGTCCTGTACCATTTTTCTTAGTTGTAAAGAACGGCTCAAATATGTGCTTAACTTGTTCTTTTGAAATTCCTTTACCATTATCTTCCACCGATATCAACCAGTTTGTATTATCTACGTCCGATTTGATTTTAATTATTCCATTTTCAGGTATCGACTGAATACTGTTGGAAATCAAATTAATTATAATTTGTCGCAGATGCTCTGGGTCGAACCAAACTTGCTTTATATTTAAATTGATTTCTAATTGGGCACCTTTTTTTTCCAATTCGGGTTTAAAAACATTTTGAATATCATTCATTAAAGCTGAAAGATCAATTAATTCCTTACATGCTACTTTTGGTTTGCTGAAATCCAAATATGCTGTTATGAGTTTTTTCAAACCGCTAACTTCTTTAAGAATTTTATCTAAATGCTCTGGATTTTTATTTTGATAATCTTCTTTTGCCAAATTAGCAAACAGTTCTATTCCGCCGAGCGGGTTGCGTATTTCGTGTGCAATTTGTGCAAGCATATCTTCACGCTCTTTCTGATTTTTAAAGAGGTCTTGTTTCATTTTTTCCATTGCACTCGAGAGCAGTTTAATTTCTCCTTTTGTATTTTGTGGCGGCTCAGCTTTAAAATTTCCTTTGCCAATTTCATTACTGAAATTAATCAGTTTCTCGATAGGTTTTGTAATAGATTGCGCAATAAACCAGCTTATAAATCCAGTAATCAACATTGCGATGAATCCGAACAATAAGAAAAAGTTTGATAACTCTTCCACTTTTTTCAGTCTCTCTGCACTTTCTTTGACTCCTAAATAAAAATTTTCATTCAGCCGATGAAAACCCCATAGATACCAATTGCCATCGTCGCCCTTAAATGGTGTTGAACTAATAGATTGTTTTATAGATAAAGCCTCTATATCTTTTTGATAAATAATTAAGTTTGGATCCTTTTGATTATATATTAAAAAGTATCCAGAGTGAATAAGTAAGTTTAGGTTTTTATCAAATATAAATATTTCGGAAACGGTTTTATCAACAATATTATTTTTAAAAATATTCTGGAAATATGTTTGGGTCAGTCGAGTAGGTAACCCGAGGCTTAATATATCTATGTACGATTGATCTATTTGACTTGAGATTATTTGGGATATCCTTCTTATGTTCGAAGAAATTTCATCAAGATAAAGGTTGTGTATAAAATTATAGCTAATGAAAGATACTACTATAACGAGTAAAGTAGTAACACCGCCAAAAGTAAAGACTATTCTTTTTTTGTAATAAGACTTACCGAAAGTTTTAGAAAAAATTTTCATTTTAATATTTACATACGAGCAAGGGAAAATATGGTTCCTGGCTCTGCTGTTTGTATATACTTAATAAAAATGTATCGAGGCTTCTATAATTTTTCTGTAAATAAAATGTTAACAAATTTGAAGAAATAAAAGTAGTATTAAACCCAATTATTAAATCGTTGTAATAATGTTGAGTAAAAAAGAAGAAAATAAATATTATTAAAAAATTTATCATATCAATTACGCTTAATATAATAATTTTTTAAAAAAGATTTTTGAGTGTAAATACCTCCGATGCTAATACACTCATACACACTGCAGACAACTCCAATTCCAGGAACGATTAATAAGGAATCTTTTCTGCTCCCCCAATCATCAACAAAACATACATATTCTTGAAATGTACCAGCAGGCACTGTTATTTTATTTTTATATAGAGTTGCTGTACGCTTGATTATAAAACAACCACTGATATAGTAATAAGTTATTGAACTGTCTTTAGGGAAGAAAAAAGCTGGATATATTTCAGTGTACCCACGAAATGTAAAATTAATGCTAAAAATTGTATCATTTCTGGTCGCGAATTCATCCCCAAATTGACGCATAGCAAAGCTTTGATTTCTTAACTTCCTCCAGTCGAATCCCAAGCTGCATAGTTTTGCAACAATACTTACTGTATCTAAATTGAGTTGTGTCGAATCGGTGTATACCCAATAGTTACCAACATTAGTTGGTATTAATACATTTATCAGTATATCAGGAGGTTCTTCCTCAGGTGTGATGATGGGACCGATAGAGTTTTTACACGAAAAAAACAATAAAAAGCAAAAAGTAAAAGTTAGCAGCTGCGCATATCTCTTATTCATACCTGTTATCCCAATTAACAATTTAATATACGATTTTACAATTTCAACTCAAAACTCAGCCACCATTGAGATACACGGATTTCCGGGTCGAATTCGGGGTCAAGTAACAACCTGGCTTTGAATGCATCCGTAATATTTATATTGAAATTTGCAACAAAGTCAAAATAGCTTTCTGTAAACTTTTTAGTCGGTTGGATGTACCGCTCACCAAAATTTGTTTCGGTTTTAACATTCCCGTTGTCGTCACGCTCACGCTTTTTGAAGTAGGCAATTGTAATTTCCTTTATTTCAGAGCCTGTTAAAATTCTGTTTACGCCTAACATTAAACTAAAATTCTTCGATATATCAAAGTTGAGTAGAAGTGGTACCTGCATCGACCAGATTCGTGAATTATAATTCCACTCGAGCAATTTGTCTTCGAACAATTTTTGTGAATAGGAGTAGGCCCCCCAGTATGAGCTTGTTCCATTGTAACTTGAACTCCTTAAAACAATAACTGGTTCTCTCGTAAAGTAATCCGTAGTAACAGAGTTGTAGTATAATCCGAGTGTAACAAATATTCCAGAAGTTAATTGCGATTTAAAACTAAGTAGCGCTTCGTGGTTATAGCGTTTTCTATAACCTTCTCCCTTTCTATTGTCCTTAACAACCGAGCTTCCACGATACATCGACCAAGATGTATCCCAAGCCCAGCGAGAAGAATAGTATGAGGTATCAAAAATTACGGATGAGTTAGTAATATCCTCATCTCCGTAGGAATATCGATAGAAACCAGATAATTCTTTCCCTTCTTTTAACTCGTGCTTGAAATTAACGCCATAATATTTTAAGCTTCCTTCATGTTTCCAATTTTGAGATGTTGATGAGTTCGACTCGTTTAGCCACCAATTGGAAGAAACATTGGGAATGTTGTATTTATAATAGTAAGAACTTTGTGATGCATAATCTTGGTCAGCATTACCGTTCAACAACCCCGCCTTAATACCGAATAATGATTTTTCAAAAAAATGATAAATTGCGCCTAAGCTAAAATCAGAGTGATTGTACTTCTGGTTTCGTTCGAGTAACTGAGAATACTTATTTTCTGTTTTGTCGGTTGTGCCGTATTCATCTTGGTACGAATTTAAATAGCCACCGTTGCGTGAATGACTTATGCCGTTAAAAGATGCACCCAAACTTAAGTTATCCGTAATTTTATATCCAGTATAAAATGCAAATAAATGCCCTTCTAGCGTCATTTCATCTTTTCCGGCGAAGCGGTCGATGATTGGGACATTTTCTAATCCAGCCCGTACTCCGCCTAAAGCATCGACATAAAAGTTGGGATAATAAATCCAGTAAGGCATTTGATAAAATTTTTCCTGTTTATGCATCAGTTGATATGATCCGCCGATAAAGAAATTTTTTGTTATTTCCGAAATCGGATTAGTTAAAATTCCGATTGAAATAATAGGCTCTGGTTCAGAACGAGCGACGGTCAACCATCTTGGATCAGGATAATATGGTGGCATAATTCTTAAATCTGAATAATAGTACATCGGCACCACATAGGCATCGAACAACTTCACCTCTGTCCTATCGTTTCGGAAATCAATATAGATTAGTGCATCGCTATTGCCAAGATTTGGCTGATATGCCGGATTGATGTAGAGATTTAAGAACGGGTCATCAATCAAACCAGCTGAAACTTGCTTGAACCTGTAAAGTCCAAAAGTATTTAAGTAATGGCTTTTGAAAAACAGGTCAGAATTTTCAAAGCTTTGCTCAGTGGTTCTTTCTTGATTGTATTGAGCAAAAGATACAAGAGGTAGTAGTACTATTAATAGAAATATTTTTTTCATATAAACTCCATTAAAAATTTTTTATGATTATGGTTTAACTAATTTACCAATGAATAAAATACTTCCGGAACCCTTTTCTCGAATTACAAAAACAAATGGGCGGTCGCAACGCATAACAATATATGATCCTAAAGCCGTATCCACAACAATCTCAACCGATGTAACAGCGGCGGCTTCGGTCCCTTCCTCATATACATCTATAAAAGTTTTATGCTTTACTTGGCTGATATAAACCCGTCCACGATAAAGCTTTGTGAAATCTGCCTTGAATGGGTCAAAAGCTATACCCATTCCTAAAGCTGTTAAAATATCATTCATTTGAATTTCGTACTCTAACTTAAACTTTGGTAGATAGAGCTCTATATCCTGTTTTTTGAAACTGGTTAGCCAACTATTCCAATCCAATTCAGTTATACTCGAAATAAAATCGTTTACATCTATATTCTGTTTAGGCAAAAATATAGACATGCTAAAAGCTTGGTTGCCATACGGTAAATCGATTGCTTGAAAATTGTCGTTCTCAAAATAATCAAAAGTTCCTCTCTGAGTCATCATTTTACAGGGCGAGCGTGTTCCACTTGGTTGTGTGAACCAATCATCCCGTGTATCACTTTTATCAAATTCATACTTCCAAGTCCCTTTAAAGTAAATTGCGTTAATTAAAAACATTACCATATCGGGTCCAATTGCTTCAACAATCTTCTCAATTTTTCCATTCGTGTTTTCTTTAACCCACTGATTAATTATGTCGACAGTAGCTGGATCTGAAAAATTTAAAGCCCTCACTATAGCATTAAAATACTTCTTGGTTAGGTCGATAAATTCTTTCTCGAATATGTAAGCATAGCTATGAAAAATTGAATTTGCTATTTTAAATGTAACTTTTGTGTCGATGCTCGTTAAAAGCTTTATCAGACTTTTATATGCTTCATTAATTTCTGATTGCGGAATATTAGGATGTTCGAGTGTACTTCGGATTGAATCGTATGTAGAGTTGTTTGCTCCGTTGAGTGTCATCCCCAAAGCTAACGAAACACTTAGCGGCGAGATGAACAGGTTTTTCTCTGGCTTGAATTCATTCACTTTTTTAAAAAGTTTCAAACCAAATTTATCTGTCGACGAAACGAGCTGCTTCTCAGCCTGAGTGAACAATCGAAGTTCACTCTGCTCGTTTTCTGTAGGAGAATATTTGCAAGTACTGAAGTTCACAAACACAAGCACTATCAAAATTGATGAAATGTTTTTCATAAAATTCTCCTTTTTGATTTGATTCACTATATATAATTCATTCCAATAATGATGCCACATAAATAATGCATTTTTTACAAAAAATCACACAATTTTCCGTTATATTATATCAGAAATTTGAAAGAGTTTCAGAATTCTGATAAATCCTATCATTAAGCAGTTTATTTTAATAATCAGCAATACTGACTAGACCTAGCTCCCTTAAAAATAGAATTACAAGAATTAAAGTAATCCTCATTTTTATACCTGAGACACATTTCCCTTATTCAAAGATGGGTGATTATAGATTAGCCACTAACAATATTGGGTGTAACCTCTCAAAAAAATTTTATTGCCTATCAAAACATTTCTTTAATACACTCTCCAATTTTTTTCATATCAAGTAGTCCATCTATATCTCAATGTACTGTCACAATAATAATCTACGAACTGATTACATCCATGATATATATTTCAACCATCTCACATTTTTAATTAGCAATTTTTATCATTGTCAAAATAAAAAAGGCACGGCGATTTTAATTGCCGTGCCCTAAAAAGGGAGAAAATGAAATGAATTAACTTTTATGGTTTAATCATATAGAACTCATAACTTCCACTACCTGAATAGCTATAAATTCTCCATCTATAATAACCTGCTGTTCCATTATATGAAATATTCTCGTATGAAGTTGAACTTGTTGAACTGGCAACATTAACCCAGGTAATTCCGTTCCACTTTTGTAGATATAAATCAAAATCTGCATTAGCTGGACCAATCAAGCAACCTTTATGAGTACCACTAACACTACTATAGTAATAAGTTCCATTTGGTTGAATTTGATAAGCCCCTGTACCTGATAGTGAACCTGTGTATTTTGTTCCAGTGCAAGTTTGTGATGAAGCAGCGGTTGTGAAACTCCACACTGACGACCAGGCACTTGTCCCAGCTGAATTAGAAGCATTTACCCTCCAGTAATACGTTGTGCTGTTTGCAAGTCCAGATACAACTTGTGAGGTTGATGTAATTCCACTTTGATCAAATGTTAAAGTAGAGAAAGATGAACTTGTTGATACCTGCAATCTGTAAGAAGTTGCCCCACTGGAAGCATTCCAAACCAATGTTGGTGAAGTTGAAACTCCTGTAGCACCATTTGCAGGTGATGAAAGCGTTGGAGCAGAAGGTGGAGTAGGTGTTGTGGAGAATAAAGTATAAAGTAACCGATTAGGTGTACCAGTTGGAACACTTGTAATCTTATTAAGGGTTGCATTATTAACTATTGCATTTTGCACTGTAGCAGGAGTTGCAGTTGGATTTGCCTGTAGGTATAAAGCAGCAGCGCCAGCAACATGTGGTGAAGCCATAGAGGTTCCTGAAATAGTATTCGTAGCTGTACTTGATGTGTACCATGCAGAAGTAATATTTGAACCTGGGGCAAGTATGTCAACCACAGAACCATAATTAGAGAATGAGGAAAAACCATCTGTACTAGTAGTCGATCCAACTGTTATGGCTTCAGTTACTCGTGCAGGTGAGTAATTTGAAGCATTCGCATATGAATTTCCAGCAGCAACAACATAAGTTATTCCATCAGCAATAGAGTTTCTAACAGCGTTATCAAGTGTAGTAGAGGCACTACCACCAAGCGACATATTAGCAACTGCCGGATTAGTAGTATGATGCGACGTAACCCAGTCCACTCCAGCGACTATCCCAGATACTGTACCACTCCCGCTGTTATTAAGAACACGCACAGCATATAATTTAACACCTTTTGCAATCCCATATGTTTTACCACCTATAGTACCTGCCACGTGTGTTCCGTGTCCGTTTCCATCATTTGCAGTACCGCCACTTGTTATAATATCAATTCCGGTGACAGCTCTTCCCTCAAATTCAACATGATCGAGACGAATTCCAGTATCGATCACATAAACATCAACACCAGCCCCAGTGTAGTCGTATGTGTAAGTTGTACTAAGTGGTAAATCTCTTTGATCCACACGATCAATCCCCCAAGTTGCATTATACTGTGTTACATTAATACTCACAATTTGATCTTCTTCGATATAAGCCACATTTGGATTGTTCAAAAGTGCTTTTACTGCTTGTTCTGATACCTGAACTGCAAAGCCTTTAACAGCATGTTGATAAACAAACTTTAGTTTCCCGCCAATTTGATTCACCATTACATTTGCATTTTCAGCAACTTTTGTAACATCTTCTTTAAACACTACAATGTAATGATCGGGTATGTGTGAATTTGGGGAAGCTTTTAGAAACTGTGGTGCAAAATTATTTTGCTGAACGATTGGCTCTTGTGGAAAATATATTTGTTGGTCTTTACAACCTACAAACGCAAGAACAATTACAAGTGCCACCAAACTAAAAAATTTGAGGAAGTTTTTCATATGTAAACTCCTATTTGGTGGTTGTTAATTTTGTTAATTAATTTTTTTTAGACTAGAAAGAACAAAAGCACATAAATAATAACATTTTTTTTAAACTAAATCAAGCAAATTTTGTTTGAATTGAAAATTGCAGGTTAAATTTTCACTTTCAAACCAAAGCCAAAGGATATTCTATCCAGTGTGCTTGGAAATAATGCAGCCTCAATATTCTCGGTTGCAAATTCAATATCCAAAAAACTTAATATTATACCTGTCCCAAATGCCCAGTTAAATCCCTGAATTCCCCCAGCTGAAATACCAGTTCTAATAGGCAGCCATTTCCATGGTTTATATTCAACCCCAAATGAAAATCTTGGTTTTGTGGAATTACACGCTATATTATTAAATCCCTGATTATAATCAAATGCTAAAAGCATTTCTCCAGGAAAGTTTTTTATAAATGGAGCTTTATCAAGACGATACGCCACACCCAATCTTAAAATTGTGGGTAAAGCAGAGTTAAAACTTGAAATTGGTTTAATTGTACTCTTAATTAAATTATCTATACTATCGAGCTGCTCCTGCCCAGTTTTGGGATCATCAAAATTAAATTCAGTAAAGCCAGCATGCTCATATGTATTTCTCTTCCAATTAATTCTTCCTACATCTACTAGCGCAACACCAACAATTAACTCTTCCGTTATCTTAGCATTTAAACCAATATCAAATCCTATTCCTGTACCTGCTGGTGCCGGAAAAGGTATATACTTACTATTATCTTCATCCTTAAAAAGATTCAATCCTGATAACTTTATCTGATAATCTATTCTTCCACTAATTTTTGATTCTGAATCAGTTGTCAGATATGTGCGGTTATGGCTGACTTCAGCAAAACCATATCCATGAATTAACTTTAAACTAATTCCTGCTGCTAAATATTTCAGGAAATCTGGTGCTGGAATTTCTCTAGCATAAGAGATTGAATATTCCCGATACCACATTGCATTAAAGTATGTTCTACTAAAATCATATTTGCTATTAAGAGGATTCCCATATAAGATAAATTCAAGATAAGATTTTGGTAATATCAAATTTAAAGCAGCTTGTTCATTAATATTCAAAGCAAAACCACCTAATCTCTCAAAATTAAGTGATAAAGCAAATAAGTTTATATTAATACTTGAACCCGTTTGTGCTAAACCCGAGGGAAAAGAATTAATAATTTTTCTTTTATCTGCATCGTATAGATAAACAGGTTCTCCATTTTCATCACCTGTAAAATATTTATTATACAAATCTATATCAATCAGATCACTACCAGATATGACTGTAAAATTTAATAAGTTAAAATTTAGTAACTTTTTATCTGGAAGAGCAAGGTTGGCTGGATTAATGTTTAAAGCATTTATGCCTTTAGCAACTGCTGTAAAGGTCCGCGCCATGCCAAGTCCCTGCATATTTGTCAACTCAGCACCACTACTTATATTTAGATAAATTAAGATCAGAAAAATTATTTTCAAATACATTTTTAGCTGCATTTAATCATCACTTTTAAATCTATAATTAAAAGAGCTAAACACTTTGACCTGAATATAATCTGTATTTCTTAACTTTACTGATTGCGTAGAAGGCAAAGTGTTGATTTCCAGCTCTACAACAACAAACTTTGAGTTATTAAAAGTATCGATATCATTTTTGTTCATATTAATCGAGATTTTTGACTGAACATTATTGTTGCTGAAACCATCGCTACCAACTGATGCAGGATTGACTAATACAGGTCCAGAAGCCGGTATATATTGAATAAATTTCTTGTCTTTATCCAATAACATTATTGATAGCTTCAATCCAACTGGGATTCTGTTGTTTAGATTAAAATTAAAAACAGCGTTTTGGACTCTATCTAAAAATGTTGAATCAATATCAACTTTATTCCCATTATCGTCTTTCTCATCACCAACTGTTAAGGTATCCCTAAATAATCCCTTTTTAATTCCAATATTAAGTGGTAAATCAAATTCAACATCACCATTAATTTTGTCGGAACTACTTACCGACCCACTGATATAATTAGGATTTATTAAAAAGCTTGTATTTAATCCAAAACTTTCTGGTAAATTTTTATTCCTCGAAATATAATTCGTCAGCGATGACACTAATTCATTTCCACTTATTGATATTGTAGTTGAGGTATTTGCATTAAGTGTACTTTGAGGAATTGTTATTCTATATAAAGAGGAATCCGCAAACAAAATATTCCCACTGAATCTTAACGGAATATTTGGGCAGGAAAGTATAAAATTAAATTTAGAATCTGGAAGTTTCAAACTGTCAAATTTAAATTTATCAGGTAATTCTCCTAATTTTATATATAGTATCGTATCAAAATCAATTGCAGTTGGTTTTATAATTCCTTCAATATACGAAAGCACAAATAGGTTATCTGGAGGAGGCGGAATAAATACTTTTGCAATTAACTTATCAGATGATTTAAATAATCTAAAATCGGTTGTATCATTTTCAGAACCCAATTGCCTGATTGAAGCATTGAAATATATTGTATCTGTGGGAAAACTTGAGTTGAATTCATAATTTGATAGATTAATATTTTGCAAAAATGAATCTTTTCTTGCTACAATTCTATTTAAATAAAAAATTTGTCGCGTAATTCTGTGAGAAAATTGTGGAAGCTGGAAAATAACTTCAGCAGCTACATCAAAATTGTTTACTATACTTAAGTCTACGCTGCCTTTTTTAAATCTGGCAACTTTCAATTTTGATGGATATTCTGAAGTATCGATTATAAATTTTGAGTTATTTATCCTGAAAATCTCGGTTGGTGGAATTTTAGCACGCGCACTTTTTATTATCAAATTCTTGAAATATAATTGAATTTTAAGAATCGAATCGGGAACTGCTACTATACCTGAACTACCAGGTGTTCTTGCATAAACAGTATCCATCTTCAATGGTGCCGAAAGCTTTTTATTTTCAAGAGAAACTTCTGAAGATCCTTGTGAAAGAGGTGGAATAGAACCAAAAACAAATTCATAAATTTGATTTTCCCTATCTTTAATAACCACAGGTTCTATAAACTCAATTGTGAAAGGGCAATAATTTATAATCGTTAATCTTACCTTTCCACTATCAAACTCTAAATAATCAAATTGATCAGTTGGGGGTAAATCCAATGTAAATCTGGGAAGATCACCTGGTGGTACTAACCCCGAAGGTATACCTGGATTTGGGACATAATTTGTGAAAGTAAAATCTTTATACGGAATTGTTCCTGCATCTATAAATAAAGGATTAGGTTGTTCTGGCTTTAAACTTAATTTATCACCGACTGAATCGGAAATTATTTTTTGTGAATAAGAATAACTTACAAGTCCATTTTGTGCATTAATCTGAAATAAATCTGGATCCTTTTTTATCAAAGAATCTATTGAATAAGGCCGATTAACAAGAGGAAAATTTAATTGAATGTCCCATTGAGGTGCAACAGGTTTTTTAAAATCACAATTAAAAGAAATAAGAGAAAAGCTAATAATAATCAGATAAGAACAGTAAAGAACATAATATTTAACATCAGTTTTATTCTTCATTGCAATTTAAATATATGAAGAATAGCATTTAATATCAATAGGATAAAAAAAATTTATGCCCCTTATCACAAAAATTTTAGTTTTCTGATTTCCAGATTTTTAAATCAATTTGTGGAAAAATGAAGTTTCTTTCAAGACATTCATTAGCATATTCCCAATCTGTTTGAGAGATGTATCCTTCCTCTGCATATTGAATTATAAAATTGACTAAACTATTAAAGTCGCTATTGTGGTTAGCAAAGCGTTCCTCTGCATATCTGCGAGCTGATTGTGTAGAGATCAAAAACTGCCAATCTGATGCTTGTAATAAGAGAAGTTCTCGTGCTGCTTGGGTAAGCAAGAAGGTTAATTTTTCATCTGCATAATCTAAGTATTTTGAAACTAATTCTTTAAAAACTTTTTCGTTTTTATAAATTTCTTTCCAGGTCCATTCTGTATTTTCGTTTAACCAAATAAAATGATGACCACCTTCGCCCCAGGAACCTTCTGGTAATTGAACAACTTTAGTAGGTACATATTCATCTAAAGCAAGTGATGTATTTGTAAGCTGTATCGTACCTGAGTTTTCAATTTTCATTAAAACTTTTTTTAGAAAACGTGGTCCTTCGAACCACCAATGACCAAAGAGTTCAGTATCAAACGGTGCTGTTAGAATCCCTTTATTTTTTGTAGTTTCATAATATGAGCGTAAAGTTTCTTCAACAAGATAGACAAAATGTGAGGAATGAGATTCTAATCTTTCTTCTACAGCTTCGGGGACATATTTTAATTTATCCGCGAGGTCGGCTTCTGAATGTGTTACACGCCAATATCTGTGTCCACTTAAATGATGTTTCTTATGAAATTCCAGATAATTTCCATCGCCGGGATAACCCCAATCGCCACTCCAGACCTGAAGAGCTGTTTTAGGGTCCCTTGTAAAAACTGCAACTGAAGGTGATAAAGGACTATTTGGAGAATCAACCAAATATATTTCATAAACGGACTTTTCAAATTCTTCAGATCTAATTGAAACTTGTTTTTGATGTTGTTCCCAGATTTCTTTTAAACCACCAAAACGCTCAAGGTAAACACCGATTGGTTTACCACCCAACAACATTGCAGAATCGATAACAAAAAATTCAATCCCATACTTTGCCAGAATTTCTTCTATACCCTTTCGCTCATATTCATTTATTATATAATCTGTTTTGACTGGAGGTTTCCATAAATACCTTGGTCTATATGCACATTCAGGTAACCAGATACCTCTAGGTTTTATACCAAAGAGTTCTTTATGCGTATCAATTGCAACTTTCACCTGGGCTTCAATACTTTCATCCTGACTCAACAATGGGAAGTAACCATGAGTTGCGCCACAAGTTAGAATATCCAGCACTCCAACTTCCATTAATTTTCTAAACGCAGAAATTAAATCTGCATTGTATTTCTCACAAAAATCTTTTTTTCTTTCAGTATACCAGCGAATCCAGAATTGAGCTGTGGATTTTAGATGCGCATCTCCATTTTTATAAAAATAAATTTCGTCTCTTTCAGCCGCAAGAATTTTTTCTTGAAGATAATGTGTAAATGTGTCTTTGAAAAGTGGATCGGAAAGTTGTTCAGCTAAAACTGGACTAATACCTATAGAAAGTTTTGGATGATAACCTTCTTCTAATAATTCGTTTAAAATATTTAAAATTGGGATGTAAACTTCTGCAGCTGCTTCATTAAGCCAATCGGAACCATGTGGCCATTTACCGTGAGTAATAACATAAGGCAGATGAGTATGTAAAACAAATGTAAAACTACCGATCTTCTGTTTCATCATTCAAATTATTTTAATGAACTTTAGTACCCGACTCAGGAGGTTGAAAACCAAAGCCACCTTGACTTGGTTCACCCTGGATTTTTATTTCTCCAAAACGTTTCTCAAATTTATCGATATTATCTTCGAGTGCTTTAAGCAACAATTTTGCGTGTTGTGGTGTCATAATAATTCTAGCATGAACCTTAGCTTTTGGAATTCCAGGTAAAACACGAGTAAAATCAACTACAAATTCTGCAGGTGAGTGAGTAATTATTGCCAAGTTTGAATAAATACCTTCAGCTTCTTTTTCACCGAGTTCAATATTTATTTGCTGTTGTTGGGGTTGATTTGTCATGAAAACACTTCCTTTCTTTATAACTTTATTTTTGTAATCGAAAAACCCCGACCAATTTCAAAGTCGGGGTTTATCTAATAAATTATTTTGCTTTCCTCAAGCTATCAGCTTTGTCGAAAGCTTCTTTAGCTTCTTTTGGGAAATTTAAAATTGTATTTGCCATTCCAAGTGTTTCCCAAGCAGCAATATCGTTCGGAGAAATTTCAACTAATTTTTCTAAATAATATTTTGCTTTTCTAAATTTTTCTTCGTATGCCTTATTAATTGGCTTAGTCTTATCGTTTTTAACTTCTTCTTCAGCTTTTTCTTTCATCTTTGCGCCCCATTGCATATAAGTTGCACTGAGATTATAAAGAGCATCTGAGAATTTATCATCCAATTTTATCGCAGCCTCAAATTGTTCGGCAGCTTCCTCAAAATTTAAATTCTTGAGTAGTAATACCCCATAATTATAATGAACAAATTTATTATTTGGATCAGCGACAATTGCCTTCTGGTACGACTCCATTGCTTCCTGTGTCCTTCCAGATCCAATATAGGAATCATTAAGGATTGCAAGCAAATTCGGATCCTGTGGTGCAACTTTTAATGCATTTTCAACAACTTTAATTGCTTCATCAAAATTTTTATTTGCTACTTCGAGAGCTTTTGCTTTCGCGTCGCCTTCTAAATTTACTGCATCATTTTTTGCAGCAACTGCCCTTTCATAATATATGCCTGCTAAAATTCTGCCAAGTTGAACATCATTTTGTCTTTCAAGTGCCTGTTTAAGATAAATAATTGCATTATCTTTATCTTTCATACCATAATAAGTTAAAGCAAGAATTCTGTATCCAGGAAAGCTATCAGGCATAACCATAATAGAAGTTTTTAGATAATCGATAGCTTTATTAAAATGAACTATCGAACTATCGTTAGCTGAACGAATGGCTTCGTTATAATGATCAACACCTTTGTTTAGATTATTTGCCCAAACACTCAACAATACCTTGTCAATTTCCGATTTGAATTGGTTGCTCTGCTTTAAAGAATTCTTAAAGGCACTTAACATATCTGAATAATTTTTCTGCTCGAAGTGAATTCTACCTAGTAAATACCATGCTTCAGCATTTTCTGGATGTTTTTCTAATTCTTTTTGAAGTTGCACTTTTGCATTTTCCCACTCAGATCTCTGAATATAAAGTTTTGCACTTGTCATTTCTGCGGTGCTACATTGATATCCAGTAAATAAAAAGCTCGAAATAACAAAAACAAGCATCAGAGTTAAGATAGTGTTTTTCATTTAATCTCCTTAAAAATTATGTTTAAAATAAGTAATTTTTGTTAAATATAATTATATGTAATTTGATAAACAAACTTTAAACTTCACATATTTTTAATTTCAGCTCGTTGCATTTAAAGAAAAAATTTTGTATAATTCAAATAGCAATAAAATGATATCTACTCATTCTTTAATTAATTTCCTAGGAGGAAATATGACTATGAATTTATCACAAAAAATCATCAGTGAGCATCTTGTGTCTGGAAAGATGGAAGCTGGTTCAGAGATTGCAATTCGAATTGATCAAACATTAACTCAGGATGCTACAGGAACCGTAACCTACCTCCAATTTGAAGCAATGGGGGTCCCCAGAGTACGAACAAAATTATCAGTCAGTTATGTAGACCACAATATGTTACAAGAGGATTTTAAAAATGCCGATGATCATATTTATTTACAAACGGTTGCTTCAAAATATGGAATTTATTTTTCACGACCTGGGAATGGAATTTGTCATCAAGTCCACAGGGAAAGATTTGGTGTACCAGGAGAAACACTAATTGGTTCAGATTCACACACACCAACCAATGGTGGGCTTGGTATGTTAGCTATTGGTGCAGGAGGCTTGGATATAGCTCTTGCAATGGCTGGAGAACCATATGTTTTATCAATGCCAAAAATTTTAGGTGTAAAACTTATCGGTAGACTCCAACCCTGGGTTTCTGGCAAAGATGTAATTCTCGAACTACTCAGACGTTTAACATGTAAAGGTGGAATTAATAAAATAATTGAATACTACGGACCAGGTGTAGAATCGCTAACAATTGGAGACAGATTCACAATTACAAATATGGGAGCAGAGCTGGGTGCAACAACTTCAATTTTTCCCAGTGATAAGATTACAAAAAAATATCTTGAAGCACAAGGCAGAGGAAATGTCTGGAAAAATTTAAAAGCAGATGATGATGCAAAATATGACAGATGTGATATCCGACTACATATAGAAAAAGATGCTAGAGCAATTGCCGCTCTTCAAGAAGCTGGTGCTGAAAACTTGTCGATAAGTAAACCAGATGAAGCAGGTTTTGTCAAAGTTGAATTTGATGGACTCATAATTGATCTCGATAAGCTTGAACCACTAATTGCTCAGCCACATTCACCCGATAATGTTACAAAAGTAAGTGAGCTTGCAAAACAAAATATAAAAACTGCACAGGCTTGTATAGGTTCTTGCACTAATTCAAGTTATTTTGACCTAAAAGTAGCTGCTCATATGCTGAAAGGCAGAACTGTGCATCCTGAAACTTCATTTACATTAACTCCTGGCTCACGTCAGGTTTTTGAAATGATTGCACGCAACGGGGAACTTGCTGAGATTATTGCTTCAGGTGCTCGTATTCTTGAATCTGCTTGTGGACCTTGTATTGGAATGGGACAGGCACCACCAAGCGGTTCTGTATCAGTGCGCTCTTTTAATCGAAATTTTGAAGGTAGAAGCGGAACAATAGATGCTAAAGTTTATTTATCATCACCTGAAACAGCAACTGCTACAGCAATTATGGGCAGAATTGCTGATCCACGTGAAGTCGCAAAACTTTATAATATCCAACCACTCAACCGTGAAGAACCAGAAAAATACATAATCAACGACTCAATGATCCTACCACCATCAAATGAACCAGAAAAAATTGAAGTTATCAGAGGACCAAATATCAAACCTATTCCACAATTTGACGAGATGCCAGATACAATTAGAGGTAAGGTCCTTTTAAAAGCTGGAGATAATATTTCCACTGATCATATTTCGCCAGCTGGTGCAAAAGTATTACCATTGAGATCAAATATTCCAGCAATTTCCGAATTTACCTTTACAAGAATTGATCCTGATTTCCCAAAAAGAGCTAAAGAATGGGGTGGTGGATTTGTGATAGGTGGTGATAATTACGGACAGGGTTCTAGCCGTGAACACGCAGCACTTGCACCAAGATATCTCGGAGTTAAAGTTGTAATAACCAAAATATTTAACCGCATCCACAGATCAAACTTAATAAATTTTGGGATTTTACCATTAACTTTCTCCGATCCAAATGATTACAATAATATTGATTTTGGAGATGAACTTATTCTGGAAAATATTAAAGCACAACTAAAATCCGGAGGACAAAAAGGTCAGTTAACTTTAAAAAACATTACAAAAAATACTGAAATTAAATTAGATTATGATCTTACAGATCGTCAGAAAGAAATACTTTTTGTTGGCGGTATGTTAAATATTGCACGAAAAAAAATAAAATAATTAACGAGGAAAAATTATGGCAAATTATCAAAAATTAGTGACTCCAAAAGAAGGACAAAAAATTACTGTTACAAATGGAAAGTTAAATGTTCCTGACAATCCTATTATTCCTTTCATTGAAGGTGATGGAACTGGACCAGATATCTGGAATGCGGCTGTACGAGTTTTCGATGCAGCAGTAAAAAAAGCTTACGGTGGTAAAAGAAAAATTGTATGGTTTGAAGTCTATGCAGGTGAAAAATCAAATCAAGTATATGGCCCAAACACCTGGCTCCCAGATGATACACTTGAAGCAATCAAAGAACACATTATCGGAATTAAAGGCCCATTAACAACACCTATTGGCGGAGGTTTCAGATCAATTAATGTTTCTTTAAGACAACTACTGGATTTATATGTTTGCTTGAGACCTGTTAGATATTTCCACGGTGTACCTTCTCCAGTAAAACATCCAGAACTGGTTGATATGGTAATCTTCAGAGAAAATACAGAAGATATCTATGCAGGGATTGAATGGAAAGCTGGAACTCCAGAAGTGAAAAAAGTAATCGACTTTCTGCAAAAAGAAATGGGTGTCAAAAAAATTAGATTTCCAGAAACTTCCAGCATCGGTATAAAACCAGTTTCTATCGAAGGATCAAAACGTTTAATTAGAGCAGCAATTAATTATGCCCTAAAAAACAACCGCAAATCCGTTACAATAGTTCACAAAGGTAATATTCAGAAATTCACTGAAGGTGGTTTTAGAGAATGGGGTTACGAACTAGTACGAGAAGAATTTTCGGATGTTGCAATAAGTTGGGATGATTGTGGTGGAAATCCAGGTAGTAAATTACTTGTAAAAGATGCAATCGCTGACGCTTTCTTACAACAAATTCTCACCAGACCAAACGAGTTTGATGTAATAGCAACCCTCAACTTGAATGGTGATTATATTTCTGATGCACTTGCAGCTCAAGTTGGTGGTATTGGAATCGCTCCAGGTGGAAATATCAACTTTGATAACGGATACGCAATGTTTGAAGCAACTCATGGTACAGCTCCAAAATATGCAGGACAGGACAAAGTCAATCCAGGTTCTCTAATCTTAAGCGGTGAAATGATGTTACGTTACATGGGTTGGACTGAAGCGGCGGATCTGATTATAAAAGGACTTGAAACTACAATAAAATCTAAGATTGTAACTTATGATTTTGCACGTTTAATGGAAGGTGCAAAAGAAGTCAAATGCTCTGAATTCGGAGATGCTATCATAAGCAATATGTAATTAGCAATAATTGATTAAAAGCCCCCCTTTTTACATAAAATTGGGGGGCTTTTCATTTTTATTTGAAACTATTACCTTGCTTATTCGTAAAATGGCTTAAAGAATATTATTTAGTATGGTAAAACAAATTTTTAAATATTTTCAAAAACTGATTATTACTAAATTAACTCTTCTATTTCTCATTCCTTTCTTAAAGCCCAATTTTATTTTTTCTCAGGAAAAATTAATAATTGAACTAAAAAACTTCACAAACACTGAATTAAAATCAGGTGGATTTTCATCACCAGAAAATTTTACAATTCATATAAAAGCAAAAGGGGGCTCATCAGATAGGCAAACAAAAGAACATAACCCTTTTGCATATTGCTGGATTATCAACTCAGATACTCGTGAAAAAATTTGGGATATGAACAAGTTCAATACAACTAAAAGTGGTAAATATCTAAAATACGATGACTATCTAAAATTACCAGCAGGTTCATACGAAGTTTACTTCACCTGCCCTATCTTCCGTTATTCTTCAACATTTATTCAAGTTGAAACCAATATCGATCATAGAAACGAAGGCGAACCAATTGACTGGGGAGTTAGAAGAGGTTTCTTTTATGATTTACTTGATGACTGGTTTGGTGGAGACATTAAAAAGGAATTTAAACAGATTGCAAAAAATTTTGGTGTAGAAATTTATATAGATGAAAAAACTCCAACTTTTTTGTTTCAGCCACCTGTCGAGTTCCAAAATGTACTTTATCAAGCAATTGAATTAGGTGACAATGAAAGAATAAAACAAGCTTTTAAAATTACAAATCCGATAACAATACATATCTATGCTATTGGAGAAGTGACTTCATCTGAGAAATTTGCTGATTATGGATACATAATTGATACAAAAACTCGTAAAAGAATTTGGGAAATGAAACTATCCAATTTATCAAGTGCTGGAGGGGCAAAGAAAAATAAAATTTATAACGGAGAAGTATTATTCCAGCCAGGAACTTACATTCTTTATTATTTTACAGACGACTCTCATTCTTATTCAGATTGGAATGACTTACCTCCATACGATCCACTTAACTATGGAATTACTTTGATGGCTAAAAATTTAGAAAATATGAAATATTTCCAACTTGTAACGCTTGAACATGAGAATCAAATTATTGCACAAATAACAAAAGTTGGAAGCAATGAACTTATAAGTAAGGGGTTTACTCTTAAAAAGAATATGGATATAAGAGTTTATGCTATTGGAGAAAGATATTCCTCTCGTCGCCAACTTGCCGATTATGGCTGGATTATTGATGCTTCCACCCGCAAAAAAGTCTGGGAAATGACTGTTGACCAAACAACGCATGCTGGTGGTGCAAATAAAAACCGAATGGTCGACGAAATTATCAACCTACCAGCTGGAGATTATATTTTATTTTACAAAACTGATGATTCTCATGCATATGATGATTGGAACTCAGAACCACCTTATGACCCAGAAAACTATGGCATCACTTTATACTCTGCCACGGAAAATTTTCAAAAGGATTGGATTGAAGAATTTTCAGAAGATAAAAGTAAAAACATAATTGCACAAATTATTAAAGTAAAAGATAACGCAAACAGAACTGAAAATTTTGAGTTAAAAGAACCAACCAAAGTTAGAATTTATGCAATCGGAGAAGGTTTCAGAAACGAAATGTATGACTATGGTTGGATTGAAGATGCCAGTACGAACAAAGTTATATGGGAAATGACTTACTCAATGACTTTCCATGCAGGCGGGTCCCGCAAAAATAGAATTGTAAATACAACTTTACTGCTTGATAAAGGGTTTTATCGACTTAGATATAAATCTGATGATTCGCATTCTTATAACAGATGGAATGATGATCCACCTGAGGACCCAGCCTTCTGGGGAATTACCTTATATAAAGAAAATTAGGAATTGAAACTATGAAGCCAATAATATTTTTCTTTTTGCTTTTCTTTAGCACATATAATAACCAACTTATTAGTCAGGACTCTACCTCACAAAAAGATAATAAACTTAAAACCAGAGTAGATAAAATTGTAAAGGATGTATTTCGACAGATAGAGAAAGAACTTGGCGCAGATATATATGAGGATGAAAGCGAAGATTTTGAATTAAACAATGAATTAGAAATTAACAAGGAAGAGAAATACAGCCCTTATGCCTTTCCCAGGAATAAAAAAGTCCCTCGTAATAATTCAGCATACTTCATACCAGAAAACCTTGATGATAAGTTTTTATTCAGATACAATCGTGTTGAAGGACTATTCCTCGGATTACAATCCCCACATCAATATTTCTGGGACATTGATAGAAAGTTGACAATTTTTGGATCAATTGGTTATGGTTTTGGTATTCATAGATGGGAATACAATATTGGCTTTGCACACCAATTAAAATCCAATAATAATCTCTTTGAAGCTGGAATAGAAGCACACAATACTGTGGATTCACGCGATCATTGGTTAATTGGCAATCTCGAAAATTCATTAAGTGCTCTGTTATTTAAATATGATTATAAGGATTACTTTCTAAGAAAAGGTTTTTCAACCTGGTTAAGTTACAATAAACGCTTAGAGATTACTGATATCCAGATGAAATTTGCTTTTAATAATGATAATCATTCAACATTAGAAAAGCACGTAAATTGGTCTTTATTTCGTTCAAAAAGATTATTTAGAGAGAATCCTGATATTTCAGACGGGAATGTTAAAAGCCTGATTTTTTTATTCACAATTCATAAATTAGATGACAAAAAATTTCACCTTGCTGGATGGAGTGCCTCAACGAGTGCCGAATTCGCAGGAAAATCTCTCAAAGGAGATTATGATTTCAATAGATATATAATTGATATTAGAAGATACCAACCAATTAGCAAATATGATAACATCAACATTCGGCTACGAATTGCATCATCACATGGTGATTTGCCTTTACAATACAAATTTGAACTGGGTGGAATAGCAACATTACCTGCATATAGTTATAAGGAGTTTCAGGGAAATCGTTTACTACTAGCAAACTTTGAGTATATTGTAAATGGTAGTATGTTTAGTGATGAAACCACATTTCCATTATCATTACTTGATAAATTTAATTTAATCCTTTTTTATGATGCTGGGTTTATAAGCAAAGTTGCTAATAGTGAATCCTTCACAAGTGGGTTCCAAAATTTTAAAATAAATTCATTGAAGAGTGATTATGGATTCGGAGTTGGTTCTATAGACGGTAAGTACAGATTATCTTTTGCCTGGAAAACAGATAGAAAAACCGCTGCAAGTGTATTTATAAGAATTAGCCGACCATTTTAATTTTCATTATACCGAATTTTTCTTTATATTATCACATCAAAACTTGAATTTCCTTTCCAATAATTAACTAATGGAGCAAAAATGAATATTCTAGTAATCAACTGCGGTTCATCCTCAGTAAAATTTCAGATCATAAGAACAGATTTAGAGCTCATTGAAAAAAATGAAGATAGGCGCTTAGCAAGTGGATATTTAGAAAGAATTGGAAGTCAATCTTTAATTACTTTACAGGTAGAAGGTCAACCGAAAATTAAACAAGCTGCACCAATAAGAGATCACCGTGCAGCACTTGATTATATTTTAAGATGGATAATATCTCCAGAAACCAAAATTAATGGTATAAATTCTCTTGCGGATATTCATGCAGTTGGCCATCGTGTTGTTCATGGAGCTGAAAAATTTACAATGTCGACACTTATCAATGATGAAGTTCTTGAAGGCATTGAAGATTGCATCGATTTAGCACCACTTCACAACCCAGCTAACATAAAAGGAATTCTTGCAGCAAGAGAATTACTTGGCCCTGGTGTACCTCAAGTAGCTGTTTTCGATACAGCTTTCCACTCAACTATGCCCGATACATCATATCTTTACGCTATACCATATCAATTGTATCGCCGCCATAAAATTAGAAGATATGGTTTTCATGGAACATCTCACCGTTATATTGCATATAGATACAGACAACTTACTGCACTTGAACGCGAACAAGTAAACATCATTTCCTTACACTTGGGCAATGGTTGTTCTGCATGTGCAATTCAAAGTGGCGAATCTATTGATACATCAATGGGACTTACACCTCTTGAAGGATTAGTAATGGGAACTCGCGGTGGTGACATGGATCCATCAATAATAGAATTCTTGCATCACAAAGAAGGAATGAGTTTAAATGAAATTGATGCTATGTTAAACAAACAATCTGGATTGCTTGGATTGTCAGGACTTACAAATGATATGAGAGATCTAATTGCGGAGGAAAAAGAACACGATGATAGAAGAGCCCGACTTGCAATCGATATATTCTGCAGAAGAGTCAAAAAATATATTGGCGCATATCTAGCAATAATGGGAAAAACTGACGCGATTGCCTTTGCTGGTGGAATTGGTGAGAATAGTGCAGAAATTAGAAAGAGAGTTTGTGAAGGACTTGAATGGTTCGGTATTCTATTAGATGAAAAATTAAACGCCAATACTGCAGGAGGTAAAGAAGGAATTATTTCCAAACCCGAATCAAAAATAAAGATTTTCGTAATACCAACAAATGAAGAGCTTTTAATAGCTCGTGATACAGTAAGATGCATAAAAAATGTTCCAAGAAGATGGTAATCTTATATCTTTGAAATTCAAATTTTATATTAGTTTCAATTAAAGCAAACCGATTCTTTCAACCGAAGGAATCGGTTTCTTTGATGTAATATTTATTCGATATCAAGTATTTGTTAAGTTTACTTTCCTCGGTAATGATTTATTTAGATACCCATGGCGAGTTTTTTATGTAGAATCTCCACTTCTTTTCTAAACCATCTTTTATACCAATTCGTTGTGATTTACCAATTTTACTGTTTTTAATAACAATTTTTGAATCAACAATGAAAATTTTTTCTCCACACAAATCATCCCCGTTATTCTTTTTTGTAATATCAAACGCCTGACATAATTTTGCAGGTCCATTTGTTAAATTAAAAATTTTGGAACTGCTATTAAAACTTCTCAATTTCATCATTGTGCTTAGACCTTCTATTGGTTCAACAGCGCGAATAAGCACAGCACAACCTTTACCCTCACTTTCAGTTACAACATTACAGCAATAATGCATTCCGTAAGTAAAGTAAACATATAAATGCCCACCCAACCAAAACATTACTTCATTCCTTCTAGTCCGTCCGTTATAAGCATGGCTTGCAGGATCATCATCTCTATAAGCTTCAGTTTCAACAATTTTTCCAATGAGATATTTACCTTTGTATTTCCTGATAAAATATTTTCCCAGCAATTCTTTTGCTACTACGATTGTATCCTGCAGGTAAAAATCTCTCTCGAGTTTGTTACCTTCTATTAAACTCACGAATGATTCTTTCGACTTCTTCTTCAGTAATCCCACTACCAAGTATTACTTTTGATGTATCTGATTTTTGGGAATTTTCCTGAGGTTTTTTCCATACCGGAATATTTCCAGCACCTGCTCTCAAACGCGCTTCGATTTCTTCAATCCAAGAGTGAGTAGAAGTTCCCTTTTGTTCAGCAATCGATTTTTGCTGAAAATCTATAAATGTTGGTAATCCATCTTCAGGTTTATTTACAGGGCGAGTTTCAAAAACAAGTCGTTTTATATTTATCAGATGCTTTGCTGACACATTTTCAGATATAATTGAACCTCCAAGTGTTCCAGGTCCCAGTGTTAATGATGGGGTTAGTTCATTAGTTGCTCCAATTGCACCCAAGGCAGATTGTGTATTTACAAGTATTCTTAACGCTGGTTTTTCTAGTGCAAATTTCATTATTATATCTTCATCTCTTGAATGAATTACCATTGTGTGACCAAGCCCTCCAAACTCTAACAATTCAATACAGCGATGGCATGCATCACGCCAGTTCAATTCAGTATAAAATGAAAGTACTGGAGAAAGTTTTTCGTGAGAGAGCGGTTCTTCAGGACCAACCTTATTTAATTCCGCAATCAACACTTTTGTATTAGTCGGTACCTTTATTCCTGCTTGTTCAGCAATGTATAAAGCTGATTTTCCCACAACTGCAGGATTTAATTCGCCCTTTGGTGTAAACATTAATCGAGCTAACTTTTGCTTATCTTCACCTTCAACAAAATAACCTCCAAGTCTTTTACATTCAGCAACTACTTGCTCTTTTACAGGTGCATCACAAACAAGTGCAGATTCTGTTGAGCAAAGCACTCCATTATCAAATTGTTTGCCCGAAAGTACATCTGCAACTGCTTTTCGGATATCAGCAGTGCGTTCAATAAATGCTGGAACATTTCCCGGACCCACACCATACGCTGGCTTGCCAGAACTATATGCAGCTTTAACCATTGCACTGCTTCCTGTAGCAAGTATTACAGCAGTTAGTTTGTGTTTCATCAGTTCATTTGTACCTTCAATTGTAGGATTACTCAAACAATTTACTAATCCTTTAGGTGCGCCAGCAGCATCAGCAGCTTCTCTCAAAATTTTTCCCGCTTCAAGTGTGCATAAAACTGATTTGGGATGTGGACTTGCAACTATAGCATTTCTTCCTTTAACTGAGATCAAAGTTTTAAAAATCATAGTAGATGTTGGATTAGTAGATGGAATAAGTGCTGCTACCACACCCATTGGTTCACCAATTTCAATAATTCTCTTTTCTTTATCCTGATTTATAACTCCTACAGTTTTCAGATCTTTTATTGATTCCCATACATTCTTTGATGCAAACTGGTTTTTTATAATTTTATCTTCAAATTTTCCTAAACCGGTTTCTTCTTGTGCCAACTTTGCAAGTTTTTCAGCAGATTCAAAAGCTGCTTCTGCCATAGCTTTAACAATTTTATCTACTCTTTCTTGATTAAATGCTTTAAACTCCATTACAGCTTCATAAGCTTGCTGTACAAGCTCACGCACTTCCTCGATTGATATCAAATCTTTGTATGATGCCATAATCTTTCCTTTTTAATTGAATATTAAAAACTGAATGACCATAATAAGTATCTGGAATTTATAAATTTTTTTAAAAAATTCAAACTAAATTTTTTCCTTTCCAAAGAAAAAGTCCGGTAAGATCATCTCTTTCACGATATAAATCCTCACCAGAATATTCGTCAATAACAACTTCACAGGCAAACACTTTTGTTCCGTTCATTAAATGTCCACCGAAAACTTTTCCTTCCTTATCGCCTAAAATAATATGCGCATGTACAAATGGTTTGCCTTCTTTTAGACTAATATTTCCAGAGCAATTTAATATTTCATGTTCCGAATTAAGTAAAATTTTTTTATACGTATTTAACTTTTGATCAAAAAAGCCAATAACTCCTTCGGATACCGCTCCGATAGCCATTATTTTCCCGGTTCTAATATCTTCTTCAGTAACAATTTGTGTTAACGCATCATATAAGTCAGAACCTTTTGAAATATTTCCAATAAATGTTCGCTTGTAATTATATTTAATTCTAAACATAAAACACACTCACAAATTAAAATTTAATTGAGATGGATGCTTGAATTTGTAACCAAAATGTTCATAAGCGAGTTTGTTGGCAATTCTTCCTCTTGGTGTTCTTTGAATAAATCCTTCCTGAATAAGGTAAGGTTCATAAACTTCTTCTATAGTTCCTGGATCTTCATTAACAGCTGTTGCTAAAGTTGTTAAACCGACGGGTCCTCCATTAAATTTTTCAATAATAGTAATAATAATTCTTTTATCCATTTCATCTAAGCCACGGCTATCAACTTCAAGAGCTTGTAGTGAATATTCAGCTACTTCTTTATTAATAACACCTTTATAAATTTTCAGATTTTTATCTGCTTGGGCAAAATCCCTACAACGCTTTAGGAGTCGATTTGCAATTCTGGGAGTCCCACGCGAACGAGTGGAAAGTATATCAAGTCCATCCGCTGTGACTTCAACATTCAAAATTCTTGCAGAACGTAGAATTATTTTCTTTAAAACTTCTGGATCGTAATAATCAAGCCGATTTGTAACTCCAAATCGTGCTCTAAGTGGTGCAGTAAGTAATCCAGCTCTGGTTGTTGCTCCAACAAGTGTAAATTTGGGAAGTTTAATTTGCACATTCCTGGCATTAGGACCAGAATCAATCACTATATCAATCAAAAAATCTTCGAGTGCTGGATATAAATATTCTTCAATCGCAGGATTAAGTCGATGTATTTCATCAATAAAAAGCACATCTCCATCGTTTAGACTTGTAAGTATACCAGCCAGATTATAAGGTTTATCGAGAGCCGGACCTGAAGTAATTTTTAAATTTGAGCCCATTTCATGTGCAATAATATGCGCTAAAGTTGTTTTTCCAAGTCCTGGAGGACCTGTCAACAAAACATGATCGAGTGTTTCTTTACGTTTTTTGGCAGCTGAGATAAAAACTTTTAGGTTATTTACAATTTTTTCCTGACCATAAAACTCATTAAAACTTACAGGTCGCAAAGTTTGATCAAGCTCAACTTCGCCTTCAAACTTTTCAGGTGATGTAATATCTGACTTACGCATTTTTTAAAATTTAACTATAATATGCTCCATTTACAAACAATTAATAACTGATATATATCATCCTACTTGATGTACCGAATCTCGGATTTACTATATTTGAATAAATTGAGCCAAATGTATAACTCAAGCCAATATATCCATAATAACTGTAATTCGTTGCAAGTTGTTTTCTACGAAGAATTACCTCTTCGGGTGTTGCACCCGCTTTTGGAATAGAAAGCTGATCATTTATCCTTGAGTAACTTGCGTATAAATTTAAAGATAAACCCTCAAAAATTCTTAAATTTAAATTAGAATAAACAGATATTCTTCTTTTTTTAAAATCGTGAAAATACGCCGAAGTAGAAACGGATGTAGAAACCGAACCCCAAGGTTGTTGAATATCAAAAGTTAATGATAGAGTATTTCTAAATAAATTTTCAACATTTTTATAATAAATTGTCTCTTCATGATACTTTATGTACCTATAACTAAACTTATACATTAGTCGTAATTGTTTACGAGTAAATTCTTTATATGGAAAAAAATTATACTCAAAAGCTGGTGTAATTGAAAAGGAAAGTTTATTATTCTCGAATGTGGAAGATGCTACTTCAAAGTAACCACCTGCTGAAGTATGATCACATACACTTTTCACGATTACACTCTCAAATTCATAACCTCTTAACACATTTAAAAATTTTACAGCTTCATAATCGTATTTATTTTCATTATAATTCATAGACAAAGTTGTCGTAATCTTCCATTCTTGTGTAATTCTATTAGCACTAAAACCTCCCATCCAATAAAAATAACTATAAGATTTTTCTCCATTTAAATTAGAATTAGCAAAAATTGAGAATACCCAATTATTCCACTTATCTACAATTGTCTGTGCAACAGAAGGTTTGGTGTAGCTAACCTGTAGATATTTACCTACAGAAGTTTTAACAGCGTAGCGAATTAAGCCAAGTTTTAAAATTTGAGTAAGTTTTTCACGTACATTATCAGGGGTCTCATCTGGTTTAGAAATGAAAACCAATGTATCATTCATATTTTTGAATCTGTTCTGTCCATAAAAGGTCAATGTATATTCTGTACCTGCAGCTGAAGTTGGTAAGGTAGTTACTAAAATCAAAACATCAGCTATATTTGCATCCCTTACATAATTTACATATGTAATTTCAGTTTTAATATAATTTTCATCACACAAAAAACAGTTTAAATATACTTTAGGTATATCATCAATTTCTATTGAACTTAAAGTATCTTTATTAAATGAAAAACTCATATTAACAAAAAAAATGACTGACAATAAATATGTTATTTTCATTTTCGAGCTCCTTTATATTAGTTATACCGTTGGTAACTCTGGATCAACAAAGATTACTTTTTCCCTATCGAGTACTACAGTTCCAGGTTGGCTTCCTTTTGGTTTTCTTACATATTTTCTTTCACAATATGATACAGGTACATTTATAGCGTTACGCATCTTTGAAAAATACGCAGCAATACTTGCGGCTTGTGTAATTATTTCTTTTGGTGGTTTAACTTTTTTATTAGTAACTTTCAAAACTACATGTGAGCCACTTACTCCCCGAGCATGAAACCATAAATCATCTGGTTTTGCATATTTCATTGTTAGCAAATCGTTTTTCTGTGAACTTTTACCAACCCAGACTTCGAAACCACTCCTGAGTGTAAAAACTTTAAAAGGCAGGGATTCTAATTTTTCTTTCTGGGTTATTAAATTAAAACGCTTTAATTCATTCTCATTGTCATCCTTAAATTCATTTAGTTGCTCACGAGTCTGGCAACCATCAAGATGAAGCAGAAATCTTTCAAGCAAGGAAATATCTTTTTCTATTGTTTCAATTCTTGCCAATGCATTTGTGGCTGCTGCACGTGCTTTCCTCGCTTTTGCAAAATAATGTTCAGCATTTTGAACTGGTGTTAACTTAGGATCAAGAGTTATATGAATCATTTTGTTGTTATCAAAAATATCCTCAATATCAACTTCTTTTGTCCCCTTGGTAAGATGCTGTAAATTAGCCATAATTATTTTTGCGATTCTATCATACTCATCTGCCTTTTTTGCATTAAGGACTTCATTTTCAATCAATTTTTTGGTTCTTAATAGCTTATCAAGTTCATTTTTTATTCGTACTATCAAATCCTTTTTTTCTTTATCAATATCATAAATCTTGAAAGATTTTATTATAAATGTTTTAATTGCTTCGTTCACACTTTCATAACTTTCAGAGCTTGAACCAGATAAGTGCCTCAGTTTCAAGATTGAAAAAACTCTAGGCACACTTCCACTATAATAAATAGTTGGCGATGGTTTACTAGCTTCCGTAAAAATATTAATTAATTCCTGAAAAATAATTTTACAGTCATCTGTTGTAAGCTTATCAATATGTAGCTTATCTTCAACTCCGGAGCGATGAAGAACTTCTCTAGCAATCGTAGAACCAATAAATGGATATGTAGATTTGAGAGCACTATAAGTGGTTTTATCCTTATCTTGCAAGAATATATTTTTAAAAGTTTGAAAATCAGCAATTAAATTTTCATAATTAAAATCCGATTCCTCAAAGAGAATTTTATATTGTTTATTCACGAATTCCTTTGAGTTCTTAAAGGCGTTAATTATAATTTTATCCTGATTTAACAAAAATATATTACTAGAAACTGTTCCAAAAAGGTGAAACAGTAACTGTAAACCGCTGTTAAGATTTATTTTAATAATTCTTTCGAATAGGTGTGATGTTATACTTAAAATTTGATCGTTTCTTATTTCTGTAAATAGAGAAATGGAGTTTCTTTTAGCTCTTGGAATTTGTTCTCTTACAAAGAGATAATTCAATTGAGGATTTATTGAAGCACTTAGTGTATTGGCATAGGAATCTTTTATTATATTAATATGTAATTCACCTTTTTGTTGTGTAAAAACATCCTGAATGATGCCATTTTTCAATGTTTTATTGAGTTCATCAGCTAATACTTGTAATGTTATAAAGTGATTGATCATAAAATTTTTAATTTTACCCAATGAAATATAAATAAATTTCATCTTTTCTCAAACTTGTATTTGAAAGAAGTAAAATTTTTTGTAACTTATAATGAATTATTCTATTAATCCTTTAAATTTATATAAAAAAGCGATTTTTTTACTCACATAAGTTCAAATAATAGGTATTATATGATTAAAAGTATGACGGGTTATGGACATGGGGAAGCTGTTACCAAAGGTAAGAAAGCATCTGCAGAAATTAGAAGCGTAAACAGCAGATTTTTAGAGTTAACAATAAGGCTTCCCAAAGAATTAGTCCACCGTGAAAGTGATGTAAAAGAAATAGTTCAGGAAAAACTCGACCGTGGTAAAATAAATCTTACCGTCAACCTGGACTCTGATGTTACAACACATCGCTCATCATTAGTGATTAATAAGGAAGCTGTAAAACATTATTACAAACTTTTAAATGATTTAAAAAAATCTGTAAATTTAAAGGAAGAAATAACCATAGATCATCTTTTAAAATTTTCAGAAATTATCCAACCAGAAGAGAAGCAATTTGAAGAAGAGCTGGATTGGCAATTATGCGTGAAAGCCATTAATAAAGCTCTTGTAAATCTGATTAAGATGAGAGAAAACGAAGGTAATGAGCTTGCAAAAGATCTGCTAAAGAGAATTAATAATATTGAAAAGAAAGTTTTAATGATAGAGAAAATTTCGAAGGAAAGAATTCCAATTGAAAGGAAAAATTTACGTGCTAAAGTTAAACAACTTCTTGATGATAAGGAAAAAATTGATGAAAAAAGACTTGAATTGGAAATTATTTTCCTAGCTGAAAAACTTGATATCACCGAAGAATGTGTTAGAATCAAAAGCCATAAAAAATATTTTATTGATACAATAAAATCTCCCGAACCTTCTGGCAGAAAACTGAATTTTTTAGTTCAAGAAATTCATCGCGAAGTAAATACTATTGGCGCAAAATCAAACGATGCAAGTATTTCACAATTAACAATCGAAATTAAAGAAGAATTGGAAAAAATACGTGAACAACTCCAGAATATTGAATAATGTAAAATTTTTAGTGATTTCTGCTCCAAGTGGCTGCGGCAAAACTACTATTGTACAAGAAGTTTTGAAAAGACACCCAGAATTTTATTTTTCAATCTCTGCTACTACCAGAAAAAAGAGAGAACATGAAACTGATGGTAAAGATTATTATTTTATAAGCAAAAGTAGTTTTGAGAAAATGATTCAAGAGAATCAGCTAATAGAATGGCAAAAAATATATGATGATTATTACGGAACACCTGTATCTGAAATTCAGAAAGCTATGGAAAATGGTAAGACAATTATTTTTGACATTGATGTTTTAGGTGCATTAAATATCAAAAAGAAATTTCCAGAAAATACTGTAACTATATTTATTGATGTACCGAATAAAGAGGTTCTAGTTGAAAGATTAAAAAATCGTAAAACAGAAGATGAACAAACCCTAAGAAAACGGCTCGAAAGGGTTGAAATGGAAATGAAGCAGAAAAAATATTTTGATTTTATCGTCATTAATGATGAGTTATCTAAAGCCGTAAATGAAGTCGAAAATATAATTAAAAAACAAATAAATTAAAGAGGAAAGATATGGCAGTAAAACCAATTGATCTAAAAAGATTAGAAGAAAAAGTTGAAAATATTTATGAAGCAGTTATTGTTTTATCCAAGAGAGCTCAACAGATCAATGAAGAGATTAAAATTGAATTTAATCAACAAATTGAACTAATAAAATCAAAGCTCTCCAATATTTATGCTGAAGACCCAGATAGTATGGAAACTTACATTAATCCTGATCAGGTAAATATAGCTAAAGAATTCGAGAAGCGTCCCAAACCAACGCAGATTGCAATTGATGAATTGCTTAGTGATAAAATAGAATACAGATATAAAGAAATAGATAGTGAATGAAAAACTTGTTAAAAAACAAGAAAATATTATTAGGTATAACTGGTGGAATTGCTGCTTACAAAACCACATATTTAATTCGTGAATTGCGCAAAGTTGGAGCATCAGTAAGAGTTGTAATGACTAACTCAGCTACTTATTTTGTAAGTCCGGTAACACTTGCAGCTCTTTCGGAAAACACTGTAATTGCTGATACTTTTCCAGATTTACACAACTGGCAAATTAATTCTGACACATGGCATATAAAGCTTGGACAGTGGGCAGATGTATTTCTGATTGCTCCTGCAACTGCTAACACAATTGCTAAAATTGTTTATGGAATTGCAGATAATCCAGTTACAATAATGGCTCTATCTATTAGATGCCCAATTGTTATCTCACCAGCTATGGATACATATATGTGGGAAAATAAGGTAACACAGGAAAATATTTCAAAACTAATTCAGAGAGGAATTTTTGTTATAGAGCCAGAAGTTGGCGAACTCGCCAGTGGATTAAGTGGGAAAGGAAGATTACCCCAGTTAAAATCAATTATAAATGAATTGGAAATTGTTCTGAAAGGACAAAAAGCAATTCTAAAGGGTAAAAAAATTCTCGTTACAGCTGGACCTACTTATGAATCAATTGATCCTGTAAGATTCATTGGAAATCGTTCATCAGGCAAAATGGGTTTTGCAATTGCACGAGCAGCATCTAAACTGGGTGCTGATGTAACTCTAATTACAGGTCGTACCTCACTCGAAACACCAATCAATGTTAAGCGAATTGACATAGAAACAGCCGATGAAATGTTTAAGAATGTTAAGAAATATATGCGGACTTCTGATGCTATTATTATGTCTGCCGCGGTATCAGATTTTAAACCAACTCATTATTCAAAAAAGAAAATTAAAAAAGAAAATTTACAAAGTGAAAGTTTGACCATTGAACTTAAAAGAAATCCTGATATATTAGAATATATTGGCAAATTTAAATCAAAACAACAAATTCTGGTTGGTTTTGCTTTAGAAACAGAGAACGAAATTGAATCAGCAAGGAAAAAATTAAAAAATAAAAATCTGGATTTCATCATAGTCAACAATCCCCTTCAAGAGGGTGCAGGTTTTAGTTACGATACAAATATTGTGAAACTAATCGATAAAAAAGGAAAGATTAAAAGTTTCAGGAAAATGCCAAAAGAGATGCTAGCTGAAAAATTGATGCATATTATTTCGGCAAAACTTATAAATAAAAAATGAACATTGAAAAAGACTTTGCACAAATTTTAAATGATATTGAGAAATATTTAATGCAACAGGAAGATTTATTTGGAAACACAATTTACCGAGAGCAACCTGAAGAATGGAACAAAGTAAATTCTCTTGAAGAATTTAACTCTCAAATCTCTTCTTGTAAAAAATGTCCTTTAGGTGAAACAAGAAAAAATTTTGTTTTTGGTGTAGGAAATCCTAATGCTGAAATCATGTTAATTGGTGAAGCTCCAGGTGCTGACGAAGATGAACAAGGCGAACCATTCGTTGGAAGAGCAGGCCAGTTGTTAAATAATATCCTTAAAGCCGTATCTCTTGAAAGAAGCGATGTATATATATGTAATATATTGAAGTGCAGACCACCAAATAATCGAGATCCGCTTGTAAGTGAAATGGAATTATGCACCCCATATCTTGAAAAACAAATAGAGTTAATTAAACCAAAATTTATAATATGTCTTGGAAGAATTGCTGCACAATGGTTATTGAAAACAAATGATGGTTTAAATAAACTTCGGCAACAAGTTTTTCAATTTAAAGGTGCATCGCTTTTAGTAACATATCATCCCGCAGCGCTGTTAAGAAATCAAAGCTGGAAGCGACCAACCTGGGAAGATATGAAATTATTCAAAAGGTTATATGATGAATATAAAAATAATCTAAAGTGAAATAAAAAATTATGGCAAAAAAAACAAGAAACAAAACTAATACAAGTTTAGATAATTTGCATGATGGTAGAATTCCTCCTCAAGCTATTGACATTGAGGCTCAAGTTTTGGGTGCTGCTCTGATTGAAAAGGAAGCAGTTCCAAAAATAATTGAAATACTCAACGCTGATATGTTCTATAAATCAGCACATCAAAAAATATTTTCATCAATTACAACCCTCTTCGAAAGGAACGAACCAATCGATCTGGTAACACTTTCAGAGGAATTAAAAAGAAGAGGATGGTTAGAAGAAATTGGTGGACCTTTATATTTAACTGAGCTTACAATGAAAGTTTCGAGTGCAGCAAATGTTGAATATCATGCACATATAGTTTTGGAAAAAGCTTTACTTCGAAATCTAATTGCTACATCAACAGAAATTGCAACTAGAGCATATAACGACAACGAGGATGTAATTGATTTACTGGACCAGGCAGAAACCAGAATATTTCAAATATCAGAACACAGAATGAAACGCAGTTCAACTCCAATTAAGAAAGCAATTTCTTCAACGATTGCAGTACTCGAAAGCATTCACGAAAAACATTACGGAATTACTGGAGTACCAACAGGATTTGTTGATTTAGATAATTTAACAGGTGGATTTCAAAACTCTGATTTAATAATAGTTGCAGGTAGGCCATCTCAAGGTAAAACAGCATTTGCATTGTCAATTGCAAGAAATGCTGCACTTCACCCAGCCAAACCTACATCTGTCGCAATATTCAGCATAGAAATGTCTGAACAACAACTTGTTACACGACTTATTGCAGCTGAAGCAAAGGTTGATGCACATAAATTAAGAACAGGTAGACTTCCAGAAGAAAAGTGGCAAAAAATTACACTAACAGTAGGCAAACTCTCGGATGCTCAAATTTTCATCGACGATTCACCATCTCTATCGATACTCGAAATTAGAGCAAAAGCAAGAAGATTAAAAGCTGAACACGACATCGGATTAATTATTATCGACTATTTACAATTAATTCATCCACCTAAAAGCTTAGATAGCCGAGAGAGAGAAATTTCTCTTATATCTCGTTCTCTAAAAGCATTAGCCAAAGAGATAAACATTCCAGTTATTGCTTTATCTCAATTAAACAGGGCACTTGAAACACGCCGCGATATATACAAGCGACCTGTTCTGGCAGACTTGAGAGAATCAGGTGCAATTGAACAGGATGCTGATGTTGTAATATTTGTGCATCGTCCAGAAACTTATAAAATTACAGAAATTGAAGATTCCAGAGGGAATAAAATTAGCACAGAACGACTCGCTGAAATTATAGTTGGTAAACAAAGAAACGGACCAATCGGAACCGTTTACCTTACATTCCAGAACGAATACGCAGGTTTCGAAAACCGTGCACCAGAATATTTAGAACAATATATTCCTGCTACTACACCAACAGAAGATTTACCATTTTAACTGAACATAAATAAAATCATTTAAACTTAAAATTAATTATGAGAAAAACACTTTTAATATCACTTATCTTTTTATTAATCTTTGGATGCAAAACTACAAAAATGATTGAAGGTTTATATTTCGAACAAGTTACTTATCAAGTATCCAAAAATGGTGATACTACAACTTTAAATCAAAAACTTTACTTAATTCCAAACAAATTCAGAACGGACTACCAAACTCCATACAATACAAGTTATACAATTGTACGATTAGATAAATCTTTAATGTACCGCCTCAGCCCAGAGGAAAGCTTATACACAGAGATTACATTCAAGGCTATCGAAAAACAACAAGAAAAAACTCGTGAAAGTATAAGAAGAATGAGAGCACAAATGGATACACTCCCACCAAATTTAAGATGGAGAATGGAAAGAGATATGGGGGTTAAGTGGCAACCAGAAGATTACAAAATTCATGAGACTGAAGAAACCGCTATGATAGCTGGATATAATTGTAAAAAATATATAGTTACCAATAACGATAGTCTTGATAGCGAATTCTGGTTAACTCAAGACTTGGGAGATATAAATCAATATGCTGGCAACTGGATAGAAATTCTCGACAAAATAACATCTGTAACAAAAATCGATAGATATAAATTGCTCAGCGAAAAAGGCATAATTATGCAATCAAAGGTGAGATCAAGTAAAACAATAGTTACTAAATTAGAGAAGAAATCAATACCAGAAAATTTATTCGATGTTCCTGACTACTATAAAAATGTAAAAGAACTAATTTCAGAACAACCAGAGACAGAACAAAAGGAATAAATTAAATTGCCTTTTCTGTCGATTTATCAAAAAAGTGTAATTTATCAGTATCAAAAAGGAAATTAAAACTTTGGTTAACTTTAATCCTGTTATCTGGTGGAATACGAGCTACTAATTTGTTATTTTCACCAAGATTAAAATAAACAAACATTTCATTACCAACTGTTTCTATAACCTCTACATAACCTACTATAGGAACAAAACTATTCTTGCCATCATGTGTATAAATATGTTCAGGTCTTATTCCTAAAACCAATTCTTTATTTTTATAAGAATCTAAACTCTTCTTAAATCTATCAGGGAGAAAAATTTTCACAGAATTATTGATTGAATGAAAAATATAATTTTCTGAGTACTCGATTCTACCATTTATAAAATTCATAGTTGGACTACCAATAAAAGAAGCCACAAACTTGTCTACAGGATTATTATATATATTCAAGGGTGTATCAACCTGGTGAATAATGCCGTCTTTCATAACCGCAATTCTATCGCCCATAGACATCGCTTCTATTTGATCGTGAGTTACATAAATCATTGTAGTTTCAATTTGATGATGAAGGCGAGAAATCTCCGTACGCATCTGAACTCTCAGATTTGCATCAAGATTACTTAGTGGCTCATCAAAGAGAAAAACTTTAGGTTGTCGCACAATTGCTCTCCCAAGTGCAACTCTTTGTCTTTGTCCACCCGATAAAGCTTTTGGCTTACGATTTAAAAGATGTTTTATTCCTAAAATATCAGCAGCTTTTTCAACTCGTTTTTTAATCTCATCCTTATTGTATTTACGAAGTTTCAAGCCAAAAGCCATATTCTCAAAAACATCCATATGGGGATACAATGCATAATTCTGAAAAACCATTGCAATGTCTCTATCTTTAGGCGGAACATTATTAATCAGTCGATCATCAATATAAATATTACCATCTGTTATTTCTTCAAGTCCTGCTATCATCCGTAAAGTTGTTGTTTTACCACACCCCGAAGGACCTACAAGTACAATAAACTCTTTATCGGGTATAAAAAGATTGATATCCCGAACGACTATATTATTCGGTTCATAGGTTTTTCTAAGATTTTCTAATTTTACAGAACCCATTGAAAATCCTTTTTGAGAAATATAAATAGCAAGTTAATTATATACAAATTTATAAGGAATTTTTCTTTTAGCTTAAAAAAACTTATCTTTTAACGAATAATAATAAATATCACAATGCCAAATTTTATAGAACACTTATACATATTACCAATTTTGCTCTTTTCTGTAGTTGTACACGAAATATCTCACGGATATATGGCACTTCGCTTAGGTGATCCAACTGCTAAGATGATGGGTAGATTAACTTTAAACCCAATTCCACATATTGACCCTATTGGTTCTATACTCGTACCACTTTTTTCTTTATTTTTTGCCGGGCAAATTTTCATTGCTTGGGCTAAACCTGTACCAATTAATCCATTAAACTTTTCTAATTTCAGAAGAGATGATATACTGGTTTCAGTTGTCGGACCCTTTTCAAATATTTTTATGACATTGATTTGTACAATATTTTATATAATCTTAATGCTCTTATCTCCACTAATTCTGAATATAAACTTTGAGCTGCTTACTGAACTCTGGGGCTTCTTAGTCAAAATGTTTATGGGAGGAATTTATTTAAATATAATCCTGGCTGTTTTTAATATGATTCCTATACCGCCATTAGACGGTTCACATGTTCTGGCATCGCTCTTACCAGACCGACTAAGTATACCCTATAGGCAAATCGGATTTTTGGGCATATTTGTAATTATTATGCTGATGAGAGTAGATGGTTTTAAAACAGTATTTTTTACAGTCGTACAATTAATATCTTACCCCTTTATAATTTTAATACAACTATTTATTTAAAGTGAGGAGAGAAATATGAAGCTTTACGATACAGCAATCGTTGGAGCAACAGGGCTTGTAGGAAGAAAAATATTGGAGGTAATGGAAAGCAGGAATTTCCCTGTAGGGAAATTAAAACTCTTCGCCACTGAAAAATCAATAGGAACAAAAATTGACTTCAAAAGTAAGGTTTATTTTGTGGATAAACTTACAGCAGATGCATTAACCGATTTCGACTTTGTATTTTTTTGTGCAGGTGGAGTAGTGAGTAAAGAATTTGCACCCGTAGCAGCAAAGAATTGTGGACTTGTTATAGATAACAGTAGCATTTTCCGAATGGAGGATTGGGTACCACTCATTGTTCCAGAAGTAAATCCACACAAAATATTAAAGCATAAAGGGTTGATTTCAAATCCAAATTGCTCAACAATACAAATGGTAGTTGTGCTCAAACCATTACACGATTATTGGAAAATTAAACGAGTTGTAGTGGCTACCTATCAAGCTGTAACGGGCGCAGGTCAATATGCTGTTGACCAGTTAGAAGATGAAATTAGGAAATTACCTCCACGCAGGCAAAAATTCCCTCACCCTATCGCATATAATTGTCTCCCACATATAGATATTTTCTACGAAGATGGATATACAAGAGAAGAAATCAAAATGGTGAACGAAACCAAGAAAATACTGGAATTTCCTACATTAAAAATAACAGCTACATGTGTAAGAGTCCCAGTAATCGGTGGTCATAGCGAAGCAGTAAATATAGAACTTGAAAAACCTTTTGAACTTGAAGAGGTAAGAAAAGTTTTAAAAAACTCACCAGGTATAGTGCTAATGGATGATCCCAAAAACAATGTATACCCTATGCCTATAATTACACACAATAAAGATGAAGTATATGTCGGTAGAATCAGAAGAGATGAAACAGTTAAAAACGGTTTAAATCTCTGGATAGTTGCTGATAATTTAAGAAAAGGTGCGGCTACAAATGCAGTTCAAATTGCTGAAGAATATATATTAAGAAAATAAACAAATATTATAATTTTGATAGCGCAATTGTGCAATTGAAATAAATTTATAAAATGATTAATGACTTAAAAGAAAATATTATACAAATATGTAGACTAATTTATGCAAAGGGTTTTGTTTCTGCCACCGACGGAAATGTAAGTATTAGAATTTCCGAAAGCGGGAATATTTTAACTACAGCAACAGGAATAAGCAAAGGATTCCTAAAATCAGAAGATATAATTGAGATTGATTTAAATGGGAACATTATTTCAGGAAATAAAAAGCCATCTACTGAAATCGCAATGCATCTATTTATTTATAACCAGAGGAAGGATATAAATGCTGTTGTTCATGCTCATCCCCCATATGCAACTGGATTTGCAACTGCAAGGCAAGATTTGACTGGTTGTCTTTTCCCTGAAGTAATAATTGGTTTAGGTGCAATTCCACTTGCAGATTATGCAACTCCATCTACAATTGAAGTTGTAAAATCGATAGAACCTTTCATTCATAAAACAGAAGCTATATTACTTTCTAATCATGGTGTTGTTGCTTATGGAAAAGACCTGCTTGATGCATATTTTAAGCTGGAGAAAGTCGAACACGCTGCACATATAACATTTATAGCTCGACTTTTAGGAGGTGAAAAATGTTTAACAAGTGCAGATGTTGAAAAATTAAAATCAATAAGCAGAACTATTTATGAGAAAAATTTTTCAGAGAAGCTCGCTTGCACAACTTCAGATAAAAATAATACAAATATTAATAATAATAATTCAGAGGACGATATAAGACAATTTATAAAAAATATTTTAGGACAGTCATCGGGTAAACAACAATGAAAAGAAAATTAAAAATTGGCATTTTATTCGGAGGCAGATCTGCAGAACATGAAGTATCGTTAGTTTCAGCACAATCTGTAATTCAAGCTCTGGATAAAAAAAAGTACGATATAATTCCGATTGGAATAACTCTTTCTGGTCAATGGATAGCAGCTCAAAATGCTATTAATTTACTTAAAAAGAAGAAAAAATTAGATTTAAAAAACCGAAAAATATTAATTCCTGATCCAAATATAAAAGGGCTTATAAATCTCTTTTCCAATAAAATGAAAATAGAAAAAATTGATGTAATTTTCCCGATAATACATGGAACTTACGGAGAAGATGGAACATTGCAGGGATTGCTTGAACTTGCAGACATACCTTATGTTGGATCCGGTGTATTAGCTTCTGCTGCTGCAATGGATAAAATTACCGCACATAAGTTACTAAAATTTTCAAAAATTCCAGTTGTTGAAAAACTCTGGTTTTTCTATAAAGATTTTTTTTTAGAGAAAAATCAAATATTAAAAAATGTGGAAAAAAAATTAGGCTATCCATGCTTCATTAAACCATCAAATCTTGGATCAAGTGTAGGCATTACGAAAGCACACAATAAAAAAGAACTTTTACAAGGCATTGAGCTGGCTTCAAAATATGATACAAAAATTCTAATTGAGAAAGCTGTAATAAATGCGAGAGAAATAGAAGTAAGCATATTAGGAAATCATCAACCAATTGCTTCGGTACCAGGAGAAGTAATACCTTCAAATGAGTTTTATGACTACGATGCAAAATACATAGATGGAAAATCAAAAATAGAAATTCCTGCTACTCTACCGAGTAAAATAATTAAAAAAATTCAGGAATGTGCAATTCTGGGTTATAAGGCACTGGATTGTGCAGGTATGGCTCGAGTAGATTTTCTGGTTGAAAGAGACACTTCAAAAATTTATCTCAACGAGATTAACACAATACCTGGTTTCACTTCAATAAGTATGTACCCAAAACTCTGGGAAGCTTCAGGTCTATCCTATTCAAGTTTACTGGATAAACTTATCGAACTCTCACTTGAAAGATATAATGAAAAGAAAAAGATAAAAACAACTTATAAACCAAAGACTGAGTGGTATAAATAAATTAACAGCTACACAATCTTGATTCTTTAATTGTTTCATAACCTTCTTTTATTAAAAAAGTAGCTATAAACAAACCAACGATTGGGTCAGCTTGCCAGAAACCAAATAAATAATTCCCACCCAATCCCAACAATAATGCAAAAGAAAGCAACATACACGCAAAAGTTTGCTTTGAATCTGCAATTAAACTCTTGCTTTTTAATTTTTTACCAGTTCGATACTTGATTAAAAAAAGTAATGGCATTGTAATTAATGAAATTATTGCTATAATAATTCCTAATAAACTGGGTTCTGGTACTTCATGTATTAATAATTTTTTCATTGACTCATAAAGAATGTAAGCACTTAAAATAAAAAAGGTATAACCAACTAACCTTGCAGCTTTATTTTCTATTTTTTCATGCTGTTCTTCATTATAAGTCTCATATTTTTTGAATCTCCATATCATAATAAAACCAGATAGAGATTCTACGAAGCTATCCAAACCAAAACCTATGAGAGCTATACTGTTGGCTAACCCACCAGCAAACACAGACACAATACCTTCCAGAATATTATATGTAACTGTAATATAAGATAGAATAAGTGCTTTTTTATATAAGATTATCATTGATGTAAAATTTTTTATTATGTAATTTTAGGTTGGACAGGAATTAAAAAACTTGTCGGAACGGCGGGATTTGAACCCGCGACCCCTTGCACCCCAAGCAAGTGCGCTAGCCGGGCTGCGCCACGTTCCGATTTTTTATGTTAATCTAATTAGTAATTCTTCAAAAAATTTTTTAATCTCTATTAAATCATTCTTTAATCTTGTATCCAAACTTTTAGTGCTAGGTATTTGTTGGTTCTGTTGCGTTTCTGTAGATGGTGGTATCAACTCTAATTGCTCACCTGCCTCTTCCTCAGGTACATAAGATTGTAAAACTTGCTTAGCACCCTCAATTGTATATCGTTCATCTCGCAATAACTTTTTTATATAGAGAATCAATTTGATATCTTTGTTTGTATAAATTCTGTTCCCAGCTCGGTTCTTTGCTGGTTTCAACTGCTCAAACTCAGATTCCCAGTATCTTAATACATACTGTTCAAGATCAGTAATTTTACTCACTTCACTGATCGAATAATAAAGTTTTTTAATTCCTATCTGTTTCATATTAATTTCTCACTTATTTCAGATTTATAATAACAAATTTACATCTTAAAAACAAAAATTTACCTTTCTACGATAGCAAAAGCAATAACTACATTTTCTGAATGAGAAAGGGAGATAAAGATTTTATTCATTGCAAATTCATCTTTAAGTTTACCATATAGAGTAATTTCAGGTTTTCCAGTCTTGTCATTCGATACTTCTACATCTTTCCATCTGAATCCTCCAGACCAACCTCTCGAAATTGCTTTAGCAACTGCCTCTTTTGCAGCAAATCGGGCAGCTAAATGCTGAACAAAATTTTTCTTCGATCGGGCATAGTTTAACTCATTCTCAGTAAAAACTTTTTCAAGGAATACATTTCCCCATTCATTAATTACTTTTTTCATTCTTAAGATTTCAACTACATCAACACCAATTCCAATTACCATTTGTTTACCTTTTTTACTATTTCAACGACTTCTTTTATGTCATCAATTTCAAAATCTGCTCCAGAGAATTTAGTACCAAATGTATCCCCATATCTTGCAAAAACTGTTTTCATACCTACCTTTGCTGCGCCAACCATATCTCTCTCAGCCCAATCACCTACCATCAAAGCTTCTTCACCTTTCACTTTTAAAAGTTCAAGTACTTTTTGAAAAGGAATTGGACTTGGTTTCCGTTCACCTGTATCATCAAATGTTACAACACAATCAAAAATGTGATGCAGATTCAAGTAACAAAGTCGTAACCACGCCTCTCTTGCAGGTGCATCAGAAACAACAGCTAATTTCAAACCAAGTTTTGCCAGCTCAATAAGCGTGATATAAACATGTGGATAAGGAACAAGAGCTGCTTCGCGAGCTCTTCGATAAGCAATTATTCCAGCAGAAAGTATTTTATAATCTACCTTCTGAAAAATATCATAGAGTAATTGATCAAAAACATTCTGGAATTCAATCCCTTTTTCTTTGTAAATTGCATCTATTCTTTCTTGTAATTCTGCTTTAGACAATCCTATTCCAGCATCAATCATAGCATCAACAGCTGCATTTATTGCCTGTTTTTTCATAAGCATAAAATCTACAAGTGTATTATCCAGATCAAAAACAACTGCTTTAATCATTTTTCTGAACCTCTTGAAAATTTATCAACCTCATCTTCAATAAATCTTCGGATAGCAGGTTTTATATATAAATTATCGATTCCAATTTCAGCTATTCCTCGTGCAATTATAGAGGATTTACGACTATCAAAAAGTTTTTTATTTATAACCAGTATCTTTTGATCCTTCAAGATACAATACCCTCCATCAAAATTTCCTTTTTCGTAGCGGATTTTAATACCCAATTGTTGTGCTATATTTTCAAGCTCTTTTAAAAGTATACTATAATCCATCTTTAATTCTTCTTAAATGGTTGCAAAATTGCAATTACTATGATAGTATAGTAACAAAGTTGAGCAATTCTTGAAGCTCCCGAAAGTGCAGCAATTCGATGAACAAGTAATTTTCTAAAATCAACAAAATCGCCTTTTGTAAAATAGTCGAGGTATATCATTCTCCCATCTAAAATACCTGTATAGATTTCAACTGGTGTGAAGATGTAAAACAGGATCGCAGACATTAGTAACCATCCATTTTTTTTTAAGCTTAAATTTGTCTTCCACAAATATATAATTCCAGAAAACCATACAAGCAAATAAGAACCAAGTACCACAGTTGAACTTTTAGCAATTAAACTCATCACAGAGCGTTCTACCATTGGATTAATATTAGGTCTGAATTCTAATTTCTCCATAATCATAATTTCGTTTGTAATGATATCTCTTACATTTAAAGCACCCAGCCAGAATATTGCACTAAAAATTAATATTATTAATGCTATCTTAGCAATCTTATTCTCTTTTCGATTATAAAAATCATTCATTCTGAGTAAAAAATATGATATTTTTAAGAGATTTCCAAAAGAATATCTTATTTATGAAGTAGCAAATATTTGATTTTCATCAAAATACTTCACATATTTTTATAAAAAACTGTACAGTTTAACAAAATAAAAGATAATAAAAATATGAAAAATTATATTTTAATTTTCACAATTTTTCTGCTGGCAAGCTGTGGCTCAAAAAAAGAAACAGTAAAAGAAGAACCCTTAAACGCCCAAAAAATTGAACAACAAAAAGAACCTCAACAACCATCTCAAGTCACAACTTATAAAGAAAATAGTACCCTGCTGAGTGGACTGGTTGATACACTTGAGCTTATCGATGAATATCAATTCAAACTGACAATAAAAGTAATCACTGCAATTCCAGATAATTGGAATGTTACAGTAATTGAACCTGACCAAATTATAACCATTCTTCCAGCATATATTATGGATGAAAATAAAAAAATTGAATTACAAAATCCAATCAATATGAAAATATTCGAATTGAGAAATTTAAAAAAGAAAGGAATTTTAATTGGTAAAGTTACATTAGCAAAAGATAATAATTATTATGTGACTAAAGTAGATACATGGCAAAATCCACCAGAGGAGTAATATGAAACAAAAAAGTTATTTATTAATAATTTTACTTTGTGTTTTAAGTTATACTATTGCATTTTTATTACAACAGACTGATTTCAGGAAAATCCACTCAAGCGATCCTAAAATAGCACAAAAATATGAAAGGATAAAAAAGGGCAAACCAAAATCTGATAAACCTGGAGAAGCTATAAAATGGTTTTTTGAGCAACGTGCATATCCAGCAGGTAATATTCCAGCTGATTGGCGTATAAAAGCATTACAACACATTGAAAGTAAAAATCTACAGAAAGGTGCAAAACCATTGCTAAGCTGGACAAGTGTTGGACCATATAATATTGGTGGGCGAGTCCGAGCAATTGCTATATCAAACCAAAATCCAAACATAGTTTATGCAGGCTCTGTTAGTGGTGGAATTTTTAAATCAACAAATGCTGGATCATTATGGACTCCAATCTCTGATTTTGCTGGTAATTTAGCTATTTCATCTATTGTTTTAGACCCCAATAACAATAACATCATTTACGCCGGAACAGGTGAAGGATTCTTTAACTATGATGCCGTTAGAGGAGAAGGAGTTCTTAAATCTACTGATGGTGGTCTGAGCTGGACATTACTTAAAAACTTTAGCGGGCCAGCTGGATTTCCATATTATATTAACGACCTTTATATCCGAACTGATAGTACAAACATTCTATACGCAGCAACAAATAGCGGACTCTTCAGAACCACAAACTCAGGAAATAACTGGAATTTCATACACAGTGGCACTTCGTATCGTGCTACCCAAATTGTACCGCACCCAACTGACCCAAGAACTTTTTATGTTTGTTATGGAAATTTCTCAATCGACGGAATCTACAAAACTACCAATGGTGGAACTTCATTTACCAAACTGACTGGTGGTTTTCCTACAGCCAATTTTAACCGGATCGCACTTTCTATATCTAAAAGTAATCCAAATATACTTATTGCATCTCTTGATTCAATTACAACTCATTATACTCACAGCATACAAAAATCTACAGATGGTGGAAATAGCTGGTTTGCTGTTGCAAAACCAATTGATACACAACTTGGAGGCTCACACTTAGGTGGTCAGGGTTGGTATAATAATGTTATAGCAATACATCCAACAAACCCGGATATAATTTTTGCAGCTGGTATAAATCTATTCAAATCCACAAATGGTGGTTCAAGTTGGTCGATGATTGCTTATGGTTATCCACCATCTCCTTACCCATATGTTCATGTAGACCATCATGAAATCGAATTTCACCCAACTGATCCATCGATAATTTACTTTGGAACTGATGGCGGTATATTTAAGACCACCAATACAGGAACCACTTTTACAGAGTTAAATAATGGTTTTGCAACAATCCAGTTTTATAGTGGTGCTGTTCATCCAACAGCAGAAATATATTATGGCGGAACACAAGATAATGGTACACTTAAAAGCGCTACTATTCCTAATTGGAACATTGTCTTCGGCGGTGATGGTGGCGCAACCGCTGTTGACTACAACAATCCAAATATAGTTTATACAGAATATGTAAATTTAAACATTCAAAAATCTACAAACTCGGGTGCAAGCTGGTTTAAAGCTATGAGCGGAATTCCTACAGGATCAAACCAATATGATGGTACAACTGATCGTGTCCTGTTCATTGCGCCTTTCGTAATGGATCCAAATTCTCCGACTACTTTAGTTGCAGGCACTTACAAACTATATCGAACAACTACAGGTGCTGCATCCTGGATTGCGATCAGTGGAGATTTAACAGGAGATGGAACAGGTGATGTAGGATCAAAAATATCCGCAATCGCTATCTCAAAAAAATCGTCCTCTGTAATATATGCTGGAACAACTGGTAGTGGTACATCACCCTCAAGAATTGTGGTTACAACCAATACAGGTACAAGCTGGTCTACAATTAGTAAATCTCCACTTCCCAACAGATGGGTAACTTGCATTGCTATTGATACCTCTGATTATGACAGAGTTTTGGTTACTTTTTCAGGATACAATACCAATACACCTTCTACACCTGGACATGTTTTCTTAACCACTAACCGTGGTAACACATGGACAAATGTAAGTGGTGACTTGCCAGATATTCCTGTTAATTCAATAGTAATTAATCCAACTAATCCGAATAATTGGGTAGCAGGAACAGATCTCGGAATATTCGAAACTCAAAATGGTGGAAGTAACTGGGTGCAGCAAAATGTAGGAATGGCTAATGTAGTTGTGGTAGATTTAGATTTACGAAAGGACAATCACCTCTTTGCAGCAACTCACGGTAGAGGAATGTTTAAATCTGCAGAACCTCTTGCAGTTTTAGTCCCCAAAGACACAATTTTCCCCGGTGATACTAACGCTGATGGAATTGTTGATGCACTTGATATCTTACCAATTGCTCGTCATCTTGGCATAACTGGTTCACCAAGAATTAATCCATCACTGGATTGGGCACCACAAAATCTAAGCGGACCATTTGAACCAATTGAAGCAGCTTATGCAGATTGCAACGGTAATGGAAAAGTTGAAGCTGAAGATGTAATAGGTATAATCCAAAACTGGTATGCAACTCGATTCCCATTGTATAGGCCGCAAGTAAATCAAATCCTTGCTTGCGAAGAAATTTTACAAAACATAGATCCAAAAACAAATTCGCCTGAGATAAATTCAATTAGAAATGTAATAATAAAATACCGATCTGAACTGCTCAGTATACCTGATGAATTTATACTTGCACAAAATTATCCCAATCCCTTTAACTCAAAAACCAAGATAGCATTTACCTGTCCGGTTGAGATTGAAAAACTTACTTTAAATATTTATGATTTAAATGGTCGGTTAATAAAAGAATTGAATAAATATAATTTACTGCCCGGTAAAGATTATTTCGAATGGGATGGCACAAACTTATCGGATGCTGCAGTATCAAGTGGTGTATATTTATATACAATAACCTTCAATAACAAAAATATTTCCAGAAAAATGGTCTTAATAAAATGAAAAGAATCATAATTCTTGTTACAATACTTGCCCTATTTATATCTTGTAAAAAGGAAACACCGACACAACCAACTGAAGTTAAACAAGAAGATTTTTCGTTCCCAAGTTCCACAAGGTTTGCAGTAAGCCTAATTACAAATTCCACAAATTTAAATGTCGGAAATGAATTTGATACAAAGCTCGTCTTTTACAATGTTCAGGAAGTTTTCGGCAGTGCAATTGAAATTTTATATGATAATAATTTACTATCAATTCCAAATCAAAGTAAATTACTAATCGGTTCATTTTTCAATATAGAAGACACAACTAAAATTTTAATATTTAAAAAATTAGAAAACATTTTTGGAAGAGTTAGTCTGGGAATATCATATGTAAGAAATAGTGGGTTGGTCTCTAGCGGAAGCGGAGTGGTATTAAAAATCAAATTTACTCCGATTGCTCGCGGAGATACTTGGATAAAGATTAACAAATGTGAAATCAGAAAAAGTGATGGTAATTTTATAAACAATTTTTCTAACATTCAAATCGATAGTTTACAGATTTCAATTAAATAAATTGAAACTGATGAAATATAAACTAATATACTTTTTGAGTATATTTTTTCTTACCATATATAACTTTGGATTTAGTTATGATAAGGTAAAGAAATCAAAATTTTCTCTTTTAAAAAACAAAAGTCCTGCAACCGATACTAGCATTTACTTTGATGCTAATAATATCAAAATGGGAATGCGAAATAATGGTCAGTTAATTGACCCCTTTACACAACTCGAATGGCCTAAAAATTCAGGTTTATATACGATCTTCACAGGAGGACTATGGATTGCTGGAAAAATAAATAATGAAACACGTATAGCAGCAGTCTTATATGATACATCAGCATATCTACCGGGTAATATAATTAATGGTACTCCACAACCACCAGATAACCCAAAATATAGATTTTATAAAATTTTTAGCCATGATTCTGCGGGAACAAATTCCGATTATGATAACTGGCCAGTAGATGATGGCGCACCCGTTTCTCCAGATAACTTACCACTCAGAAAAAGTTTCCAAAATATTTGGTGCGTATATAATGATTCAAGAAATCAATCAAGAGAATTTTCAACTCTACCTCTATCTATTGAAGTGCAACAATATGTATATGGAGATTCTATTCCATTTATAGAAAATTCTGTATTTGCAGAATTTATTATTATTAATAAGGGTACTTCGGAAATCCTTAACGCATATATTGGAATATGGTTGGATTGTGATATTGGTTTTTTTGCAGATGACCTTGTTGGAATTGATACTACACTAAATCTAGCCTATACTTTCAATTATAACGATGAAGATATGTATTACGGCAATAATCCGCCTGCAGTTGGTATTATAATACTAAAGGCGCCTGTTATTGGTGAAAATTCTTATTCTTTCATTGGATTTAAAGATTTAGATTCACTTTGGGACGATCCTTTAAATGCTGAAGAAGCATACAATTTTTTAAAAGGTTTAAACAGAGATGGAACTTCAATAATCAATCCCATCACAAATCAACCTACTCATATTATGTATTCCGGAGATCCAATAACCCAAACTGGTTGGATTGATACATCATCGAATGATAAAAAAATATTGCTTTCTTTTGGGCCAATTAACATTCAACCATTTGAAATTAGAAAATTCCATTTTGCTCTTGCCGTTGGAACAGGTAATGATCGATTGAGCAGTATATCAAATTTGAAAGAAAATGTTCAACAAATTAAGAATTATTATGATGAAAAATTGATTCGAATTTTAAATCTCTCAACTTACAATATAAATTTTGATACACTGGCGGTTGGTTTGGAAAGATCATATAACCTGGTTATTAAGAATATTGGCGAAGGAAATATAAAAATTGACAGTATAACTTGTGACAATTATATTTTTTCTGTTAATCAATATAGTTTTTCTGTACCTTCAGATGATTCAATTTTATTAAAAATAAAATTTTCACCCCAAAGTGCAGAGCAATATAATGGAAAAATAATTTTATATCATAATGCTTTCAAAAATCGAGATACAATATTCGTCCAGGGGACTGGAGTAATCTATCAACCATTATATTATGCCTCTACTTCTCTAATTGATTTTGATACAGTGTTTGTGGACTCTACAAAAATCAAAGATTTTAGAATTTATAATTCTGGTAATGCAACACTTAAAATTTATTCAATTGCTTCGACCAACAATGACTTTTCAGTAACTCCAGAAAGTTTGGAAATAGCTCCGTTTGATTCAACTAACATCTCTATTATATATTCTCCGACACTAAAACACTCAGAAGATGGGCTTTTAATCATACATCATAACGCTTCATTAATTCCCGATAGCATTGTTCTTGCAAGCAAAAAAATAATCTTAAAATTAATATCAATTTCAAAAGGTTGGAATCTATTATCTTTACCGATTAAAAAATCAAAAGCAAATATTGCTGATTTATATCCAACCGCATCCACAATAGGATATATTTATGAAAATGGTTACATACCGATTGATTCAATTTCAAGTGGTGCAGGTTTTTGGTTAAAATTTCCCAGTGCACATATTGCACAGTTTATTGGCAAACCAATTACAGCCGAAACACTTATTGTAAACACCGGTTGGAACCTTATAGGCTCGCCTTCATATCATATTGAAACTAAAAATATTATCCAGATTCCTGAAAACATAATCATCTCAAAATTCTATAAATTTTGGGGTGGATACATCAATACTGAAGTTCTAGAACCCGGTTTTGGATACTGGATTAAAATAAGAAATCCAGGTTTTTTAATCTTTAAACCATGAATATTTTTTGTTTAAACATAATATTTTAATTATCTTAACGGAAAATTTGACTAACATATCAAAACCTACAAGAGCAAAAAGATGAGATTTGAAATTATAATATTTTTAGTTCCGATCGTCATACTGGCATTTTCATCCTGTGAAAGAAAAAAAGAAGAAATTAAGACAAAAAACCAACTTATAAGTTATTTAGATACTCTGGAGCAAAAATACGAGAATGCATGCATAGAAACAGGATTAGCAAACTGGAACCTATATTCTGGTTCCGGGAAAGAAAACTTAGATTATGCAAAGAAAAAATTCTCAGAAATATTTTTAAATAAGAACAATCAAAAGTTAATTGAAGAATGGAGAGCTCGTTCAAGTTCGCTTGCCGATGATACTCTATCTCGCCGCCTTGAGCTTTGGTGGAGATGCTTCCTAGGCGGACAGATCTATACTGATTCAATTATAGCCATTAAAGAAAATAATCTTCAGAAAAAAATCGCAAATTTCAAATTTAAGTACGCTAACGAGCCCATAACACTCGCAGAAATAAATAATAAACTACGTAAAGAAAAAAATTCGAAAATCCGCTATAAATTATGGAATGTGGTATCTCAACTTTCAGCTGAAGCAAAAGAAGACTTGGTAGAACTAGTGAAACTAAGAAACGAAAAAGCAAAGTCATTAGGATTTTACAATTTCTACTCACTTTCTCTTTATTTACAACAAATAGATGAAGAATGGTTAATTAAAACACTTAACTCTCTTGAAGAACAAACCAATCGTAAATTTCAAGAGTTTATCGATGCTTCAAAAAAGAAACACAGAGTTAAAGTAATTTATCCATGGGACTTTGAAGCAATGATATATAATTGGACAACAATTTCTGATTCTTATTTTCCTAAAGATTCAATTTTTTATATACTTGATAAGTTTTATAACAACATTGGTTTCAAAACTGACTCCTTGCCAATAAAAAAATTAATTCGAGCTATTCCATTTGGTGGTCTAAACATTGGCATTAAAATCCCTGATGATTCTCGTTTTATTCTAAATCCTATCGATGGGATAAGATTTTACCAGGTTGCATTCCACGAATATGGACATGCGCTCCAAATTGTACATACAAACATTAAATATCCAATACTAAAAGGATACGAGTGGATACCGGGTGCTTCCTGCGGCGCATACTCTGAAGGTGTTGCAGAACTACAAACACAATTTGTGACAGATCCTGAATGGTTGAAAAAATATACCGGAGCATCTCAAGATGAAATTGATAAATACATAGCAACAAAAAATTTTGGAGAAATCTATGCAATGAGAAAAACATTAAAGGATTTTTTCTTTGAATACGAAATGTATAAAGATCCAGATCAAGACCTTGATCTATTGGAAAAAACAATGTATAAAAAGTACCTTCTTGTTGAAATACCAAATAACACTCCACACAGATTTGCAGCATCAATCTGGTACACAATGTATCCCTGCTACTATCAAAATTATATATTATCCGAGATGATTGCATCTCAATTATATGAAGTAATTCTTAACAAATTTGGAGATTCAAGAATTGAAAATCCTGAAGTAAGCAAATGGATAATATCATCTTTATATGCGAATGGGGAAATGGAAGAATGGTATATCCGTATTAAAAATGCATCTGGAAAATCTTTAGAAACTGGAGCATATTTAAGAAAACTTAATGTTATAAAATAATAATATCTCATATGAAAACTCAAAAAATTGACTTGGAACAATTCAAAAATTTTGTAGAACAGACACCCTCTTTCGTTTATTTTATTACAAAAAATGGAAAATTCACTTTTGCTAATCCATCTTTTTCAAATTTTACAGGCTACAGCCTCAATGAGCTTCTCAAGAAAAACCTTTTTCAACTTATACCAAAAGAATATTTAAAGACGGTAAAAACAATATTCAGTACACAATTAAAGCAAAAACATTTTTCAGCTTACAACGAATTTCCAATTGTTACAAAATCTAAAAAAATCAGATGGATAGGACAGAACAGCAAATTTTATACAATTAAAAACAAATCGATAATATACTGTGTTGGATTTGATATATCAATCCGAAAAATTTTAGATCAAGAAACTCTCACACTTTCAAAAATCATTGATCAGACATTTGAAATGGTTGTCGTTACAGATAAGGAAGGGTATATACATTATGTTAATTCTGCTTTCGAAAAGATAACAGGTTATACAAAAGAAGAAGCTTTAGGCAAAAAGTTATCCATTCTTGACCCAGATCCTTTGTTTAGAAAACAAATGCATCAAATCTGGAGTCAGGTATTACAGGGGAAACCCTGGCACGGAATTATAAAAAATCGTAAGAAGGATGGATCGATTTATGATGAAGAACTAACAATAACACCTGTGTATGATGATTTTGGTAATCTAATTAATGTAATAGAAATTAAAAGAGATATTTCACATGAAATAAAACAAAAAACAGAATTATTGAGGGCAGAAGCGAAATATAAATCGATATTTGATAACTCAATAGAAGGCATTTATCAAACCTCAATAGATGGAAAAATAATTACAGCAAACAAAGCTCTTCTTGATATGCTATGTTATGATAATATGGAGGAATTTTTAAACTTAGATGCATCGCAATTATATGTAAATCCAGATGATAGAAAAGCTTTTAAAACAATAATGGATCGGGATGGAAAGGTTATTGATTACGAATTAAGATTGAAGAGAAAAGATGGAAAAGAAATTACTGTAGTAGAAAATGCACGGGCTGTTAAGGATTATGAGGGAAATATTATTTATTATGAGGGAATGATTCAGGATATAACAAAGAGGAAAGAAGCAGAAAACGCCATAAGGTTACTTAATGCTCAAAAGGACAAATTTTTATCAATTATTTCGCATGATCTCAGAGCGCCCTTTAATAGCATTCTTGGTTTTACCGAGATGTTATTGGATGAAAATATGGAATTTACAAAAGAGGAAAAGAAAGAATTCTTAACATATATTAAACATGCAGCTGAACAACAATTACGCTTATTAAATAACTTATTAGAATGGTCAAGACTTGAAACGGGCCGAATTAGATTTGAACCTAAACCAAGTAATTTGAAGAAGTTGGTAGAAAGTTCAATACTTTCACTAATTGGTAATGCACATAGAAAAAATATAGAATTAACACATTATATACCTGAAAATATAACCGTAAATGTCGATGAGAATTTAGTTCAACAATTATTTTCAAATCTAATTGCAAATGCGATCAAATTTACTCCACAGAACGGGAAGGTTTGGGTTGAGTACATTACTACTGAGGAAAACTTCGTAAAAGTCGCTGTCAATGATACTGGAATAGGAATTCCTGAAGCAGATTTTCCAAAATTATTCAGAATTGATACGAAATATTTCTCAAGAGGAACTGAAGGTGAAGAAGGGTCTGGTTTAGGATTAGCATTATGTGCTGAAATTATACAAAAACACGGTGGAAAAATCTATGTTGAAAGCCAAGTAGATAAAGGTTCAAGCTTTTATTTAACACTACCTGCTGTTAAAAAGTCTATATTGATAGTAGATGATAACAAAGGCGACAGACAATTAACCACTCATTTTATGCAACAGATACTACCAGATTATTTGTTATATGAAGCATATGATGGTTATGAAGCTATGTCAATTGCGTTATCTAAGATGCCGTCTTTGATTTTAGCTGATTTTGCAATGCCTGGTATGGATGGTTTACGAATGCTAAAAGAATTGAAAACCCATGTTCAGACAAGTGAAATACCAGTAATCATAATAACATCTTATGAATCAAAAGCAGATGCAGCAGGTCTAATCGAACACGGAGTTAAAGAAATTTTAATTAAACCTATTAATAAAGAAGACTTAGAAAAAACGGTTTTAAAGTATATTTAGGAAAACAAATTGTTACTTTTTTGTACTTTCCCAAAGCGCTAATGGACATCCATCTGGAGTTTCAAACTTAGCCCACCAACCCATATCTGCAATTGGTGTTTTCTTGGTTAGAACTTTACCATTATACTTTTTAATTGCCTTAAGTGTTTTTTCTATTGAATCTACTTCAATGTATGGAAGTATTGTATGCTTCTTTGGCATTTTCTTCACAAAATAGAAACCACCATGAGGTTTATGAGGTGCATAGAAGAGCATATATTTCCACTCGGGAACTTCCTCAAATTTCCACTTAAAAATTTTTCCGAAAAAATTCTTAGTAACTTGGAAATTTGTGGAAGGTAGCTCAATATGACCTATTCCGTACATATGATTATTCCTCTTTTATTAGACTGGACTTAACTCTTTTTTACCAACTTGCGTCAGGACAGAATCCATACCTTCTTCAATCATTGTATCGAGTAAACTTTCAGAGTAATTTGCTGAAGGTTGATCCAGTTTATCTAAATTCTGGATTGCGTATTCTGCATTTGGAACAACCGATTCTGTAAGATTTTTAAACGGCTCATTATTAATTACTTTTCTTAATACATTTTTATTGGCAGAACCTTTTACAACTTTTGTCCCGAGTTCGTTTATTGATTTTACAACTTCTTCTGGTAAAGCTTGAACACAGGCATTTATCATTCTATTCATATCTACAATACTTTCTTTTATAGCTTTACTTGGTTTTCCAACGGAAGCTCCTACAGTGTATGCAGATTGGCTAATACTTGCACTCAATAAACCAGCCATGCCTTGCAGAGATCGACTTAAACTTCCTCCAAATTTTTCAATATGCTCTCCAAAAGTTTCAAGTCCATAACCAACCGAATTACTTAGAATTTCAAGTCCTTTTTTAATTTCCGTACCTTGAGCTTCGTTGCCAGCCGCAGTAATTTTTGCTGCTTCAATTTCAGATAAACCTCTAGTATATGAAGCCAGTAGTTTTGTTGTTTGGTCTATATCAAATTGAATTCTTTCCACAAGTTGATTGGCTTTTTTTTCAAAATAGTAATTACGGGCTTTATAAAAATGCCAAAGAGCAATTTGCATCATAGTCTGGAGTAGAACGGGATCAGTACTAATTGTTGCCATTGATTTTTCTCCTATATGTAGATTTGTAGCAGCTTCCCACTCTTTTGCATCCAATCTCAAAAACCACTGGCGAGCTGCTATTAAATCGCCTAAATCTTCTATTGCTTGAATATCTTTTTCAATACCTCGCTGAAAATAACCAGTAGCAATCATATAAGCACAACTTGCAGAAGATTTATTTAAACCAACTTCGGAAAACAGACGAAAACAAAAAATTAATTGTTCAATTACTCTATCCGACACATTTCCCTGGTAGTAAATCGGTTGAATTTTTGAGTAAATTTCCTTTGCTCTGTTTAAATATAGATCTGCAGTTTCTTTATATCTTTGTTTTAATACCGAAGCCCTTTTTGTATACTTATCTAAGTATTTTTTATCTTCGTTACGGAGTGAGATGATCGCATTTCTAATATCACTTAATGAAAGAGTTTCAGATATATTTTTTCTCCCGCACATATAACAAAAATCCCTAGCACCTGAATAGTCTATCCACTTATGGCCACAGTGCATACACCTCTCAACTCCAATTTTTATGGACATTTTTTGTGGCATTTTAACACTCCTTTTTTTTCATTAATGTCTTCTATCTCTAAGTTGTGCCAATAATCTTAAATATTCTTCTTCTGTAAGTTCTCCGAACGCATATTTATTCTCAACGGTTTCTCTATCAAATTGTAATGAGGGTGCAGATGCTATTCTTTGATAAGATTCATTTGATCTGATTCGATTAAAACCATGTAAAGTTTCAAGCTCCTGTTCATACAGATTTTTAATTGTATTTTCATTTAAATCAGCACTCGAATTAATTAGCTGCCGCATCTTTGCAAGCGAGCTAAATTCTTTAATTCCAATGTTTTGTAAAATATCCTGTGCTATTTCAAACTCCTTTGCCTTATAATAAAAATGATAAGCAAATTTGAATTCGTTTTCAGAAAGATACCAATCCGCAATTTCTTTGTATTCTGAAGGGGTAAGGTTTGCAGAATCATAGAAATAAAAAGCTAATTCAAACTCGTTTTTTGAGCGCTTCATCTCAGCTAAACTTCTTTTATCATCTTCAGCCCAATATATCCACTCAAGGTATTCGATTCGATTATTATTCTCAGCAAACTCTTTCAATTCAGGAATTGCATTAAATCCTTTATAGAATAAATACATTAAATGTTCAACATCTCGATTATGGGGATTTTGCAAGACAGATTGTTTTAAAATTTCAAGCAACTCACTTATATAATTATTTGAGAAAGAGAAGAAAAGTTTTATTGGTATTTTAGGAAGTCTTCTAAGAAAACGATTTTCATCCAGGAAAAGAAAACTTCTTTGAGGATTTGAGAAAGGAGGTTCAATTTCAATATGTTCCACTGCTTTGCTGAATTTTTCTTTAAGGAAAACTTTTCTTTGTCCCGAAAGCCATTTGGTTTCAATAGTTTTAAAAGATGTATCAATAAAAATTCGCCAGCAAGAAAGTGATGATTCTGCATAAGAATTTTCAGCAAGAGGTAAAGTTGTTTTTAATATATCAATCAAATTTCTATCACGTGCTTCTATTACATCACTTGAACCGGACTCTCTAAGAAGTTGTGTGTAAAAATAATGTCTTATCCAGGGGCGTGTAACTTTTTCGTGAACATCATGTTTTTTTTGACTTCCTTCCCTATCAATTTCTATAAGCGTATTAGGATACGCACCATTTGAGCCAAGAGCCAATCTGTCTTTTTGAGATAAAAAAAATTGCATTACAAATATATAAAATTGTGATTATAAATTTTTATGTGTTCCATCACATTTAGGTTTATTTTTTGTATGCTTACAACCACATAACGCTATTTTAGACTTTTCCTTAATTTCGAATGAAATAGGAACAATATCAGTTGTTTTATGTGAACCATCACAAAATGGTTGATTCGAAGAAAGTCCACATGCACACCAAAAGTATTTGCCAGCACTCAGTTCTACAACAAATGGAGCTTTCTGTACTATTTTAGGTTCGCTCATAATACCCAATATTTTTTGCTATAAGTATAATGTTTATTTTTGAAATAAACAAGTTTATATATTTCCTTAATGTAATTTATTAAATGGATCTCTTAATTTCCTTAGAAATTGGTATAAATTTGTTAAAAAACTTTTTAGGGTTTTTAGTTTTTTAACATAGGTATTTTAATATTGAATTTTTTAGCATTTTCAATTGCCAATTCATAACCAGCATCTGAATGGCGGATTATTCCCATAGCGGGGTCATAATTTAAGACTCGTTGTAGTCTAATTTCTGCAGCTTTTGAACCATCAGCAACCACAACCATACCAGCATGAATTGAGAAACCAATGCCTACACCACCACCATGATGGACACTCACCCAACTAGCCCCACCAACTGCATTTAAGAGAGCATTCAATATAGGCCAATCGGCGATAGCATCACTTCCATCTTTCATTTTTTCTGTTTCACGATTTGGAGATGCAACTGATCCACAATCCAGATGATCACGACCAATAACAATCGGAGCTTTAACTTCACCTTTTGCTACAAGGTCGTTAAAAATTTTTCCCATTTTTGCGCGCTCACCATAACCAAGCCAGCAAATCCTTGCGGGGAGTCCCTGAAAGTGTACTTGTTTTTGTGCTTTTTCAATCCACCTAACTAAAGGTTTGTTTTCAGGAAATGTTTCTATGACAGCTTTATCGGTTCTATATATATCCTGTGGATCTCCCGAAAGTGCAACCCAGCGGAAAGGACCTTTACCTTCACAAAACAATGGTCTGATATATTCAGGCACGAAGCCTGGAATATCAAAAGCATTTTTTACCCCATTAGCGTAAGCTTCTCCGCGAATATTGTTACCGTAGTCAAATGTTATTGCGCCAAGTTTTTGTAATTCAAGCATAGCTTTGAGGTGTTCCACAATGGAAATTCTAGCCATCGCAATATATTTTTGTGGATCACTGCGTCTCAAAGCAAGAGCTTCTTCATAAGTGATTCCTGCGGGTACATAACCGTTCAATGTATCGTGTGCTGAAGTTTGATCTGTTAATACATCAGGCACAATTCCGCGTTTTACAATTTCAGGTAAAACTTCGGCAGCGTTTCCTAAAAGTCCAACACTAATTGCCTCTTTATTATCTTTTGCTTTCAGAACTATCTCTAGAGCTTCATCCAAGCTTGAGGTCATTCGATCGAGGTATCCAGTTTTTAATCTTTTTTCAATTCGTAACCTATCTACTTCAATAACCAATGCTGCTGCGCCATTCATAGTTGCTGCAAGTGGTTGGGCACCACCCATTCCACCCAAACCAGCAGTTAGTAAAAACTTACCTGATAACGACCCACCAAAGTATTTATTTGCACAGGCAGCAAAGGTCTCGTAAGTGCCCTGTAAAATCCCTTGAGTACCTATGTAAATCCAGCTACCAGCTGTCATCTGCCCGTACATTGTTAAACCCAGAGCTTCAAGTCGACGAAATTCGTCCCAGTTTGCCCAATGAGGCACAAGCATAGCATTTGAAATTAAAACTCTTGGCGCATCGGGATATGTTTTAAAAATTCCTACAGGTTTACCAGATTGAATTAATAAAGTTTCGTCATTTTCAAGTTCTTTTAAACTTTTAACGATAGCTTCGAAACACTCCCAATTTCTTGCAGCTTTACCTGTTCCACCATAAACGATTAATTCCTGTGGCTTTTCAGCAACATCTGGATCCAAGTTATTCATTAACATTCTCAAAGCAGCTTCTTGAATCCAGCCCTTACAGATAATTTCTGCACCTCTTGGAGCTCTAATTTCTTTAATCATAACTTATACCCAATTTTTCTTATAAATTCTTTTCTATATTTGATATCTTCTTCAGATTCAATACCTTTAGTTTTTATACCATCGATCACACCGAGTATACCCCTACCCTGATCTGTCTCAGCAATAATAACTTCCACTGGATTTGCTGTAGCACAGAATATTCTGCAAACTTCTGGCACCAGCTTAATTGTGTTCAAAATATTGATTGGAAAACCATTTTCCATAAAAAGTATAAAAGAATGTCCAGCTGCAAGGTTAAGAGCATTCTTTTTAGCAATATCAATTAAATTTTGGTCATTACCAATATATCTTACAAGCGCTGGACCAGAGGATTCACAAAAAGCAAGTCCAAACTTCATATGTGGATTTGTTGACACAACCGCTTCATAAATATCTTCAACAGTTTTAATGAAATGTGCTTGCCCCAGAATAAAATTCATATTTTCTGGCTTTTCGATTTTTACAATTTTTAATTCCATAATTTTACCTCATTATTTTTTCCAACTTTTTAACTGTGTTATTATAATGTGCACCTTTCCAGAATACTTTTTTACATCGCGGACACTCATAAAACTCAGAAAATCCTTCCCACGACATTTTCGGAACGCGATCCTTCACAACTTCTTTATCAACCTTCACAACCTTTTCGTTACATTCCACACAACGAGTAAAAAGATTATTTTGATAATCAATTTTGAAAACTTCAATCATATTTTTCAATTGTTCTTCAAAATCTTCAGTATTAAGTTTATGTAAATATTTAATATCTGCATCTTCAGGCAAAAACCTTCTTCGGGTAACAAATACACGTCCTTCTTCATTAGCAATTTGAATAAGCTTTTTGGGATCCATCCTCGAATTAAATATAGCATCACATCCAATAAGTCTTAACCATCGAGCTAATTTTTCAAGCATTGTATCTATGACAAATCTGTATTCCATATAAAATTAAACAAATTTTTTCAGCAAAATCAAGTAAATTAATAAGTCATTCTCTGTTTTGTTATCTTTACATCTTGAAGCTGAGAAGCTTTAACTCTTATTTCTAATTTATAATTTCTAATATATCCTGTAGGCACCCATGTAAAGTTCATTACCCAGCAATGCAAATCTCTATCAATCTGAATCATTGGAGCAGAAATTTCTTTTCTAACGAGATCATAATTTCCATTTACTCTGAATTTCCAATTTTCAGTTAAATTAAAATCAAGAGATAAAGAAACACTTGCGGAACGACTTTTAGCATTTGGAATAAAACTTTCAGAGAAATTCCAATTTAGCGATAATCTCCATGGTATACTAAAATCTGGCTCTTCCTGTATATATACACCTTTATATCCTTTTGGCTTAATAGATTGAGAAATTGTATCAACAGTAATTTGCTCAGTTTTTGCTTTTCTTTCTCCAGATAGAGAAGTTGATAAGCTTAAAGAAAAATTCTCAAGCCGTGCTAACTTACCCTGGTCAATCATAAACTTATTTATTGTTCGCTTTGCTATTTCATCATACTGATAAAGATTAAAGCTACTTGAACCATAAAAATTAAGTATTTCGCCAATACCAGTCCTGTACGATAATCCTACATTTGAAAAATTCAAGCTATCTGCTGAAAAATTATAAGATAAGTTCATACCAAGATTTAACAACTGAATTTTTTTTTCTTCACCAGTTTCAGATTGTGATTTTATTTCAAATACATTTCCTATTGAAAAGTTAGCAACCGATTGTCCTTTCCTAATATTTTTACCGTAAACTTGTTTTGAATATATAAATGATAAATTTGGAGTTAGCGTATGCCTGAATGCCGCAATACCAAGAACATTGGGCTGAATGATTCCATAAAGTCTGGTTGAGGTCGAAATTCCAGTACTGAGATTACCATTGGTAATAAATTCTTTCTCTCTCTTTTTACTTAAACTACTATCTTCGATTGCTCTAAATGGAATTAAGTTATTCAATTGCGTTCGTTCATCACGAAAAGAAATATTTGGTGTAATTGTAAAGTATCCTATCTTTGGGGATATACTCGCATCTAAATTTTGACTTAAAGATTGTTTTCTATCGTTACGATAGGAATTCAGATTTGTGAATGAAATTTCTCCACTTTGGTTAATTTGCTTCACATTATTAATGGTTATCGGAATTTTTGAATGAGTGTTAGCAAAATTTGCTCTGTAGCTATAACCAATCTGCTCATACCACTCTAACTCACCTGCGGCTTTTTTCCTTCTGAATGGAAAACTCTGGCTCCTGTTAAAAGATATTGTGGGAATTATTTCATCTATTCTGCCAGAAATTAATTGCTGTGTTCTAGATATATTAATAGATGCACTATTGGGTGTCCCTTCCCAATAACGAGATAATGTAGCATTCGAAACTATTGTCTGTTGCAGAGCCTCTGATAAATAATTAGTCAGTCGATAATTATTATCACTCATAAAAGTAAAATTTACATCTGCCCTTGTCCATGGGTTAATTTCCTGATTATGACGAATATTTATATTATATCCTTCCTGAATATTATAATTTGGATCCCCCTTCTCAGAAGAGATAAATCTTTTATAAGTCCCACTAACCCCACCATTAAAATAATACCTTAAAGCATAATTGAATTCCGAATTTAATACAAAACTTCCATTTGTATACCAATCTCCGTGTAATGCAAGATCATAATAATCACTTAAAGCCCAGTAGTAACCAATTTTTTTTAAATATCTACCAAAAGTCGCATTATCGCCATAAGCTGGAGCAAAAAAACCAGATCTTCTGCCGCTTTTACTCGGAAACACGCCGAAGGGAATAGCAAAAACAGGAACGTCAGCAATATAAAAATAAATAGGTTCTGCAATAATTTTATCTTTAACAATCAATTTCATTCTTGGGGATTGAAAATAAAAATGTGGATTTTCTTTATCACAGGTCGTATACTTCCCATCTGCAATAAAAAGAACATCCTTTTCAATTTTCTTTACATGAGAACCATAATAAATTCCTTCATCAGATTTAGTATCAGCTAAAGTAATTTTTCCCTTCTGAGTTTTAAAATTATACATCAATTCTTTACCATGAAATTCTTCGCCTCCATCAATCATAATTGGAGTACCTATTAGCTTTGTTTTTGTGCTATCAGAAGGATCCAAAATTCCCGTAGCTTTCAGAATGGTTGTGTTCCAGTCAACTTCAATTCTTTCTGATTTCAATTCCATCAACTTATATTTAATATTTGATTTACCATAAAGAAACATTTTTTTATTTGAGATGGAATACACTATAGAGTCTTCGGATGAATAAAAGATTGTAGTATCCACACCTGCAGATTTAGATTGTGGTTCTATTTTTAAAGTGTCAGTTCCCTTTTGATTCATTAGTGTGTCCTGTAATTGTGAAAACAAATTTAAAGGCAGTATCAAAATTATCCAGAAGAATATGTATAATTTGAAAAAATTCATAGATTTAATACCAAGGATGCTGCTCCAAAAATTCCTGCATGATTACCCAATTTAGCTTTAATTACCTTTGTATCTTTTTTAATCGTTTTTAAAACATGATTTTTTATAGATTGATGAATTTGAGTTATTATATATTCACCAGCTTCTGAGATTCCTCCACCCAAAATAACCACTCTAAAATCCAATACATTGAGTATTGATGCTAAAGCTATTCCAAGCAATTCGGCAGCTTCAAGCAGTATAGTTTTTGCCAACTCATCACCCTGATTAGCAGCAAGTGCAATAATAGCAGGATCAATCAACTCGGGTTTACCATCAACTAGTTGCAAAATTTTTGATTGTTTGTATGGATCAGTTAATTGATTTAACCTTAAACGGGTTCTTTCAGAAAGATAACGTTGTCCTACATAACTTTCAATACATCCACGATTTCCACAATTACATAGTGGGCCATTAAAATCAATTGTGGTATGACCAATTTCTCCAGCTCCACCAAATGGACCTCTATAGATGTTTCCGTTTAATATAATTCCACCACCTACACCAGTTCCCCATATAACAAATATAAAATTTGGATAATTTATACCTGCACCAAACTTAGCTTCGCCTAAAGCTGCAGCATTAGCGTCGTTTTCCACTCGCACAGGTAAACGATATTCCTTATATAAAAACTCACCAATATCAACTTCATCCCAACCTAAAAAGTTTGGAGGATATTTTACAACACTGCTATTATTCTCAACAATCCCGGGGGCACCAATACCTATCCCACAAAACTCTTCATGCTCTTTTTCAAGTAAAAGTTCTTTTATTAAATAATTCAATTGCCGCAGGACGATATCTGGTCCTTGCATAGCAAATGTATCAACTTTTTTCTGAAAGATGATTTTCTGGTTTAAAAGATCAACTATACCACCTTTAATAGTTGTAGCACCTATATCTACTCCTATTGCTAATTTCCGATCCATGGTTATCTTTTTTTCTTCCAGAGATTATTCAATCTATCCTTGAGAGTTTTTTCTCGACCTGATTCTGTTGGTTTGTAATATACTTTATCCTTTAAGTTATCAGGTAAATATTGTTGTTCAATAAAATTATTATCATAATTATGAGCATACTTATAATCTTCTCCATAACCTAATTCTTTTAATAATTTTGTTGGAGCATTGCGTAGATGTATAGGAACAGGTTCGTTTGGAAGATTACGAACATCCTCAATTGCTGTTTCAATTGCCTTATATGATGCATTACTTTTTGGAACAGAAGCCAGATATGTGGCGGTTTGTGCAAGTACTATTCTACCTTCTGGCATCCCTATATAATCAATAGCTGTAAAACAACTTGTTGCAAGTGTAAGAGCATATGGATCAGCATTTCCAATATCTTCAGATGCAAGTATTATCATTCTTCGAGCAATAAACTTCGGATCTTCGCCAGCCTCAAGCATCCTCGCCAACCAATAAACAGCTGCATCAGGATCACTTCCTCTAATGCTTTTAATAAAAGCTGAAATGATATTGTAATGTTCCTCTCCTGATTTATCATATTTAAGAGTTTTTCTCTGAAAAGCTGATTCAACTACCTCTCTTGTAATTTGTTTCTCATTTTCCTTATCTGGCTTAGCAATTTTAACACAGGTTTCAAAGCCATTCAACATCACACGAGCATCGCCACCCGATAGTAAAATTAAATAATCAATTACTTCATCCACAATTTGTATTTTTTGGCTTCTTAAATAAACGTCATTCGTAATAGCATTTTTAAGTATCTGAATTAACTCATGCTTTGATAATGGTTCGAGAATATAAATTCTACACCTAGACAATAATGGAGAGATTACTTCAAATGATGGATTTTCAGTCGTTGCTCCTATGAGTGTTATTACACCGTCTTCCACACTATGAAGAAGTGCGTCTTGTTGAGCTTTATTAAACCTATGAATTTCATCAATAAATAAAATTGTTCTTTTATTTTTATGCTTAATATTTTTTTCAGCATATTCAATAATATCACGAACTTCTTTAACACCAGACGCAACTGCACTAAGCTGAAAAAAACTAGCTTTAGTATGTTGAGCAATCAATCGAGCAAGAGTTGTTTTCCCACAACCTGGAGGACCCCAGAGAATCATAGATGGCACCTCATCTTTTTCTATTAATATTCTGAGACTTTTGCCTTCACTAAGTAGATGGGTTTGCCCTATAAATTCTGAAAGGGAATTTGGTCTAATCCTCTCTGCAAGTGGAGAATAAGTTTTAGAGGTAGTTTTAGAGAGATTTTCATCTTCAAACAATTCCATATCACTGAGTCTTTTTCAATTTATATACTGTTTCACCTTCTTTAGCCATATTGTGTTTTTCACGCGCAGCCTTCTCAATATAAAATTTATCTGTCTCAAGTAATCTTAGTTGATTTTTCAATCTTTCCTGTTCAGCTTTTGCCTGTTTAATCTTCTCTTCGAGTAATATCTTTTCATTTTCAAGCTGAATTCGCTTTATTGGACCTTTATCACTGATAATAAACAAGAAAAGTATTATTAACAAGGGTAAAAATACAAACTTAAAAAAATTATTTACTACAAGTCGCTTAAACCAGCTTTCAGGTTTACGCCATTGAGGCTTTTCTTTCCTGTAAAAGTTTTCGTCCATTTCATAAGAAATGTAACGCAATTTTTGAGATTTTGCAAGTGATATATTATGATAATGAAAACCTAAAAATAGCAACCAAGAAAATTGATATTATTATTAGCACAAGTAAAATATCTTACTTTGTTTAACTCATTGAAATTCAATATATTTTAAAAAACTCAAATTCTAAATTTAGAGTATGAATTTATTAAACAATTTATTTTTAAAAGCATCAAAACGTTTACCCTGTGAACGTACACCAATATGGATGATGCGACAGGCTGGTCGATATCTTCCTGAATACAGAAAAATTCGTGAGAAGTACGACTTTCTGACAATGTGTAAAACTCCAGAACTTGCCGCTGAAGTTACAATTCAACCAGTAGATATTTTAGGTGTTGATGCTGCAATCATTTTTTCTGATATACTTGTTCTCCCAGAAGCAATGGGTCTGGAATTAGTAATGGAAGAAGGCAAAGGTGGCCCTCGCTTTCCAAAGCCAATCCGTACAACTGATGATGTAAATCAATTAATTATACCAGACCCACACGACAAGTTAAAATACTTAATGGATGCCATTGAGCTAACAAAAAAGAACCTGAATGGAAGAGTACCACTAATTGGATTTTCTGGTTCGCCCTGGACATTAGCAACATATATGATAGAAGGAGAAGGGAAAAAAAAATTTGATATAATTCTAACTCTCACAGAAAAACAACCTCAAGAACTTCATAATTTACTTGAAAAGATCACAAAATCCGTAACAAAATATCTTTCTGCACAAATTGAATCAGGTGCAGATGCCATACAAATTTTTGATACCTGGGGTGGTATATTACCCAAAAACAAATTTAAAGATTTTTCACTTAGATACATAGAACAAATTATTTCTGAACTGAAAAGAAAAGATGAACCAATAATTGTATTTTGTAAAGACGCTTCACACTCACTTGAATTCATTGCAAGAACAGGATGCGAGGTTGTTGGATTGGATTGGAAAGTAGATATTGGTGAAGCAAGAAAATCCATCGGTGATATAGTCGCATTACAGGGTAATTTAAATCCTGAAGTGTTATTAAAAAATCCAGAAATTATTATAGAAGAAACCAAAAGGATACTGGAAAATTATGGTAACGGAAGTGGCCACATTTTCAATCTTGGCCATGGAATTCTACCCAATACGCCAGTTGAAAATGCTAAGATATTAATTCAAACTGTAAAAGAAGAAAGCAAGAAGTATCATAAATGAATAAAGAAAGAATAGCAGTAATTCTGTTCCAGTTAGGTGGACCAGATTCGATTAATTCAGTCGAAGAATTTTTATATAATTTATTTTCAGATCCCGACATATTCGATTTTCCCTTTGCTTCAATTATACGAAAACCACTTGCACTATTAATTTCATCAAACAGAGTACGCATCATTCAACATCATTACATTAGTATTGGTGGCAAGTCCCCAATTCTTGAATTAACAGATCAACAAGCAGCAGCTCTTGAAAATGAATTAAAAAAATATTTTGATGCAAAAGTATTTGTTGCAATGAGATATTTTTACCCAAAGATTGGAAATGTAGTTGAAAAATTATTAAAAACAAATTTTGATCGATATATATTACTTCCTCTTTATCCGCAATACTCAAAAACAACAACTGGTTCCAGTTTAAATGAATGGGAAAGGCAATGTCGTAAACAAAAATTCATTCCAAAAAATTTGACAATTATTAAAAACTTTTACAATAACGATCTCTACATTGAAGCGCTTGTCGATCAAATAAACACTACACTAAAAAAGTTTACAGCAAATCAGGAAGAAATAACCATTGTATTTAGCGCACACGGTGTTCCTTTAAATTTAATTGAAACAGGCGATCCATATAAGGAACAAATCGAAAAGACAGTTGAATTTGTTATGAGAAAAGGTATGTGGAGATCAAAGCATATACTTTGTTATCAAAGTAAAGTTGGGCTATTGAAATGGTTAGAACCTTCGTTAATAAATACAGTTACAAAATTAGTTACAGAAGGAGAGAAATATCTATTGATCGTACCAATTTCTTTTGTGAGTGAGCACCTTGAAACATTATATGAAATAAATATTCAAGTACGACAATTAGCTAACGAATTAGGCGTTGAGCAATATGAGATGATGCCTGCTTTGAATGCTCACCCCAAATTCATTGAAGCTTTAAAAAATGAAGTAATCCAATCATGCAAATGAACAAAAAAGTTGTAATCGTTGGAGCTGGAATTTCCGGTCTTACCTGTGCATATTGGTTAAAAAAGCATGGTTTTGATATCATGATTTTAGAAAAGGATTATCAGGTAGGAGGAACTATGCAAACCATCCAGGAAGATGGATATTTGATTGAAAAAGGTCCAAACAGTGCACTCGAAACCACACCACTTTTTAATGAAATTTTTCAGGATTTAGAAATTATAGAACAAAGAGTTTACGCTAACGAAGCATCAAATAAGCGCTACATACTTAGAAACTCTACTCTCCACCCTATACCAATGAGTCCTCCTGCGTTTATTAAATCAAAACTCTGGAGTACTAAAGGTAAATTGAGAATATTGAAAGAACCATTCATAGGAAAATCAATTAAAGAAGAATCCGTTGCTGAATTTGTTGAAAGAAGATTAGGTAAGGAAATACTTGATTATGCAATTAATCCATTTGTAGCAGGTGTATTTGCAGGAAATCCAGAAGAATTATCAGTAAAGTATGCTTTCCCAAAACTTTATGCACTTGAAGAAAAATACGGTGGCTTAATCAAGGGATTGATAAAAGGTCGAAAGGAAAGAAAACAACGAGCAGAAAAAGCGAAAGATCGGGCAAGAATGTTTTCATTTGTAAATGGTATGTATACTTTACCTGATGCAATTTTTCAAAAACTCAAAAACAATTTTCAACTTAACTCTAAAGTAGAAAATATAATTCCATACAGATCTGACAAAAGCACAAAGTATGTCGTAAATTACTATCGAAATGGTGAGAAAAAAGTTATTGAGACTGATATTGTGATACTTTCTGTGCCTGCATATGCAGCTGCAAAAATAATTAATCCAATCGATCCCGAAACTTCAAGATTTTTGGAAAAAATTTACTATCCACCAGTAGCTGAGGTTTTTCTCGGATACAAAAATGAGATAATTCAAAGAAATCTGGACGGATTTGGATATCTGATACCAGAAAAAGAAAAGAGAAAGATACTTGGGACAATTTGGTCATCAACCATTTTTCCTAATCGCGCACCTGAAGGTTTCTCAGCTTTTACAACATTTGTGGGAGGTTCGAGAAATCCTGAAATCTTTGAACTTGATGACATTAAGTTATTAGAAGTTACCAATTCAGAGTTAAAAAATATTATAGGAATAAAAAAAGATCCTGAATTCTTAAAAGTTATTAGATGGGAAAAGGCAATTCCACAATATAATTTGGGTTATGGTAATGTTTTAAACGTTATAGAAAAATTTGAGCGTAATTATAATGGTGTATTCATATGTGCAAATTATCGAGGTGGTATCTCGGTCGGAGATTGCATTATTAGCTCGGATAAGACCGTTAAAAGAATTTTAAACTCAAATCTATCAACTTAGCGAAACACTAAAACCAGCAAAATAAGAAATTATTATAATTATTAGCCAGGATAAATTTATAAGAAAAAAAACTGCTATAAATTTTTCTTGATACTGAACTGAGATAATTTTTGAAGAGGCAAATAAAAATAAAATTGTAAACGCTTCATACCCGCTCGAAAGTTTTTTAATGAATGGATGTAGTGAATAATAGTTGAAATAAGTTCCAAATTCAAACCATGAAATTGAAATATAAGTTAGATACTTTAAACTAAAGCTTAAAATTAACCCAAATATTAAAATTATTATTACTGACATAAACAGATAATATATTTTTAAGATCGAGATCCAGTTGTTCGTATAAAATGACACAAACAAATAGCACATAATGATTAGCAATGATATTGAATAGGCATTTTTCCAAACCTGTTCTAAACTTAATAGTAAAATCATAGCGGGATTATGTATAATTGCATTTATGCCCTTTTCTGTCATTTCTATCATTTCTTTATTCTCTACCGAAGTACTTGCCTTCTCAAATACTACCCTAAGATAATCCTCATTCGACAAAAGAAGATAATTCAAGATAAAAACAGTTGCAAGATAAAATATAAATAACAAATTTTTATGGTAATCATTTAACAAACTATTTATATTATATAAAAACTTAATCATTTACACCATTACGATAAATCTTTCTTCCTATAAATCAGTATTGTTATTAAAAGGTAGATAACAATGTAAAATATATTCAGCCCAATTTTGAATAAATCTAAGGAATCAATGTCAATAATAATATTGTATTCCTTAATACTTAAAATTGGTGGAAAAATATATTTTATAATATTAAAAAATAAACCATTTTCAATTGTGATATTTTCTATATGATAACCTAAGTAAAAATAAATTATGAATCCGAACGCAAGAACGAAAGTTTCACTATCAACTATCACACCCAATAGTGAATAAATCATTGTATATGAGCTCATTAAAAAGGTAATATGCAAGCAAGGTAAAAAAACCTCTTCAAATAATAAAAGATGAGTTTTTATGTATAAAACTAAAAATATCAATGTTCCAAAAACTAAAAGATGTATAATTATAAAAAAGTTATAACTCAAATATTGTGCAATTATATATTGATTTCTTGTAATTTCTTTGGTTAAAATGATAGAAGATATTGGGCTTTTTATGATACTCAATGTAATTCCCCCGGTCGTTATTATATACAAAAAGACATGTATAAAAATATAAATTTGTAATAAATAAGGCAAACTAAAATTAATTAATATACCCACATCATCTATATTTCTGTTAAAAAATATAAGAGAATTTACAATACCGTTTTCGACATTTATCTTAATTCCAAAAATTAATAACAATAATACAGGTACTTCAATTATGTATATCAAAATTATAACTGGGTTTATAAATAAACTTCTTAAATTAATTTTTGTTATTGTCCACATCTCTTGCAAAGATATTTTGTAAAAATAAATCTTCTAAATTAAGTGTATTCATTGAAATATTATGCACTTTAACCGAGGAATTGTTTAAATCATTTAAGAGCAAATTTAATTCTTCAGGTGTACTAACAGAACATTTCCATAATGAATTATATTCATAAAATTGCCATTGAGTTAAATTTGGATTTACATTTGCAACCACTTCATATACAGGCTTCCCACGTAACAACTCATTAACTTTGCCTATATTTATTATCTCACCCTGGTGAATTATGGCAAACCTATCAGCAACAAGCTCAATTTCGGATAACATATGTGAGTTAATAATAAAAGTACAGCCCTTATCTTGTAAGGATTTGATTATATCTCTTACTGTTCTTCGGGCGATAGGATCAAGACCTTCAGTTGGTTCATCCAAGACATATAATAAATAATCATCTAAAAGAGTTTGAGCAATTCCTAATTTTAGCATCATACCTTTAGAAAATTTTTTAGCTGGTTTATTTAACCATTTTTCAAGTTGAAGTGTATGTGAGATGTCTATTATTTTTTTTTGGATTTCACTTTTATTCAACCCACTTAATTCTCCCATATATTTTAAAAATGTATATGCTTTCATATCCGGAGGGATTCTAAACAACTCAGGCAAATATGCTATTGAATTCTTAATACCTGATCTGTCGAATAATTTTGTGTTAAATAAAATCTCTCCTGAATCAGGTATTACAAGCTGAAGCAAAATTTTCACAAGTGTTGATTTACCTGCACCGTTTAGTCCTATCAATGCCAGAACTTCTCCCTGGTAAATATCCAGCGAAACATTTTTCAAAGCCTTAATTTTACCACGATAGGTTTTGTTCAAATTCTTGATCTCAATAAATTTTTCTTGCATTAAAGAAAGATTATCTTTATAATTTTTTTAAAATATTTATAATTCTAGGATGCCATTTACCTGCAAATAATATTTTACGATTTTTATCAGAAACGATGATATAATTCTGGAAATTTTCATCATAATTTTTTAGACAAAAGAATTTTATTGGAATTTGAATGTTGTAAGTTTCTTTCCATTTATTAATCCTCTCCAATACATGGACGCTATCATCATTAGAATCATTTATTATAATACCTAAAATTGAAATTTTTTCAAAGATCTCTTTATTCTCAATTACAAAATTATTAAATTTAAGTAATTTTTCAAAACATGGTTTACAATCAATATAACTATTTATTGAAAAATATTCGAGCTTTACAAATTTCTCTTTATCAATATCATTAAAAGAATTAGAAATTTGGGTTAGAATCTGGATTTCATTTTCTTGCCTTGTTTTTAGTTTAAAGTTGCTTGAAATAAATTCATATTCAAACCACAATAAAAATGCAATTATAAATATAGATATTAATAAGTTAGAGATATTATTTCTGTACATAAATTCTTTTTTAGAAAACACATATGCAGTTAATGCAGTTAAATTAAATAAAAAAAGCAAAGCAATGAGATACTCAGTTCTCAAAAACAAACTTCCTGAAAAATAGCCAGTATTGAGAGTTTTATGTGAATAATTGAATAACTCAAATGAAAATAAAACTAAAAGAATAATTGCAAATAGATAAATTTGTTTCCTTATTATTAACATTAATGCGCTCGCACATCCCAAAAGAAATAATAAAAAAGTTAATACAATAGAGTTCCATATTAAAGAAAATAAAAAATCTTCAAAATAGATTAACTTTAAAATATTAGTACAGATTATTAATAAACCTGTAAACAGAGGCAAAAATTTTTTTAAAAAAAATATCATTATCTTAATAAATATTTCTTCACAAAATTAAGCTCTTTCCCACTTACTACATAAATATTTGTTTTATCTTGCATATAAAATTTCCATACTTTCTCTGGCATTGTAATTCTTGCATGAAATTCTCCTAAGATATTCATTACATATAAATCCCTTGCAGGATTTTCAGAGTAGCTCCCCCCAATTAGAAAAATATCTCCAGAATCGTTTACACTACAAAAACCAAAAATTATTCCATCTGGTACTCTGGTACTTGAAAATAATCCTGTCGAAATCTTTTTACTATCAGCTTCCGATTTCAGTCCTGGTACTTGAAAATCTCGAATAAACTTACCTGACTTATCCCAAACTTCGATTCTATTTAAAACACGATATGCTATAACCACATAGCCATCTTTAGAAATTGCGAGAAAAAATATATCTTTAAACTGATCACCACTCGAATGCTTTAGAGGAATAATTTGTATGATTTTATTGCTCTCTTTAGAATATTTAAATAGGGTTTTGTTTTTCTTGCCAGTAAATGCCCCAACCCATAAAAATTCATCAGAATCAAAAGCCAAATCAAAAACAATTCCTTGTGCATAAATTGTTCGAATATGCTTAAAATCCTTTGAAAAAATTTGCAGTCGGGAGGATATGTAATCTGATATAGCAATATAATTTTCTGATATAGCTATTTCACCTATTGTATTAAACTCGCCAGGTTTACTCCCAGTCTTGCCAAACTTTTTTATCAATTTGCCATTTTGATTAAATATCTTTATACAATCTTCGACTTGATCTGCAATATAAATATCTCCCCCTGGACTGACGTATAAATCATATGCACGAAATAATGTATCTTTATTTGAGCTTGTGATCGTTAATAAATGTTGTGCCCTAGCAACAAATAGATTTTGATGCTGATTATTCGCTTCTTGAGATAATAAAGATCCTATAATTATTAAAAGAAAAGATATTAACTTCATTTAGTTTCTCAGAATTAAAAAAATATTTCTAAACCTATAATGACTTAAAAAATATCATATATGCAATTTAAATAAGCTATATTACAACCTGTGATACAGCTCCATGTAATTGGGTTAGATTCACCAAATGTACGTTTACACTCAGCTACGCATCTTCTTAAAGCTATCAAACACCAGCTTTCTTCTACTGCGTAAACTTGATTGATTGTAAAATTATTAGATGTTAAAAATGCCAACATCAAAATAGCATAATATATTTTCTTGTAATTTAAAATTACTATTATCATAAAAATCCTAATACTTAAAACAAATATAACATATGATTAATCATTTCTAAAACCCAGTATGCAAATCTAAATGAATGCCAACTAAATATGTAACAAGAATTAAGCTTAAAACAGAAATAAATGATAAAATAAAGAGTACAATCAATTTCTCATTATATAGTTTGCTTACCAGTAATGAAAAATATCCAATGAAAAGAAGAGTTATAATATTAAAATTTCGGATGATACGAGTTAATAAATGATGTAATCCGAAAGTATTTATAAATAATGTTAACCCAAAATGCGAACCTATTTGACCAGTGATGAAAATCAAAGCCATATCTATTAAGGTACCAACTGCTAGAATAAAACTAGATGTTAAACCAGCAATTGTAATGTTTTTAAAAGATAAACGAGTATCAAACCACAAGCTAAATAACCCCCAACATATAAGAATAAATAAAAACAACGAATACAATTTTTGAAAAGCAAAATTAATTGTCATGTACAAAACAAACGCCTTATTGTTACGATTGGTTTCCATCCCTAATCTTGTCATTTCCACAATATATTTATCGGAAATTTTCTTTTCAATTTGTTCAATTATTTTTTCCTGTATAATTTTATTTGTGGAATAAATATATCCTGCAAACAGATTTGTTGAAATAAAAAATATTACAAACCAAATAATATACTTTTTTAATTCATTATTATTCGCACTAATCATTAATGTCTACTTTTTTAAAGAGGTATAAAACTATTAAAAGATAAAAGAAAATATAAGGTATCGTTAATAATATCTTATCCATATTATAAATATGTGTGTCGTAAATTTTTAAACTATTATCTAGTTCTATAGTTAAAGGAGGAATTAAGTAATATATCGCCAATAAAATTTTTTCTAAAAAAGGATCAGCATTATTTACTACTTTTGATATGTATGGAGATATAAGAACTGGAAATAATATACCGATAAGTGAAGATATTGATTCATTTTTTAATAAAAAACCAAATAAATTAATAATAACCGAAAGCGATAACAAAAAAAGAAAAAGGTTAGTAAATAAAATGAAAGCTTCTGTTATAAAATCATCAGTTTTGAAATATATTATTAAAGATAGAGCGGTTGAAAAGAATGCAAAATTAATTAAAAAATACAAATTTATTCCTGAGAAACCACATAAAATTAATTTTACCCTTGAGATATTACTAATTAATATCAGTTTATTGAATGGATTATTATACAACCTTGTGTATAAATTGCCAAAAGAGATTATTATAATGATAAGGATTACAAAAATTAAAAGATAACTTAACGTAGGAAGTATCTCGTTAAAGAAAATATTTGCCAATATATTACTACCGAAAATTTTTACAATAGCAATTTGACCAGAACTGTCATAAATAAAATTCAAGAAAAAAGTACATATAATAATTATTATTAATTGTAAACAATTTAAAATATTAACTAAGGGATTATAAAATACATTTCTGAATGTATATTTTATCAAAGTATTCATATTTGCTTTTGTATCAGCGAATTAAAATATTCTTCCAGTGAAGATGTTATAGGCTTAATATTTAAAATTTTTATGGACATTGAGTCAATATGAGTTATAAAATCTTTAAGGTTTTCTATCCCATTAATATTACAAATCCAGCTTGAATCTTTTTTCATATAATTAAAATAATTATCCTTGGGTAATTCTGAGATTTCAACTTCATATTTAGCTTGACCTGAAAGGTCCTTTGAGAACTTATAATCTATTAATTCACCTTTGTGCAATATTACATAGAAATCTGCGAATAGTTCTAACTCTGCTAATATATGAGAATTAATTATAACCGTCGAACCCTCCGATTTAAGCTTAAATATAATTTCTCTCATCTTCAATCTTGAAATTGGATCTAATCCCTCTGTAGGTTCATCTAACAAATAATAATCAGCTTTTTTGAGAAGGGCTTGTATGAGTCCAACTTTAATATTCATTCCTTTAGACAAATCTCCCATTTTTTTATTTCTGAAATCATAGATTTCAAATAAATGCAAATATTGTTCGATAGAAATATTTAATTTATTTTTTTCAATTCCATAAAGTTTGCCAAAGAACTGTAAAAAGTCAATGACCTTAATGTTTTTATCCATGAGAAAATTTTCCGGCAAATATGAGAATTTAAATTTAGAAACCTCACCACTATCATTAATATTTACGTAACCAGAAGTTGGTTTTACTAAACCTAATAAGATTTTCATCAAAGTGCTTTTACCAGCCCCATTTAATCCCAGGATAGCAATAATATTATTATTAGGTAAATCTATTGTTATATTTCTTAATGCAATTATATTTTTTTTGTAGATCTTAGTTAAATTCTTAATACGTATCATAATTTAATTATTAATATAAGACATTATTATTCTTTTGTCTTCTTCTGTGATTGGAAACTCAAAATTACAAATAATTTCTTTTTTGTTATTGATAATAAATACAATACTTTTTTCTAAATCTTTTAAATTATTTAATCTTTTGAACTCTAAATCTATACCATAGTTGATTAAAACTCTTGTCATTTTAAAATATTGGCAAATCCTGGTCAACACCATTATCTTTAATAAATCTCAAATAAGAAATTATATTGTTGAAACACGGTGGACAATTAAAGTCTAATGGATCAATAAATGTTATTGCGTAAAATTTTTTATTTGTATTAATAACTATAGAATCAATAATTTGCCTTACAATTGAATCAAATTCATGAATCTTAATATCTATTCTTTCTTTCTTAGAAATATTATAAGTAACAATGGTAAAAAGTATTATTATAAATAAGAAGAAAAAAATTCTCCTGATATTATTTTTCATATTAGTTTAACTTGAATTATATTACCAACTGCAGATTAATCATTAATCTTATATTTAGAAACCTTGGTTTTTTTATTTTCGACTGCATACAAAAATTTATTACTTGTGATATAAATTTGTGATGCTGCATCTGAAAGAATTAACTTCTTAATATACTCACCCAGAATATTATACACATAAATATCTTTAAAAGGTTTTTCTGTGTAATGTCCGCCTAATAAATACAACTCTTCATTAATGTATGTTACACTGCCAATTATAACTCCCTTGGGAACTTTTATATCTTCTGTATCTATATATTCCGGCTTTAACGGCATATCTTTAATTGAAAATTCTCTTATGAAATCTCCATTGGTTTTCCAAATTTCAATTTTATTAAGATATATATAAGTTACTATAATATATCCTTCTTCAGTAATAACAAAATGAAAAAAATCTTGTAATAAATTACCTGTTGAATTCTTCAGAGGAATTGTATCTAAAACATTTCCGTTAATATCATATTTAAACAATGTGTAATACTTTATACCTGTATTAACTCCAGTCCAAATATTTTCATCCTTGTCGATACCAATTTCAAATACAATACCTTTAGTTTTAATGGTTCTTAAATATTCATATTTACTCGATAAGATGTAAATATATGGAGTGTTGTAAGCAACAATTGCGAGATAATTATCGGATTTTGCGATTCGAAATGGAAATTTATAATTCAAATCCCTAATCTCATTAATAGATAACTTCTTTTTTAATATTCCTTCCTTATTATATACTTTAACAGATAAATCTAAATTATCAGCAAGTAATATTTCTTCATTACTTAATACCTGGATATCATCAATTTGCAATAATAAATCTTGAGCAGTAGATTCAATTGAAAAAATTCTTTCAATCGAACCTACTGCTTGATTACTGTTATAGCTTTTTGTTTGAGCTAAAGCAGAATTAGTTAAACTTACAAACAAAAAAATTACTAAAAATAACATAAATTAATACCTAATTATAATATACCTATTGGATCTCCAAGATGACAATTCATAAATGCTAAATAACATCCGGATACACATGCCATTCTTAAGTACCATGACTCTTTATATACTTCATAACAAGATTTTTTACATCTTTCAAGAGCAGAAAGGCATTGGAAAGAAGTTGGGTTTGTATCCTAAATAGCAGGAATAGGATTATATAAATGGAATATCAGAAGAATTAGTAAACTTAATTAAAAATACTTTCATTTTTTTACCCTTTCATTTATTTTTAGCCACTTTTTATTAATTAACGATTATAATTTATTTTTCAAACTTCAAAAAGTCAATACCCCATTAGGGGTATTTTTAAAAATCTTTGAAATTTTAATCATTTTAAGAAAATAAATACAAAAAATTTGTATTAAATCTTTCTCCTTCTTATCTTTAAAAAGTAATTTTAAAAAATTTAATCGAAAACAATCAGAGGAGCTGTATGGAAAAGTTTAAACAAAGTATGTTCGAGCTAATTAGCGAAACATCAGCTAACTTACCACCTGATGTTCGTCGTGCAATAGCAAAAGCAATTGAAGATGAAACTCCAAACACACAAGCCGCACTTGCGCTCAGTACAATAGCTATAAATATTGATATGGCGCAACAAGAAATTGCGCCAATATGTCAGGATACGGGGATGCCAACTTTTTATATTCATACGCCTGTTGGTGTTAATCAAATACAGATGCGCAAAGCAATTGAAGAGGCAATTGCCGAAGCCACAAAAGTCGGCAGATTAAGACCAAACTCAGTTGATTCAATTACTGGTAAGAATTCCGGAAATAACCTTGGTCCTGGAACCCCGGTATTTCATTTCGAACAGTGGGAAAAAGATGAAATTGAAGTAAAACTTTTACTTAAAGGTGGAGGTTGTGAAAACAAGAATATTCAATATTCCTTACCTACAAACCTTGATCATCTTGGTAGAGCAGATCGTGATCTTGAGGGAGTTCGAAAATGTATTATGCATGCTGTATGGCAAGCACAGGGGCACGGTTGCAGTGTTGGTGCAATAGGTGTGTGTATTGGTTCGGATAGAGCAACAGGTTATGATCTAGCAAAACAACAACTCTTAAGAACTCTCGATGATATTAATCCTGATCCTAAACTTGCAGAGTTAGAAAAAAGAATTATGGAAGATGCAAATAAACTAAATATCGGCACAATGGGCTTTGGTGGTAAAACAACTCTAATTGGTTGCAAAATAACAGCAGCAAATCGCTTACCCGCAAGTTTCTTTGTCTCAGTTGCATACGATTGCTGGGCATTCAGGAGATTGGGAGTTGTGATTGATCCAAAAACAGGTGAAATTAAGAGATGGTTGTATAAAGATACAGAACCAATTCGAAAGATGGCACTAGAACATAAAATTCCTTTAACAGGGAAAGAGATAAAACTTGAAACACCAATAACTGAAGAAAAAATTCGTTCCTTAAAGGTTGGTGATGTAGTATTATTAAATGGAATAATATATACTGGCAGAGATGCAATTCATGCACATCTGTCAAAGCATGATTCCCCGATTGACTTAAAAGGAGGCGTTATTTATCATTGTGGACCAGTAATGCTAAAGAAAGACGGAGAGTGGTTTGCAAATGCGGCAGGACCAACAACCAGCAGTCGAGAAGAGCCATATCAGGCAGATGTAATACGAAAATTTGGAATTCGAGCAGTAATAGGTAAAGGTGGAATGGGAAAGAAAACACTTGATGCGTTGAAAGAACATGGTGCTGTATATTTGAATGCAATTGGTGGAGCAGCACAATTTTATGCAAAATGTATTATTAAAGTGGAAGGTGTAAATTTCCTTGAAGAATTTGGAATCCCAGAAGCGATGTGGCATTTAAGAGTAGTTGACTTCCCTGCCATTGTTACAATGGATTCACATGGCAATAGTTTGCATGCAGAAATTGAAACTGCATCAGGTAAAGAACTTGAAAAATTTGCATAAATATATTAAAATTATTCATCAATTTAAGGGCAAAACATGATAGCTAAAGATATATTAGATTTAAAAGGAAGAAAAGTTGTTGTTGTTAATGAAGACTCGACAGTTATGGAAGCTGTTTCGGAATTAGTCAACAACAAAATCGGTTTATTAATAGTAAAAAACAACTCAGGAGATATTGTTGGAGTAGTATCAGAACGTGATATCATAAAGAAATGCATATTCCCCAAAAAATCTCCCGAACAAGTAATAATTAAAGACATAATGACACCAAAAGAAAATATAGTTATTGCTTCAGAAGATGATGATATACAGGCATTAATGAATACAATGACCCTTAAAAGAATAAGACATATTCCAATTTTTCGAAACAGAGAATTAACCGGCATAATTTCTATTGGAGATATTGTCAAAAATTTGCTTGAACAGAAAGATTACGAAATAAAAACTTTGGTTGATTATATTACAGGAAAATATCCAGTTTAAGAATAAAATAATTGTTTATTTAGACTTTAACTGAATATTTTAATTATGTATATCCAAATAATTTCTTGAATTTTAAGTTGCTTTATGTTATATTAAGAAAGATTAATTTGCTTTTCTTATAAATATAGACCAATCCCCTGGATGAATCAGTCCAGAAAAAGTTTTGTTCATCAGAAATCAGTCAAAAATCCATAATTAAAGTTCATCTATTATATTATATTAAACAACAAAAGGAGAAATAAGAATGGCTACATTAAAAGAAAAACTTGCTCAGGTAATACCATCCTGGCGTGAAGAGGTTAAAAATCTTGTCAAGGAGCATGGTTCAAAAGTAATTTCAGAAGTTACAGTAGAACAACTCTATGGCGGTCAAAGAGGGGTAAAATGTTTAGTCTGTGATACATCAGAAGTCCCGCCCGATAAAGGTTTAATCATCAGAGAAAAACCAATTGCTGAATTACGTGAAAGACTACCAGAAGAGATATTTTATCTATTATGTACTGGTGAGCTTCCAGACGCAGAAACACTAAAAAATTTGCAAGCAGAATTAGAAGCAAGAATGGAAGTGCCTTCTTATGTATGGGATGTATTGAGAGCTATGCCTAAAGATTCTCATCCAATGGCAATGCTCAACACCGCAATTCTTGTAATGGAAAGAGAGTCAATTTTCCGAAAGAAATATAATGAAGGAATGAAGAAAGAAGTCTTCTGGGAAGCAATGTTAGAAGATGCTTTAAATTTAATTGCGCGTATAACAAACGTTGCTGCCGGTGTTTACAGAATGCGTTATAATAAAGGAGATTTAATTCCACCTAAAAAAGGTGTTGATTGGGCAGCTAATTATGTTCACATGTTAGGCCTACCTGATCCAAATGGTGACTTTACAAAATTAATGCGCTTGTATCTTACACTACATTCAGATCATGAAAGCGGGAATGTAAGCGCAGCAACAACTGCAACCGTCTCTTCTGCATTATCTGATCTCTATTATGCTGTTTCAGCAGGCTTAAACGGACTTGCTGGTCCATTACACGGTTTGGCAAATCAAGAATGTCTCGCCTGGATTTTAGACACAATAAAGAAATTTAATGGAGTACCAACTCATGAACAACTCAAGAACTATGCATGGGAAACATTAAATGCTGGAAGAGTAATTCCAGGTTATGGACATGCAGTCTTAAGAATAACAGATCCTCGATTTGATGCATTCTTGGATTTTGGCAAAAAATATTGTGCTGGGGATCCAGTTTTCGAAACAGTTGCACGTGTCTTCGAGGTAGTTCCAGATGTTTTAAAACAGGTCCAGAAAATTAAAGACCCATGGCCAAACGTTGATGCAGGCTCGGGTGCTTTGTTATACCACTTTGGCATGACTGAATTTGAATACTACACTGTACTTTTTAGTGTTTCGCGTACACTCGGAGTTTCAGCACAGGCAATCATAGCCAGAGCTATGGGATACCCAATTGTCAGACCAAAATCTGTAACCACTAAATGGGTAAAATCTCAGGTTACTGCAAAGTAAATTAATTTCTCAAATAATTGTAAGCTGCTGTAGTCAAACATAGCCTGCAGCAGCTTTTTTATTTGCACTTATCAGAAACTTTTCCATATATTAAAATTATAAATTTTACCATAAAATTTAATCATTCACATTTAAATTTATGAAAATTAACATAAATAGTCTTAATGTACATTGCATCACCAGAGGAAATCCAAATGGCTTACCAGTTATATTTATTCATGGTTTCCCTTTTGATCTTAATATGTGGACACCTCAACTAAAATCAATTCCTGAAAAATTTTTTACAATAGCTTATGACATTAGAGGACACGGAGAAAGCGATTATGGAGATGGTCAATATTTAATAGAATTTTTTGTTGATGATTTAATTGAACTAATGAACTACTTTCAAATTTCAAATGCAGTACTTGTCGGTTTGTCAATGGGGGGATATATAGCTCTGAGAGCTATCGAAAGAAATCCAGAAAGAGTCAAAGCACTCGTATTGTGTTCTACTAAATCTTCAGCAGATACAAATGAAGCCAAAATACGCAGAGCCCGTCAGGTAAAAATTGTAAAACAAGAAGGAATTCATAGATTCTCTCAAGAATTTTTAAAGTCAATTTTTAGTGAAGATACTTTTATACGGTCACCTAGTACAATTGATTTGATAAGAAAAATAATTGATAAAACATCTCCATTATCTGTTGCATCTACATTAATTGCACTTGCAGCAAGAACCGATACAACTGAAGCGCTCAATAAAATTCAAGTACCAACATTGTTAATGGTAGGAGAAAAGGACTCTCTTACAACACCTGATGATGCCCTTAAAATGAAAAATTTGATTTCCAATTCTGAATTGCATATAATTCCTGGTGCAGCACATATGATAAACATTGAAAATACAGTATTATTCAATAAATTTCTATTTCAATTCCTAAACAATATTGAAAATATATAAAGGACAAAATCATGCAGATCGATCATTTTGTATTAACAGTCAAAAATATTGAAGAAACATTAAATTTCTACAAAAGAGTACTTGGTGCAGAATTGATTGATTACGAAGCCTGGAAAAGCGGGCAAATTCGTTATCCATCCATGTTGTTTTCAATGCAAAAGATAATCCTACATACAGATTTAACATTTGCACAACCTAAAGCAAAAAATCCAACCTGTGGTTCAGCTGACATTTGTTTCCTATGGGAAGGTAACATATCTTCAGCAATGGAGCATCTTTCCAAACATGGCATTCCTATTGAATTAGGGCCAGTCGAAAGAATTGGAACACATGGCAAGGGTAAAAGTTTATACTTTCGTGATCCTGAAGGAAATTTAATAGAATTAATTAGTTACTTACCTTAAAATAAAAACAATCAAAGAGGAATAAATGAAAGAAAGCAATTTTAGAAGACATAGAAGAACAAGAATGAATCCTATAATTCGTTCTATGGTTAGAGAAACAGAATTGTCCAAAAATGATTTTATATATCCCTTGTTTGTTGCACCAGGCAATAAATTTAAAAAAGAAGTATTATCAATGCCTGGAGTTTATCAAATGTCAATAGATGAGATTTTAAAAGAATGTGAAGAAGTTAAAAAACTTGGGATTCCAGCCGTAATTTTATTTGGTATTCCAGAACAAAAAGATGAACTTGGAAGTGAGGCTTATAACCCTGAAGGAATTATACAAAGAGCAGTTCGTGCCATAAAAAAAGAGATTCCTGAACTTTTCGTAATAACTGATGTATGTTTATGCGAATACACATCACACGGTCATTGTGGAATTGTTAAAGGAGATGAAATTGTAAATGATGCTTCAGTTGAACTATTAGCCAAAGAAGCACTAACACATGTTCAGGCTGGCGCGGATATGGTAGCTCCATCGGATATGTTTGATGGAAGAGTTAAAGCAATCAGGGAAATTTTAGATAAAAACAATTATTATAATATTCCAATAATGTCGTATGCTGCAAAATATGCATCTGGATTTTATGGACCTTTCAGAGAAGCAGCAGAAAGCACACCACAATTTGGAGACAGGCGATCGCATCAGATGGATCCAGCAAACTCAGATGAAGCTTTGAGAGAAGTTCAAACAGACATTGAGGAGGGTGCTGATATAGTAATGGTTAAACCTGCGTTACCATACCTGGATATTGTAAGAAGAGTAAAAGATGTTTTTCATATGCCTACTGCAGCGTATAATGTTAGTGGAGAATATTCCATGATTAAAGCAGCAGCTAAGCTTGGCTGGATTGATGAGCAAAGAGTTATGCTGGAAGTATTAACCTCAATAAAACGCGCAGGCGCTGATTTGATACTAACATATTTTGCCAAGGATGCAGTAAAACTGATTTGAAAACTATACTTGTCACAGGTGGATCTGGCTTCATTGGACACAATTTAACTAAAGTACTAATTTCAAAAGGCTACAAAGTTAAAGTCTTAGTCAGGCAGAATTCTAATCTAAAATACTTAAGAAATTTAGATATAGAATTTTGCTTTGGTGATCTAAATGATAAGAATACACTTTATAGGGCAATTAAAAATCGTGATACTGTTTTCCATACTGCTGCAGTAATTGCAATGTGGAAAGGAAAAGAAAAACAACAATATCAAACTAATGTTATCGGAACGCGCAATATTTGTGAAGTCGCACTAGATTCTGGTATAAAAAAATTTATACACACCAGTTCAGTTGCAACATTAGGTTGGAAAAATAATTACACATTAATTGATGAATTATCTGAATACAACTGGGGTGAAAAACTCATTTATAATTACACAAAATTTTTAGCAGAAAAAGAAGTTTTACTCACGGTTGCAAAAGGCTTACCTGCAGTAATCGTTAATCCTTCAATAGTTATTGGACCGGGTGATTACAATTTCCACGGTGGAGCACTGATAAAAAGATTAAAAAACAAAACTATTCCATTTTACTTAGATGGTGGTATAAATATCTCTTTTATAGATGATATTATCAACGGACATATCAATGCAGCTTTATATGGAAAAATTGGAGAGCGATATATTTTAGGTGGCAATAATCTAACAATCAAAGATGCATTATACAAGATAGCTGAAATTATAGGTGTAACTCCTCCGCGTTACAAATTTCCATCACAGATAATCAAACCTATATCAATAATTTTTGATGTTTTTAGTAACATATCTAAAATTAAACCAATTATTAGTTCAGATATTGCAACTTATATAGGGAAAAATTTCTGGGTAAGTTCACAAAAAGCAATTAAAGAATTAAATTACAAAGTTACTCCTTTGGAAGAAGCAATTAGAAAAACAGTTGAATGGTATTCACAGGAAGGAATAATCTAAATAGTTACTTTAGAATTAAAAATCCGTCATTCTTAATCTTAACCCAGTAACCATAAAATGGCTTGATAGTATCAGCCATTTTATAACCGTTATCGTAATAAAAGAAATTTGAGCTAATAATTCCATCTGGATGTGTAGTTATTTTTTGAACTGGTACATAACTAGATATTGAACCGATTATATTCCAACCCTTTTTAACATTTATTGAATCAACTGGTCTTAGCGCTCCAAAAATACTAACAATTGTGTCTGCAGGAAATTTAATCCAATACCCTAAACCATTATTAATTGTATCCACAACTTGATAACCAACACCAGGTTGGTATTTATATGCTTGAGAAATAGAAGAAGGGAACAAATCCTGTTTACTTATTAAATTTGTATTTATTGGAAGTGATATCAAATTCCAGCTACTCCTTATTTCAGTAGCAAAATTTTCTGCATATTTTAAAATTATACCATTATCTCCAACCATAAATCCATAATTTGAAACTGGAAATGAAATACTATATACTCGAACAGAATCAGGTGTATATATATCTGTCCAACTATACCCACCATCCGTTGTATACATATATGTTCCTGAATATCCAAGAGCCACGAAACCAGTATCTTCATTTTTGAAAGAAACACTTCTCCCTTCACCCCATAAACCTATAAATTGATAATCCCAGCTTAAACCTGCATCTGAAGAACGAACAACACTTGCTCCAAATTCAAAATCTCCACCAAAAGCAATAATATTTAAATTGTCTTTAAAATGAATATCATATAATGGTTCTGTACCTTGAAGGGAAACATTCCAGACCTCACCACCGTTTGTTGTTCGCCAAATTACTGCGGCGAGATCTCTTACCCCACCGACTGCTATTCCAAATGATGGTGAAAAAAATTTTACTTTATTAACAGTTAATCTTGGATACTCTGATGGTTCCACCCGAACATCTGACCAGTTTATACCACCATCCTGAGTATTCACAAGTGTTCCAAAATCTCCGCACATCCATCCTATAAGTGTATCCAAAAAGAAAACTGACAGGAACAATTTATTTGCTTCAGGATAAATTGAACTTATCCAATCTTCTCCACCGTTGCTTGTTTTTAAAATTGTTGTAAAATAATCTCCATTGTTAATTGAATGGCTTAAACACCAGCCATATTGTTTATTTAGCATAAATATTTCAACAATATTCTGCTCTACATTTGAATTCTGTCGAAACCAGCTTAATCCACTATTTGTAGTTTTCATAATCAAACCATTGTCTCCAGCTATCCATCCAGTTAAGCTATCACAAAATACAACTTTCCGAATTTTAAGAGTATCCACTTTTTCGAGTTTTATCCAATGTTGTTGAGAGTATAATACAACCGGAACAGCAAGTAGTATAAAATATTTTAGTTTCAAATTCATAATCTATAAAAATTATAAACAATTATTTTGAATATTACAATGAGAATCTGTTTATCTCTGGAATTACTTATAACCTTTAGTGTTAAAATTTTTCAACAATTGTTCAACCAATTCATAAGGGGTTACTTTCTTTTCAAGTACTAATTTCAGATTATTATTCAATATATTTTCACGCTCTTCATCCCAGAATTCTATATGCAGATGTTCAGTAATTAGGTTGCGAATTTGATCGTTTAATCTCTTTTCCCTCTTTTGAATCAAATTATTCGTCGAAACAAGAAACTGTCGGTGTTCTTCAATTTTATTTGCAAGCTCATCAATTCCTTTGTTTTCACTGGCAACTGTTTTTATAACATCGGGTTGCCAATTATTTTTTTGTTGTTTCAGATTAAGTATTGTTTTAATTGACATTACTGCTTGATCAGCACCAGCTCGATCAGATTTATTTAACACAAAAATATCACCTATTTCCATTAGACCTGCTTTCATCGCTTGAATTGAATCTCCAGACTCAGGTACAAGTACAACAATTGTAGTATCGGCGGTAGAAGCAATATCCAATTCTGATTGTCCGACTCCTACAGTTTCGATAATTAATATTTGAAACCCTGCAGCATCTAGAATATCTACCGCTTCAGATGTTTTTTTACTTAAACCTCCAAGGCTTCCACGAGATGCCATACTGCGAATAAATACATTTTCATCTAACTCCACATCAGTCATTCGAATCCTATCTCCAAGTATTGCACCTCCGGTAAAGGGGCTAGTTGGATCGACTGCTATTATACCTACTTTTAAATTATTTTTACGATAAAATGCTGCAAGTTTATTTGTAAGTGTACTTTTACCCGCACCAGGAGGACCGGTAATTCCTATACGATAACCCTGCCCTATATTTTTAAATATTTTATTAAGCAAAATTTTTGATTCAGAGTATTCATTTTCAATCATTGAAATTCCACGAGATATTGATATTCTATCCCCTAAAATTATTTTCTCACTTAATTGGTTTATTCTATTCATTTATGATTCAAGAATTGATTTTTTAAAATAATCAACTGTTAATTTCAAACCTTCTTCGATATTAATTTTTGGTTCCCAATTGAGTTCTGATTTTATCTTTGCATAATTTAGGACACTTCTCAATTGTTCACCCTTTTTTGGTGGAGCATGGTATTCGTCACAATTCGAACCTGTATAATCGCGCAATTTAAGAAAAAGAGTATTAACATCGGTTTCAATTCCCGTACCAATATTAAATATTTCCGATTTGCTGTAATTTAACGCAAGAAGATTTGCATTAACTACATCATCTACATAAACATAGTCGCGAGTTTGTTTTCCATCTCCATTTATTTGAGGTTGTTTACCTTCAAGCATTTTCTTAGTGAAAATTGCAATAACGCCAGCTTCACCATGTGGATTTTGACGAGGACCATATACATTAGCATATCTAAGAACTATATATTGCAAACCAAACACTTTTTCATAATAATAAAGGTATTTTTCGGTTGCAAGTTTAGTAATTCCATAGGGTGAAAGTGGCCTCAAAGGATGTTCCTCATCAGCTGGGAAATAATCCTGTTCACCATAGATTGCACCACCAGTTGAAGCAAAAATAAACTTCTTCACTCCATAATTTTTACAATTTTCAAGCAAATTAAGTACGCCAAGTATATTAACCGATGCATCGTATATTGGATCATCAACAGATTTTCTAACATCCATCTGTGCAGCATGATGATTTACAATATCAAATTTTTCATTTTCAAAAATTTCCTTTAATTTTTCGTCTCTTATATCAAGTTCGAAAAACTTCGCATCTGGATTTAAATTTTTAATATTTCCCGTAGATAAATTATCGATTATAGATACCAAATGTCCAGCTTTGATATAAGCATCCACTACATGTGAACCAATAAATCCAGCACCACCTGTTACTAATATTTTCAAAATATTATTTCCTTTCTATTAGAATTTTACATTTTTTCCAATATCGCTTCTATAATAGGCACCATCAAATGTAATCTGTTCAACTGCAGCATAAACATTTGAAACAACTTGTTGAAATTTCTCTTTACTACCATAAGATGTAATACCAAGAACTCTACCACCAGAAGTTAAAATTTCACCATCATCTAACTTTGTACCTGCATGAAATATCAAGATATCCTGGAATCTTTTTTCTAAACCATAAATTCTTTTCCCAATTTCATAATTATCAGGATAACCGTGAGAAGAAAGAACAACACAGACTGCAGCATTATCATTAAGATTCAATCTTATATCTTTTATTTTGTTTTCAATTGAAGCCAGGATTATTTCAACGAGGTCACTTTCAATAAGAGGTAAAACTACTTGTGTTTCGGGATCACCAAACCTGGAATTATATTCTACTACTCTTGGTCCTGTTTCCGTTAACATGAGTCCAAAATACAGGCACCCTTTAAATGGAATTCCTTCAGCTCTCATTCCATTTATAGTTGGTTTAATAATAGAGCGTTTAATTTTATTCATTAAATCTTCATTAACAAAAGGAACAGGTGCATAAGCTCCCATTCCTCCAGTATTTTTACCTATGTCGCCATCTAAAATTTTTTTATAATCGTGGGCAGGAGGTAATATTAAAAAGTTTTCACCATCTGTAATAACAAATATTGAGAGTTCTTCACCAATCATGTACTCTTCAATTACTATTGAATTACCTGCCTCTCCAAATTTTTGTCTTACGAATATATTATCAAGTTCGGCTATAGCTATTTCCTTTGATTCACAAATCATCACCCCTTTCCCTGATGCTAATCCATCAACTTTTATAACGATTGGTACTGGGTTTTCATTTATATACCTTTCAGCTTCAAATTTCTGGCTACGATCAAAAGTACGATAATTTGCGGTCGGAATTTTGTATTTTTTCATAAACTCTTTGGCAAAAACTTTGCTTGATTCAAGTCGAGCAGCTGCTTTAGTCGGCCCAAAAATTTTTAAATTGTTCTCAATGAACAAATCTACAATTCCTTCATTTAGTGGCTGTTCTGGTCCAACTACAGTAAGATCGATATAGTTTTCTAATGCAAATTTTAGTATTTGCTCGTTCTTTTCCAATTTGATTGGTACAATTTCAGCAATTTGTGCAATACCGGCATTACCTGGCGCACAAAAGATTTTATCTACCAAAGGACTTTGACTTATTTTCCACGCTAAGGCGTGTTCTCTACCGCCTGAGCCAATTATTAAAACTTTCATGCTTCTAACGCAAATCCTAAAATGTTTGCAAGTTTGTTTGTTAATTCAACTCTATTATATATATTGATTTTTTCTTCTTCAAATTGATAATTATAACCATCTTCGAATTTACAATAATAAGAGTAAATAGCATGCTTTGTACGGTCTACCTCAAACGGAGGAAGAACAGTATTACAACTAAATTCTTCCAATGTCTGTTTTATAAAACCATCTGGAACATTAGCAAGTATTGGTTTTTTTGCCCCAATATATTCATATACTTTGCCTGGCGACTGTGTCTCATTATCCAGCATCAACCAAAGTAAATCTGAAGACATAAGGTACTGAATGCATTTTTGATGGTCTAGATAGCCAAGCAAATTAACAACACCTCCTAATTTATACTTATCAATTAATTTTTTATCTTCATCCTTAAAGTTACCAATAAAAAAGACTTCAATCTTATCCATTAAGTTGGGTTTTTCATTAAAAAGTTTCTCAAGTGCTTGAAAGAAAAACTTTGGAGTTCGCTTACCATAAAATACGCCTGCATGTGTAATTCTCATCTTCTTTACAGGTGGGCGCGGTAGAGGTTTATTACGAACAAAATCTTCTGGATCGTAACCCTGAGGTATGATTTCTATATCGTTATACTCTAAAAATTTATATCTCTTAAGAATTAGCTCTTTAACTTTCCTATTTGTTGTAATAATTTTCTTTGCACTATGCAATGCATCCTTTTCATATTTATAATTCAGATATTTGTGCAAAGGTGTCGGATAATATTTAATAGGGTAATCTAACCAGGCGTCTCTATAATCCAGCACATATGGAATTTTATATTTCTGATATATTTCATTTGCTATAATAAAATCAGTAAATGGAGGTGCAGTTGAAAAAATTAAACTGTAATTGTTTTTTTTTAATAGTTCGCCAACTTGTTTTAAAACATTTCTTTTCCAACCAATTTTATTATCAGGTATAAAAAATGTATCGCTTAGAAAGGAAAATATTTTTCGAATTCTTTCTGATGGCATTTTTACAATACCTTTTTTTCTAAAAAAGCGGTTCGGATCAAGAGAACCAACTCGTATTATTTCAATAGGTTTATTTTTTAATTCATCTAAGAGTGTATAATCTTGTGCAAAATATCCAGTAGGTGTAACAGTAATGATAGTTGGTTTCCATCCAAATTGTGGAAGGTATTTCACAAATTTTTGAGTTCTTTGAACACCACTCAAACCAAGTGGAGGGAAATAATAAGCAATAACTAATAAATTTCTAAGTTTTGTGATTTCCGTATTCATTATAAAATAATGAGATCCTTACTCGCTTTTGTTAATATTTTGGGCTTGCTATCAGTCACTAACAATATATCTTCAATACGAATACCACCAATATTTTGCATGTAAATTCCTGGCTCTATAGTAATCACATTGCCTTTCTGAAGAACTTCAGAACTCTTATAGCTAATATGTGGGGCTTCGTGAATAGATAACCCGATCCCATGTCCTAATGAATGAGTAAAATATTTCCCAAATCCAAGCTTGTCTATAAAATTACGTGCTGCAAAATCCACATCCTTACATTTAACACCAGCTGATACAACTTCAATACCTTTTTTCTGTGCTTCCAGAACAATACCATAAAGTTTTTTAAACTTTTCCTCAGGTTTACCTAAAAAAATTGTTCTGGTCATATCGCTGTGATAACCTTTATATAAACAACCAAAATCAAGAGTTATTATTTCTCCATATTTTATTTTCTTTTTTGTAGAATGAGCATGTGGATATGCTGAGTTTTTGCCGCTCGCAACAATTGGAGGGAATGCATCGCCCTCAGCGCCTAAAACTTTTTGAAGATAAGAAATTTCTGCTGAGATCTCCAGTTCTCTTATATCTGGCCTTATCAAATCAAGAATTTTTTCAAATACTTTAGTTGTAATATCAACAGCAGTTTTAATACATTCTATTTCATATTGCCCTTTCACTGAAGCACAATCTTCGATTAACTCAGAAATTGGTAATATTTTACTTTCACTAAAAATACTTTTTAATTCAAGATATTTTGCATAAGCTGTATGATTACCATCTATTCCAATTCTGTTAGATTTTTGTAATAATTTTTTTTCTTTTACAGTTTTAAAAATATCCCCATCCGATTCTACTATTTCCCAACCAAAAGTTTCGTTCTTTGCTTGCTGTATATATCTTTTATCTGTAATTAAATAATTTCTTTTTTGAGTTATAATACAAATTGCATTGCTACCAGAAAATCCTGAAGCATATTTAATATGAGGTAAAAAAGTTATGACATATGCATCAATTCTATATGCTGCAAAATGACTTTTTATTTTTCTTAAAATGTAAAGGTAGTGTTTTTTCGTTAAGACGCTTTCCATAAAATTTTATAGATTGTAATTTGGAGATTCTTTGGTTATTTCGATATCATGTGGATGACTTTCTCTCAAACCAGAATATGTAATTATTACAAATTGAGAATAATTTTGTAACTCATTTATATTTGCGGTTCCACAATATCCCATGGCAGCTTTTAATCCACCAATAATCTGATATACTACATCACTTAGAGCACCTTTATATGGCACACGACCCTCTATTCCTTCAGGAACAAATTTCTGAATATCTTCTTCAACATCCTGGAAATATCTATCTTTACTTCCTTTTTGCATGGCTGAAATAGAACCCATTCCACGATATACTTTATAACTTCTACCTTCATAAATTATTTTTTCACCAGGACTTTCTTCTGTACCTGCAAACATAGATCCAATCATTACAGAATTTGCGCCAGCTGCAATTGCTTTAGCAATATCTCCAGTTTGTTTTATGCCACCATCAGCAATAACAGGGATCTTGTAAATCATTGCTTTCTTAGCACATTCATAAATTGCTGTAATTTGTGGCACTCCGACTCCTGTAACAACCCGAGTTGTACAAATTGAACCAGGACCAATCCCTACTTTAATTGCATCGGCTCCAGCTTTCGATAAATCTTTAACAGCTTCACCAGTTGCTACATTACCAGCGATAAGGTTCACATCTGGAAATTTCCTTTTTACAATCTTGGTCATTTCGAGAACTCCTTTAGAATGACCATGTGCTGTATCAATGACTAAAACATCTACATCCGCTTTAATTAACTCTTCAGCTCTTTCCAAAGTATCAGAAGCAACACCAATTGCAGCACCTACGCGTAATCTACCTAATTCATCTTTAAAAGCATTAGGATACTTTTTTCTTTTTTGAATATCCTTTACAGTGATTAATCCTTTAAGTTTTCCTTTTTTATCAATTATAGGAAGTTTTTCAATTTTGAACCTTTTTAAAATCTTTTCAGCTTTCTTCAGTGAAGTACCAACAGGGGCAGTTATAATTTTTGTTGTCATAACATTGCTTATTGGTAAGTCATTCTTTTCTTCAAATCTTAAATCGCGCTGCGTAACAATTCCTATTAACTGTTCTTGATCGTTTAAAATAGGAATACCTGATATTTTGTGTTTTAACATTAACGACAGTGCATCACCTACGGTTCCATTCACATTCATAGTTACAGGATTTTTTATCATACCACTTTCAGATCGCTTTACCAACTTAACTTGATGTGCTTGTTCATGAATAGGCATATTTTTATGAATTATACCTATTCCACCTTCACGAGCTATTGCAATAGCAAGTTCATACTCGGTAACAGTGTCCATCGCTGCTGATAATAGTGGAATATTCATCACTAAATTTTTTGTTAACTGTGTTTTTACATCAACCTCACGAGGGAGTACGTTCGACTTACGGGGTAATAGCAACACATCATCAAAAGTTAGTGCCTTTTTAGTAAATTTTTCGACTTCTAAAAATTTCTTTTTCATATAATCACCTTTTTCATTCAAATGCAGATATTCCCGTTATATCTTCTCCAACAATTAAAGTATGCATTTCATGAGTACCTTCATATGTTTTAACTGACTCTAAATTCGCCATATGTCTCATTATTGGATATTCATTCAAGATGCCATTAGCGCCCAAGATTTCCCGAGATATTCTACTTATCTCAAGAGCATGATGAACATTATTCCTTTTAGCCATAGACACCTGCTGATATTTTGCTTCACCTTTATCTTTCAACCTACCCAATTGTAAAGTCATAAATTGCATTTTTGTAATTTCAGTTAACATATGCACAAGTTTTTCTTGCGTAATCTGGAACGATGCAATAGGTTTACTAAATTGAATTCTTGAAAGCGAATATTTTAATGCTGTATCATAGCAAGCCATTGCTGCGCCGATTGCACCCCATGCAATTCCATATCGTGCTTGGTTTAAGCACATAAGTGGTGACCTTAAACCTGATGTGTTTGGTAGTATATTTTCTTTTGGAATCTCGCAATCCTCAAATATCAATTCTGATGTAACGGATGCCCGCAATGAATGTTTACCTTTCATTTCAGGTGCAGAGAATCCTTTAGTATTTTTCTCTACCAAGAATCCATGAATTACTCCATTAAGTTTTGCCCAGACTACAGCTACATCAGCAATGCTTCCATTCGTTATCCACATCTTTGCACCGTTGAGAACATAACAATCCTTTTTTTCCTCTGCTTTTGTAATCATACCTCCAGGATTCGATCCATAATCAGGTTCGGTTAAACCAAAACAACCTATCTTTTCACCACGGGCAAGTTTTGGAAGCCAGTAATCTTTCTGTGCCTCAGAACCAAATGTGTAGATTGGATACATAACCAATGCGCTCTGTACTGATGCAAAACTTCTAATCCCACTGTCGCCTCTTTCTAACTCTTGCATAACCAATCCATAGGCAACATTATTCATTTCAGCACAACCATATTTAGCAGGAAGTGTTGCACCAAAAATCCCGAGCTCAGCCATAAGTGGTATTAGCTGGTTTGGGAATTCGCCCTTCATATAAAAATCTTCAATAATTGTTAAGACTTTATCATCAACAAATTCTCTGATGGTGTTTCTAATCAAAATCTCCTCTTCACTTAATAAGGAGTCAAAATTATAGTAATCAACGCCTTTAAATTTATCCATAAATTAATCCTTTTCCATTTTAAAACTAATTTTGCAATATATTTACAAAATACATAAAAAATTTTTATAAATTTAATACATTCTTAATATATTTCCGAATTTATGGATTTAAATATATTTACAGGCCATAAGTTATAGAATGCACCACACTACAGTATTTCACTTACTTAACGCAATGAAAAAATACAAGGTCTTATTAACTGGAAATTTAAAATAACAGAAGTTTGTATATCTAGAATACAGACAAATTATTTAAAACTGAAAACTTTCAGGTTTTGTTTAAGGAAACAATGTTTAGTTGTGCTAGAAAATTGCTAAGCAACTTTATTCATACTTATATTAAAATTCCCTTTCAACCATTTTTTTCTTTAGTTGTGAGATGTGCCAGGTTAGATTGATTTCTTTCGGACAAGCTTCCACACAGTTGAAAATTGTATGGCATCTCCAGACGCCATCATTTGTATCAATTGCCTCGAGGTGTTCAGCAGGTGCTTCATCTCGACTATCAAATGCAAAACGATATGCTTTTAAGAGAGCAGCAGGTCCAAGATAATTAGGATTTCCCCACATTGAAGGACAGGAACTTGTACAGGCACCACATAATATACAATTAACCGCTTCATCGATTAATGCTCTTTCGGCTTGCGATTGCAATCGCTCTTTTGCTGGTGGATTTTTTGCAATTAAATAAGGTTTTACAACTTCATACTTCTCAAAGAAATCCGTCATATCGACTACAAGGTCTTTTATCACAGGCATTCCAGGTATAGGATCAATTCTAATTAATTTCTTCTTTATATCTTGAATTAAAACCTGACAGGCTAACATATTTTTTCCATTGATGTTAATTGCATCAGAGCCACAAATCCCATGTGAACAAGATCTTCTATAAGTTAAACTACCATCATAATCCCACTTAATTCGATCCAGACAATCTAGTATACGATCTGTTGGTTCAACTTCTAAACTAAATTCTTGTCTATATGGTTTTTCATCTTTTGATGCATCATATCTAAAAATAGAAAATTTAACTTGCATATTATTTGCCTGATTTATTAATATTTTCTTTCTTGTGGTTGATATTTAGTTACAGTAACTGGTTTATATCTTAATTCAATACCTTTTTCTGTTCTAAACGCCAATGTATGTTTCATCCAGTTTTGGTCATCTCGTTTTTGGAAATCTGTTCTCCAGTGTGCACCCCGACATTCCTGACGAGCAATTGCTCCTTCAACAATCACATCTGAGAATTCAAGTAAATTTCCTAATTCCAGAATTTCCATAAGTTCAGTGTTAAAGTTTTTGCTTTTATCTCTTAATCCAACATTTTTATATCTTTCTCTCAGTTCGTGTATAAGTTCTTTCATTTCTTTTAGATCTTTTTCATTTCTGAATACACCAGCTTTTGCCATCATATTTTCACGGAGTGAGTCTTTAATTTTATGATAAGATTCTTTGGAATCAGATGATTTAAACAACTCATCAATTCGTTGTTTTACATCTTGGTCTGCATCATTAGGTAAATCACTAAACTCAGCAGTCTGCAAAAATTTTAAAATTTGTTTTCCTGTTCTTCTTCCGTGAACCACAGCATCAAGTAGTGAATTTGTTCCAAGCCGATTAGCTCCGTGAACACTTACACATGCACATTCGCCTGCAGCATAAAAACCAGTTAAGATTTTTCCTTTTTCATCAAGTAGAACTTCGCCATAAAGTGATGTAGGAATTCCACCCATAGAATAATGTGCAGTTGGTTGAATGGGAATTGGAGCTTTGACTGGATCTACGCCGACATATGTTTTGGCAAATCCAATAATTTCAGGAAGGCGTTCTTTTAATTTAGCTTCTCCAACATGCGTCAGGTCTAAATGGACATAATCTTTGCCATCAATGCCTCGACCTTCTAGTATTTCTGTTGTTATAGAGCGAGTAACCAAATCTCTTGGTGCAAGTTCCATTACAGTTGGAGCATATTTTTCCATAAATCTTTCGCCAAAGCGATTTCTTAAATAACCTCCCTCACCACGAGCTCCTTCAGTAACTAATATTCCAAGTTTCCACAAACCAGTTGGGTGAAATTGAACAAATTCCATATCTTCAAGTGGAATTCCTGCACGAAAAGCTATTGCAACACCATCTCCAGTATTTGAATACGCGTTTGAGGTTATTTTCCAAGCCCTGCCATATCCACCTGTCCCAAACATAACTGCTTTTGCATGAAAAGTATGTATTTCAGCATTTTTCAAATCGAAGGCAACGATACCGCGGCAAATATTGTCCTTAATAATTAGTGACATAACATAAAATTCAGAATAGAAACGAACTTTATGTTTCACACATTGTTCATACAATGTATGAAGAATTACGTGACCAGTTCTGTCGGCAGCATAGCAAGCACGTTGAATGGCAACACGAGTCTCTTTACCATCAGGACTAACTTTTGGTCGAGTGTGACCTCCAAATTGTCTCTGTGCAATTCTTCCATCTTTTGTTCGACTAAAAGGAACGCCCATATGTTCAAGTTCATAGATCACATCTGGAGCTTCACTAACCATCATTTCAATTGCATCCTGATCGCCTAAATAATCGCTTCCTTTTACTGTATCAAATATGTGCCATTCGATGCGATCTTCTTCTTCGTTTCCAAGTGCTGCTGCTATTCCACCCTGTGCAGCACCAGAATGTGAACGAGTTGGAAATACTTTAGAAAGGACTGCTACATCAGCTTTATCAGCCAATTCAACAGCAGCTCTTAAGCCAGCAAGTCCGGCACCTACAATTATAACATCATGTTTGTGAACCATAATTTTTTCTTTTTATTTTTAAAATACAAGAACATTCATAAAACCTAATGTTGCAAAGCTAATGCCTGCAATTATAAGTACACCTAAAATAGTTACACTGATCCAGCGTTTCATTTTGAAATCACGAACAATCCCCCATATTCCATTTAATCCGTGGTATAGACCAATTACGACAAATGTCAAATAAAATATTTTCCAGAGAGGATTCTGCATTCTTTCAAAAGTTGAAGCAAATTCGTGGCCTGAGCTGGGAGTGTAATGCATTAAAATATAATGGCCAACCATTGCAACAATTAATACAATACCTGTTATTCTTTGAAATAACCAACCTGGTGCTCCTGAATTTCTTGATCCTAAATGTTTATATGACATAGTCTCTTCCTGAAAATTTTTTATTTATTTGTTGGTGAGAATAAAAATGCTGTGGATTCATTCAATTGATGACTGAAAATAACATAACCCATAACAAGGAAAGCAATAATTCCGATTGTCAAAACTGCATAATGAAGCTTTTTTTGATAGCGTGCACCATTTGCAAAATCTATTAATACAATTCTGATTCCATTAAGTGAGTGAAATATTACGAAGGCAAATAGTAGCCATTCAAGAAACAAGAAAAATGGGGATGAGAAGAGTGCCATTTCTTCATTAAAAGCTTTACCATTATCAATTTTATGTTTTTGTAAACTTGAAAGAGCAATTATATGCAACATTATATATCCCGTCAATGCAATACCAGTAATGCGATGTAAAATCCAAGCCCAGCTTCCAGCAAATCGGTGATATGCTATCAAAACTTTAGTCCAATTATGTTGAAAAAATTTCATATGATACTTCTCCTATTAATGAAGAGATATTTTTCAAAAGTTAAAAAATAAAAAAATAAAATGCAACTATAATAAACTTCCGGCTAAAATTACAGATGCTACAGAAAAATAAATAACTATTCCTGTTACGTCAACTATAGTAGCAACAAACGGAGCAGAGGACACAGCTGGATCAAGGCCTAATTTTTTTAATAAAATGGGAAGCATTGATCCTGCAAAAGTTCCCCAAGTGACTACTCCAACAAGCGCAAAAAATATTGTAGTAGCTATTAATGGCCAATGTGGGCCATATATATCAGTAAAAAATGTCCAGACAGTAATCCTTAAAAATCCTATAGCTCCTAAGATAGAACCTAAAGCCAAGCCTGATTTTATTTCCCTTTCCATCACTCGCCACCAATCCTTTACTGTGAGTTCCCCTAAAGTCAACGCACGGACGATAAGTGTTGCAGCCTGTGATCCAGAATTACCACCACTGGAGATAATCAATGGAACAAACAAAGCTAATACTACAGCTTTAGCTATTTCATTTTCAAAATATCCCATAGCCGTAGCAGTCAACATTTCGCCAACAAATAAAATCACCAACCAACCTGCTCTCTTTTTTATCATTTGAAGCAATGGGGTTTTCACATAAGGATATTCTAGGGCTTCCAAACCACCGAACTTCTGAATATCCTCTGTATCCGTTTCTTCGATAACATCAAGTACATCGTCTATAGTAACAATACCAAGCAAAAATCCCTCATAATTTACAACAGGTAGAACAGTTCTATCATATTGTCTGAATATTGGTACTACAGATTCCTTTTTATCAGTAACCTGTAAACTAATGAACGAACCATCTGAGAGTTCAGAAATCTTTTGATCAGGATTAGCTAATAGTATATCTCTTAACCGAATATCATCCACTAACTTACCTTTTTCATCTACAATATAAATCATATCAAAAGATTCTATATCTTTACCATGTTCTCGAATGTAATTCAGGACTTGCTGGACAGTCCAATCTTTTTCCACAGCTATGTAATCGGGCGACATAAGTCGTCCAACTGAATCTTCTGGATAACCTAAAAGTGTTGTTGCAATTGTTCTTTCCTGTGGCGAAAGAAGTTCTATGAGTTGCTTGACAACATTTCCGGGCAGTTCTTCAAGTAATGCAGTACGATCATCAGGCGACATTTCATTAAGTATTATAGCAACTTCTTCCTGAGCAAGACCTTTTAAAAATGCTTTCTGTGTTTCAATATCCAAATATTCGAATGTATCAGCCGCCTTATCCTTTGGAAGCATTCTGAAAACTATAGCTCTTTCAGTTTCAGAAAGGTCATTAATCAATTCAGCAAGTTCACTCGGGTGCCAATCTTCAAATAATTCTTTTAAAATAGAGAGCTCTTTTTTCTGAATAAGCTCTTTGATTTCAGGTTGAATGGTTTTTCCAAGCATATTATTTTCCTATAATACTTTTTTATTCCCTTTCTTTAAATAAGAATTCACAAGTATGTGTGCTTTACGAATTGGTTCAGGTATCCGATATCCTTTACAAAACTTTAAGGTGTAATTAATAGCATCATCTAAACATACTTTGTGACCAACCGATACAAAGATTGGTTTTACATTATTTTTTGTACGAACAACTGCACCAACAATTTCATCTTTATAAAACAGCATTGAATAACTTCCTGCCTGGTTTTCTGGTTCATTGTATTCACCTAATAAATAAGTCTTACCACAACCAATTGTTGGTAAATCGAGTATGACTCCAAGATGCGATGCAATTCCAAATTTTCTAGGATGTGCAATACCATTACCATCAACAAAGATTAAATCAATTTCATATGGGACGCTTTTAAATAACTTTAATAAAACAGGTGTTTCTCGAAATGATAAAAAACCTGGAATATATGGAAACTTAACTTCCGAAAAAATAATTTTTTCAAAAATTACATCAAGTTTGGGAAAACTCAATAATATAATTCCCGCGCAGGCAATATTCGAATCCTTTTTGAAAGCTACATCACAACCGGCAACAATCTTAATTTTCTTATCTAATTTCTTTTGAATTACATACTTTGAGTATGTTCTTTGTATATCTAAAGCTTCTTTAACATTAATGTTCCATTTATGCAGCTTTAAAATTTTCACTTCCTTAACTTACCTGGGTCGATAAAAATACTTCAACACCCATTTGAGAGATTTGGTCCTGGAGCTCTTCAATTTCGTCTATATGCCTATCTTCATCAAGTAAAATTTTTTCTAACATTTCTCTTGTAGCAAAGTCTTTTACTTCACCTGCAAGTAAAATAACTTCGTTATACATTTTATTAGCTTCAATTTCAGATATCAGGTCATTCGAAAGCATTTGAGGAACTGTATTACCAATTTTAATTTGTGAAAGTTTATTCACAATTGGCATTCCTTCAAGGAAGATAATTCTTCCGATAAGTTTTTCAGCATGCTTCATTTCATCTATTGCTCTCTTTTCAAAATGATTGTGTAATTTTTCATAACCCCAATTATTACACATTTCTGAATGAACCATATACTGATTCACTGAAGTTAATTCTTCAGAAAGCAGCACATTTAATTTTTCAATTAATTTCTTATTGCCTTTCATGACGATTTTACCTTTCTTTTTATTATTCAATATCAATTTGGAACTGATGTATTTTAGTGTAAAGAGTTTTCAAACTTATACCTAAAACTTTAGCAGTTTCAGCTTTATTTCCTTTTAAATTTCTTAATACTCCTTCAATATGCAATCTTTCAATTTCTTTCATTGGTATATTATTACCAATTAAATTATTTGAAGAAGAGGATAATTCAATCTGACCTAAGGTTGGAGTTAATGATAAATCATACGGTTGTATAATATCGCCTTTTGCAAGTATAGCTGCTCTTTCAAGCACATTTTCTAATTCCCTGACATTGCCAGGCCAATGGTATTGCATTAATATTTCCAATGCTGTAGGAGAAATTCTTTTCGCTGTCCTTGTGCGCATCTTCTTTGTTAGAAAATATTCAACTAGGACTGGAATATCATCTTTTCTTTCTTTCAAAGGGGGAACTGTAATTGTAATCACATTTATTCTATACAACAAATCTTCCCTGAATCTACCCTCTTTAACTTCCTCAGCAAGATTTTTGTTGGTTGCAGAAATTATTCTTACATTGGCTTTCAGCATGATATTTCCACCAACTCTTCGAAACTCTCCTGACTGTATGAAACGCAGAAGTTTAGGTTGTACAATAGGACTTATATCCCCAACTTCATCAAGGAACAATGTACCACCATCGGCAAGCTCAACCAGCCCTTGCTTCATTGTATGAGCATCTGTAAAAGAACCTTTTTCATGTCCAAAAAGCTCACTTTCTATAAGCGTATCAGGTAAAGAAGCACAATTTAAGACTACAAAAGGTTTATCTGCCCGATTGCTGTTTTTGTATATAAAATTTGCAATTAATTCTTTCCCTGTACCACTCTGTCCCTGGATCAAAACAGTTGATTCTGTTGGTGCAACTTTTAATGCAAGATCCAGAGTTTCTTTAAATTTTTTACTTTGACCTACGATATCTGTACTGCCTGCAAGTCTTTGAAGCTCCGCTTTTATTAATTGATTTTCCCTAATTAATCTTTGCTTCTCAAGTACTTTTTTTATGACTCTTACCAATTCATCTCCTGAATATGGCTTGGTAAGGTAATCATAAGCACCTAGTTTCATACATTCAACGGCAATTTTAACATCATCTACACCCGTTAACATTATAACATCTACCATAGGAAATTTTTCTTTTATAAATTTTAACACATCAATTCCATCAACATGTGGCATTCTAATGTCGAGCAAAACCAGATCAAATGCTTTCTCCTGTACAATATCAATTGCTGCTACCCCATCTGAAACGGTATAAACATCATACCCAATTGATTCGAGGTAAGTTTTCAACATAAAGCGAAATTCTTCTTCATCATCTGCTATAAGTATTGAGATTTTAACTTTTTCCATTTTTGGATCGCTCCATTTAAATATTCATTTATGCATTAATAGGTAGTGCAAATCTAATTGTTGTTCCTTGACCAACTTGAGATTCAGCAGTGATAAATCCATTATGAGCTTCTACGATAAGCTTACATAAAGCTAAACCCAGACCAGTTGATCTTTCTTTGTCAGAAAAATCAGGTTTTATCTTATTGAAAATATAAGTTAAAATATCTGGGGATATTCCAACTCCATTATCTGAAATTGAGACTTCTATATATGGTATTAAATTACCTTCAACTTCTTTATGTATTGTTGTAGTGCTAACTTTTATTGAGCTGTTTGGACTTGAATATCGAATAGCATTATCTAAAATATTCAGAATAACTTTTTCTAATTTTTCAGGATCAGCTTCTATAGTTGGAACCTTTTTGTCGATAAGAAATACAAGATTGATATTTTTAGTTTTAAGTTCGTTTTCCCTCTTAGCACAAATTGCAGGAACAAGTTCATCCATATTTACAGGTAACTTTTCAAGTTGAGCATTACCACTTTCAAGCTTTGCCAAATCAATAAGATCATTTATTGTAGCATCAATTTTCCAGAGTGTTTGATCAATATGTTCTAACAATTCTTTTTGTTTTTCTGTAACTATGTTTTCAAGTCCTTTGTTTAATAACGTAATTGCAGACTTTGCCGTGCTGAGAGGTAATTGTAATTTGTGCATTACCAAAGTTGGAAAATCTATCTGAATTTCTCTTAGATGCTTTTCTTCTTCACGAGATTTTAATATTTTATTTATTTTTTCAATCAATAATTCCATTCTCACCGGTTTTTCTAAAAATTCCCTTGCGCCATACTTAATACATTCAACAGCACTCGGGATATCAGCATAACCTGTAATCATAATTACATCGGTACTGGGTGTTATTCTTCGAATTTGCTTTAGTGTTTCAATTCCATCAATACCTTCCATTCTGATATCTAAGAGAATTATATCATAATCATTCAACATTAATATATCCAATGCTTCATCCCCACTGGTGGCTTCATCTACTATGTTAAATTTTTCGCCCATTAAAAAATCTTTAACTAACATCCTAAAATGCTCCTCATCATCCACAATCAAGATTTTGTATTCTTTTGCCATATTCAGCTCCTATAAATTTATTTTAAATTATGGAAAAAAACATTAAAAGTCAACTATTTTGAAATTTTTACAAATTGTTGCTTTTATCGTGTTTTATTTTTAAATTAAAAAAAATTTACGCATCAAAAAATATGGAAAAATTACAATTAGATGGTAATAGCCTAAGAATCGAGGAGCTTTATCAAACTGTAAAATCTTATAACAAAATTCAAATAGATTTTACAAAATCTGCAATAAAATCTATTAAATCCTCCAGGCATACAGTAGATGAGTGGATTAAAAACGGAGATGTAATATACGGCATAACAACAGGTTTTGGGGAGTTTAGTAATATTAAAATCAGTTTAACCGATATTGAAAAACTTCAGGAAAATTTAATTCTAAGTCACTCTTCAGGTGTTGGAGATCCTCTTCCACTTGATGTGACTCGAGCCATGATAATATTACGTCTGAATGCTTTAGCAAAAGGTTACTCTGGAATCAGATACGAAACTCTTGAATTTATTAAAAACTTCTTCAACTCAGGAATTACACCTATTATTCCATCCAAAGGATCAGTTGGTTCAAGCGGCGATTTAATTCCATTATCACATATGACACTTTCTTTTTTAGGAAAAGGAAAAGTACTATATCAGGATGTTTTAATGGATGCTTCATTAGCGTTAAAGAAACTGAATTTAAAACCACTAAAATTAAAAGCAAAGGAAGGGCTTGCATTAATTAATGGTACTCAGATGATGACTGCGTACGCTGCTTTAATAGTTCATGAAGCCATTCGACTTTGTAAGATTGCAGATATTTCGGCAGCAATGACATTTGAGGCATTAAAAGGAACAGATACAGCATTTGATGCAAGAATACATAAATTGAGACCACATAAAGGACAGATTGAATGTGCTGAAAATTTGAGAAAGTTAATATCAGGCAGTGAAATAAGAGAATCTCATAGGTTCAACGATCCACGGGTACAGGATGCATATTCTTTAAGATGCATTCCACAAGTTCATGGTGCAACTCGAGATGCAGTACACTATGCTTATGATATAATTCAGACGGAAATTAATTCAGTGACAGATAATCCAATTATTTTTGCAAAGGAAAAGGTTCATCTTGAAGGTGGAAATTTTCATGGTCAACCAATTGCACTCGCTCTAGATTTCCTTGCAATAGCATTATCTGAGCTTTCTAATATTGCCGAAAGAAGAATAGAGCGCATGTTGAACGGTTCCTTAAGTGGTTTACCAAGATTTTTGACAACTCGAGGTGGTTTAAATTCAGGATTAATGATTGCACAATACACAGCCGCAGCACTCGTTTCAGAAAACAAAGTTTTAACACATCCAGCTTCAGTCGACTCAATTCCAACTTCTGCAAATCAAGAAGATCATAACAGCATGGGTTCAATAAGTGCACAAAAGTGCTGGCAAATATTAAAGAATGTACAAACCGTAATTGCAATTGAACTTTTAACAGCAGCCCAAGCTTTAGATTTTTCCTGTTTAGATATAAAAACAAAAAAAGTAATGAAACCAGGTAAAGGTACTAATGCTGCTTATAAATTCTTAAGAAAACATTTCCACCATATCTACGACGATAGGATTCTTTACGAAGATATTGAAAAAGCATTGAACTTGGTTGTAGATGGTTCTGTTCTTAAAGCAACAGAAAACGCAATAGGAAAATTAAAATAAAGATAAAATTTCTATGAAACTTACAGAAAAAATAATTAGAGCTATGCCCAAAGTTGTTTTGCACGACCATCTGGACGGAGGTTTGAGACCATCAACTATTATTGAGTTAGCAAAAGATCAAAAATATACAAAGCTTCCCACTTTAGATCCTGGTGAACTTGCTGAATGGTTCCATCGAGGAGCTAGAAGAGGTAGCCTTCCACTTTACCTAGAAGGATTTGAACACACAACTGCAATAATGCAAAGTGAGGAAGCACTCGAAAGAGTCGCATACGAAATGATTGAAGATATGTTTAATGATGGCGTTGTTTATGTAGAAACACGCTTTGCACCTGTCTTTCACACAAAGAACGGATTACACTGGGAAGAGGTTGTAAATGCTGTGTTAAAAGGACTCGAAAAAGGAAAGCGAGAATTTGGAGTTGAATATGGATTAATTATCTCAGCAATGCGAAATATGAAACTCTCACAAGAAATGGCAGAGCTTGCAATAGACTTCAGAGAAAGAGGTGTAGTTGGATTTGATCTTGCTGGTGAAGAAGGTGGTTTCCCACCAAAAAAACATTTAGAAGCATTTAATTATATAAAAAGAGAAAATTTTCATATTACTATCCATGCTGGTGAAGCTTTTGGGAAAGAATCTATCTGGCAAGCTATCCAATGGTGTGGTGCAGATCGAATCGGTCATGCAACTCGTTTGATTGAAGATATTGCAGTCGATGAACATGAACCAAACAAAATTGTTAAAATGGGTTATCTTGCACAATATATACTTGATAAAAGAATTCCTCTTGAAATCTGTCTAACAAGTAATGTTGACACCGGTGCTGTGAAAAGTCTCGAAGAACATCCATTCGGACTTTATTATAAATATAGATTCAGAGTAACATTAAATACTGACGACAGATTAATGAGTGACACAACAATGACCAAAGAATACAAGATTGCTTACGAAACTTTTAATTTAAACTTTGATGATCTTGAAAAACTTTCCATCAATGCAATGAAAAGCGCATTTATTCCTTATAAACAAAGAATTGATTTGATATACAACAAAATTAAACCGGGTTTTAAAAAATTGAGGAATGCTTTAAAATTAAAAAAGAGGTAAAAAATTTTGGTTTTAACCCCATAATTTCTTAATTTATTTTAGCCCCGGCTAAATTGCTTTTCGGGGCTATATTTTTAATGAAAAATACACAGAAAAATATAGCGATATTAGGTTCTACAGGCTCAATTGGTATAAATAGCCTTGAAGTTATCTCCAACTTCCCTGATAAATATCGTATTGCATATCTTTCTGCAAATAAAGGTATCCCAAAGCTTGTAGAACAAATAAGAAAATTTCAACCCACTGGAGTAGCTGTAATGGATCAAACCTCAGCCGATGTTATTTATAAGATTTTTGGTGATACTGTAAAAATTTTTATTGGTGAGGAAGGTTTAAATACTATAGCTTCCAGCCCAGAAGTTGACATCGTGATAAACTCCCTTGTAGGATTCGTGGGTTTAGTTCCAACAATTAAAGCTATTGAATCGAACAAAAGAATAGCACTTGCAAATAAAGAAACACTTGTAGTTGCAGGAAATATAATAACAAAAATGCTAGCTCATTCAAATACGAAAATAATTCCTATCGACAGTGAACATAGTGCAATTTTTCAGTGCCTCGTAGGTGAAGACATAAATAATGTTTCAAGATTAATTTTAACAGCTTCGGGTGGCCCATTCTGGCAAATGGATAAAAATAAATTCGCTTCTGTAACAATATCTCAAGCTCTTGAACATCCAAATTGGAAAATGGGAAGTAAAATTACAATAGACTCTGCAACTTTGATGAATAAAGGACTTGAAATAATAGAAGCACACTATCTTTTCAATCTACCAATTGAAAAAATTGAAGTAATCATTCACCCGCAATCAATTATACATTCAATGGTGGAATTTGTAGACGGTTCAATAAAAGCCCAACTTGGATACCCAGATATGAAAATTCCAATTCAATATGCTCTCTCATATCCAGAAAGATTCCCTTTGAGATCGACTCGTTTGAATTTTAATGATTTAAAGCAAATCACTTTCTTTGAACCTGATATTCAAAAATTCGAATGTTTATCGCTTGCATATAAAGCATTAATAAATGGTGGAACTTCTCCAGCCATAATGAATGCAGCCAACGAAATTGCAGTAGAACTTTTCCTTACACAAAAAATTACTTTTGATAAAATACCCAAGATTATTCAAAAAGCTATGGAATCAGTGAAAATTGTTGAAAACCCATCATTAGAAGAAATAATAAAAGCTGATTCAGAAACAAGAAATTTTGTTCTTTCAAACATTAATAACTTAATCAGGTAAACAAATGAGCATTTTATTAACTATATTTTATTTCTTAATCACAATTGGCATTCTTGTCTTAGTTCATGAGCTCGGCCACTTTTTAGCTGCTAAATTAACTGGAATGAGAGTGGATAGATTTTCTATTGGATTCCCACCTAGAGCTTTTGGTAAAAAAATCGGCGACACAGATTACTGTATATCCTGGATTCCTATTGGTGGTTATGTAAAAATCGCCGGTATGATTGATGAAAGTATGGATACAGATTTTCTTAAAAAACCACCTGAACCCTGGGAGTTTCGTTCAAAACCATTCATATCAAAGTTTTTCGTTATGATTGCAGGTGTTTTAATGAATGTCCTATTGGCAATTATTATCTTCTGGGGAATAAATTTTTCTCAAGGAAAATTCTTAAAAGAAACCAACATTGTAGGTTTTGTTGCTGAAAACAGTATTGCAAGTAAAATCGGCATAAAAAAGGGAGATAAAATTGTTACAGTCGGCAAAAAAAATATTAATCATTGGGACGAAATCAACTCACAGATTTTTCTCGAAAAAGTAGGTACTGATATAGAAATCAATATTGATAGAAATGGAGAACAACTAAGTTTAATTATTCCTTATAAAGAAATAAAAACATTCAGTGAGGATGATTTAGGTATATTTCCTGAAGGAACCGCAACTTTAATAACCGCTGTCGAACCAGGAAAACCAGCAGAAAATGTCGGGCTCAAACCTGGAGATATTTTAATATCAATTAATAATCAGATTGTAAACAATTCAGCACAGGTAAAAAGTATAATAGAAGCAAATGCTAATAAAGAACTTCTTATTGTTTGGAAAAGAAATGAAGATACATTAAAAGGTTCAGCAATAGTTACAAATGAAGGTAGAATAGGCGTAGGACTTGGTACAATTTATATAGGACCCAAAAAACAAGTTAGTTATTCAATTTATGAAGCATTAACTGCGGGAGTTAGCAACATTATTAGTGCAACTAAACTATTTGCATACTCAATCAAACAAATAATTATTGGTAAAGCGAAATTCTCACAGTCGTTCGGCGGACCAATTAAAATTGCACAAATGGCAACCCAATCAGCAGAAATGGGTTGGATAAGTTTTTTGGCATTTATGGGATTACTCAGTATTAGTTTAGCAATCATTAATATTATACCTTTTCCAGCGCTTGATGGTGGACACATACTCTTTTTATTTATCGAGCTCATAATACGAAAAGAAATCCCGGTAAAAGTAAAACTTGCAATACAGCAAGTCGGTTTCTTTATGTTACTAGCTTTAATGGCATATGTAATTTATAACGACATTATGAATTTTTAATATGAAAAACTTAATTGAAAATTACGAAAATTATTTTGTTAGCGAACTCCAATCCAGAAGGTTCCAACCTGAAACTTATTATCAGATAATTTCCAAAATACTTAAAAAAAATGAAAAACTATTTGAGATAAAAGAACTTGGTAAATCATTTGAAGGCAGACCAATAAAACTATTTAAAGCAGGAAAAGGTACAACAAAGATTCTTTTATGGTCACAAATGCATGGTGATGAATCTACTGCTACGATGGCTATTGCTGATATTTTTAACTTTTTTATTAATTATTCAGAAGAACCTGAATTTAAAAAAATGCTTTCAAAAATTTCGCTGTTTTTTGTACCAATTTTAAATCCTGATGGTGCAGCACGACACCAAAGATTAACAGCTCAATACATCGATTTAAATAGAGATGCAATAAGACTCGTTACTCCTGAAGCAAAGGTATTAAAAAATATCCAAAATGAAATCAATCCTGAATTTGGATTCAATTTACATGATCAAGAATTAAGCACAGTAGGTTATACAGATGAAATAACATGCATTGCCTTACTTGCCCCTGCTTTTAATGAAAAGCAAAGTGATAATGAAGTTCGACTTCGAGCTAAAAAAATTGCAGCTTCATTAGCTAATATCTTAAATAATTACATACCAGGAAAAATAACCCGTTATGATGATACCTACGAACCCAGAGCATTTGGAGATAAAATGCAATCTTGGGGAACAAGTACAATACTAATCGAATCCGGACACATAAAAAATGACCCTGAAAAATTTTTAATAAGAAAGTTAAATGCCATTAGCTTACTTATGACTTTTTTTAATATATCAGTTGAAAATTACGAATCTTTAGATATTGGGATTTATGAAGATTTACCCTTTAACACATATAAAGCATACGATCTTATAATTAGAAATGTAAAAATTAGATATAAAAACGGAACTATTATCGATGCCGACCTTGGTATATCATATCAGGTAAACACTCACACAACTAATTCACCAATTCTTATGGAAGTTGGTGACTTAAGTACCTTCGTTGCTTTAAGAGATGTAGATGGAAATGGAAAAGAGATTTTAGAAGAAGATATTTTTATTGAACAAGAATTTAATTTAAACAAATACTTCAATAATAAAAACTATTCAGTATAACTTCACAGAACTATACCAATACGTTCAACAACTTCTTTCATAACCATAAGCACATAATCAAGATCCTCGGCTTCTGTAAATTTACCAAAGGAAAAACGAATTGTTGATTTTGCAGTATCCAAATCCCTGCCAATACTTAAGATAACATGAGATGGTTTTATACTTCCTGAAGTACATGCCGATCCAGCCGAAACAGCAATCCCATTTAGATCTAAATTTAATAACAAAGCTTCTCCATCAATTTTAATTTTCGAGCTATCAAAAGAAATATTCAAAATGTGAGGCACACTTTTAGATTCGATTCCATTGAATAATACAAACGGAAATAAGTTACAAATTTTTTGTTTAAAATTTAATTTCAAGTTTAATAATCTCTGGTTTTCAAATTTCATATTCTGAATAGCTTTTTCTGCTGCTTTTGCAAACCCAACCGCAGAAGGTACATTTTCAGTCCCAGCTCTTCTACCTTTTTCCTGTCCGCCACCATGAACAATTTTTTCTAACTCTACACCATTTCTTATATAAATTGCACCTATTCCTTTCGGACCATAAATCTTATGTGCACTGATACTTAACAGATCAACATTTAATTCTTCAACATTAATTGGTATTTTCCCGAATGCCTGAACTGCATCTGTATGAAAGATTATTTTATGCCTTTTTGCTATTTCGCCAATATCCTTTATAGGATTAATAGTTCCGATTTCATTATTGACTAACATTATGGAAATTAAGCAAGTATTCTTTTTTATAGCTTTTTCAACAGATTCTGGATTTACAACTCCGGAACTATCAACCTTCAAGTAAGTTACTTCAAAACCATTTGATTCAAGGTATGCACAACAATCGAGAACAGCATGATGTTCGATTTCTGAAGTTACAATGTGGTTTTTTCCCAATCGAAAAGCATTTAGAGCAGCACCTTTAATTGCAAAATTATTAGCTTCTGTACCACCACTTACAAAATAAAATTCTCCAGGTTTTGCACCTATTAACTTGGCAATACTTAGTCTACTTTCTTCCAATGCAGCTTTAGCTATTTGTCCGTATCTATGAATTGAGGAAGCATTCCCAAACTTATCTAAAAAATAAATCTTCATTACTTCAAACACTTCAGGATCAAGCGGCGTTGTGGCTGCATAATCCAGATAAATAGACTTCACAATTACCTCATCCTTCGTTTAGGCATATTCTCTCGCAATTGATCCAGCGCATCACGCAATTCCTTATTGAACTTTTTTTCAAATAAATAATACTTAGCAAGTTGTTCTTCATTTAACAGCTGTTTAAGCTTTTCCGTATAATTTTTGTTGGTCTCCCAAAATTTCTTCTGGCAATCTTCATAATCCTTTAAAATTTTTCTAAAATCTTTAAGATACTTATTGTATTCATTACCTCTATCCTGATAATACTTACCTTTCTCAAGATATATCCCAAGATCATTTTGATACTCATCCATCTTTCTGCGAATTTCTCTAAGACTATCCAGATGTGCATTATATAATTTAGAAAATCGTATAGCTGTTTCGTCCGATAAATTTAATTCCTCGATTAATCTTAGCTTTTTATACTTTTCTATCCTTTCTGGTGCAGGACCAAAAGGTCTTTCATGGATCTGAGCATTACTTAATTGGCTTAATAACAAAAAAATTGTAATTGTTATTATAGTGATTCTTTTCATTTTTTACCTCTTATATTTTTTTTCTTCATTTAAATAGGACAATAAATAATTAAGCTCTTCATCTTTCAATTCATGTATTGTTATATTTTCTTTATATAACTCTTCAACATTATTACTTGTTAAAATAATACTTTTTAACACAAAATCATCCGAATTATTATAAGCATATTTATCAGAGATGTTATTTTCATTATATAAAAATATCCCATCTTGATCAACACTATCTAATAAAGTTAGAATTTCTGCATTTTTGGGAAATTCTTCATTATACCAATTGTAATTAAATAGTTTAACTATTAATAATGCAATAAAGATCAGGATAACAGCAGAACCTACAATTTGCGGAAAATATTTTTGATAATAATTAAATTTTTTAGAACTAATTTTTTGATAAATATTTGGTAATAGATTAATCCAATAGGTCTCATCCGGTTCCTTTTGATTTTCATTTTCAAGTTTATTCAAAATTGATTTGAGGTTTTTATATTCATAAGTACAAATTTTACATTTATCAATATGCTCTCTTAAAATAGTTGATTCTATTTGAGATAGTTTGCCCTGTATAAAGTCTGGTAGAAGAAATTTTTTATTACATTTCATAATTCTTTGTCCAAATATTTTTTTATATTTTTCAAAGCGTGGAAATAATTTGCTTTTAAACCGCCAACAGACGTTTTTAGTATTTTTGATATCTCTTCGTAAGGTAATTCATTATAATACCGTAGAATAAATACTTTTTTCTGTTTATTAGGTAGTTGTGCTATTGCTTGTTCTATGATTGTATTCATTTCTTGATTTTCAATACTCAATATTGGATTATCGTTTGTATTTACTTTTAAAGTTGCTGGAAATGCTTCATCAAATTTTATTAAATCAAACATTTTTTTACGACGCAAGAAAGATATTGAGAAATTAACTGTAATTCTATACACCCAAGTATAGAAAGAGGATTCATTGCGAAAATCTTTTAAGCTTTTAAAAATTTTAACAAAAACATCCTGCACAACATCATCAGCATCATCGTGATTTCCAAGCATTTTCCGAGCAATCCAGTATACTTTTTTCTGGTATTTTCTGACCAGCAGATTAAAAGCTTCTTGATTTCCGTTTTTAAATTCCGATATTAACTCAAAATCTGACTTTTCTTGCATTAATATAAGCTTTTCTGAAGTTTAGACATTAACAATTTATGATAAGTTTAATTAAAAAAAAAGCCCCATCAAAGATGGGGCTGAAAATCACATAAACTGAATTCTCAGTACATATCACCATGTGGCATTGGAGGCATTGGTTTTTCCTTTTCTGGTTTTTCAACTATTGTGGCCTCTGTTGTGAGTATTAAGCTGGCCACACTTGCAGCATTTTCCAATGCAATACGAGCCACTTTTGTTGGATCGATTACACCTGATTTGATTAAGTTTTCGTATTGTTCAGTTTGAGCATTGAAACCAAAGTCATCCTTACCTTCTTTAACTTTGTTAACTATGACTGAACCTTCTAGACCTGCATTATTCACAATCCATCGAATTGGTTCTTCAAGTGCATGTTTTACGATATCGACGCCTATCATTTGATCTTCATTTTCAAGTTTAATTCCATCTAATTTCGCAGCAGCTCTCAGATATGCAACTCCACCACCAGGGACGATACCTTCTTCTACTGCTGCTCTAGTTGCATGGAGTGCATCTTCTACACGAGCTTTTTTCTCCTTCATTTCTACTTCAGTAGCGGCACCAACTTTCAACACGGCGACACCACCAGATAATTTTGCCAAACGCTCCTGAAGTTTTTCTCTATCATAATCTGATGTAGTTTTTTCAATTTGAGCTTTTATTTCATTAATTCTCTTTTTAATTTCACTTGGTTCACCGCCACCTTCAACAATTGTAGTATTATCTTTATCCACAGTAACTTTCTTTGCTTTACCAAGATAGGAAAGCTGAGTATTTTCTAGTTTAAAGCCTTTTTCTTCAGAGATCACCTGTCCGCCAGTTAAGATTGCAATATCCTCTAACATAGCTTTTCTTCTATCACCAAAACCTGGTGCTTTGACTGCACATACACGCAAAGTTCCACGCAATTTGTTCACAACAAGAGTTGCGAGAGCTTCACCTTCAATATCTTCTGCTATTATAAGGATTGATCTACCAGCCTGTGCTACCTTTTCAAGAATTGGTAGAAGGTCTTTCATAACACTAATTTTCTTATCGTGAATTAGTATGAGAGGATCTTCTAATTCAGCTTCCATTGTATCAGCATTTGTTACGAAATATGGAGACAGGTAGCCACGGTCGAACTGCATACCTTCAACCCAATCTACAGTAGTTTCAGTACCTTTTGCTTCCTCAACTGTAATTACGCCATCTTTTCCAACCTTTTCCATTGCTTCGGCAATTAGCTTTCCTATAGCTGGATCATTATTTGCGGATATTGCACCAACCTGTTCAATTTTTTTTCTATCGTCTCCAACATTTTGACTTATAGATTTTAATGCTTCAACAACTTTTTGAACAGCCACGTCGATTCCACGTTTGAGGTCCATTGGGTTAGCACCAGCAGTAACATTTTTCATACCTTCTCTTACAATTGCCTGAGCAAGTACAGTAGCTGTTGTGGTTCCGTCTCCAGCTACATCTGAAGTTTTGCTGGCAACTTCTCGAACCATTTGAGCTCCCATATTTTCAATTGGATCCTCTAATTCAATTTCTTTAGCAACTGTTACACCATCTTTTGTGACAGTTGGTGCACCAAATTTCTTATCAATTACCACATTTCGTCCTTTGGGTCCGAGTGTAACTTTTACTGCGTCGGCAAGTTTATCAACTCCACGTTTTAAAGCTGCTCGAGCTTCTGAGTCATAATTAATTATTTTTACTGCCATATTCTATTCTCCTTTTTATTGTTAGACAATTGCAAATAAATCACTTTCACGCATAATTAAATACTCTTCACCATCTATTGTAACCTCTGTGCCAGAGTATTTTCCATATAAAACTTTATCACCAACTTTTACATCCATTGGGATAATTTTACCATCATCGGTTTTTTTGCCCGGACCAACAGCTACAACTGTACCAATTACGGGCTTTTCCTTAGCTGTATCGGGCAAAATTATACCGCCTTTTGTTTTTTCTTCAGCAACCTCAGGTTTAATAACTATTCGATCTGCTAAAGGTTTAATTTTCATATTATATCCTCCTTAATTTGTTGATTTTAAATAAATAATAATTATTATCACTCTTTTAAATTGAGTGCTAATAATATAATGGATTTTTCTTAAAAAGTCAAATTTCCATTTTTTGAAATGTTGATAGTTGAATTATTACAACCAATAATTGTTTATATAAATAAAATTAGGAAATATTTGTGGAAGACATTAAAATTGTAAATGAAGCAACTTTTTTTTATATTAAAAGCGGTTCTTTCGATATCAGCGGGAGTAATTCAGCGGTAGAATGTCAGCTTCCCAAGCTGAACGTCGCGGGTTCGATCCCCGTCTCCCGCTCAAATTTCTGGACGCTTAGCTCAGTTGGTTCAGAGCGCCGCCCTTACAAGGCGGAGGTCGCAGGTTCGAACCCCGCAGCGTCCACAAATAAAAGGGCAATCACAAAATAGATTGCCCTTTTTCAATTCGGCTAAACTTCCTTTAGTATTTACTTAATTACTGTTTAGTTGGAGTTGAGCCGAAATTCAAAAGTTTCAATTATTTTCTCCCAATTGGTTTTCTTTTAAAACTTCCGGATTTTTCTTGGGAATATCCAAGATTTAGTAATGGTGAGTTATCAGGCAATTTATAATTCTGATCAAATTCTGGTTCAACTGATACATTACCATCATTTCCTGTTAAGTTTTCTATGTTGCGATAATCTCCCATTATATTATTAACTACATTATTATGGTGAAAATCTAAATTTTGAGTTGTACCATTCATCCAGAAACCAACTTGCGGACAAACCCATTCATCACGCCAACCATTATTTGAAATTATATTATTATAAATTTTACCTTGAGCCGAACTATCCCAGAGTGCTACACCACAATTTCCGTTTTTATCGATCACATTATTAAACAATTCCATATAAGAAGCTCCAGATATTACAACTCCCCATCCTAAATTTTCAAACACCAAATTGTTTTGAACATTTGCATAGGCTTTACCAAAAGTACCAATACCTTTCCAGTAATATGAAACACTATTATTATATACAATTGCTTTAGAATCCCAAGTTATCCCTATTCCAACACCTCTCCCCTGTTCAATTATATTATCAATTATTATTGCTTTACTTCCTCTATAAAGTGCAATACCATCCCAGCTATTATTTCTTATCACGCACTTTTCTACTATTATTTCAGAATTTTCTCTTCCAACAATTCCACAAATCCCAACAATAATATCAGGTAAAGTATTATCATTATCCTTAATATTTACATTTTTAATCTTAAGCACACTTTTTTTTACAACTATACCACCATCTGTAGCATTTGGATCTCTATCACGTTTACCTCCAGTTATAGTTAAATTTGCAATAGTGGAATTTTTACTGTTCAAGAATAAAAATCCATAACCAGCATTGGTTATTATTCTGGTTTTAAAAGGATTTTTACCTATTATCGTCAACGACTTGCCGTCCACTATAAAGCCATAAGTTGCTGTAACCTCTGTTGAAGAATCGATACAGTTACCACATTCAAATTCTACAAAAGATTGTGGAACTGCTCTATAATCTCCTTCATAAATTAATATTGTATCCCCATCCAAAGATTTGTTAATTACATCTTGAATATTATCACCATATCTAACTTCAATAGTTTTATTTTGTGAACTCAGTATACTGAAAACAGCTATAGTAACTATTAGAGAATATAAAAACCTATACATTTATTCCTCCGCAATAATTTCAATTTGTACTACTTTATAAGCTCTAAGTATCTCTATCCCAAAGAATGTTAATCCGACAAAAACCGAAATCATGCCTAATAAAAATGAAATTAGTGGCAACATCTGCGTGAATTCATTGGCGTAAATAAAATACAATCCAATTAGTAAACAAGCTAACACGAAAAACAAAACTGCTAAGATTTCGAAGAATATTGCATTTCTTATTAGTAGAGACCTGCTGGAAAGCTCATTAATTTGTTTTCTTATACTATGAAAGCGTACATTTTCAGAATATTCCAGATTTTCATCTGATGAAATTTTCTTTTGCAAGCGCCGGCGTTCATCATTTAAAGATCTTATTCTTGACACAATATTTGAGTAACGATTTTGCAAACCCAACATTATCAAACCACAACTTGAGATCATTATAGCCGGAGCTAATATTGTTTGAATTATTTCTACTGCTGATAGAGTATTCATATATACTCTTTTATTTTACAATTGAACCATCTTCAATATCGGTGGAAGTTGTTATATATACCAATTTACCATTTTGATCTGAAGCCGCCAACATCATACCCTCGGAATCAATTCCCATAATACTTGTTTTCTGTAGATTTTTCACCACAATAATATTTTTACCGACAAGCTCCTCAGGTTGATAATGTTGAGCAATTCCCGCAACCAATTGTTTAATTTCATTACCAATTTTAACTTGCAGCTTTAATAATTTATTTGATTTTTGAACCTTTTCGCATTCTATAACTTTAGCAACTCTTAAATCTAATTTTTTAAATTCTTCAATCGTAACAGTTTGTTTTTGCATTACTTCTTGTGTCATAACAGGTCCCTCGGACATTAATTGACTGGATTCGCTTATAAATTCATTTTCTATTTTATTAAAGAGAATTTCAATTTCACCAATTTGTTCACCTGATTTCATGCTTAGTTCAGATGCATCATCCCAGTAATAATTATCTTTTAAATTTAGCATTTTTCTTATTTTTTTTGAAGTGAACGGTAAAACAGGTTCGAACAATATGGATAGTGCTTTCACTGCATTCAAGCACAAGTAAATTGTTGTACTGCATCTATCAGGAGCTTGTTTCAAAGTCTTCCAAGGTTCAGCATCATTGAAGTATTTATTTGCCAATCTTGCTAAGTTCATCATTTCAAGAGTTGCATCACGAAAACGATATTTCTCAATTAAATTTCCTATTATCTCTGGAGCTTTTCTCATTTCGTTTATAAAATTTTCATCTAATTCAGAAATTTTTCCTATCGCAGGCACTTTTCCATTGTAATTTTTATGAACAAAAGTAAGTGTCCGGTTAACAAAATTCCCTAAAGTATTTGCTAATTCATTATTATGGCGAGCTTGAAAATCAGACCAATAAAAATCAGAATCTCTCATTTCTGGTAAATTTATAGTTAAGGCATATCTCAATGAATCAGCCGGATATTTTTCTAAAAATTCATCAACATACAATCCCCAACCCCTGCTTTTTGAAAATTTCTGGCCTTCAAGATTAAGAAATTCATTAGCAGGTACATTAGTTGGCAAAACATATTTATCTTCACTATTGTCATTCCAAGCCATCAACATTGCTGGAAAAACTATACAATGAAACACAACATTATCTTTACCAATAAAAGCTACATATTTTGTATCTTCACTCAACCAAAACTCTCTCCACTTCTGATGATTTTGTTTATAGGACCATTCTTTTGTGCTTGAGATGTATCCTAATACTGCCTCGAACCATACATAAAGCACTTTATTTTCATAACCTGCAATAGGTACAGGAACACCCCATTGCAAATCACGTGTTACAGCTCTATCCTGAAGTCCTTCATTAAACCACGTCTGACAATATTTTAATACATTCTCTCGCCAACCGTCTTCTTCATTTTTTTCTTTAATGTAATCTTGTAATCTTTTTTGATATTTACCTAATGGGAAATACCAGTGAGATGTTTCTTTTAGAACAGGTGTTTCGCCTGTAATTTTGCTTCTTGGATTGATAATTTCATTTGGGCTTAAAAATGTTCCACACTTTTCGCATTGATCACCACGCGCATCTTCTGCACCACATTTAGGGCAAGTTCCTTCTACATACCTATCAGGCAAGAACATCTTTACTTTCTCATCATACAATTGCTTTTCCTTTTTTTCTATAAGTATGCCAGCATTATACATTTTTAAGAAAAATTCTTGGGCAGTTTGATGATGAAGTGGTATAGATGTTCTTGAGTAATTATCAAAACTCATCCCGAATTTTTCAAAGGTTTGCTTATTTAATTCATGATATCTATCCACTATTTTTTGAGGTGTGGTTTTTTCATTTTCAGCAGTGATAGTAATTGGTACACCATGCTCATCAGAACCACATATAAAAACCACTTCTTTCTTTTTTGCTCTCTGGTATCTGGCATAAATATCGGCAGGCAAATAGGCACCTGCTAGATGGCCTAAATGAATTTTTCCATTCGCATATGGTAGGGCTGCTGTTATTAATATTCTCTTATACTGCTTTTTCAATGTTTAAATCCGTATCCTTTATTTCGTCTTTTAAGTAATTATTAATTTCAAAAGTAAGGCAACATTTTAATCTACTACATTGTCCTGCAAGTTTTAAAGGATTATTAGCCAAACCTTGCAAAACAATATGTTGAGCAGATACTTTCTCAAAATTATTAAGCCAGCTTGCGCAGCAAAGCTCCCTTCCGCAAACTCCAATTCCACCAATTCTTTTTGTTTCATCTCTCACACCAATCTGACGCATCTCAATTCTAGTATGATAAATATGTGCCAGATCCTTCACTAATTCACGGAAATCTATTCTATGATCAGCTGTGTAATAAAATGTTATTCGACTTACATCCAGCTGATATTCAACATCAACAAGTTTCATAGGTAAATTATGTTTAGATATTTTTTCAAGTGCAATATTGTAGGTAATATCTTCTTTTTGTCGGTTTTCTTTCAACTTTTCAATTTCTTCCTGACTTGCAATTCTTATTATTTTTTTTAATTCTCCACAAGATGATTTACGAATCTGTAATTTTATAAATGCAAGTTCGCCTGTAGCTGCTACTTGTCCAAGATCAATACCTCTTTCTGCTTCAACAATTACATAATCATCAATTTTTATTTCTAAACCAGGTTCGATGCAATAGAAATTATATCTATTTGCTTTAAATCTAACCAATGCAAGTTTTACATTTGGGTCTATATTTTCAAGTTCGTTTATGTTTATTGGATTGAAGCTATGATGTAATTCATAATTTTGACATTCGTTAATATCTCCCAATTGCTTATCGATATCTCCTGATTTTTTTTCAGGTTCATTTTTATTAGTATTTTCGTTCATTTTTTGCTTTTCAACAAGTTTAAGATGAAATTTTTTTCTTTAAGTTAATAACTAAAGAGAAAATAATCAAATGAATATATACATTTTTTCTAAGAAGTGAAAGTGTTGTGTCCAACAACTCAAATATCTCATTAAAGTTAATTGTTTTGTAGATATTTATAAATTTCTCTATTCTACTTTTTTGATCAAGATTAATGATTTTTTGGCTACCTTCTTTTAAAATCAAGACATCTCTGAACCACATTTTCATCAATAACAACATTTGTTCTATTGCTACTCTATCGTAATCTTTTGAAATTTTTTCAATCGTTTGAGAAATTTTAAAAGGATTGTTTGTAAGAATTTGAGCAATAAAATTAATAGCTTCATCCCTTCTCTCATTTAAATCGGATTTTACCAATTCTAAAGCCCTAGAGTAACTTCCATTCGCAAGGCGCGCAATTATATTGCTCTGTTGTAAGTCGACATTCTCTTTTTGCTGAAGTGCAATACTGATCTCCTCGGGCGTTAATTCATCAAACCTAATTGATTGACAACGAGATATTATAGTTGGCAACAAAGCATCTTTATTTGATGTTGTAAGTATAAGAACTGTATCCCCAATAGGCTCTTCAAGTGTTTTTAACAGAGCATTAGCAGCCTGATCTGTCATTTTATCAGAATCAAATATAATAACAACTTTTTTCCCTTCGCTAAATATTGTTAAAGATGTTTTTTTTCTAATTTCTCTTATGCTTGTGATTTTAATAAAATTAGCCTTATCTATATTAATTTGGTGATAAGGATTATTAGATTTTTTTTCGATTTCGCTCATTACATCTTTTAATTCATCATCAGATAATTTATCATAAGGTGAATCATCCGGCTGTTCATTCTTACCAACAGGAAGTGGAAATATTAGCTGAATATTTGGATGCTGAAGTGTTCTAACTTTAAGGCAATCTTCACATGTATCACATGAATCTAATTTTGCATTTTTACAATTTAATATTTTAGCTAACTGAATGGCTGCCACATCCATACCAGTTCCCTCAGGGCCATAAAATAAAAGAGCATGAGGTAATCTTTGGTTTTCTAACTGTTTTTTTATTATTTCTTTAACTCTATTTTGTCCTATTAATACATCCCAGCTCATAATATTCCTTCTTAAAATGCGTGACCGATTCCGAAATTTAAAACTCCATTATATAAAATTTCTTTAAAAAATTTTCTCTCTGTTACCCATCTTTTCCCCTGAATCTCCATTGGGTCATAAATTCTAAATGCAAAATCTAATCTAACTGGACCGACAAAAGTATCATACCTAATCCCAAAACCTGAAGCTACGGCGATATCACTAAATTTAACATCATTTAGACGACTCCAGACATTTCCAAAATCTAAGAAATAAACTGCCCAAAAGTTATCCAGATTAAGGAACCATAATTTCCCAAAGCCTCTTAAGTGATTCACTCTAAACTCAGCATTACCTTCAAAAATAATATTTCCACCTAATTGAATTTCATGTTGTGGAATTGCTCCTAATGTTCTTGTTTTCCAGGCTCTTATACTGCCACTTCCTCCTGCAAAAAAGCGCCGGGATAATGGAATTGATTTCTCAGGATTATCTTTACTTTCACCATATTTGTCCTGATATCCAGCTTTTAATTTAAAAGCAAATATATTAAATTTTCTCCTGGTCAAATCTTTATACCATCTTCCAAAAAAAGTAATTTTATAAAACTGAGTATAAGGTAGATCTGGCTGAAGATTTTTAAATATGCTTTGCATCAGGCCTGATTCCTCAAAGGAAACAGCATGAAAGAACCCTTCAGTCGGTGAAAAAATATCATTAGTTTTATCCCTTTGCAATGTAAAGTTAAATATTGAATTAAATTGAGGTTGTTGCTCCTGCCTTAGCCTTATGAGACTTAATCCAGTTTTTGTAGTATCTTCAAGCCAGTTAACGTTTGATCGCTCAAGAATCCATTCAAAATACCCAGTTGTATAGGTAGCAAATTGATTTACTAACCCGATTTTGTTTCTGATAAGAGTTACAAAATAATAATTTTTTTTATCAGCTAAAAGAGATAAAGTCCATGAGCCATTTAATGATTTTGTAAAGAAATATGGTTGAATTATTTGAAAATTCAACTCAGCAAGCCCTTGTACTGTTTCGTCATTAAGACCGGTTTTTCTAAATACTCTCTTGAAGTTCCAGTCAATAATAGATTGTGTATTTAAGCGGATACGTGAAGTGAAGTTGCGTGCATTCCCTAAGAAATTTCGATTTGTATATCCTAATCCAATTCCAAAATTGAAAGTGTTATCCTCGTCAGAGAAAATTACTTCTGGAGCCAGTTCATGTCTATTTTTAGGTTTGAGGTTAACTATTACAGGCATAATACCGGAGGAATCAGCGAGTGAATTTTCTTTTACATCAATTCTTGCCAACTCAAATAAACCAAGTCGATTTAAATTTTTTTCAGATGTAAGAATTTTACTTTTACTTACTAATTCCCCTTTTTGAAATTCAAGATACTTTTCAATAATACTTGGAACTATATCTGGTCTTTTGGGTTCGACCAATATGGAAACATCTCCAAATTTAAATCTCTGGCCAGGACGAAAGTAGTAATATATTCTAAAAGTATTTGTGGAATAATATCTTTCAGCTTTTGAACTATCTGGTATAATATTTATGAATGGATACCCCTTATTAGCAATTATATCAATAACTCTATTTGCTTCTTCGTTTATCAAACTTTTTTTATAATAAGAACCCTTTTTAATTAACGATTTAGCATATAATTCTTTAACATTAATATCAATACAATTTTCTAATCCAGCGTAGATAACGGTATCTATTGTTGCTCTTTTATTCTCAACAATATTAAGATAAATATCCAGACGGGTTGTATCTTTAGATATATTATAATCAACATTAATATTCACATCAAAAAAGCCGTTGTCGGCATAAAGTTGTTTTAATCTTTCAAGATCTGATAGAAAAACATCTTCATAAAAATATTCATTTGATCTTCCAAATTTATCGCCAAATAATTTATAAAGAAATTTTGAAATTGCTCCTGGAGTTTCTTTAGTAGCAAATGATTCTAATATTTGAGAATCCTCAAAATAATTATTTCCATTGATTTTGATTTTATTTATTTCAATTTGTCGATCTGGAACAATTATTTGACCAAATGAAATGTTGGAGAAAAAAAATAAAATCAAGATCCAGAGAGTTATTAATGATATATATATATATTTCATAGAATTATAAAATTATAAAAAAACCCATCCGTTGGTAAGCCAGATGGGTTTATCATTTAAAAGAATCAAGAATATATTTAATTAGGTGCACTAGTATTCATTTTCATCTTCGAAGAAAAAGTCTTGATCTGAAGGATAGTCAATCCAGATATCTTCCATACTTTCGTATGGTTCATCTGAATCTTCTAATTCCTGCAGATTTTCAATTACCTCAATTGGTGCACCTATTCGATTAGCATAATCAATTAATTCCTCTTTTGTAGCTGGCCAAGGTGCATCATCCAAGTACGAAGCCAATTCCATCGTCCAGATCATAACTTTCACTCCTTTCTTTTAGTTAATCTGGTTTTTGTTCGAATAATTTTTTAGATACTGATTGATAGCAAAATCGTCGAAGAAGTAATCAATAGGATTCTTTTTCACACCATTATATATCACTTCATAATGAAGATGAGGACCACTTACTAAACCTGTCTTACCACTCTTTGCGATCATCGTACCACGTTTAACCTTGGTACCAGGTCGAACTAAAACTTTTGATAAATGAGCATAAAGCGTTTGATATCCAAAACCATGATTTATAATTATTACAATTCCATAACTACCACCACTTGGACCTGCAAATTCTACTTCCCCATCACCGGTAGCATAAACAGGAGTTCCGACATCATTAATTATATCCAGACCTTCATGTGTACGGAAAACTCCTAATACCGGGTGTATCCTTTTCCCAAACCCATGAGGCGAATAATAACCGTCCATTGGTTTTAATGCAGGAATTGAAGCAAAAAGTTTCTGATTATAATTATATTTATTGAGAACACTGTTATAACTCTCTTTTTGTAAATTTACTTCACGACTTAACTGATCAATTATTAAATTTATACTATCAATTATAGAATTCTCAGAATAAAGAATCCGGTTAACATCAAAATTAAGAATATTACCCCCCACACCTAGTTTTAATTCATCTTGACTAAGGCGCGGTAAATCCACAAGCAATCTAAACTGATCACCTTGAGCGTTCAGCAAATCTATATCAGACTTAAGTTGTTTAAATTTTTCTGTAAGTGTAGCAATTTGAAGTCTTAATTCTTTATTTTCACTCATTATTTTATCAATTCTATCGTATCCCAGATTCAGAAAGTCATAGACAAAATAATTTCCAGAAATAATTAAACCCAATATAACAACAATGCTCAGCAAAATAGTGGCGACAGTTTTCAAGCCAAAATGTTTGACTTCCTTATATTGCAGATCTTTTTCTGATAAATAGAAATATTTTCTATTTTTGAATATCATATTAAATTTTTCTTTATAAAACGTTTAAAAATGCCTTTTTTTAGCTATTTTTAAGCCGTTTTTTTGTTAATTATAATAAAAAAATTCCCTTTTGTCAAGAGTTTAACGAAAATTTGAAATTTTTTATTCAAAATCATGCTCAAAATAATCAATTGCTCTATCACCAATTTGACGACTTTTACGATCAATAACTGACTCTAGGCGCTTTGCAAATTCCTTAGCAGCATCATAACCATAATGCTTTAACAAATAGTTTAAAGCTATTACCTCACAAATAACAGTAACATTCTTACCAGGGAAAATCGGTAATTTCACATGTAGTAATTCTACACCTAGAATTTTAATTCCTTCACTATCCAAACCTGTTCTGGTATATTCTTCATTAGGGTTCCAATCAGTTAATTCTATCACCACTTCAACTCTTTTTTGAAATCTTATAGCTCTAATTCCAAACATTGCACGTACATCAATTAAACCTAAACCTCTAATTTCCATAAAATGTTTTACAACATTTGTCCCTGAACCAATCAATATACCCTCACCTTTTCGTGTGATCATAACAACATCATCTGTAACCAATCTGTGTCCTCTCTCCACAAGGTCGAGTGCAATTTCACTTTTCCCAATTCCGGACCTACCTATTAAAAGCACGCCAATTCCATAAACATCCACAAAGGAACCATGAACTAACGTTTGAACTGAAAATTGATCATCTAAAAAATCACTGAGGAAATACACTAACTTCGTTGTTTCAAATGAGGTTTGCATAACTGCAATATTTTTTTGAGACGCCAATTCAAGAAGCTCCGGATTAAGTGTATTATTATTGGTGATAATTATACATGGAATATCAAATTCAAGTAATTTTTTAAAGGATTGAATTCTTTCCTCAAGTGATAAATGATTCAAATATTTTATTTCCGTGTTTCCAAAAATTTGAACACGGTTGAATGTAAAGAGTTCAACATAACCAGCCAGAGCAAGCCCTGGACGGTGAAAATTTTTATCCTTTATTTCACGATCAAAGCCGACTTCTCCATTCAATAATGTTAGCGATAATCTTTCTTTGTTGGTTTGATATAAAAAACCAACTGTTATACTTTTTTTAATAATTTCCTTACATTTTAATTCCATATTATAACTTTCCTTTTACTGCTCTTACTTTTTTCTTGTCTTTTGTTTGCAATTTTGATTTGATCTTAGATAATTGTTTTTCTAACTTAATAATCGCATTATCAATTGATTTAAAAAAGTTATCAGATTTTTCAGTAGCTACAATGTCGTGCCCATATATGTGTAAACTGATATCCACAATTTTGGATTGATCATCAGTCCCTTCCTGTCTTAATATAACATTGCATCTTAATATTCCATTAAAATAGTGATTTAATTTATTCAATTCAGCAATTGTATGTTCTTTTATTTTGGGATGTAATTTAATTTGTCTTGCTGTAATGTGAATATCCATAATTTTTTCCTTTCATTTTATGATTTTGGATGAGCTTGATTATATATTTTTTTTAAGTGATCAATTGTCAGATGTGTATATATCTGTGTTGTGGATAAATTCTCATGACCGAGTAATTCTTTTACTGCTTTCAAATCAGCACCTCTATTCAGTAAGTGTGTTGCAAAAGTATGTCTGATAATATGTGGACTTTTTCTCTCAATGTCAGAAACTTTTTCAATATACTGACTAACAATATTATAAACAGCTTTAGGATATAATCTTAATCCTTTATTAGATAGAAAGAATGCAACCCTGGCGTCAGAATCTGTAAACTTAGAATACAATTCCTCTCTTTTTTTAAGATATTTCTCTATTGCTTCTTTAGCTTTTGAACCAAATGGTAATATTCTAACTTTTTTACCTTTACCAAGCACCTTAATTGTAGATTTTTCCCAATTTACATGATTTAAATTTAATGATATGAGTTCTTGCAATCGGATCCCTGTGCTATAAAGTAATTCTAGAATAGCTTTATCACGTAAACCAGTAATTTTAGACTGATCCGGTAAATCCATCATTTTATCGATTGATTTTTCATCTAAAAATGAAGGTAATTTTTTTGGTACTTTAGGAGAAGCAATATTATTTGCAGGATTCGTAATTAATATCTTTTCTTTTGTTAAATATTTAAAAAAAGATTTTAATGAAGATAATTTTCTTGCAATACTTTTCTTTTTTAGATCCAATTCAATAAGCTCTCCTAAAAACAATCTTATAGTAAAATTATCAATTTTCTTAATTTCTATATTATCTGAAAAATATTTAGATAAAAAACTGTAAAACTGGTTAAGATCATCTTCATAGGATTTTATTGTATGACTGGAATATTTACGTTCTTTCTCCAAATATTCCAGAAATCTTTGAATATAATTTTTCATTTATTCGCTTACTGCAATCTCTTCTGAGATAATTTCTATTTTTGACTTACATTTTGGGCACTGTAGATATTTACCAATTTTTTGGTTATATTTTTCCACCAGATAATCTGATCCGCATGCATCACACTTTTTATCAACTGGCTTATCCCAAGAAGCGAAATCACAATCTGGATACCTTGAACATCCATAGAATATCTTATTACGTTTGGTCTTCCGCTCAACCAGATTTCCATCTTTGCATTTTGGGCATTTCATTTCCATAGAAATCGGCTTAGTATTATTACATTTAGGATAATTTGAACATCCCAAAAATGTACCATATTTACTCGATTTTACTATCATCTCGCCACCACATTTTTCACATATAATTCCGTTTAGGTGCTCATGTTTTTTAAAATCTTCATCTATTGGTTTTGTGTTTTTACAATCTGGATATCCGCTACAAGCTTTAAACTTTCCATTTTTACCCCACTTAATAACCATAGGTTTACCACACAATTCGCATAACTCATCCGTGGTTTCTTGCATGGATTTTTTTATTTCTTTAGTCTGTTTTATAACCTTTTCAAGTGCATTACTAAATGGTTTATAAAAATCGTCCATAACTTTTAAAAAGGTTCTCTTACCTGATGCAATAGTATCAAGTTCCTCTTCCATTTTAGCAGTAAATTTAATATTGAATATTTCAGGAAAGTTTTGAACTAGCAGTTGATTAACATCCATACCTAACGGGAGGGCATACAGTTTCTTATCTCTTTGCTCAACATATTTACGATCGATAATGGTACTTACAATTTGGGCATAAGTACTTGGTCTACCAATGCCATATGTTTCCAGGTCTTTTACAAGACTACTTTCAGTATATCTCGCTGGTGGTTTTGTAAAATGCTGTTTTGGTAAGAGATTAATTAAATTTAGAGATTCATCAACTTTTAAATTTAATGGAATCTTTGATACAGGTTCTTCTACATTATTCTGGGTTTGATCATCAACTTTCAGATCATCGTAAACCTGCAAAAATCCCCTGAACTTGGGCGTGGTTCCGGTAGCTCTAAATAAATAATCCCCACCTAATATTTCGACTGTAACCTGATCAAATTCAGCAGAAGTCATTTGGCAGGCGATAAAACGATTCCATATAAGCTCATACAAACGAAACAGATCTTTATTATGTAAAAATTTCTTAATAGATTTAGGCTCATATTTTATAGTTGTTGGCCGAATTGCTTCGTGTGCATCCTGTGAAGCTTTACCTTTTTTGTACTCACGTGGTTCTTTAGGTAAATACTCTTTTCCGTAATTATTATAAATATATTCTCTAACTACCTCAATAGCATCAGCACTTAACCTTGTTGAATCAGTACGCATGTATGTTATAAGTCCTACCAGACCATCTTCACCAATTTCAACTCCTTCATACAATTCTTGAGCGAGTTGCATAGTTTTTTTTGCTGAGAAACCCAATCTGTTAGCTGCTTCTTGTTGAAGAGTGCTAGTAATAAATGGTGCTGGTGGATTACGTTTTACTACTTTTTTTGCTACAGATTTTATCCTGTAGCTTTGTTTCTTTAAATCTTCAACTAAATTATTTGCGCTTGTCTCATCTGGAATTTTTATTTCTTCACCAGCGCGTGAGATCAATTTTGCAAAGAAAGGTTCTTCTGCTCTTGCCTGGAATTCTCCTGTAATCGACCAATATTCTTCAGGAACAAAATTCTGTATTTCTTTCTCTCGTTCGCATATTAATCTTAAGGCAACTGATTGAACTCTTCCTGCAGACAAACCGTGATATATTGTTTTCCAGAGAAAAGGACTAATCTTGTATCCAACTATCCTATCCATAACTCGTCTTGCTCTCTGGGAATTCACAAGGTTTAGATTAATCATTTGTGGATTCTTCATTGCTTCCCTAATTCCAGATTCAGTAATCTCATGGAAAAGAACTCTAGATATTTTTGGGTTATTTTTCTCTATCTCCTGTGCAATGTCATATGCAATCGCCTCACCCTCTCGATCAGGATCAGTTGCAATAAATATCTTTTCCACTTTTGTGCTTAAATCACATAGCTTTTTTAGAATCTCTTCTTTGCCTTTAATTAATACAAATTCAGGTTTGTATCCATTTTTTAAATCAACTCCTAGTCTGCTTTTGGGTAAATTTTTAATATGACCTACAGAAGCCTCGACTATATAATCTTTACCTAAGTATTTTTTTACTGTTTTAGATTTTGATGGAGATTCTACTATAACAAGTGTTTGTGCCATAATTTATTTTTCTAATTTACTGTTTCATTTTCGTACGGATTCAGATTGCCGAAGTAATTACCTGTTCGCTGTAATACAATTGAAGCAATAAGTGAATTAATTTCAGTTATATCAACAGTTTGAGAGGTTCTTATCAAAATATCAATTATATATTCCATGTCGTTTTCATCAATTATATCTAATTCACTTAACTGAAGCAAGTAACCATAGGCTTGAGGTGAAAAAATATATCTTTCGACATCATGCAAAATTCTAAAGCTTTTTCTATCTTTCTTTTCTTTTTCAAGCAGATACAATCTATCAAATAACCAGCTAATAGCTGCATTTAGTTCAGACTTAGAAAAACCCATCTTTTCAAGTGCATTCAAATTTACATCATTGAGTTGTTTATTATTTAGTTTAATTTCACTCAAAATAAAAACTATTATTTCAACTATTCTTTCTTGCATTTATTTTATTAAATTTTTTAAGGTATAAATTTTCTTTGAAACGCATTATTTTTTTATCTGAAGCTTTAATATCATCATAACCAATTAGATGTAAAACCCCGTGAATTACAAGTCTGGAGACTTCTTCATCAAATGCAACCTTTAGATCAACAGATTGCCTTTCAGCTTGTTGCAAGCCAATATATATTTCACCGTCAATTTTATTTTCTTCACCAAATTCAAAACTTATCACATCTGTCAACCAGTTATGTTTTAAATAATTTTTATTAAGATATAACATAAACTCATCATTTTCAAAAATAACATTAATATTAGCCTTTTTTATCTTTTCAGATTTTAAAACGTTTTTAATTAAAGAGATAGTTTCTTTTTTTAAAATTTTATATTCTTTAGTATTGTTAAATACTGTAATCATTTATTTGCGCGTTGTTACCAGACTTTCTGCCAGAGAGAGTGCAATACCAGATATCATTACTTCTGGACTTAATTTTGTAAAATCGCTTGATAAAATATATTTATCCACATTAGCAAAAATTGAGCATCCTGCTTCTCTCTCAACAATCAAACCACTCAATTTACCATTGAATTCCCCAATAAAAGTTACTTCATTTAACTCTTCGCTTACAATAAACCCATTGCAAAAATGCAATTGTAACAAAGAGTTGAGTGCATAGACAGTTACCAGATTACCCTTTTTATTCCCTATCTTAATTTGTGGGTAAATTTCGAGGGCTAACTTTCTTTTATCAACTTTATTTATAAGTTCAAATCTATAATACTTTCCAATTTTTTTAAGCTTAGCATTTAATACTTTTCTAATTATAGATAAGCTTTTAGGATTAAATGTTTTAAACTTAGTATTTTTGTATTTCATTGCAATTCCTAAATTTTAGTAATAAAAACCCCGTAAGATTGCTCATTTGAGCATCCTCGGGGAAATTTTATTAATATAATAATAAATTTACTTCACAACTACAACATTCTTGGCTTGTAAACCTTTGTTACCTTGAATAAGATCAAACTCTACCACATCACCCTGATCAAGTTTTTTAAATTTCGCTTTGGTCTGAATTTCAGAATAGTGAATAAAAACATCCTGTCCATTTTTCCATTGGACAAACCCATAGCCTTTTTTAATATCAAACCACTTTACTTTGCCTTTTGGCATTACAAACCTCCTCAAAAACAAATTACTATATAAACGCTGTAACCTAGACATCTCAGGTTGTTGTTATTTAAAATTGGTTACAGCGACAACTAATACCTGAGAGTCCTTACATATATATTCAAATCGATTTTTCTTTTGCCCCTCTGTAAAAATAGAACATTTCCAGAATTCAAATATATCATTTTTCATTAAGTATACACATAAAATACAATATAATATACAACCGTAAAAATTTATTGTCAAATTTTTAAATTACAAATGTAATTCTAAACCTTCGTATGCTGCTGTACAATGAAATTTATATTTTCTAATTTTTATCTCTCTGATACACTTTTCATAGATCTCATCAATTTTTTCATCTGAATGTGATGGATCGTAATGGAATAATATCAAATGTTTTACATTACCTTCGTACGCCATTTGTAATGTAAACAGATAATGTGAGTGTCCCCAGCCAACACGATCAATATATTCTTCAGGCGTATACGTTGTATCATAAATTAAAATATCTGCACCCTGAACAAATTCAAATAGTCGTTGATTTGGATCTTTACTGGATTCAAGAAATTTATCAATAATACGCTGTTCTACATTTTTAATAGTTTGAGCAACATACCTATCAAATGGTTCATTATCACTAATATAAACTATTGCAAAACCATTTTGTTTAATTTTATATCCAAGAGCAAATGCTGGATGATTCAAGAATATAGTTTCAACTTCAGCATCAAACACTTTAAACTTTTCTTCAACTACTGGTTTGAAGTGTATGGTAGCTTTAAGTTCATTCAACAATATTGGAAAGTATATTTTATTCATTTGATCTGCTATCATTTTGGAAATTGTGAGATTCTCTGATTCACATGACACAATTGTCAATTGATTGCCAGAAATAAATGCAGGTTTAAAAAATGGAAATCCTTGAATATGATCCCAGTGTGGATGAGAAATTAATATATACGCATTGATAGAATCCCCAATCTCAATAAGCTTTTCACCCAAATTTCTAATTCCTGTGCCAGCATCCAAAATTATTAAATCATTATTTTCTAATCTTAATTCAACGCATGGAGTGTTCCCTCCGTATTTAACAGTATGCTTACCGGGTGTTGGAATTGACCCTCTAGTACCCCAGAATTTAAGTTTCATAATCTATCTCTTATTTTTTAGAATGTGATCTTGCGTATAATAAATAATCATTTGCTGATTTCTCGAGCATCAGTTTTTCATTATCTGTTAGCTGGCGTACAACTTTTCCAGGTATTCCAGCTACAAGAACCCCATCTGGTATATTAGAATTTGGAAGTACAACTGAACCTGCTGCAACTAGGACATAATCACCAATAACAGAGCCATCAAGTATACAAGCACCCATCCCAATCAAAGAATATTTGCCAACTTTACAAGCATGCACAATAGCACTATGTCCAACCGTTGCCCCAATACCAATTATTGTTGGATAAATTTCCGTAACATGTATAACTGCATTATCTTGAATATTCGTAGTACTACCTATAATAATCTGGTTAATATCACCTCTTAAAGTTACATTATACCATACACTTGCATCTTTTTCTATAATTACATCGCCAATTATCTCGGCACTCTGTGCTATAAATGCTGGTGAATTTAACTTAGGCAATTTATTTTGATAATCATGTATCATAATTTAATTTTCCTTATATCTTGGTGGGATCCAATCTTTCTTTTTCCATTCTTTTAATTCAACTTTTACTTTTCCAATAAGCACTTTTAGTTTAGCCATTATAGGCACCCGGGCTTCATCATTACTAAACCAACCCTCAAAACCACCTGTAAAACCATACACACCAACAAAATTTGCATTACCATTAAATTCTATTACATCCACTGGATAATCTATATACTTAATTTTAACACCTTTTCTCTTTCCATAAAAATTGATTACTGCATTCCCTTTCTTACCTATCATTATTGTTGGCGCCACAATAGTATCATTTGAGAACAAATATGCTCTAGCTAGAAAAAAAAGAGATAATCCATCCTGAGATAATGTATCTATCTGAAGTGTATCTGTTTGTTTAACAACATTCTTAATCAAATCGCCACTTTCAAAAACTACTCTTTTATTTGTGTAATCAAAATTGAATGTTATAAAATCGATATTTGAACTGGACTTGATAAGTTCTCTAAACCAATATGAATAAATTTTCTGATCAAATATACTTTCATACACCTCATGCAAATTCACAAATGGTATACCCTTATAACTATCTATATATGCAACAGTTTTATAAACTGTTCTTTCTGGTTCTCGAATTTTATCTATTACCTTTATCTTAATTTCACCAAGATTAAAAAAAAGGTAACTCACATTATAAATTAATTCTTCACCCACTTCAAATTCGGTATTTATTGAATTTGAGTTTGAAATTTTAATTTTATTATCCTTACCAAGTAAACCAGTACTATTGATGATACTAAGAAAAAGAATAAAAGAAAAAAAGAATTCCTTCATCAGAGAAAAATTTAGGTTATTTTATACTTAAGTTTGCTATTTTTGCTGCTTCAGGAAATAGCGTAATGGCTTTTTTAAATTGTTCATCTTCCTGTTGTATGACGGAATACGAACCTTCATTTCCCCAGATGTTTCTACCTATTTGAGCTTTCGCATAAGCTTTTATGTATCTCAAATCTTTTATATATTCCTCCTGATTGAATTCAACACCTTTCTTCTTACCAATTTCAACAATCTCAGCAAGCATATCATCTGTTATGTTAAATTCTTTTAGAAACTTTTTAATATCCTTTCCATAATATTGTTTAAAATTTACACCTTCTCTATCGAAGAAATTTTTAGCAAATTCAAGGAATACAGCTTTAGCTCGAAGTTGAGCTGCATAATTGCTTAATTTATCCGACTTTATTATATAATCTGGAGTTATTCCACCACCACCATATACAGTACGTCCCTTTGCTGTAAAAAATTTCGGACGAGTTGTGTCTCCTTCAATTTTGTGATCTATATTTTCAATTTCTTCATCATCAAAATCTTCAACTCTTTTTCTATATTCCGACAAATCTTTTCCAAATGGTTTTTGAATCAATCTACCTGATGGTGTATAATATCTGGCTATTGTTAATCTAAATGCCGAACTATCTGGAAGCTCAAATTGCCTCTGAACAAGTCCTTTTCCAAATGAAGTTTCTCCAACGATTAATCCTCTATCCCAATCCTGTATAGCACCTGATACAATTTCACTTGCAGAAGCAGAACCATGGTTAATTAAAATTATCAAAGGAATATCCTGAAACTCAGTATAACCTCTTGATATAAATTCTTCATTGAACTCTGATCTACGTGCTTTGGTATAAACAATTTTTTTACCAGCTGGAAGTAATAAATCCGCCATTTGATATGCTTGTTCCAGAAAACCACCTGGATTATTACGCAGGTCAAGAATTAACTTCTTCATTCCACTATCTTTCAATTTTCTAAGTGCTTCTACAAATTCATCTCTGGTTGTGGCAGAGAATCTATTTACACTTACATATCCAATTTCATCATCTACCATATAAGCAACATCCACGCTATAGAGTGGAATTTTATCGCGAGTAATTTCAAATTCAAGTGGTTCTTTAATTCCCGATCTAAGAATTGTAACTTTAACTTTAGTCCCTTTAGGACCTCTAAGTTTTTTAGGCACATCTTCCCGTTTTATACCAATTGCAGATGTATCATTTATTTTTACAATTTTGTCTCCGGCTAATATACCTAATGCCTCGCTTGGTCCACCGACTATTGGGGAAACAACAAGCAAAGTATCGTTCAATACATCAAACTCGATACCGATTCCTTCAAAACTACCTTTGAATTCTTCTTCCACTCTCTGTAGTTGCGAAGCAGGTATGTATACAGAGTGCGGATCCAATTTGGAAAGCAGGCCTGTAATAGCACCCTCTACAAGTTCTTTTGTGTTTACTTCATCTACATAGTATTTCTCTGTTAAACTCAGAACATCTTTAAATTTATTAAATTGAACATAAATATTATCGCCAGAGATTACCGAATTTAATTGAAAGCCTAAAAAAATGCCTAATATCATTAAAATTATTACGGTTCCTATTGAAAAACGCTTAATCATAAAAAATCCTTTTATATTTATTAACACACTTTTAGTATATTTAAAAAAGTTATCAAAATCAAATTTTATCTTATTGGTTTCCATTCATTTTGGAGAGATTTCTTTAGTATTAAAACTGATAGCGCATTTAATAACCAGGTTATAACTACCTTTATGTAACCATATTTTCTATATCTACGCGGTGACTCGTAAATACGATGTTTCCATAGAAATTTTATTTTACCTAATCTGCGTAATCTTTTAAACATTTCAAAATCTTCTCCGGCAGCAATTTTTTCATTGTATCCACCGATTTTTAGAAAAGATTCTCTGCGAATTACCTGGCATTCACCTCTACCCATACCAATACCAATCAAATTTAAAGTAAAAAAGTAAATATTTAGAAATAAGTGAAACAATTTATCTTTTAATTTCTCTTCCTGTGGATAAACATAAACAGGACAGGTAAGCCCTACAATTTTAAGATTTTCAAATTCTTTTTCCACATCTTTCAAAAATTGTTTTACATTTGAGATAATTGTATCAGCATTAACGAAAATTAAAATTTTTCCTTTCGCGTTAGAGGCGCCAATGTTCCTGCCAATTGAAATGTTTTGCTTAATCTTAGAATTGTTTTCAATTACTAAATCAGCGTATTTCTTTGCAATTTTCACAGTCCCATCTTTTGATCCACCATCACTTACAATCAATTCGATTGAAAAACTATTTCTTATATCGCTATCAAACTGCCTTAAAATATTAGCAATCAATTTTTCTTCTTGATAAGAAGGTATTATTACACTTATTTCTACATTAGAACTTAAATTGTGCTGATTTTCTGTATGATGGTCGCTTCCCATTTGTCTTTTAAAGTTATATTCCAGACGGGCAATACAATTGATCCCTGATATAATTTTTCGTAACCAGATTCTGAAATTGAAATAGTTTCAATAGGCAATCTCCAGAACTCCGATGCATCATCAGCTTTAATATTAATTTTTATATTCAACCACTCATCAACAAGGCTTATTTGTTGAATATTTGGTAAGTTGCCAATACTCATCAATTTTTTATCCTTTACATCATTTTCATCTGCTAAATAATAGCGATCTGGCGCATCACCTGCGAGCAAGTTATATACTAATTCAACTCCAAATTTTAAATCTAATGAGATATTATTTAAATTTTCTAATTTGTATTTAAACTCTATTATTGGTGAGTCATCATATGTAACAATTGTCTTTGTAAGTCTAATTTTATTTTTATCAACAAAACCTTCTTTACATAAGCTTAGTGTTATTATATTATTTTTCTCTTTTATTTCATAGCTAAATTCTTTATCAAAAAAATCTCCAAGTTCCTTATAGCAGGCATTATATAAATCTTCAGGTTTAGCATTATGTTCAAAAAAATGATCTATTAAACTGCCGTGCTGATATGAATCGTAAATCAGAGAATTTGCAAGATTAATTTCTTCAGGATTGGCTAAATTAGATTCAACTTTCTTCAACAATTTTTTATGAGAAGATTCTCCTCGTCGATTTACTATATCAAGTAAATTAATATTTGCAGTTTTATAATCCATTTCATAAATTCCCCCACCTTTTTCTGGTTTGATGTACAGATTGTAGAAATTGTTTTCTACAATAATTTCATTTCTGCCATCACAATCAAAATCCGATACCTCATACACTTTTGAATTATGAATCATTGATTCGGCTTTGATTAGATTTCTATAAACTGGAAACCTTAGATTAGGTAGGTAAAGACCACCAAATACTCCATGCCAGTATGCATCATTACATTGGGCTGCAAGTAAATAATTTTGAGCAGAATCTTTTTTAGGTGATTTACTTTCGTTTACCTTTTTTGAGACTCTTAACATTCTTTTATGTAGCCAATTAGCTTCTGGATACTTAGCAAAAAAATTACGCCAATAACCAGAGCGGACAAATGTTGAATACTTTTTTAATTCAGAATTTATAATTTTGTTTTCAAATGTTTCAAACTCCTCAGATACATCTGGATTTAGAGTCCAATTCAACATTTCGGGATAAGATGCTGTGGGTAGGTATACAATTCCTTTTGGTTTATGACTTTTGATTGCATCTGAAAAATGTATTGTTTTGAGCCATTCTTTGTTTTCAATCAATTTTGCAAAAAAACTTTCAAGCCACTTATTTTCAAAAACATGTTTGTAGGTTCCAGGCCAGGAGCCAAATTTTTCACCATCATCTGCAAAAACAACAATGTTATCTTCTTGTTCACTATTTAGAGATTTAAGCCATTCTATATTTTCCTCAACAGAAGCGAAGGGAATTGTGTATCTAAGCTTTTTACTCCCAGGAAAGATAAAAAGTGGATAACCCTGTTCTTCAGTGATAAAATATCCATATAGATCTTTTTCTTTATAGCCAGCATATAAAAAGTGTGCTTCGTCTATAGGAAGAAACTTTATACCTGATTGTGAAATTTCCTTAACAATAGCTTGTTCCCATACTCTTTCAGCCAACCACATTCCAGATGGTATGTATTCAAATAATTTAAAGATAAAGTCAGAGAGTTTTTTTATCTGGTTCAATCTATCATTTGGGGGAATTACCGAAAGTATAGCTTCATAATATGCTCCCCCTAATAGTTCAACTTGATTAGATTTAATTAATGCTCCAAGCCGTTCAATAAATTCGGGATGATGTTTATGAAGCCACTCAAATAAAATTCCTGTGTAATGTTGAGTAACTTTAATTTCAGGAAATTTTTCTAACACTTCTAGAAATGGAAGATACGCTTTCTTATAAATGTCCTCAAAAATATGATCAAAGTTCCCAATTGGTTGATGATTATGGACTGCAAAGATAAAATTCATCTTTTAGCCCGGATAATAAACTGATGCTTTTACGTTTAGGTATATAACAATCTCATTTGTGATAACTGGTCCTAACTTTTTATATAGGCGTAGATAAGCTTTAATTTTTAAAGGGACAGTATCATAAGTCACAAATCCAGGAGGCGATTCAACATAGTCTTTATTTCTCCATAAATGTAGTCCATTTTCATTAAGATATTTGCACTCAACATCGACATCAAATTGTTCATTTGGTCTAATTCTAATAATTTCACCCAATTTTCCAGGGAATGGTTTTATATCTGAATATTTTATGTTTTGAATTACAAAATTACCCTCATCTTTCAAATCTTGAATTTTAACATATCCACCAACCATGGCTGAATCTTCGAGTGTTTCATCAAAAATATTTTTTACTCTTATTCTTATCATAATAGTACTTGCACCAGAATACACCACTCTTGGTGGATAAGTATTATATAATTCTGATATTTGTAAATTATAAACATACTGATCAGCTGGAACTATAATACTTGCAACCAATACATTTTCAGGAGCTTTGTATTCAGGTAGAGACTCGTCACAGGAAAAAAAATTTAAAGAAAATAGAAGTATAAATGTTAATAATATTTTCCCAGAATTAATCATGGTGGCCACCTCATGATAGCGCGAAAGACAACTTTAAATTCCGTCTCATTTGTAAAAACACCTCCAACTTTTCTAAATAACTGAATATAAGATTTAGCCCTAAAGTTTATAATCTCATAATCTGCAAGGCCGCCTCCTGTACCGGGGATTTCACTCCTCCTTTTACCATCTACTGGGTAGACTTTATTAGGGAATTTGCCATTCCAGCTAACTGATAACCAAAATGTATCACCTTTCGCAAGAGTAATTATACCATTTGAAATATACTGGCTTTGGGCATTTCGATTATCAATTGGGACTCTCGCAACTCTTTCGGGTTGAGAAATATCATAAATCTCTAAATAACCGCTAATGTTTGCCTCATCCTGTAAAACTTCCTCATACTGATGAACAGCACCAATTCGGAAAAGTATTGTACTATCAATGTACGATATTTTGGGTGGTTCAAAATAATGATCCTCAAATATTAACAAAGTATCAATTAATTTATACGGTGGATAATGATACATTATGGCACCAAAAGGCTGTGGTGGATTAATATATGGCGGAAGCATTTCATTGCAACCGATTCCAATTAAAGCTAAAAAAATTAAAAATTTAAAATTTCTCATAAACATTATCATTAAAATTCTGCACGAATTCCGACTCTGGTCCTTCTGGGGTTATAATAAGCTGATGGATCGCCAAGCTCCCCTCCTATTCTACCATTTGAATCCATCCACTTAACATTTTTCCTGTTCAAAACATTTCTGATATCAGCATAAAGATAAAAAGATACATTCTTGAGAAAGTTAAAAACAAATTTACGTGATGCCTTGAGATCTATATTTAAATAATCTTTCATCCTAGCATTATTAGGAATAAATGGAAGCATAATTCCTCTTTCAGATACTGGAGGATTAAATCCATCACTAGTTGGATAATATGTATATGGCCTTGGAGTGTTATACTGGAATAATAAATTAATATTTGTTTCATCTGGAGTTGTGAGTTCTATATTACCCTTCAGAGTATGCCGCTGATCCCAACTCAGATAAAAAGGTTTTGGATAAAGTTCAAAACCCCATTGAGCATAATTTAAGCTTTGATCTGCATACTCACTTAAACCCTGTGCAACCATATATGTATAGGAAATTGAGCCATTTATCCATGCACCATGTTCTCGTGAAAGAGTTAATTCAAAACCATTAGACTCTCCATAGGGATTATTAACATATTCAGCAAACCCATAATCGCCTGCTATACGACTATTTGTAGGAACAAGTGTTTTAGTATCTATTTGGTTGGTTGTTGTTTTATTAAAATAAGTTAAACTCACGACAAAATTCTGAGCAAAAATATACTTCACGCTGATTTCCCATGCTTTTGTCTTCTCAGGTAATAAATCCGGATTTCCTATTAATGCTTTTGCACCTTTTGCGAGAGTAACATTGTTTAAACCAGCATATAAATAGTCAAAAAGCGGAAACTGAAAATATTCCCCATAATTGATAAAAATATAACCATTAACATCAATTGGTGCTGATATACCAATTCTTGGACTGACTGAATATTTGAATTTTGATTTAACATAACCGGTTATATTTTGTAAAAATTCATCTTCACCAACAGGAATATATTCAATCGCAGGTCTTTCGGCAGCAGGATCTAAGAAATCAAATCTTCCGCCTAAGTTCAATGTTAGACCCTCTTCATCAAATTTATCTTGAATATAAGCGCTTCCACTTCTGGGATAGTATTTATAATTTGAAGTGTAGTTTAATTGAGGTTCACCTGGAATTGGTTTACCAAAATATGTTTTTTTTGGTTCATACTTCAAGATATCAGAAAATATAAAGTATTGGTTAAACTCAAATCCTGCTTTTAGTAGGTGGCTTTTCATAATTTGACTTGTTATATCAGCTTTTAGTGTATAAATATTCTGTCTTGAATCCACCCACCAGGCTCTATTGCCTTCTATTATATATTGTAGATAAAAGTCATACTGATAAATTGTTGTATCAATTTTATCTTTTGGTCCTTCATTAATTTTCTGAATTAAACTATAGAAACTCATAGTTACATTATAAAATGTTTTCTCAGATATTGAATGATTCCAGGTGCTTGTGATGCGAAAAGCATCTCTTGAGCGAGGTGGTAATCCACTCAGATTAAATCTCCAGCTAAATTCATAATCTCTCCAGCGTTTAAACGAAAAAAGTCCAGATAAACTTAACCTTTTACCATTACCAAAATTGTAATCAAATTTTGTGAAATTTGATAATTCTCTTTGAATTGGGTAATTGAAAAAATACTGGAAATCCTGCCACCAACGGGTATCTGTTAGGTGCAAATTAAACGCTGTGAAATATCCCAGAGCTTGAGAAATAGGTCCACTTGCAGAAATTTCAGCATCAGTCGTTTTACTAACTTGCTTTCCACCTAACCAGTTATCTTTATCAATGCGTGCCAGATATTTATGTTTATCTGCACTTGTTTTTGTAATAATATTTACAACCCCAGAAAGTGCATTGCCATATTCAGCATCGAAACCACCAGTTTGGATAGTCATTTCGGTAATTGCGCTCTTAGGTAACTCAGCTCCAGCACCACCCCCTATCACATCCTGGATTGGCAAACCATCCACCAGATAAACTACTTCTGTAGTTTTACCACCTCTGACATGTCCGTCGAGTGTTACACCTGGTTGTAAACTTAAAACTTCCTGCATTGAGGTTACTGGTAATCTTTCAAGTCGAATGCTTCCAACGCTATAAGTTGTTGCTGTTACATCTCTTTGAATTAGAGGTCGTTCTGCGATTATTTCGATCTCGTTCAACTGTATGCTTGTCGGTGTTAGTGCAACATTTATTTTTGTTCGTAGATCAGGTGCTACAGTTACACCTTTTTGTATAGCAGTTTTATATCCTATGATAGAAAATTGTATATCGTAAGTTCCAGCTTTAACATTTGATATTTGATAATAACCACTTACATCTGTTACAGTACCCATTGTTGTACCGAGTAGAATAACATTTACACCGACAAGGTTTTCACCAGTTTCTTTGTCTTTTACATATCCTTCGACAACTCCATAAATTCCGCTTAAAGAGGTAAAGGTAAAAAATAAAGTTAATAATATAAAAACAAAAACTTTCATACTTCTTTACTCCGGTTTCATTTGAGGGAAAAATATTACATCTCTTATTGAATCTTGATTAGTTAAGAGCATAGTTAATCTGTCTATTCCAATACCTAAACCAGCTGTGGGAGGCATACCGTATTCAAGAGCTCGTAAAAAATCTTCATCAAGCACATTTGCTTCTTCGTCGCCCTGTGCTTTTAATTTTGCTTGCTCTTCAAATCTTGCTCGCTGGTCCAGTGGATCATTTAATTCTGAGAAAGCATTACAGAGTTCGCTACCATTTATTATTGCTTCAAAACGCTCAACAAGTCCGGCTTTGCTTCTATGTTTTTTGGCAAGAGGCGACATTTCAATTGGATAATCCATTATAAATGTTGGTTGAATTAGATTTGGCTCGACAATTTCACTAAATATCTCATCTATCAACTTGCCCTTACCAAGATTTGGGCTAATTTCCAGATTCAATTTATTTGCAAGCTTCTGCAACTCATTTTCATGATAATTTGAAATGTCTTGGCCTGTATATTCCTTTATTGCATCATACATTGAAATTCTTTTCCAAGGTGGAGCTAGCTCAATTTCATTTGAACCAACCTGTATTTTTGTAGTACCATTTACTTTTAAAGCGACATAACTTATCAGTTGTTCAACCAATTCCATCATCCAAATGTAATCTTTGTAAGCAACGTAAAGCTCCAGCATTGTAAATTCTGGATTATGGGTTTTATCCATACCTTCATTGCGGAAATCTTTTGAAAATTCATATACTCCATCAAATCCCCCAACAATTAATCTTTTCAGGTAGAGTTCATTAGCTATTCTCAAGTACAAATCTATATCGAGCGCATTATGATGTGTAATAAATGGTCGCGCAAATGCTCCTCCATAAATTGGTTGAAGTATTGGTGTTTCAACTTCCAGATAACCACGTTCGTTTAAATACTCTCTAATTGCATTTATTATTTTAGTTCTCTTTACAAAAACTTCTTTTACACTCGAATTTACAATTAAGTCGACGTAACGTTGTCGATACCTTAGTTCCTTATCCGAGAATGGATCATAAATAATTTTGTTTCCATGTTCGTCAATCTTTTCTTTTACAACTGGTAGTGGCCTGAGTGATTTAGATAAAAGTATAAGCTTTTCCGCATGGATTGAAACTTCACCAGTCTTTGTCTTAAAAACATATCCTTTTACTCCAATGATATCGCCTATGTCCATTAACCGAAACGAGTCATAAATTTCTCCTAAGTCGTCTTTTTTGAGATATACCTGAATTTTACCTTTGGCATCCTGTATATGACAGAAGGAAGCTTTTCCCATTCGGCGAATGGACATTATTCTACCGGCAACAGAAACATCCCAGCGAGAGCTATCTTCCTTAAAATTATCAATTATATCTTTAGAATAATCTTGTCTATCAAATTCATACGGATAAGGATTAATGCCGCGTTCAATTAATTCCCGCAATTCCTCTCTTCGACGTAGCATTAATTCATTAAGTTCTTGCTGATATAATTCTTTATTTTTATTTTCTTCGTTGGTTGTATTCACTTTAAACTTATTTAACTAAATTTAACTTCCTTAAAAATAATAATAATTTATTATATAACCAAAACTAACCTATCTTTTAAAATGGAAATTTTACAAAAGATAATAAGTTCAAAATAATATCGACTATTTTATTAATATTTGATTTAAAAAATATTATACAATATTGCGATTAATAAATCATGTTTCTTTTTTGATTATACATTACTAATGATTATATTAATAAAAATTTTTTCAAAATTGAATAAAGAAGAACTAAATACTTTACTTACAAAGTTTAAAACAGGTAAAATTTCTAAAAAGGCAATTGCCAAATATTTGGCAACATTCTTATCTGAAGATTTAAAATTTTCAACATTAGACCATCATCGTATACTTCGTAAAGGATTTCCCGAGGTAATTTTTTGTCAGGGAAAAACACCCGAGCAAGTTGCATCTATTGCATCCAGAATTTTGAAGAAAAAACTTCCCTTCCTTGCTACAAGAGCAAGTTTAGAACACTTTAAAGCAGTAAAAAAGAAAAACAAAATTGTACAATATGATAAAATTGCGAGGATAATATTTGCAAATAAACCAAAAGTACCTTTTAAGGGTAGGAAAACCATATTAGTAGTAACAGCAGGTACAATTGACATACCAGTAGCAGAAGAAGCTTGTATAACAGCTGAGATGCTTGGGAATCCAGTTGAAAGGTTGTATGATGTTGGAGTTGCAGGAATTCACCGCTTAATGTCCAGCTACGATAAAATCGCAAAGGCAAATGTTATTATTGTTGTAGCTGGTATGGAAGGAGCTTTGCCAAGTGTTGTTGGTGGTTTGGTTGATGTACCAGTAATAGCAGTACCAACTTCAGGTGGTTATGGAGCAAGTTTTGGTGGAGTTGCAGCATTATTAGGTATGCTCAATACCTGTGCATCCGGCGTGACAGTTGTAAACATTGATAACGGCTTTGGCGCTGGTTTTGCTGCAAGTTTAATGAACAGGTAATAAATCAATTATATGGAACTATCATTCACAGAATTATTAGTTGGAATCGCGTTTACAATTTTTGTTATTGGAATGTTAATTTTAGATATGAGAATATTCCAACGCACTGCTCACTTCCCTTCGTTTAAAGAAGCTTTATTGTGGAGTATATTCTGGATATTTCTGGCATTAATATTTAATGTAGGTATATGGCTTTTCCTATCACATCAGAAAGCATTAGAATTTTTAACCGGTTATATAGTTGAAAAATCTTTATCAGTCGATAATATATTTGTTTTCATTGTCATATTTACATATTTTGGCATTCCGAAGGAATATCAGCATAAAATTTTGTTTTGGGGAATACTTGGTGCAATTATTTTCAGGATATTGTTCATAGCTGCTGGAGCTGCTTTAATTGCAACTTTCCACTGGATTATGTATGTCTTTGGAGCTTTCTTAGTTTTTACCGCAATCAGATTAGCCTTTAAACAAGATACCCAAGTTCACCCTGAAAAGAACATAATACTTAAAATAGCTAAGAAAATTTTCCCTATAACTCAGAATGTTGAGGGAGAAAAATTCTTTATTCGCACTAATGGTAAATTATTAGCAACACCTCTATTCCTTGTATTACTTGTAATCGAAAGCACAGATATCGTTTTTGCAGTTGATTCAATTCCAGCAATATTTGGTATTACACACGATGTATTTATTGTTTATACATCAAATATATTCGCAATACTTGGTCTTAGAGCACTTTATTTCCTTATTGCAGGATTAATGATACGACTCAAGTATTTGCAAACTGGATTAGCTTTTGTTCTTGGTTTTATTGGAGTAAAAATGTTAATTGCTGATATTTATAAAATACCAACCAGCTATTCACTGATTGTAATTTTTATCATTCTCGGGATAGCATTTATTGCCTCCCTACCTTTAAAAAGGGAATAATTTAATCTTCATCATTTTCAGGATTTGCATCTGTTAACTCGATTATTTCTTGCGCAGGAAGTTCCTGAATATCCTTCAGCTTTTTCTGTATCTGTCTGGTTCGAACACCAACCAATGTATCAATATCCTGACTTGCTTGATTTATTTTTTCCTGAGCTTTTTTCAGGACATCACCAAATTTTTCAAACTCTGTTTTTACAGCTCCTAAAATTTTCCAGACTTCGCTTGAGCGTTTTTCAATTGCAAGTGTTTTAAATCCCATTTGCAAACTATTTAAAATGGCTGCGAGGGTTGTTGGACCCGTGATAACAATTTTGAATTCTCTGTGTAAAATTTCAAGTAAGCTTGTACGCTTTACAACTTCCGCGTATAAACCTTCGATAGGTAAAAACAATATTCCAAAATCTGTTGTATTTGGTGGATCAATATATTTTTCTTTAATATCCTTTGCAGATTTTTTAATGTTAGCCTCAAGTAATTTTGCAGCCTCTTCAATTAAATTTGGGTTAGCAGTCTCATATGCGTTTAACAGATTTTCGTAATTTTCCATCGGAAATTTTGAATCGATCGGCAGGTAAACCACCTGACCACTTTCATCTCTACCAGGAAGTTTTATGGCATACTCAACTCTTTCTCGACTTCCCTGTTTTGTTATTACATCACGAGCATATTGTTCAGGAGATAAAATTTGTTCAAGAATATTTCCGAGTTGAATTTCACCAAGTATTCCACGTGTTTTTACATTTGCTAAAACTTTTTTCAAATCACCAACACCTGTTGCAAGGCTTTGCATTTCTCCCAAACCTTTGTGAACAAGTTCCAATCTTTCGCTTACTAATTTAAATGACTCGCCTAATCTTTGTTCCAGTGTTTTGTGAAGCTTTTCATCAACAGTTTGTCTCATTTTTTCCAGCTGTTGTGAGTTATCTTCCTGAATTGCTTTTAGCTTGGCTTCAAGAGTTTCTCTCATTTTCTCCATTTTCTGTTCGTTGCTTTGCGTCATCCGCTCAATTTTCTCTTCGTTTGTGCGCGTTAGCATAGTTAACTGATTTGAAAAAGTATCGAGTTGATTTTTTTGCAGGTTAGCAATCTCCGTCATACGGTTAGATATAGTATCTCCAAAATTTTTAAATGAGTTGATTAGTTCTTCTCGTGACTCCCTGGAGTTTCGATTAAACTCTTCTCGATTACGCTGGAATTCATCCCTGATAAGATTTTGAAGATTAGAAAAGCTGTTATTTAAATTAATTACTGAGTTTTGTAAATCTTCAAAAATTTTAGGGTTAAATATCTTGAGTAGTCTGAAAATATAAAGAAGATTCACAACTAACACTAAGCATATAATTAATAGTAGAATTATTTCCATATACTTTCCCTTTTAAAAAATTTTATTTAATCACAAATTAATATAATAATTTATTGAATAATCGGAAATTTTAATAACTTTAAAAATATTTCTCTTACGTTTTTATTCGCTATGTTTTCTCAATTTGTTCCAATAACCGCTAAAAAAAGTCAGTTAAAATAATTGACTTGTACTTAAGGTAAAGAAAATTTTCCCATATCTTGCCTTATTTGGTATCCTATAAGAAAAATCCATTCTCAAAATATCCAGAATTTTTCCAATACCCAAACCAGCTTCGGTATACCATCCACCTGTTGTATCAAATTTGTTTTCCCACATTCTTGCTGCTGAACCAAAAATTATTAGCTCAATGTTCCGCTTGTATAAAAATGGAATCCCAAGTGCAAGAAAAGGTATACTTCTAAAATTATGCTCAAGATTTAAAGAAATAAACTCATCGCCAACAAAATTTTTAATACCTGCAGTTTTTAAAACTCCGAAAGGAGCAAATCCGCTAAGTCGAGTATCAATTGTAAATTTCTTTTGCATAGGCAGCTCACCAAATGCTATACCACCATACAAGCCAACTTTTAAAATCGGTGGAAAAAGATGATTCAATAAAAATGTCTTTATATTATATATCAAACTAAAATTAATTCTTGTAAATTTATAATCACTATTGAATAATTTTGGACTTGAATATTCAACATCAAATTTAAATTCATCTTGAGATATTAGATTAAACGGTATTGGCTCATCTCCATATCTAAAATCAAATTTTACTGCTCTATATTTACCAGCTGCTATTTCAGGGTTATCTCGAAATTTGTTACCAAGTGAAATGAATGAAAAATCAGTATTTACTACAAGTGAACGGTGCCACTCCCTAATGTATGATAGAGTTACATTTGATTTTTCAAATGGTTTGACAAAAACCACACCACTCCAACCTGAAGATAAAAAATAATCACGATAATCATTTTTTCCTATCAATGAGCTAAGTGAAATCGTTAATGGATCATAATAATCACCATCAGGAACATTGTTAATATTTCTATAAACATTTAATCCGATACCGATTTTATTTTTGTCTAGAAAAAATTTTTTCACAAAAACTTCGCCTTTAGGTAAATCATCAGAAAAACCATAACCTAACTTTGCTGAGATGGAAACAGTTTGCATAAGTGAATCAATTTTATATTTACTTCCTAGGAAGAAGCCTTCCACACGATTGAAACGGAAATCAATATAATTCAAGAATTTTAAAGCACCACTTGTATCCCCAAACAATACAACACTTGCACCACTTGGACGGAAAAGTATACCAAACGTTTTGGTGCTATCCAGAGAATCATATGCCATCTGTTCAGTTGTTGTAAGTGGTAAATACTCGTTTTGCTTCCAGTATAACGAATCAATTAAATTTGCTGTAGAATCAACGCTTACTCGCGGCTTCTGGAAAATTGTATCTGGTAAATCAACATTAATTTTGTAATCATAAACAACTGATGTTTGTTCAAAAGTAAACTTTGGGAAACTCATTCCTGCAAAGTTAATTTTAAATCCACCTTTAATTCTAATATCAGTTGGTAACCAAAAATCCTCTTCGTAGAGTGAGAAAAACTGTTTATAGTTTAATTCTAAATCTCTGATAAAAGGAATGTTAAACGATTCATTTGGTTGGACATCAACTCCCATCAATGCGTATGTAAAATCTGCAATTAAAATTTTACCTTTTAAAAGTGGTTTAATTCTGGATTTTGGAATCATTAATATTTCATAAATATCATAGCCTTCTTTTTCGAAGGTCCGTAATAATTTGTAATCATAATTTTCGAGAGCGTTAGTTGCCGTAGGACCCACGAATGAATAACCAAAAAGCCGGATAATATCCTCGTTGAAATTGGCAAGTTGTCGGACTGCAGCCAGATTACCAGCTGCAGGTATATTAAGCGTTTGTCTTTTTTGCTTTACAACTTCCCTAAGTGTATCGCCACGACGCCAATAACCATCTGTGTAAGCTTCGGAGATTCCTGCTATTGCAGTATCACTGTAAATTGTTTGTCTGGTAAATGCCTCAAATTTGTAACTTTTTAAATAATCAATCCACTTCTGTTTATTTGCTATTGCTCTCCGAATGATCTCAATCGCTGGATCTTCCGCAACCACTACAATCTCTGGCATCTGAATTTGAACAGGTGTCAGGATTGTTTCAAGAAAATAATCATTAAATAATCTTAGCAATATCGAATCTGATTTATATCCAACATGACTGAATATAATATTATATTCACCAGCAAATAATGATAATTGATAAACTCCTTCTGAATTTGTAATTGTTCCTTTTGTGCTGTTATGAATTCTAATATTAACAGCAGGGATCGGAAGTTTTGTTTCTTTATCTAATACTTTACCTTTTAAAACAAAAACATCTTGAGAGCTACAAAGTGAAATAAAAAATGCTATTAAACCTATTAATATTAAAATTTTCACAAACATTTTTTAGTATCTATCTAGCTTAAATTTTTCACCAAGATATAATCTTCTGGCTTCTTCATCATTGGCTAAAAACTCGGCAGTTCCTGATTTTAAAATTTCACCTTCAAACAAAAGATATGAACGGTCAGTAATGGAAAGTGTTTCATGTACATTATGATCTGTTACAAGAACACCGATATTACGATTCTTTAGATTATGAACTATTCTCATAATATCTTCAACAGCTATTGGATCTATTCCAGCAAATGGTTCATCAAGCAGGATAAAATTTGGGTTTGTTGCAAGAGCTCTCGCAATTTCAACTCTTCTGCGTTCTCCACCGGAAAGCATATATCCTTTATTTTTTGTAACTTGTGTTAATCCAAAATCTTCAATTAACTCATTACACTTTTTTTCTCTTTCCTTCTGAGTTATTTTCATCATTTGCAAGACAGCCATAATATTTTCATAAACAGATAACTTTCTAAAGATCGAAGCTTCTTGTGGTAAATATCCAATGCCAAGTTGTGCTCTTTTGTACATTGCCATTTTAGTAATTTCAACCCCATCAAGATACACTTTACCATCGGTGGGTTTAATCATGCCAACTATCATGTAAAAAGTTGTTGTCTTACCGGCGCCATTTGGACCGAGAAGTCCTACGACTTCCCCCTGTTTAACTTCAATGCTCACATTTTTTACTACATATCTTTTTCTGTATTTTTTGTACAGACCAACCGAATAAAGAATTTTCTGATTTGGATTATTTTCATTCATAATTTATTCAAATTTTTGTTTTGTTATCATTTGAAATTTCAGAGAAACATCAGGTTTATCGCTACGCAAGTTAAATCCATCTAAATTATAACTTTCTTCTTTGCCTTTCACCATATTTTCAGGAAAATACTTACCCATAACTCCACCACTAACTTTAATACTTTCAACTTTTTTATCCTTGAATAGAATAACTATTTGGTCACCTGTGGTGATATTCAGCCCATTTGTTTCTAAAATTTTAAGATTTGTATCTTTATCAGATGGATTTTCTTCATAAAGGTAGTATAAACTCTTAGCTGTTGTGTTAACAATTATATTATCAATTTTGCCATTATCAAAATTTATCAACATTGTTTCGCCCTGCATTTGATCAAAGCGATTACGATAATTTGTATCGCTTAAAGAAATTGCAAAAGAACGCCCATTAACATAAATATTTTTTAATTTTCTATTTATCAATTTAATAAATATCGTATCTCCGCTAATTTGAGTATCTTCATACCATACAAACGGATTTTTCTTCATTACAATGCTATCAGCATCTGTAAAATAAATGGTTTCACCACATTCCGCAAAAACATTTCCCCTTTGCATTTTTACATCTCCAACAGCAATGAAATGCTCAATCGTATCCTGATATGCATGAATTTCATTGCTCAATATAATTAAGGTATCTAATCTCCCATTTTCAGCGGTATCAATTTGTATGACTGCTGGATTTCCACTGATGAAACTGTATTTATCTTTATTTTGAAAATAATCGCTATAAGTTTTTATGTTATTATTCAAATCAGAAAGAATTACATTTTTTCTAGCGATAGTGATTTTATCATTTCGCAGATAAGTGAGTTCAGAACAAGTTAAACTTGAACTTGTATCTTGGACCAACACTTTCCCCTTAAAAAAAACTCTTTTTTCTTGCACATAGTACTTGCCATAATCGGCATAAAGTTTTCTAAGACCTTCCTCAATATACACGCCATCGTACGCTTCTGCGGTTTTATCAGCACTATTATAAGAGCCCCTTTTGCCATAAAATGTTAAGGTATCGTCCTGAATTTTAATATTTCCTTCGAGCGTTAAAAGATTTGATTTCAAGTACTGTATTGCTCTATCACAATTTACAATTACGCTACCCTGTGAGAACTGAACATTTCCAATCAACTCGCGGATATCTTCACTATTTATGACTTTCCCAACAAGGCTATCTGCATGATGAAGTATAACAATATTAGATTCGTCTTGTGAGAAGCACAGGCAGGAAAAAGTCAAAATAAAAAGTGAAATTTTCTTTAAGTTATTCAACATCAATCGATTTTTGTAGTTTGACCAGTAACATTAATAATTTTATAGTTTTTTAGATTCTGATCTGAAATTAAACCATTTCCCCGAATCTTTTCTTTGGGTGAATCAATTTCGACATAAGCATCTGTTTCGATTTTTTGTGTATTGTTTTTCCAGAAGAGTCTCTCCGTTTTTAAAGTTGTTCCATCCTCAGAGTTGACTACAACCACATTGCCGTAAGCTGCTAAATCTTTTGTGATATCATTAACCTGGCCTTTATTAGCTGTTAGTGTAGTTGTATGTTTTTGTTCCTCATCATAGAAATCTACTTTAATTCCATCCTCAAGCAGAGTTTCTTTACGATCATCATAAATTAGTAGATGTTTTACTTCAAGAATTGCGAGAACTTTACCTTCGCGTGTAAACGTTATGCGGGAGTTCCAACTTTCCTGAGTTGGATAAACACCCTCTATTTTTGCATTTATTATCGTTGGTTTAATTTTTTCTTTACAGGAATTTATAAACAAAGCAATCAAAAGTAAAATAAATATACAAGCAAAACTTTTTCTCATTCGTCAATTTCCGTTTTCAGTCCTGCTTTAACAAGATCATGTAAATGTATCATTCCGATAGGTTTTCTACTTTCATCAATAACAACAAGTTGTGTTATGTTGTAGGATTCCATTTCTTGAAGTGCAATAACAGCTAAAACATTTTTGGTGATTGTTTTAGGATTGCGAGTCATAATTTGTTCAGCTGTTATATTACTTAAATTTTCGGTATGTTGTAGCATCCTGCGCAAGTCTCCATCTGTTATAATTCCAACCAATACATTCTCTTTATCAATTACGCTAGTAGCACCTAATCTTTTAGATGTAATTTCTAGAATTACATCTTTCAGCGGAGTGGAAAGATGTACTTTAGGTACTGCATCACCTTTTATCATCATTTCTTCTACTTTTAATGCGAGATGTTTTCCAAGTATACCACCTGGATGAAAAAGTGCAAAATCTTCTTTTGTAAAATTTCGTTTATCAAGTAAAGATATTGCCAGTGCATCACCCATTGCAAGCGCTGCAGTTGTTGATGCAGTTGGCGCTAGATCAAACGGACAGGCTTCTTCTTTCACACTTACATCTATAACAATATCGGATGAAGTTGCAAGATTTGAGTTCTTATCTCCAACAATTGCTATAATTGGCACCCCAATTCGTTTGAACATTGGAATCAGCTGTTGAATTTCCTGTGTATTACCGCTTTTAGATATAATTATTATAACATCTTCTTTCCTGACTATTCCAAGATCACCATGTACTGCATCAGATGGATGTAGAAATATAGCAGGTGTTCCGGTTGAGTTCATCGTTGCTACCACTTTACGGGCTATAATACCTGATTTGCCCATACCTGTTACGATTGTTCTACCCTTTGAATTGTAAATCGTTTCAACCGCTTTTACAAAATTTTCATCAATTTTATCTTTTAACTCATTTAATGAATTGGCTTCGATATCAATTACCCTCTTAGCCATTTCAATTATTTTTTCTCTATCCATAATTTCATCCTGATTTTGCTTTTAATATCAAATCAATCACTTCTCGTGCAACACCATTACCACCATCTACTTTTGTTACATAATCTACAGCCTTTTTCACTGTACCAATTGCATTTGCTGGTGCTGCACTAAATCCAACCGATTTTAAAAGCGGAATATCAAATTCATCATCTCCTATAAAAGCCGTTTCCTCTTCTGAAATATTATATTTGCTCTTAATTTCCTGAAAGACCGATAATTTATCCTCATTACCCTGAAATACAATATCAATACCTAATTTATCTGCCCTCTTGTTTACCACTTCTGAAGTTCTACCACTAACTATTCCTACAATAATTCCAGCTCTTTTTGCTTTTAATATTCCATACCCATCATGAGCATGAAAATTTTTATATTCAACCCCATCAGACGACATAATAATTTTTCCATCAGTAAGTACTCCATCTACGTCTAATAATATCATCTTAATTTTTTTTAGTTTACTTTTTAGATTTTTTTTTGATTTCATACTTTAAGTTTTTTCTTTACAAGATTATCTATCTGGATAATTTGAACCAGCAGTTTTTCTAACAGATCAAGTTTCAACTGACTTGCAGAATCGCTGAGTGCTTTTTTAGGATCAGGGTGAGTTTCAATAAAAATTCCATCGATACCTACTGCAACTCCGGCACGGGCAATTGGAAAGATAAACTCTGGCTGACCAAGCGTAATTCCAGCTCCACTTCCAGGTCTTTGAACTGAATGCGTTACATCCAAAATCACTGGATAACCAAATTTCTTCATTATATCCAGAGAGCGCATATCGACTATCAAGTTATTGTAACCAAAAGTCGTTCCCCTCTCAGTTAACATTATCTTTTTGTTCCCGACTGATTCAATTTTTTCTGCTTGATGTTTCATATTTTCGGGAGCCATAAACTGCCCCTTTTTGATGTTGATAATTTTTCCAGTTCTACCAGCTGCTTGCAATAATTCTGTTTGTCGACACAGGAACGCTGGAATTTGCAAGACATCAGCAACTTCGGCAGCATATTTAACTTCGTTTTCAGAATGGACATCAGTTAAAATTGGGACTTCAAATTCAATTTTCACCTCCGATAAAATTTTTAACGCTTCCTGCATCCCAATTGTAGAAAAAGATTCTACACTCGTACGATTCGCTTTTTTATAAGATGATTTAAAGATAAATGGAATATTATATTTGATGGAAAGCTGTTTGATTTTCTTAGCTGTCCTGAATGTGACTTCTCTGTTCTCAACAACACACGGACCGGCAATTAAAACAAGCCGAGTTGAATCACCAATTTTAATTTTGTTTAGTTTAATCATTTTTAATTTTGTTTCAAAACACCTTCAGATTTGGCAACGATTGCTGCAACCGCAGCGTCACCAGAAACATTTACAACAGTCCGGCACATATCTAACAATCTATCAACTCCAATTATCAATGCAATTCCTTCTTCTGGAATATTTACAGATCTCAGCACAATTATCAGCATTATTATGCCAACACCTGGTACTGGTGCTGTGCCAATCGAAGCCAAAAGCGCTGTAAGTAAAATAATTAATTGTTCTGAGATGTGCAATTCCACACCATAAACCTGTGCAATAAAAACAGCTGCCACCGCTTGATACATTGAGGTTCCATTCATATTAATTGTTGCGCCAAGTGGTAAAACAAAACTTGTAATGTTTTTAGGTATACCTAAATTAACTTCACAACTTTCAATATTTATAGGAAGTGTGGCTGCAGAAGAACTTGAACTAAAAGCAATTAACATTACTTCACGAATTCCTTTAAAAAATCTTATAGGACTCATTTTAGCAAAAGTTTTTACAAATGCACCTAAAACAAAAAACTGTTGAATAAACAATCCAAGTAAAAGTGTTGCAGCATACCAAATAAGTGTCTGCAAAATATCAAAACCAAATTCGCTGATTGTTGCTGCAATTAATGCAAAAACACCATAAGGAGCAATTTTCATTATATAATCCACCATCTTAATCATCAATTCACTAAAACCATCAAAAAATTTAATCACAGGCTCAGATTTCTCTCTTCGAATGGCGGTTAAAGTTACTCCAACAATTAAAGCAAAGAACACTATCTGCAACATCTCTGAGTTTGCTAAAGCATAAATTGGGTTTGTTGGGACTATATTAACAATTGTATTTATAATATTCAGCTCAAGTGCTTCCTGAATTCGTGATTGTATATTTGGTGCAAATTCTACCATGAGCTTTTCTTTTGCATCGGCTGAAAGTCTTCTACCAGGTTCAATAGCATTTGTTAACGACAAACCGATAATAATAGCGATAGCAATTGTGATACTATAAAACGCAAGCATCTTCAAACCAATTCTACCAACTTTCTTCAAATCGCCCAAGCTTGATGCACCCACTATCAAAGACGACAATACAAGTGGAATTGCTATAAACATTAAGAGACGGATGAAAATTGTTCCAATTGGTTTTATGTGAATCGGTATTGTTTTAACTTTATCAATCTTATAAACTTTCTCAAAATATTTTTTCTCATACCGTTCGCTCTCAGCAACCTTTTTAAAGTTTACAACAACAACGATTTTATCTTTAAAATCTTCCTTTAAGCTTTGAAAGTAGCTTAATATCTTGAGTTGATCTTCGCTACCAAACGATTTGATGATAACATTTGAGGTTGGATCAAGAAATTCAACTGTTTCCCAATTTTTGACAACTTCTTTTTTTTTGCCTTTGTGTGTAATTTCCAACTCATACTTGTTTACACCAAAGATAACTCCAAAAATTACTCCCAGAAGTAGTCCTAATAAAATTTTGTGGTGAAGTTTTATTTTTCTGTAAAAATTCATTTTATAAATTGAAATTTATAAAAAAATACAGAAAATGGGGGAGAGATACAATTTATGGGAACTTCACCGTTAAGTGATATGTAACTTTTTATTTTACTTAATTTTTCGCATATTCTATAAAAAATTTAAGGATTGAAAGATGAAAATCAAGTATATTGTATTTTTATTAATTCTATTTATTCATACTACTTCCTTCTCACTTCTTGATGAGGGAATGTGGTTGTTGGATGCAATCAATAAGCTCAATTTAAGTGAATTTAAAAAGAATGGCTTTGAGTTAACTCCCGAACAAATTTATAATCCAAACGGGCCAAGCATTAAAGATGCAATTGTACTATTAGGAGGTGGAACCGGTTCATTTATATCCAATCAGGGTTTAATTATAACGAACCATCATGTCGCATATGGTGCAATTGTATCTGTCAGCACTGTGATGGAAGACAGATTGAAAAATGGTTTTCTGGCAAAATCGCTTGAAGAAGAAATCCCGGTAGAGAACATGACAGCACAAGTTTTGATCTCTATGAAAGATATTACTGATGAAGTAATGAGTACTATTAAACCAGAAATGACACCTGGAGAACAACAAAAAGCTATTAATGCTAAACTACGAGAAATTGAGAATAGGGAGAAAGCCAACACCGAATATGAATGCCGAGCCAGTGAAATATTTTATGGTGTAAAATACTACCTTTTCACATATGAAGTAATAAAGGATATTAGACTCGTATATTGTCCACCAAACTCAATTGGAAACTATGGAGGAGAAATTGATAACTGGATGTGGCCACGACACACTGGCGACTTCTCATTTCTGCGAGCTTATGTCTCTCCTGAAGGTAAAACTGTAAAATACTCTAAAGAGAATGTCCCTTACAAACCCAAGCATTTTCTACCCGTTTCTACAAAAGGATATCAAGAAGGTTCTTTTATGATGATAATTGGATATCCAGGAAGAACTTTTCGCTACAGAACAACGGCAGATATTAAATACGCATACGAGGAAGCCTTACCAATCTCAGTTGATATTTTTAAAATCAGAATAGATATTCTCAACAAATGGACAAAGAAAGATCGCGAAATTGAACTAAAACTCGCAAGCAGATTAAGAGGACTTGAAAACACATATAAAAACTATCTAGGTGTATTAGAAGGTATGAAACGACTGAAACTAATACAGCTTAAAAGTGCAGAAGAACAAAAATTCTTAACATTTCTTTCTTCAAATCCAGATATGAATGCAAAATACGGAAACATATTAAATGAAATTGAATCACAAATCAATGATCTTAAAGCATATAATAAAAAAAGAGTTATGCTATCCAGTTTAGTTATGAGTTGCGACTTACTTCGAATCGCTCAGCGCTTGATGAACTACACTGCAATTCCTAAAAAGGACTCAACAGGTAAAATTGTACCTAAGACAGAGGCAGATCGTATGCCAGTTAAAAACTTTATGGCTGCTGTTTATAAAAACTATGTTCAAGAAATTGACAAGGAAAATTTAACAGCTTTGTTACTCAAGGCAGCTGAACTTCCAGAAGCACAAGCAATTAGCTTTGTCCAAAAAATAACAAAAGGCAAAAAAGGAGAGAAACTTGAAAAAGCAATCCGGAAATTTGTTGATAATTTGTATGAGGACACAAAATTAAATTCCATTGCAAGTGCGGAAAAATTACTTCTAAAAGATGATGATGACATACGGGATGATGAATTTGTAGAATTTGCCATTGAGCTTGAGAAAGATGAAGCACCACTTCGTGAAAAATATCAAGCATATGAAACAAAAATGAATTCATTAAGAAGAGATTTGATGGAGGCTTTTCTTAAATGGAAAGGGGAAAATATTTATCCAGATGCAAATAGAACCATGCGCCTGACTTTTGGAACGGTTAAGCCACTTAAACCGAGAGATGCAGTTTATTGGGATTATGTAACAAGTTTAACTGGTGTTATAGAAAAAGAGACTGGTATTGAACCATTTGAAGTTCCAGATCAACTTAAAGAACTATGGGAAAAGAAAGATTTTGGAATATACACTGATCCCAAAATTAATGATGTACCCATAGCATTTATATCTAATTTAGACATTACAGGTGGAAACTCAGGGAGCCCAATAATTAATGGTAAAGGTGAATTAGCAGGTGTAGCTTTTGATGGTAACTGGGAAGGTGTAGTTGGCGACTATTATTTTGAAGAGCAAATGAATCGCGCAATCAGTGTAGATTCGCGTTATGTGTTGTTCATACTCGATAAGTTCTCAAATGCTCAAAATCTTTTAAAAGAAATGGAAATTCGCTAATTTTAGAAAAATTGTAGTTTAATTTGCTTTTTTATAACTTTTTTCTGAAATTATAACAAAAAACTTAAAGGACGCGTTGTTATCGATATTTTGCTATAGATTACTAAAATAATTTTATGAAATTTTCTATCAACTGAAAAAGTATCGTATAACAACGTGTATTCTTTTACAAACAAAAATACTCTCAAAAAGTACTCCCTAAAATTTGTAGCCTTACTATTAGCATTCTTCGCATTAATTTTCAATTCATTTTCTTATTTTAATTCAACTAAAATAGAATTATCAAAACCATACAATTTTTACATACCATCGACAGATACAACTGATCTTGAACTAGAAACTGATACCTTAGATGCCGAAGAAATAGATACAATATTACCTAGGGTTATTTCACAGGATACGAGTATAACAGAATGGATTGATTCAACATCATACATTTTTATAGATTCATCAGCAAGAGTTGAACACTTTGTATATCGAAGGATTGATCCAGTTTATGCACAACCATTTAACAAAAAACCACATCCCCTATTTCTTGAAAATCGTTCCACAGCATATCAATTCAATGTCGAGCTCGATAGCACAGGTTCATATGTAAATGTAACTGAAAGCATTTATGGAAAAGATGTAAAAATACCAATTAGATTAACTTTAGATGAATACATACGAAGGCGACTTGAACACGAAAAATACAAAAATTGGGAAGCATTAGTTAAAGTTTATAAAGAAAAAGAACATGGTGTTGGCTTAAGTGAATTTTTAGGATCGGTAACCAATATTGATATCCCAGTCCCATCAGTCCCGTTTTTAAGTATATTTGGTCCTCCAAAAATAAATATTAGAATAAATGGAGCAGTTAATATTAAAGCAGGATTTAGAAGTCAGAAATCTGATCAGGCAACCATCTCGCGACAGGATCAAGTGCGGAACGAACCAAATTTCAACCAGGAAGTACAGGTAAATGTAAACGGTACAATTGGGGATAAACTTAATATCAATGCCGATTGGAACACACAGCGCACATTTGAGTATGAGAACCAATTAAAGATTAAGTATACAGGTTACGAAGACGAAATAATTCAAACAATTGAAGCTGGCAATGTTTCGCTTCAATCTCCAGCTTCTTATATTGGAAGCAGTCAGGCACTTTTTGGAATTAAAAGCAAATTCCAGCTTGGCCCTTTAACACTACAAACAGTTATGTCTCAGAAAAAGGGGCAGACAAGAGAGCTAACTGCTTCTGGTGGTGCACAAGAAAGAGAATTTACAATCAGGGCTTTTGAATATTCAACAAATCATTACTTTTTAGATACATTGTATAGAAGTATTTTTGAAATCACTCATTCCGGATTAAATGTACAATTGCCTATCAATATGTTACAATTTAATGTTGTAGATATTGAAGTATGGAAAACCCGCCAAGGTGGTGTTTATCAAGCTGGTCAAAAAGAAGCGGTTGCAATTGTTGACCTGCCACCAATCGTAGCAGGTGATTCATATGCAGATTCTTTAAGAGAGCTTAATTCTATTTCAGGTATAATAGAGAAAGGCACCTGGATAAAACTACAACCAAATGAATATAAGTTAAATGCACAATCTGGTTATATTTCACTAAATACCAGTTTGCAAGCCGATCAAGCACTTGCAGTAGCATTTAGAACCCAGGGACCAACTGGTGCAACTGATGATGATATCATATTTGGTGAATTTGCTGGAATTGATACATCCTCAACAAAACCGTTAATATTAAAATTGATAAGACCGAAAAATCTTGTTCCCAACCACAAATACGCATGGAACTTGATGTTGAAAAACATCTATTCAATTGGAGGCTCCAATCTTAAGCAACAAGGTTTTGAATTAAAGATCTTTAGAGAAGAAGGTTCACAATCCGATCAGGACCAATTGTTTGGTACTCCACTAATTAGAATTCTTGGATTAGATAAATATGGTGAAAACAACTTAAATCAACCTGATGATAAGTTTGACTATATCAGAGGTTTAACAATTGACGAATCTCGAGCTGAAATAATATTCCCAACACTGGAACCTTTTAGAAAATCAATTAGCGAATTCCTGCTAAGTATTGGAGAACCTGAATCAGTGATAGAAACTTACATATATCCAGAAATTTACGACACATTAAGAACATTCGCACAACAAAGTATAAGAAACAAATACATACTCAAAGGCAAATCTGCTACCGAACGCCAGAACAAATATAATCTTGGATTTAATGTAGTTGAAGGAAGTGTTCAGGTTCTTCTTGATGGTTCGCCACTCACGCCGAATGTTGATTATTCTGTCGACTATATGATTGGAGAAGTTATTATAAGAAATCAGAGAGCGCTAATGCCTGGTGCAAATCTACAAATTAAATATGAACAAAATGATTTATTCCAGTTAGCGTCTAAAACATTGATTGGTGCAAGGGGAGAAATGGATCCACTCCCAAATACAAAATTGGGATTCACTTTTATGAATTTGAATCAGGAAACATTAAGTGACAAAGTTCGCCTCAATGAAGAACCAACAAATAACTCAATCTTTGGTATTGATGCAATGACATCTTTCAATCTTGAATTCCTGACAAAAGCAATTGATGCACTTCCATTTATTCGAACACAGGAAATGTCAACAATTAAATTTTCTGGTGAAGCAGCATATATGCTTCCTGATCCAAATACAAAAAAGAGTACTATTGCAAGTGATAGAGGTTCTGGAATCGCTTATATAGATGATTTCGAAGGTGCACGCAGAAGTATTCCATTAGGGGTTGGTTATTCAACCTGGCGACTCACAAGTCCACCAGTTTACACATTCCTTGGTGATATACCGGATAGCACAAAAACCTATTCAAAATCAAAACTCTGGTGGTATAATCGATTACCAAGTGATGTAATTGTTACTGACATTTGGCCAAACAAAAGCGTAAGAAGGGGACAAGAACAGGTCACTGTTTTAAATCTGGATTTCTTTCCAAAAGAGCGAGGGCAATACAATTATTCAATGGATATTGAAAAAACACTCCTTGCAGAACCTCAAAAAAATTGGGCTGGTATAATGAAATATTTAGGCACAGCCGGGACTAATATAATAGAGCAAAACATTAATTATATAGAACTGTGGTTAAAAACTGAACAAATCTCTACTTCAGCACCCAATTTAAAAAGAGGTAGAATATTTTTTAATTTAGGTAAAATCAGCGAAGATGTTATTCCAAATAAAAGACTGAATAGCGAAGATTTAGTTAAAAGTAACATTCCAAATGGTGTACTAAATCCAGGGGAAGATGTTGGTTTAGATATGTTAACTGATGCAGAGGAAAGACAGATATACGCAGATTTAATTGTAAAATATCCAGAATTATATGATGATCCAAGCGGTGATAATTTTGCATACACTACTGGAGGTAGAGATTTCAGCAGAATAAACGGATCTGAAAAAAATGAATTAAGTCCAGAAGGTAGATTTCCCGACACAGAGGATTTAAACGCTAACGGAGAATTGGATTTGCTAAATAGCTATCTTGAATATGAAATTCCACTAGATTCAGTTTATATAGATTCAACAGGTATTGAGAGAACAAATAATTATATTGTTGGTGGTGGAATTTATGGTTGGTATCAATTCAGGATACCACTTACAGAATTTACGAGGAAAATCACTCAAGGCAACGAAAGCGCTACAGACATATTACAGAATATGCAATATGTTAGAATTTGGATCTCAGGTTTTGATGAACCAGTCAGAATCAGAATTGCGGATATAAGTTTGGTTGGTAATCAATGGCAAGAAGTTTCAAAAACTGACACTGTACTAAAAGTTGCTGTGATTAATTTTGAGGATAATCCAGAATATGAAATTCCACCAGGTGTTATTCGCGAACGTGATAGAACTCAACCAGATCAACAAATTTTAGGAAACGAACAATCATTAAATTTAAAAATAAACGGTTTACTAGACGGAGAATCAAGAGAAGCATTTAAATTCTACTCTTATAGACCCCTTGATGTGTTTAATTACCGCACAATGAAGATGTTTGTACATGGAGATAAAAATTTTGTATTCAACAGTCTGGATGATTACGATGCTGAAGTTTACTTACGCTTTGGAATAGATTCATTAAATTATTATGAGTATCGAGCACCTTTACATCCTGGTTGGGACCCAGCAAATAATGAAATCATAATCAAATTCGCTGAACTCACAGCTATAAAAGAAGGAAGAGATTCTGTTCGAAACCGCTCGACTCCAGTTCCAGTACCAAATGGACCACCAGGAGCTGTTTATGTTGTGAGAGGTAATCCATCTTTGACAAGCATTAAATATATATGGATTGGCGTAGAAAACCCCGCTAACAAAGGCAAAACGATACTTTATGGTGAAGTATGGATAAATGAATTACGAGTTTCAGATGTTGATGATACACCCGGTTGGGCATACAAATTTGATACACAGTTAAAAATAGCTGATTTTGGAAATGCCTCATTCAATTACTCAAAAATGGATCCGTACTTCCACGGACTCGATCAAAGATTTGGAAGTCGAAAAACAACAAACAATTGGGCAGTTGGCGCAAGCTTTTCTTTAGAAAAATTTTTACCCAAAAGCTGGCAAGGAACAACAATTCCATTTAATTATAATCACAGCGAAAGTATTGAAAACCCTCTTTACCTTCCTAATACAGATATAGATACAAAACAAGCTGCAGAAAGAATAAAAGAAACTGCAATTAACAATGGGACTCCAACTGATGAAGCAGAAAAACTTAAAAATGAGGTAATAAGACAAGTTCAAACCGTTAGAATGTCTGAATCCTTTGGTGTCCCAAATCTCAGAATTGTCTTCCCATCTTCAGCATGGTATATTAATGAAACTATTAATAAAATTAGCTGGAGCTTTGGTTACAACAGATCAACAGAACGTAATCCTCTAATAATACAAAGATATAATTGGAGCTGGAATGGAAGGACTGGATATTCCGTCAGTTTGCCAGCTGATTTCTATTTCGCTCCTTTTAAAAAATTATTCGATGGTTTATGGTTACTTAATGACTACAAAGATTACAAAATTTATTTCATACCAATAACAAACTTTAATACTGGTATAGGTGTTCAACGTGGACAAAGCAAAGAAACCCCCAGACTACAAACTACAACACAAAGACCAATCAGCAGATCTTTTAATGCAAGTAGAAACCTGAACTTCGGATGGCGTTTATCTGAAAGTGGATTAATCAACCTTTCAGGTGATTACGGTATAAATGTTGAAAGTTCATTACTTCACCTTGAGACAGATTCACTCGGGAACCAACGACCATTTAGTCAAATACTTAGAGATATTTTCAGAACTAACAAAGTAATCAACTTTGGACTTACTGCCCGATATTCACAAAGATTCACAATTAACGCAAAACCTAAAATTCCAAACCTGTTAGATATCAATAAATATCTGGATGTGGGAACAGGATATTCTGTAAACTATGGTTGGTCGGACAATTTTCAACCAGAGGATAGAGGTAAAGGTGCAGGTTGGGATAATAATATTAATCTAACTTTAAACTTCAGATTAAAAACTCTGACAGATCCCTGGTTTATATCTAAAGAACCTCAAACAACTGCACAACAAGCTCCAGTCAGAACTCGACCCCAGCAGAGGAATGAACAAGCTGATTCAATATCAAAAAGCGATACTTCAACAGTCAAGAAATCAACCGAATCAAAACCTGAGAAAAAAATTAATATACTTAACCAGCTAAAGACAATTTCCAAAATTTTTATAAAATATCCGTTCCTGGATTATGAAACTATAAATATATCATTTGCACAAACTAACAGAAGCATTAACAGTGGAGTTCGTGGTCATACCGGTATGATGAACTTCTGGGGAGTTCCACCCTTTGAAGATCCAAAACTTGACTATGGTCCATCAAGACTTTACCAATTAGGATTATTAAGCGACCCGTCTGGAAAACTCGAATATGCCTCTTCATCAAGTTTCCCATTTATAAAATTTAATGTAATCCGTGGATTGAGAGCACCTAATACTCAGATTTCTGATCAATTCAATCAGACAAACAGAATTGCATTAAGAACTAATCGACCTCTCTGGGAAGGTGCCTCAATAGATTTGAACTGGAACCTTAACTGGGCATTCAATAAAAGCACAACACTAATTACTGATGCTGAGGGTGTACCTACAATCAATTCGGTTGCAATTGGTGGAAATCTTGAAAGATCATTTTTCACAATGCCACCTATACTTTTGTTCAAAATGTTCAAGAGCAACCTTGAGGATGTTGGGAAAAAATACAATGCACGACGCAACAATATTACAGATGAAGCTTCCGATGACGTAAAACTTGCAGAATCCTTTGAAAAGGGCATGGAAGCACTTCCTGTATTTCAAAAATTATTCGGTTCATTACTACCTAGAGTTAACTACTCAATGCGCTGGGATGGTGTTGAAAAAACTCTGGGTTTCACAAAATTCGTAGATAGATTATCATTCAGTCATGCTTATACTTCTGGTTTTACAAAACAATGGAAAGGCAATCCAAACGGTGGTATTAGAGTAGAAGCTGAACGTGTTAATTATAGCTTTGCACCACTGATAGGCTTAGATGCTACAATGAAGGAAATTTTAAAGGGAAATATGACTTTCTCATTTAAATTTAACAAAGGGGCATCATACGATTTAAACATAGCTTCACGAAGTATTGTCGAGCAATCAAACACAGAAGTTTCGTTCTCATTAAGCTATAATCGCAGAGGTTTTGAATTTCCATTCTTTGGTCTATCATTAAGCAACGATCTTGAAGCAACTCTGAATTATTCACTTAATCACACATCGCGAACAACATATGAAGTAAATTTACTCGAAGTAAATCCAGATGGAACACCACTCGAAGGAACAACTCGCACAATAATTGAACCAAGAATCCGTTATGTACTAAGTTCCCGCATAACTGCTGCAATATATTATAGATACACAAGTATTAAACCAGATGAAGGTGGGTCTCTAATTCCTGGAACTACAACAAATGAGGGTGGGTTAGATTTAAGGATAGCAATACAATGATTGATAAAGGTAAAATACTCTGGGTAGACGACGAGATTGAATTACTAAAACCACATATTCTTTTTCTTAAAGAGAAAGGTTATATAGTTGAAACTGCAACAAATGGCGAAGATGCGATTGATTTGGTAACAGCGAGAAATTATGATCTCGTATTTCTTGATGAAATGATGCCAGGTATGGGTGGATTAAAAACACTTACAGAGATCAAAAACATCAGACCTGAGTTACCTGTTGTTATGGTTACCAAATCAGAAGACGAGGGTTTGATGGAAAATGCAATTGGAAGCAAAATTGATGATTACCTCACTAAACCTGTAAATCCAAGTCAAATTTTACTTACCTGCAAAAAATTTCTTGAGGGGAAAAAAATTGAAAGCGAGTATGTATCTCGTGATTACATCAAAGAATTCAATGAAATATCAACTCAACTAACCTTAAATCCTTCTTTTCAAGAATGGACAGATATCTACCACAGACTAGTTAATTGGGCAATCGAAATAGACGAACATCCAGAACTGGGATTAAATGATACTCTTAGTGATCAGTTTCGTTCTTGTAACATCGAGTTTTCAAAATTCATCGAAAGAAATTACAGAGATTGGTTAGAAAGCAAAAACCGGCCTATATTCTCTATCGATGTTGTTGATAAGCTACTAATACCAGAATTACAAACAAACAAGTCAGTTTTTTTTCTGGTAATTGACTGTTTGAGATATGATCAATGGATGGGAATGGAAAATATTTTACGTAATTATTTTAATATTAGAAAGCAATTTTACTATTCAATACTTCCAACTGCTACACCATATTCACGAAATGCTATATTCTCGGGCTCCTGGCCAGATGAAATTGAAAGAAGATTTCCTGAAATTTGGGAACAATGGGAAGATGATGATAACAGTCGGAATAAATTTGAACACCAATTCCTTCTAAATCTTCTGGAAAGAAGAAGAATAAATCTCAGACCAGAACCTAAATATATTAAAATCATCGATCCAGAATTTGGGAAAAATATTGAACAAAATATTCTTTCCCTTATAAATAATAAACTCACATCGATTGTCATTAACTTTGTCGATATGCTTGCTCACCAGAGGTCGGATTCACAAATATTAAAAGAAATTGCACCGGATGAATCAGCCTATCGCTCTCTTACTCAGTCCTGGTTTCAGCATTCTTCGCTTCTGAATATTTTGAAGACTCTCTCATTACAAAAAAACATCAAAGTTATAATTACATCAGATCATGGTAGCGTACGTTGTCTAAGGGGTGCAAAAGTAATTGCAGATAAAGAAGCGGCAACTAACTTAAGATATAAATTCGGTAGAAATCTCAAAGTTGATGAAAAACATGCAATAATCATAAAAAATCCTCACGAATACCACTTACCAGTTCGCGGAGTTACGATTAATTATATAATTGCCAAAGAAGATTATTACTTTGTTTATCCAACAGATTATCACAAATATTTGAGCCAGTATCGGGATAGTTTTCAGCATGGCGGAATATCTCTTGAAGAAATGATACTACCATTTGTTGTGCTCGAACCAAAAATTTAACAGTAATGGAAGTATACAAAACAAAAAGCGCAGCAGAAACGGTTGAACTTGCAAAAAATTTCGCAATAAAAAATCTCCAAAATGGAAGTGTTGTAGCTCTTTTTGGTGAATTAGGTTCAGGTAAAACACACTTTGTTAAAGGTGTATGCAAAGCATTCAATATTGAACACAACATTTCGAGCCCCTCTTTCACAATTATAAATGAATACAGATCTAAGAACATTACAATATACCATTTCGATTTTTTCAGAATCAATGATATTTCGGAGCTTACCGAAATTGGTTTTGATGATTATATCTACAGTAATGGGATCTCATTAATTGAATGGGCAGACAGAATTGAAGAAATACTCCCAACAAACAGATACAACATTTTTTTATTACACACAAACGAAGAAAACGAAAGAATAATTAAAATACAAAAAATATGAAAATACTTGGAATTGAAACTGCCACTTCCGTATGTTCCATCGCGTTAATAGAAAACAGCAAGGTTTTATCTGAGAAGTCGTTACTTGAAAAAAATATACACTCAGAAAAAATAATTCCACTGATTGATGAAGTATTAAAAAACTTTAAAGAGTTTGACAAAATTGCTGTATCTATCGGTCCAGGTTCATTTACAGGCTTAAGAGTAGGATTAAGTACAGCAAAAGGGTTGGCTTATGCAAGTAAAAAACCCATAATACCAGTATCAACATTAAAAGCCCTAGCATACAATGTAATTTTACACAAAATACAAACCACAGCATTAATTTTACCTTTACTAGATGCTCGCAGAGAGGAATTTTATTGTTCTTTATACAAAATTGAAAACGATGAACTTTTAGAGCTGATTTCACCAAAACCATTTTTATTCAAAGATATAATATCATTTCTGCAAACAGACAAAGAATACATCATCATTGGAGAAGGAGCTGATAAATTCAGGATACTACTAACCAGCAATAACACTACTTTAAAAAATTTGAAATTTTACTCAAGTAATGTTAACTTTTGCAGTGCAGTATCTATTGCATTGTTGGCTGAAAAAAAAGATATTATATATAATTTAAATCAAATAGCTGAAATTGAACCAATTTATTTAAAAGATTTTCAGACACTTGTTAAATCACAACATTAAGAAACAAAAAGAGGAATAAAAATGGCATGGTTTAGAAGATCAAAGGAAAGTATAGCCTCTGAGACAAAGAAAAAAGAAATACCAGACGGACTCTGGTTAAAATGCGAAAATTGTGGCGAGATAATTCACCGCACAATTTTAGAACAACAGTTATTCACCTGCCAGAAATGTAATTTTCATTTTAGAATTGGGAGCAAAGAATACATATCAATCCTTATCGACGAGGGGACATTTAAAGAGACAGATGCAAAGATGAAATCCAAAGATATCTTGAACTTTACTGATACGAAACCTTATAAAGTCCGAATTAAAGAATCAATATCCAAAACCGGATTGAATGACGCAGTTCGTACAGGGACTGGAAAGATTAATGGAATACCTGTTGCAATTGCCTGCATGGATTTTAGTTTTATTGGTGGAAGTATGGGATCGGTAGTTGGGGAAAAAGTTGCTCGTATTACTGATAAAGCACGAAAATCAAAAATTCCACTTATTATTGTTTCTGCAAGTGGTGGAGCTCGAATGATGGAAGGAGCTTTTTCGCTTATGCAACTTGCAAAAACCAATGCTAAATTAGCCCAACTCGCAAACGAGTCGATTCCATATATATCTATAATTACAGATCCTACAACAGGTGGAGTAACAGCCTCGTATGCAATGATGGGGGACGTAAACATAGCTGAACCTGGGGCTTTAATTGGTTTTGCTGGTCCACGTGTCATTCGCCAGACTATAGGAAAAGACCTGCCACCTGGATTTCAGAGAGCCGAATTTCAACTTGAGCACGGATTTGTAGATATGGTTGTACATCGCAAGGAAATGAAAGAAACTGTAACCCGCCTGATTAAATTAATGTATTCTTGACATTTAAAGGAAAAAAAATGCAGCTTATCACATCAATTACAGAAATGCAGCAACTTGCCGACAAAACCAGAAATCTGGGCTACAAAATTGGTGTTGTTCCAACAATGGGCTATTTACACGAAGGTCACCTAAGCTTAATTCGCCTCGCAAAACAAAATTCTGATTTTGTTATCACAACAATCTTTGTAAATCCTACTCAATTTGCTCCGAATGAGGATTTTGAGCAATATCCGCGCGACCTGAACAGGGATTTGGCAATGTGCCAAGCTGAAGAAGTAGATGTGGTTTTTGCACCAGAAACTTCTGCGATGTATAATTCAAATTTTCTCACTTATGTTAATGTTGAAAAAATCACTTCAAAGTTGGAGGGAAAATTTCGCCCAACACATTTCCGAGGAGTTACAACCGTAGTAGCAAAGCTCTTTAATATAACAAAACCACACATTGCTGTATTTGGACAAAAAGATGCTCAACAAGCACTTGTGATAAAAAAAATGGTAAAAGATTTAAATTTTGATATTCAGATATTAATTGGTCCAACTGTTCGCGAAACCGATGGACTGGCTATGAGTTCTAGAAATGTGTATCTTAAAAACGATGAACGTAAAAACGCAACTATTTTATATCAATCCCTGAAATTTGCAGAAACTGAAATACTCAATGGTGAAACTGACATTGAAAAAATAAAATCCACCATGGAAAAAATGATTCTTGAAAAGAAAATTTTTACGATTGATTATATTTCTTTCAACGATGCTGAAACATTAGATGATTTATCAATCGCACACCCAAATAAATCTATTTTAATTTCGCTTGCGGTAAGAACAGGCACTGTTCGCTTAATTGATAATATTATGGTGAAAAGATGAACACGAACACTAATATTGCAGTTATAATATTAGCAGCTGGAAAAGGTAAAAGAATGAAGAACCCTGATATGGCAAAGGTAATGTATGAAATTGGTAATAAACCAATGATATATCATGTTGTTGAGTTAAGCAAAAAAATTAACCCTGCTCGTTTAATTATTGTTGTAGGATGGCAAAGACAAATGATAATAGATTACTTTAAAAATGAGAGTGAAAAAATTGAATTCGTTGAACAATTAGAACAACTAGGTACAGGTCATGCTGTAATGCAAACACATCATTTGTTGAAAGACTTCAAAGGTTCGGTTTTAATCTTATCCGGTGATGTTCCACTCTTATCTTACTCTACAATTGATAGAATGATTAAAGAATATTCTGCGACCAAGGCTGATGCAGTTATTCTTACTACCGAACTGGAAGACCCAACAGGTTATGGTAGAATTATCCGAAGTGAAGATAATGCTGTTCTTAAAATTTTAGAACATAAAGATGCTCCACCAGAGATTCTGAAAATTAAAGAAATAAATTCTGGTATTTATCTTTTTGATGCTACTAAACTTTTTGAAGCATTGAAACATCTAAAACCTGATAATGCTCAAAATGAATATTATCTGACTGATGTCTTTGAGCATTTCTGGAAAAAGAATTATAAAGTTATAGCTGTGAAAAGCAAAGATCCACTGGAAATTATGGGAATAAATGACGTAACACAGCTGGAACTCGCAAGGAAAGTTTTTACACAAAGAGGTTTACCTTCTTGAAAATTTGATAAATTTTAACTATAATATTAATGTTAAAAGATAGTTAGGAAAGAGCTTATGAAAACACTTAAAATATACATAATAATAGCAATTTTGAGTTTAGTCCCGTATATATCAAATTCACAATTAAAAAATCAAATCCCTGAACAGACAAGTGTGGTAAATTCTTTCTATAAACCTGCTCCATATCCGTCCATATTAAGCTGGTTTAATCCCCAGAACTTTCGTATGCAACACAATTTGTCGCTTCAGTATTTTTCTGGTGGTAATGGAGGTAATTCAATTGCATCTTATACAAATAGTATGTTTTATCAATTTTCTAACAATTTAAACGCAAGGCTGGATATAAGTCTAATGGGTTCACCATTTGGAGATTATAGAAACAATCTAAACAAATTGTTTATCAGTCGTGCCGAAATAAATTATCGACCATGGGAAAATTTTTACCTTCAATTACAATACCGCCAGTTACCAGTTAGTTATTATGGCTATTATCTGCCATATCACTGGTACACCTCACCATTTTACTATGATGAGAAGTAATATTGTGTTTTCAAAGTTTTTAGTCAATTATACATGCATCGAGGAGTTGTTATATAAATAAATTGAAATCACCCTATACCAATAAAACACCAAAATTTTTCTTTACCTGGATTCTAAATATCCTGATAGTGATAATGTCGTTAATTGTAATCTATCTTTTTTATTCTTTCATTTCACAACAAGTTCCACAACCTGAACCTAACACCACACTGTTGATCGACTCAACAAATCAGGTAATACAGATAGAAATACTGAATGGTAGTGGAATAAAGGGTGCTGGTGCAAAATTCACAAATTATTTAAGAAAAAACGGAATAGATGTAGTAGATGCAAGAAATTATAAAATTTTCTCTTTAGATAATACTATAATCATCGATCGAGTTGGGGACAAAAAAGCATCACTTCGTGTCGCTCAAATAATTGGGCTAACAGAAAAGGACATATTGCAACAAATTAATCCAGATTATTTCGTTTCAATTACACTAATACTTGGAAAAAATTGTACACAACTAAAACCAATGATGTAAAGGAGGATAATTGAGAACCAAAACCTTAGCTAAAAGAATTGCAAACTTCACATTAGAAAAAAAAGCAAGTAATGTTTTAATAATGGACTTAAGAAAAATTACAGACATTACTGACTTTTTTGTTATATGTTCAGCAGATTCGGATGTTCAAGTTAAAGCAATAACAGATGCAGTAGTAGACGGCACAGAAAAGCTTGGAATTAAAGCGTGGAAAACAGAAGGGCTAAGTCAAAGACAATGGGTTATTATAGATTACATAGATGTAGTTGTTCATATTTTTTTGAAAGAAATTCGTAAATATTATAACCTCGAAAAACTCTGGGGTGATGCAAAAATAGAAACCATTGAAGATAAACTTCCTGCAAAAAAACAAACTAAGAAAAAGAGTGAAAGAGTTTCTAAAAAATAAAATAATAACAGCTGCAAAATCCCTGATACATGATTTTGATGAAAGCTCATTTCCCTATAAAATCGTAATTGAAAAACCAAGAATACCCGATCACGGAGATTTAACAACAAACATTGCAATGGTTCTTGCAAAAAAGTTTGGTAAACCACCGAGAACTATTGCTGAAGATCTGATTTCTAAATTGGAGATTGATAAAACATACTTCAAAAAAATTGAGGTAGCAGGCGCCGGCTTCATTAATTTTTTCTTTACTCAAAAATATTTCTATGAACGTTTAAAAGAAATAATATCAAGCGGCGACAAATTTGGGTCTTCAAATATAGCTAAAGGGTTAAAAACACAGGTAGAGTTCGTTAGTGCAAATCCAACAGGACCCCTCACAGTTGGACACGGTAGAGGAGCTGTACTAGGAGATACAATTGCAAATCTGCTAGAATGGACAGGCCATAATGTTACAAGAGAATACTACTTTAATAATGCTGGTCGACAAATGCGCGTTTTAGGTGATTCTGTACGACTCAGGTATCTGGAATTAACCGGTGAACCGATTGATTTCCCGGAAGATTATTATCAGGGTGATTATATTAAAGATATAGCACAGCATATTTTTGAAGAATATGGTGACTCACTCAAAAACCAAACTGACAGTGAATTCTTCAAGCAACAAGCTGAAAAAGAAATTTTTGATGATATAAAAAGAACACTTAAGCGCCTTGACATTGAATTTGATGTGTTTTTTAACGAAAAATCTCTTTATGACGACGGTAGCGTGCAGGATGTTGTGAACATTTTAAAATCAAAAAATCTTGCTTACGAAAAAGATGGTGCAACCTGGTTCAAAGCAACAGCTCTTGGTGGTGAAGCTGATAAGGTAATCATCAAAAGCACTGGCGAACCTACTTACCGACTTCCAGATATTGCATACCACAGAAATAAATTTCAACGAGGTTTTGAACTCATTATAGATATTTTAGGAGCTGATCACATTGCCACTTACCCAGATGTACTTGCTGGGTTAAAAGCTCTTGGCTATGATGAAAAGAAAGTAAAAGTGTTAATACATCAATTTGTTACGATTCTACAAAACGGTGAAATTGTCAAAATGTCCACTCGTAAAGCTAACTTTATAACACTCGATGAGTTGATAGACGAAGTTGGAGCCGACGTTGTACGATACTTTTTCCTGATGAGAAGTATGGACAGTCACCTGAATTTCGATCTAAACCTTGCAAAAAATCAATCAGAAGAAAATCCAGTTTATTATCTTCAATATGCACATGCAAGAATTGCAAGCATTATAAGATATGCTGAAAGCGAGGGAGCGGCTCTAAAACATGTACCAAATTTTGAATTACTTGATAAACCAGAAGAAATACAATTAATCAAACAATTAGAGCAATTTCCAGATATAGTTGAAAGCTGCGCTCAGTCGTACCAACCCCATTTATTAGCGGAATACCTGCATGATGTAGCTGGAATTTTTCATAAATTTTATCACCTTTACAGAGTTGTTAGTGATGATAAATCACTTAGCTCAGCAAGAATCGCTCTCTGTATAGCTACAAAAACTATTCTAAAAAATGGATTAAGAATTCTTGGAATTACAGCACCAGAAAAAATGTAACTAAATGAAATTTTTTCCAATTATTTTACTATTATTAAACATCTTTTCCCGTTGTTTAACAATGGAAGAAAAAATCTCACTCGATGGAAAATGGTTCTTTAAATCTGATCCCACACAATCTGGAATCAGCGAAGGATATTTTAAAACTGATTACCAAAGAGATAACTGGGAAGAAATAGATTTACCCAAGTACTGGGATGATCATTCGTTTCTCACAAATTACGATGGCTGGGGATGGTACGCAAAAAATTTTTTCATCGATAATGCCTCTAAAGATTTAATTATTTATTTTGAAGGTATAGATGACGATGCAAGCGTGTGGATAAATGGAAAAGAAATAGGAAGTCATTCTGGTTATAATGAAGCATTCTTTTTTGAGCTCAAAGACAAAATCAAAAATGGGCAAAATACCATTGTAGTTCAAGTAATTGATTACGGAGGACCAGGAGGAATTTATAAACCAGTCTTTATAATCGAATATAAAGATATCGATAAACACATTAAATCTAAATACGCTGAGCTTTCAGCAATAGAAAGTGTTACATGGGTAAAGGAAGCAATAATTTACTCAGTATATCTTAGATCCTTTTCTAAAGAAGGTACATTTAAATCACTTGAAAAAAGAATACCTGAACTTAAAGAACTTGGTGTAACTGTAATATGGCTTTTACCAATTCACCCAATTGGTAAAATTAAAAGAAAAGGTACACTTGGCAGTCCATATTCTGTACAGGACTACTATTCTGTAAATCCAGAATTTGGAACACTTGAAGATTTTAAGTCCCTGGTTAAAACAGTTCATGAACACAAATTAAAAATAATAATTGATTTAGTTGCAAATCATACATCTTGGGATAGTGAGCTGATTAAAAATCATCCTGAGTGGTTTACAAAAAATAGTGATGGGAAAATTGTCTCACCAAACTCAGATTGGACAGATGTAGCAGATCTTGACTATTCAAGAAGGGATTTATGGGAATACATGATTGAAATGATGAAATGGTGGATAAAAGAAATAGATATTGATGGTTTTAGATGTGATGTAGCCGAGCTCGTACCATTAGAATTCTGGGAAACCGCTCGTCTGGAATTAAACAAAATTAAACCTGTAATGATGCTTTCTGAAGGTTCTTTACCTGAACATCATCTTAAAGCATTTGATATTACTTACTCTTGGAATTTATATGATAAATTAGAGCCATTACTGAAAGGAAAAACTTCAGCAAAATCTTTGGATCAAATTTTTAAGAATGAAGCCTTGCGTTTTCCTAAAGGTTCTTTAAGATTAAGATTTAACACCAATCATGATAAGAATGCATGGGATAAACCGGCAGTTCAAAAGTTTGGAATTTATGGGTTGAAATTATCAGCAATTTTGATAAATACAATACCAGGTATTCCCTTGCTTTACAATGGTGAAGAAGTTGCAAATGATAAACGCCTGGATTTATTCGAAAAAGTTGAGATCGATTGGAGTCGAAAATCTGAAATGTACGAATTATACAAAAATTTATTTATACTGCGTAAAAACCATCAAGCTTTAGTAAATGGAGCTTTCGAACCAATAGAACAAATAAACTCGCAATCAATTTATGCATTTCTGAGAAAAAGTGAAAAAGAAAGAATACTTGTAATCTTAAATTTTTCAAACAAAGAACAAAAAATTGAATTAAAATTGTATGAAAATTTTCAATTATTAGAAAACCTAACAGATAATGAAATACTTAAATATGAAACATTGGATGGTATTTCAATAAAACCATATGGGTATTTGCTTTACAATTTAAAATAAAAAACCCCAGTTCCCGGAACTGGGGTATTAACTTATCGACCCTCAGGAGGAGCTGATCGATCTAACAACAAAAGGAGCTTACCATGAAAAACTTAACTGAATATCAAACACACCAATTTAATGCCAAAATAAAAAATGCCTTATTTTTTAATTCTTGAGGGGTAAATTATCAATTACCGGTAAAATTTACACTATTGCGGTAATTTTGTCTTGTAATAATTATTGGCGTCTTTTTAGGCTATAAACCAGATGAACAG